>DASVQM010000039.1:0-71833 GCA_036389095.1 Pyrinomonadaceae bacterium
GTGAAACTGTATGAAACTTGAATTCTAGGTCGCTGGTTGTTCGCTTTCCTGGGACATACTCGGGTTCTCGTGCCGGCACTTCTTCACCCCCTTCTCCATGCCCTCAGGGTAGTGCCAGCCTGTGCCCGCGCAGTCCGGGCACTTGGAGGCATCCACACTTGGCGCAGTATTCATAACTTCATCGGGTAGTTCCCTGCCTTCTGCTCGGGCCTGTCGTTTGTCTACTTTCCAGAGGCGACGGCGAAGGTGTTCTGCCAAAAATGAAGGGACGGAGGAGACGGCGGTGCGAGCTGCTGCAATCTTCAACTCTGCCACAAGCACGTTAGCTAGTTCTTCCCAACGAGCAGCTTCGGCAGGGGACGAAGCATGACCAGAGATTTCTTCCGTTGCTTTTTTCAACGCGCTAACCAGTAGGGCGTAAGCCTCATCATCCGCGCGTTGTTTATTTGATGATGAGGGGATGGATGTCTGCGACTCCGCTAAATCTTCATTTCTATATTTATATACTCCCGTAGAATCTACGGGAGTTACTGGTGTATTTTCTACGGGAGTACTCCCGTAAGTTTTATCACCCGTAGCTACTCTAGTCGCTGCTCCTGTACTGACACCAGTATCTACTCCCGTACCTACTGGTGTTTTATCCATTATCTTCTTAGTCTGGCTGTCGATCTCGATGCCCGCGGCTTTGCGCCTTCGCATAATCTCTTTAGGGTCGTAAACGCGATAGCGCGGGCCTAGAGGATTGCCGTGATGGTACGAGATGATTTCGATTGATAGCTTCTCCCTGAGTCCCTGCAACCCGATGCGGATCGTACGGTCAGAGCGAATCCCCGTTTTGGTACTTAGCTCCTTAAAGCCGAAGTGACGTTCTCTGCTGCCCTTGCTGACCGTCTCACGGTACATGATCGAGTACAGGCTTTTTTCGGAGGCAGTGTGAGTAGCGTCCAGGTATTGCAGCCGATCTTCAAGTTCTGGTTGGTCTGAGGACTTTGTTGTTTGGGCAATGGCGACTGGAGTAGGTACTGGTGTGTCTACTGGTGTTTGTACGGGAGTAGCTACTGGTGTCTGGGCCTTATCAGCTTGATTTTGCTCGGCCTTCTTCTTTTCAGCTAAGTCATAGAGCGCCGCAAATCCAGCTCTCTTATTCGATTGACTCACGAACCACCTCTGCCGTAATCAGGTCGGCGTCCATCAAACCACCAATAGTCAGTGCTGACATGCAGGCCTTGATCGCCTCTCGGGGCACTCCTTTGGAAAACTCGTAGATGAAATTGAATGCGTCAGGTGTAAACAACGGCTCATGGCGCCCTGCCACAGAGAGCCTGAAGCTGATCATCTCTCCGGTCTCTTCAGGCGTGAGCGTATCCAGGGTGGCCACCGCGGCGGCCCTGGAAACGAGGGCGCGCTTCAACTTCAACTTATTGCGCAGATTATTCTGCCCAGCCAGGACGATCTGGACCAGCTTGTTTTCATCCGACTCGAAATTAGTGATCTGGCGAATCAGCTCGAACTGCTCGCCCCGCATCATCTGGGCCTCATCGATTAAGATCAGCACGTTCCGGTTATCGGCGAAGCGGCTGATCAGGTGACCCTCCAACTCCTGCATCTGGTCCAGGCGGGAAGGTCGCCGCGAGAGACCGAACTCGTCCGTCAAACGCTTCAGAAGCTGCAAGGCGGTCGGGTAATCCGGGTTCGTTACCAGCACCGCTTCATAAGCTTCCTGCCGCTTGTAGATGCCGAAAAGCCTTCGGATGAGCGTGGACTTGCCGTGGCCGACGTCACCATACAGCACGGCGAAACCCTGTCTGCGCTCCATGATGTAGCGAAGCTTCGCCAGCGCTGCCTTGTGCTGATTTGTCAGATAAAGAAACCTGGGGTCGGGTGAAAGAGAAAAGGGATCTTCGGTTAAGCCATAGCGCGCAAGGACTGTATCGGCAATAGCCAGTGTTTCTGACGCCAAAGCTTGAGCCTCCTTCATTACGCTATATAGCACGATTGATGGGCTATGGCAACGAAATTAATACCATACCCCCCAACTCGCCTGGTAAATTGATTGAAATTCGAAGGTAGAGAAGGGAAGTGGTTTAACCTAAGTCTCTTCCCGGATGGCGCCCGAATTGAGCATGTACGTGAGGCTGAAGACTATAGCTTCAATCTTTATCTGCTTTGTCGGAAGAAATCTGAGGCCCGCTGGATCTTAACATCACAGTAGTACTGGATAGCGCGGAAGTCGTCCCAGTTAACTGTTACCACTGTTGCCCCAACGCGGCGAGCGCTCACCGCGATCAGCGTATCGTAAGCCATCCGCTGTTTGGCTTCGGGTGCGCGCCGAGGGCTTTTTCCTCCGGCACTCTTCTTGCGCCCGCGTGCGAGCCAGCACAGTACCTTCCCGGCCATCAGCCAATCGTCGCTCGTGGGCGCGATCAAGCGGCCTTCTCTCTCGTACGCGCGGAAGGTAGCGCTCCAACGCCGCATCTCCGTCTCATCCACGGCGGCGGCGAGGATCTCCTGAATGACTACCGCGGACATAAGAAAACCGGCGGGGAATTCCACCGGCTTATAGGAGACGAAGACCGAGGTGTCGAAGGTGATCCCTGGCATGTGCAGTAAGATTAGCCTTTCCTGCGGTTCTCGTAAGTCTTCTGCCAGGCACGCTGCCCTAGTTCATCTGCCGACGGCGATTTTGCTTTACGCTTCACATCCTGCGACAGTTCGCGGCCGACGCCACCGTTCTCATTGAAACGGCTTGCGCTCGCATCACGCCGGACATACTTTCCGTTCGCACTCGTGTGCGCCTGTTCGCGCCCAACTGAATTTGATGTAGATCTGCTTTTCGTTGCCATTTGGTTACCCTCAGTTCTCCAGGCAAATATAACACAGAAGATCTGTAATGAACTGCCGGTAAAGAGCAGATGATTGCCGAAGCTAGGGTGTCAATTGAATTGTGTATGTGTGATTGCTATCGAGGTGTTGGGTTGAGTGAGTTGTTAGGCTGCGGGCTTGGCTATAACTCAAGCCCCAATCCGGTGACGTGAAAAATCACTTGGCCCGCCTGACATATTTAACCGTCGTTCGCCAGCGTCCTTTAATTAGTCTTTTGGTCGTTACCCTAACTCGTTTTTCGTCTGCAATCGTCGCATCCTCTAATACTTCCAAAATCTTTTTCGGGCGATTGCCCACGACGATAAATTCATCCATTCTATGCAGACAGCAGCCACTTTTTGAATAAGCCCGCAGCTTTTTTCTTCTTCTGTCAATCTGAAACATTCCCAAATACTCGCCCTGCCCCAAGTCTGTGAAAGGCTGACTGAAAACGAATTTTGAGGTGCGTGGTGAAAACAAATAAATGCGATACGAAGGTCCGCCGTAACCGCTGTTGTTGCCGTCTCTAATTGATAAATCTGCTGCACCGTCGAAGTTGTAATCTTCAAAAAAAACGATTGATTGGTAATTATACATTCCTTTGCTGTCAATCAACTGCGCTTCTTCAACTGCAAATTCGGTTTCGTCAAGATTGATAACTTGAAAAGGTTTCGGCGCGGATTTTTTGAACAATTCAACTTTCAATCTCCCCGAACAACTTTCTCCTTCACACCTTCCTACTTCGACGTGCACATCGTAATTTTTGGAAGCGTTTTTTATTTCAAACTTTCGTTGTGCTGAAAGTGTAATGCTTAATAATAGAATTAAGAAAAATGCTTTTGTCATTTGATGCTCTCTTAATATAGAAAGTTTCGGTAAAGATTCGTAACCTCGCAACCAGCGAGCATGACTTGTTCTCTCATCCTTCAAAGAAGCAGCCTAACGCTCGAATTAACCGGGCGCAGGAACAATTAAGCAGCCATCCAAGTCTCGCGCATGAAAGCCATGCTATTCGCGCTCCGGTTGAATGAGTTGTTCGGCTGCCGTTTAAGTAAACCCTTCAACACCCTAATACCCTCTTCAAGAATTACATCATCCTTCCTTTTGTCCGAAAGTTTGACTTCCACAGGTGGCACGAAATCTTCTCTTGGAGTCCCGTTCATGTGGAATAACTTTTCGGCGGCATAGTTGAGCTTTATCTTCGTATTGGGTAATTGTAAGTCGAATACCGCACCGTTGAGTCCTGCCATTCGCGTTCCCACAATCGTCGCTCGCCTCATCGCGTCCAAACCGATAGCTGTCCCTTCGCCCATGCTCGCTGTCCAGCGCCCGACCAAAACTACTATGGGCGCTTTGTACGTCCAGTCGCCTCTGGACGAGATCTCTCTCGTCCAGCCCTCTCCGCGCATAGGAGTACCCTTCTGGTAAGGCATGCGCCGCTCGATTAACCGGCCCATGATCGGCTCTGCCACGGACGTGTTGCCGCCGCTTTGGGTCGCGCGAAGGTCAATGATTAAGCCACGAGTTGTTTTCACTTGTTCGAGGGCAGCGTCAAACTCTATGACCGTGTCATCCGATCCGAGATCGTTGATTTTGATGTAGCCGAATCCGCCTCTGAGAGGCTTCCACTCGATCTTTTTATCGCCTTGATAGTTATCAACAGTTGTATGAACAGGCAAATCGAGTTGGAACGTGGCCTTTACGCCGTTCGCACTTTTGGCTTCGAGAACTCTCCTTGTATCACGAGTTCCTGCGAGCAAGGTTCGCAGCGCCCAATCCCTGGCCGCCTCATCTACGGCCTTCAGCGACACTCCGAGCCTGTTGCGGACCGCTGTCGCTACAGGCACACCGTTAACGGATATGATTTCCATTCCTACCTTCAAGCCGGCTTGCTCTGCGCTGAATCCTTTACGCAATTGCGTGATGATGGCTTTACCATTCTCCCATTCAGCCCATACATCCAACCCGGTGGGAACCAAACGTGTCGAATGGTTAGTATTGACTTTGAGATGGGTATGAGGATCGTAAAGCTCGTCCAGGACTCTCTCCAGCAAGGTGACGAACTCTCTTTTATTTCTGACCTCGGCGACTTGAGGGCGGTAGACTTCTCTGACCAGATTCCAATCAGTTTGCTTCTTGTCGAAGTAGGCGTAATTGTCTCTTAACTGCGACCACAGATAATCGAAGTCCTGCGTAAATTGCTCCGGCGTCACCGGCTCCTGACAGTATGCATTGGGATAAACAGAACTGTTTAGCAGGACAGATAGCAGCAAGAGACGAGCTAAAGTTTTAAAGGTTTTCGATATCACAGGTTTATTCTGCAAGACAGCTTTGCACATTTATTCAATAAGGTCTGCATAATTCATGCGTATTTATTCATTCAGCCTGAATATTTGTGCAAAGCAGCCAACTGTGCATATTTCAAGGCGTTCCCCGCATGGAAGTTAGCCGCTGAGCTATCGTGGGGTGTTTAATGGGCAGGTTGTAGGGGCTAGCTGTTGAAGAAAAGCACGGAGGCAGCAAGCACAGGCGAAGCTTATTCCTGACATGCCCGTTTCGTAGAACCCAGCCATGCTCAGCGTATATCCATGAGTTGTGGCGCAACACTGGACTCGGTTTCTACCAGGATGTGCCGGCGAATATCCAGGCTCTCAAAACCGATAGCTCCCGGTCGCGTTACTCCCTTTAGAACCTGTACGTCGTATAGCTCTCCGATTAACCCTTCAAACTGAAGCCAATGAGAAATAGCTCCCCGATTCAGCTCAACCACCCAGAGGCCGCACTTAAAATCATCACTCCCACGCGCCATGCGATCTTCAAAGGGGAGTCCGGTCAGCGCGCCGTTCCCTCTGGGTTTGGAGAGACCGACAATGGCCGAATCGTTCGCAAAGGCCAGACCACGACAATAACCGGGTAAAAAAGCGATCGGCTCGAATCGCCCGCTACACAAATCCACATAACCCAGATCACCCTGGCCGGAATTCAACAGCCAGAGTTTTTCATTCTGAAAGCGCGGCGAGTGTGGCATGGAGAGGTTCTCGCAAATCACTTCATCGGTCGTGATGTCTATCACGCAACCGCCCCGTAAGCGCTCATTGCGCCACCCGCCGGATTGATCGGAGCGGCTCACACAAGTCGTGTGACGCGGCTTTCCGTCAACGAGAGCCAGGCCGTTGAGATGGCAACGGTCTTCGGGCACCAGTGAGGAAATGAACTTCGGCTTCCAGCGCATACGAAAGCTTCCTCTAGCCGAAAGCGTAGCCAGGCAATTAAACCGCGTGTTGATAAAAAAGAGTTCGTCGTCTTTATCTATCACAAGGTCGTGCACATTCAGTTGGCCGGTGGTAAAGCCTGTGCGCGGCATGTACAAACGGTCGAACCCCTGATGCGTTTCGCCTTCCGGGATAATGTTTTCAAGATGCCAAATCTGATAGAGCGTCGTTATGGTTAACCGCGGCGGCGCGGCAAACAGACCCATCGGACGATTGAGAGAGAGCGCGCTGATGGATAGTTTCCCGCTCGTGCCGACTCCGATCAGGAACAGACGGTTGGACTGATAGGTCGTCACGGCAAGGCTCAAGCTGTGAGCGGAAAGCCATTCCACAAAATGCGGTGAGGTTGCGATGCGCAGATCGCGGTGGTCTAGATTTGGCGGCAGCTCAACGATGTCGGACACGTGGTTTGCTCTAAAAGTGAAGCTAAGAGGGCGGCCAGGGAGGCGGCGGGCACTTGTGATCGCCCTGTGCTTGTTGAGCGGAGGCACTCTCGGGAACACAGGGCGGCTCAGGAGGATAAGGCGTCCGCTCTACTGAGAGATATACGCTGCAAGTGCCGTTCTCACCGATGAGCGTATAAATCTGCCCGCTCACCGCGCCCAGCTTAACCGACTCCATTGCTCCGCCGGGGTCAGGATTGTCAACACGCCACAGATCGCTCTGGGACAATCGAACCACCATCGCGCTTGAAGCGTTGAGCGTGATGTTGTGATCCTTAAAAATGTTGACGAGGTCGGACGAAACGGGCGACCTCGCGAAGGTCGTCTGCGACAGCTCACTCAGAAGCGCGGCATCCGAGAACTGTAGGATGCCGACAAGCTGGCCGATGTTCTGACCGTTATCTTTGATGGGGCCGTGAAAACCATCTGGCAGGGTGCAGTTGTCCGCGAAGTAATCGGCATTGGGCTCGGTCTTTCCCCAAACCACAGTCCATTTGTTTTCGCCGTCGGTGACAGTGAGTTGTCCCGGCGAGATGGCGAAGATGGCCCCGGTGAAATTGGCGCTCGTGACGTTAGCCGTCGCGAAGCCCGCGCCTTGCAGGTAAGCGCTTTCGAACTCAACATTAGTGAGCGTCGCTCCGAGAAATTTGCAATTGATCATCTGCGCGCGATTGAACTTGGTGCCGTAGAGCGTCGCGTTAGAGAAATCCAGGCCGCTCAAGATTGCATCTTCAAAGCCCGTGTCCTGCATCGTGGTCGAGCCTGAGACGGAAGCTTCATCGCCGTAGAAGTGTGCGCCGGAGAAGTCTGCCAAATCGAGCGTCGCGTTCGTGAGCTGGGCGTTGTAGAGGTAGGCCGACCTGAGATCGGCGTTATAGGCATAGTTCTGCTGATCGGGTGGCAGCAGAAACGCGCCGTCAAAGTTGGCGGCAGCTAAATTTGCCCCCTGCATTGTGACGCCATAGAGCCGCGCATTTTTGAATGTCGCCTCGGCGAGGTTGGCCTGTTCAAGGTTGAGTCGCGTGCTGCTGATACCGTCGAAGCATGCTTTAGTCAGGACGCGGCTTGCGCCGCTCAAATCGAACTGGTCTGGGAAGATGGTGTGAGCGGCGTTGAGATTGGCGAGGTTGTCCGGGACATCCGCGACGGTCGAACCGGTCAGATCGAGGCCGCTCCAGTTAGTCCCCAGCAGAGAGGCGCTGATGGTGGCGTTATGAAGAAGCGTCAACTGGTTTGGCGTGCCTGCGAAATCAGGTTGAGCGGTAAGCGGGGCGACGTTCGATTTGCTCAGATTAACTCCGTTCAGAGTAGCGCCGCCAAACACAGCCCCGCTGATGTCGGGCCCGGAGATTTGGGCGCCCGCCAGATCGGCTCCGCTCAAATTAGCCCCCCTAAGATTGGTCTCTTCGAATACGCAACCGGCCAGCTTGGCCGCAGACAGATTGACGCCTGATAGATTGACCACCGGCGAGAATTGCGTGTGACGATTCTCGCTGTTGAAAATCGCGCCGCTCAAGTTTGTCGGCTTGAGTGTGCTGCCCGAGGCTGTGCCCAGCTGTGTGCTTCTGAGATCAATCGTAGTCAGGTCAGCGCCGGAGAGATCACAATCCAGGAAACTAAGCCCGGCCAGATTGGTCGTGCCGCCACCGGTTGCAAACTTCACTTCTCGGAGTATGGCAGGCGTGACCTGGCCGTTGTACTGCCCGTTGTAAACGGTATTGGATAGAGTAGCGCCGGTCAGGTCGGCCCCCGTAAGATCAGCGCCGGAGAAGTTGAAGCCCGAGAGATTCTCGCCGCGCAGGTCGGCCCCCTGAAAGTGACTGCCGTGGAGGTTGGCAAGCGCCTTCATGATCATCAGATTCGGATTGCCGCCGTCCGGGCTGAGCAAGGTAAAAGTCTCCTCCTGCCCGACGGACTGGCTGTCGGCGATGACGTGGTAGTTACGATCACCATCACCTGCATCACCGAACACCGAATTATGCACCCGCATGAACATCCCGCTGCGGACATTCTTCAAGGCGATCTGCTGCGGGCCGACGCTGTAGATGATGAACTCCGTATGGTCGGCTATCACCTGATTGTCGCCGCCCACGTACTGAGGGTAGAAACAGACCTCGTTAGTGTCTAACGGCCCGTCATATTCGTATTGGGCGAAGACGTAGGCGTATCCGCCGCTGCTCCACAGCCCGACTACACCCGGCGAGACCAGATGCAGCTCAAAGATTTGATCTGCGGCGTTCATCTCTGGATTGTCAATGGGTAGCATCAGGGGGGCGAAATCCGCATCCCCCGACCAGTCGTGATAGTTAGGCTGTAAATAATTGCCGGTGTAGCCCTGCAAGCGAATTTGTCCAAGGTTGGTGATGCTCATAGGTGTCACGCGCGCGTGTGCGAATCTAAAATCTAATCTTGTAACCGGCAGACCTGATTATTTGCTTGGCCCATCCGGTCTGCAAACAACTCTGCTCAGCTTTCGTTGCCATCACCCGGAACGGCCCAACCATCCGGGATGGAGGGAATAAGCTCGCTTACTGTCGGTTCGACGCGCCCGACCTGTGCGTTATTCATGACGGGCCCGTTGAATTGCTCGTAGTTCAAGGTGTAGAGATTGCGGAACAGGTCAACCGTCAGTTTGGCCGCCGACATGGGCTCGGTTCGCGTGGCCGACACAAGGAAGCTGCCGTCGGGCTTGTAGATGTCCAGAAGATAATCTGCCGGTTGGACGCGCGTTCCGCTGGTCGGCTCAAGATAGAGCAGCACGTAGATGAACCCGCGATGCTCTATCGCCATGTCCAGATAGTGCGCTGTGCCTTGCTGTTGGCGCAGCGGCATCTGATTACTCTGTGCGCCGCCGTCGGGCTTGAAGTAAGAGACGAGCGGATTGCCGTGCACGTCGAAGGCTTGCACGACTCCGGCGACATCATCCAGAACAAGGATTGCGCCGTCGCCCGTGCAGCCGACTGCCAAGCCGTTCTGAAGCAGGTTAATGCGGCTGCCTTTGCCTGATGCAAGGTGCAGAGGCCATGGCGATTGGTCGTCGGGCAGGGGAGACTGCGGCAACTCGATGATGTAGAGGCGCACGGCGTCGCCGGTCGCGTAGAGTCCGACCAGTTTTCCGCCAGGGTGAATCGCCACGTCCGTCACGGCGGTGGGGAAACGTCCCCATGACGTGGTCTGGTTGAGGTCTAGCGCGCCGGAGTCGTCCAAGCTAATGCTGCGCACATACTGCGGCGCGAAGGTCTGATCGGCGACCGTGTAAGGCGTGCCGGGCTGGAGGAAGAAGTTGTAAGGCGGGCGGGTAAAACCTAGTTGCTGCCAGACAGGCTCGTCAACGCCGACGCCAGACGGCGCACCGGGCGCTCTGGGCGGCAGCAATTCGTAGCAGACCAGAACTTCGTCGCGGAAACCGGCGGGCGTGAACTTTAAACCCTGCTCCGGGTCGCTGGTTGATGAGATGCTCTGCGCCGTGTGTATGTTGGAACTGATCTCGCTCGGGTTGTTCGAGTCGAAGATCGGCACATCCTGTCCGCCAGCCTCCCAGCCGTAGCCCAGCAACCCCGTCAGTTGACTGAAGGAGATGCCCGTCAGGCTCGAAAGCCTGTCGTTATTTTCCGAGCTCGGGTCAAGGTCGCTGACGGTTGCGGTCGGGTACGCCGCATCGCCCTGCCAGATGTGATGTCCCGTCTGAGCGTCGTATGCGAGCTTGCGCGATTGCGTGTAGGTCGTCGTCTTGTCGAGCCGAGGTATCTCTTCCTTGATGATGATGGTCGGGGTTTGCGCCGCCACGGAGCTAGCGTCGAGCTCCGGCGAACTGCCGACGCCGACGGGGTTCGCCGTATCCGCCATATCCGCGTTCACATTCGTATCGTCGGCGTAGAACCCGATCGAGATTTTGAAGAACCCTGTGGCCGGAAGGTTCCGTATCAAGACGGAGAGTGGCGTCGTTTGCACCTGCCCGTTTTGCTGAAAGGGTTGCAGTCCAGAGTCACGCGTCGTCGTCCCATCGTTGTAGGAAAGCTTCACGTCGTACCAGCGCGCCGTGGCCGGAAAACCGCTCCGATCCCTCGCGTCATGCTTGACCGTGAGCTGGCAGTCGAAGGTCTCCGTGACCGTGTTCAGGATAACCATGGGGGCGATAAGTTCTTCAATGGTCGTTTCGGCCATCTGCGCCAGTGTCGCCGCGATATTAATGCCCTGGGCGATCTGCCCGACCAGCGGAATTTCGTCCTCGGCAATGTTGGCCGCTTCGTCCGCCGCGAGCACGATGGCGATGGACTTGCTTTGGAGGATAGTGCCGAGGATGGCGCCGGTGAGTGTGGTCAAAAGGGAATTGGCCGTGCCGCCGATGGCCACTGATGTGATGATCTGACCGATGCCCAGCACGGAGAGGCAGATGGGCAGCAAGTCTCTGAAAAGCTGTTGCGCCGCCTCACCCGTCAGCAGCTTCTGAATCTGGCGCTCGACTATTCCGCCCTCGTCGCCGCCCGTGGGCAACAGGATCGTGGGAATCACGATATTGACTACGCTCGTCAGCAGCCCGCCGACCATAAAAGAGATGACGGCTTCTTTCGCCGCCTCATCCTGATTCGAGGAAAAGAGCCATGAGCCGTAACCCCCTAATCCGCCGCCCGCAAGGATGCGCGCTTTGGCAGCACCGGGCGGCATAGGGATGTTGTAGGAGTTGTGGGCCCATCCGGTCGGGACAGCCATAATGAGCGGGATCGAACTCATATAGCCTATGTAGCGTGTCGCGCTCGTTTGCAACACGCCTTTAGGGCTCGTGCCGGAATACAGAGCGTTAATTACGTCATAGAGCGGGTCAATGGAGGGTGGCTTGTAACCCCATGGGGCCACCCTGTAGAGGTCGTAGCTGTCGCCGTTCTGGTAGCAGAGATAAGTGTCAACGGTTTTATCTATCGTGTCCGAAACGGCGGAGACGGCAGCGCCGATCATCGACGGCAGGGAGGAGGCGGAGGGCTGTTCCAAAACGGCTTTGTCCGAAAGCTCTATGGCCTGCGGTAACTGCCTGAAAAAATCTTTAATATCCTGTGAGACGGGCGACGGCTTGGCTGGGGGGTTAAGAAGGTCGTCCGGCACGGTCTTGGTCTGATAGAGAAATTCAAGGTCTGGATTGATCAGATTGTTACTGCTGTCCAGGAACTGGACGTACATCGCGACATAGCGCGCGAACTTGTTTGTCACGTCAATGGTGAACGTGCGATCTGTGGAGGTCTGTGAGGCCAGCGCCGCCTCGAAACCCGCCTGTGAGCCCACTGAGGCGAGCGCCATATTAAACGTCGGGCCCGCGTCTGCTTCCGAGGGCGCAGCCGTCTCTTCAGAGGTTGCCGGAGAAGTAACCGGCACCGAAAGCAGGCCGGGCGAGACGCGCCAGTTCCAGTTCTCCAGCGCCTCCGTGTCCTTCACGGCTTGAATGATGTATTTCAGCGGCCTACGCGCCGCTTGGAGAGTGTCCGCCGTGTAAACCATCTGATGACGAATCTGCCCCGCGTTCGGCCCCGAAGCAAAGCGCACCGGATTACCCTCATAATCTTTGACCTCTTCCATCGTCCAGGGAAGGCTCGTGCCGACGCACTGATTGACCAATGCATTGACGAAATCATTGAGGTAGGGCGAGTTCCTGATGATCTGCTGAATCATCGGGCCGATGTTCTGGCTGGGGTCGTTTTGGTCTGTGCGCAGGTTGAATAGCGATGGGTGATGAAACAGTATGGATACAGCTACGTCATCCCATGTGGTCGCAAGTTGCGTCTCCTCCGGATGATCGAAGTCCGGGGAGTACAGGCCAAAGTGCGCTACGGTTCGCGCGTCCCATTCCCCGCCCGGTGGGTTGTCATAAACCCAGTACGACATGAGCCTTGTTTCGGGAAAGGCTACATCAGTCGCGTAATGTGTGACGGTGCTTGCCTGTTTAGTGCTCAGCACTCCTGACTTGCTCTCGGCAGCAGCCAGTGTTTCCGGCGTATGAGGTCTGAGTTCATACTTCTTGCCGCCAGCGTGAAGCGTGGCGATATGATCTTCAGGAAGATGTCGAAGGTCTATGTGGACTGTGTAATATCTGGCATTTTTCATGAATGTTTCTCCGTCGCCGAAGTTGAGCAGGCACGACAGTTCCAATTGCGCTACTAAGTGAGCACTAATAGGTTCCTGTGCCTTGTAGACCTTTGGATAGAATCTCGGCCAATCTGGCGATGAACGTGACCGCTTTGTTTATTCGCTATGCGGAAGTGCGTTGCCAGCGAGTTTAGCTAATGGGCTTGGATGATTTAAAGACTGGTCCTAGCAAGCTTGTGTAGAAGCCGATGCAAACTGAGCGGTACATAAAATAGCAGCCCGAAAATATCTGTAGTCCAAATAAAAGTCAATATGGCGCACGCTAAGCCGTGGGAAACGGAACAAAGATGGTCTCCCCCTGCCGAAGATCAAGAGCTTCGGCAAGACAGGACCCCCAGATGTGCGAAGCTGGATCAAAGAATGGATCAAGTGATGAGCTAACAGACTGGACACATCAGCCAACTGGCCTAACTATGGAGTTGCGGGAATAACAAGAGTATTGCTGAGGGAGACAGGCTTTTCCTGTTACGTCAGGGGGAAGAACCGAGGGGCATAGTTGGCGCAGGGTGGGCAGTCTCAGAGCCCTACGCCGCGATCCACTGGAGGGAAGAGAAAGCTCAAGCAGGGAGAACGACAATGTATCTCACGGTGAGGTGGGAAAAATTACTGAACCCTGAGAGGGAATCTATCTTACCCCGCAAATGGCTAAACGAAGGGGTTCTTTCCAGAGTCAATTGGAACACTCAGATCTCGGGAATCACCATCTGGCCTGAAGTAGCGGAAGTGTTGGAGGAGAGGTGGGCGGATTTCCTTGAAGGACGGGGGAAAGGGTTCTCGCTTTTCCGTGAGGGTGCAACGGATTGAGACCATAACTATTGGCCGGTAGCTTTGCACATTATTCAAAAGAGTCTGCATAAATCATCCGCATTTATCCATTCCTCCTGAATATTTGTGCAAGGCCACTCGGAACAGCGCAACTGTAGATGAGAAGCTGGAAGAGAATCGTGTTTTGCCGCAGGCTTCACGCCCCGATTTCGATTTGATCGTTGATTTTCTGCTGAAGCGCGGGAATCGTCTTCGCCGTGAAGAGGGCAAGCCGGAGCAGCGATGGCGTTGTGATAAAGAAGGCGATCATGTCCATCTGCAAAATCCGATTGATTTCGACGCATCACATGAGCATTTCACCTTTGGAAGTGATGTGCGCGTAGTCTCCGAATCCGATTACCAATTTATCGAAGGAACGAGCGAGTGGATTTCCATTGAATGGAACCGCGCCGCTTCAGATCGCCTGGCCTCCAACACCTGACGCAAACGCTCAAATCTATACATCGACAATGCGCCGGGGCGGGCCCAGTGCATGGCCCGCCGTCGAGTCTGACGGCGGGCCTGCTTCATCCCTTAACGAGCATCTCTCATCATGGGAAGCCAGGGCCTGTGTAAATACGCAGGTTGTAGTTGACCGGCACGCGGTCAGGGTTAAAGAAGTCCACTTTGAGTTCGATGACTTGACCGGGCTCCCAGACCAGATCGCGCACTCCAACCGAAGTGTACTTGCGTCCGAGCGGCTCGGCGCAGCGCGTGAGGAAGAAGCTGCTTCGCGGGTCTCCGTCTTCAACGCTTGCTGGTAGTCCGTCGAAAACGAAGTGGACGAGGCCGTTCAGTCGGCGGCCAGAGTTATTACGCACAATGATTGTGTGTTTGAGGTTGCGCCGATCCTGGCTGCCTGGGCGCGCGATGGATTGCTGCACCAGACTCGTTACCTCCTCGACGCACGCCTCTTTAACAGTGAGCGCGAGTTGCTGCCCGTTGTTGTTCGGGTTGGTGTCTGCGGTCGGCGAACTGGCCGACGAGAAGGCCACAACCTCGCCTGAGACGGTCGGCCTGACGACGACCTGGATAGAGGTCTGCGCGTTGCTGCCGATCTGGCCGAGTTGGCAGACGGTCTTCTGTGGGTCTGCTGAGTCGGGCGCGCAAGAGCCTTGCGCCGCAGAGGCCGAGACAAATTCGGTGCTGGCCGGGCGGAGAAAGACTGCCTGCACGTTCTCTGCCGCAGAGGGGCCGTTGTTCTTGACGGTCAACGTGTAGGTCAGATTCTGGCCGACCGCGACCGGGTTCGGCAAGGCCGTCAGTTGGACAGCGACATCAGACTCAGGCGTGGGAGTCGGCGTCGGCTCCGGCTCCGGCTCAACGTCTCGCGGCTTCCAGGTCGGCTGGTAACCCTTTGTGTTGAGAAAGGTCTGATTCTGCCCGTCGGCGTCCATCACATAGATGCCGTCGAGCGTGTTGTCTGTGAAATGGTTCAACGAGTAAGCGATCTTCTTGCCGTCGGGTGACCAGGCCGGGTCTGACTCATCGCTGTTCACGGTGTTGGTCAGATTGATGAGCCCGCCGCTGCCATCGGCATTGACGACGTGTATGTCGCGTCCGGTACGGAAGGCCAGCTTGAGCCCATCGGGCGACCACGCGATCTGATCGCTGAAGATTCTGGAGCCGCCGAGGTTCGTCACATTAACGGGAGCGCTCAAGCCGTCAGCGTTTGCCACGTACACGTCGTGGCTGGATAAACCGTCAACGACCGTCTGGCCGATGAAGGCGATCTTTGTGCCGTCCGGCGACCAGGCGGGGTCAGTCTCCTGTCGCATCCCGGAGATGAGATTGCCTGAGAAGAAGCGTCGGCGGTTCTGGCCGTCTGCGTCCATGATGTAGATGCGTGCGCGGCTCCCGTCAAAGGGCGGGTCTCCGGGCTCGACCGTCTCGGTCACGTAGGCGATCTTTGTCCCGTCCGGGGAGAAGGCCGCGTTGCGGTTGCCTGTGGCGGCCAGTGTGAGGTTGACCTGATTGGTGCCGTCCTCATTCATCACGGCGATCTGCGTGGTCTCAACATTGGGCGCGAAGGTGAAGGCAATCTTGCCCAGCTTAGACCAGCTAGGGTCGGAGCCTGGGCCGAGGATGACGGCCCCTGTGCCGTCCGGGTTGGCAACGACGATCTGGCTATCGCGCGTAAAGGCGATTTTGTCGGCGGGCGTCTCGCTCTGCGCCGCGGCAGGGCTCACGACGATGTTTGAGAAAAAGCTGAGGGTCGCGGCAAACGCGAGGGCGACCAGCAGGAAGAGATGGCGCGCCGTGAGTGTCCGCCCGCGTTCGAGTCTAGAGTACATGATTCTAATCCTCCATGATGCAGGAAACCGGATTTTGAAAGGCGGGCGGAAGCTTCCGCTCGCCAGAGGGGGCGACTAAGAACGCTCGCCCTTCACACCTAAACGCGGAATCAACAGGCGAAAGAGATCAATCGGGCTGAAATTTTTTTTGAAGTGACGCAGCAGTCTGAATTATTCTCCGGCGGGCCTTTCCCGGTGACTTCAAAGAGTGTTCCTCACGTACAGGACTCTTGAGCGAGGCGAAGCCGGTATTACCTTCAACGGGTAGCTATTTGCTTATGCAATTTGTTTATTTACTTCCGTTCTTTCAGAGATAGAGAAGGCGAAGTGCGCAGGCAACAGCCTGAGCTTTAACATTCAGCAGCTACATCGGAGGTGAAGGTGAAGGTCAGTTACTTTCGGCTTCGTGCCGTATTGGTTATCAACCGCGCGGTCTTCATGATTACCGTAGGTGCAATCGTGGGCTTTAGCTCCTCTACCATATCCTCTGCGCCCAATCCCCAATGTATTTTCGACCCCAGCGGCTATTTTTATCTCACAGGAGAACTGCCGCAGCCCTTTGAAGAGTTCGATAATATTACGCTCCTAGAAAAAAACGATGGCAGCGATGGTGCCCCTGCACAAGGTTTGTACACGCGGAGCCAGGTTTACAAATTCGATGCGCTCAAGAGAGACGAAGGCTCATTTGAATTTACCACCGCCACTTTGAACGGCGTCAGTTACCTTTTCACAGGACGCTTCAAATATTCATGTATCTTTGAAGCGTCCGATGCGCTTCGAAAACAGCCGGGCCCGATTGCTGCAGAAGGAAAACTGCTCAAACTCGTAAACGGCGCGAAAGCGGGCGAGGCATCAGTCCAATTTACTTACTCACCCAAACCGCGCGCCGTAGAGAATAATGTCAACGCACCATACCCTTCAGGGAGAACCGACCTGTTTTACGCAGTGCTCAATGGTGACCTCAAACAGATACGCACCTTGTTAATGAATGGAGCAGGCGTCAACGTCAGAGACAGGGAAGGCATGACGCCGTTGGCCCTAGACATACGTTCGGTTCCAGACGATGCCAAAGCACTTGTCATCGCCAGGATGCTGATTGCCGCTGGCGCTAATGTGAATCTGAAGGACAAAACGAATACGACTCCCTTGATGCATGCGGTGTATCTATTTGAAGATCGCCACGGCGAGATGGTCAAGCTGTTACTTAAGGCGGGAGCAGATGCGAACGCCGCCGACGACTACGGCACCACAGTGCTTATTCATGCCATACATGCTGCAAGCCAGGAGGCAGCATTAATCAAGAACGTGATGGCGCTGATTCACGCCGGTGCTCGGGTGAATGCTCGCAATAAGTTGGGACAAACCGCCCTCTCCATAGCCGTCGAAGCTGAAGACGATAATCTTATAAAGCGACTTAAAGAGGCTGGCGCAAGACCCGCAGTTGAATAAAAGATGTAGACATTCTACATCTCTGCATGTAGAATGTCTACATGCCTAGAAAAAATTCCTACCAGAACAAAATAGAATTACTTCAGGGAACACTTGATCTGCTGGTTCTCCAAACATTGCAATGGGGGCCGCAGCATGGCTATGGCATCAGCCAAATGATTCGGGCTAATTCCGGCGATGTGCTGCAAGTTGATACCGGCTCTCTCTATCCCGCGCTCCACCGCTTGGAACGACAGAAGGCCACCAGTTCGGAGTGGAAGATTTCTGAAAAGTCGCGGCAGGTCAAAGTCTATCGGTTGACAGCAACTGGGAAAAAGCAACTGGCAGATGAACGATCCAGATGGGAACAACTCTCAGAGGCAATTGCCCGCGCTTTGAACCCGCAAAAGAAGGAGAGTGAGGCATGAGATCAGGACTGTGGTGGTGGCGACGACATCAGGAAGAAGAACTTGATGCTGAGCTAAGCAGTCATTTGGAGATGGCAGTCCAAGACCGCATCGAGCGTGGTGAGACGCGTGAAGAGGCGGAAGCGGCTGTCCGGCGCGAGTTCGGCAATGTGGGTTTAATCAAAGAAGTGACGCGGGAGATGTGGGGATGGGTGTGGCTGGAACAGTTGCTACAGGACATCAGATATGGGCTGCGTTTTCTGCGGCGCGGGCCGGGCTTTACCGCAGTTGCCGTGTTAACGCTGGCTTTGGGCATCGGCGCTGGTACAGCTATCTTCAGCGCGGTCAACCCCATACTGTTTGAGCCTCTGCCGTATCCGCATGCCGAGCGGGTCATGATGATCTGGGACTTCGGCAGCGGCGGTTCGCCTCTCTACCCAACGTACGGCACCTATCGCGAGCTGGTAGAGCGGAGTCGTTCATTCGACGCGCTCGCAGTGATGAGGCCCTGGCAACCGACAATGACCAATCCGGCAGAACGACTGGATGGGCAGCGTGTGAGCGCAAGCTACTTTCGTGTGCTTGGCGTGCCTCCAACATTAGGGAGAGACTTCGATCCGTCCGACGATCAGCTCAATGGCCCAAAGGTAGCGATCTTGAGCGACGGGCTTTGGCGGCGACGCTTCGGTGGGGACAGCGCAATTGTGGGGCGACAAATCACGCTCGACGACAACCCTTATATTGTCATCGGCGTGATGCCGAGCGCGTTCGAGAATCTGCTGGCTCCTTCGGCGCAAGTCTGGACTCCCTTGCAGTACGACAAGACCCTTCCACCACAGGGCAGGGAGTGGGGGCATCATCTGCGTATGGTGGGGCGGCTGCGGCCAGGCGTCGGAACCGATCAAGCCAAACAGGAGCTTAATACTATCGCGCACACTCCGGTGATGGAGTTTTCCAGACCGCCCCACGCATCTCTCGACAGTGGGTTGATTATGAATTCGCTCCAGGAGGACATGACGAGCGGTGTCAGACCGGCACTGCTCGCCGTTCTTGGCGCAGTCATGCTGGTGCTCTTGATCGCCTGCGTGAACGTGACGAATCTATTGCTGGCGCGCGGCGCACAGAGGCGCGGCGAATTCGCCGTGCGTGCCGCGCTTGGTGCCACGCGTGCGCGCCTGGTACGGCAACTGCTCAGCGAGAGTCTACTGCTTGCCATCATCGGCGGCGCGCTCGGTATGTTGGTGGCGGCGTTCGGGGTAAGCGCTCTGGTGGCGCTCAGTCCACCCGATCTTCCACGGGTGAGCGCCATCGGCGTCAACGGCACCGTCTATGCCTTCGCATTCGGTATCACAACGCTGGTCGGCCTGCTTGTCGGACTGATTCCGGCCCTACACGCATCGCGCGGCGATCTCCACACGGGACTGCAGCAAAGCTCAAGACGTACTGCCGGCGGTCATCAATTGACGCGACGTATGCTCGTCGTTGCAGAAGTCGCGCTCGCGCTCGTGCTGCTGGTGAGTGCCGGATTGCTGCTGCGCAGTATGCAGCGTCTGTTCGCGGTTGATCCCGGATTCGATACGTCACAACTGCTCACGATGCAGGTGCAGACTTCGGGGCGCCGCTTCGACGATCACACAACTCACAGGTTTTTCGCGCAGTCTCTGGAATCGGTACGCCAGGTTCCCGGCGTCACGGCGGCGGCGTTCACCAGCCAGTTGCCGCTGAGCGGTGACCTTGAGGACGGCTATGGGGTGCATTTTGAGTCGAGTCCGACTGGTAAGCCAGAGGCGGATAAAGCCGCGTTACGTTATGCTGTGAGCCCCGGTTATTTTGAGGCAATGGCTATCCCCCTGCGACGTGGTCGCCTGCTCAATGAGCACGACGTAGCCGATAAGCCTCTGGCTGTTCTGATTAGCGAATCGTTATCTAACAGCAAGTTCCCCGGTCAAGACCCCATCGGCCAGCGATTACGCATCGGCCCCGACAACGGGCCGTGGTTCACCATCGTCGGCGTGGTGGGGAATGTGAAGCAGACCTCTCTGGTGATGAGCCAATCGGATGCGGTGTACATGACGACCGAGCAGTGGAGCCTTTTTGCTGACAAGGCGCTATGGCTGGTCATCCGCGCACGCGGTAACGCGTCGGCGCTTGCCACACCGATCAGGCAGGCGATCTGGTCTGTGGACAAGGATCAGCCAATCGTACGAGTCGCCACAATGGATGACCTTCTCGCCGCGTCGGCAGCCGAGCGACGCTTCGCGTTGATCCTGTTCGAGGCGTTCGGTCTGGTGGCGCTGGTGCTGGCAGCCACAGGCATTTACGGCGTGCTCTCTGGCAGCGTCAACGAGCGAACACGCGAGATAGGGGTGCGTTTGGCCCTGGGCGCATCGCGCCGTCACATCCTCGCGCTGGTGTTTCGCCAGGGGATGACGCTCACAGTGCTCGGGGTTGCAATCGGGCTGTGCGGCGCGTTGGCCGCCAGCCAAGCCATCATTACCTTACTGTATGGCGTCTCACGACTCGACCCCGTCGCATATCTAGGCGTGGTCGCGTTGTTAGTAGGCGTGTCGGTGATCGCCTGCTGGGTGCCCGCGTGGCGTGCCGCAAGGGTAGATCCATCAATCACATTAAGGGCGGAGTAGCCTTACCTGGAGAAATAATGGTGAGACGACGATTGAGCCCGATAACACTTCTTTTAGGAGGACTGTTATTGTCTGGATTTTGTTGTTAACCCATGATTGCGGCGTTTTAGGCTTCCAGATAGCTCTCAGGAGAGGTTCTCTCTTGATGTCTACTCATACCCAAGACTTGTGGAATAGCTGGCTCTGAAATTAGTGATCCTGCCTAACCTCGCGCCGCGCATCGCTCCGACATCCATTTTCTTGTAGAAGTCTATAGATTTTGAATCCAAAATCGCCAAAAATATAGATCAAAAGAGTCTGTCCGAAGATAATTGACTAAAACGGAAGGGATGTTATGAGAGGCGATAATATTATTTTTAAAAAGCATTTCCCGGATCATTGAACATACTTTTCTTACAAGTAGTTATCGGTCGAAAAAATAATAATTCTGCATTTTGGAAACCCATTCAGTCTCACGCATTTCTGCTCATGTAAAATCCTCAACCGTACCCTCTTGCACAGATACCTTTTAGCTCAATCAAAAAATAGAACTGAAAAAGGGGTTCATTGAGCAGCGGTCCGAGGCAGGCTATCTGGGACAGTTTTTGCTTCAGATCATAGCGTGTCAGTGTCTCACCGGAGTGTGCCCGGGAAAAATTTCGTCTGCTTCAACGGTCTCGATGGAAACAAGGAGTCAAGCATTATGAAAGTCTCAACGCGTCCGACCAATGTTTTGCTGTTCCTCGTCGGTGTATCGCCCGCGACGGTTGCTGGAGATCAGTTCACGGAAGTCCGCATCCGGTATGTCGTCCTCGCGCTTGTGACGATCATGGTCGCGATGTTGGCCGGCAACTCTATGGGCTTCGCAGTGTACACGTTGACTGAGAGTGTCCGGGCATACGCCGTCACCGGAGTAATCTGGTTTCTTGTTATTTTAACCATCGAATCATTTTTGATTGTCAGCCTGAAACCGAACCTCACTTTCGCCTCTGTCTTCGCCATTCTGATGAGGTTTTTAATGGCGATTTTAATCTCACAACTTGTGTCGGCGCCCCTTGAGTTGCACATATTCAAACGCGAAATCAGAAATGAGCAGTCCATATCATCTGCCAGGGAGTTGTCCGACGGCATAAGCTACTTCGGCGAGGAGTACAAGGATAAGTTGGCAGGATTGAATGGGCAGAAGCAAACGCTTGAGAACCAGATCGAAGCCATCAGGGTTGAGTGTAAGAACAAGTACGACGCCTACATAGGCGAGTGGAAGGGAGTTAAAGCCGAAGGCTTCACGGGCGTGCCCGGACGCGGCAGATGGACGGAACTGAACAAGATGCAATACGAACGCTGCCAGGAAGAACTCCTCAAGGAAGAGAATGAAAATATTAACGGGTCAAAGGCCGCTCATCTGAAAGCCGTCAAAGATCAGATCAACAGCGTAGAGCAGGAGCACGACGCGCGCCTTGAAAACCGCAAGGCGGCTATTGAGGCGAACACAGGTCTCCTGGCCCAAATCAAGGCGCTGCACCGCATCACGGAGCAGAACTCTGAGGCGAAATTCAAGGTCTGGCTCTTACGCCTGTTCATCCTTATCCTTGAAACTTTGCCGCTCAGTGGAAAGCTTTTCATGCTGTTTTCTCCGACTGAGGTCTTCAGGTTGACGAAGGAGAATATGACCCTTCAATTTGAGGCGAAAAAACTAAAGGCAATTTCGGAGAAGAATCGCCAGCAGGAAATAACGAAACTGGTCGAGGCTCTGAAGGAACAGGAGTTCGCTCGCGCCTACTTGCTCGCTGCATACGCTCATGCCGAGCAGAGCAGCGAGTTTGAAGTCGCTCGCAGGCAGCGCGCGAAAGATATTGTCAATAGTTTGTATGTCAAGCCGACCACACAGACGACGGGCGTCAACACCGTAGGAGAGCCAGCAGCGAACGGCAGCCCGCAGGCGACTCCTCCGACTAATGGCAGGCATTGAGGGTCTACGAATTCGCAAGGAGGATAGAAGCGATGCTCGGTGAGAATCAGAAACATAGTGTCGGCACGGAGAAACAGAGCGTGGAGACGGCGCAATCCGTGGTCGGAGATTACGATTGGAAGCCGCTTGAAACCTTCGAGAGAGAAATCTCACCCTTCGTCCACAAGGTTGCGGGTCAAAGAGAGATAGACATGGGGCCTGTGCCCAGAAGGTGGCCGGAGGACGGCATCATCCATATTGATCGCGGTCTGATCTGGGCATTCGGGCAAAACCGTTATGAAGCGATTGCCGCGCCACTGCTGCTCGTCTCGTTCTGGGCCTTCATCACGCTTTCGTGGTGGCTCACGATTTTGATAGAGCGAAGAATCCCCGGCATCGCAGGCATCCTTCTGTCCTGGCTAGTCTTTGGGGCGACGGTGTTCATCTTCAGGTGGCTGCTGTTGTTACTGACGGAATTCGTGTTCAGCTTCCTGGAAACGATGCTCGCGGCAAGGAGAAATGCGCGGAAAAAGGAGCATGATTATGAATAACACAGCGCAGCGGCATTCACAGGTTAAGACCGATTATCCACTCAGGCTGCCTGACCAGAACATCTTCGCGCCGGTGGAGATCAAGCCAGTCCACGCTATCTTCTCACTGATGACGGGCGGGCTGCTCAAAATCTATCAACTGAGAATGAGCGAGGGCCGTCACTATCTCGCCGATGTCGGTTTCAATCACTACCTCTATTTCAACAAGCAGATGACGGGTAGCGGTAGAAAATATTTTTGGCGGTTGAACATGAAGCAGCCCTTTGAAAAAGTGCTGTGCGTTCCGTCCGCCTTCCGGCTCCCGGTGAGCGTCGAAATACACAACTTCTATCGGGACGGCTTGAACAAATTCGATTTCAAGTACTCGATCATCATCGTCGTCCCGGATTTATACGTTGTCGGACGGCTCATGAGTCTGGACGACGAGATGCCTCTGAAATCCATTGAGTTGGTCGTCAAAGAGGCGGCGCGCACCATGAGCGCCGACCGCGACTACAAACAACTGTTCATCTCCGCCCCTGAGCTTACCGAGTCAATCAAGAGGGATGTTCAGAGTAACAAGATTGTCATGGAGACGGGTTTGCTCATCAAGGAAATCTCCTGTGAGTTTCTCGTCGGCGACCGCGATCTCTTCAATCTGGTGAAGAAGATTTATGCGCGCTGTGAGGAGTCAAGGTCTTTGGGCCAAATATCCGAATCAGAATGGCGCCGTTACCTTGAATCAGCCGTGCCAGAGATCGCTCTACAAGAGGAGACAAGGCGGGGCGAGCTTATCCTGAACGCTATCATCGCCCTCGGTCTGCCCATCTCGGAGAGCGAGCTTAAATCCAAAGCCTACGACCTATCAAGCAAGATTTTCGGGCCGAAGTAACGGTGGGCCCAACTGAAATTCAGGCAGGCAGATCAGAAACGCTAACTGTCGCGCGGAATCATGAAACACAAAACGGGCATTTTAATCAGCAGCGAAAGCAGTGAGCATCCGAGCGACGGTGCGGGTGTTGGACTGTTTACGACCATCGCCGGTTTCAGGATAGCGACCCTCCCCGTTGTCAATCAAGACGATGGGCAGGAGCGGGCGCAGAAGAATAAAACTGCCGCTTTCTCGCAGCAGGCCAATCTCAAACAATGGGAAAACTTCTTGAGCGTCCTGCATTCGATGGCGCTCAAGGATACCGCTGCCAGGGTCTCCTACAGCATACAATTCACGGCGACTCCGCGACAGAACTTCGGCGCGAAAGTGAGCATACATTTTTTCGTCAGGACATCTGCGTCCCACGCGGGCGTTGCGAAGGGAAGAGCTATGGAGTTGGCCCAGAGCGTGACGAAGGTTTTCCCGAAGGGTGATCTACGAATGGCCGTCATCACGCCTACGCCCCTCGATGAAGAGGAACTCGCAGAGGCTCTGCTGCACAAAGAGGATGAGATTCAACTCGTCACACTGAGCAAATTCGTCGAGCAGCCTTCCAATCCGTTTGGCACCGCGTTCAGCGACTTAATCGTACAGATACCTCATCCCTTTCTGTCGGACGGCGTATCACCTCTGGTGCGGCTGATTGACGTGCTGGAACAGTCGAGCGAAAAAGTTTGTGTCCGTTGCGAAATCGAGCCGACCTGTTTGACAGGCGACGAGGAAGAAATGGTTAGCCTGTTGAGCCACCTGTTTAAGCGCTCATTGGTCGAAGGTGAAAGGCAGTATGAAATCGTCAGCGAGGGCGCGAGCCGCGTACAAGCGCAGAGGGGTGTCGATGGAAGGGCTGTGAAAGACTGGACTGAGACACTAAGGCAGGGTGTGGTCGGACGTGCCGCGCAGCTTTCGCCGAGCCGGATTAAGGCTGCCGCCAGGGGACATTACGTCTACCAGCGTTTGTACGAGGCTCAGTCAAGGCTTTTCACCATGAGCATCACGCTCGCGTGCGTGGGCGCGAGTCCGGTGCCCGATTCCATGATGGCTACTGTGCTGGCTGCGCTCTGCGCGAATGACCATCAGGATGCGGCATTCGGTTGGAAGTCGCCCGTGTTGATAAAACCTCTTGAGGGGCAAGCTCACGAGGCCGTGCAGAGTTTCAGATGGATGTCTGCGCCCGGCTGGCAACCGAACCCTGAGCTATTGCGTTGGAGGTCTTTCGTCACCACACGAGAAGCGCTCACGAATTTTCATCTCCCGGCTTTGAACGGCTCTACCGTCGGAGTCGAAACAACGTCCGCGCCCTTTTACATCACCGCCGAGTTCCTGAGAAGCATTGATGAGAGCAGGCATCAAAGCGATTACGTCACGCTCGGCTATGCGTACAACTCGAATATCTTTCACGAGCCGCAGACGGTCGGAGCGGAAAGGGCCTTGCCCTATCGTGTGTCCCTTCAGGCATTGAAGAACCCGATGCTGGTGTCGGGCTCGCCCGGCGGCGGCAAGACGAATTGGCTCTTCTGCCTGTTGGTTGATTTATGGAAGGAGCATGAAGTCCCGTGGTGCGTTATTGACCCGTCCGGGGGGCAGGAATACAGATACCTGCTGGCAGAAGAGTCTTTGAAAGAGCATCTGGTGGTTTATACGCTGGGCGACAATCTCACCTCACCTTTGCGTTTTAACCCGTTCACCCTGCCTCCCTCAGGGCGCGGGGGCACAAACACTGTGCGCTCACACGTCGCCAGATTACTCTCCTGCTTCAAGGCCGCGAGCGATATGTGGACGCCGCTGCCCGAGATTTTTCAGGAGGCGATCTGCCGTGCTTACGCGAATTTCGAGTGGACGATGGACGACACCTACGAAACAGGCAAAATCAGGGGACTGCGATTCCCATCATTCACAGACTTTGCGCGGGCGCTGGACGAAGAGTTAGAAGAGAATGTGATCCCCAACTACGGGCGCGGAACCGAAGCCGCCGGAGTTTTACTGGGCGGCACGCGCGACAGAGTCAACAGCATCGTCAATCAACTGGGCCATATCCTGAACGTGGGCGATGACTCGACGGAATTCTTCCAGCACCTTCTACGAACACCCTGTGCGCTCGAACTTGGGAGCCTCGGCTCGGAGGATACCATCGCGCTGGTGATGAGCTTTCTGCTGGTGCAGATAGCCGGTCACACGGAGTACGCCAGTCGGGCCAGTCTTTCAAACAATAAGCAGCGCCTGCTGTTTGTCGAAGAGGCACACATACTGCTCTCAGGTGAAGGTTCCAGTAAGTCGAACTCAATGCAGCAGGGGAACCCCAGGGGCAAGGCTGCCGAAGATTTCGGCAGGCTGCTGCTGGAATTCCGAAAGTTCGGCACAGGCGTCGTGCTCATTGATCAAAGGATAGCGTCGTTGATCGGATCGGCCATTGATTCGTCCTACCTCAACCTGATGTTTCGGACGGTTGCGCCTGCCTCCTTCGAGCACCTCAAGACTATCCTCAGTCTGGACGCGCGACAGATCGAGTACGCACACACGCAACTGGACGAGGGGCGTTGCATCCTGACTGACAGGGCTTCGGGCAGGCCCGTGTTGATAAGACAGAAGAATAGCCTGGACGAATTGAAAGCGCGTCAGCTTACCTTCGACGAGTTCGTCCAGAGGACGCAGCTAAACGCTCGCGCCGCTGGTCTCATCACCCCTCAGCTTCCGAAACGGAAAGACGGCTGGCCCGCGCCGGGGATTACAAAAAGGGTCTTTCAACCCAGGAGTAGCTGAGGCCGAAAGTGTTGAGGGGTGGTAGCGTCAATCGTTTGTGCTTGAAGGAGGCGTAAGGGCATGAAGGGCGGCAGCATCAATTCAGGTTCCATCGGCAAAGCCGCGAATCAAGCAAAGACTACTGCCGACGGTGCCACGTCGCGAAAAGCCGTGTCAACGACGGCTCCCAAAACAGAACGGCCAGCCGCTCAACCCGATCAGTTGCAAAACAGGGTGTCGGCCCGTCCGAGTAAGCCTCCCACGGCACAGCCAAGTGCGTTGGAAAAGCCCGTCCGCACGCCTAATAAGAAGGCGCACAATCTCAAAGTTCGTAAGCCGGACTTTAACTCGCAGGAGCACAAACAGCTTTTGGCTAAGAAGGGAGAGGACGCGGCGCGACGCGAGTTGAAGAAAGGGAAGCAGTTCAATAGCTTTCGTTCCATGAAGCACAATAGTATTCAGGGGATTGACCTCGCCGCCCTGAAATTGGCGCGTAATGGCAAGATCAAGCAGGCGACAGTGGTTGAGTCCAAAGCTTCACGGAATAGAAATCTGGGCCCATCGAGCTTCCGCGAACAGACGACGCATCGCTACGTGCAGAAGAGCCTGCTCAAAGCCAAAATCAAAAAAGTGAAGCACGCCGACAAGCTTTATGAAATGGCGAAGAACCGGCAACTGGGCATCATCGGTTCCACCTACAACAATGAAACCGGCAAAGTGCGCCTGCATAAGGTCTACGAGCCGAACCGGCCAAAGGGTCAGGGTTCCAAACGAAAGAGATAGCTAAGGGAGGTCAACATGAAGAGCGATAATCAGGACGTGATAGAGGAAATAGCGAAGGTCTTCAGGTCTCTGAAGATCGAGCATCAAGTGGTCGGAGACGCCGAAGACTCTGAGCTGAAGATCATTCAGGCGGCATTAGACATCAACATCAAATCGGAGGGCGAGGAATCCTCCGAGACGCGCTTTCCCCTGACTGTCATGCCGATCAACGATGCCTTCGGAGACCTCTACGTGCGATTCACCATCACGCCCTTCATCGAAAAGGAGTCGCCCGAACTCCCGGAAGGAATTTATCGTGAGCTTGCGGAAATAAACAATCGTATCCCTCTCTTGAAATTCGCCGTGGACGGCGACAACGACATAGAGCTTGTCGCCGACTTGACGACCTCCGCCATTGATCGTGAGGCCGTCGAAGTGACGCTCAGAGTCATGGTGGATTACGTCAACATGTGCTTTCTTTACCTGCTGAACCTGATGGATTCGGCGCAAGCGGGCGATTCTTGAAGCGCCCGGCGGGAAAGCTTATGGACGCTCAAGGGGGGAATCAGCATCGCGCGCTGTGAGCCTCAGGGGGAAGTCGCTGCTCGCACGACTATCTTCTCTTGCCGCGCCGTCTTTCCCCCGGCGGATTGCCGGGCTCGCGGTAACTGATTCCAAGTTTCCGGCCAAGCTCCTTCATCAAATCTTTTTTGTTGATGTACGGATAGGGATCGCCCGCTATGTGCTCCTGAAGAAACTTGGCGAGCACGCCCTTGTGAGCTTTTTTATTCTCATATAAAGATTTGTCCTTTCTGATCTTCTCCGCCACACGATTCAGGCAGGTGTCGAAGAAGAGGTTCTCGACCTCACTCTCCCAGATGTCTTTGTTCAAAACGCTTTCAGTAAAATCCACCACCAGTTTCCGAGGGTAATTTTTAAGCGCCTCTTCAACCTGTGCGGCGTGCTGGTGACAAAACTTGTGCTCCACGATATCCCTGACGCTCAGCCAATTCATAAAATGGTGCTCGGCTTCATGATGCCCCTTATCGGGTTCGATCAGGCATAGCTTCGCCATGCGAAGATAGCTGACGGCCTTCACGCGCGCGTTATTGTCTGTGTTGGCGGATAAGGCGAGGCCGATGTTGGCGCGTGACTCCCGTTCATGTAATTCATACTTGCCGAAATCTTCATTCTCCCTGTGACGCTGCCATCTGTTGTAATGCTCACGCGCGAGTGACCAGTGCGCTGCCGCCAGAGCCAGCAACGCTTCGCACTTGTACTGGCGCAGGTTGATCGCATATTCGCAGGCTGTCTCAGCGGTGGCCCTCGCACCTTCCAGGTTTCTGCGCGGACAGTTTCGCATGAGATGGCTTTTCAGAATGTAGATTTCGGCATGAAGGTGCGGGTGACGCACGCTTTTGTCTTTGTCTAAAAAATATTTCTCCGCCTGATCGAGTTTTTCAAAAGCCTCTCTGAAGTAGGCCTTTTCATTCTGCGAGTCGTTCTGTGACAGGTAGAAACAGATGAGGGCAATCTCAAGCCCGCAGCGATGTTGATAATGCCTGTCCGGCGTCAGGTCACAAAACACCTGGTAGCACTCTTCCAGATACTTCCTGGCCTGCGCGAGCACGTCGGGGCGGTCGCTGTGCTGTGCCCTCTGTATCTGCCAGTAGAGCATGTCAACATACGTTCGCAGAACGATGCTTGAGTTCTCGCGCAGAATGGCGCGAGCGACGGTCAAACCCTCAAGCGCCCGCGTCAACTGGCTTCTAGTGAAAGCCAGAAAGCTCGAACCGATGGCGGTCGTTAAAGCCATTCTTCGCAGTGTGACGGATTTGCGGTCTTCATGTTTCTCTGTCTGTTTCGCCTTCTCTTTCTCTAACCGATTGAGTTCTTCCTCTTTTTTCTCCCGCGACATGGACTCGTCGTCTTTGACACGATCTATTTCACGGTTCAGCTTGAGAAGCTCTTCGCGCCAGAATAATTCTTTCTGGCTGAGACGGTCGGCGTAAGCCTGCGTGCTCAGGACGAAGGACTGCTCTGCTTCCGTGTGTCGGCCTCCGAGTAAGAGCAAGGCGCGCCCGCGCTCGTAGTGGCATAGGCCCAACAGGCCGTAGCTTTCACGCGCCGGCATGTATTCGCCGGGGCGGCTGCGGTCGGGGATGGAGGTATGTTCTCCCGGCAGCCTGAGCTTGATATATGCCAGCAGATTGGTGGCGTAGTTGACGGCTGTTTCCGCTCTGGACATGTGATCGCGGCGGCCAGTGGTCGGCGTATTCTTAGTCTCACGAATAATGGCATTGACCCCGGCGAGGGCTGACAAGACCTGTAGCTTTTTGTACTTCACCTGTTCCTGCGGGTCTTCCAAATAGTCCAGGTATGTCTCCAAATGCTTATCAATCCGGGCGGCGATCTCAGCGGCGATCTTCTCAGGTTGATCTTCTTCGGTAGAGGCGATTTCGCGCGCGTGCTGCGAAAAAAAATTAATCTGCTCTGTCGGCACACGCAAGTAGACATCGTTGATCTCGTAGGAGAGTGTGAGCGCCTGCCATACGAGGTTGGGGTTCTTGTCTCTTTTGTAGTTCCTGTACATGAAGCGCGCCGCTTCGTAGAGGTCGTCGGCGGCGTAGGTTATCGGCGGGCGGTTGCTGCCGTCACGGTACTTCTCATGATCTTTTTCACTGAAGAGGTAGGAATATTTTCCGAAGTCTTTGAATTCCAGCGTTTCCTTCTCAAATAATCCCTGTCTGTAAAGATGAAACAGGATGGCGTAGTTATTCTTCAGCGTCGGTATGTCTATGTGCATAGATGCTCTGCGCGGTGAAAACGCGTTACAGGTTCTTAACGACGAGGAATTATGAGAGGGTCAATCACGAACCCTTTTCCGACGGCTGAGACAAGCCGAGACTTAGAGATTAAACATCAGGACTAAAAGACCCATCCCTGTCAACAGCAACCGAACCGGAAGTTAAGCAAAGTATTTCCGTCAGCACAAAATGTCAATGCATTTTCGCCCCCGTCTCTTTCCACTTGTGAGATGCGAATGGGGCAGGGCTCACAGCTCGCGCTGGAAATCAACAGCCATGCTTGCCTTCATTGTCTGGCCGGACATCAGACCGAAGCGCAGTCTGCATCCTACCAACCTCTCCTACTCACAGTGCCAGGCTGTGAGGTGTTTTTGTCTCTGAACTTATTTTCAATCCCGACGGCAAATTGGCATCCGCTGAAGAGCAATACCTTATAGAGGAGTTCATGCGGGCCTGATTGAAAATTTGCCTGGCGTTCAGAGTTCTCACTGAGGAGTTGCAACATGGAAACCCCTTTGAATACACCGCAGCAGAATCTTTTTGAGAGGGAGGACTGCGCAGCCATCTGGAAGAGACGCACCGCGCCAGTGATAGCTGGCAGGCTATTACTATTTTCGCCGTTTGCGCGCTGCTTGGTGTAACTGGCTGGTTGATTTATCACAAGGTTTCACCCATACCCCAAAGTAATCGCGCTTAATCGGGCCGCTTCTATTATAAACGCTGAGGCGGATTGACAAGAGGCATCATTCAAAAGACGTGCCTCTGGGCGGCGGCACGAGCCGGGCAGCGGTGTTCTTTCTGCTTGCCCCGGGGCGCTGCTTTCAGGCGTGCCTATCTATAATCAGACCGCCGGGAGTAGTGACAATTTACAACGCGAGGAAGCGTGATGAAAGAGGTGCTGTCGAGGAGTCAGGTTCATTCAGTTGTTAGCTGGCCGCTCAGGTTCTTTTGGCTCCGGCTTGGTCAACGCCAGCAGTAATGGCAATATTCCAGCATACATTACACCGCCTCGAATCCAACTCAATCTCTGCCACCGCTGCCCGCGCGCAAGCCATTCCGAGGATGATGCTTTTGATTCAGGGCTTTGTGCGAAGGCTACTAATTCGGGAAGAAAATAGATTTGAGTGATCACAAGCACTAGAAAGTATATGGCGAAACTTATCAAGACGAGCTTGCGCCGCGCTCTGGATTTCCAATTCAACAAGAGAGCGACGACGAGCGAGAGGATGAGCATCGGGTGAATAGTCATCCAGAATATCGCCTCGTGCAGGCCATAAGGCCCATTGACCACGACCGCCGAAGCAGGCAAGGCCGACAGATAAACCGGAAAGTAAACGAGATGTGAATAAGCAATCCCGCCGAGCAATGTTCCCCACAGGATGACAGCCAGAAAGAGCGAGTATGTGCCAAGCCTCAATGTCGCCATCTTTTTATCCCCAAAGCATAGAGTTATTGAAGCCGTAAACGTGGTAGCCAGCTAACGACCGAATTAACCCGCGCCGAGCCTGGAGCATTCAATTTACATCAGAGGAAGCATCTTGAGAAGGATGCTGTCGAGGCGTCGGCTTCAATGAGTTGTTATGCTTCGCTTAGCTTTGCACATTGATTCAAAAGAGTCTGCATAATTGATGAAAAAGTAGTTGGCGAAACGCGGTGTCATAGTTCCAGGCTGTTTTCAGCCGCTCGTTTCCAACAATTTGAAGATCGTTGCTTTGAAATGTGGCAGTGGCATGGGTCGAAATTAACATGACTGGCTGGCTGCGGGTTAACAACGACTGCCAGGATGAGTCAAAGGTGGTCATCATGCCGTATAACTTTACCATCATGTCAATCTTAAAGCAGGCTCTCGCGCGGGACACTCAACCGGGTGGGCGAAAGGCTATCGTCTAATCGCCTGGCTCCTGCACGACTTCAGTAATGCTGGCTATTCGTAGAGGTGAGATCGGATACGAAGCTGCCAATAATCAGGTCAGACATGTTAAGTTATGTCTGAATTTGGTAACGGGCTGACCGACGCTATTGATTTATCGGAGCATGACGATGATGCACCCAAAGCACTCTCGCCGGGCCGCCGTCTGCGTAGCACTTCTATGTCTTTCAATACTGCTTGCCGCCCCGCTGTCTGGCAGCGGCGGGCAAGAGGGGCTCGCACCGTATAAAGACCCGACGCTCCCCGTTGAGAGGCGCGTTGACGATCTGGTGGCGCGGATGACGCTCGAAGAGAAGGTCTCGCAGATGATGAACGCCGCCGCGCCCGTCGAGCGCCTGGGCATCCCCGAATACGAATGGTGGAACGAAGGGCTGCACGGCGTCGCACGCGCCGGCATTGCGACCGTCTTCCCGCAGGCAATCGGGCTGGCCGCGACCTGGGACACGAACCTGACGCGCCAGGTGTCCGACGTAATCTCGACCGAGGCGCGCGCCAAGCACCACGAGTTCGTGCGCCGGGGCGAGCGCGGGCGCTACAAGGGGCTGACCTATTGGAGCCCCAACATCAACATCTTCCGCGACCCGCGCTGGGGCCGGGGGCAGGAGACCTACGGCGAAGACCCTTACCTGACGGCGCGCATGGGCGTCGCCTTCATACGCGGCTTGCAGGGCGACGATCCCAAATACCTGAAGGTCGCGGCGACGGCCAAGCACTACGCCGTCCACAGCGGGCCGGAACCGGAGCGCCACAGCTTCGACGCCAGAGCCAGCGAGAGGGATTTACAGGAAACCTACCTGCCTGCGTTCCGCGCCGCTGTCGTCGAGGGGCGTGCCGAAGGCGTGATGTGCGCCTACAACCGGACGAACGGCGAGCCTGCCTGCGCCAACAAGAGACTCTTTGACATCCTGCGCCGCGAATGGCGCTTTGGCGGGCACGTCGTCTCGGACTGCGCGGCGATTGAGGACATCTGGAAGCACCACCGCTTCACGAAGACCGAGGCGGAGGCTTCAGCCGTCGCCGTCAAGGCGGGCACAGACCTGACGTGCGGCAGGGAGTACCGCTCGCTCATCCAGGCGATCAAAGACGGGCTCATCTCGGAGGCCGAGATCGACGTAGCGGTCAAGCGCCTGATGCTGACGCGCTTCCGCCTGGGCATGTTCGACCCGCCGGAGATGGTCAGCTACGCGCGCATCCCTTTCTCCGAAAACGACTCGCCAGCGCATCGTGCGCTGGCGCTGAAGGCGGCGCACGAATCCGTCGTGCTCCTGAAGAACACGCAGCACACACTGCCGCTCGGAAAAAACATTAAAACCGTCGCCGTCATCGGCCCGAACGCCGACGCCCCGGAGGTGCTGCTGGGCAACTACAACGGTCAGCCGTCGAAGTCCGTCACCCCGCTCGAAGGCATCAGGAACAAGGTCTCGCCCGCCACGAGGGTTCTGTACTCACCTGGGATGTATAAGCCGGGCATGTCGGTGGCGGTGGTGGATGCCTCGGCCCTCACGGCGGGCGGGGCAGGGTCGCCCGCTGGCCTCAGGGGCGAGTATTTCAACAACGGGGAGCTGAAGGGCGAGCCCGTCCTCGTTCGCGGCGACGCACAGGTGAATTTCGACTGGGGCGCAATGAGCCCGGCCCCGCAGGTTCCAGAGGATAACTTCTCCGTCCGCTGGACGGGCAAGCTCACCCCGCCGGAGTCGGGCAAGTACGTGTTCGGCTTCGCGGGCAACGGCGGCTTGCGTGTCCTGCTCGACGGCCAGCCGGTCGTCGAGGACTGGGCCAACCGCCGTACACGGACGCTCACCAAAGAGGTGCAACTGGAGAGCGGTCGCGCCTACGACCTGCGCGTCGAGTACAGGGAGAACGCCAACCACAACGCCGCGGCTAAGCTCGTCTGGGCCCCGCCAAGCGGTGAGCGGAGGCTGCGCGAAGATGCCCTGAGCAAGGCGCGTGAGGCGGACGTGGTCTTGATGGTGATGGGCATCAACCCTTCGGTCGAGGGCGAGGAGATGAACGTCCGGGCCGAAGGCTTTCGCGGCGGCGACCGCACGGACATCTCTCTGCCGAAGCCGCAGGAGGAGCTGATCAAAGAAGTCCAAGCGCTGGGCAAGCCCCTGGTGCTGGTGCTGTTGGGCGGCAGTGCGCTCGCCGTCAACTGGGCCGACGAGCACGTCGGGGCTATCCTCGAAGCCTGGTATCCGGGAGAGGAGGGTGGCACAGCGATAGCGGATATCCTGTTCGGCGACTACAACCCGGCGGGGCGGCTGCCCGTCACCTTCTACAAGTCCGTCTCGCAGTTGCCACCGTTCGAAGAGTACGGCATGCAGGGGCGTACCTATCGCTACTTTCGCGGCGAGCCGCTATACCCGTTCGGCTTCGGGCTGAGCTACACGAAGTTCAGTTACAGCAACCTGAAGCTGGAGACGGGCAAGGTGAAGGCTGGGGCGAGCGTTCGGGTCAGCGCAGACGTGCGGAACGTCGGCGACCGCGCCGGGGAAGAAGTCGTTCAGTTGTACGTGAAGGACGTGGCCGCTTCCGTCCCCGCGCCGGTCAGGTCTCTGGCCGGGTTCGCGCGCGTCACGCTCAAGCCCGGCGAGCGTCGCAGCGTCACCTTCACGCTCACGCCCGAGCAGATGACGGTCATTGACGACCGGGGCAAGCGCGTCATCGAGCCGGGCGAGTTCCTGGTCAGCGTCGGGGGAAAGCAGCCCGGCTTCAGTGGCCGCGCCGACGCCGCCACCACGGGCGTCGTCACCGGACGCTTCGTCGTCACAGGCAAAGTCACGGAGGTTCCGTGACGGCTTAAAGACGGTTCGCATTATTCAGGGTTATGATGTAATAGCACTTCGGGTAGTGTGGCGACAACTTGCGACTGATAACGGCCCTATCGTTCAGAGCTTGAGGCTAGAGCTTGAGGCTCAAGCAGTCCTGCTCAATCTCTACATTCGGGCCCCGGTCAGCTTAATCGTTCGGTTGGTAATACTATGCGTCGAACAAGTGTCATACGTTTCATGCTGTGCCTCACGCTCCTCCTGAGCGGCGCTTCTACGCTTCTGGGCCAATCAACTGCGCCTGAGCTGGAAAAGATCAGCGGGCGCGTGGAGAGCTTCATGCGCCAGAAGAAGCCAGCGTGGAAGCACGAGACAGCTCTTCCTCCCACTCCGCCGGGCATGCCGCCCAGCCCTTATGTCGTCATCCATTTCTGGTCATCCGAGAACTGCTATACGGCTGGGCTGAGCATAGACGGGACGGATTACGGCTCGCAGGTCGTGCCGTGCAGGGTCAAGCTGGCGATAGACCAGACGCCCTCGCTCACGGAGACCCGCACAAGGTTGAGCGACTTCGTCCATAACCAGCGGGGCGCAAGCCCCACGCCGCTTCAGATCGGTGATAAGGGTTACCTCTGGAACGGCTCCGACGTGGTCTTCATCAAGGGGAAGTTTACCTTCTGGCTCAGCGGCGTGGTTGATCTGCGCGTGGGCGACTTCACCATCAATAAGGAGTTCACGCAGAAGCTGGCGAAAGATATAGCGGAGGCGCTGGACGCCAACTGACCTCTCTTTCTTTTGCAGCTTGATAATAGAGCATCGTCGAAGAAGAGAGATGAGATAAAAGCTCCGCCTATCATGCTCCGACTAACAGGCCATTGAGCCGACCTGCCCGCCAGCTCACCCTTCATCTACCGTGTGGATTCTTCAGCCCGCCGATAATTTAGTTAGAGCAGCGAGCGTCTATGATCGTCCTCGCCTTACGCTCGAATTCCGCAGTCCAGGCTTCGGCTGGCTGGTCGCGCTCATGATTGCGCGAGGCGCGGAATACTCTGGTGATCGTGCCGTCCCTTCTCTCTGCATCGAGCAGCCGCTGAAGGCCCGTGGCGAGGAGCTGGCGGCCCGCTTCGCTGATGCTCGCGTCGCCGACGCTCTTGGCCGTCGTCGTGCAGCGCCCGCCGCTCACCTTGATCGGGTCTTTGCCCCTCCATCCGGCGAGCGTCGCTTTCTTCTCGCTTGAGCTTGAGTAACCGAAGGTCGAGCCCATGTCGCTGACGTAGTAGACGGCCTGGCCCGGCTCGCAGGTCAGGGTATTGTCGCCGTTCTTCTTCCACTTGAGGCAGGCGAACTTCTGATTGTCGGTCTTGGTATCGCCGTGGTCTATGAAGGCCAGCCAGAGCTTGAAGGCGTCAATCTCGGCGCGCGGGGCTCCGCCCTGAAGCAGCTTGGCGAGAGCGCCGGCGATGCCCGCAGCGTCCTTGTTGTTGCAGTTTACGTCAATCCCTTTGCCCAGGGCCAGCTCGACGCCTGCCGCCGGTTGAAAGGGTGTGAAGCTGGCCCCCTGAAAACTTCTGGTCAGGCTCTTCTCGCAGTCAGGGCAGGTGACATCTGCGACCCACTCGTCGTCGGCGAAAAACCCGAGCGCCTTGGAGAAGCGCGAAGAGAGAAACTCGCCGTAGATTTCGCCGTTCCTCTTTTCACGCGCCTGCCCCTTGAAGTGCGGCTTCACCTTGTAACGAATCAGGTCGCCGTCCTCGTCAACAACGCCAGGGATGGAGCAGTGGAATTTCGGCGTTGTGCCTTCGCCCTGGCTAGGGTCTCTGTTGGCGACACAGGTAATGGCCCTGGCGAGCCCTGCGTCGTCAACCGGGAGCGCGCCGAGTCTTGGGCCCACGCCGGGGTTGTAGCCGAGCACAGGGTCATAGCCGGGGTCCGGCTCCTGAAAGACTCTCGCACTCCGCTCGGCGAGCGCCCGCGCTTCCGGTGTAAAGCAGCGTCGCTGTGCCGTGACCGGCAGCGCCAGGAAGAGAAGGAGCAGGGGAACGACGAGCTGTTGCGACGGCTTATGAAGCATCTATGGGCCCTTTCATCATGTGAAGAGTCTTAACCTCGCCCATCTCTATCCGATTCTGGCGAGAGTGGTTTATTAGTTCTGCAATTTCCCGAAAAATTCGAGCTGCCCCGGAGCTGTACGGGAACGTCTCTTCGAGAGGCGCGCGACTGAAAATGCCTAGAGCTTGAGACGGATGAATGTATTTGTAGCTCAGTGTAATGTCAACATGTTGGAATATTTTGTGGCAAATGAACATACGTATTAAAGGAAGTTCCGCGAGGACATTTTACCCTGAAAGGAGGAAGGAGCAATGAGCGAAAACCTAGAATGGAAAAAAGAGTTGAGCTTTCTGGGCGGCAGCCCGCAGGAGGAAGCTCAACTCTTCGAGCTGTTTCGGGAGGAGATTCAGCAGGTACAGGAGCATTTTCGTCAGTCCAACGGCGGCATCCGGCGCGGCCTGCACGCCAAAACACTGGTCGGAACGACGAAGGCTCAATTCCGTGTGGCTTCGGATATACCTTCGGACCTGCAACTGGGCTTTCTACAGCCGGGCAAGGTCTACGACGCGCATGTGCGCTTTTCAAATGCGAGCAGCGAGGTCAATAGCGGATCGGACTCCAAGCCCCCGGACTTACGCGGCGTAGCGCTGCGTGTCAGGATGGGCCCAAACGATCAGGGCAGAGATCACGATTTCTTAATGACCAACGCCGAGCCGCACCACGCCAGGAACGCGCACGAAGCCATGGATACGACCGTGGCTTTTACGCAGGAGGGCTGGTTGACAAAATTACTGGAAAATTTCCAAGAGCCGGACGGAGGGTTAGCCTCGCAGCTTAAATTGATAAAGGGTTTGGCCGGTAAAGTGGAGGGAGTCAAAAACCTCGTCTTCCGTGTGGGCCCACTAGATGCCTTTCGCATCATCTCGACGCTCACCAGGCAGATGAAAATACCTGTCGAAAGCCTGGCCACCGAGACGTATTGGAGCCGCGCTCCCATCGCGTTCGGCCCGGTCGCGCTGAAGTACAGGTTGGAGCCGGTTCTTCAGAAGTCCGCCAATCCAACGCCGGAGGATAATCTTCGCAGAGAACTCGCTGATCGTCTCAGGGCACTCGGTGACGGAGAGGAGGTTCAATTTGAGTTTCAGATTCAACGCTACAGAGATCACAGGTCAACGCCCATCGAAGACTCGTCGAAGCAATGGGACTCTCCCTTCCAGACGATTGCGATTCTAGCCCTTCTCAAGCAGGACTTGAATACGAATGGGCCGGATGCCGACGAGCGAGCTATTGATGATCTTCAGTTTAATCCCTGGAACGTCAATACGGACGAATTCGTCCCCATCGGTAACATGAACCGCGCACGCAAGCCCGTCTATCAGGCGAGCGTTGCATTCCGAACAGGGAAAGGCTAGCTATTGTCGGACAAGGTGTGTGTGCGTGTCAGGCAAATCGCCTGATCGGCGACTGATAACGAACCATCAGTCGCCGATCGGAATTGCTCGGTTAGCGACAGCGTGGCTGGCGGACTATGTGTGAAGATTGATTATCGGACTCTGAGCAACACCTGCCCGGATGATTGTTACCCTGGTTGATTTGAACCGGCTCATTCATGGCGCAGGGCCACCAGCGGATCGACGCGGGCTGCACGGCGCGCAGGGATGTAACAGGCCAGTAAGGCGACAGCAACCAGTAAAAACGGGACGCCAATGAAGGTCACGAGGTCAGTCGTCCCGACGCCTAACAACAGGCTTGCCAATACGCGCGTCAAGGCAAAGGCGCCCATCAATCCCAGCACGATACCGATCAGGGCCATTCGCATCCCCTGACTCACGATCAGCTTTAACACATCGCGCAGGCTTGCGCCGAGCGCCATGCGAATCCCTATTTCATGAGTGCGTTGGCTAACGTCATAGGTCATCACGCTGTAGAGCCCCATGGTCGCCAACACCAAAGCCAGCACTCCGAACGTCGTCGCCATTCCCGCCGCCACACGCGGCCCCCAATACGCTATTGTCAGGTTCTCTTCCGCCATCATGAGGCCATATATTGGCAGCCTGGCGTCCAGTTGCGCGATCTCGCGGCGCGCGCTTTCCACCACCGACGCCAAGGCGCTCGACGATTGTGCGCTGACGAGCAAAGTCACGCTTGTTCGTGGATGCTGATAGAGGGGCAGGAACATGAATATGAGCGGGTCTTCGTAGAGTGTGCGATAGCGTCCATCTTTGGCGATGCCGATGATTTCCATCAGCGGCGTGTCCTGCGAGATACGAAAGCGTTTCCCCAGAGCATTCTCTGCGCTGCCATACAACCTGCGCGCGAATTCCTGATTGACGATCACGACGGGCGGCGCATCTACCGTATCCCGGTCGGTGAAATCACGCCCCAACACCAGCGGCGTCTGCATCGTGTCGAAATACTTCGGCGTCACATAATTGCAATCGGAGTTGATGCCCTGATTCGGCGGCGGGTTAGCTTCGCCCTCCTTCACAACGGGGCCGCGTGAGAGGTTTTCGACCATGAGCGGCATATCGTTGACCAGCGCCGCCGCGCGCACGCCCGGCTGCGATTCGATGCGGCGCAGGAGTTCCGGGAAAAACCGCCGGGTCGTTTCCTGCGCATCGTAGGAGAGCAGACTCGGGTTAATCATCATCGTGACGAGATTCTCGGTCTGAAAGCCTGGATCAGTCTGGTGGGCCTGCCTCAGGCTGCGAATAAACAACCCGGCACAAATCAGCACGACGAGGGAGATCGTGACCTGTGCGATCACCAGCACGCCGCGAAGATTCCAGCGACGGCGGCTCTGAGATTGCCCCGCCCCGCCTCCTTTGATCACGGCGACCAGATCAGTCCGCGAAGCCAGCAAGGCCGGAGCCAGACCAAAGATCACGCCCGTTAACAGTGAAACCAGCAGCATCCATTTCAACACATAGCCATCCGGCGCAAAGTCAAAACTGACCGGGTACGGAACCGGCGGAAAAGACGTTCGCATGACATCCGCTCCCCAGTACGCCAAAGCCAAACCCAGCACGCCGCCCAAGCACGCCAGCAACACGCTTTCCGTCAGGAGTTGCCGGACGATGCGCCCGCGACTTGCGCCCAGCGCCAACCGAATCCCTATCTCTCTGGCGCGCGCAGCAGCCCTTGCCAGCATCAGATTCGCCACATTGGCGCAGGCCAGCAACAACACCAGACCGGAGACACACAAGGCCAGCAACCCGCCGTATTTGATAATCCTGGTTGCGCCCTCATACCGTCCATCCACTTCCGTCGTGAGCTGGATTTTGGTGTCCGCATTCTCCTTGGGATAAAGCTTCGCCAGATTGTCGGCCACCAGATTCAAATCCGTTTCTGCCTGCGCCATCGTCAAGCCAGGCTTCAGACGCCCTAACAGATTGAATAACGCATAACTGCGATCCGTTTTCCATTCCGCGCGTCGGCCAAATTTCTGCGCCATCATCAAAGGGGCCCAGAACGCTTTGCGTAGAAAGAATGCCGAGCCTAGAAAGGATTCCGGCATGACGCCAATGACCGTGAATGGCTGGCCGTTCAGATAGATCGTCTTGCCGACAATCGCCGCGTCTGCATTGAAGCGCTGTTGCCACAACGGCTGGCTCAACACCACCACCGGATGAGCATTCGGCGTGCGATCTTCTTCCGGCAGAATGACGCGCCCCAGCACAGGCTTGACGCCCATCACGTCAAAATAATTGCCGCTCACCAATTCACCCCACACGACCTCCGCTCGCTCGCCGTCGCCTGCATTGCGGCTTTCGCTGGAACTGATGCTCGCAGAAGTCTCCATCCACGCACAGAGGTCGGAAAAGCTTTTGTTTTGCTGGCGTACATCCTCATAATTCGCATAGGAAAACCTCCCCCACACTTGCGTGTCCATTTTCCTTCCCCAGAACGGAACCACCAATCCCTCCGGTTTTTCCACGGGCAGCGGGCGCAGGACAAAGCCGTTCACCGTACTCAAAATGGCTGTATTCACGCCTATGCCCAGAGCTAACGCCAGCACGGCAACCGCCGTAAAGCCAGGATGTTTCGCTAATATCCGCACGCCATAGCGCAAGTCCTGTAGCAGGTCTCCCAGCCAACGTGTCCCACGGGCATCGCGGCACTTCTCCTTCACCTGCTCAGGGCCGCCTAGAGTGAGACGAGCCTGTCGTCGCGCTTCCTCTGGACTGTAGCCCTGGGCGATCAGGTCGCTCGTATGCAGGTCTAGATGAAAGCTCAGTTCCTTTTCGAGTTCCTCTTCATTCTTCCTTCCTTGAAACAGGCGATGCCACCACTTCATCACGCACCTCCTTCAGACATTTTGAGGATGAGACTGACGGCTTCTGTCAGTCGCTGCCAGCCAGCGGCTTCCATGTCGAGTTGTGCCCGCCCTTTCCGCGTCAGGCGATAGAACTTGGCCTCGCGCCCGGTCTCGCTCTCCTTCCAGTCAGCTTCCAGCAGGCCACGGTTTTCGAGCCGGTGCAGCGCCGGATAAAGCGAGCCTTGCGGAACCTGAACCACGCCTCGCGACACCTGTTGCAGGCGTTGCGCAATCGCATACCCGTGAACGGGCCCGAGCGCGACCACTTTCAAGATCAATAGATCCAATGTGCCTTGTGGCAGATCTGATTTCGTCGGCGTCATAGCTATTACCTCCTTCTTCTACATATTAAACCGGTACATGTAGAAGTGCAAGGTATATTTTTTAGGGAGCAAAGAGGAGAACCTTCGGAGGCGTCAGAATTGCGAAAAGAGCAGCACCAGATACCGGGCGAGCATCAACTCCCGTTCCGCAACAACCATCTGCCCGAGCTTGTTGTCTATCTAGTCAATGCGCCGGTTCCAACAACTAGCGAAATCAAGATCAGCGGGCAGGAGCGTGATCCGCTCTAGCGTGAGATGCGGCTGAGCTTTCACGCCACCCCGACGGACACCCATGGGCCGTGGCTTGGGATAGGTGTGATAATGTTATGCCTGTATCTGGTGCTGCTCTTTTCGCAATGGAAAGACCTGCGCCGGTGCTTGCGCCAACGCAATGATGAACAGATTCCTGATTCTTCAGCGAGGTAGGAGAGCCGACTCTCACTCCGCTAGAGTCTCATGCAAGGAGAAAGAATGGAACGTAAAGTAGCATCCGATTATCCGCAGGAGTTGTTAGACCTGTTTCACGAATACCAGCACGGCGACATCAGCCGTCGTACTTTCCTCGACCGCGCCGTCAAGTTTGCTGTCGGCGGCCTGACGGTCGCGGCAATTTTCGAGAGCCTGACACCCAACTACGCCTGGGCGCAGCAGGTCAAGCCCGGTGACGAGCGTATCAAGGTGGGCTACGAAGAGGTGCAATCCCCGGCAGGCAACGGCTCGATCAAGGGGTATCTGGCTCGACCGGCACAAGGGAAAAAGCAGGCGGTCGTGCTCGTCATTCACGAAAACCGCGGACTCAATCCCTATATCGAAGACGTAGCGCGGCGGCTTGCGCTCGCCAAGTTCATCGCCTTTGCGCCCGATGGATTGACTTCGGTCGGCGGCTACCCGGGCAGCGATGAGAAAGGCGCAGCCGCCTTCCGCACGGTGGACGGGAAGAAGATGACCGAGGATTTCTTAGCGGCGGCCAGGTGGCTCGAAGCGCGTCCCGATTCCACCGGCAAACTGGGCGCGGTCGGTTTTTGTTTCGGCGGCGGGATGGTGAATCAGTTGGCCGTGCGGCTGGGCGCTGGTCTGAATGCCGGAGTCGCCTTCTATGGCCGTCAGGCAGGCGCAGACGATGTCCCGAAGATTTCCGCGCCACTGTTGCTGCATTACGCGGGCAATGACCAGGGCGTTAACGCAGGCATAGCGAACTATGAAGCGGCGCTCAAGGCTAACAAGAAGGTGTATCAGCTTTACATGTACGAGGGCAAACAGCACGGTTTCCATAACGATACGACGCCGCGTTATGACGAAGAAGCCGCCAAACTGGCATGGACGCGCACCCTCGAATGGTTCAACAAATACCTGCGGTAACGCCTGATCAGGAGCTATCTCAAGAGGGCATGCGTCTAGCCGACATGGAAGCCCCTGTTGAAGTCTGCTGACGACAACCCGCGCCCCGCCGCAAGCGGGCGCGGGTTGTGGCGTCGAGCGAACCGGACATGCACAGGTTGGCCAGTTTGCTTAGCGCTCATGCAGGTATTGTCCTGATTTTCAGTCATGAGCTGCCCCGGATGATTTTCAAGGGGGGTGCGCCTTATTCGTCGATCTAACAGTGCGGGGCGCAGGCGTGCTCATGCCCGCGGCATAGAAGGCAACGAAGCTGTCGAGCAGAGCCCCTCCGGCGACTCCCCGGCAGGCCGAGGAGAGTCCGACCGGACCTGCCGGACAGCTCCCAGCACGTAGTGCAGGCGAGTCCGCACCTCGCCCGCCGGAAGCCCTGGCAGCGCGGCAGCAAACGCCTTCCTGAAGCCTTTGGTCAGCTCAGCCTGCGCCGAACGGTAGGCTGGCCACAGCGAGTCGTTCAGGTCATAGCGCAGGCAGCTTAAGAGCCGCGCGAAGTGCGGGTGCTCGAAGCACAGCCGGAGGCTGGGCTCGGCGAGGGCGAGCAGCAGCTCCTTCACGGCAGCAAGCTCTATCACGCCGCGCTTGACGAGGCGCACGCGCTGAATGTATTCCTGCTCTATCCCACCGGCGGTTGTGATCCCGTTCTTTACAAAGAACATTACTGGACCTTATATGAGAGCTATGAAACGTCTATTCATTCAAAGCTGCCTGGTGCTGTTGTGCGCCTCATCCGTAGTCTTCGCGTCCGACCAGCCTGCGAGCCGTCGGGCGAAGTACAACTTCAACTCGGGCTGGAAGCTCTTCGTCGGCGACCCGGCTGGCGCAGCAGAGCCAGGCTTCGACGACTCGGCCTGGAAGGACGTGACGCTGCCCCGCGCTTGGAACGAGGACGACGCCTTCAAGAAGGACATCAAAGACCTCTCGACCGGAGTGGCCTGGTATCGCAAGCGCTTCCGTCTCCCGGCCTCGAGCGCTGGCATGAAGGTCTTCCTCGAGTTCGAGGGCATCAAGCAGGCTGGCGAGTTCTACCTCAATGGCAAACATATCGGGCGGCACGAGAACGGCATCACGGCCTTCGGCTTCGACGTGACAGACGCGCTCCGGCCCGCACCGGAGGAGAATGTCCTGGCCGTGCGGATAGACAACGCTTGGAACTACAAGGAGCGTGCGACGGGCTCGGCCTTCCAGTGGAACGACCGAAATTTTTATGCCAACTACGGCGGCATCAACAAGAACGTATTCCTCCACGTCGCCGACCGGCTGCACCAGACGCTCCCGCTCTACTCGAACCTCGGCGCGACCGGCGTCTACGTCTACGCCAGAGAGTTCGACATCCGCGGCAGGTCTGCGACCGTCACCGCCGAGTCAGAGGTCAGGAACGAGCACGCCGCGTCGAGGACTCTCAGCTATGAGGTCGTCATAGAGGATGCGGGCGGGCGCGTCGTCAAGCGGATTGATGGGGGCCAGCACACGCTCGCGCCCGGCGAGACGAAGACCCTCAGCGCGTCTGCGAGAATCAGCGGCCTCAACTTCTGGAGCTGGGGCTACGGCTACCTCTACGACGTACATACGATTCTGAAGGAGGGCGGGAAGCCCGTTGATGTCGTCACGACGCGGACTGGCTTCCGCAAGACCGAGTTCGGCAGCGGGATGGTGAAGCTCAACGACCGCGCCATCCAGCTCAAGGGCTACGCGCAGCGCACCACCAACGAGTGGCCCGCGCTCGGCTCGGCAGTACCCGCCTGGCTGAGCGACTTCAGCAACCGCCTGATGGTCGAATCAAATGCGAATCTCGTCCGCTGGATGCACGTCACGCCCTGGAAGCAGGACGTGGAATCACTCGACCGGCTGGGGATCATGCAGGCGATGCCTGCGGGCGATTCGGAGAAGGACGTGGAAGGCCGCCGCTGGGAACAGCGTGTAGAGGTGATGCGCGACGCCATCATCTACAACCGCAACAACCCGAGCATCGTCTTCTACGAATCGGGCAACGAGAGCATCAGCGAGGAGCACATGCGGCAGATGAAAGAGCTGCGCGACCGCTACGACCCGCACGGCGGACGGGCCGCAGGCTCGCGCGAGATGCTTGACAGCCGCGTCGCAGAGTACGGCGGCGAGATGCTTTACATCAACAAGAGCGCGCGCCTGCCCTTCTGGGCGATGGAGTACTCGCGCGACGAGGCGCTTAGAAAATACTGGGACGAGTTCTCGCCGCCCTTCCACAAGGACGGCGAAGGGCCGCTCCACCAGGGGCAGGACGCCTCCGCATACAATCGCAACCAGGACTCACACGCCGTAGAGAACGTCGTGCGCTGGTACGACTACTGGCGCGAACGGCCTGGCACGGGCGCACGCGTCAGCTCAGGCGGCGTCAACATCGTCTTCAGTGACTCGAACACGCACCACCGTGGCGCGGAGAACTACCGCCGGAGCGGCGAGGTGGATGCGGTGCGGCTGCCGAAGGACGGCTACTTCGCGCATCAGGTGATGTGGGACGGCTGGGTTGACGTGGAGCGCCCGCGCGCGCACATCGTCGGCCACTGGAACTATGCGCCGGGCACGAAGAAGAACATCTACGTTATCTCAAGCGCCGATAAGGTCGAGCTGTTCGTCAACAACAAGTCGCTCGGCTTCGGCGAGCAGTCGAGCCGTTTCCTCTACACCTTTAAGAATGTGGAGTGGCAGCCTGGCACTCTCAGGGCTGTGGGCTACGACGCCGCTGGCCGTAAGGTCACGGAGGCGTCGAAGAAGACCGCCGGGCGTCCCGCCGCCGTGCGCCTGACGGCACACACGCGGCCCGGAGGTCTGCGCGCCGACGGAGCGGACGTGGCGCTGGTGGATGTAGAAGTCGTCGATGCCGAGGGCAACCGCTGCCCCACCGCGCTGGACACCATCAACTTCTCACTCGACGGCCCGGCGGAGTGGCGCGGCGGCATCGCGCAGGGGCCAGACAACTACATCCTGTCAAAAACCCTGCCGGTCGAGAACGGCGTCAACCGCGTCATCGTCCGCTCCACGCCACGCGCGGGCAATGTCGTCCTGCGCGCAACCGCCGAAGGGCTCAAGGCCGGGTCCGTCGAGATCGTCTCGCGCCCCTCTGCGTCGGCCAACGGACTGTCGCGGGAGATGCCCGGCGAGGGGCTGCCCGCCTACCTCGGGCGCGGGCCCACGCCCGCAGGCCAGTCATTCGTCATGACACGTCGGCCCGTCAAGGTGGTGGGCACGGAGGCCGGGGCGAACGCCGAGAGGGCGGCGGCGAGCTTCGACGACAACGAGATGACCGCGTGGGCGAGCGACGGCAGGCTGGCGAACGGGTGGGTCAGGTACAACTTCGACCGGGAAGCGACGCTCGGCGAAGTTACGCTCAAGTTGACGGGGTGGCGGACTCAGTCCTACCCCGTCCGCATACTCGTCGGCGACCGGGTGGTCTTCGAGGGGAGCACGCCGCGCAGCCTCGGCTACGTGACCTTGGCCTTCCCGCCCGTGACGGGGCGCAGCCTCAAGATTGAGCTGACGGGCAGCGCCAGCAACCGTGACGCCTTCGGCCAGATCATCGAGATACCGGGCACGCCAGACCCGCAGTCCTCGGCTGGCCCTGGCGGCACCAAAGGCACCCTCAGCATCATCGAGATAGAGATTTATGAGTCGGTCGCCGGTGGAGTAACCAGATGAGCATCGTTATACTCATCTTCAGCGCAACCGATTCTACGAAGGAGAGGGTGAGGTGATGAGTGAGCCTTTTGACAGGGCTGAAGCGCGGCCAGTTGAGCTGAGGGATGCGCGCGAGTTGCGGCGTCAGGTGGACGAGGTGGTCTCGGCCACGCCCGTCCTGGATATGCACACGCACCTCTTCCCACCACAGTTCGGCGCGCTGAACCTCTACGGCATAGACCACCTGCTTACCTACCACTACCTCATCGCGGAGCTGTTCCGCGCCAGCCACGTAACGCCCGAGGAGTTCTGGGAGTTGCCGAAGGTGAGGCAGGCCGACCTCATCTGGGAGGCGCTGTTCGTAGAGCGAACTCCGCTCTCGGAGGCGACCAGAGGGGTCGTCGCCGTCCTCACGGCCCTGGGCCTGGACCCGCGCGCGCGTGACCTCCGGGTGGCGCGCGAGTTCTTTGGCGTGTTGCGCGCGGAGGACTACGTCGGGCGTGTGTTGGAGACGGCGCGGGTCAGCTCCGTCGTCATGACCAACGACCCGTTTGACGAGAAGGAGGCCCAGCTGTGGGAGCAGGGGATAGATGGCGACTCGCGCTTCCACCCGGCCCTGCGTGTTGACCCGATGCTCGTCGGATGGCGGGGCGCGTTGCCAGCGCTCGCGTCACAAGGCTTCGAGGCGGGTGAAGACCTCGGTGGCCGCTCCGTCACGGAGGCGCGACGCTTCCTGGACGTGTGGGTCGAGCGGATGCGCCCGCTCTACCTAGCCGTCTCGCTCCCAGACGACTTCAACTTCCCCGCCGACGCGGACCCCGTGCGCGCACGCGTGCTTGAAGAGATAATCCTGCCGACCTGCCGCGAGCACGGCCTGCCGCTGGCGCTGATGATCGGCGTGCGAAGGGGTGTGAACCGGCGGCTGCGTTCCGCCGGAGACGGGATGGGGCGCGCCGACGTTGGCGCTGTCGAGAGGGTCTGCGCCGCGTACCCCGAAGTGCGATTTCTCGTCACCTTCCTGTCGCGCGAGAACCAGCACGAGCTGTGCGTCGCGGCGCGCAAGTTCTCGAACCTTCTGCCGTTCGGCTGCTGGTGGTTCCTCAACAACCCTTCCATCATTAAGGAGATTACGCGCGAGCGTATAGAGCTGCTGGGCACGAGCTTCATCGCACAACACTCGGACGCGCGCGTGCTCGACCAGTTGATCTACAAGTGGACGCACTCGCGCCGCGTCATCGCCGATGCGCTCTTCGAGGGTTACGACGCGCTGCTCAAGGACGGACGCCCAGTGACGCGACCTGAGATTGAGCGCGACGTGGCGCGCCTCTTCTCCGGCAACTTCAGCCGTTGGGTCGGGCTAGGCGCCACTGAAGTCTGAATCTTTAAGGATGCTCCGCCGACCCTTCAGAAATCGAGAGCTTCAGAAGTAAGAGCCAGGCCATCAGCCCGAAAATGCCCGCCGCCGCCTGAATCAACGCCCATTTAAACTCAAGTTGGCTAAACAACCCCGACATCGCTGCTACCATGTGCGTGGAGAGTCGCCGCGTCCGCATGCTGCTCGCTCGACGAGCGCACCTGCGCCGCGTTGATCGTGACCGCTTTCTTAATTGATGAGCACGCGCAGGGCCGCGACTTTACTCTTCGCTCCCAGCACCCGTTCATGTAAATGAGACTCGTGACCATTCATCACAAGGAATGCTAGCTTCCACTAATTTACTCATCAATCTAAATACTCGGACACAATTGGATGAAGGTAAAAAGTCCTGGCTGTCAGTACCGCCCTCAGGTCTCGGGCGGGTCTCAAGGGGTGACAATACTTGAGAATGAAGAGAGAAAGAGAAAAGCATTATGGGAAAGATTCGGTTATGACCAAGCTCAACCATAAGCCATAATATATTTCACTTACCCCGTCCCTGCTTATGATAGTCGTCCCGCAAAGTAAGTTTATTATGGTGCAAGCTAAGCCGGGGATGCTAAGCTGTCAACTTACTTTTCCGGATGGCTACGCGACTGGAAATTTCCCCGGAATGTGCCATGAGAAACGCCGACAATAGCTCCATTCATTATCGCAACTGCAATCTCTGCGAAGCGATATGCGGCATCGAAATCTCAGTTCAAGGCGACCAACGTCTGGACATACGGGGTGACAGGGACGACCCCTTCAGCCAAGGCTACATCTGCCCGAAGGCCGTCGCCTTGCAAGACTTGCACTACGATAAAGATCGGCTCACATATCCCGTTCGCCGCACTCATCAAGGCTGGCAACGCATCGGGTGGGACGAAGCTTTTGATGAGGTGACGCAGAACCTCAAGCGCATTAACGCGAGGCACGGGAGGAATGCCGTCGCCACCTACCTTGGCAATCCCACCGTTCATAACTACGGCGCGATGCTCTTCGCACCAGGATTTATCCGCAGCCTCCATACTCGGAACCGGTTTTCCGCAACCTCTGTCGACCAACTGGCACATCATTTAGCCGCTTACCTGATGTTCGGTCACCAACTGCTGCTCCCCGTCCCTGATCTCGACCGCACACGCCTTTTTCTCATCCTGGGGGCGAATCCGGCGGTCTCAAATGGCAGCATGATGACTGCTCCCGGTATGAGTCGAAGGTTACAAGAAATTCGCCAGCGAGGAGGCAAAGTAGTAGTCATCGACCCGCGTTTCACCGAAACCGCCCGGTTGGCCGACCGTCATCTTTTTATCCGTCCAGGGACGGACGTTCTGTTGCTGCTCGCGCTGCTACACGTTGTGTTTGACGAGGCGTTAACCCGACTGGACCGCCTGGCTGCATTTACTAATGGCGTGGATATTATCGGCAATCTTGTGGCCGAATACCCCCCGGAAAAAGTGGCATCAATTACCGGAATTGATGCAAGTCAAATACGCCTCCTGGCGAGAGAATTTGCTTCCTCCGAGTCTGCTGTCTGTTATGGAAGAATCGGTGTCAGCACTCAGGAGTTCGGGGCCGTTTGTCAGTGGCTGATTAATGTTCTGAATATTGTGACCGGCAACTTAGACCGGCCCGGCGGAGCCATGTTTACGCGTCCGGCGTTCGACCCCCTCGCCGCGCCGGAATCATTCGCGCCGCGAGGTAGCTTTGCACGCTGGCACAGCCGGGTGCGAAAGTTACCTGAATTTGCAGGGGAGCTCCCGGCAGCCACGCTTGCGGAAGAGATTTTGACCGAAGGTTCGGGACAGATTAAGGCTCTTGTTACCTCTGCCGGGAACCCAGTGCTCTCGACGCCGAACGGTCATCAGTTGGATCGGGCGCTCGCCGGCCTGGAGTTCATGGTATCAATCGATCCATATATCAATGAAACGACCAGGCACGCGCATATTATCTTACCTCCAAGCTCGTCGCTTGAGCGCGCGCACTATGACGTGGCGTTTCACCTCCTTGCTGTCCGTAACACGGCTAAATTCTCACCCGCTCTGTTTCAGCCGGACGGGGAGACGCCGCACGACTGGGAGATCTTTGTCGAACTGCAAACACGTATGGAATACCGGGGTCTGTTCGGCAATCTCTTCGGTCATGTGAAACGCAAGCTGATCAAACGATTATTCGGGCCTGAAACAATTCTCGGCCTGGGTTTGCGTTTCGGGCCTTACGGCGGCAAGCTTAATCCTTTTTCCAAAGGTTTGACTTTGCGAAAGCTCAAAGAAGCGGTTCACGGAATAGACCTTGGACCGCTCGTTTCCTGCTTACCTGAACGGTTGCGTACTTCTGACAAACGTATTGAGTTAGCGCCGGAAGTACTGGTCAAAGATGTCGAACGTGTGAAGGCAAAATTGCTTGATGGGGCGTCTCTTCACTCCTCCGGCGATCTGTTATTGATTGGACGACGACAGCTTCGCAGCAATAACTCCTGGATGCATAACAGCCAAAGACTAGTCAGGGGTAAGCCTCAATGCACAATTCTCATGCACCGTACGGATGCTGCGAAACGCCACCTCAAACCCGGTCAAAAGGTCTCTGTCCGATCAAGAGTCGGATGCGTAGAGCTTCCCGTAGAGATATCCGAGGAAATGATGCCCGGCGTGGTAAGTATTCCGCATGGGTGGGGGCATGGTCGACCTGGCATTCAATTGGAAGTGGCTCAACAACACGCTGGCGAGAGCATCAACGATGTAACAGATAATCTAACAATCGACGCTCTTTGTGGGACAGCAGCCTTCAATGAGACATGGGTATCCGTTGAGGGTTGTGATGCAAAGAGCAGCAATGGTCGCGCGCGTGATTTGCCCGTTAAAAATTTGCTACTATGAGAACCGAGTTGAACGGCGAATAAAAACAGATCAGAAGAAGGGCGACTTCAGCTTTAAAAGGGGCATAGGCTGCATAGGAGAGTAAGACCGCCATCATGCCTGAAACCAGCGCAAGCATCAGACTCAACAGCGAACGCCTCATTAGTACGCGGCTCCTCCCTTTTCTCATATTAATTTTAATACCGGCAGTTCCCGCCTACGGCAACGAGGGTCGTAACCTTCGTCATTCATCCATATCCCAGAGCAGTCGCAGAGAGGAGGCGCAATTACTTCGGCGGGGTAAATTAATTACGCGCCAATGGTCGGGTGGCCCGGATCAGCACTTCTTTAGAGTCAATCTTGTTAAAGGCGAATTCGCCTACATCACCATCAATCTGAAAAATTTGGAGTTGGCAGTAGCCGTGATCGGCCCGGACGGTAAATCTACGACGCGGCATGATGGCTACTGGCCGCAAGACTTTGCCCTCCCGATCTATGCGCGGACTGGTGGAAGCTATTTAATCAAATTTTATTCCATCAGGGTGAGTGACAGGCAGAACCCGACCGGCAGTTATGTGATCGGGCTGGCTGCGCCGCCGCCGGTGATTAAGAAGAGGGGTCAAATCGTAAAGCGAAGCATAAATGATGACGACATGCACGCATTCAGAGTAGACCTCAAGGCTGGGGAATCCATCAATTTAGAATTGACCTGTAGTCGTCCTTATCTTGGCTTCGAGATATACGATCCGACAGGCACGCAGCTTAAAGGGCCTGTAAGCAGTGTAGGAACTTCGGTTGCCTACTTTTTTCACGCGAAAATATCGGGCCCATACCTGATTAAGGTTTCATCCGGATTTTTAGGCGGCAACCCTATCAATTACGAAATTAAAGCCGGTACTTTACATCCACTTCAGAGAGGAAGCGTTCTTGAACTTACCCGCGCCGAGAATTTGTACGTGATAAAACTGAAAGCCGGTCAAGTTCTTCGTGCAGAACTTGTTGACGCGCAGGCCGACAAACACGGCTTCTGGGCAGAGATACAGGACACGGGCGACAACGTCAGGAGGCTTATCTGGCAAACGACTTCCGGGCATCTATCCACTCTCTTTATTGCAGGAACCACGGGTGAGTATGGGATACGGGTCAAGGATAATAGACCGCAGGGAAATCCCAAGCGGAAGCTTTACATCAAAGAGTTGAAGGACGCATCGGCGCAGGACAAGATCGAACTTGCGAATCGAAGCTGTTCCTGGAATCCCATCGGCCCAGAAGACGGATTTAGAGAATTGTTATTTGCTAACGAGTGCTTTTACGGCGTGAGCCATCTTGTGGCAGATCAACACCCGGATATAATCCGCCTGGCATCCAGGATGAACGAAGACATTACTTTTATGACTGGCCGGTGGGATGGAAGTCCCCTTTCTTCCTTATATCTGGAAAGTTTAGACCTGATCAGGCGCGGGCTGCTATTGGCTTTATCTACACACAGCCGAAAGAGGGTATATACAATCTTGCGCGAGATAGCAGCCGACATCAGGATAAAAGCCGAACACTGTCGGAGAAGTGAAAGCGGGCTGGGCAACTCTATCAAACTTATAGTCACGACGACGCGAGATGGTGTGCCGGTAACGGGCTATTCAGTATTTTGTGTTCCGCGTATGCGAGAGTTCGATAAAACCCGGCCTCCGATTCCATTCGACAGACTCAGCAATCCAGAGGCGGAAGTAGACTTACCCCCCAGCCGGTATATAGTCTGGGGCGAGAAGTCGGAAAATCAACGAATGTTAGAGAAAAATGATGTCGAATTAAGTTTCGGAGACAAGCCACGTAAGTTATCCATTCGCGTCCCATGATTGTCAAAGAAAAAGTCCACGATGTCGAGCGTTGCTCTTAGACCATTACAACAGTTCGTTCGTGAGCGGTGGCCGGTGCTCATCCTGATTACCGTCTGGCTATTAATAATTTCCGGCCTCCTTAACGTGCTCCCTCCGGACGACACGCCTCTCGACAAACAGTCAATGTCAGCCCTTGGAAAGATCACGGCAACAGTGATGCTTGGTCTGGGCGGGGGGCTGATGCTGAAGTGGATGGGAAAGAAACCGGCCTGGATGTGGGCGGCGGCGGCAATAGTAATGTTCGCCTTGGGAGCAGTGACGTTCTTCTATTATTACGATCTGAGAAGTGCCTGGACGGTCAACCAGGGCGGAAGAGTTTTCTATATTGGCACACAAAAACAGGACTATGTCGAGTTCTGGATCGCTGAACAGGAAAAGCTCGCGGGTCGGCCGCTTGCCTATACCCCAGCAGAGCTGCTGAGCAACAACCAGTGGGATCCAGACCAAATTTGGACTGAACAATCCATACGCCGCTGCCGTCTCATTCTCGCCGGGCTATATGCGCTTTGTACCCCTTTTTTCGGCCTCTGTTTTGTATTCATTGCCCGGTCATTAACCGGCATGTGGACAACCCAGCCGGAAACAAGCTTCGGTTCGAGAGAGCACACGGATGATGAATTAAGTCTTAATTTGTCAGGCGATGCGCAGAGAATTGAAAGTTCGCTTACGGGGAGAAAGATGCGGGAGCAGGTTTTTATCAGTTATAGCCATAAAGATCGCAGATGGTTATTGAAACTTCAAACGATGCTTCATCCCCTCATACAGGGTGGACAAATAACGATTTGGGAAGATACAAGAATTGCGCCGGGCGCGAAGTGGAAAGAGGAAATCCGAAGAGCCTTAGCTTCAGCCAAAGTGGCCGTGCTTCTGGTCAGTCCTAATTTCCTGGCTTCCGATTTTATTACGCGACAAGAGTTGCCTTCTTTACTCAAGGCGGCGGAGACAGAGGGCCTCACGATCTTATGGGTGGCCGTGAGCGCGAGTCTTTATTCGGAGACGATGATCGCTGATTACCAGGCGGTAAATGACCCTCATAGACCTCTCGACACTTTAGCACCGGCGAGACTGAATCAAGTATTAGTGGACATTTGCAATAAAATTAAAGCGGCTTCGGGCGAGCAATCTCCACTCATATAAACAGAATCCGTAACGCGGGGTCGTTTGAAGATACGGCCTGACCCGGGCGCACTCAGCCGCCAGGTGCGGCGGCGGCTGAGTGACTGCCTGCTTTAAAATCTGCGCAAGGGCAGACTGACCTCGTCTCACTCCCCGCCCGCAGCTTCATGCGGCGGGCCTGAGTGCCGACGCTTTGACGATGCGAGCGACGTTCTCCGGCGAGAAAAATTCCTGTATCGGCACTATGCCCGTCACCGTGCCGAGGAAGCGGCCCGTCTCTTCCCTGTCGCCCCGGAGGACTTCGAGGAGCTGTACTATTTCGGGTGTCGGCGGCGCGAGCCTCGCCAGTTGACAGGTGTGCTCAAACATCGCCATCACTTCCTGGTTGCGCTCCCGCTCGTAACCGGCGAGTGCATCGGTCATCGACCGCCTGCCTGAGAAGCTTTCGTCCAGGGCTTCTGCGAGCATCTCGGCGTGACTGAAACTGTTGGTAATGCCTTGGGCCGTGGCCGGGTCTTTGACATAACCCGCGTCCCCGACGAGCGCCCAACCCTCGCCGTACGGTTTGCGGAAGAGGTTGGGCAGGAAGCCTGACCCTGCGAACCGCTCTTCACGGCGGCCTGCGCGCAGGCGCTCGGCCAGCGCTGGCGCGTGCTCGTTTAATGAGCGCATGAACTCTAATTCGATGTTCGACCGCACACGGTTGAACGCTTCTTTCGGCCACACGACTGTCACCATGGTCAAACCGTCGTTGGTCTTGTCGGCCACTATCATCCGGCCCTCGCGCGGATAAAGCTCAACCGCTTCGAGATGGATGCCGCTCCAGTAAGAGTAGTAGTTGCAGGTCAGCATGCCTCGGTCGAAGTAGACCGGGGCCTGAACCTTGTCGGCCACGAGTGAGCGCGCGCCGTCCGCGCCGATGACTATGCGCGCCCTCTCCGTCACTGCCGAACCCTTCCGGTCCCGACCGCGAACGCCCGTCACCACCCCATCGCTGCTCGTGAGTTCTTCGACCGAAAAACCTTCGCGCAGTTCGGCCCCTGACTCAAAGGCTGCATCAACTAAAATCTTGTCTAGAACCCGGCGACGCGGGGCGTAGGCTTCCGCGTTGTCCTCAGCCGGGGGCGGCGTGCCCACGAGCGCGAAGGGGCCGACATCGAACCTGATCCGGGTCGTCGGGGGACAGTTCGAGGCACGAACCTTTTCGAGCAGCCCCCAGCGCCTGAGCCGCGCCACGCCGGGCTGGTGTATGTGGTGCGTTGAGATCGTGTCGCTCGGGAAAGTCGCCTTATCGAGCAGTAATACCCGGTAGCCTTTGCGCCCGAGCAGCATCGCCAGCGGAGAGCCGGCGCAACGCGCTCCGACGATAATCGCGTCGTACATATCGAACCTCCTCACCGACAAGAACCGGAAGTCTTAACCTTCCCACATCAATTAACGCGTAAAACAGCAGCGAAGCGAATCAACTCTCGCCGGGTAAGAATCAAAATTTTTCTTGCGGGCGAGTGTTCACAAAGAACGCAGCGGCTATTACTGATCGGGTGAGCGATTGGAAGGTGTAGGACGTATAAGGGGAGGCGCATCTGAGATGTCGCTCAAACTGGTCGCCCGACAGCACGCCTCTCATGCTAATCTTTGCCTCTTACGCCGAGCAACGCTCGCGGGCGGCAGCTTATCTCTGCGTGGGATGCCTTTTGAACCGGGAATTGCAAATGATGAGAAAGTCTTATCGAAGCGGCGCTCTCGGGGCGCTCATGGATGAATACGAGCGCGCGGCGTCGGAACTGACGCGCCTTGTCGAGCAAATCCCTGATGAGGATTTCGTGCGGATTGTTGATTCGCAAACGAAGGATGAGGACTGCCGTTCAGTGCAGACTATCATGGCCCACGTCGTGAGGGCCGGATACGGTTATGCCGATTACATCAGAGAACAGTTCTCTATTACGTCGAGCCGCCCGCAGCCCAGACTTCTCTCCCGCCGGGAATCATTGGAGCAGCTTGGGGCGGCGCTCCAGTACACCATTGAGACTTTAGAGGGCAGGTGGGAGATGAGCGCCGAGGAGATTTCCGGCATCGTTATCAAGAGTCGTTGGGGGGCGGTATATGACGTGGAGGGCTTGTTGGAGCACGCCATCGTGCATCTGCTGCGGCATCGACGACAGGTAGAGAAATTCATCTGGCTGGGTAAGATCACCGTGCCTCACGGCGTCTAACAACTCGATAGTTGCGGCGGCGAACAAGCTGTTTTTCGAAGAGCGACGAAATGCACGAAGCAATCATCAAGCTCTGTATTGACGACCATAATCGCCGGCATCACCTGTGATAGGTGAGCTTCAAACCGGACCACTACCGAAAAATATTGACATTTACATCATACGGGGATATCGTGCACAGCCTCAGTGTTTCGCACCACCATTAGCGGGCAACTGCACTCGCCAGCCTTCCGCTCTACCCGGAATGAGTTATCTGATGATTTGTTCAGCCGGGCGCATCACATGGGACTTGCCACCTGTCACACCGGCACATTCGAGCCACGGGCTTCAACAAGGGGGACTTGAAGGAGCGCTTTGAGGGGCGGCTCCAAGTCTGACAACGAATCGAAGAAGAGACCACATCGGCCTGGTGCGTTTGCCGCGCGAACTTCCAATGCGGAAGTTGAGCACGCCTCCGCTCAATCCCGGCCTCCATATGGAATTTCCGTGGCCGAACGACGGATAGGCCCGTCAAGACGACGCGATGCTTGCGCCAACCACGCGCGCGTAACTACTTCCTTTATGAACATCGAAGACATCAGTCCCCGCGACAATAACACCACGCTACGCCTGGGCCGCGACTTTCAATCTGTCTCCGGCAAGGCGCTCTGCTGCGCCATCGCCCAGGACGGCGTGCGCGCTTATCTCGGCGGCCATTCCGGCGTCTGGCGCTCGGACGACGGCGGCGCGAACTGGCGACACCTTGAGTGGCCGGAGCCGCCCGCTGGCCAAACGGCTGTGCCCGGCGCGCTGCTCGGGACGACGATCTACGACGTTCTCATCTCGCACGCCAACCCTGACATCGTCTTTGCCGCCGTCGGACGCGACGCCCGCAACCCGGCGGCAAGCGGCGTCTGGCGTTCAGCCGACGGCGGGGCGACGTGGGCGCGCGTGCATCAGTTCGTGAGCGGCGGCGTGATTCAACAGGCCAACTGCCTTGCGATGCCGAGCAACAACTCCAACATCGTCTTCTGCGCGGGCGGCTCTTCCGTCGCGCGCAGCAAGGACGGCGGCCTCACCTGGACTGATCTCTTCCCGCAGCAACCAAATGAGCGCGTCTGGTACGTGGCAGCCGGGCCGGTTCAAGGGGCCTCTACGCGCGTGTATGCAGTCGGCTCACGCGTCTGGGCGTCCACAGATGGTGGCGACCGTTGGTTTGTTGATCCGAAACCGCTCTCGCTGGGCCCGGTCGGAGACGGCCCCGGCCCCTCGGCGCGCAGCATCGGGGTTAAACCCGTGTTTGAAAACGTGCTGTACGTCGCCACATTCGAGCGCAACGATGCCATCAATAATACGGAAGGCATCGTCTGGCGCGGACGATTTCCACTCGGCGGGGCCGTGCCAGCCGAGTGGACGCGGCTGCCCGCTATGCCGCTGAACTTTCCAAGCGTCACCGCCAGCGGCGCTGGCTTCGTCGTGCCTCATCATGGCCCGGAGGGCCACTTCTTTCTCATCGCCTCTGACCGCCGGACAACCCAAATCAGGCTCGACGAGCCTTCCGTCGTCTCCGACTGGGTGCGCATCGAAGATAGCCGCTGCCACCTGGACCCGCACAGTCTTAGCGTCAGCCGCAACTTCACCCGTCAACAGCCGGGCGAGCCCGTGCCGCCTACCTTAGGGCGCATCCTGCTCGTCAACGACGGCGGGGCCAACTTCAGCACAGACGGTGCGGTGCGGTGGCAAAACGGTCAGGGCCTCTCGACGCTCGGACTGGTCAACGTGGCCGTCGCGCCAAGGCGCGAAGGCGGCGCGGCCATCTGCTTTGGCACGGGTGATAACTTCGGCTTCGCCAGCCCCGACGACGGCGTCTCCTGGGAGACGCAGCGCTATCAGGGAGGCGACAACGACTGCGCCTTCGCCGATCCAAGGCAGCCGACGCGCGTCGTCGTCTTCGCGCCCCGCGACGGCAAGGGCGACGGCGGCGTAGGGCGCGGCATCCTGCACCTCTACATATCCCCCGACAGCAATCCGCCGAACACTGCCTTCAACACACCTCACGTACATTTCATCCCGGGCCCGCCCCCGCTCGACAGCAAAATTCTAGAGGCGCTCGCCTCAGACAACCCGACCGCAGCCCTCAAAAAGCTGAATGCCGCCTGGTCTGCGGTCAGCAATTTCTACAACTTCGGCTACCGGCCCCTGATCCTCACGCCGCGTGGCCAGTCGCCGCCCGCCGATGTGGACTTCGTCGTTATCCGCTTCGACGACAAGGGGCCGGAGTTGGTGCGGACGACGAAGCTCAGCACCATCAGCGATGCTGGCTTCTGGAAAACCTCCAAAACTGCCGACGGCCCAGGCGTCTTTGCTTTTCGACCAGCGCCGCCGCTGCCAGACCCTGCCATCAGCATCGTGCAAGCTTCGGGAGGGCACGTCTCGCCGACCTTCTACGTCGGCGATCAGACGACGCCTACGGGCGGACAAGGTCTGGGGCGCGTGTGGCGTTGGACTACGGGCATGGCGAGTTGGGAGCAGATTGTCCCGGCGCGTCCGCAGCCCGGCTCCACTACGCCGGGCACGGGGCGACCGAGCAAGGCGCAACGCTTCTTCGTCGATCCTTACAGGCCGAGCATCGTCTACGTCCTCGGGCCGGATCACGTCTATCGCTCGGACAACGGCGGCTCCACCTGGGCGTTGGACGGGCAGCTAGAGCGTGCACTGACAGAGGACGGCGCGTTCCCCATCGTCGTGCCTAACGATGGCAACCCCGCTCAGGCGCTGGTGCGCGACATGCTTTTCGATCCGGTACGGCCCAAAGCGCGCTTCGCCGTAGGCCCGGCTGGCGTGTTCCAGACGCTCGACGGCGTCAAGTGGACGACGCTGTTCCGCTCGGCGGCGCGCGCCTGCCGACCTAACAACGCCGCCTACGACTTCGTCTCGTGCCCGCGCGCTCTCTACGTTGCCACCAGCAATCGCGGGCTGCTGCGGCTCAGCCCGCTGGCTCCCGACTGGGACTATCCGATGGATAGCCTCCAAGCCGCCGTGGGGCGCGTAGAGTTGTTGCGTGTACACGATGTCGGGACGGGTTTCGGGCCGCCGACGGATCAACTGGACGCCGAAGTGATCGTCATGCTCGATAGCGAGCCCGAGAAGGCTTTCGGCTTCGAGCTGCGACCGGGTGCGGACGAGCTCGTCGCGCGCGGCATGCTTGACCTGCTGCGCGCAGCCTTCGAGCGCGACGGGCGAGTGCGCCTTGAGTTTATTCGCTCCGGCTGCCGCACTGGCCGGATCTTGCGGGTCATACAACTTTAGACTATGGGAGGGTAACTTCGTGGGAATCGAGAATGTGAGCGGCCAACTGAGCCTGCTCCGCGTCCATGATCGCGGAACCAAGTTCGGGCCGCCGACCGACCAGATAGACGTAGAGGTCGTCGTTCAGTTCGCGGGCCAGCCTCCGGGCGCAGGCGCTTACGGGATGCAGCTCCGGGCGGATGCCAACGCGCCCGCGCGCGAGGGGATGCTCGCTCTCCTGCGCGACGGGTTCAACCACGGCTGGATAGTGAACCTGGACTTCGACCGCCCGCCGGGCCGCAAAAATGTCGTGCTCTTTCGCGTCTGGCTCACCAAGCCGCCCAGGCCGACGAACTTAACCCAGACCAGCTCCGCGACGCCTGCCAAGACGCAGCCCAGGACAAAGACGAGGGCCGCGAAAAAGGCGAAGACCGCGAAGAAAGCGGCGAAGAAGCGAACCACGCGCCGTCCCTGAACGTCGCTCGCCTGCACCATCTGCCAACCACTCCGCGCCGAGCACTTCAGGTGATTCGGCGCGGCTCAAGTTGCTGCGGAAGAATCATGTGAGCACGCGGCGACACGCTTTGATCGTCTCCTCGGAGGTTGAGCGGGAAATGGTGTGGGGCGGTTGAGCGCGGGTTAACCCCCCTGCCGTCGTCTTACCCGCCCGCCGGTTTTCCGGCGTCAGAACTTCTGCGCGCAAGAGCCGAAAGCCTTCCCTCGGGGCTGCTTATACACTCCGGCTCTGGACTTCGCGCTCGATTAGTAGAGCGTCAAACCATCACACCTATTAACAGTCCCTTCAACTGCTCATTCATCATTTTCTCCAAGCTCATCCACAACTCGTGTAACTCTGTCACGACACCTGGCCCATACCGCTTCCGCACATAGTAGAAATGAGTTGCGTTATGATAATTTGAAGCTTGTCGAAGATCGCAAAGCAAGCTGACCGTCCTCGGTCTAATTATCATGATGGAGAAAAATGAAAATCAGAATAGTTCTGCTGACAGCACTCTTTCTGGCGTTTAGCTCGGTTGGGTTAGCCCAATCAACGACGCCGGGTTTTACGCAATACCCCGCCAAAGTCGAGAAAATCAGAAACGTCAGGGTCAATCTGAGAAGCCACAAGAAGGCGAACACTTACCGCACTAATTTGCGGAATGCTGCGAAGGAGGGCGTGAATTTTGCCGGGCATTACATCTTGACGACCTGGGGCTGCGGCACGAATTGTTCGGTCAGCGCGATCGTTGATGCTCGCAACGGCAGGGTGTTTTTTCCCGACCAGCTTGAAGGGGCCGGTTTCGGATTCTGTGAATTGCCGGACGACACGGAGCCGCTTGTTTATCGTGCCGACAGCCGCCTGCTCATCTTGAGCGGATTCAAAGGCGGGGACCTTAATCTGGAAAACGGACGCTGCGGAATTTATTATCTCGAATGGACGGGCACGAATTTTAAGCAAGTTCAGTTTGTGGAGAAAAAGCGAATCGAAACGCCGTGACCGCTCCACATTCATACTCTTAACCCTTCACTATTCATTTGAGAGAATTTCAGCGGCGCTGTCTGTTGATCGAGGTTCAATTGCCGCGTTAGCCGGCTCAAGATAATTGTATGTCCGGTAATCCCCAAAACATTTCTACACATGCTCAGGAGGCCAACCGGCAAACGCTCGCGCGGGTGCTGTGGCTGCTGCCCATCGTATTTATTATCCACGATGGCGAAGAACTTCTGACCATGCCGAGCTGGGTTGCCGGGCATCAAAGAGAGCTCGATCAGCTTGCTCGGATGAATGAAACAGCGGCAGCGATGGTACGCTCGCTGCCCGCGACCACGGCACAGGTCGCCATTGCTATCGGATTCATCCTGCTTGTATTCGTGGTCGTGACGGCTGGCGCATCAAGCTCCAAGGGACGCGGTGTCTGGCTCTACGCTTATGCCAGCTTACTTGGAGTCTTGTTCCTGCATGTGTTCACTCACATAGCGCAGGCCGTTCTCATCGGCGGGTATGTGCCAGGGTTGATCGGGGCGGTCTTGGCCATCATTCCCGGCACGTTATATATCTACAGGAGGCTTTTTGAGGCGGAGCTGTTGACGTTGCAGTCAGCGGCAGTGACGGCTCTGCTCGGCTTCATTCTCTTCATTCCGGGCGCGATGCTGGCGCACCAGATCGGGCGGATGCTGGGCAGCAGCTAGCCGCCACCTGACAATTCACTCATCTCACATCATCCGTTGACATCTCCATCACGCCGGAATACTTTACACCCCGCTCTTGCGATGAGCGCTTTTTCATCTCGCTATCTTTCGATAATTGTGGATTACTGAGGGCATGAGTCCGCCATGAATCGCTCAGCTTAACGATATGAAGCTTGCACGATACTGGATGAAGGGAAAGGCAGAAGCCAGGTCTTCTTCCGACCAGATGATCACCGTAACCTCCTGGGGATGGTCTACGCTGAGCCAGGAGGAGGCAAAGCGACGCGCCAACGAAGCCGCACAAAGAGCCGCAAAGCGCATCGAGGCCGGTGAACCTTTGCCTCGAGGATATGGCTACTCTGATCGGCCTCCGAGGGAAGAGATTGTCGAAGAAATCAGAAGTGCAGACGGCAACCTTATAGCCGCCGTGACACGTAATTCCTATGGCGCACTTATCTTAAATACAAGAGACCTCATGTTCATCGATATAGATATACCTGATGAGCCTGCGGGTGAGCGATTCCTCAGAACAATTAAAAGTCTCTTTGGAAGGAGAGCAGATGCTCCTGAGAGTCGCATTCAAAAGAAAATAGCAGCCTTAGCAAGCATCCACAGCGAGTATACCGTAAGACTGTATCGAACATTTGCGGGCTTTCGTTGCGCGATAATTAACAGACGGATTAGTCCGGGCAGCTCCGAGAGCCGGCAACTCCTCGACGAATTTGGAGCTGACCCTCTTTATGTCAAGCTTTGTCAGAACCAGCAAAGCTTTCGAGCGCGGCTAACGCCTAAGTACTGGCGCTGCGGCGCACGACGGCCTCCGAACAGGTTTCCGTGGGCGACGGAAGCAGAAGAACGGAGATACAGAGCGTGGGAGAGGGAATATGAAGAGCAAGGCAGGCAGTTCGCTACTTGTCTATTGATTGAGCAGTTTGGCACGCAGGAAGGAAATGGAGAATTGAAGATGTTGATAAGTTTGCACGATAAGCTTGCTAAAGCTGATTCCAGATTAGCGCTGGCGTAGCAAGAGGAGGAGCCCGGCAAACTCACTTCTACCCAAATGCGCGATGCCGTGAGGCATTCTAGATGTGCGGTCGAAGCTTTGCACCTCAAGCGTGACGCCATCATCTCGACGGGCTAGCGTGGTATAAGTTTTCTTACTGGTTCGGGTAAATATAACGTCCATGATTTTGCGTCAACCTCCTGCTCGCAGGTGCTATTACGAGAGAGGCCACAGGATCGTTCCGCAAGTTTAAATAGACGAAGCCGCCTAACGCTTGAATTAACCCGCCGCCCGGCACCAGCGGCCACTTGAATTGAACCGAACAAACGAGCATCAGAGACAGGCTAAGGGCGGTCGGCCCAATTTCGGGTCGCATCTGAAAATTGTTTTGTCTGCGGAGATGGGTGATGATACTATGCGGCAGCATTCTAACCGCACCTGAATCGAGCAGACAAAAATGCTTGAAGTATGAGAACCAGGGTATCTGCTCTCTGATTGCCGTGTGTATCTTTGAGTGCCATGTTTCCGGCAAGCGGCACTTCACGCCGAGCGGAAATTCCTCACCCTAAGAAAACGATCGATACATCGAAAAGGTCTTGGCCGTAAACAGAGACAATGGGTCGCAGTCAATTCGTCATCCGCTTTTGACCTGACACGCAGATTCGGAGAGGTGATTGTGCAGGGTCTGGATGCGGGCAGGTCTAGTTCCTCATTGGGCCACACTTTGGAAAGGAGAACTGTATGTTCGACGTAACAATAACGAGCGATTACCTGGGGGGATATTTCGTTGATGGCGGCAACAAGATCATGCCGAACAAGGCCCAGTTTCCACACTGGAGCGGGCATCACACTATTCAAGTGATGGGGATGGGGGACATCCTCATTCTTGACCTCGGCGACAAAAAACTGGACAAGTACACGAGTGACAAACTCCCGTGGAGCAAGATGACATGGGGAGGCGTCGTTCGCTACAGGGGTCTTGATGCGTACTTTCGCTATGAGGGCGTAGGTTTGATTGAGATCAAAATAGATTTGGTTGGCTCCGTCAGTCTTCGCTTTAAGGATCGCGGTGGAATGATCGTCAATCTGGCCGATCTGGATGTCGGATGATCTCTCTCTCCGTTCCGCTCCGACCGGATGATGAATCGTCGTTGCAAACCCTTCGGATACTCTTAGAGACGAACATCAGCCGGCGTTAGATGAATGAAGATTTTTCTTGTTTGATCCGAAGGCGGCCTGAGAGCCGTTCTCAGTTGCGCGTAGAGAAGAATCGCAAATCTGAGATTTCAAACATCTCTGTGCATCCTCTGTGTGCTCTGTATCCGTGGTGGTGTGTTTTACGCACGCCAGATTCACCACGGAGTAGCAGAGAACACCGCAGCGGGCACAGAGAAAACTGAAATCAGGACACTACTCGCAAATGAACAGCATGAAAAAATTGCTGTCGGCGCGTCCGGTTGAATGAGTTGTTGGATTTTCCACTTGCCATTCAAGCATCAACGGCGGGTATTTTATGCCTTTAATTCTCAATACTCTTGAGTTTGATGTCACGGGCACCTCTGAGCACGCCTTCGCCATCTCTTTTTAGAGTCACGATTGCAGGTCTGTTGCCTTGTTCATTCACCCTCGAAAGCTCTTTGGCTGTAATAAAGGGATCGCCGTCGAACCAGTAGTCATCAATCGAACGCTCAGAGTAGCCCGCGCCATAAATATGAGCATGGATATGCGCCGGAGTGGTTCTGCGCGGATAGGGAGCCGGTTTGATAGTGCGGAATTCATACCTGCCATCATCGCCTGTCTGCATCCATCCGCGTATTCGCGGATGACTGGGGTCATCATTCTCATTGTAATAGCCGGTTGCATCCGTGTGATAAATAAAGAGCACCATACCTGCTGCCGGAGTAATCCCGTCTGGCCGGTAAATCGTTCCAGAAATAACCAATGGCTCGCCCGGCTCATCTACCGAAGTCACCACCGTTCTCCACGAGAGGTTGGCAGGAGCAATACAGGAGCCGCACGGAGCACCTCCACTTAGAGTCGAAGGATAATTCGGTTTGGCATCTTGAGCGGCGAAATGGTTTGTCTTAGAACAACCACTCAAACCGAACGCGCCAAATGGCAATGCCGGAAGAGCAACTATGATGGAAAGGTGTTTGATAAGCTGCCTGCGGCTTTCATCATGAGAAGATCGGCCACGCATAATCCCTCGCTTTCTAAATTTAAGAGTTCCGATATCATTACACGTTTGAAAATCTAAGGCCCGAATTAACCCGCCGCCCGGCACCAGCGGCCACTTGAATTGAACCGGACGAACGAGCATCAGAGGCAAGCTAAGGACGCTCGGGTTGCATGAGTTGTTATGCTGCCCACCGCGGAAACGAGCCGCTTACATTTGGCTTTGACCTTTGACCTGCGTCAACGCTACTGCCTTTCAAGCTCAGCGGTCGCTTCCACCCAGTTGTAGCCTTTACTAATTTCCTCGCACAGTCCAGAGGGATGAATGGTACTGCAACTACTTTTCTCATGCTTACTTCTTAACTTTAATGCTTCGCGCGACAGACGGTTTCACGGCCGGGGTCACTGTTTGGCGACGCCTGTGTTCGAGTAGATTTTCCACGAGCCGCGCTTTGATTGCCTTTTCCAAATCGTAAAATATCGGCGCTCTAAAGTCTGCGGCTGCCCGCCAACCGTAAATTCATACACGGCCATGCCTGTTTCGTAAGCGGTGTTACCATCGAGCCAGACATCCGTCGTAGTAACTGTGAGGTTCGCTTTCCCTCCGCGCTTTTGCATTGTATCGCGCATCAGGGCGAGAATTTGTTTACGACCTTTAAAAACTTTGCCGCCCGCGACGAGTTCTTTTCCGTCCGCAGTGAAGGTGTCAGGCAGCATCGTCGCGTCGCCCTTGGCCCATGCCGCAACCCAGACAGCGTTTCCGGCATCTATGGCCCGTCGCACTTTCGTCATCTCGGAATCCGAAGTTTGCAGCGCGCGAGTCGATGATGAACTGTCGGGGCTTTGGGCGTTTATCGAATAGCTGCCGCATAACAAAACGAGCAAGACGAAAAGCGATTTCTTTGATTTTAATATGGTCATCATATTCGCTCCGGCAGAATCTTTTAGAGCCTTCAAATCATAAACATCCGACTACGCGCTCTCGCCCTCGGGCTCGCCCCGGGGCAGACCGCAAGACACTTCTTTCTATCATCATCCTTGATTTGCTATTCGCACTTCTACGGCAGCGTCCGGCACGGAAACAGTTATTTGCCCTTTATTAGCTGTTTCCCTCGATAAGTAATCGTTTCGCCGGGTTTCATCTCGTAAAAATCGATCCTCATTTTTTTGAGTTCGGCGGCGAAGCCTTCGGCGTTCCGGGCGATGCCGGGGAAAGTGCCGAAGTGCTGCGGAATGGCGAGACGCGCGCGCACGGCTTGCGCGGCTTTCGCCGCCATCTTCGGCTCCATGCCGAAGTGCCCGCCGATGTTGAGCAACGCGACATCAACCGAATAATTTTCGCCGATGGTTTCCATGTCCTTGAAATAAGCTGTGTCGCCCGAATGATAAATCGTCGGGCCGTTCCTGATGATGATCAGGAAGCCTGCGGGATTCCCGCCGTATGCCCTTTCAGGCTCATTCGCTCCGGCTTTGGGATTGAAAACGCTGCTCGAATGAATTGCCGGCGTCATGGCGACTGTCACTTCGCCGTCAGCGATTTGAATTTCGCCGCCGATGCCCATGATGGCGTCGGTTTCGGCTTGTTTGAGAGGGAAGTCCGCCAGCTTGACTAAATTACCGGCCAATTCAGGATTGGAGATAAGAGCGGCCCCGGTTTTGCGGGCGATGGCAACTGCATCGCCTAAGTGATCGCGGTGACCATGCGTCAGCAGTATGTAATCGACCCTGGCGATTGCGCTGAGCGGGTCTTTCCCGTCTTTGGCTTCAGGGTTGGAAGGATTATTGAGCCAGGGGTCAATCAACAAAACTTTGCCGTTGGGAGTGGTGATAGAAAAAGCGGCGTGGCCGAACCATCTGATTTTTGTTTCCTGCGCCGTCGCGCTGATGGAGCCGAGCAGAAAAATGAATAGAGCGAATAGTGGTTTTATCGTCTCTATTTTCATGTCATTTATCAAAGTCCGGCCTCCCTTACTCAACTGTAATCTGCATACGCCGCGCTTGGGCTCACGCTCAGCCGCGTTTATAGCTTGAAGCGTAGAGCGGAACTGCGATGCCAACTTTCAACTTCGCGCCGTCGATGGGCACGCCCGCCATCAGACGCAAAGGGATTATGCCCGCCCAAACGTCCAATTCATAATCAGCGTCCTCGTCAACCGGCGCTCCCTCGCGTATCTTCGCCGATGCCTCATCTATGTCGAGCCACACACACTCGCGCAATTCCGAACCCCCGGATAAATCGCATACCGAACAATAGTTTCGTTCTCCGGCACGCGGTTTTACCTCAAATAGAGAAGAAGAGACGGGAACACTTTAGCCCACCTATGCAGTGGTTCGTTTATTACTCTGGCGCGCTTTTTTAGGAGCCATTGTCTTTTCCTTCGCATTCCTACTCACAGTGTCCATACGCACGCGGAGTAGTTCGGCTCGATTGGTCAGATCAATCAGCGCACGATCTTTGGAGCGACCGAAATGTTCCAACACATCGCTGAAGACCTCGCGCGCCTCTTTATATCGTTCTAAGTCGGCGAGACGGCTGCCCTTATTGAGCAGAGATTTGGCGACTCTCGATCTCATCGCAGGCTCCGTCGAATCGCCGAAATGCGCGCCGACCTGATCGTATATGGTAATGGCTTTCTGATGCTCACCGATCTTGCTGAACCTGTTGCCGAGGCTCAGCAATCCCTCCGCTATTTGCACTCGCGCTTTTTCAATGTCCGAGCTTAAATCCGGGTCAGAGATATCAGTTTTTGATAGCAGGTCGTTAATGGCGACAACCAGGTTGTACCCTTCGACGACATCAGCAGAAGTGTCGTGCAGACTTGTCAATGCCGAGAGGGTCGTGTGCAGCAGGTCTTTGAGCTGGCTCGTCTTCAGGTCAAAGATGTTAATGGACTTGGCTTCGAATATAGCTTCATGATACTGAGAGCGACGCACGTAATCCCGGACGGCTTCTAACTGTGACTCCCCGGCCCCTTCGACTTTCAACTGGCTCAGATTCTCTTTACTGACTTGGCTGATTATGTCGCGCGCGCGCTCGACACGTTCGATCACGCTTTTGATGGAATAAATATCGTCTTCACTTTCTCCCTTGATATCGGAGAGGAGAGAGTGCCGGAGCTGCCTGGCGAAGAAGTCGAGAGGGTCTCTCGTCAAACTCGGGGGCTCCAGTTCAAATGTTCTATTGAGCTCGTCAAAAACATCCTTCGCGGACAAGACGGGCTCATTGATGTCATTGTTCGAGGAATCCCTTATCTTGCCAGCCGAGGGGCTCTCGGCCTCCCCGCTCTCGCCCGGTTCCTGTTGGGGTACGACGAAATAGACCTGGGCGTGAAACTTGAGCCAGTCCGGCAGCAGCTCGAATGCAGACCTTTTGAAACAGAACCAGTACAAGTTGTAGGGGAGTGGTCTTTGCAAACGTCGCTCAAGGGCCGTCATGACAACGTCTCCTTCCCACCCGCTATAGCCGACGACAATGGGGGAACGCTTAAGCAATATATTATCGAGCAGAAAGGCCATGGTCGAAGTCGTTGACTTAGAAGATTTCGCCCGGTCTCTTATTTCATCGTATAAATTAGCGCAGTCGTAGAACCAGTATGTGCCGTGAACGTGGACGATTTGAATGTCATGCTGCTTCTCCGGGTCTATCCGCTCGACCGTCAGTGGGTGATCACAGACAATCGGCTGGTCGCCGAAAAGCAGCAGGGCGCGGGAAAGGAAATCGTCAAAGTTCGTGGTGACGATTAAGTTCGCAATTTTTCTGTCCAGGAGCAAATGGGCCAGTCGGAAATTCGCCGGGGAGATGGATTTGCCTTCGATCAATTCTCGAAGATATCTTTGGCGCAAGACCGCATGCGGGAGAGCGGTCTGAAACCAGTGAGAGTAGGTCTCTATCGGCTGACCTTTGATGGGGCCATTGACTCTGTTGTATGTTGAGGCGATAGACTTACAATCGCTCTCGATGGAAGAGGCAAGGGGGATAGGGGGATTTGATATTCCCGCGCCGACTAGAAAGAAGAAGGGTCTTCCGAGCCCGTAGGACTGCGCGTTCTCACAAGCCTGCCGGATTTGATTGGCTGCTGTTTGTAGATCAACTAATTTACTGCGCTCTTTTTCAGTGTGATCGGAGATCATCGCAAAGCTTCGGCAAGAGGACTGAGCCACCACACAAGACAGATGCTCTTCATATGCTAGCCTCACTAATAGTCAACGTCAAACCCAATGCGCCTTCGAGCCCGGGAGACATGTATGCTTAAATTTATGTTTGCTACCGGCATTGAAAATAGCTATCCGACCATTGCCCTCGCGGACGGCACAAAAAAACGCGTCGACCAGATGGAGAAAGCCCAGCATTACGACCGCTGGCGCGACGACTTCAAACTTGTCAAGCAATTAGGCATTGAATACCTGCGCTACGGCCCACCGTACTACCGGGTACACCTCGGCACTGACCATTACGACTGGGCCTTCGCTGACGAGACCTTCAAGGCGCTTCAAGATGCAGGTATTAAACCGATCGCAGACCTTTGCCATTTCGGCGTGCCCGATTGGATGGGGGACTTTCAGAACCCGGAATTCCCGGCGAAATTCGCCGACTATGCGCGCGCATTCGCCAAGCGTTTCCCGTGGGTGGAGTTCTACACTCCGGTCAACCAAATCCTGAGCACTGCTATCAATTCCGCCCTGGACGGTCTGTGGAATGAATGCTTGAGTCATGATCAGGGCTTTGCGACCGCGCTTAAACACCTGTGCCAAGCCAGCGTCATGTCTATGCTCGCCATCCTGGAGGTTCAGCCGAAAGCCATTTTTATTCCCAGCGAAACGGCCAGGTATTTTCACCCCTACGACCCTTCCTGCGAGACCGAGGCCGGATTCCTGAACGACAGGCGGTTCTTATCCCTGGACCTGATATACGGGCAGCCGCTTAACACTGTGATGTACGATTATTTGCTGAGTAACGGCTGGACGAGAGACGAATATCTCTGGTTCATGGGACACCGGCTGAAAGAACACGGCGTCTTAGGTCTCGACTACTACTATACGAATGAGCAGTTGATTCACCCCGACGGGAATTCGACATTCATTTTACAACCTCTCGGCTACTATGTTTTGGCAAAGCAGTTTTACGCCCGCTATCGCTTACCTGTGATGAACACGGAGACCAATATGGACATTGATCTTGGAGTTGACTGGCTACGGAAAGTCTGGGCGAGCATGCTCCACCTGAAAAGCGATGGCATCCCGACGGTCGGTTTCACCTGGCACAGCTTGATAGACCAGGTTGATTGGGACGTGAGGCTCGCGGAGGACAACGATCAAGTCAACCGGCTCGGATTATGCAGCATGGAACGCGAGATCAACCACGTCGGAGAAGAGTTTCGGAGAATCATCAATCAATGGCGAGATGTGTAAGTGAGAATTTCGGATGGTGATCAACTCAGGGACGCTGATGAGCGCGGCTTTGTTCAAGAGCTTCTTCCTCGGTGGGTTTGAGTGTTCCACCCACCGCACACGGGAAGGCAGGCGGCTGGATATGCTCGCCTCGACCGAGCACGACAAGTACGCGGCGGCTGATTACGCGCGCCTGCGGGAGATAGGAATTCTTACGGCGCGCGACGGGATCCGCTGGCACCTGATTGAGCCGACGCCGTACCGGTACGACTTCTCCAGCGTGTTGCCGATGGTGCGCGCCGCGCGTGACGCGAAGATGCAGGTGATCTGGGATGTCTGCCATTACGGGTGGCCGGATGATTTGGATGTATTCAGCCCCGCATTTATCAAGCGCTACTCAAGATTAATCAGGGAGTTCAGTCACATCCTCAAGAATGAGACCGACGGCGTGCAATTCATCTGCCCCGTCAACGAGATTTCCTTCCTTTCTTGGGCGAGCGCCGAGGTAGGCTACATCTTCCCGTATGCGGAAAGCCGGGGGAATGAATTAAAGGCGCAGCTAGTGCGGGCAGTCATTGAGGGCATCGAAGCGGTGTGGGACGTTCTCCCGCAGACACGTATCATCCACGCAGACCCGCTCATCAACATCATTGCCGAGCCGACGCAGCCCGAAAAAGCGGGTGCGGCTGAAGCCTATCGCCTATCACAGTTCGCTGCCTGGGACATGATATGCGGGAAATATCTGCCCGCGCTGGGCGGGGATGAGAAGTACTTGGACGTGATCGGCGTCAACTTTTATCCGCATAATCAATGGATGTTCGGCTCCTTACCCTACAACCCGAGCTTCGCGGTTGACCGCTCTCACCCGCTCTACAAGCCCTTTCGCCGAATGTTGTGTGAAGTCTACGAGCGCTACAAACGCCCGCTGCTTGTGGCCGAGACTGGTGCCGAAAACGAGTTGCGGCCCGGATGGCTCCGTTACGTGTGTGATGAAGTGCGCGCGGCCATGGAAGCAGCCGTCCCGGTCGCGGCTATTTGTTTATACCCGATAATTAACCACCCCGGGTGGGATGATAACCGCCACTGCCATAACGGCCTCTGGGAATACCCGACGGCGACGGGCGAGCGAGAAATATACCAGCCGCTGGCAGACGAATTGCGCGCCCAGATGAGCATTTTTGAAGCCGATGATTAGCAGCAGAAGGGCGTAAATATTTGAATCATCGGCAACCCATCGCCTGAGATTCGCAAGGGCCTGCTCATGCCCGATGTTAAGCTCGTCGTACCACATTGGACGCGGGCGGCTGCCATCCAGGACCATGTGATAAAGGATTATCCGGCACAGGGGATTCTTATAGTAGAGGCGCATGCTTGGGGTCGGCCTATAATACTCCCGACCATTGTAGACGCGGCCCGTGCAGACATCACCAAATGGGGAGATTATACGCCAGTGGAGCCGCTATTACATCGCATGACCTGAATCGAAAGAGGACGCGCAGTCCACTCATGTATGCTTGATAAATCTGCCAAAGCATGGAATAGAGTAAGTTCCGGCATATAGCGCACCCTCATCTAAGAGAAAATCCGAGGAATCAAGAAAGGAAGTGCTACACTGCCGACAAATAACGCCCTTGTCTCGCCGAAATCACCAATATTTGCCAGCCCTTGCACGATAGCTGAATAGAAACGGTCAATACTATTCTTCTGTAAAGAGAATTTATCGGAATTACGAGCATGAGAGCGGAAATCTAAAGGTCAGTTCCCTTCTCCGGCATCTATTTGGCATTGTGTGAAACTGTATGAAACTTGAATTCTAGGTCGCTGGTTGTTCGCTTTCCTGGGACATACTCGGGTTCTCGTGCCGGCACTTCTTCACCCCCTTCTCCATGCCCTCAGGGTAGTGCCAGCCTGTGCCCGCGCAGTCCGGGCA
>DASVQM010000040.1:0-55001 GCA_036389095.1 Pyrinomonadaceae bacterium
CAGTTGCCGCCCGGATACAGGACGGTGTTTGTGCTGCACGATGTGGAGGGGCACGAGCACGAGGAGATCGCGCGGATGCTGGGGTGCAGTGTGGGGACGAGCAAATCACAACTGCACAAGGCGCGCATGAAATTAAGGGGACTGCTGAAAAAACAGTCCCACCTGCGGTAGCGTTTTTGAAGACGCGCGCTCACCTTTCGGGCCGGGATCCGTCTACGGATTCCGGCCCACGCCTTTCTTCTAGGCCAGATCAAACAATAATATTTCAGCCTTCTCGTCGCCCACGATTCTGAGCGATTGTTCTGCGCTGATGCCTGCCCCATCGCCTTGCTTCAGTTGTTGTCCGTTGACGGTCACGGCTCCGCGCGCCACCTGTAGCCAGGCGTGTCGCTCGGAAGGAAGCTCTTGAGTAATCTCCTGTCCCTGATCGAGCAGGGTCGCATATACTTTCGCATCCTGGTGGATAACCACAGAGCCGTCGCGCCCATCCTCGGAAGCGATCAGACGCATACGTCCGCGCTTCTCTTCATCCGCGTACATCTTCTGCTCATAGCTCGGCTTAATGCCCTTCCGGTTCGGCAGAATCCAGATTTGAAGCAGATGAACCGAGTCGTTCGCCGAACCATTCTTTTCGCTGTGAGTAATGCCTGTTCCGGCGCTCATGCGTTGCACCTCCCCGGGGCGGATGACAGACCCGTTGCCCATGCTGTCTCTGTGTTCGAGCGCGCCTTCCAGAACGTAGGTGACAATCTCCATGTCTCTGTGCGGGTGCGTCGGGAATCCCCTGCCGGGATGCACCCAATCTTCGTTGATCACGCGCAGGTCGCGGAAGCCCATAAAGCGCGGGTCGTAGTACTCGCCGAATGAGAAGGTGTGATAAGTGTTAAGCCAACCGAAGTTGAAGTGGCCGCGATCTTCCGATCTGCGTACGACGATCATAATCACTCTCCTTACTTAACCGCAAACATAATTAACAGGATGCACAGGATAAAGAAGCAAGAGCTGAACAATTCATGCAGTCATGCTTTTGTCTTTTATCCTGCCTTCTGTTTTTATCCTGACCATCTCTGTCCACCCCTGTTAATTCATTTCTCTTCGAGATTGATGATTCAACGTCTTCCGGCAGCCATGATTTTCTCTATCTCGTCGGGCGCGGAGGGGGTTTTGCCCGAGAGCTTGCGCAGGCTGTTTTCCGTCGTCACGAGATAGTCGTCTTCGATGCGAACGCCGAGCTTCTCCGTTTGAATGTAGATGCCCGGCTCGATGGTGAAGACTTCGCCCGGCTGCATCGGAAGCATGGAGTTGCCGACATCATGCACGTCCATCCCCAGGTAGTGGCCCAGGGCCGTGATGAAGAAACGATCCATCGTGTACTCGCGCCCGTCAACGTCGCGCGCCCGCAGTGGGCTCTTGCGCAGGAAATCCACCGCGACGAGATGCAGGTCATAGAGCGACATGCCCGGCTTCCAGGCGGCGGCGGCTGCCGTTTGCGCGTCGAGCACAAGCTGATAGATGGCGCGCTGGCGCTGCGTGAATCGTCCGTTGGCGGGAAAGGTGCGCGTCACGTCTGCCGTGTAGAGCGAATACTCCGCTCCTATGTCGCAGACCACCAGGTCGCCGTCATCTATCTTTTTGTGATTCTCCTGGTAGTGCAGGATAGTCGTATAGATGCCGCTGCCGACGATTGAAGGGAAACCGGGACGCTCCGCGCCGTTTCGCGTGAAGGCCGCTTCGAGAATCGCCTGCACCTCGAATTCATACATCCCCGGACGCAGGCTCGCCATGATGTCTCGATGCGCTTCGTCCGTGATGTCTATGGCCTTTTGCAGCAACGCGACTTCCGTATCCGACTTCCTTTTACGCATCTCGGAGATGCGGTTGGCCACAGACGCTACCTCGACGCCGGGCAGCTCCTTGCGCGCGCGCTCGACGAATTCATACTCACGCACGAAGCCGTTGACGGCGCGGCGCGGCGCGATGGTGTAAATCTTCATCTTGCTCTGCCCCTGCGCATTCTTGAAAGCGGGGAGCGCGGCGGCCTCTTTCAGCGTGGGCCACAACTGGTCTGCGGCGAGCACGCGCTCTGCCCCGAAGGCGCTGGCCGCCTCAGGGCCCGGCCCGAGCTGTACGCCCGTCCAGCGTTCCATTTCGAGATTGCGCGGTGGAATGAAGACGACCTCGCGCGCGCCGCCCGTGGATGGTAGACCGGCAGGCAGGAGCAGCAGCGAAGCGCCCGGCGTACGCACGCCCGTCAGGTAAGCCATCCAGTTGTTCTGGCGGTAACGCTGCTCGACGCCCATGCTCTCTTCGACGTTGCCCAGAATAACAACGACGCCGTCCTTGATCTCTTCGAGCAGCTTTTGCCTGCGCGCGCGGTATTGACCGACGGGTTGATTGATGAGGCGCACGCCCGGCTCGTCATAAAAATCTGGCGGGGCAGAGTGAGCGCTCGTCCCCGCCGGGCCGGTCAATAGAAGTGTAACGATGAAGAGTAGCAGCAGCAGCAGTGACGCGGGATGAGATGACTTCATGCGGGTAATACTTTTGTTCATGAGAGCGTGCTGAAAAAGGCCGGAGGGGCCAGGTTCTACAGACCCTACGGAGCTTGCGTAACTTTCCGGTTTGATCTTCGAGCGTGCGGGCACTTACTCTGCCTGCGCCTCCCTCAGCTCAGGTGCGACGGCTGAGCATGAGCGGTCGCCAGAGTGCTTGCAGGCGCTTGCCGCTCGCCGTCTGGAGGATGCTCATCAGGCCCATGTAACCGTAGCCGAAGAAGAAGAGAAAGAGAAAAGGCAGCGGCCCCCACATGTGCATACGCACGGCGTAGAGCATGGCGAGGAAGAAATAGACGGCGAAAGACAGCTCAAGCAGAGGCAGCCACCCGCGCTTGCGTTTGTACTTCTTGCGCTTCCATGTTTCGTCGTCCGACTGCTCGACCTGATACTTGGGCGTGCGCACGAACTCCGACTGCCGCCCGAGCAGCGCTTCGAGGACGGCGCGCGCATTGCTGAAAGCCAGCCCGATCCCGAGAGCCATGACGAGCGGCAGATGCAGCAGTCGCGGCACGCGCTTCGTATCCAGATACCAGACGCCCGTGCCGTAGAAGAGCAGCACGGAGATGGTCGAAAAGAAGAGCAGCGGCACGTCGAAGACCATCAACTGGTAGAAGCCCTGGTTATAGCGCACGAGTAAGAGCGGGAACTGTAGGAAGCTGACGACGATCATCAAAGGGTAGCTGATGTTGCCCGTCAGGCGAAAGAACATTTCCAGCTTGACGCGCAAGGGGAGCGGGGCGAACCAGATGCGGCGATAGAGCTTGATGCCGACCTGCATCACGCCCTTGGCCCATCGACGCTGCTGCGCCTTGAAGGCGTTGATCTCGACGGGAATCTCCGAGGGCGCGTCGTCCTCCAAAAGGTAGATGAATTTCCAGCCCATCAACTGTGCGCGGAAAGAGAGGTCTGTGTCTTCGGTGAGCGTGTCGTGCTGCCAGCCGCCGCTCATCTCTATCGCCTGGCGACGCCAGATGCCCGCCGTCCCGTTGAAGTTGAAGAAGCCGCCCGTGCGATTGCGCACCGTCTGCTCGACGACGAAATGCCCGTCGAGCATGATGGTTTGAAGGCGCGTGAGCAGATTGTAAGAGCCGTTGATGTGCGACCAGCGCATCTGCGCGCAGCCCACCATGGGGTCTGTGAAGTAGTGCACCAGCTTGCGCAGGCAATCCGGCTTCGGCACGAAATCGGCATCGAAGATGGCAATGAGTTCGCCCGTCGCCGTCTTCAAACCATTCTCCAGCGCCCCGGCCTTAAAGCCCGTGCGATCATCACGATGAATGTAGTGAATATCGAAACCCTTGCGGGCGTAGCCGGCGACCGTCGCGCTCGCCAGCTTGACCGTCTCGTCCGTCGAATCATCCAGAACCTGTATCTCAAGTCTTTCCCGCGGGTAGTCAATCTCGGTCACGGCCTTGAGCAGACGCTCGATCACATACAGCTCGTTGAAGAGCGGAAGCTGCACGGTGATGCGCGGCAGCTCCGTGCTGCTCCACAGCGCTTTCGGTTTCGGACTGATCTTGTGATAGCGCCAGAAGTCTATCACCTGCTTCATACGATAAGCGCCGTAGACGGCGAGCACGGCAAGGATGCTGAAGTAGAGAATCAGGATCGTCCAGTCGAACCCATCCAGACTGTAGAGCGGGCTGATATTGCCCCAGGTCTTATAGATGGAGTCCATCATATATCTTTCGTAGACTTTCCAGACCTCTTGATTAGACCAATCGGAAAGGAGCAAGAAAGCGGCGGGCATATGAAGAGACATCGCAGGAATACTCAAGGGCTAAACCGATCTGCATTTAACTGACGGGCGCGCACTCTGCTTAGGGGGCCGGAACAGCTCCGGCTGCGGCAGTCGCGTCAAGTCACATGAAACGAGCAGCGCAATCTGCTTTAACGCACGATGGCGCTGCCCCTATTAAGACGCTGATTTTAACTGATTGGATGTATGCGCGCCAGCGGTCAGCGCCAGGGTTGTTGCTGTCCCGGCCCGTATCCAGCGCCGTAGCTGCCGCCAGCTTGAGCGCCTCCCGGCGGGAACGTCGGCGGAGGCGGAGGCGCAGTGCCCGGCCCACCCTGGCGTTTCTCGAAAAGCGAGACGCCGATGATACTGCCGATGGTTGCAAAGCCTATGAGAAAGGCTGCGTTGACGATCGAATAGAGCAGCAGGCGAGGCAGGAGCGCGATGATCGAGCCGCTCCGAAGCTGGCGCACGTACTCGGCCAGCATAGGCTCTGCCGCAGGATTATTGCTCGCCATGCTCTCGATGAATGATGCCAGCAGCGTGTTGGTGAGAAGCGAGAGCGGGATACCTATAATGATTGTGATGAGGCCGCCGACCAGGCCCGCGATGGCCCCGATCTTCGCACCTTCGCCGATGCTGACGGGCACGGGCGATCTCTTGATGTAGAGATGCGCGGCGAGCATGCCGCCCATCACCGCCCACGCGCAGCAACAAAGATTGACGACATTAACGAACGGCAAGGCCGACAGCAGTCCAAGCGCGACGCCGCCGATGATCGCCGGCTGAAGTTTGTTCTTATCCATCTCTTTCGATAGCTCCTACGACTAGAGGTGTCTAGCTTTCAACCGAAGCGGTTCGATTCTAGATGCGGCTTGACGGCGAACTGTAATCGCTCGGCGCAGGACTCGGGCGCGGCGTCCCTATGGTTCCACCCGCCGTCTGACGAGACCCGAGCGCGCGTGAGCCCGAACGCCCTAAGCTCTGTGCAAGGTCTATCAGGCCCGGCAAGACGTAAACGGCGGCGACGGCGCTAAAAAGCGCGCCTGTCATGAAACGCGAGAGATGCGTATTGGCCCACAGACCGAAGAAGCCCAGCGCCCAGTCAAGCGCAATCGGCGCTGCGGCCAGCAGGAGCCAGAGGCGGCGCGGCGTGTCAACCCTCTTGATGGAACGCGCCAGGGGATAGAGCAGCAGGCTCAGGGCGAAGCCCGCGTAGAGGCCGGTGCAGCGCGAGCAGACGGCGAACTTGTGGCCTTCCAGATGCAAAGAGCGCTCAGGAAGCTGGTGACAAAACTTGCCGAAGATTTCGTAGATCGCCAGTCCGAGCCCGTCATGCCCGCGAGCGATCAGGAGCGGGGCGGCGACGACGAGGCCCAGAAGAATGAGCGCAATGCCTGCCGCGCTGGCCCACACGAGAAGCGGCAGGCGCACGGACTCTGAGCGCGGCGCGCATTGGGGAATATAAGAATCAGCGGGAGCAAACATCACTTTCGCCATCTAAAATCTTATGACTGCATCGGGCCCGCCTTCGACGTGCACCGTGTCAACGAAGCGTATGTGCCTTGATTCGGTCGTCATCACGAGCGAGTGCGTGCGCTTGCCCGAGCCGAAGAACCTGACGCCTTTCAAGAGCGCGCCGTCTGTGACGCCCGTCGCGGCGAAGATGATTTTTTTGCCGGGCGCGAGATCATTCGTATCATAAACCTTATTGTGATCGCTGATGCCCATCTCACGCAGACGCTCGATGACCTCCTCTTTTGCGGGCACTTTGCCCTTATCCATGCCCAGACGGTCGGCGTCAAAGACGAGCCGGGCCTGAATCTCGCCGTTCAGACATTTCATCGCCGCCGCCGTAATGACGCCTTCCGGCGCGCCGCCGATGCCCATCAGCGCGTGTATGTTTGTGCCCGCCACAGCCGCCGAGATGCCCGCTGAAAGATCGCCGTCCGAGATGAGGCGTATGCGCGCGCCTGCCTCGCGCACCTCGCTAATCAGTTTCTCATGGCGCTTGCGCTCAAGCGTAATCACTGTCAGGTCGTCTACGTCGCGGCCCAATCGCCGCGCGATGTTCTTGAGGTTGTCCTTGACAGGGGCATCGATATCAATCGCGCCGCGACAGGATGGGCCCACAACGATCTTGTCCATGTAGATGTCGGGCGCATTGAGAAGCCCGCCGCGCTCGGCGGCGGCGAGCACGGCGATGGCGTTGTTGGCTCCGAGCGCGCAGAGGTTCGTGCCTTCGAGCGGATCGACGGCGATGTCCACTTCGGGGAACGCTCCGCCCAGGTCATCATCGACCTTGAAGCCGCCGCCGACCTCTTCGCCGATGTAGAGCATAGGCGCTTCATCGCGCTCGCCTTCACCGATCACTATGCGACCGCGCATCGGCACTGTGTCCATCACCTCGCGCATCGCTTCGACGGCAACGTGATCCGAGTACTTACGGTCGCCCTGGCCCATCGTGCGCGCGGAGGCGATGGCCGCCGCCTCGCAGACGCGCAGGAAATCCAGCGACAGCTCACGCTCGGTTCTTAACTCGTGGCCCATTTCCGTTGCTCTCCTGTTTGAAAGTTTTACGCGGCGCGTCTTTGCGGTAGAGCGAACCGCTTGCAGAATGGATGAAATGCGTCGCCATAGTAGCAGAGCCGCCGCCGATTTTGTAGAGGCGAAAGGAATTCTCCATCGCGTTCATCAGAAGCGGCGCAGGCTTTCGCTGCGATTCCGGGTCTTTCCGTTCCAGATACCGGCCTGCGTTGCATGTGGGTCGAGCTTCTGTAGCGGTTCACAATCGGATGCGACCATGGCGCTACTGACCTGTTCTCCCACCCAATTGAGAACCTCTATAGTTTAAATCGGCGGGGCTGAGGTATACTGCGCCGATTTTCCATTCTGAAAGAGATCGAAGGCGCGACATCAGGCGAGGCGAAGCGAAGAGAGCGCTCACTCTCGGTGTCCGCCGGTTCAAAACGGTTCTGAGGAGATTAAGATGAAGATACGACGGAGCACCGTGCTCATCACGACGCTCGCCACATGCGCGCTCGCCCTGGCGGCGGCGTGTAGCAAAGGCCCGGCCACCAACTCGAACGGCGCGGCGACAGCCGGTAACGCCAACGCCTCGAATAGCAGGCCGGCAGCCACCCCTGCGGCGACGACGCCTGCGACGACGGCCTCGCTCACCACCCCGACCAACACTTTTATGGCTTTCTACGAGGCTTCAAAGAAGAACGACGTTGAGGCCGTCAAACGAACGCTCTCGAAAGGGAGCCTGGATTTTTTGACGGGCGAAGCCAGGAAAGATAACAAGACGCTCGAAGCGGCGCTCACAGAGTCGCTCAAAAATGCGGACGTGCCGACGACGACCCCCGAAGTGCGCAACGAAAAGATTGACGGCGACAACGCGACGCTCGAAGTCAAGGATAACAAGACGAACAGTTGGGATACCTTCAACTTTGTCAAAGAAAATGGTGAGTGGAAGATCAAGCTCGGTCTTGAATAGGCTCGTCTTAACCCACAGCCGATTTTTCGGCCCCGATGATACCAAGTTGCAATAGAAAAGGAGGTCAGTAGCGCCAAAGGTCTCGGGCGTGTGCTCAACATCGCACACCCACCCGAGACCTTTGGCGTTACTGACTACACGATTTTCTTCGTAGGCTCTATTGCTTTTAATCCGCTGCCACGGCCTCGCGCGATTCCGCCGATTTCCAGGGCGGAAGCGTCCTGCGCGCGGGCTTCTCTTTCTTGAGCCCCAGGGCCCAGTCCGCCTGCATCAGCGTGTGTATGTCGCGCGTGCCCTCGTAGATGACCGCCGCCTTGCAGTTGCGCAGGTAACGCTCGACGGGGTAGTCGTTCGAGTAGCCGTTTGCGCCGTGGACTTCGATGGCCATCGAAGCCGCCTTCTCGCTCCTCACGGTCGCCTGCCACTTCGCCAGCGAGGTCTCCTTAGCGTTGCGCTTACCCGTGTTCTTCAGGTAACCGGCGCGCAGCCAGAGCAGGTGGCACATCTGGTAATCGGCCTCCATCTCGGCGATCTTCTGCTTCACGAGCTGGTGATTGGCGATCTTCGTGCCGAACGTCTCGCGCTCAAGAGCGTAAGCGATGGAGGCGTCGCGCGAGGCGCGTATGATGCCGGTCGCGCCCGCCGCCACCGTGAAGCGTCCCTGCTCCAAAGCGAACATGGCGATCTTGAAGCCCTCGCCCTCTTCGCCGACCAGATTCTCTTTCGAAACTCTCACGTTGTCGAGCGCGAAATAGCCTGTGTTGCCTGCCCGTATTCCCATCTTGCCGTGAATCGTGCCGGACGAAAAACCCTTCATCCCGCGCTCGACGATGAAGCAGGACATGCCCGTGTGGTCGCGCTTGCGCCGCTTTTCCTCGTCCGTCCAGCAGAAGAAAAGAAAGTTGTCGGCCAGGTCTGCCAGGCTGATCCACATCTTCTCGCCGTTCAGGATATATTCTTCGCCCTCGCGCCGTGCGGTGGAACGCGCGCCGACCACGTCCGAGCCAGCGCCCGGCTCGGTCAAGCCGTAGGTCGCAATCTTCTCGCCCTTGGCCTGCGGCACTAGATACTTTCGCTTCTGCTCCTCAGTCCCCCAACTGTAAAGCGTCAGGCTGTTGAGCCCTGTATGCACGCTCATGATGACGCGCAGAGAAGTGTCCACGGCTTCCAGCTCTTCGCAGACTAATCCGAGCGAGATGTAGTCGAAGCCAGCGCCGCCATACTCCTCGGGGATGCAGACGCCCAGGAGGTTAAGCTCTGCCATCTTGTCCAGGATGGAACGATCAAACTGCTGCTTTTCGTCCAGCTCCTTGATGCGCGGCGCGACCTCCTTCTGCGCAAAGTCGCGTACGGTCTGGCTGATGGCCCTGTGGTCTTCCGTCAATTCAAATTCGATCATGTCAGCTTCTTCCTTAAAGATGGGGATAACGGGAGCGAGCGCACACGCGCATCGTGCGCCCTCTAATTTTTCACCCTGATGTTGAGAGGCGTTTGCAACCGTGCATCTTACAATAGCCGCGCGCTCGCGCGGAAGTTGGCCGGGGCCGCGTGCTCCGCACGCCTCTGTGTTTCAAATCAGACGGCCCGCACGCTCTACGGGAAGATTTGCTTCAGGTACGCCGCCAGCCTGAGGCCCGCCCTCATCAACTGAGTATCTATGCGACGGATGTTGGCCGACTGGTAGCCTTGACTAAGGAAGTAGTGATCGTAGAACTGCTTGTCGGCGACGTTCTGCTTGCGGCGTGGCGGCGGCAGGCAGTTGACGTATTCGGTCGCCAGAGCGTGCGCTTCTTCGGCCCAGGCCGAGGGGACGCCCTTCTCCATCGCGGCTATCTCCTGCGCCGAGAGCCTGCCTATCGCACGTTCCAGATTATCCTCATACTTCTCTTCCCTCAGCCTGAAGACGGCATCCCTGCTCAGCTTCTTTTCGTCTTTGACGCGAAGGCTGGCAAGCATCGTCTCGATGATGTAAGAGTCCCAGGCCGCGTGCAGATTTCTCTTCCGTCGAATGCCCTGAAAATCTATGTAGGAGCAGGCTTCTATATCGCGCTCGCAGCTCTTTTCGTCCGCCTCGTTCCAGACGCCCTCGTTGAGATAGAAGATGATCTTGAGATTGCCGCCGCGATCACCCGTCCGTCCTTCGTAGTTGACGAAGGTCACGTCTTCGGTCGTATGCAGCGGTTGATGCATGTCGCCTATGAAGTGGACGATGAAGCTCAGGGCATCGAGCCGGGCTGCCGGGCTCTGTGACGGGTCTGCCAGTATCTTTCTGAAATGTTCGACCCCTCCGATGACGCAATCGCCTTCGGGAACCTGCGCCGTCGGCTTGCACTGCGTCGGAGCGTCGAACTTCTCCTTCTCTTTCGGAATACTGACGAAGTGCAGACTGCCGGTGTATTCGTAGCCCGGTGTGCTGCGAATCGTATCGGGCCAGTTCGCCGCTTCGCCGATGGTGGTCGGCTTCGATTTTAAAAGCTGCTCTATCTGTTGCAGGGCATTCGTGGCTTTGAGCTTAGCGAGCCTCCACATGGCGATCTCGGCGACCGTGCGGTGTCCGGTCCCGCCCCAGGCCGACGCGCGCGACGGGAGCAGGCCCAGGAGGCAGAGTGAGAGGCAAAGATAAGCGCACGATTTCGTGAGACTCTTTGGCATTGATCTTCTCCTTTTCGAAAGCGGGGTCTTGACGAGCATGTTGGCAAAGGCGTCCGCAGCTATCGAGTGTTGATGATTTCCCGGGCGGCAGCTCTCGCTTCCTCAAGGTCGCGCACGCGCCCGTCCAATTGCATCTCGTAGACGGCCTCAACGATCTGGCCGACGAGGGGCGAAGGCTTTAATCCCATTTCCAGTAGGTGACGGCCCATCAAAATATGCCGCGGTGGGCGCTGCTCAACCGCCAGCTCCCTGGCGCGTGCGATGAACCATTCCTGCGGCACGGCGTCGTACCATTTCTCGCGCGGAACCCAGTCGGCATTGCGCCCGAGCGTATCGGCGCGGGCCACGCGGTAGAGCAGCTCAAGCTCGCACTTGCGCGCGAGGCGACGAAACGCGCCCTCGCTCAGCTCCGCGCGCTGGTTGTAGAACTCGCCCGGCTTCAAATGATACTGCACGAGCGCGAGCACTTGCGCGCGCACGTCGTATCCATCCAGGGTATGTATGTTGAGACGGTCGAGCAGCGACTCTGTTGGGCCAACGCCCGCCGTGTCATGCCCGCGCGAGCGCCAGCGCCCTTCTATGAACTGAGTCGTCGCAGGCTTTCCCAGGTCGTGACAGAGCGCCGCCAGCATGACCGTCACCTGCTTTGCATACGGGAGATCGTCAATCAGCTCGCGCGCCCTATCTACCGTCAACCAGGTGTGAACGTCGCAGTCGCCTTCTGGATGCCAAGCCTCCTCCTGCGGAACGCCTATGAGGGCTTGCAGCTCCGGGAAGAGCTGAGCGGTCGCGTCCAGCTCGACGAGACGGCGAAAGCCGACGGAGGGACGACGCGCATGGAGGAGCAGCTTTTCCATCTCGCCCCAGACGCGCTCGCGCGGCAGGTCCGAGAGATCGATCAGGCGGCATAGCTCGATTGTGCGCGGCTCTATGTCGAACTCGAAGCGCGCGGCGAACTGTGCGGCACGCAGCACGCGCAGAGAGTCTTCGGCAAAGGTCTCCGCAGAGACGGCGCGCAGGATTTTACGCTCTATGTCTTCGCGCCCGCCGAAGGGGTCTATCAACTCCGCAGTGAGCGGGTCCAGGAGAATCGCGTTGATCGTAAAATCACGCCGCCGCGTGGCCTCTTCGATGCTCATCGCCGGGTCGCCCTCGACGACGAAGGCGCGATGGCCACGTCCCTGTTTGCGCTCGCGGCGCGGGAGCGAGACATCCAGGTTTGCGCCGAGCTTGTAGACGGTAAAGGCTTCGCCGACGGCGTTGACCTGCCCAAGCTCATCGAGCAAACGGCGCAGGCGCGACGGCTCAAGACCGTAGACTTCAACGTCCCAATCCTTCGGCTCGCGCCCCATCAAGTGGTCGCGCACGCAGCCGCCGACCAGAAGCGCGCGCCCGCCCCCGTCACGAACGGCTCGCGCCAGCGTAATCACTTTCTCTGGGACGCGGAGGGTTGACATCGAGAAGCACGCGCGGGACTGTCGGCCTCGGAAGCCGGCTCAGTCTTCACTTTCGCCGAGCTCATCATCTTCTTCGAGCAGTTCTTCGTCCGTCTCTTCTTCGTCGCCGGTCTCAACGATAATCTGCATGCCGCGCGTCGAAGGCAGACAACTGATGACCTGCACGCGCTCGATGCGTGAGCGTTCGGTGTTGGCCGCGTGCCAGAGCTTGACCCAGAAGGTGCGCGTCGCACAGTGCACGGCAAACGTCGAGCCGTCCATCATCACGGGCACGGTCTCGACAGTGGCGCCCGCGCGCAGCGCTTCCAGAAGCTCCGGCACGTAGGGCCTGAACTTCTCGAACTGGACGATGACAGCGCCCTCTTCGACCTCCGCGGGCGGCAGCTCCACCGGCTCATCAGCTTCAAGCAGGAGGCGAGATTCGGTCTGCTGGTTACGCTTTTTAACGATTGGCATGTTAAGACAGTGACGAGTGACGAGTTAACAAGCAAGAGACGGTCTCATTTAGCTGTCACCGACCACCCCTTTAATCTTGCAAGTAAATGTTGTGGAAGATCGGAGACCTTGACGCGCTCCTGCTGCCAGGTGTCGCGGTCGCGCACGGTGACGGCCTCGTCTTCGAGCGATTGATGGTCTACGGTGACGCAGTAGGGCGTGCCGATCTCGTCCTGGCGCGCGTAGAGTTTTCCGATGCCGCCCGTGTCGTCGTAGACGGCGCGAAGCAGGGGCTGCAACGAGCGCTTGATCGCCTTGGCCATGCCGACGATCTCAGGCTTGTTCTTCGCAAGCGGGAGGATGGCCGCCTTGATCGGCGCCAAGTCCGGGTGCAGTTTCAAAACCACACGCTTCTCGCCCTTCTCGTTCGTCTTCTCGGTGTAAGCGTCCATGAGAAAGGCCAGCACGGAACGGTTGACTCCGGCGGCGGGCTCTATGACGTAAGGATAAAAGCGCTCCTTGGTCGCCTCGTCGAAGTAGGAGAGGTCTTCGGTCGAATCCGGGTTGAGCCGCTTGCCCTCTTCATTCTCCGGCTTCTTCGAGTGCGCCTTCAGATCGAAGTCCGTGCGATTGGCGATGCCCATCAGCTCATCCCATTGCCGCTCTTCCTCTTCACGCTCGGGGAAGAAGCGATAGTGAATATCAACGGTGCGCTTGGCGTAGTGGGCCAACTCTTCTTTCGGCTGTTCGTAGTGGCGCAGGTTGTCAGGTGAAAGGCCGAGGCCGAGATACCAGTTGAAGCAGTTGTCAATCCATTCCTGATGAACTCGCTCGTCCTCGCCCGGACGAACGAAGTATTCCATCTCCATCTGCTCGAACTCTCTCGTGCGAAAGATGAAGTTGCCGGGCGTCACTTCATTGCGGAAAGATTTTCCGATCTGCGCGATGCCGAAGGGGAGCTTGCGCCGCATGGTCGTCAGCACATTCTGGAAGTTGATGAAGATGCCCTGCGCCGTCTCTGGCCGCAGATAAGCGAGCGCCGTCGGGTCGTCCTCCTCGGCGGCTGCGCCGATGGTCGTGCGGAACATCAGGTTGAAGGGTCGCGGCTCGGTCAGGTCTGTCGAGCCGCAGTTAGGGCATTTGATTCGTTTCTGGCCAATCAGCTCTGCGACGTCCACCGCTTCGTTTCCCGGCCGGCCCGTGTATTCCAGTTTGTCCGCGCGCAGGCGAGTCTTGCACTCACGGCAATCCACGAGCGGGTCGCTGAAGGTCTCCTCGTGGCCGGAATACTTCCAGACGAGGCGGTTAAGGATGATCGAGGAATCAATGCCCTCCATGTCGTCGCGCTCGTGAACCATCCAGCGCCACCATGCCTGCTTGACGTTGTTGGCGATCTCCGTGCCGAGCGGGCCGTAGTCCCAGGCCGAGCCGAGGCCCCCGTAAATCTCCGACGAGGGAAAAACAAATCCGCGCCGCTTGGCAAGGCTGACGATGGTTTCAATGTTCGGTGCTGACACTCTCTTACGCGTTCCTTTAGAGTTGATCTTCTATAAAGGCCAATGGTAACAGCCGCGCCCGCAGAATGAAAAGAAGAGAGGAGCACACAAAGTAGCGTGCTCCTCTCTGCTCACCGTCTCACAGACCCGTCGTGGTCTCTTTCTTATCTCATTTGGATGTCGGTGCGGGCACGTTGACATCAACCTGAGTTTTCCCACCGAACAAACGACCGCCGAACATAAAGAGGACAACCAGCACGACGATCACGAAGATCACCAGCACAGCCACGACACCGGCGCTGCCGCCACCATCACCATCACCCATAATCCCACTCCTCCTTCAAAAATTTAGAGACCGATTACTGTTCGGGGGAACACTTACCTCAAAGGGAGAACGCGCGCCCTGGATTGTAACCACACCATAAAAAGAGTGACAAGTGAAAAAGTGACAAGTGACGAGTTAAAAGCTTTGCCCTTTCTCGTCACTTGTCACTCTTCACTTGTCGCTGCCCTTTACTCTTCGTCGCGGCGTGTGCGAGCGCCGCTGCGCCTGCGGCGAGGGCTGTTGCGTGGGCCAGCGCCCGGCTGCGCCTCGCTCGGTTGCAGCGTCGGCGTCACCTGCGGCGGCTGTGCGCCCTGCGGAATAATCCAGATTTCAAACTCATCCGCCTCCCGATAGCCGCCATCGACGACCGTGATCCGGCTCGGGTCAACGCCGCGCGTCCTGACCATGTAATCCCTGGCGCGTTCGCCCAAGCGCTGCGCCTGACCGGCGCGGCTCGTGCGTCCCGCATAGATGATGATGTAGCCGGTCGAGCCCGGTTCGTTCGCCAGTTGGATGGCGAGGTTATCGAGTCTCGCCTTCTGATCGTCAAAGGCCAGGTTCGGGAACTCGTCGAACTTGCGCGGCCTGTTCACAGGCGGCGGGATGAAGACTACGCTGGTGACGGCCTGTGCAGACTGTCGGCACTGCGGCACGCCCGAGCCGTCGTCAACGACGAGGATGGCAGAGATGCTCTGATTCCCCACGCCGGTCGTGTCCACGCTGATGGTGGGCGTGCCCGCGCCGCTCACGATGCGGGCCGAAGCGGGGCTCACCGTCCAGGTATAGTTGAGAGCAGACGTACCGCCGTAGGCGACGTCGGAGGCGAACGTGATTACGTCGCCATCGTTGACCTGCGACGGAGCCGAGACCGTGAGGTTCGTCGGGCAAGGCTGCGTGATGATGTTCTTCGTGTAGTTCAGGCAGAAGCAGTGGCGCTGGCCGCCAAGGACGTTGACCTCTTGCGAGAAACGCTTGGTCGGCGAAAAGATGACTTCGACCAGATGTTTTCCGATGGGAATATCTATGGCGCGCGCCTGATCGACGGGGGTCGTCGAGGTCATGCCGTAATCCCTGCCGTCAATGCGAAGCGGGTAAGGCGTGGGCGGAGTCGTCACCGTAATCCGTCCGTAATCCTTGGGCCTTCTCTCTTTCTTGGCGGCGGCCTCTGCCTGCGCCGTGAAACAGGAAAGCAGAAATATGAGAGCAACGATATATTTAATATTTACTCTTCGCATCTTTGTTTAGCTCCCACTGATGGTTGCGGCCTGATCTTGATCGTCTCTGGCTGTGCGGCGGCGGCGCAGGCGTGCTCCGAGCGCGGCCAGGCCCGAGCCGAACAAGAGCAGCGAAGCCGGTTCCGGCACTTGATTACAGGTCGTACAGACGATCTCCTGGCAGTTGGCGTCCTGGGTCGCCGTCGGTGTGCATTTGCCCTTCGTGCAGAGGTCAGGGACGAGGCAGACCAGACCGACTAAGGGGATGAAGGGCCATTTCGGAAAGCCTGCGGCGGGCACGTAAAAGGGGCCGCACTCGCATTCCTCGACGCCTATATCCTCGGTGACATCCGTCTGCACGATTGCACCGCCCGCAGGGTCTTGCAGGGAAGTGACCACGCCCGATGAAGAACTATTGCCGGAGGCCGAAGCATCTCCGGCAGAAGCCGTGGTGGAGGCTGTCGTACCAGCCGTCGCGTTGTCATCCTGTGCCAGGTAACGAAGCTCGACGCTGACGTTCTGACCGCCACTGCTGTGGGAGCCGGAGACGACCTGGACTACTTCGTTGATCTGTACGGGGCTGGCTTGTGCGGAGACCGCTATCAGCACCAGGCTGATGGTGACGGTGACGGCGCGGAAAGCTCGGTTCTTCATCTTTATGAGCTCCTGCATGAATCCTTCGGGTAAAGAACCGGAAGCCCGGAAAAGGGCGCTTCCATGCTCTAAATCAACAGACATTCAATAATTGAAAAGCAATTCAAGGCTTCTCGACCGCTAAATTTTCTCTTCGTTTTGAGGAAAACCATGTGGGGTTTTCTTCATTTGCTAGAGAAAGACACCTAATACCGTCTGGATTCCAATTTCGGGGAGTTGAATTTAACTCGCCTTCATACCCTCGTGTCAAGAAAAAAAGGGGCTCGCGCGCCGGGCGAACCCTCTTTTTTTCTTAAACTTAGTCTAACACCCTGCCTTAGTCGCCGTCGCCCCCCCCGGCGGCTTCGGCCTTTTGCTGCTCCTCGCGCAAAACGGCCTTGCGCGAGAGCTTGATTTTATTGCCCTCTTTGCCTATGCACTTGACCATGATCTGCTGGCCTTCCTTCAGCTCGTCGCGCACGTCCTTGACCCTGCGGTCGGCGATTTCCGAGATGTGAAGGAGCCCGTCCGTGCCGGGAAAGATTTCGACAAACGCCCCGAAATCCACTATGCGCGAGACCGTGCCGAGATAGGTCTGACCGATTTCGGCTTCCGCCGTCAGGCCGCGTATGCGATCTATGGCGGCCTGTGCGGCTGCGCCGTCGGCAGAGGCAATCGAGACCGTGCCGTCGTCTTCAACGTCAATCTTGGCCCCTGTCTCTTCGACCATGGCGCGGATGATCTTGCCGCCCGGCCCGATGATGTCGCGTATCTTGTCCGGGTTGATCTTGATCTGGATGATGCGCGGAGCGATGGGCGAAATATCCTGGCGCGGCTCGGCGATGGTCTTCTCCATCACGGAAAGGATGTGCAAGCGCCCCTTTCTGGCCTGTTCCAGAGCCTCGGCCATGATCTGCGCGTTGATGCCGCCGATCTTGATGTCCATCTGAAGGGCGGTGATGCCGTCGCGCGTGCCCGCGACCTTGAAGTCCATGTCGCCGTAGTGGTCTTCCGCGCCCGCGATGTCGGAGAGAATAGCGTACTTGTTGCCCTCCATGACGAGGCCCATGGCGACGCCCGCCACAGGCGCTTTCAAAGGCACTCCGGCATCCATCAGCGAGAGTATGCCGCCGCAGATAGAGGCCATGGAGCTTGAGCCGTTGGATTCCGTAATGTCGGAGACGATGCGCAAGGTGTAGGGGAAGCGGGATTCTTCGGGGAGGACGGCTTCGATGGCGCGGCGCGCGAGAGCGCCGTGGCCTATCTCGCGGCGCGAACTGGAGCCGAAGCGCCCGACCTCGCCGACAGAGTATTGCGGGAAGTTGTAGTGGAGCAGGAAACGGCGCTTAACTTCGCCCTTTTCCAGATCGTCTATGAACTGCTCGTCGTCTTTCGTCCCTAAAGTGGTGGTCACGAGCGCCTGCGTCTCGCCGCGCGTAAAGAGCGCCGAGCCGTGCGTTCTGGGCAGCCAGCCGACCTCGCAAGTGATCGGTCGAATCTCCGAGAAGCGACGATTATCGGGCCGCCGACGCTTGTTCAAAATATCGTCGCGGAAAATCTTCTCTTTCAGGTGGTCGAATATCTTTTTCGCCATCAGGCGCTGCTCGGCCTGATCTTCCGGGTAAGACTCGACGACCTCTTTCTTCAAGGCATCCACGGCAGCATAGCTGGATTGCTTGCCCTGGCTCGACGTGTCCAGAGCCGCGCGCAGCCGATCCGTGTAGTTTCTTTCGATCTCGCCCATCATCTCTTCGTTGAGGATGGGCGCAACCACTTCGCGCTTCTGCACGTCCAGTGCCTTGTAGAGCTCCTTCTGCCAGCGACAGAGACGATTGATCTCCTTGTGCGCGAGCATCAAAGCCTCGACCATGATCTCTTCGGAGACTTCGGAGGCTCCCGCCTCGACCATCACGATGGCCTCTTCCGTTCCGGCGACGATCAGGTTCAGGCGCGATTCCCGGCGCTCGTCGTAGGTCGGGTTGATGATATAGCGCCCCTCGATCAAGCCTATGCGGACGGCTGCAATCGGGGTCGGGAAAGGAATATCGGAGAGGTAGAGCGCGCAGGAGGCGCCCGTAATGGCGATGACATCCGGGTCATTATCCGGGTCGGCGGAGATGACGGATGCGATGACCTGTGTTTCGTTGCGAAAACCTTCGGTGAAGAGCGGGCGGCAGGGACGATCAATGAGTCTGGATGTGAGGACTTCCTTTTCGTTGGGTCGTCCTTCGCGCCTGAAGTAGTTGCCGGGAATGCGCCCGGCGGCGTAATTGGCTTCGCGGTATTCGACCGTAAGCGGGAAAAAATCTATGCCCTCGCGCGGCGTGGATGCGGCGACGGCGGCGACGAGAATCATCGTATCGCCGTAGCGGATGACGACCGAGCCATCGGCCTGCTTGGCGACGCGACCGGTCTCGACGGTCAACTCCCTATCGCCTAATCTGATCGCTTCTTTAAGATATTTACTGACTGGCATACGTGTTTTGTCTCCTTCGGACAACGACTCATCCTGCCACCTTTCGCGGAGGCAGGCGCGCGGTCGTCTCATCCGCCGCGCTTTTGTTAGGGTGGTGTACCCGGCCCCGGTCTACGGCGGCGCTACGTGAGGCGTCGCCCGACCGCTGGCCCTTGAAAGTTCCCCGACCCCATTAAGACCAAAGCGGCGCAAGCCTCTATTGCCGTGAAGCTTGCGCCGCCATGATGACTAATGTTCAGGGCTCGCCCCGGCGTCCGCTTGCCTTCAGTAATCGCCGTCACGTTCGGCACTGCCACAAGCTCTTCGAGTGGACGCGGGCTATGTTTCGAGATTCGAAGAATTCTCTCGCTGGTCTTTAACTATTTTCGGGAGCGCGCCCGCCTAGCTGCGGTGCGGCGCTTCGTCCCCGGCCCCCGGGCGTCCTGGTGCTAGCGACGCAGGCCGAGACGGCTGACAACCTCATGGTAGCTCTCTATGTTCTTGCTCTTCAGGTAATCGAGCAGACTTCTGCGCTGCGAGACCATCTTAAGCAGGCCGCGCCGCGAATGGTTATCCTTCTTGTGCGTCTTGAAGTGCTCGGTCAACTCGTTAATGCGCTGGCTGAGCAGTGCAATCTGCACCTGTGGTGATCCGGTGTCCGCCTCGTGCGTGCGAAACTCCGTGACGATTCTCTCTTTCTCTTCTTTTGCTAACGACACTGTTGTGGATGGCCCTCCCAGACCGCAGTATGCCCGCCCAGTCGGGCGACAACCGCTAAAGTTAAAATACACTGCAATTTAACATGGCCCTTGCGAGGCTGTCCAGCGAGGGCACGGCAACTCGGCGGGCGGCTTCGAGCAGAAGCGCGGGCTTTTGCCGCCTCTTTACTCGACGCCCTCTATGGGCCAGGGGCGACCGACGAATTCGAGGTGCAGGCGTGTGATGCCGTCCGCGCCGTAGCGCCTGGCGCGCACCACTGCGCTGACCGTGTGGTATTGCGCGCTGCGCAGGCGCACGAAGTCTCCCTCCGCGATGTCGAGTGAGGTGTAGACGGCTGCGCCGTGACGGCTGATATTCTCCGTTACGGTCTGCTCGGCGGCGGCGACCTCTCCCCGATAATCCAGCGCCTCGACCGTGACTTCGACGGCGAGCGTCAGGCGCGTCTCCTTGCGCCGCTCCTTCTGTAGGATTCTGGGGGCTTCGCCCGGGAAGATGCGTAGCTGCCACATCCCGTTCTGCCCCTGTACGGGCTCTACGTCGTAGAGAGTTGTCGGGTCTTTTTCGTAGCTTGCGGGCGGGCGCTTGCCGATGAAGGCCAGGCCGACATCGAACTGCGCAGGTGCGGCGAGACGCTCAGGCGTGACGGGCGTCGCGTGGCGCACGACGCCCCAGATGACGTATTGCTCCTCGGTGAAATCGTAGCAGCGCATCTGGCGCGGCATCAGCATCATCAAGCGCAGGAGTTGACCCCAGCCAACCGGACGCCCTACGACGAGGCGCGCGCCGAAGGGCGTCACGTCCAGGAGCCGCGTCATCTCCGACCACTCGAAGTCAGAGCTTTCGCGGCCACGCACCAGCACCGGCAGCGCGAGCCTCAGCCGCTCGCGCACGCGCCTTGATTTCCCCTCAAATGTCATCAAACACCTTCGAGCCCGGTCGGCTTTCGGCTCGCTCACCTGTCGAGGTCGCTTCGGGCGGGTTTGGGCCAAAGAGATAATTACGGCTTGGGCTTGATACTTTCAAGGATTTTCCGGTATTCGGGCTCTTTGCGTAAGGGCGCGAGCGCTTCGCTGCTGCTGATCCGCGCCGCGTCCGTAAACCCTTTCTCGATGGCCCTGCGCAAGGCTTCGAGCGCCCTCTTCTTCTCTCCGTTGAGCGCGTAGGCCGTGGCCAGCTCATACATCACGGAGGGATTGTTCTCGGCAATCTCGGAGGCCGCCTCAAGATTGAAGACGGCGAGCGAGTAGTCCTTCCGTCGCTGGATGATGCTCATGGCGGTCTCAAAGTAGAAGGCAAAGACGCCGTGCAAGGTGCGGCGGGCAACACGGCGCTCGAAGCTGTCTTCCGTCCCCCTGGCCTTCTTCCTGATTTCGCCGAGCGTTCTCTGGAAATCCGCCGCGGCCTGCACGCGCGTTCCCATATCCCTGCGCTGTTCCTGATAGGCCCTGAGCTGGCTCTCCATGCCCTGTTGTCTCTTGATCTGTTCTCTATCCTCCTTGATCGCTTTTCTGACCTCGGCGGTCTCCTTCAACTGGGCTGACTTACTCTCGAACTGCGCCGTCTCGCGCAAGCCTCTGAAATCCTCCACGAGCGCCGTATAAGCGAGGTATGCGTCGTAGATCCTTTTCTCCTCTTCGGCGCGACGTGCGCCTGCCACAGCCTGCTTCCAGAGTTCTTCGACCAGTTGCTCGCTCTTCTCTCTGCGCCCGGCCCTGATCGCCTGGACTTCCATCCATTCGACGGCGCGCGTGCAGAGTTCTTTGGGAGCCCACATGTGCCCGCCCTGGAAGGTATCTATCCGGTGAGGAATCCCGATGGCCGAGAGCACTTCATCCAGATTCCTCAGCTCGCCGAAATTAAAATCATCAGTCCCGATAGTACCGTAGAAGACGAAGGGGATGGTGGCTCGCGGGGTGTTGGAAGTGGGCGTCATCTGTTCGTGAAATCCGGCCCCGTGGCCGATGACGCCCGCCACGCAGCCATCGCAGAGGTAAGCGACCCAGGCGGCGACACGCGCTCCACCCGAAAAGCCAGTCGTGTAGACGCGCTTATCATCTATGCGCAGGCGTGCCTGCGTGTCCTCCAACATGGCTTTCGCAGCATCTATGGATTGCTGTATCGAGCCGTTTTTTGAGTTGAGCGAACCGGCCACGATCCAGCCGTACTTTTCCGCCGCCGCCTGAAAACGCTCGACCGGAATCTTGCCCTGGGCATCGGGAGCGAAAGCGTAAAGGATGGGCCAACGCTTCTGCGGCGTATAGCTGGAAGGAAGATAGAGGGCGTAGCTTTGCTGCGCGTCCTTTCTGCACACCACTTTTTCGATAATCTGCCCTGCGGCAAACTCGCCCTGCGCTGCGCCTCGTGCGATTGCGACCGGCGCGAGCAAGAGAAAGGCCATGTAGAGCCCGGCGAGTCCGAACCGTCTGCGCATGCTGCGTTCTCACTTTCCTAAAAATTTGTCTGATGCTGCAAGGGCTGCCCTGTTTCGTCTCCTCTGATGACGCAGCGAAGCACAAGGATGTTCAGGCCGGAATTATCCCGAATCGCTGCCGATGTCATGGATAGCGAAATCTCCTCTGGGCCGTGCGCGCCGGAGCGATTGTCTGCTACCATCTGCGGCTGAGGCATTCAACGAGATAAGGCGGGGTGACAAGATGGCAAATCAACAGACACGTATACTGATTGTGGGCGGCGGCTTCGGCGGCATCTTCACGGCGCTCGACCTGGCGGGCGAAGGCGAAGTGACGCTCGTCAGCACGGAAGACCATTTTCTCTTCACCCCAATGCTCTACGAATACCTGAGCGGCGAGGTCGAGGCATGGCACATCGCCCCGCAGTATAAAGAGCTGTTGGACGAGCGCGTGCGATACATCCGCGGCGCAGTGACGGCCATAGACTTTGAGGCGCGCGAGGCAACCATAGAGGGCTACGACAGCGCCGTCGGTTACGACGTGATGGTGCTCGCCGTCGGCGGCATCAGCAATTATGCGGGCGTCGAAGGCGCTGAAGAGTACGCGCTGCCCTTTCGTAAGATCGCGCACGCCGATGCCTTGCGCAATCTGATGGTCGCGGCTTTAGACCGCGTGCCGCCCGACTCCGCTCCGCAGGACGTGCGACGCGCCTTGACCTTCGCCGTCGTCGGCGCGGGCGCAAGCGGTGTAGAACTGGCGACCAAAATGGCAGACCTCCTGCGCGATGCCTTTAAGCGCCGGGCTCTTCAGGGCGAGCCGCGCGTCATGCTCGTAGAGATGGGCGACCATGTGGTGCCCGGCATGGGCGAGGAGATTCGCGCTTTCGTCATGGATGCTCTGAAAGAATCGCGCGTCGAAGTGCACACGCGCACGCGTGTGCGGCGGGTGACGGATGCGGGACTCGCTTTCGAGCACGATGGCGAGCAGACGGAGATGGAGGCGGCGGCTGTGGTCTGGACGGGCGGGGTGCGTATGAACCCGCTGGTCGAAAGGCTGGACGTGGAGAAAGAGCGGCGCGGATTGATAGCGGTCGAGCCGACCTTACAGGTGCGCGGGCATAAAGAGGTCTTCGCGCTGGGTGACATCGCTTACTTCCCCGACGCGAGCCCGCAACTGGCGGGCACGGCGCAGCTCGCTCTTCAGGAAGCGCACCTGGTCGCAGACAATATCAAGGCGCTTCTTCACGGGCGCGAGCTTCGGACGAAGCATTTCCAGGAACTCGGCGAAGCGCTCAGCCTCGGCACGGAGCACGCCGCCGTGCTCACGGGAGGCCGCGCCTTCGGCGGCGCGCTCGCACGCCAGGCACGCTTTACGCTCTACACCGCACGCCTTCCGACCTGGCAGCACCGCTTGAGAGTCGGCGCAAGCTGGTTCTTCGAGGGAACCACGCCGAGACCTTTGCAGCCCCTCGGCATCAATCGTTGAAGTGTCTCTCGCGTGCGCCGTGGCACTGACTGGAAATGCCCGAGCGAGTTGAGGTAGAGTAATCGCTCTTCGCATCGAGTGATTGCAATTTTGGAGTGATCTGAGATGAACTGCTCCAACTGCGGCACAGAGATACCTTTGAACGAGCGCTTCTGCCGCAACTGCGGCCACGAGGCGATACCGCTTGCGGCCACGCTCAACGTCGGCGCACCGACGCTGCGCGTGCCGCCCGCAGACATCTCATCACATCGCAACGCCCCTGATACGTCGCCCATGTGGGCAGCCCCTTCAACCGGCCCCATCTCGGCTCCGCTCAACCCGGTGGGCCCACGACGCAGTCAAGTTATCATCCCGCTCGTCGCCGCCCTGGTCGTACTCGTCACGGTTGGCGCTCTCTTCGCCTACTTTCTATTGAGAGACAGAGAGGCCGGGGCGGGCGCAGAAGATGTGGCGCTCGGCTCGCTGCCGGATCACTTCGGCGTCTTTCTGCGCAGCGGAGAGTCGCTGACGGAGCTGCGCCGCCTCGACTTCAGCGATGCGATCAAAGGGCGCGATCAGATGATGGGCGACACGGCGCTCGCGCGCGCAGACGCAAAGCCCGTCTTTATACTCTACGCGGAGGCGCAGGACATTCCGACCTCCGATCTGAGGCTGGTTCAACTCGACGGGATTGACCCGGGCGGCAGCGTGCGCTACTGGAATTTTCAGGTCTCGCCCATAGAGGGCGGGCGGCGCGGCATGAAGCAGATCAAAGTTCCAGAAGGATTGCCGAGCGGCAAGTATGCGCTCGCGCTGATGCGGGATTACCTGAACGAAGGCAATCATAAGTTCTGGCCCTTCCAGGTAACAGAAGGCGCTCCCGCGCCCGGCAATCCGCAGGTCGTCATGGTGCAAGTCAAAACGAATCCCGCCACCGCCGCGCCCACTCCCAAGCCGCCCGCTTCGACCGCGACGCCAAAGCCAGCTACGACGGCGACGACGACGACAGCCCCGCCCCCGTCAACGCCGCCCACTACGGGGACGCTCGTCTATTGCAACGAAGACAACGTCGTGCTGCGCGGCTCGCCGAGCCTTTCCGGGGCGAAGGTCAACAGGCTGATGCGCGGCCAAAAGCTTTGGGCCCTCGGAGTATCATCGAACAAGTCTTCATGGGGCGGAATCACTTCCAACTGGACGCATGTGCAGCTCTATGACAGGTCGCAGTCAGGCTGGGTGTTCAGCCCCTTTATCTCTTACTGATGGCCCGGCGCGGCCTTTCCCCGCCACTCGAAGATCAATGCAGCCAATGCCAACACATGCAGCTCGAAGCCAAACTCTACGGGCGACCGGAAAGCGTCTTTTGACGTTGGTCGTCATCTCCATGCTCGCGCTCGGCGCGTCCTGCTCGAAGCAGGAGAACAGCAACAACGCGTCGAATGCCAATCAAGCGAGCAGGAGGTCGCGCGGCTCGTCCAATCAAAAATTCACGGCGAGCCTGCCGCCCGAGCTAGTCCTTCCAGACGAAGGCGACGAGGTGGGCAATCGAGTGCTGCGCGATTACGGCGCGATGTTCGTGGCGCGCGGTGGCGCTGTCGCCCCTCCCGTCATCGTCTTCGCGGACGAAGCGGCGGTCAGGCAATGGCAGTCGGGCGTGAGGACCACGCGCGCACAGATCGGCGGCGTTAATGTCGAGCTGCAAGCCGTGGCGATGACGGCGCTGATGGAGGCACGCACGGAAGCGCAGGCCGCGCGGCTCGACATCACGCCGCGCGGCTCGGATGCGGCCCGGCGCACCTATGAAGAGACGGTCCGGCTCTGGCAGAGCCGCGTGGGCCCTGGACTCACGCACTGGGCCAACGAAGGCAGGCTGGACAGGGACGAGGCGGCACGCATACGCGCCCTGAGCCCGCGCGAGCAGATTCCCGAAATCCTTCGCCTCGAAGAAGACGGGCTCTACTTCAGCACGGACTTTACGAAATCAATCCTCTACTCCGTGGCCGCTCCCGGCACGTCGCAGCATCTCTCCATGCTCGCTTTCGATGTCAAAGAACACGAGAACTCCAAAGTGCGCTCCATCCTCGCCCGTCACGGCTGGTTTCAAACCATCACCTCCGACGCCCCGCACTTTACCTTCCTCGGCACGACCGAAGACGAGCTTACCTCTCTGGGCTTGAAGAAAACTTCCAACGGCGGGCGAGCCTTCTGGATTCCAGACCTTTAAAAGAGGGGACGCGGGGCCATGCAGTCAGTACCGCCTTGAGCGGGTTGCGAATGACTGTCAGGTCAGTAGCGCCCTCATGTCTCGGGCTGGTGCTGATGCCGATTGAGACCCGCCCGCGACCACAGGCGCTACTGACCTCTCTTTATATTTCGACTTGATTTAAGCTGTCGCGGCTTCGCATGAATCGAGCGCGGGGGCTTCTTCCGTTTCGCTGCCCTTGCCTTCACCGTAATAAGGACGGCCTGCGGCGATGGCCTCGAAGTATTCCGAGATGCGGTCGAGGATCTCCTCGACCGAGTGGGAATGGTAGATCGAAGTGCGGAAGAGTGCGCCGCCCTGTAGGCCGCGCGTGAACTGTCCGGCGAGCTGTTTGATCTTCCCTATGGCGGCCATCTCCGGCATGTCCTCGCGCAGCATGTCGAAGTATTCCAAAAGCACTGCGCGCTTGTCTTCGAGCGTGGGCTGAAAGATTTCCCGGCCCGCGAGCGCGTCCTCGACCTGACGGAAAATCCATGGATTAGCCATCGCGCCGCGACCGATCAGGATGCCGTCGCAATTCGTCTCGCGCCAGCGCGCGAGCGCTCCCTCGACCGAGACGACATCGCCGCTGCCGGAGACCGGCACACGGACGACCTCTTTGACCTGCCTGACCAGCTCCCAGTTGGCGAGCCCCTTGTAGCCCTGTTCCTTCGTGCGCCCGTGAAGCGCTATGTGCTCTGCGCCGCAGGCTTCGGCGAGTCGCGCCGTCTCGACCGCGTTGATCGTGTGGTCGTAGTATCCGGCGCGTATCTTGACCGTTAAGGGGATGCTGATCGCCCGTTTGATCTCCCGGAGGATAGTTTCAAGGCGCTCGTGGTCGCGCAGGAGTCCGCTGCCTCCGCCGTGCTTGACGACCTTCGGCGCGGGACAGCCACAGTTGATATCCAGGATATCCGCGCCGACCTCTTCGGCCATCTCCGCGGCCATACGCATCCGTTCGGGCTGCCCGCCGAAAATCTGCACGGCGAACGGGCGCTCGTCCTCGAAAAAGCGCATCTGTCGCCTGGACTTCGGATTGTGGCGCGTCAGACCCTCGACCGAGATAAACTCAGAGACGGTGAGGCCGATGCCGCCGCGCCGCTTCAGCAGGCGGCGAAACGAGACATCCGTCACACCCGCCATCGGCGAGAGGATGAGCGGCGGGTTGATCTCCACGTCGCGTATCTTGAAAGGCTTCATCATCGGTTAAATGAATCAAACAGGGATGGACAGGATAGAAAGGATGAAGGATGAAGGATGAAGGATGAGACAAAGATAGCTCAACTTGAATCATTCTTCTTTCATCCTTCCGCCTTCATCCTTCATCCTTGCTTGAATCCGCTTTCGGTCTCTCGCCGGTCTCCAACTGGACGGCGAGGCGCGCGTACTGTGCCGCCTGCCTTGCCGCCGTGCGCGCCAGCCCGGCGTCGCCCTTGCTGATGGCGGCGAGCGCCGTGTCGCCCATCGTCTCGGCGGTCATCCTGAATTGATTGATCTGTTCCAGTATCTCTTCATCCATCATATGAGCATCACTCTTTGGGCGTCATTCCATCGCTCGCCTGCGGCCACTTTGTTGACAAGCGCGGCGGGCATCCACTAGCTTCTCCTGAAGGTCGGAATTATAGCAAATGCAGCACAGGCTTATCCAAAGCGTCGGCATCGCGTGGACGGTTCTTTACGCCGCCTTCATCATCTGGGTTTACGCGACCGAGCCGCGCACGCTGAAGGAAGTGGCGACAACGGCGCAGGTCGCCGCCGGAACCTACGAGATCAATCAGGAGAAGTTCGACGCGGCGCTGATGCTTTTCCGGCGCGAGCAGTTTCGCGCCGCGCGCGACGAGTGGGAGCGGGCCGACCCGGCGCGCAAAGACGCGCGCACGCAGTTCTACATCGCCTACGCTTTTTATAGAGAAGGGTGGGGACGCCTCTATAACGATGACGCGCTCTTCAGGCAGGGTTTAGAGGCAGTGGGCCGCGCCATCGCGCTTGCACCCGACGGGACGCTACAGGTGGACGACCCGGAGTTGCGTATGCACACGGCTGCGGAACTGAAAGCCGAATTGGAGCAGGGCATGGAGCGGAGCCTCGGTGATCTCAACCCGTTCAAGGTGCTGCGCGAGCGTAAATAAGAAGATGACGCCTTCGCATCGTTCAAGAAACAGCGCGCTCTTGCGCTTCGTCCTGCTGCCGATGCTTTTCCTGACCGTGGCTCTGCTCGGCGGTCTCAGAATCGAAGCGGAGACGCGCGCCTTCGTCTTCGTCGCTCCGCCGCTCATCACGCTCATCTTCGCCGTGCTGCTCCTGTCGCTCTTTACGCGAGGCCGGCTGATCGAGTTCGGTCGCTGGATTGCGAGCGATCACCCTCTGCTCGTCAACGTCTCGCACGCTTTGACTCTCATCGCGCTCTTCTTCGCTTCCGCACAGGCTTTCAATTCCGTCCTGCCCGAGCGCGGGCTGCTCTTCTGGCTCTTCTCCTTATTCTTTCTGTGGACGCTCTGGAACAACCAGTTCTCATCCTTCGACGCGCGCCGCCTGTTGCGCAGCCTGGCGGTGCTTTTCGGGACGGCATTCGTCCTCAAGCACATGATTGTGGCGGCGCTTTACGCGCCCGAAGGCGGGTGGCTCAAGCGCCTGGCCGGTGCGCTCGTCGAGGGCGTTTCGCTCGGCACGCTCGAAGCCGAGCGTTTCGCGCCCGCCACCGGCTATATCTCCTTCTTCACCCTCGCGCTCTACGTCGGCGCGCTCATGCTCGTCACGCCAGCCCCCTCGGACGAAGAGACGGAAGCTGAGGCCGGCGCTTTAGTCCGCGCTTACCGTAAGCTTTCCTCGACGGAGCGAGAGCGCGTGCGCCGGGCGATCATGAGCGAGAGGGCGGTTGAAGCCGAGGCGGTCATCTCGCAGCTCACCGACGGAGAATTGACCGCCGAAGCGATGGGCCTGCCTGCCGAAGAGACCCTGGTCGCGCAGAAAGAGAAGCCTTCTTAGAGCGCCGGGAAAGCAATTAGCGGTGATAGACAGAGATTGTCAAGATAAAGACAGAAGGCAGGATGAAAGACAAAAGCATTGGTGACTGAATTGTTCATAGCTCTGTCTTTATCCTGTCCATCACTGTTAATTCCTCCCTGGCATTAAGCATAGAGAGGCCGCATGAATCATGCGACTCATGCGGCCTCTCAAGCATTCATGCTTCGCGCCGGGGCAGCGCTTACCAGTTGACGATCAACTCTTCCGAGGTCTGCCAGGCCGGAGCGTCATGGCGAATCGAGACCCGCTGGAGCTTGTCTGGATGAGCGAGCAGGCGTCCGGCGCCGAGCGCGACGCAGGCCAGCGGCTCATCCGCCACGGCTGTATGAAGGCGCAGCTCATGCTGCAAGCGCTCGGCGATTCCGTCGAGGAGCGCTCCGCCGCCCGTCAGGATTATCCCCGTGTGATAGATGTCGGCTGTCACATCCGGCTGCGATTCTTCGATGACGCGGCGTACGCCCGCAACGATCTCGGCGATGACGGGCTCAAGCGCCTCGCAGACTTCAAGGCTTCCGATCTCGACGGCCTTGGCAGACCCGTCGGCCAGGTCTTTGCCGACCACTTCCATAAAGCGCTCCTCCGACGGCCCTTCGGGTCGCGGAGCGCGCGCCGTGCCCAGCTCTTTCTTGACCTCTTCGGCGGTGCGCTCGCCCAACTGCATGGTGTACTTGCCGCGCACGTAATCGCGTATCGCTTCATCCATGTTATTGCCAGCCGCGTGCAGGCTGACCGAGGAGACGACTGCCGCCGAGGCGATGATGGCGATGTTGGTCGTGCCGCCGCCGATGTCGACGATGAGATGAGCACGCTCTTCATCGAAATCGAGCCCCGCGCCGATGGCCGCCGCCAGACCCTCGTCAACCAGATCAACGCGGGACGCCTTGGCATCGCGCGCCGCGTCTCTCACCGAACGCTGTTCGAGCGTGGTGGCCGAGCCGGGCACGCCGATCACCAGATGGCTGCGCTTCTGATGGCCGTCGTGCACGCGATTGATGAAGGCGCCGAGCATCTTCTCCGTCACCTCGAAATCCTCAATCGTGCCGCCGCGAATCGGGCGATGAACTTCCGTGTCGCGCGGCTCTCGGCCCAGCATCTTGTGAGCCTCTGCGCCGACAGCCAAAACCTCCCCGGTGTACTTGTTGATCGCAACCACAGATGGCTCGTTGAGGACTATGCCCCGGCCCGGAGCGTAAATCAGAGTATTCACCGTGCCGAGGTCTATCGCCAGATCGTCCGTGAAAAAACTACGCAGTATATTCATTTCGATTAAAACCCTTCTGGAACTGTCCCATTGCCTTCCGTGAGGAAATTTTTAATCAAATGGATTGGCAACAGGCATGCCAGCGCCCAACCGCCGCAAAAATAGCCCCCGCACAGCTAAGGGCGTTCGCTTCTGAAACGATTTCGCCCGGACCTATTTTCCCGTGATGCCCTGAAAGCGGACGGCGGGAAGAAGGATGAAGGCGGAAGGATGAAAGGAGTGCTTCACTGTCTTGAAGGCTTTACTTCATCCTCCCGCCTTTACTCTTGCGGGGTGTCGCCGACTATTTCGTAAAGGGCCGGGGCTTCGCTCTTGGAAGTTTGACGCGTGAGGGGAAGGGCCTGGACGCGTATCAGGAGCAGGCGGTTGCGGCGGCGAAGGCTGATCTCGTCTCCGACGTGAACCGTGCGTGAAGACTTGGCCCTCGCCCCGTTAACCAGCACCGCTCCGGCCTCGCACAAATCCTGTGCAAGACTGCGACGCGGGCACAGGCGGCTCGCCTTGAGGAACAGGTCTAACCGCATAAGAGAGCAGTCAAGAGCGACAAGTGACGAGTGACGAGTGAGAAGAAGAAAGCTCTTCACCTTCTCACTCGTCACTCGTCACTTGTCACTGCCTTTAGGGTTTTTTGGTGTCGGACTTTTTGTTGACGGTCGTGGAGGCCGTCGGTTTGGCTGTAATGGTGAGTAAGGGCTCGACGCTTGAGCGATACTCTTCGGAAATCTTGATGTAGGCTTCGTCGCGCAGTTTTTGCAGGTACTCTTTACGACTCTGCTCGCCGCGCTCAATCGTGATCGCTTCGCGCACACGGTTTTCGTTGTAGGTGGCGTCACTGCCCGCCACGCGCTCGTCAACGCGCAGGATTTGATAGCCCTCATCCGTGCGAATGGGATCGGTCACGCCACCCGCTTTGATATTTTTGATGGCGTTGGCGATGTCTTCGCGTAAGGCGGGGACTTCAAACGCCCCGACTTTGCCCTTCGTTTGCGCGCCGATGCGAACGCCGCCCTCCTCGCGCTCGGAATTGGCGACGGCCAGCGCAGCGAAGTCAGCGCCTCCGCGCGCCTGCGCGACGATCTGCGCAGCGCGGGCCCGCACCTCCGCCTCCGGCTTTCCGGCGAGGCTCAGGAAAATCTCCGAGATCGTGACGCTCTCGGGCTTGCGGAAACGGTCTCGATGCGCTTCGTAATACTTCTTCAGCTCTTCCTGGCTCAGACCGTAGAAGATCCTGGCGTCAACTTCACGCTGGATGACGAAGCTCTTCATGATCTCTGTGCGCAGCGTGGCGCGAATCTCTGCGGGGTCAAGACCGGCCTGGCGCATCGCCGCTTCCAGCTCGCCCAGGGTCTTGATGCCCTGTCGCTGCCCTTCTTCGAGGATGCGGCGGTTGACCTCTGCCTCGACATCCTCGGTCATGTCCAGTTCCTTGCCTCTCTGCAAGAGAAGCTGTTCGTTAATCAGGCTGGCGATCAATTCGGGCTGGCGGCGCGTGACATCTTCGGTCGCCTGCTTTTCCGCCATCCCCTGCTGGACGCGCGCCTTGATGGCTTCCTTCAATTCGCGCCTCACGCGTGAAAGGGTGATGACATCGTTATTGACCTGCGCGATCACCTGGTCGATGATTTGCGGCTCGCCCTCCTGGGCCGACACTGTGGTGTGAATGAAGGCCGATAAGACGAAGGCTGAAAGAATCGCCCATGAGAGGCCGCTGAATTTGAACTTCACAGTTTTTCTACTCCTTAAAAATGGTAATCCGGGGTCAGGCGGTCGGCAAAAACCGGCTTCCCCGTTACCGAATACTTATGATGAACGATTTTAATCCGCCGCACGAACTTCAAGCAACAGGCGGCGGGCCGTTTCGAGCACGTAATCCGCCTCTTCCTCGCCGAGTTCGACGCGCAGCACGCCGCTAGGCGTAAAGCTTACGCCCTCGCGCTCGCCGACGAGCGCCATCAGGCGCTCAGGGGCAACGCGCGCACGCTCGCTCAATTTAACGGCGATGCCCGTCGCCGTTTTATCAATCGAGACGACGCCCATCTCTTCGGCCACGCGGCGCAGTCGCGCATAGGCGAAGAGCCTTTCGACAGATTCCGGCAGCCGCCCGTAGCGATCCTCTATCTCTGCCCGAATGATGGAGAGCGTCTCTTCATCGCGCGCCGAAGAGACGCGCTTGTAAGTCCTCAGGCGCTGTCCCATGTCCGAGATGTAATCTTCGGGGATGGCTACGTTCACGCCGAGGTTGATCGAAACGCTCGTCTCATCCTCGACGGCCTCGCCGCGCAGCTCCGCGACGGTGCGTTCAAGCATCTGCGTGTAAAGATCGAAGCCGAGCGCGTCCATGTGGCCCGATTGCTCGCCGCCCAGGAGATTCCCGGCCCCGCGCAGCTCAAGGTCCAGAGCCGCGATGCGAAAGCCCGCTCCGAGGTCTGAAAACTCGCGGATGGCGGCCAGGCGGCGGCGCGCAATCGGCGACAGACCCTGTTCGGATGGAATCAGCAAGTAGGCATAGGCGCGGCGGTTTGAGCGCCCGACGCGCCCGCGCAGTTGGTAGAGCTGGGAAAGACCGTACGTATCGGCACGGTTTATGATGATCGTGTTGGCGCGCGGGATGTCTATGCCGTTCTCGATGATGGTCGTCGCAACCAGAACATCATATTTATAATCAACGAAATCGAGCATCACACGCTCCATCTCGCGCTCGTTCATCTGCCCGTGGCCGACGGCCAGGCGGGCCTGCGGCACGAGTCTTTGGATGAGGGCGGCGATGGTCTCGATGGATTCCACCCGGTTGTGTATGAAGAAGACCTGCCCGCCGCGCTGCAATTCAAGCTCGATGGCGCTCTTGATGACGGGCTCGGAGAACTGCGCGACCTGCGTCTGGATGGCCAGGCGGTCGCGCGGCGGCGTCTCGATCAGTGACATATCGCGCAGCCCCATCAAAGACATATTGAGCGTGCGCGGGATGGGTGTGGCCGAAAGCGTGAGCACGTCCACGCGCTTCTTCAACTGCTTGAGCCGCTCCTTGTGCGCCACGCCGAAGCGCTGCTCCTCATCCACGACGACCAGCCCCAGCTCACGAAAGCGCACGTCCTTGGAGAGCAGGCGATGGGTGCCGATAACGATGTCGATCTCGCCGGACTCTATGCGCCTGGCCACGTCCTTCTGTTCCTTCGGCGAGCGGAAGCGCGAGAGCAGCTCTATCTTGACGGGAAAGGCGGCGAAGCGCGTGCGAAATGTCTCGTAGTGCTGGTAGGCCAAGACGGTGGTCGGCGTCAGCACCGCCACCTGCTTACTCTCCATCACGGCCTTGAAGGCGGCGCGCATCGCCACCTCTGTTTTCCCGTAGCCGACATCGCCGCACAACAGGCGATCCATCGGGACGGCCTCCTCCATATCGTGCTTCACGTCCTCGATGGCCGTCTCCTGATCGGGCGTCAGGACGTACTCGAAGCCCTCTTCAAACTCGCCCTGCCAGGGCGAATCAGCAGAGAAGGCGTAGCCGCCGACCAGCTTGCGCTCCGCATAGAGGCGCAGCAACTCGTCCGCCATGTCGCGCATCGCCCGCTTGGCCTTGGCCTTGGTCTTCTGCCAGCCCAGCCCGCCCAGGCGATCAAGCTGCGGCTGTGCTCCTTCGGCGCTCGAATACCTCTGAACCAGATCGAGCCGCTCGACCGGCACATAGAGCTTGGCGTCCTCGGCGTAGAAGAGCAGCATGAACTCGCCGCGACGCCCGGGGCCCAGCTCAAGCGTCTGCAATCCGCCGAAGCGCGCGATGCCGTGATCTACGTGCACGACGTAATCATCAACTTTTAAGTCGCGGAAATCGGAAAGGAAAGCTGCCGTCCGAGACTTTTTCCTTTTACCCTTCTCCTTCTGCCTTTTCTCCGTTCCCGGCGCGCGTCGTCTCTCAAGCGCCGCTTCGTTCGCTTCGTCAAAAAGATCGCTCTCGACGTGGACGATGAGCCCCGCAGAGGGCAATTCAAATCCGCCGGAAATCCGCCCCACGGTGACGACCACGCCGCTGCTGCTGCCGCCCACATCAGCGCCAGGGGCTGCGCCGCCCTCGTCCGTCAAAGCCACGCGAGCCCTGACCTTGTAGTCGTCAAGAATCTCCGCCACGCGTTCGGCTGTGCCCAGGCTGGGCATGACGAACAAGGTCGCGGCCCGGCGCTGCTCCTGCGCGCGCAGCAGCTCCGTCGCCAGCTCCGGCAAACGCCCGTGATAACGGCGCGCGGATTGGGCCGTCCATTCCACTTCCGTCGCGGCTTCGACTGCGGGGAATAGAAAGAGCGGCTGGGCTGAGGCGCGCGCTCGCCCGAGTTGGATTTCCGGCTGCTCTGCTTCGAGCGCTATCTGCTGATCAAGCTGAGCCGCCGAGCGACCCAGCGCTCTCAGCTCAAGACGCCGCACGCGGCCAAGCTGCGTGCGTAGCTCCTCCGCCGTCAGGTAAAGCTCTTCGGGCCGCAGGCCCAGCTCGTCCGCCGCCTCCGTCTCGGCGTAACGCGCGGCGAGCGTTTCATAGACCCCGCCCAGATAGCTCTCGACCGCGCCCGGCTCGTCCACGACGAGCACGGCCTCCTTCAAATAATCGAAGACGCTCGCGCGCCTCTCCCTCACCATCGCCATCAACCATTCCCAGCCCCCGAACGCTTCGCCCTCATCGGCGTACACCGTGCGGTCACGCAGGGCGCGCGCATAACGCTCGTCACCCCAACGCTCGCGCGCTCTCGCAGACCACTCACGGAAGTCATCGCTACTGACGGCCAGCTCGCGCATCGGCGCGATCATCGCTTCCTTCAACTGTGCCGTCGAGAGCTGCGTCTCCGGGTCGAACTCGCGTATGGATTCGACCGTATCGCCGAAGAACTCGACGCGCACGGGCGCGCTCCTTCCGGGCGACCACACGTCTAGGATTCCGCCGCGCATGGAGAATTCGCCGACCGCGCCGACGGGCTCTTCGCGCACGTAGCCGGACGAGATCAATCGCTCGACCAGCTCTTCCGGCGCCTGGTCTTCGTCGCGCCGCAGGATGGCCCCGGCAAGTGCGACCTCCGCGGGCGTCACCGTCCGCCGCGCCATCGCGCGAGCCGTCAGCAAGACGAAATCCTGCGTCGAGCGCGCGAGTCGCCAGAGCGTCAGCGCTCGCTGCTCAAGCGTCTCTGGGTGCGGAGAAGCGCCCGCGTACGGGTCGCTCTCCGACGCCGGAAGCATGAGCACAGTATCTTCGCACTCAGACCGCCCGCGCAGCGCGCAATACCAGAACCGCACGTCGCGCTCCCACGCCTCAAGATCACGATTCGCCTGCGTCACGACGGCGAAACACTTCCCCACCTCGCGCTGCAACGCCGCCAGGGCCAGCGCACGCGCGGGCCCGCCCGTCAGCCCGCTCACCGAAACTATATGCGCTCCACCCTCTACCTCCCCGACAAGACGCGCATACTCCGCGCTCCCTGTCACGCGCCGCAGCAACTCCTGCACAACCGATCTGGATTGAACCGTGCTACTCATAGCTATGTAAGGATGAAGGATGAAGGATGAAGGATGAAAAAGACAGAGGTTTTATTTCATCCTTCATCCTTCATCCTTCATCCTTTCCTTCATTCGTTCGATAATGCCCGTGGTGGATGCGCCCTCGACGAAGGGCAAGGCGACGACGCGTCCTCCCGCTGCTTCGACCTCTTCGCGCCCGTGAATCTCATCGAGCGCGTAGTCGCCGCCCTTGACCAGTACGTCCGGCAAAACCGCTGCGATCAAAGAGCGCGGCGAAACGTCATCGAACACGGTCACATAATCGACCGCGCGAAGCGCCGAGAGCATCTCGGCCCGTTCCCCCTCGCTCATGACGGGGCGGCCCGCGCCCTTCAATGCGCGCACGGTGCGGTCGCTGTTGATGGCCACGACGAGCGCATCGCCCAGGCGGCGTGCCTCTGTCAAATAACGCACATGGCCCACATGCAGCACGTCGAAACAGCCGTTAGTGAACACCAGCCGCCGCCCCATCTCGCGCAAACGCTGTCGCTCTGCGCCAAGCTCTTCCGTCGAAACGATCTTTCCGCTCATCTGTTTTAATGGTAGATGGTAAACGATAAATGGTAAATCTACGAACCCTCTTTTGCCATTTACCATTTTCCATTTACCATTTACGATGCTTTCATGACCACCCAATTCATCGAAGATAACGACCAGACGAGAGCGCGCAGCGAGCACCTGGATAGATTGCGCGCCATGGTCGGCAACGTCTATCCCAACAAGTTCGAGCGCAGCCGCGTGACCGGCGGCGAAGACAGCATCACGGCCATCGCGGAGAAGTTTCGCCCGCTTGAGCCCGAAGTCCGTGAGGGCGAGCGCCCTGCACCGGAAGAGATCGAGCGCGCCAACGCGGAGCTGAACAAGATCGGGGTGCGCGTCTCTGGCCGCATCAGCACGCCGCCGCGCGTGATGGGCAAAGCCGCCTTCGTCCATCTCTCGGATGGACGGGAGCGCTTGCAGATTTACGTCCGCAAGGCCGATGTTCGTGGCATACGCAGCGACGACAACTCGCCCATCGAAGAGGGCTGGGAGCTATTCAACCTGCTGGATCACGGCGACTTCATAGGCGTCGCGGGCTTTCTCTTCATCACCAAAACGGGCGAGCTTTCCGTCCACGTCCGCGACCTGCAATTCCTCTCCAAAGCTCTCCTGCCGATGCCCGACAAGATGCACGGCATCGCTGACCCCGAAATCCGCCAGCGCCAGCGCTACGCAGACCTGATCGCCGGCAGCCTCAGAGTTGATCTTGAAAAGAACGAGACGGAAGAGACCGGCGCGGCTTCACGCGAACTCAGTTCGCGTGAAGTCTTCGAGCGCCGCGCGCACCTCATACGCGAGATGCGCCGCTTCCTCGACGACCACGGCTATATCGAAGTCGAAACACCCATGCTCACGCCCCTCGCCACCGGCGCAGCCGCGCGTCCCTTCAAAACCCACCACAACGCCCTCGACATAGACCTCTATGCGCGCATCGCCCCCGAACTCTACCTCAAGCGCCTCGTCGTCGGCGGCTTCGAGAAAGTCTACGAACTCAACCGCAATTTTAGAAACGAAGGCATCTCCACCCGCCACAATCCCGAATTCACCATGCTCGAATTCTACTGCGCCTACATGGACGTCAACGGGATGATGGATTTCTGCGAAGAGATGATTCGTTCAACCGTCTATAAGGCGCTAGGTCAGACGCGTGCTCGCTTCGGTGAACATGAGATTGACTTCGGGCATAACTTCGAGCGGCTGACGATGAAGCAGGCGATAGTTAAATATTTACCCGCTCAACTTAAAGAGCATTTTGAGAACATGCGTCAAGAGTCATTTACCGAAAATTTGCTGAATAGTTTTCGGCATGTTTTTGATCTCAACAATTTTTTGTTCTGGGTGAACGAGCCTTATCCTCAACTTACTCGGCCAGAGGCATTGAGGCGTATCAAAAGCTCTGAAGAGATTTCCCTAGCCTGGCAGAAGGTCGAAGAAACCGTATATAACGTCACCACTTCGCTTGGAAGGTATGTGCATGGGACAACGGAAGAAGCTGAGATAGGGCGCTATATCGAAGAAATCTTCGAGTTGGTCGCCGAAGAGAATTTGACAAACCCGACTTTCATTACTGACTTTCCTAAAGCAATATCACCGCTCTCGAAAGCTTCTCCAACCGACCCGACGGTCGCCGAACGCTTTGAGCTTTATGTCGAGGGCATGGAATGTGCGAATGGGTTTTCGGAGTTGAATGACCCGCAGGAGCAGCGGGAGCGGTTTGAGGAACAGATGAAGCAGCGGGAGCGTGGCGATGAGGAGGCGATGGTGTTGGACGAGGATTATATTCGGGCGCTGTCTTACGGGATGCCGCCCGCCGCAGGGATTGGGATTGGCATTGATCGGCTGGTGATGCTGTTGACGAACAAGCGCTCGATAAGGGATGTGATTCTGTTTCCGCACATGAGGCCGGAGAGGAAGCGGGAGGCTGAGGGGGAAGAGGGAAGGGGCGAGTAGGGATAAGCGCGAGCCGCGGAGGTCGCTTGGGCCTGGATAAATGATTAGGCTGGCCGGGAGTAGAGGATGAACGTGAGAAGGATTATTCCGGGAGGTGTTCTGTGGGCGCTTGTGCTGCTGCTGCTGTTCCTGCTGGCTTCGGCTCTGGCGGCGAAGGCGCAATCGGGACAACAGACGACGCAAACTCCTGCCAGCGATGCCGCCGCCCCGGGCAATGCGATGGCGGAGAGGGAAGCGCGCAGGGCGCAGGCAAGGCAGTTGGCGCTCGACGGGAAATACGGCGAGGCTTACGCGCTCGGCAAGCAGGCTCTCCTGGAAGAGCCCGGTGATCTGCGGACGCTTCTGGTCGTCTCTTGGTCAGGGTTGTTCATGGCGACGGGCGGCACACAGGTCAACAGTGCGGAGCTGACCGTCTATGCTCAAAAGGCTCTGCGATTGATCCACGAGGGGATGTCGCCTGATGCGAGCAGGCCCTTACAGCCGGAAACGAAAGAACAGATTCTAGGCTGGCTCGAATACGCGCTCGGCATCTTCACCTTGAAGAGTGCGCCCGAGGAGGCCATCGGCTACCTGACGTTAGCAGCGCAGTCCGAAGGGTTTCAGAAGTATGACCCGCAAACCTATGCCCTGCTCGCAATGGCTTACGAGGAAACGCAGTATGCGAAGCTGTCGGCTGATTACCGTAAGCGCTTTAAGACGCCTAAGCAGCGCGGCACGCGCGAGGGCCAGGCGGCGATGGCAAGGATAGTGCCTGTCATCAACCGCCTGATTGATGCTTACGCGCGGGCCGTCGCCTTGAGCGGCGATAATCCTGCGTATGCGAAGAAAAAGCCGGAATGGAAAAATCTGTTGACGGAGTTCTACAAGTTTCTGCATGGCGGCTCGGACGTAGGAGTTGACGAACTCGTCGCCGCTGTCCTGTCAAAACCGCTCGGCACGCTTATGGATTCGCCCATCGCTGCGACGAGACCTGTCGCAACGGTTGCCGCCGCCGCGCAGCCCGAGAGTTCCCGTCAGGCCGCAACATCCGCAACCATGGCGCAAGCCGCCACGCCTCAGCGGAGTCCTCAAACCGCGACTCCTGCGAGGGTGACGGGTAATGCCGGGACGAGCGCAGGCGTTGCGACCAACAATGTTCCGGCCAGTAATGTTCCGAGAAGTACGGCGAGCGCCGCCGTCGGCAGTTCTCCCGCGCCCAAGCCTTCGCCACGTCAACCAGCGCCCGGCACTTCGTCAACGCCCGCGCCAAAGGCTGTCGCTTCGTCCGTCGCTTCCTCGCCCGGCCTAGACCCTATGTTCTACTCGACGTGGTCTTATTATCTGGCGATCAGTACGAGCAACGGCAATTCCGTCTCGCACGTTGCAGGGACGATCAAGTTTAGCGACAAGGGCTCGTCCTTCAATCAAGACCTGCGCATACCGTCGGCCCAGACCAGCTTCGCTTATAAATACCAGGGCACTTTCAGCATCCAGGGCAATAAGCTCTCTCTAATCTACAGGGACGCACAGGGCGCGACGAAGACGGAGGTCTACGACTTCCTCTATAGCCCTGAGCTGAAGGCTCTGCGGCTGACGAGGGATTACGGTCGCTCGACTACGACATGGATACTCTTTCTGAAGGGGACGGAGAACGTCTCGCGCTGCACGGAGCAGGGAAAGGCGGTTTTGTCGGATGTCATCTGCCGCCAGGCGGGCAAAGCCGGTTGACTCTCTCACGCGCGCCGGATTAAAGCCCGCCTTCGGACATGCGTTTCTTAGCCTCGTCCCAGCGCGGCGGCATGCCATAGCCCTTGATCGTCCATCTTGTGAACTTCGTCTGGGCCATGTGCGGAGCGAGACTCGTCATCACCTCGCTATGCGGCAACCTGTAGACGAACTCCATTAAGGCCGCCTCGTCTTCCCACACCGAGAGCGTCCAGAATTTACGACTCAGCAGTTGCGCCTGTAGCGAGTACCCGAGCAGCCCGCGCGCGGCTCTGAGCTGGCGCTCGATCTGCGACGTGTACTTGAGGAATCCGAAGATCGAGCGGTAGCGCTTGAGCGGCAGGTAGGAAAGAAGCGCCAGGTATTCGCGCTCGGTGTCGGCGAGAGCAAACGATTTCCATTTAGAAGGAAGCATGACGGCCTTGTTTGCTGAAGCCGGACGAAGGCATCTCTGTTGTCCGGTTAAGTCGGCTGTGACGGCGTCACAGTCTGCGCTTCGACGCGCGCTCCCGGCACAGTCTCGGGGCTTTTCGTTCCCGTCCCGGCTTTGCGCGAGAGAATCTCATTCCTGGCTTCGATCAAAGCTTTGTTGGGCCCCTGGCGCGCGACGAACGCATCTATGACGGCGATGCCGCGCTCAGGGTTGCCGTCAGAGGCGTGGGCTCTGGCCAAAGCGAGCGCCGCATCCAGGTGATCGGGCTGCACTGCGAGAGCACGCGTCCATTCGCTGATCGCCTGCTTCGTTGCGCCCCGCGCCCAGTAGAGGCGTCCCAGGTTGTAGCTCGCTTCCGCGTAACGAGAGCCCTCCTGCTTGAGCGCCACCGAGAGAGCTTCGCGTGCTTGGTCCCAGCGCTCCTGCCTGAGAAGGACTACGCCCAGATTATTCAGCGCACGCGGGTACTTGCCGCGTCTGAGCTCTATGGCTTTGCGATAAGCCTCTATCGCCGCGTCCGTGTCGCCCAGTCGTGCGAGCGCGTTGCCCGTGTTATAGAGAGCGATGGGGTCAGCCACGTTCTCGCGCATGATCGAGCGCAGCTCCGTGACAGCTTCGCTCTTGCGATTTAAAGCGATGAGGTAATCCACAAGCGTCCGCTGCAAACGAGCACGCTCTTTCCTGTCGGTCGTCGCGGCGATCTTCTCGCGCAGGGCGCTCAGACGGTCGCCGCCGTTCTGCGCATTCTCAGGCGAGCGGCGAGCGACGTTAGCGCCTGCCCACGCTGTCCGAGCATGTGCCAGGACGCAGCAGGCGACGAGCGCCATCATTATGCCCGCATAGAAGCATTGGGCCCAGCGTCGCCCGCGCCGGGCATGGGCCCATCCCTCTCCCTTTAAAGACATATCACCCCGCATAGCACTCTCTGCAAGAAGCCGCGCGCTGTGGACGACACAAAAGATGCCTTGCGTCTCTCTCACCTTCGTCCTCTCAATTCGGGCGCTAGGGGCCGGGCGGCGGGCGCGTAACTGATGATCGTGCCGCCGAAGCCGACCGCCCAGCCACGCTCGCGGCTGACGAAGAAGAGACGTTCTAGCGGATGCTCCGTGCCGCTCGGCTCCATAACCCAGTGCTGGCCGCCGTCGGTCGTGTGGATGACAGTCCCTTCAGAGCCGACCGCCCAGCCTTCCGACGCGTCAAGGAATTTCACGTCGTAGAGGTTTGCCGTGACCCTCGATTCCTGCGCGCGCCAGTTGCGCCCGCCGTCCGTGGTCGCAAACACGCGGCCCGCACTGCCGACGGCCCAGCCGCGCCAGCGATCGACGAAAGAGACAGCCGTAAAGCGCACCGAACGAAAGCCCATGACCGTGCCCGCGCGCCAGGTTTCCCCGCCGTCGGCAGTCTGTAGCACGGTCGCGCCCGCCCCGACCAGCCAGCCCTCTTCCCTGTTGAGGAACGCGCCGCCCAGCAACAGGTGTTGCGTCGGCACGCGCTGCCGCACCCAGCTCGCCCCGCCGTCGCGCGTAGTATAGAGCGCGCCCGCTTCGCCAAAAGCCCAGGCCCTTCCTTCCGTCGTAAACAGAGCACGCACGAGGCGCGCGTCCACGTCCTTCGCCGTCACGTTGACGCGCCTCCACGTCGCGCCCCCGTCCTTCGTATTGAGCAGGTACGTGCGCGGCTCGTCCCTTTCCTTGAGCAGGTAGATGCTGCGCTCGCAGACCAGCCAGCCATTGGACTCGTCCGCGAAATAGAGGTCGAGCAGCGCATCCTCCGTCGGGCGGCGCATAGTGGCCCACGTTACTCCGCCGTCTTTCGTGGACAGTAGCGCGCCGTTTCCGCCAACGGCCCACCCCCTGTTCTGATTAAGAAAATAGACGGCGTGCAGCCAGGCCATCGTGCCCGATTGCTGCCGACTCCATGTGCTCGACGCTTGCGCGAGCGTCGCGCACAACCCGATCAGCAACAGGGAAAGGCAAGGATGAAGACGGAAGGCGGAAGGATGAAAGCGTGGAAACTCAGATTGAAGGGTTTTATATTTCATCCTTCCGCCTTATCCCTTCAGTGCATTTGGACGACGCGCGGCGCTCAAGTGGCGCAGCAGCGTGAGCACGGGCGAGACATCACGGCCCAGCCGAAAGGCTTGTTGGGCGGCGGTGGTAATCCACTGGACGGGTTCGGGCGTCACGGTCGCTTCGGCGCATTTCGCGCAAAGGTTATTGCCGTAGAGTCTTTGCAAGAGGCTGTGAGCGTCGTCTTTGCCCAGGAGCGAGAGGACATCTCCCGGCGGGACTTTCAAGCCTTCGGCAAGCCTGAGCGCGCTTTCCAGGTTGATCGTCGTGATGACGGAGGTCTGGAGCTTTGAAAGCAAGCCCTGATCGAAGCCTGTCTGGCGGCAGAAGTCCACCTGCTTGAGGCCCAGCACGCGCAATCTGTCGGTGATCAATTGCGCCAGCGGTGTCGTCGCGTACACACCTTTTTTGACCATCTTCCAGCCCTTTCAAAAGCGAGGCGGAAGGATCAAAGCAGAGCTTCCTTGTCTTGAAAGCTCCGCTTTGATCCTTCCGCCTTCATCCTTTCTCACCATCCGCCAGTGAAGATACGCGCGAAGCTGACGATTGGAAGAAGATTCATGATCTCCTTGAACTTCTTGAGGCGATTGCCGGGGACGATGACCTGATCGCCGGGCACAAGGTAGGCCATCTCCCTGGCCTCGCCGCGCTCATACTTTTTGATGTTGACGGGAATCGGGCTGAGCGTGCCGTTGGCCTGGCGGCGCAGGATCATGACCCTGCTTTTGTCGCCCGTGTCGAGCACGCCGCCCGCTTCGGCCAGCGCTTCATAGACGCTCAGGCGGCGCGTCATCAGCCGTATGCCGGGCTGCCCGACATCGCCGAGCACGCTGTAGCGGGCCGACTGCGCCTTCTCAAGCATGACGGTGATCTTCGGGTCAATGATGTATTCGTCCAGGCGCTTGGTCAGCTCCGCCGCGACCTGCTCGGTCGTCTTGCCCGCGACGAGAATGCCGTCGGGGATCAAAGGGTAATTGATCTTCCCGTTGGGCGGGACGACGATGCCCGAGCGCGAGTAGCGATCCTGCCCGAAGACCGTCACGGAAATAACGTCTTCCGGGCCCAGCCTGTAGGTCGTCAGGTAGTTGTTGTAGTAAGGCAGTATCGCCGCCTCTTCTTCGGAAGCCGTTTCGCTTCGCCCCGCCTGCATATCCGGGCCGGTGTCTACGGCCTCGGTCGTCGAGACCACCTGAATATCATCGGCCTCAAGCCTCTCCGCAGGGGCCTCAGTCCTGACGGCAGGCGTTCGTGTCGCTTGCGGCGTCTGAGATTGCGACGCGCCTTCCTGCGCCCGCACGCTCGACGGCGCGACGGCCCCGAGCAGTAGTGGTAGCATCAGGCCGAGCGCCGGGGCGTTGAGCTTTGCTTGTAACTTCATCTGACTGCACCTCCAAAAAGCGTACCGGGTAGTCGAGACGCGCGCACAACTAACGCGCGCCGCGACCGAAAAGAATCGTCTTGACGGTCTCGAACAGGATGGCTGCATCGAGCGAGAGACTCTGATTCTTGATGTAGTAAAGATCGTATTGAAGCTTCTGCCGCGCATCCTCTATGGAAGAGCCGTAGGGGTACTTGATCTGGGCCCAGCCCGTGAGGCCAGGCGCGATCAGGTGACGCTGCTCGTAGTAGGGAATCTCCTGCGCGAGCTGGGCGACGAAGTGCGGGCGCTCGGGGCGTGGGCCCACGAAGCTCATCTCGCCCTTGAGGATATTCCAGAACTGCGGTATCTCGTCCACGCGAATCTTGCGTATGACGCGCCCGACACGGGTGGCGCGGTCGTCATCCGTCTTCGCCCAGGCGGGCCCATCCTTCTCCGCATCCACTCGCATCGAGCGAAACTTCATCAGAATGAAGGGCTGGCCGTTCATGCCGACCCGCTCCTGCTTGTAGAGGATGGGCCCACGCGATTCGAGCTTGATGAGAATGGCCGTCAGGAGCGCGACGGGCAGCGAAAGAAGCGCACCGCAGAGGGCCACGCTCCTGTGCATCAGGGCGCGCGAGAACGCGCTGAGCCGCTTTTGCCGCCCGCGCCCCGAAAAGATGAGCCAGCTTGGCCGCATCATGTCGAGATGCACGCGCCCCGTCAGCCGCTCGTAAAAGGAGGCGCATTCTTCTATCGAGACGTTGCCCGAGAGGCTCAGGTCCAGCAGTTGATCGGTCGGAAACTGCCCACGCCGCTCGCCGAGCGCGACGACGATGCGGTCTACGTTCTCGCGCTTGACCAGCGCGCCCAGCTCCGACGTGAGGCCGATGACGCGCGGGTTGATCAGGCTCTTGCCGACAAGCGCCGGGTCAGTATCAACAAACCCGATGACGCGATACCCGGCATCGCGTCTTTCCAGCGCCTCGCGCGCCACCTCCACAGCGGACGCGCCCGAGCCGACGATCAGCACGCGCTCGCCGATCTGCGGGTGGCCCAGAAACCAGTGAATCGTGACGCGCCAGGAGACCATCAGCGTCAGGGCCAGCGGCAGCGCGATGGAGGAGACGCCGCGACCGATCAACATCTGCGGCACGGCGTAGATGACCAGAGCCAGCGCGACCCATGCCAGCCCGAGCGCCTGGATCAACCTCAGAACCAGCTCGCGCCGGTCGTGCATCACGACGTAGTCGTAAAGATCGTAGAGGTAGAAGGCGCTCAGACAGAAGATGGTGGCGAGCGCGATCTTGTAGAACCCGTAGCTGTGCAGCAGCTGCTCTTCAGCGCCGAGCACTCCGAGGCGCACGTAGACAGCCGTGATCATGGCGACGAAAATCAGCATCGCCTCGACGACGATCAACAGGGCGGTTCGTGCATTGATGCGCCGGAGTTTCAAGAGAGCACCGCCACCTCCTCTCCCTCTTTCATGGTCGTCTTCGCGCCGGGAGGTATGACCTCATCCTTACGCCGCGAGTAGCGCCGCTGGTAATAGTAAGAGCTTTCATCCAACTGCTCCTCGGCGCGATTCAACACGACGCCGAGCATACGCTCGCGCGGGAGCTGTTCGAGCAGGCGGTCAACCGCAGCGTAGCGAGTCTTTCCGGCGCGCACGACCAGAAGCGCCCCGTCGGCGCGATTGATGAGCACGTTGGCGTCCGTAAAGATGCCGAGCGGCGGAGCGTCTATGATGATGTAGTCGAACATGCGACGAAGCTCTGAGAGGACGCGCCCGAATTTCGGGCCGGAGAGCAGCTCGGCCACGTCGTCACGGGCCGCGCCTCCGGGCAGCAGGTGTAGCCCGGCAGGCTCTAAACGGACGATGGACTCTTCGAGCGTGGCTTCGCCCGCCAGCACTTCGGAAAGGCCGATGCGCTCGTCCATCCCTAGATAATCGGTGGCGCAGGGCTGGCGCAGGTCGCTGTCTATCAGGACGGCGCGCACGCCGTCCGTCTGGGCCAGGAGCCAGGCGAGATTGAGCGCCGTCAGGGTCTTGCCCTCGGCGACGCCCGCGCTCGTGACGACGAAAGCCTGCATCTTCTTGCGCTCGCCCGCCTGCAGCACGCGCGTGCGAAGCGAGCGGAACTGCTCGCAGTAGGCCGAGCGCGGCTGCGTGACGGCGATCAGATGTGGTTCGACGCGCGCCGGGGAGATGTCCTCAGAGACGAACTCCACCGAAGCGCGCGCCGACCCGGCAGCGCCCAAAGTTGCCCCAGCAGCACGCGAAGCCTGTTCGCCGGGGAGTGCCGACCCGACGCCTTCTCCGGTGTGCGCAGTGGACGCTGAAGTGTGCGCCGCATCCTGTGGCGGCGCGTTAAAGAGCGATGAGCTGTCCCAAGGGTGCTCGCTGCCGTTGGCTGAGGCTGCGGGCTCGGCGGGCATCTTCTTCGTGCCCCTTTTGCCTCTCGCCTTGGCGTCCGATTTCTTCTTGCCAGCGCCGTTATTATCCGCAGCGCTCGCCCGTTTCATTGCATCGTAAACTCTGCCCATCACATATTCCTCAAGAGACCTGAACGACGAAAGGCAGCGCCGACCTCCTCGGCGCTGGGTGTTGCGAACTCTTCCCGCTCCGCCTGCTCGACGGCGACCGCAGTCGGCGGCGTGCTCTGCTGCTGCTGCCGTGGCGGCCCGCTCTGAGCGGCGACGCTTTCCGCCGTCGCCGCAGACGGAGCGGCAACTGTCGTTGGGCCAGTTCCCGTGGCCCAAAGCTCTGCGCGCCCGGCGGCGGTAAAGATGCGCGCGGGGCTTTCGGTTTCCTCGCCCATCTGGCGGCCACGGTCTGCGCGCGGCAGCATGTCGAAAGTCTCTGCGACCTCTTCGACGATGGCGCGACCGATGACAGGCTCGCTCGCCGCATAGCCCGTCAGCAGGGCGTTGTCGCAAAGATTGTTGATGTTACGCGGAATGCCCTCGGAGCAGCGAAAGATGAAATCAATCGCGCCGGGCGAGAAAATGTCGGTGCGCTCAGCGCCCGCCACGAGCAGGCGAGCGAAGATATAATGGCCCGTCTCCTCGACGTTGGGCAGCGCCTTGATCTCGCACCGCAGGGCGATGCGCTGCTTGAGCTGCCGCAGCTCAGGGTTGTTGAGCACATCGCGCAGCTCCGGCTGTCCCGTGAGCACGATCTGTAGCTGCTTGGCCGAATCCGACTCGAAGTTCGAGAGCAGTCGTATCTCTTCCAGCACATGAGGCGTCAAGCCCTGGGCCTCGTCTATGATGAGCACGGTGCGAAGGCCGCGCGAGTGGCGAGCCTCCAAGGTTCTGCCGAGCGCGATCAAAAGCTCCGATTTGGTCTCCCATTGCTGAACGTCCAGAAGCGTCGTCACATGCTGGTAGAACTCCGGCACGGTCAGGCGAGGGTTGAAGATGTAGGCCACGAGCACCGTGCGCTCAAGGCGCTGCATCATCCAACGCAGCACGGTCGTCTTCCCCGTCCCGACTTCACCCGTGACGACGATCAAGCCCTTGCCCATCTCTATGCCGTAATGCAGGTTGGCCATCACCTCTTTGTGCGAAGGGGTGAAGTAGATGAAGCGCGGGTCGGGCGTCAGCGCGAATGGAAGCTCTTTTAAGCCGTAGAATTCTCTGTACACTCTGTTCCTTTGGCCTCCGGGGTCGAAAGCCGCGCGCGTCTCAAACTTATGCGCGACTCAGATCGGACATCCTTAAATCCCTTAGCTCAAAAACCTGTCGAAGATGTGCGTGGCCCGCAGCATGAAGGCGAGCGCAGGGATGCTGACAATGGTCGCGGCGATTCCGGCGGCCAGCGCGAGCCTGCGGCGGATGGGGATGCGGCGAGCCTCCTGCGGCGTCAAAAGCTCCGGCACGGACACGAGCACGGGCAGCCCCGTGTAGTGCTCGGCATCATCCGTTGTTTGAATGGTCAGCAGCCTTGGGACTTCAAAACCGGCGGCCAGCAGAAGCCCGACGGCGAGCCCGGCCATGAGGCCGATGGCCATCAAGAGCGGGCGCTTGGGCGCGACGGGGCGTCCGGGCAGGTTCGCGGGGTCAACCACCTGAATGGTCTCGCCCTGCGCGTTGACCTGAACATTGGCGATCAACTCGGCGTCCTGCGATTTCTTGAGCAGCGCGTCGTAGTTGGCCTTCTGCGTCAGATACTCTCGATTGAGAGCTTCGAGCCCGACTTCCGTGCCGGGGACGCTGTTGATGCGCAGGTTGACATCCGTGATTTGCCCGCTGGATTGAGCGAGTAACTCTTCCTGACGTTTGATCTCTCCCTCGATGCGCTGGATGTCGCTGCGGAGTCCGCTGATCCGCAGGTCCGGGCGGTCGGCGATTCGTTTCCTGATCTGTTCGTTCTTGGCCTCGGCTTCCGAAACCATACGCTCCATTTCTCTGACGATGGAATCAAGCTCGGCCTGTTTGGCTTTGACATCCGGGTTTTGCGGCCTGAGCGTCGTCAGCATGTTCTGTATCTCGGAATCAAGCGCTGCTTTGCGCTGCACGAGCTGCCCATAGGCGAGCGTTCCCTTCACGTCCGTCCGAACATCTTCTACTTCCTGCTTATCTATCTCGAACTGCTGCTCCAGCGCGTTGAGCTGCGTGCTCAAGGCTGTGCGGCTGTCGCGCAGGCGACCGATCTCCGTGATGAGCGCCTTCTGTTGCTCACGCAGCCCGGCCAACTGCCCGATCAACGATTGCGTTTGCGAAGGCAGGTTGTTGACATTGTTCTGCATGTACTCAAGTCGTCGCTTGTCGATGTCGTCGAGCTGCTGTTTGACCTGCTCCAACTGGTTTTGGAAAAATGTTATCGTCTGCTTGGAGGAGGTCGCCGCCGCCTCCGTCTGTGCGTTGACGAACTTGGTGGCCAGCTCCGCCGTCACGGCCTGCGTCGTCTTGGGGTCGCGCCCGCGATAGGTGATGTTGAAGCCGTTGGTGATGTCGTTGCGGCTCGTGTTGACCTCGACGCGGATGTCCTTGCGCATATTCTCAATGATCTGCTCCATCGGCTCGTTGCGCAGGCGCTCCTGCTGATAGAGGCCGTAGCGCTCGACGAGGGGCTGCAGAGAGCTGCGGCTCGTGACCACCTGATTGATGTTGTTGAGCTGGCGCGTGAGCGCGTCTTCGGAGACGGTCGGCAAAGTCGGAGCCGAGATGGTCGAAGGCTTGACGACGATCAGCGTGACGGATTCGTAAACGTCAGGTAAGCGCAGGACGACCCACGCGATGGCGGTCGCAATGGCGATGGTCGGAAGGATGATGAGCCACTTGCGTTTCCAGATAATCCGCGCGTATTCGCCCGGATTGCGCTGCCGGAATTCGACACTCATGTTACGGCACTCCTTAATTTCCGTCTCGGATAATTCGGCCCGGCGCTGCGCCCTACGAGATCAGGGGCGGGCGCTTGAGGCGCTGCAATCTACGGCGCTTGCGGCGTGCGGGGACGGGGCAAGCGCTCCCGCGCGCATCAGGGCCGAAGAATCTCTTTCAAAGTTTTCAAGGACGACGGGCCAGGCATTCAGTAAAATCGTCGGTTCGTGCCTGAGCCGGGTAAAGCTACGCTAAAGCGACCCATGTTCTAAAGCGCCGCCAAAGCCTGACGTGCTTCTTCGGCGTTGGCGAAGTTCTTGCCCTCGCCGAGTCGGAGCGCTTCGGCAAGAGTGCGTTTGGCTCCCGCCTTGTCGCCGTTACCGGCCTGCGCCATTCCCAGATGGAAACGATAGGTGGCGCTGTTCTGGTCTTTGGCGACGACCTTCTGCAACTGCTCGACGGCGGCCGCATAGAGGTTCTTCTTGTAATAGACCCAGCCGAGCGTATCGGCGAATCCGTTCTCTTCCGGGTACTTCTGAACGACGCCCTGGGCCAGTCTGACGGCTTCGTCCAGGTTGCCCATATTGCGCGTGGCGTAGAGCCAGGCGAGGTTGTTGGCGGCAATCGCCGAGTTCGGGTCTATCTCAAGAGCTTTTCGATAATTCTCCGCCGCCGCCTCGTGGTTCTTGCGGCTGTCTTCGAGCATGCCGATCAGCGTATAGGTGCTCGCATCGTCGGGCCGCTTCTCAAGTATCCGGCGATACTCACTGATGGCGCGCTCCTGCTGGTTCTGATTGATAAAGAGCGCGCCGAGCGCAAAGTATGCGGCCAGGTAATTGGGTTCGATCTCTATGGCCCGGCGCAGTTCGCCCTCCGCGCTCTGGAGATTTCTTTCGTAGCCGTAAACCTGCGCCTTCAGGTAATGCAGCGGAGCGAGGTTGGGTTGCGCGCTGAGCGCCTGGTCTACGCGCGCGTGCGCCTGGTCCAAATGGTTTTGTCTGACGTAGATATTGATCAATCCATTTAGCGCATCGAAGTTCGCTTTGTCAATATCAAGCGCGCGCTCGTAGAGCGAGACGGATTCTTCGGGCTTGTTTTCTCTGAGCGCGACGGCGGCCAGGTTCGTGTAGACGCCGGGAACGCCGGGAGCCTGATCGCGGGCCGCCTCCATGTCGGCGCGGGCCGCCTTCGTATTACCGAGGCTGAGCTGCGCAGAGCCTCTCGTCGTCAGAGCCTTCAGGCGCAGCTCGGCGAGAAGCTGCGGCGAGATATTTCGATCAGGCCCGGCCTTGCTGACGAGTTCGACCAGCTCGTTGGAGCGGTTGAGCGCGTTCTTGTAGTCGCCGGCGGCGAGGCTGATCTGAGCCTGCATCAGTTTCGCGGGCAGATAATCGGGATGATACCTTTCGAGGTCGGCGGCATAGATGCGCGCCTGATCGAGCTGGTTGGCGCGGAAGCTGGCCTCGGCCATGTAATAGAGACCGGCGCGCGAATTGGGCTCCTGCTTGAGGACTTCCTTGAGGTCTTCGATGGCCCCCTTGATCTCCTTGGGCTGGCCCGTCTGTAGACGCACGCGCGCCCTCAGCATGAGCGCCTGCATATCGCGCGGGTTCGCCTTGAGCACCTCGTCGGCCTGCGCGGAAGCGCCAGCCGTGTCGCCGCGCATGAGCAGCATCTCGCCGATGCGATAATGGGCCCGCGCGTATTCCGGCGAATGACTGACGATCTCCTGGTAGATTCTGATCGCGTCGTCGCTGCGGCCTACCGAAGCGTAGAAGTCTGCGAGCGCGGCCCGCCCTTCCGGCTTATCCTTATCAAGCTCGGCGAGCGCCTTATAGGCTTCCTCGGCCTTGTCCATCTGATGGTTGAGGACGTAGAAGGTGGCCAGAGCCTGGCGGGCCTCGCGGTTCGTGGGCTCGGCCTCGACGGCGCGACGAAACTCCGCTTCGGCTTCGCCAGCGCGATTGGCCGCGATCAGGAATTTCCCATACTCTGTATGGGCCAGAGCCGAAGCACCGTTGACGGAGATTGCCTGGCGATACGCCTCCTCGGCTTTAGCAGCATCCTTGAGACCGATGTAGAACTGCGCCAGGCTCAGATAAGACTCGACGCGGCGGGGATCAATCTCGATGGCTCGTTTCAGCTCACCGAGCGCCTCGTCGCGCTTCTCCTGCGCGAAAAGAAGTCCCGCCAGAAGTATATGCCCCTCTATGTGGTTAGGGTCTTTTTGCAGCACCTCCCTGGCATAGCGCTCGGATTCGGCAAGCTGTTTGCCGAGCAGGTAATAGTTGCCTATACGAACGCGCGCATCAAGGTTGTTGGGGTCTAGCTCGGCGGCGCGCTTCATCTCGTCGAAGGCTTCCTGCCAGCGCTCCAACCCCTCGTAGGCGCGCGCCAATCCCCAATGGGCAGACGCCAGCTTGTCGTCAATCTGTATGGCGTTGCGAAACTCTATGCTGGCTTCCTGAAACTTCTTCTCTTTGAGGTAAGCTTCGCCGCGCTCGACGTGTTCGGCCTTGGCGGCTTCGGAGTTTTTGCAGCCCGTGGTCGCCAGCGCAAGCGCGACGACGAGCGCGCAGAGGATGATTAAAAGATAGCTCGGGCGGGTGCACTCTTGATATCTCATTCTTGTTTTGAAACTCCTGGCGGCTCTAGGGCTGGAACAGACCGGGCAATGGTCTGTTCCAGCTTCGGGGCCGTCGAATTGGCTCGGGTCTCTTCGGGCGACAGGCGACGGGCAATGCCGCCTGGGCCTTAGAGCAGAGCGCTGCTGTTGAATATCAAAATCGCTGTGCCTGCTTCCTTGTTCAAACGCTCAGGGAAACTTGGCGCATATCATAAATAAAGGATGAATGCGGCTTTGCTTCCCGAAAACCCTGTGACCCGAGAGCGCCTTTCCCTCTTAGTTGGGGACGTAGCCCGGAAGTACGGGCGCGACCTGCGCGGCGAAGGAGAGGGCGGCGTCCAGGGCCGCCTGTTCGGATTTGCCCACGGGAGCCATGACGCGCACGATGGCCCCGTCGGAGCGGCGGCGGCGCACGCTGTCGAGCACGGTGTAAATCTTGCCCCAGTATTCGCTGGCGACGTAGCGCCCGCGACCCTGATACCAGTAGATCAGCATCTGTTTATCGTCGCCGTTCTGGATGATATAACGGTTGGCCTCGAAGGGGGCAGAGCCATCCGCCGGGGTGATCCTGATGGTGGCGGCTTCATTCATCGTCCAGCCCGAGCCGGGCAGGCAGTTGAGCGGGCTGTGATAAGTTGCTCCCGTGCGCTGCGATGCGAAGTAGCCGACATAGAGCGAGGCGACACGCCCATCCGCGCGCGCATAATAGCGCGAGAGGTAGTCATCCGCCCTCAAGACATCGGCTGTCCGCTCGTCCAGCACCTCGTCGGCTCCGATACGCTGCCAGGCTTCGATCTGCGTCGGAAAATCTTTCAACAGCCGCCGCTCGACGTGCGCCTCTCCGGCCAGCGCCCAGGAATTGATGACGACGCCGCCGATTAAAAGCACCGCGAGCAGGAGTAGGAAGCGCCACAAGCTATTCTGTTTCGTGTCGGACATAAACTTACTCTTACTCAGCTCCTTTCACCGTCGCCACGCCGACCGGCGCACGCGCGCTCACACCGGCGGCCTCGCGCGTCGTTTCCGCCCCTTCCTGCTTCGCCTCCTTCGAGCGCGATTCCGTGCTTCCGCCTCGCCCGCCGCCTTTGCCGAATTTGCCCAGACGGTCTAGCACCCAGCCGACGGCCAGAAGAAGCAGGAAGGCGGCGATGTAGACGACCCAGCCCGAAAAGCTATGGAAGAAGCCGTCGGCCACCTTCGTACCGTAGTAGCGTGCGAGTATGCCCGTGCCGCTCACTCTCAGGGCGTTTGTCAGAATGGCTATCGGAACCGCCGAGAGCACGAGCAGGAAAGAGCGCCAGAAGCCAAAGCTCTTTAACGCGCTCACAGAGCCGCGCCGGAAGCCTCCGCCGCTGCCGCCATCCCCGCGATCACTCTTCGGATGAGTGAAGTAGGCGAAGACCACTGCCAGCGTAACGAGCGTCATCAGCGAGCGTATGCCGCTACAGGCTTCGACGACCTCAAGCCGCTTCGGCGTCGTCGCGTTAAGCGGCATCAACTCGATGACGTTACCCTGTCGCAAGACCGGAATGTCGAAGAGCCGCATCGCCCACACGGCGCAGCGCGAGGCGAAAAGCTGCAAGGGGAAAGCGATCTTGTTAAAGATGATGGTCGGGATGGGTATGGCCAGCACCAGGAGGGCGAGCGGCACGAGCGCGTATCGCAGCAGGCGAAAGCCCCAGAAATAGACGACGATGCCTGCGAGCATCAGGACGAGCGACATGCGCTGCATGAAAAGCTCAGCGCCAGCCGTCCCGGCCCACAGCGCCAGCAGCGCGCACAAGACCGCCGCCCCTCCCCACCAGAGCCTCGGACGCACAGGCGCGGCGCGCAAGCTCTCTCTCTCGCTCCAAAGGATATAGCCGATGATGAAGGGGACGAGCAGCCCGTGCGAATAGTTCTCGTCCTCCCACCAGTCATAGCCCAGCTTGGCGAGCACGCTCGCGTAGACAAAGCCCAGGGCAGCGATGACGACGATGGGTTTCCAGAGATGTCGGGGGGCAAGAACACTCATTGCGCTTTCCGTATGGGCGAATTTGTTACTTTGGCAGGAGAAGCGTTACGAAAGCCAGCATGTAGGAACCGTAGCTCGATGCACAGCCCCGCACAGGACATGCGCTAGCTTTAAGCTTAACGCAATAACGCTCAGCCGACAAGCAAAAGATTTTCCTGAAGGCACAATTATTTACGGACGAAGCCCGCCTGGCCGTCCACTTTAATCCAGCGGTTAACAGGCCGGGGCGAAGCACATCTCAAGCCGAAGCATGATCTGCGCTTCGCCCCTCGCTTCTCTACTTGCGCCCGGTCGTCAGCGGACGTTAATGATAGTGCTGTTGCTGCGCTGCCCGCCTGCGATGAGGGTCAGCTCGACCGTGCCCGCCGCGCGCAGTTCAGGGGTGAGGATGATATTGAGCTGATCGAGTCCGGCGACTGTCCCGAGCGCGCCCGCAAACTCGACCGGAAGCTGGTAGAGGCGGCCATCCCGAGTGCGAGCTTCGACCGTAACGGATTCGCTGAGGTTCGTGATGACACCTTTCTCCGTGCTCACGTCGTTGATCGTCTTCGTGTTGGCCGAGCTACCGCTAATGCCTGTCGCGTACATGACCAGTCGCGTCCGTTTGTCTATACTCAGATTTTGCTGGGTCGAGACATCGAATGTTCCCGTCGTAAAGTTGGCGGCATTCAAGGCGAGCGCGGCCCCCGTTCCCGTTCCGTCCGCCGTGAAGAGCGCCGGAGCGATGGCCGCTACGCTGGCAGTGCCGCGCGAGACATAGCCCTCCTGCAATGTCACGATCACTTCCGCCTGGCTGCTCGTATAGCCAGCCGGGACCAGGAAGGTGATACGCGAGGGAGAGACAGAGAGCAGCGCCGCCGCCTGCCCTCCGAACGTGACGCTCACACCCGCCAGCTCATAAGGCAACGAGCCGTTGGCGGATTGCGCGGCGTTCATTGTCTGTACAGAGAGCGGACTCTGCGCCGGGTCGCCAAGGATGACGCCCAGACTTGCCGGGGCAAGCGTCGGGGCGTAACTCGCGCCCGAACGCGTATCGGCACTGCCGATAATCAGCGATGCGCTCAGCCCAGCAGCATGAGCCGTCTGCACACTGGCCGTTTGTGTCGTCGTCGGTGACATCAAGCCCTTCGCCTGTTCAAGCCTGTAAGCGACTATTTGCAGTCGATTTTGCACGCCCGCGTTAGATTGTTTGGCCGCCAGCGCCAGCGACGCACGCGCGAAGTAGAGCGACGCGCGGAGCCCCATGTCTATCTCGCTCGCAGATGAACCGAACCGCCCGGACTCGTTGAGAAAAACGGAGTAAGCCTGCTCAATGCTCGTCACAAGCGGGATGATCTGCGCCTCAGTGCTCGTCGTCGTCGCAGCGGCCAGCGTCTTCGCCGTGCTGAGCGCACCCGCAACCATCTGCGGCGATACGGGTGACGGCGACGGCACAGGGGTCGGTGTTGGCGCCGGTGTCGGAGTTGGTGTTGGAGTCGGAGTCGGTGTGGGAGTCGGCGTCGGCGCTGGTTGTGTATCTGTCATCGCCGCCGCCAGCGCGTCGAAATCACAGCCGGGGTCTTTGCCATCCGTGGAACTGCTCTTGTATGGGCTGTTGGAGGCCAGTTTATAATTTTGAGCGAGACGATTAACGAATCCAATATCGTCAATCTTGCCGGGATAGAAATTGTCCGTGGGATAGCGCGAGACATCAGCTCCGACCAGTATGTTTCGTCTGAATGTCCCATTCGGAAAGAACCAGTTGATTGCGGGCATCCCGATCCCCTGCCCCTGCCCCATCACTCCATACTCATTATGCTCCATGATGTTGTTCGTCATCACAAAACCCTGCGACGGCCCCTCATTATTCACCGTCACATACGCCATCACC
>DASVQM010000041.1:0-197685 GCA_036389095.1 Pyrinomonadaceae bacterium
GCTTGCGGGTTAGTGAGCCATGGGCGCTCCTTGAACTCTGCAAGGAAATCCTGAAGCCCTTCGGCAATTTCTGTCTCGTTGAAACCAGCAATTGAGATTTTAGTGCGAACCTTCGCCATGAGTTTATAATTCAACTTCTGACCAAATAGGAGACACCTAACGCCCGAATTAACCGGGCGCGCACACAACATCGAAACCATTCAAGTTCTCGATGAAAGCCGCGCTATTCGCGCTCCGGTTGAATGAGTTGTTATGCGTCGCCGTGCCTCCTATCATACTCCCAGATAGCTTGATCTACTTCTTGGATTGACCAATCTAGCTCCCTCGCCAAGCGGCGCATCTCTTTCATGTACCGTTTGTAATCGCCAATGGAAAATGAATTCTTCCTTTCGCCAAATATCTGCCTCCAATTTCGGAAGTCAATGACCGCATATTTTTCTGGATAAACGACAGTAAGAATGGCCGAGGCGACTGGAGTGGCAACGCCACGCAGGGAGGATAAAATATCTATACGCAATTCAAGTTCGTAATCTTCATCTTCATGAGTAATGTTCAAGGCAAGACCCGTCACGGCGCGGATAATCTCATCTGTATTTTTGGAACGATGAGCTTTCCGCCGCCCATATTGAGTATCAAGTTTCCATTGAAGAATCTCATCAAACTCATCTGCCATCAAAAAGAACGGTTGTCTTTCCTGCCGTAATCCAGCCAACTTGCCCTTCAGGAGTTTTGTCTTTTCAAAACCAGAAGCCGCCTCGCGTAAATCTTTAATTTGTGTCGCAGTAATCATATCTGCCTCACAAGAATAGAGGACGCATAACGCCCGAATTAACCCGCCCCGCGCGAGCAGCATTCTAGCAGACCGCAGCAAACAAGGATGAAAGGAACGCTATCGCGGGGTCGGGTTGAATGAGTTGTTAGCCTGCGCCTTAGATTGAATCTGCTACTTTCTTGGCCTTTTTAACAAACTCTAACTGCTCTTCATTAGTGAAAAGCTCGTTGATTTTCGCGCGCAGTCTTTCACCTGCTTCTTCAAGACTTTCTAGGTTTCGTAAGATTGAGCGCATATTTAGCACCTTTCTCGATCTTCCAGACAAGACTATGCTTACAACGCTAGCTTGATATTGGAAGCGAGCAAGCTCTTCTCCATGTGATTCGATCTCATCACGGGAAGGTCTGCCGTCAAGAAGAAAATAGAACTCAAGCGTAGACCCAACAGCTAACAATCCTTTATCCTTCCAGCCAATCAACTTTTGAAGTTCATCTTTCAAGGCTGGGTCAAATATCTCCATGACAGGCTGCCCCTGGATCAGTCTGGATAGTTTCCTTAGAAGCAATCTTTGAGTTAAGAGCAAAGCATAAACCTTAGAGGAAAATTTCAATCTCTCTTCAGTAGGTAGAGCCATAATCTTTTTTAACGGCTCCCTACCTGCAACTGATAGAAGTTCACGACCATTTTGAATAAGGCGCGAAAGGCAAAAATAGAAAGTCAAGAGATCAAACAAAAGCTCTCTTCTACGCTTTCTTTTGATGAAATTTGAGCGCAAATCAAGTGCGCTTTGCAAAATATCAACGCCCGTTTTCAGTTCCTGAAACATATGTCTTTAGCAAAGAAGTAGCAGGCTAACGCCGCGATTGACCGGGCGGGAAGCATTGAGAGAAGCATTCAGGTTCTCGATGAAAGCCAAGCTCATTCCGCTCCGGTCGAATCGCTTGTTAGGTTTCGTAGGCCTGAACCATTCCGCCCTCCATCGCCCTGCAACCTTGATTTTATCATTCAATGCACCGAGCGCCGCATGGCGATTCAACCAACGTAAGGAATCAATCTTCAATTCGTGCGCGGGGTTTAAAGCATTCAAGCTACATTAGCATTCAACAAGTGCCCGCCGGGTTAAGGTTCAAGTCTGCCGATTCAGTTCTTGAGTCAAAGCATTCAACAGAAACCTAACGCTCGAATTAACCCGCCGCCCGGCGATGATATTCAACATGAGCGCAGGCGGCAAGGTTGATAAAAGGCAAGCTAAGGGCGGTCGGGTTCAATGAGTTGTTAGATGCGCCCGATTATTTCAACTTGCTTTCTACTCCCTCCGACAGATATGTCCGAAATATATAATCAGTTCTTTGATTGCCAATATGGCAACTTTGACAGTTTTGCAGATTCCCGCGCCCTTCTACTTTCGTTCCTGTTCCATCTATAACCATATATTCCCAATCCCCACTTGCCGGGTTAAATCCTTCCTTCTGTTTTATCATCACCGTCAATAATTCCGGCGTTCGGCTATCTGTAGCAGACAACTTTTCTTTAACGATTATCGAGCCTTCCGGGAATTTCGGCTGCTTTTGGTTGAGCATCGCTTTTCTCCCAACAGCATTAACATAAACGGTGAAATACTTATTACGATGTGGATTGCTCGTGCCATCAACTGCAACGCCAGAGGACGATTGCCAAATCGCACAGGCCGCAGCAACCCGTCCCGGCATCAATTGTGGCACAGAATTAACCTTCGTCCAATTTCTGTAACCCTCTATTTCTTTTACTTGCTTGGTAGCGGAGAGAGTATGTGGCCGAGCAGAAGTGATTGCGCCTTTGACTAACTGGGTGATGAAGAAGGCGAGCACCAATACCAGCCAAACGGTGACGATGACAGTTTTAGATTTCTGCAAGTTTAGAATCATTTTGTTTCTCCTTACTTACCTCACAAGAAGCATCTAACGCCCGAATTAACCGGGCGGGAAGAATCTAACCAAGCCTTCAAGTTGTCGAATGAAAAGTAAGCTGATTCCGCTCCGGTTGAATGAGTTGTTAGGCTTCGTACCGCGTAATCATAATTACGTTCGAGCCAATTTAATTATAGATTTCAAATGATTCTTCGCCTTCTTCGGTTAACCATTTACCGTCAACTTTGCGACATTTATATGCCGTGCGACTCCACCCACGCGCGATTCCATCCCTCCAGATTTCGCTAAGCTCAACCTCCACGCCAGAATCCGTTTCCTTGAATTCACCGAATACCAAATACCTGATGTTGCCCTTGTCCCGTTTGCTAATTTCATCCAGCTTAAGAAAAGACACCCCGATGCTGGATATTCGGTTTGGAATCAATTCAATGTTGATGTTCTCGGTAGAAAGAATAAGCTCTCTTCCAAGAGGATAAACTTTATGATTAGAGAGGCGCTGCTCCAAGATGGATTTTACGATTTGAGCTTTGTCTTCGTCAGGAAGCCCTAGCGCTATCCTGCTAAAAGAAGCCGATGCATTTAAGGCGAATCCAAAGCCGCAAACGAGAATCAGAAGTGGGAATACTCTTTGCTTCATCATTCTTATACTAACCTTGCATTCAACAGAAGCCTAACGCCCGAATTAACCGGGCGCGGCGAACCGTCAATATGCGCAAGTCTAGCGATGAAAGTAACGCTATTCGCGCTCCGGTTGAATGAGTTGTTATGCGCGGCATGGCTATTGATTCAGGGTGGTCTCCATCACATCTACCGCCTCAGCGATGGTGATTGTGTAAATGCCAGCTTTCCCAGCATCAAACGCCTCCCTCCACATGCCATACCCTTCCTCATAATCAGGCAAGTCAGCCTTCTCTTTTAAGAGTTTAACGGCACTCTTATTGATAGCCTCTTCCGCAAATGGCAGATGTCCTGCGGTCTCGATAAAATCTCCGTTCGGCTTCTTTAGCTTCAAGTCGCGGAGGGCAATGTGAACAATGTTGCCGAGCTTCGGATGGTTCTCAACCTTGAGAACGATGAATGAGGACTTCTTCTCATTCGGTCGAGTTTTATAGCTCCAGATTTGACCCACCTTATAACGGGATTCGGTTGTGTCCTTCAACTCGGAATCCTGCCCCGTCCCATATGCTGCTACAACCCCTAGAACGGAGCAACAAAGCATCAAGGCCACAATTAGTTTGGTCATCAGTTTCCCCTTCTTGAAACACCAGCTAGCGCATAACGCCCGGCATCACCCGCCGCGCACTCAACGCCGCCAGCCGCAAGCCTTGCATGAGAGGCCCGCTGATTCGCGGTCGGGTGCATGCCGTTGTTAGGCGCGGCGTTGTTAGCACTTTCTGAGACCAGCCAGCATGAAGACGGTCCCGACGAGAATGAATCCGATACGGCCAAACCACAGATTTGAATCCACTCCTGATAACACCTTCCCCCATTGTCTGGCGGCCTCGGCAAAATACTTGTTAAGCAACACCATCCATAAGCCGAATATAAAAGCTATGACCTCTTCGGGATTGCCGTTCATAGATTCCAATATAACATCAAGCGCCTAACGCCGCGATTGACCCGCCGGACATCAACTGCGCAACACACAAGTTCACGATGAAAAGTACGCTCATTCCGGTCGGGTCGAATCGCTTGTTAGACCGCCTCAGTGTTGCGGCCTGCCACGCGGCAAGTCAGTATTGCCAGTCGCAGGTCGCAACTTCCAGGCGTGTCTAACGCCCGAATTAACCGGCGCGCACGAACCGCCGCGACGGACAAGTTCTCGATGAGAGGCCAGCTAATTGCGCGTCCGGTTGAATGAGTTGTTAGGCTCGCCGTTTTTCTTTAGGAGACGTGCTTATTTCAGAGCGCGTTTAGAAAATAGTATCCCTCCACCCCAAAGGATGACAAAGATAATAGCCCACGGGATAAGACGTTCTGCCTCGTACAGCCAGAAGGAGCCCTCGTACCAAGAACGCACCGAATCCGTGGGATACCTGCCCCACTGCCAAAAAGAAGTTCCTAATTCAGTAAGTAAGGCAACGATAAACATTGCCCACGGATGCCGCTTCATGATTAGTTCTCCCATAACAACAACGAGTCTATTCTTGCGATAGAAGCAAGAGCCTAACGCCCGAATTAACCCGCCGCGAGGAGATGCCGAATTAAAGCAAGTCTCGCGCATGAAAGCAATGCTATTCGCGGTCGGGTTGAATGAGATGTTAGACCGCCTCGGAGAAGCGTCTTGACCGCTCCCCGACACAAGGCGCTTCTTTCAGGCGCTCTAACGCCCGAATTAACCGGCGAGCCGCCAAGCGCAACGTCGAATGATGACAAGACTGCTGGCGGCGAGTCCGGTTCAATGAGTTGTTAGATGATGCGCCAATCTGTCGCCGCGAGCGCACGGCTTCTGCCGCCCGTCTCGCGGTTAGATTCAACTTGAGTTGAGCGCACAGAGTCAAATCATTCAACTCTGATCACCATTCAAGAGCGCGAGCGGCGACACACAATGTCAAGAGATTCAAGTTCTCGCTAGCGGCGCAGCATCTAACGCATAGTAGATGTATTAATAGCCGCCGGTAAAGACGCCTGTTTGGGCGTGTATTCTTTTATACCATACTAGCTGCCACTTTAAATTGCGCCCATTTGGGCGTCTATTTTTGTAGCATCCCCAGATTTCTCTTGATTTTCTGATTCTTCCAGCATAAATTACGCCCATCTCATCCCGGATTAGACTCCCATTACAATTCCATAAAGGAGTGCCTCACTGATGTCTCAGCTATTAGATCTGGTGCGAGACCGCATTCGTACTCTCCACTACAGCATCCGGACAGAAGAAGCATATATCAAGTGGATTCGTGAATTCATCGTCTTCAATGGCAAGCGTCATCCTCTTGAGATGGGTGCCGCTCAGATCCGCGGATTCTTATGCTATTTAGCCAGAGAACGCAACATTTCTGCATCTACGCAGAACCAGGCACTCTCAGCCCTTTTATTCTTATACCGAGAAGTATTGGATAAGCCCATAGACAGGGTAGATGATATTGAAAGAGCTAAGAAAGCGCAGAGATTGCCCGTTGTATTTACTAGAGAAGAAGCCAAGGCCGTTCTCAATCATATTCGGGGTGAGATGTGGCTGATGGCCAGTCTGCTCTACGGCTCCGGACTGAGGCTCATGGAATGTGTACGCCTGAGAGTCAAGGATATTGATTTCTCGCAATCACAGATCATTGTGAGAGAAGGTAAAGGAAATAAGGATCGCATCACCATGCTGCCGGGCTCTCTCGTCAACCCCTTGCAAAAGCAAGTAGAAAGGGTCAAAGCCATACATGAGATGGACGTTAGAGAAGGTTTCGGCAGGGTTTATCTTCCACTTGCTCTAGCCCGCAAATATCCTCATGCGAATCGGGAGTGGTACTGGCAGTATGTCTTCCCTGCTTCTAAACGCTCAATTGACCCTCGAAGCGGACAGATACAGAGGCATCACATAGCTGAAACTGCTCTACAGAAGGCTGTCAAAGCAGCGATCAGGAGAGCCGGAATAAATAAGCCCGGGAGTTGTCACACGCTCAGGCACAGCTTCGCCACACGTTTACTTGAGAATGGCTATGATCTCAGGACAATCCAGGAATTACTGGGACATGCAGATTTACAGACGACGATGATCTATACGCATGTGCTGAATAAGGGCGGGAAGGGAGTACGCAGCCCCCTGGATGAATGATTCCACAACCACAGGCTTTGATTGCTGAAAGCACCTCAGGGATGAGAAAAGCCTGGCGACAATTGGCTGGAGAACCTGAGTTCCGAAGGTGCGGATTGAGGACACGCGATGCCTGGCGTGAATCGATACATGTGAATCAATTAAATTAACTCGGGAAGATGTTCTGACGCATTCATCTCAGAGGATCAGTCATGTCTATTTCCCGACCAGCGCTCTCGTTTCACTCATCGTCGAAATGGAAGATGGTGGCTCGGTCGAAACGGGAATTGTCGGAGCGCAAGGGATGGTCAATATCTGAGCCTTATGGTTTGATGAAAGGATGCATTACTCTGCCGTTGCATTGCAGACGGGCAACATTCTCCGTATGAAGGCCGGTGATGGCGGAATAACGACAACAGTGCTTGCCCTCTTTTTCCCCCATGGAAAACCCTGGCCCCCTGCACCTTTACCTGATACCAAAAGACCTACATGTATGAGGTAAATCCGTAACAAATTTTCTCTACCAATAAATGCCCTCCATACGCGAGCGACCCGGCGTGTCACTCGCCATAAGCATTTTAAGCGCAGAAGAAGTTCCACCAGAGATGCTTGAATTCCGGCGGGCATTGAGTTCAGAAAAATAGATCGTTCAAGGGAGGGTTGAAGATGGCAACAGCTACGAAGAGACAAAAGCAGGAAGCGGAGCGAACGGACGCGCAAGGAAAACAAGCAGCGCGCTCGTCGTCAACCACGGCCACAAAGATAATCAGCCAAAGGGGGAAATAAGCCCGCTTAACTTTTAGCCGCTATGTGCTAATCGCCGAGTAGATATTAGTCCTCCGCTCCGTGGAAACCACTCCTGCTTGGTCTATGGTCGTGACCGGTATTGCTCCGGCCTCATTGAGCAGTTTCGTCACGGGTTCTAGTTTGTCGTAGAAGATGACGATGACTTGCCCGTCCCGCAAACCCTCAATCTCAGAACGCAGGGCCGTGATCTCGTCGAGCACGATATGACATTCGGTTTCGGGCGATTCATCGTTCACCGCCCGGCACAGAAGTTTGGCGACTTCGCCTTTTCCACGCCCGCGCAGATCATAGTCTTCCTTGATGATGACGCGTTGAAAGCCACGCCCCGCTACACGCCCGGCCTGCTCTATGACGCTGTCGTCACGGTCGCCCGGAACGCCGATGATGCCCGTCACCCTTCTGTCAGTCCACCTGGCGACCGTCCGGCAGATGGCGGCGAAAGCATCCGGGTTGTGCCCGTAGTCAACCATCACGTAACCGCCGTTGACCCGGTAGAGATTAGCGCGCCCGGGATTATAGTTGCTGTTGAAGCTCTGGAGCGACGCCCTCAAATGCTCGCTCGTCACCCGGCAGGCGCGGCAGGCGGCGATGGCGGCGAGGAGATTACTAATTTGAAATTCGGCTGTCCCGCCCATCGTGCACGGGATGTCCGCCACGCGCAGTACCGGATATTCTCTATGGTCGCTGGCCTCTATGACCTGACCGTCGCGCAGAAAATATGCGATGTGACCCGCATCTATGTGGCATGCGACGAGCGAATTGTTTTCCCGAAGTGAAAAATAGACGATCTGCTTCTCCAATTTAGAGACGCGGGGATTCTCCATCAGGCGCGCGAGATGTTCGTCGTCGGCGTTAAGGATGAGCGTGCCGCCTTCGCGCACGCGTTCGGCGATGAGCGATTTGATGTAAACCAAATCTTCCACGCTCTCGATGCCGTCCTGCCCTATGTGATCGGGGCCGATGTTCGTCATCACGGAGATGTCCGACCAGTCGTAGCCCAAGCCTCGGCGAACGATGCCCCCTCTGGCCGTCTCAAGCACGGCGACCTCGACAGATGGGTCGGACAGCACGGTTCGGGCCGAGTGTGGGCCCGTCGTGTCGCCTTCGACGATCTGCCTATCTCCCAGATAGATGCCCTCCGTCGTCGCCATTCCAACCCTCCGGCCCGTTTGCGCGAGGACGTGGCCGATCATTCGCGTGACGGTCGTTTTACCGTTCGTGCCCGTGATGGAAATGACAGGGATGCGCCCGTCGCCGCCTCCCGGATAGAGCATCTCTACTATTGCTCCGCCCACGTCACGCGACTCGCCTTCGCTCGGATAAAGATGCATCCGCAGGCCCGGCGCGGCGTTGAGTTCGATGATTCCGCCGCCGGTCTTTCCCCGACCGCTTCGTTCGACGGGCGCACCGATGTCTGCGGTGACCAGATCAATCCCGCAGATGTCCAGGCCGACGACGCGCGCCGCCCGCTCGCACATCTCCTGAACCTCTTCGTGCACGAGGTCGGTCACATCCTTCGCCGTTCCCCCGGTCGAGAGATTGATGCTTTCGCGCAGGAGGACAGTCTCACCACGCTCAGGAACATCACCCAGACTCAGACCCGCTTTGCAAAGATAAGCGTTCATGATCTCGTCGATCATGATCTGCGTGAGCGGCTTCTCGTGTCCAATCCCGCGCATCGGATTCCGGTTCTCAATCTCGATCAACTCGTTTATCGTGTGCTGGCCGTCTCCGATGACGTGCGCCGGGAGACGCTCGCTCGCCGCGATCATTCGATAATCTACGACGAGCACCCTGTAATTCTTCCCGACGAACAGCTCTTCGACCAGCACATTCTCGGAAAACTCGCGGGCGACGGCGAAAGCCTGTCTCATCTGTTCAGGTGTGGAGATGTAGAGCGAGACGCCTTTGCCCTGCCGCCCGTCCAAAGGCTTGACCACTACGGGGACGCCGATGTGGTCTAGCGCATCCACGGCGTCTTCTTCCGTGCGGACGACTTCGCCGCGCGGCACGGGGATCGAAACCTGTCGCAAGAGGACCTTGGTGAACTCTTTGTCACCGGCGGTCTCGACCGCGACGGCGCTCGTCCTATCGCTCATCGCGGCCTGGATGAAGCGGCGATTCCTGCCGTAGCCGAGCTGGACAAAACTCTCCTCGCCGACGCGCGACCAAGGGATGCCGTGCGCGCTTGCAGCGTCCACAATCGCTCTCGTGCTCGGCCCAAGCTCCGTGTCGGCGACGATGGCGCGCACTTCCCTTACTCTTTCCTCAAGCGGAAACTCTTTGCCTTCGACTAAAGCGTTGACGAGTTGGACAGCCGTCTCAAGGAGGTAACGCATCCCCTGCTCGGACGCATACGTGACGATTACATTGTAGGAGCCGGGCGCGCCAGCGTAACGCGCCCTTCCGAATCCTACGGGGATGCCTGCCGCCTCGCTCAATTCCAGAGCGACGTGCTCTGTGATGTGCGCGAAGTAGGTTCCCTCCAAAAGCCTTTCGACGAATCCGCCGCGCTTATCTCTGCTGCAATGGTGCTCACCGAGGCCCGGCAGTAAGTGAATCAAACGCTCGTTGAAACCGGGAATATCGCGGCTCTCCGTATCGGTCAGACCCTCAAGCTCAAGCTGCATGACCAGGACTGGTCGGTGATGATAGATGTTCGGGCCCGCCAGGGTTCTAATAGCTTTAATTCTCATGATTCCCTAATCCTTGTTTGATTGGGCTTAAACGATCAACTTCGGTTCGCCTTCGCCTTCTCTACCGTGACGGCCCTTTTCCCTTTCCCGGCGCTGTCGGTCTCATCAATCGGCGCTCGTTTTTCCAGATCGAATTTATGCCCGTCAGAGAGGACGTGAATCTTCACCCCGTGAATGGTCAGCGCCTGGTCACGCTCAAGGTCAGGCAGATTCGTGTAGGTGATGTCTCCGGCGTCGATGACCGTGACGGTATTTTCACCTATGACCTCCAACTCGCCGCCGCTCGCGACGAGCGCCGTGTTCTCGTCGATGCCGAATCCCAGGTCTTGCGGGTAATGCGCGATGGCCGTCAGGAGTCGTCCGATGCGCCCGCGCTGCGAGAAGTGCGTGTCGATCATCGCATCACGTAGAAAATCCATTCCGGGCCCGATCTCCATCCCGCCGAAGCGCGGCGTACAGTTTGACTCGCCACGGATGATCATCGAATTCGACATCATGGCGGCCCCGGCGCTCGTACCTCCGAGCACCGCCCCCTCCTCGTACTTCCGGCGGATCAACTCCTGCATCTCTGTGCCGCCCATCAGGCTCGTGATGTGAAGCTGATCGCCGCCCGTGAAAAAAATTCCGGTCGCTTGCTCGATGATTTCTAAAGCCTTCGCGTCATGCACGTCCTTCCTGCGCGAGACATCCACCGCCCGCGCCTCATCCACGCCCAGCTTCTTAAAGACCTTCAAATATTCGTCCGCGTACTCATCTGGCTTGTCCGTGGCGACGGTCATGATGGCGATGCGGGCTTTGGCTGCACCGGCCAGGCGAATAAATTTCTTGAGGATCACGCAATCACCCTTTTTATCCTCCCCGCCGCCGATGATGACCAGCTTGCCCTTGGCCCCGTTTACTTTCATACACATCCTTCGTTTAATCGAACCTGCGGTTATTTGGCTTTGATTCAGGAGGCCCCATCGATGCGCGCCTCCTGGTTAGCGTCAATCCTCTGCGCGGCACAGTCAGGCCCCGTCAAGCCAGTACAGCATCCGGGCGATAAGCAGGCTCAGCAGGAATATCCAGAGGAAGAAGAGGCCGGGATATCTTCCGTAAAAGCCTTTATAATCATTAGCATTCATATACTTTTCATTTTATCAAACGACTTATGAAACGTCCGTCCGAAGGCGTACAAGGCCCCTTTGAAGTTATTTCCGCGAACCGGAACATGATCGGGGCGGCGCTGTAATTTGCGGCCTCAAGCACTGCCACTTTTCTTGCCGGAAAGCGAAATTCTACGGTTGCTGTCCGTCATGAATTTCTCGGTCAAGACGACCCCGCCCTCCGTCATCAACCGACTGCTGAGAACGATCTCTTTGTTGAAAGCCGAATGGAGGTTGATAATCAATTTGAGACGAGGGAAATAAGCGAGATCGCCCCGACTTGTTCCAAGCCCGTCGCCCGGATCACAAATCGCTGCTCGGATGAGGACAGCTTTCGATCTGTTAACTGCCCGCCGATTATGACTTCAGCTCTGGCCATCCTGTCGCCTTGCGATAAGCGGGTCAGGCTCTCGACAAAGTGCTGATTTTCGTCCGTCGCCTGAAAGTCCCGATCAATTTCAACTTCCACCCACGCGCCGCCACATTCAAGCTCGTTGAGAGTCAGCTTGCCGTCCGGGCTTCCGTAGAGCATCCCCCGTATCGTGACGGGCTGTCGGGCGGAATCCCTTAAATTGAGCGTCGCGTCGCACAACCCCTGCCGTTGAATATAATGGCTGTCGTGCCGGAATGAGGAAATAGACAGGCCAATAATAAAGGTCAAGGTCGCGGAAATAAGCCTGCTGCCGATATGTCGCATCATCTTCTGTGAGAGTCAAGTTATTTGTTTCAGGAAGCTCATTCATATTACCCCACTATCGCGGCACGAGCGAAAAGCGTAAAACCTACGCCTAATCGATTATCACGTCCGCGACACTGGAGAAATACCATTCCCCATTTATCCAGCGAGCCTCTATGGCCGCGTCCTTCTTATAAATCTCCCCCTCACTATTTACTTTCGCTGTTCCCCAAATGTCATAGCGAATGAGCCCTTCCTCATTAACAGATAAATCAATTGTGCCGGTCGGCTTGAACTCCAGGAGAACGCTGCGATACCCCTCGGCTATCGTTTTCTTACTGGCCTTAACATAAGACTCTCTACTTAGACTATTCGGATCGACAACGTATTCCCACAACAGGTCATATAACTTCTCATACTGTTTCGTGCGCTCATATTCAACGTATAACTTTAATCTTTCAATGAGCCTCGCCCGCAAATGCTGTGGAATGGCGGCTAATACTTTTTGCTCTTTCTTCTGTTCTTTCGTCTGAGAGTGTGTCGGGACGAGCATGACCGGGGCGAAACACGCGAGAAGGAATATGGTGGCGAGTAAATTTCTCATAAGATTTTATCTTATATCTTTCAAATTCAAGCAAGCGCCCGACGCCCGCATTAACCCGCGCCGGGCATGAAGCATCCAGGCGCTATTGAGGGAGACATCTTGAGAAGCATGCTGTGGAGGCGTCGGGTTCAATGAGTCGGGTTCAATGAGTTGGCGGGGGCCAGACCGAAATCGAGCTACTTTAGTTCCAACTTACTAACGATTAAACTGGCCGCATCAGGCGCAGAAAGCTCCGTCGTGTCTACGACCAGCCGCTCTGCCGGTATCCCCGGGTCAACAAACGCACCGGCCTCTTTCAATTCACGAAACCGCTTCGCAGAACTCAACTTCCCAAATCCCTGGCGCGAGGGATGCTCGATTCGCCTCTCAAGCTCTTCTCTCAAACACCTCAACTCGACGAAGAGAACTTCACCGCCGGAAGATTCAATAGCTTCCCTGGTGTTTTCGATAAAGCTCTCCCGAACCGTACGATCAAACGCAAAGGTAAAGATCAAACCGTCGAGATGAGCAGCCGCTGCCAGTGAGAAGACCTCAAGCCAAACCTTTTCTCTCAATTCGACGAACGGCGGGCTGCCGAACTCGAAGACTGATTCCGCTAAATCAACCGTTAAGTGATTATGGAAAATTTTAAAGCCGGTGAGTTTCGCCAGCTCACGCGCAACGGTCAGTTTACCGACGCCCGGCAAACCATGAAGGAAGATGAGTTTCACACTATTAAATCCTACTCAATTAAGCCGAGAGGCCCGACTATAATCAGAGACGGGTCAACGGTTCGGCAAGACGCAGCTATCATAGCGAAGCACGTAAGAGCAACTTATGGATACTCTTCCTCACTCAGCCAGACTAAAGTTGATAGCCTATTTATGACTGCGAATCAAGGGGTCGGAAGTTCGAGTCTTCCCGGGCGCGTCATGGTTAAAAAAGTGACGGGCGCAATCTGAGTGAGCACCCGTTACTTTTTCGGATGGGATTGCAGAGCATCCTCCTTTACGAGTAATCGAGGACGCCTGTGTGCATCGTCATTTTCCATTCGGCGTTGACCTTTGAGTAGACTTTGCAGACGCGTCCCTTCCAGTGATCGCGTTGTCCTTCGTGGCTAATCCAGAGCGTGTCTATATCGACGACGGCGAAGGCTCCGTCTCTCTCTTTGGAGACGACGATCTTTTTTATCTCCCTGTGATTGTGGGCGAGTCGGTGCGTGTCGAATAGCTGCTGCCAGCCGCTCGTCCAGCGCTCGTAATCATATCTGCCCCAGACCAGTATCCAATCGGATGGATTGTGGGCGTCGGGCGTGGGCGGCCAGGGCCAGACCATGTCCGGGTGAAAGATGCTGATCAGGAGTCGCACATCCTGAGTGTCCCACGCTCTGGTTTCCCTGTTGACGATCTCTTCGATCTCGCTTTCGACGTTATCCATAGGCTTTGATTGATCTCTCTGATAATAAGAGCCTCGCGGGTTTGATGGCCCGCGAGGCTCTCGGTGCGGATTGTCGTCTTCGGCCTCTCTAGAAGGTGAACTTCAAGGCAAGCTGAACCTGGCGCGGGTCGCCTACGCCCTGGCGCAGGTAGCCGTCGAAGTTGAAGAGCGATGAGCCGATGGTCGGGTCAATGTTGTTGGCGTTGTTGAAGGTATTGAACATCTCGACGATGGGGATCAACGCATAGCGCTCGCCGAAGCGGAAGGGGCGCTGCAAACGCCAGTCGAATGAGAAGAACTCGTTGTTCTTGCGCAGCGTGTTGCGATTGGCGCATCCGAAGGCACAGCCTCCCGGCGATTTGGGCTGGGCCGTGTGCGCCTGGACGCGCGCGTTGCCCTCCAAGCCCGCGGGCAGCTCGGCATTCATGTAGAAGTTGAAGCGATGGCGAATGTCGCGGTCTGAGAGCGCGTAGTCGAGCTGAAGATTGTTGATGTCGAAGGAACGGTCTGTGAAGGGGTCGCGCTCGTTGGAATCGTCGTCGAGGTCTTTGGCAAAGACGTAGTTCCACTCGAACTGGTAGCCACGGCTCAGGCGCTTTCGCATCCCGACGGTGAAGCCACGGTAGAGCGATTTCCCGACGGCGCTGGCGACCATCACCTCGCCGAGCTGCGGCTCGAAGATGTGGCTGCGATTGATGTTGAGGAAGCGCGTCAGGTGAACACCCTTGGCGTGCGTGAAGTCGAAATAGATCGAGAGATTGCTGGCAAGCTGCTGTTCGTAGGCGACGTTGGTCGTGTAGATGCGCGGGTTGGCGTAGTCCCTGCTAAAGACGCGCACTCCGGTAAAGAGCGGGAATGTTCCGGCGGGAACGGGCGTCGGCGTGACGACTCCGGGCCAGACCGGCGCTGGCCCAAAGCCGAGCCCGATGTTCGTCGTGTTGGAGAAGATGCTCTGCTGCTGGACGCCGTTGGTGGTGATCGAGCCGACCTGCGTCAGCATGTTTTGACGCGCGTTGTAGATTCCCCAGCTGCCGCGCAGCACAGACCTCCCCGTGCTGAACAGGTCCCAGGCAAAGCCCAGGCGCGGCTGAAACATCTTCTTCTGATTATGCAGCGTGCCGTCGGAAGGAAAGGCAGGGTTGTTAAGAAACTGCCCGTATGCGGTCTGCGCCGGGGGGACTACGGGGTCCGGGAAAATCTGCGCCTCCCAGCGCAAGCCGTAGTTCAGGTTAAAGTTCGACCTGATCTGCCACTTGTCCTGGATGAAAAGCGCCAGGTCTTGGTTTGTGATGTCGGAGGCTCCGGCGGCGTCCGTCGCCGGGCCGTCGAGGCCAGCGCCCTGCAAGTAGAAGAGCAGCGGGCCGCCCGTCTTTGTCGCGCCCGCCGGGCAGGGGGCCGCAGCGTCCACGTACGTACCGTCGGAACAGGCGGCGGCGCGTGGGCCAAAACCTGGGCCGAGCGCCGCAGGCGAGGCGTAGCGCAGGAAGCCCGTCACGCTGTCGAAGATGTAGCGGCCCTGAAAGAAGCCGCGAAAGACCTGCGAGTTGTCGGTGTGAATCCATTCGCCGCCGAATTTGACCGTGTGGTTGCCCGTCACGATTGAGAAGTTGTCCTTGGCCTGCGTGCGCCAGATCAGCTCGTCCACGTTGGGCCCAAGAAAGAAGGGATGGCCGAAGCGGAAGGTCGGGCCGAATCCCATCGCCGTATCGGCGGCTATGTTGGACTCGACAGCCGAGCGCGGGCGCAGCTCGCGCGAATAGGTGAAGTGCGCCTCGTTGACTCTGGTCGGCGAAATGGTGCTGAAGAGGTTGAAGTTGAGGACGTTGATCTTCGACGGCCCTTCGATGCCGTTGGCCGAGTTGCCGTAGGTCGGGACATCGAAGGTCTGGTTGACGTTTCTCGAATAGTCGAAGTTGTAAGAGACGGCGAGCTTGTTGGCCGCAGACAGATTCCAATCCAACTTGCCTAAGAACGCAGAGTTACTGATGGGGCGCTGGATGGGGAGCCCCTCTTCCTGCTGGCGCGTCGTGCGGAAGAAGTTGAGGAGCGCGAGGCGCTGGCAATCGGTGTTGGCGTTAATCAAACCCTCGTTGAGGAGAATGGTCGGCGTCGCCAGGGGGCAGGCCGTGGGCCCAACCTGTTCGCTCAGGTTGGCCCGCGTCAGGTTTTCACGAATCTGCTCGTAAGCCCCGAAGAAGAAGGCGCGGTCTCTCCTGATGGGCCCACCGATTGTGCCGCCGAACTGCTCGCGGTGGAAATCCGTGAGCGACCTGCCGTCGGAGGTGTTGGAGGTCAGGGCTTCCAGTCTTTGAAAATGGAAGAGGTTGCCGTGAACGTCGTTGGTGCCCGATTTGGTGATGACGTTGATGACCCCACCAGCCGTGCGCCCGAACTCCGCGCTCGCCCCGGTCGCCACGACCTGAAACTCCTGTACGGCTTCGAGCGGGATGTCAATGGCGGCACGCTGGCCCCCCGCCTGCTCGCCGAAAAATCCGTTGTTGTAGTCGCCCCCGTCGAGGCTGATGTTATTGAAGACGCCGCGCTGACCGGCGAAGGTGATCTCATCTCCGTCCGGCCCCTGGACGATGCTCACGCCGGGCGTGAGCGTTAACAGGTCTTCAAATTTCCTGCCGAGGACGGGAAGGTTGCTGACAGACCTTTCGTTCAGGGTCGTGCTCGATTCCGTCTTGATCGTGTCAATGGTCGGGATGGCGGAAACCGTGACGCGCTCGGCCACGTCCGAGACCCGCATGCTCAGATTAAGAGAGATGGCCTGGCCGACCGTGAGGGGAAAGCTCTCCTGGACGAGCGTGGCGAAGCCCTGCTTCGAGGCCGTCAGAGAGTAGTTGCCCGGCGGCAATTGCAGGAAGACGAAGCGCCCGTCCTCGCTCGTCGCCAGCGTTTTGACGAGATTGGTTCCGAGATTCTTTACTTCGATGCTCGCGCCGGGCAGGACAGCGCCCGCCTGATCCGTCACCGTCCCCTCGATGACGCCCGTCGTGATTTGGGTCTGCCCCAAGGCTGCGGGCGCGAGCGCCAGCAGGACGAGCAGGCAAAGCACGCATCCTTTGCTCCACGCTGCGACGCGACGAGGTAAGCTGCTGCGCATAGTCTTCTCCTATCGTTTCGAGTTGATGGTTTCCGCCTGGATAGATTTCCTTCTGAGGTACAAACGGCACGGACAATGCGCCCCGCTCACTTCAGCTCGATCACCAAGGGATTAAAGAAGGCCTTGCGCGAGGATCACAGTCGAGCCCTTAATAGTTGACCCTTAGAGAAGCGAAGCGAGAGGGCGGCCCATCTTAAAAAGAGTTCCGCATCCGTGTCAACATTCATCCGGCGAATCATGCTCGCCGCGCTCTTCAGCTCAACATGGAGGGGCGAGACGGGCGCTAAGCCTGCTCAAAAGTTGTGTCGCCCGCACGGCAGATGGTCGAAGCGCTGCCTGGCCCTTTGATAGAGAGGATCGCAGATTTCCGTAAGCTGCGGGCCGACCCAGAGGGGAACGCCCGCGCCGCCGCCGTAATAGTCGGGCAGGTGTTCGAGCAATGGGCCCGCGCCGCCTTCCGTGTCCGTCGTGCCGAAGACGACGCGCCCGATGCCGTGCAGCAGGAGCGCCCCGGCACACATCACGCAGGGCTCAAGCGTCGTATAGCAGGTCATCTCGCGGCTCATCGGCCAGAGGTCAGAGCGTACGCGATGAAGCGCCTCCATCTCCGCGTGCCTGCCGGGATGATAGTGTGGGACGAGAACGGAGTTTCCCGCTTCGGCGATGATCTCCGCCTTCAGCGTAATGACCGAGCCGATGGGCAGATTGCCTATCCTCTCCGCTTCGAGGGCAAGTTCGACTGCGCGCCGCAGATGATTCATATCCTGCGCCGTCGCGCTGCTGCCGGGTGGTCTGTTCATAGAGGCCGGAATTTTAGCATCCTCCGGCTCAATCGAGCGCATCATGATCGGCGATATGGCAGCATCGCCATTGACAGGGCACGAAGGTTTGACATAGAACAATCGGCCTTGCGAATGTTTGGCTAAGGGCGGCTGCAACCTGATGGCGGGCCTCACCATTATCGTGATCGTGGACGCGGAAGAGATTTATTCCGGCATAGGTCTCTTGTTGGAGAAGCGCGGGCATCGTGTGATCGAGGCGGCCAATAATCCCGAGGCCGTGGAGAAAATCAGGCGCGAGGGGCCGGATCTGCTCCTCATCGATACAGACCTCGCCCCGGCCAAAAGCCTCGTCAACGCGCGCGGCCTCAGAGAACGGGCACACCTGCACGATCTGACAATCGTCGTCGTCACCTCGCAAAAGATGCCCCGCCTGATAGGCGACTCGGCTGCCGTCGCCCACAATGATTACGTCATCCACCAGGGTGATTTCGAGCAGCTCAAGAAAATACTCAATCGTCTCTCGCTGGAAACCTCTTCGCTCGTCTCGACCGAGACCGGCGGGAACTGAAAGCTGATTCTATAGCAGCTTGTAATTGCATGGGAGCTGTGATGAAAGCGCCCCTGTCAGTAGCGTCAAAGGTCCCTGGGCGGGTCTCATTGTGAGCACAGCACCCGCCCGGGGACCTCAGGCGGGACTAACCTGACTGACACGCAATTGCATATGGCTATAGAAGAGAAGAAGCCCCGGACGCTCACTCGTCCGGGGCTTCTATGTTTCGGGCTCGAACTCTAATCTATTGCCTTGAGAATTCCGCGATGATGCGCTCGCGTATCTGCGGCGCTGTGAGCCCCTGCTCTTTTTGCAAGCGATAGGCCAGGAGCGCTTCGTTGACGCAGGTGGCGCAGCTTGCCGAGTGGTCGCTTTCGTAGCAGCTATGCAGGCTCTTATGGCCAATGGTTTCGTCGCAGTAGCAGTAGCAGGGAAGCTGGGCCAGCGTTTGCGGAATCTCCTGGGCCACCTTGTAGGCGAGCCGCGCCTGGCCGAAGAATCTTTCCGGCGAGAGCGTCGGCGGCAGCTCGCTCGCGCTCTTGACCTGTTCGTAATGGGCCGGGACACGCGCCGCCTGGCTCGTCCTCGCGGGCGGCGATGCCGCTCCTCCTGCCGTCTGGCCCCGGCTGCCCGTTCTGTAGCCGCCACGCTGGCTGAGTATCATAACTGCCAGCGCGGCAGCGACGATGACTGATACGATCAAGACCTTTTTCATTAAAGCTTCGATCTCCTCTGACCGGCGCTCCAAATTTTTATCGAGCATCCGGCCAGGTGAATTTTAGCGTTTCAGTCCCGCTTTGGCGAGCGCCGATTCTCATTCGCCGCCTATCGGACGAGTACGCACTTCAAAGGCGCAATCGCCGCGGCCTTATCCTTCCGCTTCCTCCTTGCTGCTGATGGTCGTCGCCGTCTGTCCATGTGCGCGCGGGTGAAAGCGGTCGTAGGTGTCACGCATGTGGCGGTCTGTGATGTGCGTGTAGATTTGTGTGGTCGAGATGTCGCTGTGTCCGAGAAGCGCCTGGACGGAGCGCGAGTCGGCCCCGCGCTGCAAGAGGTGCGTGGCGAAGCTATGCCGCAGGGTGTGCGGCGAGATATTGCTGAGAGAAGAGCTTGCCGCGTGGCGCTTAATCATGGCCCAGGCCACCTGGCGCGTCAGTGGTGCGCCAGCGCCGTTGAGGAAGAGACGCGCGACGGCTCCCTTGCCGGAGCGAGCGCGTGCGGCGATGTAGCGCTCAAGCCAGTGCGTTGCGCTCCTGCCGATGGGGATGCGCCGCTGTTTGCTTCCCTTGCCGTGACAGACTATGGTTCCGCCGTCGAGGTCAAGGTCGGAGAGCTTCAAAGAGATCAACTCCGTCACGCGCAGCCCCGTGGCGTACATCAGTTCGAGCATAGCGCGGTCGCGCAGCCCCTCCGAAGTCTGAACGTCGGGCGCTGAGAGCAGCCGCTCCATTTCGTCCTCGGTCAGGAAGCGCGGCAGGTGCGTGCCCTTCTGCGGAGTCGAGAGGTCTTCCGCCGGATGCCTTTTGATATGACCGTCGAGCATCAGGAAACGAAAGAGCCCGCGCGCGGCGCTGACCGCCCGCGAGACGGTCGAGGGCGCTAGACCCTGGCGCGTAAGCTGCGCGATCCAGCCCCTTAAATCTGCACGCTCCAGCTCCTCGACCGTCTTACCGCAAGCATCGGCCCAGGCCACGAGTCGCAGCAGGTCGCGCCTGTAGCCTTCCAGGGAATTCGGCGAGAGGCCCTTTTCAACCTGTATGTAAGCCAGGTATTCGCGCAGCAGATCACGCCTCTGATGTCTTTCCAACAGCCTCCTCCGTCCACAGCCCGCATAATTTTAGATGCCGCGAGGCGGCAGGGAGCTTCTCGAAGCCGCTTTCAAAAGTGGAGCGATATTGAAAGCCCGGCAGAACCTTCGCGCAGAGGATGAGCATATGGCCATCGCTGAGCACAGTTTTGATTTTGTCCTTGAGCTTCGCCATATTCGCCCCGGATGATCTCGCACGTTCTCTTTTCGATCCGGCGTCAATTATACGCTCACGAAGCTCTCACAGAGCATAAAAAGATCGCGTTGAGTCCTCTTAATAAAACATTTTCGCCCTTCCGTACGCAGCAGACCCACGCCAACTCGAAAAGCCTTGCGCAGCGCGTTGACACGCGACGGCGGATCGCCAAGTCTTGCGCGCTAATCTTCCGCTCCTCTGACCGGCGCGACGACGCCCTGCTCGACCGGGGCCAGATACGGAGTTTGCGGGCATGCGACCTCTCGCAGCCACATGCTGTGTTCCTCGATTGTGCTCAACGCCCGCGCACGAGCGAGATTCCAACTACGCCAGTCCGCACCCCGCCATTCATCGTATCGCCTCAGCAGGCTCGTCTTCATGACACACTGATCGTAATGGTTCATGCCGGGCAGTGCTTCCAGGAGTGCGGGCACGGCGTCGGCGCTGAGCGAAGCGACATAAGCGGCATCAAGGCTGCGCCCGGCCTGCACCTGGCCCATGTTGACGCGAACGATCAGCGCATCAGGATTGATGACGTGCAGCACGCCGACCATCAGGAAAGCCGCGACCATCGCGCCCCACATGAAGCGCTCGCGCGCTCCGCGCAAGACCGTCAGGGCGAACCACACGAAGACCAGCGCCAGCCATCCCATGAAAGCCGTCGTATAGATGCGCAGCTCCGTCAATCCGTACCAGCTCTGGTAAAGACGCATGCGCCCGACAGCAGATGCCATGATGACGAAGAGCAGGACGAGCTGTATGCTCGCCAGGACGCGAAAGATTCTCTCGTGCGCCGGATTCTCTTTGCGCAGAAGCCAGTGTGCGGCGAGCAGCAGCGGCAGCACCAGCGCCGCGACCGTCACCAGTTCGAAGAACCCGCGCCGCGCATATTCGGCGTAGGTCAAGCCTGTCGAAGCCTGTACGAGCGCCGCGCCGCCGAAGAAGTACTTGAGCTGAACGACGACGAAGGAAAGGAAGAGTAGGTTAAGGAGTCCGAGCACCACGCCTATCTCGACAATCCCCATCCGCAGCGCGTGCGAAACGGGCCGCACGTCTCCACCCTCTCCCTCTTTCGCTTCTCTGCTCGTTGACCTCGCAGCAGCAGGCACGTCTAGCCCGAGTGAGAGCGGCGCGCGCTCCTCAATCCACCATCTCTCTTTCCCCAGCACGACGCCGCGCAGGTATCCGCCAGCGACCCAGGTGAAGAAGAGCACCAGGAACAGATGCGTAAACAGGTTGTCGAGATTGATGTGAAGCACGTTGTTGACCAGTCCCTCGAAGACAGCATCCGCCGCCATGAAAAGGAGGCCGAAGACCAGCAGCAGCGGAACGGCGATGACCAGTCCGCGCAGGACGGCCAGAGCGTGCCGCGACCACCCACGCTGCGGTATCTCCTTCCAGCGCACGTCCGCCAGCACCAGGGGAAAGAAAGCGAAGAGCGTATTGAAGAGCGCCGCCGCCATCCCCAAAGCGTAATCCATCACGCCCCCCAGACGCGTGCTGCCGCCCTTGGCGTGCCATGCCAGGAGCCCCAGCGCCACGAGCATTGAGAGTACGTCCAGAGACTTCAGCGTCAAGGAATCGCGCCAGGCGAACGCCGCCGCGAAGAAGAGGACGGGCAGGATCAGCCAACGCCCCTCCTCTTTGAACAGCTTGCCGCGCCAGCGCGCCGTTAAAGCGATGATCGCCAGCGCCAGCGCCGTCGTCCACAACATGAGATTGATGCCCCATGGCGTCTTACGCAGCAACATGTCTCCCAACCCGCCGAGCAACAAAGCCGCCTCGATACAATCGAGACCCTTTTTCGTTCTTTCATTCATGAGCGAACCTCTTTCGGAATCTGCACCAGCTCTACTCAGCATCCATCGCGTAGGACGGCTAATGTAAAGACCTTTGCTTTATAAAGCAACGGCTCAAAAAAAAGCGTCCCCTGCTTTTAACGGGGACGCATCGTTTGAATCAAAGCTTCCATGTGATCCAGGTAGCGTTCGAGCGCGCGGCGGCCCGCTGCCGCCAGCCGATACTCCGTCTTCGGCGTGCGCCCTTCGAAGAACTTATTGCAGGTGATGTACTCTGCCTCTTCAAGCTTGCGCGCGTGGACGCTCAGGTTGCCGTCCGTCGTCTTGAGCAGCTCCTTCAGGTCATTGAAGGTGAGCGACTCGTTGACGGCCAAGGCGCTAACGATGCCTAAGCGCAGGCGCTCGTGTATGAGGCGGTCGAGCGCGGGAGGCGTCGCCTCAGTCTCATCCGTCTCTTCTGCGCGCACGCCTCTCAAGGCGCGCACCTGCGTGCCCCTTTTCTGTTCCTGTTTTCTCAACGCGTTCTGTTTAGCCACCGTGCCTCCTCGCGATAATGATGCCGAAAAGGATGTGCAGCCCGCCGAATCCGGCGGCCATCAGGTAGTTGGCCCAAGGTGCGGGACAGAAAAGCGCAATGACACCGAAGAGCATAAAGCAGAGGCCCATCACGGGAACGATCCTGACGGAGAAAGCGCCGCCCGTCACGATGCCAGTGCCGTAGAGCAGCAGCCACATGCCTGGAATGGCAGAGTCCAGGTGCGCTCGGTAAAGAGGGACGGTCAGCAGAGCACCGGCGAAGAGCGGCGGCGCGAGGCTGAAGACGACCTTGCGGCCAGGCGCGGACAGGAGCGGCGTTTCCAGCGTCCGCGCTTTACGGCTCATCGCCCAGCCGGAAATCACCAGCGACAGCAAAGCCTCTATGAACCAGACGCCGAGCCAGGCTCTCATGCTCGTCTGCCGCGCGGCCAGAAGAGTCGCCGGCAGGGCGCTAATGCCGATGGCGACCTGGGCCCATCCTGAAACGGCGGTGAAGGCCGAGGCGCGCTCCATCGTCTCGCGTATGAAGCGCAAGTTGTCCATCGCTCGCTCGTGCAGCGCCGGAGGCTGCTCGCTCCCATCCCGCACCGGACGTAGATGATGAATAGTCGCCACGACTTAAATAATACACCGGGCCTTCAGTTTGTCAAGTGCTTTGAATGGCAAAGCCACACGCGCACCGGGCGGAGATCAACCGGACGGGGGAGTGATAATAGACAAAAGCATTGCTGTCGGAAAGCTTTCATGCTCTCTTCTTTATCCTGACATGCTCTCTTCATCGCTGTTCGATTCCCGAGGCTTCCGTGCTGCTCCTGTCAGGCGCTTTTAAATTTGAGGCACTGAGATCGTGCCGTCGTCGCTGACACGGACGGCGCTTGTGCCGAAGTCGTCCAGAGAGAGTTGACGGATGACGGGAACAACCGTGCGGTAGCTGTCCAGGCGCGGGCCGCCCGGCTTGGTTTGCGTCGCCGGATGAATCTTTCCGCCGAGGAAAGCTCCGTCGGGCGCGAGCTGCGCTTCCAGTATGAGGGAGAGGCTGGTCGGGCCGGCGAGCTGGAATTTACCATAGGTGGCAAAGTTGCCGAGCGAATATGCGATGAGGCGATTGCGATAGACTTCCATGCCGCGCACGACATGCGGCCCATGGCCGATGAGGAGGTCTGCGCCCGCGTCTATCATCGCGTGCGTGAAGCGGCGCAGGTCGCCGCGCGCTTCGCCGAGATAGATTTCCGGCCCGGCGGGCACATGCTGGTTCGTGGGCCCTTCCGCGCCCCCGTGAAAGGAGACGATGACGATATCATTTTTGGATGCCAGTCCGGCGACGAGCCTCCTGGCATTTTCAATATCAAGGAGATTGTAAGAGGTCGGATAGGTGGCGAAAGCGATGAGGGCGACTTTCCTTCCCTTGACGCTGAGAGACGCGATGTCGCCGACCTTACCGGAATGCTTGATGCCGAGGCTGTCGAGCACGCGCATGGAGCTTTCGCGTCCCTCCGGGCCGAAGTCATAAGCATGGTTGTTGGCCAGGCTCAAGACATCGAAGCCAGCATCTTTCAGGTGCTTGCCGTATCGCGTCGGGACGCGAAAGGCAAAGCAGCGCGTCGAAGTGGGAGAGCACTTCTTCGTCGTGCCGCCTTCGAGCATGGGCCCTTCCAGATTTCCGAAGGCGATGTCTGCGGCGGAGAGAACGGGCGTCACCTCCGCGAGCATCTGCGCGCCGTCATCCGCGGGAAGGCCGCTCGCTTCCGGGTAGGTCGAGCCCATCATGATGTCCCCGACGGCGGCGACCGTGATCGTATTATCGGTCTGGGGCGCAGCGGCGGTCGGCACTTGAACGACGGGCGCGGGGGCTGCGGAATAGACTCGCTCCGGCTGGGCATTGCCGGTTACGCAGGAAGTTTGGCTTAAGATGACGATGGAAAACAGAGTGATGAAAACAAGGGTCAACCGATGGCGAGCGGGCATACGATGAAGGTCTCCGGTCTGATCTTTTGATGCTGATTTTTAAGGGACATGGAGGGGCGTTGATTAAGCAGTGATCTCACCTGGCGGATTGATTCGACCCTGGTTCGATTTTCCGGCTCTCGATGAGAGCTGAAGAGATATGGCTTTCATTATCATCTCAGGTAACGCGGGGATCATCCCCTGGGCCCACCGTCACGGGCAGTGTAGCACATCTGGGCCCACAGGAGTGGACGCCGGGCGTCAAACAATTTTGCCTAGAGCTGTTTGCGATGACTGTCAGGTCAGTCGCGCCAAAGGTCTCGGGCTGGTGGCTGCGATGCAAGAACCCGCCCGAAACCTTTGGCGGTACTGACAAAGCGTTATCCATACAGTAATTCGCAATCCGCTCTGGAGAATGTTCCGTCCTGCGATTCTCTCAGGACGAAGCGGGCGCGGCGTTCTCGTCCGTGCTCGCGCCGGAGATGAAGTCTGCGTCCTCTTCGGTCAGGGCCTGCTCGACGATTCGCCGCTGCTCAAGCTCGTGAATCGTGTAAGAGCCCGTGGCCGGACTCGCGGAAGCCGCGCGCCCGACGTAGAAGGGACGCGTGCACCCGGGGAGCATATTCATCAAGCGCGGCTCGACGAACGTCCAAGCGCCCATGTTCTTCGGCTCCTCCTGGGCCCAGACGAGCTGCGTCGCGTTCGGATAGGAACGGAAAATCTCACGCAGACGCGCTTCCGGGAAGGGATAGAACTGTTCGAGCCGCAGAATCGAGACGCGCTCGTCGCCAGACTTCTTTCGACCCGTGTTGAGATCGTAATAGAGCTTGCCGCTACAGAGCACTATGCGACGCACGCTCTCGCGCGTCTTCGCTTCCGCGTCATCGATGACGGGCTGGAAGCCGCCCGTCGTCAACTCCTCGACCGCAGAGGTCGCAGCGGGCAGTCTGAGCAGACTCTTCGGCGTCATGACGACGAGCGGGCGCAGAGTCTCCTGCCTCACCTGTCGGCGCAGCAGATGAAAATATTGCGCGGGCGTGGTCGGATAGCAGACCTGTAGATTGTTCTCGGCGCAGAGTTGCAGGTAGCGCTCAAGGCGTGCGCTCGAATGCTCCGGGCCCTGCCCCTCGTAGCCGTGCGGGAGCAGGAGCGCGAGCCTGGATTTCTGTTGCCACTTGTCTTCGGAGGCGGCGATATACTGGTCTATGATGACCTGCGCGCCGTTGCCGAAATCTCCGAACTGCGCCTCCCAGAGCACGAGCGCGTCGCGCGCGATGACCGAATAGCCGTACTCGAATCCGAGCACGCCCTGTTCGGAGAGCGAGCTGTCGAAGACCTCGAAGACGGCGTGCGGGTTCGCGTCGTTGCGAATTTCCGAGAGAGGGGCCCAGGGCTGGCCCGTCTGCGTGTCGTACATGACGGCGTGACGCTGGCTGAAGGTTCCGCGCCCGGAATCCTGACCGCTCAGGCGCACGCGCTTGCCTTCCATGACGAGTGAGCCGAAGGCTATGGCCTCGGCAAAGGCCCAGTCCATAGGCGCTTCGCCCTCGCCCATCTTGGCACGGCGCGCAAGCTGGCCCACCATCTTCGGATTGATATTGAAGCCTTCGGGGACGACCGAGATTTTATGAGCGATAGAGCGCACGGCTTCCCTCGCAACGCCCGTCTCGATGATGGCGGAGCCGTCCTCTTCCTGTGTGGGGGGAGGAACCTGTGTGACGGGAGCTTTCTGCGCGACGATCTCCTTGGCGCGAGCGAGCGCCGCTTCGTAGCTCTCGACCCTCTGCCGTATCAGCTCGTTGACGCTCTCCTCAGTCATCAAGCCTTCGCGTATGAGCTGCGCGGCGTACTTGGCGCGCACGCCGGGATGCGCCTTGACGCGGGCGTACATGAGGGGCTGCGTGTAGCTAGGCTCGTCGCCCTCGTTATGGCCCAGCCGCCGGAAGCCTATGCAATCGAGCACCACGTCCTTGTTGAACTCCTGCCGAAAGTCGAGCGCGATCTGGAGGACGCGATAGGCCGCTTCCGGGTCATCGCCGTTGATGTGAAAGATGGGCAACTGCGTCATGCGCGCCACGTCGGTCGAGTAGATGGTCGAGCGACTCTTTTCGGGCGAGGTGGTAAAGCCGATCTGGTTGTTGATGATGATGTGAATGGTGCCGCCCGTGCGATAACCTTTCAGCTCGGCCAGATTCAAGGTCTCCATGACGATGCCCTGCCCGGCAAAGGCCGCGTCGCCGTGAAGCAGGACGGGCAAGTCCGAATCAATAGACTGTTCGCGCGGCGTATCGAGCGCGTCCTGCTTGGCTCTGACCATCCCTTCGACAACGGGGTCAACGAATTCGAGGTGGCTCGGATTGGGCGAGAGCATCAGTTTGACTTTCGCGCCCGAGGCGGTCTCGCGCTCGCTCGTCGCGCCCTGGTGATACTTCACATCGCCCTCGTCGGCGGGGAAATTCGGATGGACGCTGCCTTCAAAAGAGGTGAAGATGCGCTCGGCCATAAACTCGCCGATGATGTTGGTCAGGACGTTCAAGCGCCCGCGATGGGCCATGCCGAGCGTGATGTCCTGGACGCCGCGCGCGGCTGCCCCCTCGATCAATTGATCCAGGAGCGGAATGATCGTTTCCATCCCTTCGATGGAGAAGCGCTTTTGGCCCAGGTATTTTGTATGAAGGAAGCGCTCGAACTGTTCGGCGCAGATCAATTTCCAGAGAAGCTGTTTCTTAATCTCGGGCGAGATGGGCTCAGGCTCGACGAACTGCCGGCGAATCGCGTCGCGTATCCAGATCTTCTGCTCCTTGCTCTGTATGTGGCGATATTCCGTGCCGACCTTGCCGCAGTAAGCGCGATGCAGGATGTCCAGGATGTCGCGCAGCGTCGCGCTCTCGCGCCCTGAGAGCCCTCCCGTAATGAACTCGCGGTCCAGGTCCCAGATCGTCAGCCCGTAGGTTTCGATGTCCAGCTCTGGATGATGATGCAGGGGCATGGCGTGCAGCGGGTCAATGTCTGCGATCAGGTGGCCGCGCACGCGATAAGCGTTGATCAGCTCAAGGACGCGCGCCTGTTTGACGATCTGATCGCGCCCATGATCGCCGCCGAGCAGAGCCGGGTTGCGATCAATTGACCAGTGCATCGGCGGATAAGCAATCTCTAAATCGCGGAAAATCTGGTCGTAGAAAGAGTGCTCGCCGATGAGCAGCTCGTGTATGCGCGCGAGGAATGCGCCGGACTCCGCGCCCTGCACGATGCGATGATCGTAAGTGCTGCTGATAGTCATCGCCTTGCTGATGCCCAGTTGCGAGAGGGCTTCGGGAGCCATCGCCTGGTACTCAGCCGGGTACTCAATCGCGCCGGTCGCAACGATCACGCTCTGGCCTGCCATCAGCCTGGGCATGGAGGCCACGGTCCCGATGGTTCCCGGGTTGGTCAAAGAGACGGTCGTGCCCTGAAAATCAGGAACCCCCAGCTTGCCCGTGCGCGCTCGCTTGACCACGTCGTCGTAGGCGGCGAGGAATTCGGAGAAGCGCATGCGGTTCGCGCCCTTGACGTTGGGGACGAGCAGCGTGCGCGAGCCGTCCTTCTTGGCGAGGTCTATGGCGAGGCCCAGGTTGACGCTCTCGCGTCGCAGTCGCACGGGCCCTGCCTCGGTCAGCTCGAAACCATCGTTGAGCTGCGGAAACTCCGCGAGCGTGCGGATGATGGCCCAGGCGACGAGGTGCGTGTAGGAAGCTTTGCCGCGCCCCTGCTCCTGGAGATGACTGTTGATGATGCGCCGGTTTTCGTCCAGCACTTTGACGGGCACGCGCCTTTGTGAAGTGGCGGTCGGAACGCCCAGGCTCGCCTCCATGTTCTCGACGATCTTGAGCGCCCCGCCGCGAATAGGTGCGGCCTCGACGCTCGGCGTCGCGCTTTCGGCTGGCGTCGGCGCGGGCTGGCGCTGCGGCGCTGCGGTGGCGGCGCTTGCCGCCGCCGGTGCGGGCGCGGCGCTTGTGGCCGCTGCGGCCGCGCCCTCCACGGCTGGCGCAGCGGAGGCCGTTGCCGTGCGGCCATTCTCCGTCGCTTCGGGCGCACGCCTGGCGGGCGCTGCGTTGGAGGCGTCGCCGCTACTGCCGAGCAGTTCGGCGAAGTAAGCTCGCCAGGACTCGTCCACCAGCGAAGGGTCGCTGCGAAAGCGACCGAGCAGGCCCTCGACGTAGGTGGCGTTGGCCCCGAAATTTTCCGCGATCAACTGTGAGAGGTCTCTATTGTCTGGACGTTCGCTCAATGGTTTATCACCTCACGCCGGAAAGACCCGGGAGAGCGCGCAGAGCTTTTGAAGGGCACGACGGCGCAAACCCCTGTCTCCCCTTATTTGACTGAAAGACCATAGCCTATCATCTTCCGCTTTCTATTGCATCCGGCAAGACCATTGGCCCAAGCGCGTGCGCCCTTATAATCCTCTCGCGCGCGATGAAAAATCGGCGGGCCAGCGTATAATCAGCGGCGTTGACGCTTTCCATCAATTTTCATGGAGGATAACGGAAGTGGCAGACAGCCGCGGATGGCTCAGGCCCTGGCCATTATATCTTTCGGTGCTCATACTGGCGGCGGCGCTCGGCCTGGGTTACCTTTGCTTCTTCTCTCCCGTGACGACTCTGTTCATCGTCCGTCACGCGGAGAAGAGCGCACAGCCGCCGGACAATCCGGCTTTGAGCGACGCCGGGCAGGAGCGCGCGCAGACGCTCGCGCGCACGCTCGAAGGAGCGAACATCAGCGCCATCTATGCGACGCAGTTCGCGCGTACGCAGCAGACCGTTCAACCCATGGCGGCACGCCTCGGCCTCCCCGTCACGCAGCTTGACGCGGGCGATGCGGACGGCCTGATCAATCACGTCTTGACGAACCATCGCGGCCAGGCCGTGCTCATCTCCGGCCACAGCAACACCGTGCCCGTCATTATCGAGAAGCTCAAAGGGGGCCAGATCGCCCCGATCACCGATGCCGAGTACGACAAGCTGTTCGTCGTCACCGTCTACAGGTTCGGCAAGGCCAGGGTGACACAGTTGAGATACGGCAAGCCCGGCTGAATTGAAAGCTGAAGACGGAAACTTTGTTTTGTCTTCAGCTCGTCGTATAAATATGGCCCAGTCATCTTTAACCGAGAAAGGAGTTAACAGGGATGGACAGAGATTGCTAGGATAAAAGAGAAGAGATGAACCATTCATCGAGCAATGCTTTCATCTTTCATCCTGCTTTCTTTATCCTGACAATCTCTCTTCATCCCTGTGAAATTTTGCTTTGACTAAAACTCCGAAACAAACTGACGATTCGGGACAGGCTTCGCGGCGCAGGTTTGCGAAGACCGTGGCGACGGCGATCGCGGCAGCACCGCTCGTCTCCTTAATGGCGCGAGCGCAAACGCCGCCCGGCTCCAAGACTAAGGAAGCGGCGGCCCCGCCCAATCCACAACCGAGCCCGTCGCCGCAGCAACAGAAACCTTCGCCCGTCGCCGCAGCTTACGCGGAGGTGGCGCGCGCGCGCTTCGGCGAGCAAGTCACGCCCGAACAGCTTGAACAGATCAGGAAAGAACTCGAAGACAATGTGCGCGCGGCTGATCGTCTGCGCGCGGTCAAGCTCGGTAACGGCGACGAGCCGGATTTCACCTTCATCGCTTAAGAAGCATAGCCTGGAGAAGACTGGAATTAGAGCTTAGGGCCGAGACGCCACGTCTCTTCGCTTCGTCCCGTGCCGGTGACTCTCTTCTTCTCCGATCTTTTCGACCGTTTGACGCTCCATCCTTGAGCTTATGATCTCTGACGACACTCTTTTCTCATCCATCTCCGAGCTTGCCGCGCAGGTGCGTGCGCGTCGCATCTCGCCCGTCGAGCTGACGACGGCTTATCTTGAGCGGCTGGAAAGACTGGGCCCGGGGCTCGGTGCGGTGGCGAGCGTGATGCGCGATTCGGCGCTCACGGAGGCGCGCGAGGCTGAGCGGGAGATTCGCCGTGGGAAGTATCGCGGGCCGCTGCACGGCATTCCTTACGGCGCGAAAGACCTGCTGGCGACGCGCAACGCCCGTACGACCTGGGGCGCGACGCCCTTTCGTGAGCAGCGCTTCGATTACGATGCGACCGTCATCCGCCGCCTGCGCGAAGCCGGAGCCATACTGGTCGCCAAGCTGGCGATGATCGAGCTGGCTGGCGGCATGGGCTACAACGAGGCTCACGCTTCGTGGACCGGCGCGTGCCGCACACCCTGGAACAAAGAGTTCTGGAGCGGGGGCTCATCCTCTGGGCCGGGCTCGGCCACAGCCGCCGGGCTCGTCGCTTTCAGCATCGGCTCTGAGACCTCCGGCTCGATCATCACCCCTTCGGCCTTCTGCGGCGTCTCGGGCCTGAGACCGACCTACGGCGCTGTCTCGCGTCACGGCGCGATGGCGCTATGCTGGACGCTCGACAAGCTTGGGCCAATGTGTCGCACGGCGAGCGACTGCCGGTTGGTGCTGGACGCTATCGCCGGGCGCGACCCGCTCGACCCGACTTCCAGAGACAGACCGGCGTCGCGTCAACAATCCGCCAGAGGGCGCGCGCATCGCCCGCGCATCGCCGTCCTCAAAGACTCTTACGAGAAGGCGCAGCCCGCAGTGCGCGAGAATTTCCTGCGCTCTCTTGAAGTGCTCAAGCGCTTTGCGACGATAGAGATGAATGTTGCGCTCCCGGATTACCCTTACGGGGCGGTGGTCGGAACCATTGTTGATGCGGAGGGCGCGAGCGCTTTCCGCGACCTGATTGAGACGGGCCGCGTCCGCGAGCTGGCATCGCCCAGAGGCAGGGTCGGAGGCTACGCGGCATCGCTTGTGACGGCTGTGGACTACTTGCACGCGATGCGACTGCGCGCTCCAATGCGCCGCGCCTGGACAGAGTTCTTCACCCGTCACACGATGCTCGTCGCCCCTTCACGCTCGACCGTCGCCTACCCCGTCAACAAAACTTTCGATCAGGCGTACCCTGATGTCAGCGCCACGTCGCCCATCGCCGCCAGCAATCTGGTAGGCGTACCGGCCATCTCCGTCCCGAACGGCTTCGGCGAAAACAACCTGCCGACAGGTATTCAGTTCGTGGGCCCGGCGTGGAGCGAAACGGCGCTCGTCGAGATGGCGGACAAGTACCAGCAGGCGACGGACTGGCACAGACGGCGACCCGACCTCGGCTGAAAATTTTGAATGGGCCAAGCGAGCCGCACATGAGCATGAAGCCCCCTGGGCTTCATGCTCATGTGCGGCTCGCGGCTCGGAGGCCGACGCTTCAAATAGTCTTGACGCGCGGCGTCCATTCAGCCCTCAGCGCCTCTCCAAATATATTGACAAGCGCGACCTGCTGTTGCTTAATGAGCGCTGTTACCGAGAAGATATTTACCCCGGCTTTTCCTCAATCTTTCCATTCGTAAACGGTAACGGTCAATACCTAGAAGATTCTCTGGAGAATGATCCCATGACCAGCATTCTCTCGACGATTTCCGGCTACTTCAGTAAGTCCTTAATCCTCGGCGTCTTTTTGCCTGCGGTGATCTTCATCATTCTCGGGTGGCTCTTTCTCTTGCCGCTGCTGCCCTCTGGCTGGACGGTTTTCAAATCGCTCGAAGGTCTTGATAAGCAATGGCAGGTGGCGGCCACGCTCTTCATAGCCATTGTGATGAGCGGTCTGCTCTACAATCTCAACATTCCGATTCTGCGTTTATACGAGGGCTATCCGTGGAGAGATTCTTTGATCGGCTCCTGGCTGACGCGCCGCCAGATGGCCAAATTCGACGCCGCCCAGCATCAGCTTGCGGCGATGCGCGCAGTCTTGCGCGAGATGGAGGCGGCTGACAAAGATTTCGCCCGGCGTGAAAACTACGTCACGGAGGCCATCGAAAACTGGAAGGGCTTCGGTGCGCCTTTGCGTGCTCCCGGTTTCAAGGAGCGGCAGTGGCTACGGCTCTGGGAGACTGCCCCTGGCCGACCCGCCACGAGCGAGACACAGCAACAATGGCAGCAGATTTTTGAAGAGGTCTTGACCGAGTACAGTAGTTATCGAGGCTACGTCAAGCGTGAGTTTCCAGAGTCGCGCAGCCTGATTCTGCCCACCCGTCTGGGCAACATCGTGCGGAGCTTTGAATACTATCCGAAGCGTGAATACGGAATTGACTCGATAGAGATTTGGCCGCGCCTGATCGCCGCCATTCCCAGCGACTTTGCGGTCTCGATAGACGATGCCAAAACCGCCTTCGATTTCATGATGAACTGTTCGGCGCTGAGCGGCGCGATGTCGGCGGCTCTGCTCCTGGCCGGATTGATCAACCCGGCAGCGCTGTCTTCACCCGGCGGGCTCGCTCCCTGGGCCATCGAGATACTGGCGTTCGGGTTTCTGGCCTACTGTTTTTATCGTCTCTCCATTCCTCGCGCCGACGCCTGGGGCTCGATGGTCAAAAGCTCTTTCGATCTCTACCGGCGGAAGCTGCTCGAACAGCTTGGCTATAAATACAGCATCGAAGCCAGGAAAGATGAGCGCACTCTCTGGGAAGAAATCTCTCGACAGATGATCTTCGGAGACCCGCTGGCAAAGGCGTCACCGCTTGATTACACGCCGCCGTCGCCCGCTTCGCTCCCTTCCGTGCGAAGTGCTGCGCCGAGCGTCAAGTTTGAGCTGGCGCGCGGCGTCAAGCTACAGGATGCCGCCGACTCAGGGATGAAGATTTTTGTGAGAGTCAAGAATCTTGATCCTCATCTCGCGGCGGCGAACGTGATTGTGACAGACAAGCTGCCGGATGATTTCGACTATGAATGGGAATCGGCGCGCGTTGACGGCGCGCAGCAACCCATCCCCGTCGTCGGCTCAAATCCCTACCAATTTCATATCGGCCACTTGCTGCCTAATCAGTCCGTCCTGCTCAACTATCGCTGTGTCCTGAGACAGGAGCGCGGGCGTCAGAACCTGATTTTTTCGATGCCCGATGGGGGGCGCGCATGGCCTCCCGGAATAAACTTCAACGTCACTCAACAGAGATGAAAGGAGAATTGCCATGACGCAAGACCGTCGTAACGATCAAGCAAGGGGTGCTGAGGAGCAACGCAAGGATAGACACGAGCGGGAAAGAGAGGAAGAGCAGCTGCGAGGCGGTCGGCCAGACCGCCCCGATAGCGGAGGCGGCGGGACGGGCAGCGGCTCAGGCGGTGGCGGTAGAGACAGTGAGATGGGAGGTGACCGTCCGACGAAATCCGACTTCTGAGTCCTCGCCACACAAGATAGCGCCTGACTCGACAGCGCCTTCAAACTCAGGCTTATCGTTAGCCGACCCCTCAAGGGTCGCTCGCCATAAGGATGAACGGGGAGAAATCTATGCCCGATGTCGTGACCCTGAAAAAAATAGAATCCTGCGCCGCCGCCCTGCGTCAGGGAGGGGTTAAGACGATAGGCGATCTACAGGAATGCATCGGCGTGGATGTCAGCAGTGGGCTTAGTTGGGTGGCCAATGCGACCAGGATAGAGCGCAGCCTTCTGCTGGCGCTCCTGATTGCCGGAATGCGCGACGAGACACGTCATAACGGCAAACCGGCGCTGCTCCGGTACTGGCGCGGGCTGAAGCCTTTGCGACTCATGCTGAAGCTTTCCGCAAGCGAGTTCCATGAGCTCGATTGGCGCGACAGGCTGCGCCTCGCCTGGATTATTCCAAGGCAGATGATGCTGCGGCAGCTACAACACTGGAAGCACAAGCGGCGATACTGGCCGGACCTGCTGCTCTTCGTCATACTGCCGCTCGGCCTGATCGGCCTGGGCTGGCGTGCGGTCGCTTTGAGCCGTTCGTGGCCCGCTTCGCTCGTCGTCAAGCGTGGCGTCAGCCTGCCGCGCTTCCACAGCATCAGTCGTCAGGAGTTGGAGCTGAAGAGCGTGCCCGGCGGCGCGGCCACGTTTACGGATGTGGAGGCAGTCGAGGGCCGCTACACGCTTGAAGCCCTTGCGCCGAACACGGCGCTGCAAGCCAAGCACCTGTTGAGCGCAGAGCTGTCTCGGAAAATGAAAGATCGCACAGTCCTGTCCGTGCCGGTGCAGGCAGGGGATTTCGTCTCAAAGTCGGCAGCACCGCAGAGCATCATCCTCCTGCTCTCTCCGCGTGAGCCTGATAAAACAAGCTCAGCGCCTGTCATTCTCGACGACGTGATTTTTCTCGGCGTGGAAGGGAGCGGGGAGACGACTTCGGCCATCGTCGCCATGAAGGCAGACGACATCAAGGCGGCATCCGGCCTGCTGGCGACCTCAAGCATATTTCTCTCCCAACACGCACGCTGAGCCGCGCGCACGCGCCTCTTCGCTTCCAGGCGCTGCGCGGGCTCTTTCACGTCCTCTTACTGATTGGTGGCCGGGTCTGTCTGCCTGTTCTTGAGCGGGTTGGGCAGCGTGAGGCTAAGCTCTACGGGGACGACGCGTTTGAAGCTGAAGATGAATTTTTTGAAGCGACCGAAAACGTAGACGCGGCCCGTCACCGGCCACACGTCCTTTGAATCGTTCCACTCGCCCAGCGCGCCGAGCAGTGCGCGCGGCGCGCTGATGAAGACCCGCACCGGCTCAGGCAATAACACAGGCTGCTTGTTCGGAAGATCGAAGGGGCGCATGTAGTCTTCGATGGTCACGGGCGTGCCGTTGACCACCATGTCCTCGAAGGAGAGAAAGTCTACGTGGCCTCCCTGCTTGACGGCGGCAACCGTGACCGGCACTTCCATCGTGATGCCGAGCGGCGTCATCTTAGCGATGCGCGCCTCGCCAAACTGGATCAGCGCATCGGCATCCCCGGCCTGTGCCTCGCCGCGCTCATCCTTGGGCTTTCTGATCTTCACCTTTGCCCGCTCAAGCTTATAGCCGCGTATCTCTTTCGGGTAAGCGCGCGTCGCGGTGGTGGTAGTGCCGGGCTGGACGAGAGGAGGCGAGGACTGCTGCTGCTGCTGTGCGGCGGCGAAAGAGATGCTCTTTAGGGCGAGCGTGGCGCAGATCATGAGGAGCAGTGCGACGTGCCTCTTGAGACGCCGCAGGCCAGAGCGCCGAATCATGTGCAGCAAGGGTTTTCTCATGCGGAAACGGTCTGCTGATCGTCGTCCTCATCCTCTTCCGAATCTTGTCCCTCTTCCGTCGTGGTGATTTCCTGCGGATGCTGCTCGTCGAGGTCTCTCTTGATGGCGTCGAGGATGCCATTGATGAATTGTGTCGCCTCGTAGGTCGAGAAGCGGCGCGCGATTTCCAGCGCTTCGTTGATGGCGACGGTACGCGGCGTCGGCTCGTGCAGAAACTCGTAGACGGCCAGGCGCAGGATGTTGCGATCCACGACGGCCATGCGCGAGATACGCCAGTGCTCGGCGCGCGAGCGTATGCGTTCGTCCAGCTCCGTCATGTGCGCGAGCGTGCCGGTCGCCAGGCGGGTCGCAAATTCGCGCGCCGACTGCTCCGTCTCCTCGTCGCTCAATTCCGTCCAGTACGAGCGCACAAGTTCGTCCGCACGCGTCTCGGAAATATCAGCCGCAAAGAGCATTTGCAAGGCGCATTCACGCGCCTTACGTCTAGACCCCATAAAACACCAGTGATAAGTGAGAAGCGGCAAGGGACGAGTAAGAACAAGACCTCAGCTTGTCACTCGTCACTTGTCACTCGCCACCGTCTTGTAAAGATTAACCAACTCGACAGCCGACATCGCGGCCTCGAACCCCTTGTTGCCTGCTTTCACTCCCGCGCGATCAATCGCCTGTTCCAAAGTATCCGCCGTGACGACGCCGTACAGCACCGGCACGCCCGTCTCCATCGCTGCCTGCGCGATCCCCTTCGTGACCTCCGAGGCGATGTACTCGAAGTGCGGCGTCTGCCCGCGAATGACCGTGCCCAGGCAAATGACGGCATCGTATTTACCCGAGGCGGCCAGCTTGCGCGCCAGCAGCGGAATCTCGAAAGAGCCCGGCACTTTGAAAAGCGCCACGCCCTTCTCCTCCGCCCCCAGACGCTCAAGGGCATCGAGCGCGCCCTCGACCAGCCGCGAGGTCAGGAAATCATTCCACCGGCTGGCGACGAGCGCGAAGCGAAAGCCTTCAGCCTTCAAGTGTCCTTGATGCGTCACTGGCTGCAAGAGTTTTCCCCCGAACGGCTCCGATCAATGAAAAAGTGAAAGCGTTGCCGAAGTATAGAGAAGGCGGTCGAGAGTGACAAGTGACGAGTGACGAGTTTCCGATTTCGACACTCGGGCTTAATCACTCTGCGGAGCTGTTCCGACCGACGCTCTCAAATGTTCGTCGGGTTTCGTGAGTCGCTCAGGGACTCTGCCTCTCAAGGCCGCGCACGCGGTCGTAGATGTCTCGATAGTCGGCCTGTATCTCAGCCAGAGTGTCGTTGAAGATGCTGAGCTTGCGATTCATATCGCGCCAGTGAGTATTTATCTCTCTGGCTAAAGAGTCTTGACTTTCTCGCAATTGTGCGATGTCTGTCTGCACCTTCTCCCAGATCGGGCGCGTGTCGTAGAACCGCTCTTCGACCTTCTGTTCGAGACTTAGGAACCTTTGTTCGAGGCTCTCAAATCTACCTTCCAGGCTTTCTAATCGGGTGCTGAGATTCTGAACTATTGTGAGAATCTGAGCGAGCGTGCCGTCTTGTGAGGGCGGCAAATTCTGTGTGAGTTCATCGCTCATGGTTGTTACCTCCTTGAGCCGTATTCTAGCACGCTTCGACGCCCGCGCGAATTGATTACCGTCCTTTGAAGACGGGCTCGCGTTTTTCCAGAAAGGCGCGCGTGCCCTCGCGCATATCCTCCGTAGAAAAGAGGCTGCTGAAGAGTTCGGCTTCAAGGGCCAGCCCCTCCGCCAGCGGCAGGCGAACGCCGCGCGTCACGGCTTCGAGGCAAGCGCGAATCGCCAGTGGAGCGAGACCCGCGATGCGTGCGGCGAGCGCTTCGGCATCTATCATCAGGCGCTCGGGTGTCGTGACTTGATTGACGAGCCCGGTGCGTTGCGCCTCCTGCGCAGGCACGGGAGCGCCGGTCAGCATCATCTCCATCGCGCGGCCCTCGCCGACGATGCGCCCGAGACGCTGCGTGCCGCCGTAGGCCGGAATCACGCCGAGCCTTGTTTCCGGCAGACTGAACTGCGCCAGGCTGGAAGCGATGCGTAAGTGAGAGGCGAGCGCCAGCTCGCAGCCGCCGCCGGCGGCCAGGCCGTTGACGGCGGCGATCACCGGCACAGGGCAACGCTCGATCCGCTCGCACACGGCCTGCCCGCGTCGCGCCGCCTCCCAGGCTCCAAACTCGTCGAGCGCGGCTAGCTCCCCTATGTCCGTCCCCGAGCAGAACGCACGATCACCCGCCCCCGTCAGAATAACGGCGCGCACCTCCCCCTCAAGCTCGACCCGCGCGAACGCTTCCTCCAGCCCGTCGAGCATCCCACGCGACAGCGCATTCATCTTCTCGGGCCGGTTCAGACGCACGACCGCCCACGCATCCCTCAACTCAAAATCAACCATAAGAAGGCAGTGACGAGTGGCGAGGGACAAGTGACAGGCAAGAGCAAAGCTTTAGCTTTAAACTCGTCACTTCTCCCTCGTCACTGTTTTCAAACCAGATTCATGGGCGTTGGATTCTTGGGGTCTGTGGTGTAGTCGTAGAATCCGCGCCCGGTTTTGCGGCCATAGAGACCGGCGAGCACCATGCGTTTGAGTAGCGGCGGCGGCGCGAACCGCTTCTCGCGGAACTCGTTGAACATAATCTCGGCGATGTAGTAGGTCGTGTCCAGACCAACGAAATCGCCGAGCGTGAATGGGCCCATGGGGTAGCCGCAGCCGAGCTTCATCGCGTTATCAATGTCAACGATTGAGCCGACGCCCTCTTCGAGCGCGCGTATGGCGTCGAGCATGTAGGGGACGAGCAGGCGGTTGACGATGAAGCCCGTCTTGTCGCTGGCCCTGACCGTCACTTTGCCGAGCCGCTCGCCGAAGGCGACGGCCTCCTCATAGACAGCTTCGTCCGTCAGGATGGTGCGCACGATTTCGACCAGCTTCATGATCGGCACGGGATTGAAGAAGTGCATGCCGACGAAGCGCTGCTGGCGTGAAGACGAGGTCGCCGTCATCATCTCCGTGATCGAGATCGAAGAGGTGTTGGAGGCGAAGATCGTCTCCGGCTTGCAGACTTCGTCGAGTTGCCGGTAGGTGTCGCGCTTGGCGTCCAGGTTTTCGATGATCGCTTCGATGATGATGTCGCAATCGGCCAGGTCTGTGAAGGAGGTCGTGCCCGTGAGGCGACCGCGAATCTCACGCTGCTGCTCGCTCGTGATCGTGCCCTTCTCGGCAAACCTGGCGAGAGATTTCTCGATGCTCGCAAAGCCCTTCTCGATGAGGTCGTCGGATACTTCACGAACGACGGTCTGGAATCCCGCGCTGGCGGCGGTCTGTGCGATGCCCGAGCCCATCAGACCACAGCCGAGCACGCCTACTTTTTTAATCTCCATCTCGCTTATCTCCTGTATGACTTTTTTTGAGAGCTGAGCTATTTGCCGCTCGATGAATTGTCGTTGACGGGGCCGGGCTCTTTGAGCTTGACGCCGTACTTGCGGCTGTCGGCCTCGGCCCACTCCTGATATTTTTTATTCCACGCGACGAAATCCGCGAAGAGCTTTTTCCGCTCGTCCTCGCGAGCGCGCTGTTGTTGACGGGACGGGCGCGACGGCTGCTGTGGCGCTGCGTTCGTGAACTCTTTGGCCCTCGCCAGCAGAGATTTCAACTCGTTTCGCAGAGCATCGGTTGCGTCGTCCAGGCGCGGCGCGGCGTCCAGGCCCTCTGCGGCGCGATCAAGGTCGCTCGCGTCGCCCTGATTCATAGCCTTGACGAAAGCCGTCTGCGCTTCGTTAATCGCATTGAGGTTGGAGCCGAAAGCGGAAGCTTTGGCGTCGGGCATCAACTGCGGCACGGAGACGTTGTTGAAATTTATCGGCGGCCCGGTATAGGTGCGCCACACCATAAAGAAGCTGAAGAGGACCAGGGCCAGCGCTCCGACTTGCAGGATGTGCCAGAAGATGGCGACGCCCGCGGGTTCGTGTGGCCGCTTGTAGCCGACAAAGAGCGCCAGCACAGCGCCCGCCATGAGCCCCCCCATGTGCGCCGCGTTATCTATGAAAGGGAAGACGTAGCCGATGAAGACGTTGAGCAGGATGGTCGGCAGCATGCCTGTGCCGAAGGCACGCTTAAAGCCTTCGGGCAATTCGTGACGAAACTTGATGCCGAAGACGAAGAGCACGCCGATCAGCCCGAAGAGCGCGCCCGAAGCCCCGACGGAGGCCAGGTCTTCGGCCTTGAAGAGAAACCGGCCCACGGGCCCACCGGCATGCGTCTCTGGACGTACCGTCAGGTAACTCGCAACGACCCCGGCGATGCCGGACAAGACCCAGAAGACGACGAACTTCGCCGAGCCGTAAAGCCGTTCGACGTATGGCCCCAGAATCCAGAGGCCGTACATGTTCATCAGCAGGTGAGCGATGCTGCCGTGCAGGAAGATGGGCGTCACAAAGCGCCACCATTGGCCCGCGTTGATGTAAGAGTTGAGCTTCGCCCCGTAGGCGATCAGGACGGGAGTGAATCCGGCCTCGCCGACAGAGCCGCCCGCCGCCAGGACTGTCAGGAGAAAGACGAAGACGTTGGCGATGATGAAGGCGAAGGTGAAGGTTGCGGGGCGCGTCAGGATGGCTCGCGCAAAGCGCATCGCGTCACGGTCATGATGCAGGCGCTGTTGCGCTTCATCCTGCGCGGCGGCGGAAGCGGCTACATTAGCGCCGCACTGCGCGCACTCCTGCTCGCCTGCGCCGACCAGCGCGCCACAATTGCGACACACGCTCGGGCGTCCGGTATACACTCTCTTATCCGATTCGATCACGGAAAAACCTTACCCGACCGTCTCTGCTCGAAGCAATTTTGTTGAGATTGATTCTACACTGAGAGAACGAAAAGCAGAAAGCAGCGAAAATCAGGAAGCACGGCGCGACGAGACGAAAGCGTTGAGCGGCATCGGAAGACCGCTCAGCTTTACTTGCGCTTTGCACTTACCGATTTCCGCCGCACACTGTTTACTGGACTTTGGCTTGCGCCTTGATCTCTCGCGGCGCTTCGCGGTCTGAGGTGACCTCTACGGGCGCGCGCCAGATGAGCGTTTTGATCTGGCATGTCCCCGTGTTGTCCTCGCGGCAATAGAAGAGTGTCAGTTGTGCGCGCAACTCTGCCGCGCCGGTCGAAAGCGCACGCAGCGGAATCCGCAGAGGCAGTTGCAAATCTTTGGCCGTGCGCGTGTTGATTGCGGGCGACGCGCCCGCGAGCGCCAGGTGCTCCGCGCCGCTCAAGACCGTCACGCGGTAGCGCTGCGGGGCGGACGGATTGAGGTGATAACCGGCGGGCAGCGCCACGTCGAGCACGAGCGCGTTTGTATTCATGACGCCGATGCGCTGCCGCTCAAGCTTGATCTCTTCGGCGTTCGGCTGCGCGGAGGCGTCCGTACTCGATTCCGCGAGCGCCGCCGCCGTTGCGGTCGCGGGCGGCTGCAAGCCTTTGATGACGAGCGTCGCAGACTGCCGCGTCTTCAGGTCAACGACGCGCACGGCATGGTTGTTCGTGTCTGCAACGTAGAGCTTGCCTGCGGCGATGCTGAGCCCGCCGGGCTCGTAGAAGGAGGCCGATGGGCCCTCGGCCTGTCCCGGCTTGCCAGTGCCTATAAACGTCTTGACGCTCCCCGAAGCCGTGTCGAGCTGTTTGATCTTGTGATTGTAGGTGTCGGCGATGAAGAGCTTGCCGTCTGAAGCCGAAAGTCCCAAGGGGTGCTGCAAGCGCACGTCGTCGCCGCGCCCGTCCACGTCGCCGAACTCGAAGAGGTCGCCGCCCGCGAGCGTGCGTACGCCCGTGTTCGAGCTTGTCAGATCAATGGCGCGAATGATGTTGGCTTCGCTATCGGCGACGTATAAAGTTCTCCCGTCGCTTGCGAGCCCTGAAGGCTGCGCGAAGGCAGCCTCATCGAGTGGCCCATCCTTGCGCGCCTCGCGTCCAGAACCGGCGAAGGTCGAGACCTGCTGCGCATCCGTGTCCAGCTTCCAGATTTGATGTGGCCCGGCCATGGCGATGTAGAGCGTGCGCCCGACGAGCTGCAAGTCCCAGGGCGAGTTCAAAGCAGTGTTGCGCGCCGCGCCGCCCGCGCTCTCGCCCTGCGATTGCCGGCCCGTGCCCGCGACGGTCTCTACAATGCGCGCCCTCAAATTGATGCGGCGAATCAGATGATTCTCGGTATCCGCCACGTAGAGCCAGTCGCCCGAGAGCGCCATGCCCTGCGGGCGCGAGAAGCTTGCGCGCCCTGTTGGCCCATCCAGAGCGCCGCGCTCCCCCGTGCCGATTGTTTCCGTGAGCGTGCCGTCCAGGCGTGTGACGACGATGCGATTGTGGTTCGAGTCGGCGATGAAGAGGCGGTCGGATTTGGCGTCTGCCAGGACTTTGCCGGGAAAGGCCAGCGGAAGGTCTGCGACCCTGGCCCGTTCGAGCGCGAGCTTCAAGGGCTGCTCGTTCAGCTCGCCGCGACTGCGCGCATCCTCTATGACCTGCGAGATGGCGCGGTCAATCGCTTCGTAGTTCCCTTCGCCGGAAATCTGGCCCACCACGTAGCCCGCCGGGTCAATCAAGACCTGCGTGGGCCAACCGCGCACGGCGTAAGCTTGCCAGATTTTGAAATCGGCATCGTTGACGACCGGATGCTCCAACTCGTAGCGCAGGATAATGCGGCGTATGTTATCCGTCTCTTTTTCGTTATCGAACTTGGCGGAATGCACGCCGATGACGACGAGCTGGTTGGCGTACTTCTGTTCGAGCTTCTTCAAGTCCGGGATGATATGAATGCAGTTGATGCACCCGTAGGTCCAGAAGTCCAGCAAGACGACCTTGCCTTTGAGCGCGGCGAGCGAGAGAGGACGCTCGGTGTTAAGCCAACCGCGCGCGCCCGCGAGTTCCGGCGCTCTCACGCGCCCCTGGCGGCGTATGGACATCGTTGAGAAGCCTTTCGATGAATTAACAGGGATGGACAGGATGAACAGGATAAATAAAACACAAGGCACTATGGTGATCTTGATTCTTTTCATCCTGACTATCCTGTCCATCCCTGTTTGATTCCGTCTTGAATATCCCGGCCCAAGGGGATTGTTTAAGAACTCTCAATATACGCCCTTGAGGTCTGTTTTAGATTTAGTGCGCGCCGCCGAGCATTATTTCCCGTAGCGTTGACACGCCCCTGTCATCATGTTAGAACCGCTCTGTCCAATCTTTCCGCCGAACGTGTCCTGCCGGACCTACTATGAAGCGCTGTGAGACCTGTCACATCCTGACCGACGACGGGCAGAGGAGCTGCCCCAACGACGCGCAGCCGCTCGTTGAAGACACGCTTGCGACTAAATTACAGGAAGCTCTCGGCGCAAAATACACCCTCACGCGTCTCATTGGCAAAGGCGCGATGGGTGCGGTTTATCGCGCGCGTCATCGTGATCTGGACGACGTTGCCATCAAAGTCATGCTGGGCCCACCCGGCGACACCAAGCTCTCCGAGCGCTTCCTGCGCGAAGCGCGCGCGCTCAGAAAGCTGCGTCATCAACACACCGTCACGGTCTATGACCTTGACCGCTCCGTGCCGGGCCTGACCTACATGGTGATGGAGATGGTCGAGGGCCACAGCCTGCGCGAAGACCTGCGCCTGCGAGGGCGTCTCACGCTCGAAGAGGTGATGGAAGTGGCCAAGGCCGTCTGCGATGCGCTTACCGCCGCACACGACCGTGGCATCATTCACCGCGACCTCAAGCCCGATAACATCCTGCGCGCACAGGAAGAGACCGTCAGCGGCCACATCCTTCGCACGATCAAGATCGCGGACTTCGGCATCGTCAAACTGAAAGGGAGCCAGCAGGGCGGCGATGCCTCCATGCAACTGACGCAGTTCGGTGCGCCCATCGGGACGCCCTTCTACATGTCGCCCGAGCAGTGGTTCGGCGAAGGCTCAGGCATACGCGGCCTGGACGGGCGCACGGACATCTACGCGCTCGGCTGCACGCTCTACGAGCTGCTCGCTGGCCGCACGCCCTTTGTCGGGCGCACGACTTCCGAGATGCGCCGCCAGCATCTGGAAGCAGTGCCGCCGCCCCTGACGGACTTTGCGCCGGACGTGCCCGAAGGAGTCAGCCGCGTCATCCTTCGCGCGCTGGAGAAAGACCGCGACGACCGCCCGCAGACCGCCGCGGAGTTTGCTACGGAGTTGCGCCGCGCCTACAACGAAAGCTACCTGCTCACGGCCCGCTCGACGCACGACGGCTTTCGACAGACGCAGGAGATGATCACGGGCGAGTTGGAAGCCAACAAGGACACACCGCGCCCGCCCACGACCAAAGAGGCGATGGCCGCCGAAGAGGCTCGGCGTGCCGAAGAGGCGGCGCGACGGGCAGCAGAGGCAGCAAGACAGACCGAAGAGGCGCGTCTCTACGCTCAAGCGCAAGAAGCTGAAAAAGCAGCGCAGGCAATCCCTCAGCCTGAGCCAACGCCAACGGCTGAAGAGGCGCGCATCGTCCAGGAGGCACGCATTGTTGATGAGGCGCACATTGTCGAAGAGCCACGCGTTCTCGAAGAAGCGCGCATCGCCGCCGCAGAGGACACGCGCGTCGTCATCTCCGACGCGCAGCGTACGACCGAAGAGTCTATGCAGCGCAGCATCGTCGGCTATCAAGCTTCAGACTCCTCCCAGTCATGGGGCATGCAAACTCAACCCGATGCCCCGGCGGAGGCAGATGTTGAGTTGACGCTCGTTCCCGGCGCGGCGCGCGCTCAAAAGAGCTGGCGCGAACAGGCCCGCACGGAGCAATCCGCGACGGAGCAGCCATCAATGGCCGAGCCGTCCAGGGCTGAGCCGTCCAGGGCTGCGCCGCCCAGGGTTGTCGCCGTCCCGGCGAAACAAAGAGGGCTGCCGCGCTGGGCCCGTCTCGCGGTGGTCTGCCTGCTGCTGGTCGCCATCGTTGGCGGCGTCGCATACCTGGCCCTCTCTCTCTATCGTCATTATGCTGGCCCGGAGCAGGCTGAGAGCGGCACTCCGCCGGGCATGTTGCAGCCGCCCGTCGGCAAAGACCCTCTGGCGGCGAGCTTTGCGACGGGCACGCTGCGCCTGAATGCTCCGGCGGGCAGCGAGGTCTACGTTGACGACTTGAAGGCCGGAACGGTCGGCGCAAATAAGGAGTTCACGGTGCAGGCTCCCGTGGGCCTGCGCGACGTGCGCGTGCTCGCCAGCGGTTATCGTCTCTGGCGCAGGGACGTGAAGGTTTCCTCCAGCTGGGCCCAGCCCGTCACGGTCGAGTTGAAGCGTCCGGTCGCGGCGAGCGATGCCGATTCCGTGGAGGAGAGGGCCAAGCGAGCGGCGGCTCTCATGCGCGCCAAAAAGTATGACGAGGCGGAAGTCGAGCTGCGCGCGTTATTGAAGGAAACGCCCGACGATAGAGATGCACATCTCAGGCTCGCCGCCGTCTATAAAGAACAGAAGCGCTACGACGAAGCGAGCGCGGAATACGACACGGCGCTGCGCCTGAAACCCGAAGACGTAGATACTATGATTCAGCTCGCGTCGCTCTACGGTATGAAGGAGCACGACGATGCGGCAGAGGCCACGCTGCGCGCGGCCGTCAAGCTTGCGCCGCGAAACGCCCAAGCGCATCATGATCTCGCCAGAGTCCTGCTGCGCCGCGAAAACAAGCTGGACGAAGCGCTCGGCGAAATCGAAAAGGCCCTCAAGCTCAAAGCGGATGAGCCCGCTTTTCTCGACACCAAGGCTCTCATACTTCTCGCGCGCAACTCGCTCGACGAAGCGCTCAAGACCATACAGCTCGCCGCGCAGCTCAACAAAACGCGCGACCTCAGATACAACGCCGATACGGCTGCCATTCTCTATCGCATGGGCCAACCGCAGCAGCAGCAGGAAGCCGAGAAGAGGTACAGGCAGATACGCGAGGCGGACAAGGACGACGAGTGGGACGACCTCAGACGCCTGGACATGCAACGCGGCTATAGCAAATTCGTCCTCGACATCTTCGCCGCCCTGATCGCCAGAACGAACTGAAGAACCTCCCCGTCACTTCCCTTCCGACGGCCGCCGCGCACGCCGACTGTTTCCGCTCAAAAGTCGCGGGTGTTAAGATAGGCGTCGGAGGAACTCTTCCCGGTTTTCAATCAAGATGAATAATCAAGCGTTCACGACGCTCGAATACGATGAGTTGCGCTCGCTCGTACGGCGCGGCGCGCAGACGCCCATGGGGAGGGCGCGCATAGAGGCGCTCGCGCCCATAGAGGACTTGGCCACACTGCGTCGCGCTTTGCGTGCCGTCCAGGAGTGCGTCGAGCTGCGGCAGCGCGGCGCATCGTGGTCATTCGGCGAGATGGCAGACCCCACGGAAGCGCTCGCGCGATTGGGCATTGAGGGTGCGAGCCTTGAGCCGCTCGCTATCCTTGAGCTGGCGCGGCTGTGTGAGCAGTCGCTGGGCGCACGCGCGGCGATTCTCGCCGAAAAAGAGCGAGCGCCCGTGCTGTGGGAAGCGGTCGAAGCTCTGCCGCGCGAGTTGCACAGCCTGGCTGCTCGCGTCTCGTCGAAAATCCTGCCGAGCGGCGAACTCGATGATCGCGCGAGCCCGGAGCTGGCGCGCATACGTCACGACATCACTCGACTGCGCTCTTCGATCACGCGCTCCCTGGAAGGCTTGATGCGCCGCAGCGAGGCGGCGATTCAGGACGAGCTGGTGACGGTCAGAAACGACCGCTTTGTGATTCCCGTCAAGTCAGATCATCGCGGTCGCGTACAGGGCGTCGCGCACGGCTTCTCCTCCTCGGGCGCGACCGTCTTCGTCGAACCGCTGGAAACCATAGACTCCAACAACGAGTTGCAGGCGCTACGCGAGACGGAAGAGCGCGAGATCAGTCGCATCCTCTCGACGCTGACGGAAGAGCTGCGGCGCGAGCGGCCCGCGCTTGAGCTGGCATCGCGCGCCGTCGCCGAGCTCGACTTCGTGGGCGCAAAGGCCGCTTTTCTCTCCCGCTTCGATTGCATCGTTCCGGAGATCGACGAGAGCCGCAGGCTTGAGCTGAACGAAGCACGCCATCCGCTGCTCATAGAGAACCTGCGCGCGACGGGCGGCACGGTCGTTCCCGTTTCCTTTGCGCTCGACGCGGAGCATCCGGTGATGGTCATCTCGGGCGCGAACGCCGGAGGCAAAACCGTCGCGCTCAAGACGACCGGGCTCGTCGCGCTGATGGCGCTCTCAGGGCTGCCGGTTCCCGCGCGCTCAGCTCGCATCCCCTTTTACGCGTCCGTGCTCGCAGACATCGGCGATCACCAATCACTCGCCGCCAATCTCTCGACCTTCACGTCGCACGTCGCCAACATCAGCCGCATGATCGAGCTGTGCGAAGCGCCCGCGCTCGTCCTCCTGGACGAAGTGGGCACGGGGACTGACCCCGAAGAGGGCTCTGCGCTGGGCGTCGCCGTGGTAGATCACTTCCGTCGCGCGTGCGGCGCGCATGTGCTGGCCACCACACACTACAGCGGATTGAAGATGTACGCGGCCAGCGAAGATGCTGTCATTAACGCGAGCGTCGAGTTTGACGAGCGGAGCTTACAGCCGACCTATCGCCTGCTCGTCGGCATCGCCGGGTCGTCTTCCGGGTTGGAGATCGCGCGCCGCTTCGGTTTCCCTGAAGAGATCGTGCGGACGGCTTCCGAGCACGTTGATATTTCAGCGCGCGAGGCGGCGGATTACCTGCGACGCATCAAGCGCGAGGCGGAAGAGGCCGAAGCCTTGCGACGTGCCCTGGAAGAGGAGCGCTCGGCTGTCGCCGAAAAATATGCTTCGCTCGACGTTGAAGCGGCGCGGCGCGAGCGCGAGCATGAGGCAGCTTTCGAGCGCCAGCTTTTGACGGCCATTGAAGAGTTTGAGCGGCGCTCGCGCGAGCTTGTCGCTAAGATCGAAGACCGCGCGGAACGCGCAAAGGTGGAGCGTGAGGCCGCGCGGCGAGCCGCCGAGCTCAAGCGCGAAGCCAGGAGCAAGGCCAGCGCCGCCTCTGCTTCGGCAAGCGGGCCTGCGCGCGAGCGTCCTGTTCGTGTCGTGCGCGATGGCCGGGTCGTAGATTTCGATACGACTGCCGGTGAGAGCGGCGCGAGGGCGACGACGCCCGCCGCTCCATCACGCGCGATAAAAGTAGGCGACAGCGTACGGCTGCTCTCCTTCGGCTCGGTCGGCGTCGTGGATAAGCTCAACGGTGATGACGCGGAGGTGCGCGTCAAGTCTCTGCGATTTAGAGAGAAGGTCTCGAACCTTGAGCTGGTAGCGGCAAGCGAGCCCGCGCCCGAGACAGGACGCGGGGCCCGCCTGCGCGTCTCGCGCGGCACGGAGGTGCGCTTGAGCACGCACGAGCCGGAAGCCCGTTCGGAGCTGAACGTCATCGGTCGGACAACGGACGAAGCCGTGGACGAAACGGACAAGTTTTTGGACGAAGCCTTTCTCAGCAGCCTCGGCCAGGTGCGCATCATACACGGCCACGGCACGGGCGCTCTGCGTCGCGCCATCGCCAGGCTCCTCAACGATCATCCGCACGTCGCGCGCTTCATGCAGGCCCCTCCCGATCAGGGCGGCGCGGGCGCGACCCTGGTCGAGCTGCGGCAATGAGGATTTCCGGGGTTAAGGCCCGGGAAAGAAATTAACAGGGATGGACAAGAGAGGCAGGATAAAACTAGAAACATTATGAAGGACAAAAGCATCGCTACGTGAATTGGTCTTTAGCTTTTCTTTATCCTGTCCATCCTGTTAATTTCGCTTCGCATCTCTTGCTGCTTTGGGTTTTGTTAGAGACTCTTAATACTCAGGAGTGACGTCATGACTATCACGAACACACAATCGGGGACGAACGTCCATGAGATTGCCGAGGGCATCTATCGCATCAACACGCCGCTCTCGCCGCAGGACGTGCCGGGTGGCTTCTCTTTCAACCAGTATCTGATTGCGGACGATGAGCCGCTGCTGTTTCATACCGGCCCGCGCAAGTTATTCCCGCTCGTACGCGAAGCCCTGGCGAGCGTGATCGGCGTAGAGCAGTTGCGCTATGTCGCATTCTCGCACGTCGAAGCGGACGAGTGCGGGTCGCTCAACGATTGGCTCGCGGTCGCGCCCCGCGCCGTGCCCGTATGCGGGAAGGTGGCGGCGATGGTCTCAATCGAAGACCTGGCTGATCGTCCTCCGCGCGCTCTCGCCGATGGCGAGACGCTCTCGCTCGGCAAACATAGCGTCCGTTGGTTCGACGCTCCGCATCTGCCGCACGCCTGGGAGTGCGGTTACCTGTCGGAGACACGGACGAGCACGCTCTTCTGCGGTGACCTCTTCACGCAGCCCGGCGCGGGCGAGACGCCCATCACCGAATCCGACATCCTCGGCCCGAGCGAAGCCTTTCGCGCGGAGCTGGACTACTTCTCGCACACTAAGAACGCCGTAGCGCTGCTTGAGCGCCTGGCCTCTACCGATCCGGTGACGCTTGCCTGTATGCACGGCAGCGCATGGAGCGGTGACGGTGCGGGATTGCTGCGCGCTCTATCCCGTTCGTTCGATAGCTAGGCGAAGACTTATCGCCGCACCGTTGAGGAGTTGATCGAAGATGCAAGCTTTAAAGAGTATGACATCGCGCTTAATGCTTCCGGCCCTGTTGGGCCTGCTCTGCTTCACAGCCTTTGCACCTTCGACCCCGGCGCAAAACATCGAGCCCGAACGGTGGGAGAACGGAGTCACAGAGGCCTGGTGGGTTGACGGTGAAACAGTTTCTAAAGAGGAGCTGGCCGCCGCCCGCTCGCTCTGGAAGGCTATCGAGGATGAGAACAGAGCTGTCTCGAATGAATGGGCCGGAGACTATTTTATCGGCAGCGATACGCATGGGAGCTACCTGCGCTTCTCGCGCGAGAAAGGGTTCGTGCTGGCGCAGGTGGATAAATGCCAGGCCAGGCTCATGGGCCTCAGTTACGGGAAAGTGATCGTCACGCCGACGCTCGTACAGCTCTTGCCGGAACACGGCGCGCGCTCGACGCACACGCACGCGGCTCATGGACAGGCGACGGCGAGCAAATATATCCCGGTCGTCTGGCGCGGTAGCCATCACCTTATCCCCGAAACCGAGATGGCGGACTTCGGTGACTATATCGTGGGCCTGGGTAAATATAACGCATGGGTGCGGGACGGATTTATGTACGGGGAATCGGTAGAGTTCTTTTCCAAGCTGGAGAGTGAGAGCGCTGGCGGAGAAGGTCAAACAATCGTGCCGCCGGGTTATGAACGCTACCTCAAGAAGCCTATAGATGCGAAGATCGTTAAAGTCGGCACGGGCCACAGAAGGGTGAACAGGGAAAACGAATGGTGGGATGAGCTGATCATTCCCGTCTCTCTCAACGTCGGCAGCGCCGAGGGCGTCAAATCCGGGATGATATTTCGTCTGATCGGCACGCGTGGCTTTGGCGGCTTCGGCGAATCGGTCGAGGTCAGGAGCGTCGGGCTGCACGCTTCGGGCGGCGTCGTCGTACGCACCATCAGAAAGAGCCCCTGCGTTAAGTACCAGGAGACGGATGACTGCGCGAACCCGGAATATGAGAGACTCGTGACAGGATGGGCGGTGACCACCGACCCGTTCAAGTAAGCTCTTTGCGCACAGTAGAGAGAAAAGCCGGGGCGAGAGGCCGGGCACGTTCGCCATCACCATTTTCAACCATGCGCTTTCCGCAAACATTCATTGACGACCTTCGACGCCAGGCCGACATCGTGCGCCTCATACAGGACTACGTGGCCTTGAAGAAGAAGGGCGCGAACTGGATGGCTTGCTGCCCTTTTCATCAGGAGAAGACGCCGTCCTTCTCCGTCAATCCGGCGAAGGATATCTTCTACTGTTTCGGATGCGGGAAGGGCGGGTCGGTCTTCACTTTCGTGATGGAGATCGAGCGTGTGACGTTTCCCGAAGCGGTCAGGATAGTGGCCGAGAAGGCGCATGTGCCGCTGCCCGTGATGGAAGAGGATAAGCGTTTTGAGTCGCGGCGGCGTGATGCGGACGAGATCATAGAGCTGAACTCCTGGGCGCTTGAATGGTGGGAGGCGCAACTGGAACAAGCGGGCGCGGAGGCGCGCGCGGCGCGCGACTACCTGGCGGGCCGTGGGATTACGGACGAGACGCGCAGGGTTTTTCGCCTGGGCTACGCGCCCGACCGCTGGGACGCGCTCTCTGCACATTTGAAGGAGCGCGGAGCGACCGGCACGCAGATCGAGCGCAGCGGTTTAGTCGTGCGTAAGGATACGGGCGGGTTCTACGATCGCTTTCGCGGGCGCGTCATCTTTCCCGTGCTCGATGCGCAGGGTCGCGCCGTCGCTTTCGGCGGAAGAACATTGTCCGCCGACGGCGAGCCGAAATATCTGAACTCGCCCGAGACGGCGGCCTATACCAAGGGCCGCCACCTCTACGGCTTGCACCAGACCAGGGATGAAATCCGGCGCAAAGGTTTTGTCATTCTGGTTGAGGGCTACCTGGATTTAATCATCCCTTACCAATTCGGTGTGCGCAATATAGTGGCGAGCCTGGGGACGGCCCTGACGCGCGAGCAGTTTGAGTTGCTTGGAAGATTTGCCCGTAAGGTTGTTGTCAACTATGATGGTGATCGAGCTGGGAAGAAGGCAGCCAAACGCGCAGTTGACGTACAGCTACAGACCCTCCTGGCCTCGGGGTTCAATGTGAAGGTTTTAACTCTTCCGGCGGGCGCTGACCCGGATGAGTTTGTGAGGACACATGGGGTCGAGGAGTACAACAGGCAACGCGGTGCGGCACCTTCCTGGATACAATTTGTCATAGATCAAGCAGTCGAGCAGCGTAATCTTCAGCGCCCCAAGGACAAGGCCGAAGCGTTTGAGGAAGTGCTCCCCTACGTGCGCGCCGTCCCGAACGGCATAGAGAGGCGCGAGTATTTCGACATCGCCATGAATGCCCTGCGCATCGAGGAGGCCACGCTGCGCAGGGAGCTATGGCAGATGGTCAAGGCGGGCTCAAACGCCGACTCTTCTGCGATCAAGCAGCACATCACCCGAGCCGCAGGCGCAAAGCCGACCGTCGCCGAGCAAAAATTGCTTGAGCTTCTCATCCATGATGAGGATTTGCGCCGCATCATTTTGCCGCAGCTCGAGGCCGAGATGTACGAAGTTTTGCCGACCGCTCTGATCTTTCGCACTCTCATAGAACTCGAACACGAGGGCGGTGAGATCAACTTCGACAGGCTCAATGCCGCGCTCGAAGGTGATGAGGAATTGACGAAATTCGCGGCGCTGCTCTGGTGGAGCGAGCCGCAGCGCGATAATGATGAAGCGATGGACGACGTGCAGGCGATTGCCGAAAGCTGCCTCATGGCGCTTCGCCTGATGGCCGTTGACCGGCAGATCAGCGAGCTCGGCACGGAGATTGCCGAAGCGGAGAACGCCGGCGATACCGAGCGCAGCAATCGCCTCGTCATGGAAAGACTCGAATTGTCGCGCCGCCGCAGCGCGCTCTTACCTCGCGCCGAGGCGGCGCACGGCCAGCTTGGATTGTAGATTGAAGAGAATGTTAAGAATTGCTCCATACCGTTTGCGATTTCAAATCTGAGCCGATCAGATTCAAGAGTGCCGAATTGCCAATCTAAAAGCGAAAGCCTGTCATTCAAATTTCGTTGGGGTGGACTTTGAGCATCGAAGAAAAAGATCGTGATGATGTCATGCAGCGGCTGCTGGAATTGGGCGGTGATAAGAAGTATCTGACCTTCGACGACCTCAACCGCGAGCTGCCGGAAACCGTCGTCTCGCCCGACGACATAGAGGATGTGCTACAGAAGCTCGAAGGCTCGAACATCCCCGTCGCCGATTCCGACGAACGACTCATCGAGCAGGTCGCAGCCATCGCCACCGCCGACGAAGACGAAGACGACACCATTGACGAAGATATCGAGCTCGATTTATCTGCGGGCACGATTGAGAAGACGAATGATCCGGTCAGGCTTTATCTGCGGGAGATGGGGGTCGTGCCGCTCCTGACGCGCGAAGGCGAAGTCGCCATCGCCAAACGCATCGAGCGCGGCCAGATCAAGACGCGCAAATCAATCGCACGCTCGCCCATCGCCGTCGAAGAGCTGCTTCGCATCGGCGACGAGCTGGAAGCCGGGACGGCCAACATACGCGAGATCGTGACCTTCTCGGAGCAGGCCGAGCTCACAGGTGACGAGGATAAGGCCGACGAATATCTCAAGTGGACTATCGAAGGCATTCAGAACATCAGAAGGGTTTATCGCACGGGGCTCAAAGAGTGGGAACGCTTGCGCGCCGAGCAGAAGATGCTGCGCGGCAAAAAGAGCAAGAAGCTGCTCAGGCTGCGGCGCAAGGTCGCGCGCATGCGTCTTGAGATCGCGCAGGAGATCGGGCGACTCAACCTGACCGAGCGCGCGCGCCAGCGTCTCATCAACTCGATTCGCAGCGTCCAGAAAGAGATTCGCGCCGCCGAGCGCGAGATAGACAATTTCACCGAAAAGCTCAATAAGAAGAAGATCAGGCCCGAGGACGAGAAGGAGTATAAGCGCCGTCTGGGGGCAGCCAGGAAGAAGCTTCAACAGATCGAGGCCGAGTATAATGTCGCGCCCGTCGAGATCAAACGGTCGCTTCAGGCGATCATCATCGGCGAGCAGCAGACGGGCCAGGCCAAGCGTGAGCTGGTCGAAGCCAACCTGCGCCTGGTCGTCTCCATCGCCAAGAAATACACCAATCGCGGCCTTCAGTTCCTGGACCTCATTCAAGAGGGCAACATCGGCTTGATGAAGGCCGTGGACAAGTTCGAGTGGCGGCGCGGCTACAAGTTCTCGACCTATGCGACGTGGTGGATACGCCAGGCCATCACGCGAGCCATTGCCGATCAGGCGCGCACCATACGCATTCCCGTTCACATGATCGAGACCATCAACAAGCTGATTCGCACAAGCCGCTCTCTGGTGCAGGAGCTTGGCAGAGAGCCGACGAGCGAAGAGATTGCGCGGAAGATGGACATTCCCGTCTCGAAGGTTCGCAAGGTGCTCAAGATCGCGCAGGAGCCGATCTCTCTGGAAACGCCCATCGGCGAAGAGGACGATTCGCATCTAGGCGATTTCATCGAAGACAAGTCCATCATGAACCCTGCGGACGCCGTCGTCGCATCCAACCTGCGCGCGATTACGGACGAAGTTTTAGCGACCCTGACGCCGCGTGAAGAGAAGGTCATCAAGATGCGCTTCGGGCTCGGGACTTCGGGCTCGGAACACACGCTCGAAGAGGTCGGCCAGCATTTCGCCGTCACGCGCGAACGCATACGCCAGATCGAAGCCAAGGCGCTCAGAAAACTGCGTCATCCCTCGCGCTCAAGAAAATTGAAAGCCTTCCTGGAAAACGCACAGAGGTAAAAATAGATGCCGGATGCCGGATGTTAGATGTCAGAGGTGAACAACTGACATACAGCATCCGGCATCTAACATCTCCGTCCTATGAAACGAATCGTCGAAAGTTATAGAGAAAAGCTCGCCGGGGAAGAGGGCTGGACGCTCAAGCGCGGGGCCGCGCTTCGCATCGCGCTCTGTTATCCGAACGTCTACGCCGTCGGCATGGCTAACCTCGGGTTTCAGTCCATGTACGAGCTTTTCAATAAGATTCCTGAGGTCTCCTGCGAGCGCGTCTTTCTGCCCGACGAGCGTGAGCTGCGCGAGTACGAGAAATCAAGGACGCCGCTCCTGTCGCTGGAATCGCAGACGCCCGTGCGCGACTTCGATTGCCTGGCCTTCTCCATCTCCTTCGAGACCGATTACCTGCACATGGCGCAGATGTTGCGCTTGAGCGGCGTCCCCCTCTGGGCGCGCGACCGCACACATCATGACCCGCTCGTCGTGATGGGCGGCGCGGCCTCTTTTCTCAACCCCGAGCCGATTGCCGATTTCACGGACGTAGTGGCCGTCGGCGAGGGCGAAATCCTTGGGCCCAAGCTCGTTGATATCATCTTTGAGCACGAATCGAAGGCGGAGATTCTGCTGGCGCTGGCCCGCACGGGGCGCGGCTTCTACGTGCCCTCGCTCTACGATGTGACTTATCAGGCTGACGGGACAATAGAGGCTTACAGGGCGGTTGCCGCCGGTATGCCGCAGAGGGTCGGGCGTGCCGTCTCGGCTGACAATCCGAAAGAAGGAAGCCTGCGACGCGCGATGCGTCGCGGTGACGACGCAGTGGCCGAACAACTCAGGAGCCTGGATGTGTTCGCGCCCTCAACTAGCATCTGGGCCCCTGCGGCTGAGATGGGCGAGCGTTTTCTGATAGAGATTTCGCGCGGGTGCTCGCAGGGCTGCCGCTTCTGCTGGGCAGGGTTCAACTACTGGCCGCCGCGCGTCGTGCCTGCCCGCGACATCCTGGCCAAAGCGGCGGAGTGGCGCGCGAAGACCGATAAGATCGGGCTGGTCTCGACAGCCGTGTGCGATCACCCGGAGATCAGCGAGATTCTGAAGGGCTTGCGCGAGATGGATTATCGCATCTCCGTCTCGTCTCTTCGTCTGGATCAGATTTCGGATGAGTTGCTGGATGCGCTCGTCGAGTCGCGCGACCAGCAGATAGCGGTCGCGCCCGAGACCGGCTCAGACCGGCTGCGCAAGGTCATCAACAAGAACCTGACCAACGATGAGATAGTGGACATCTGCGGCTCGGTCTTTGATCGAGGGATGCTGACCGTCAAGCTTTACCTGATGGTGGGCCTGCCGACGGAGACCGACGAAGACCTGGAAGAGATGGTCTCGCTCGTCGAGCGCATCAAGGACAGAATGCTCGAAGCGGGAAAGCGGTTCGGGCGGGCGGGCAAGATTATCCCTTCGCTCAACGGGTTCGTGCCCAAGCCGAATACGCCTTTGCAGTGGGACGCTATCTGTGACGAACGGGAATTGAAGCGGCGGCTGAAGTGGGCATCGAAGAATCTGGCGCGCATTCCGAACGTCGAAGTGCGGGCCATGTCTGCGCGCATCGCTCACGAGCAGTCCTTCTTTTCAAACGGCGACCGAAGGACGGCGCGCGTCATCGAAGCTGCTGCCCGCATGGGCGGCGACCTCCACGCGGCGTTCAGGGAGACGGGCGTTGACGCGGCCTTCTATACGAGCCGCGAACGAAGCTACGAAGAGGTGCTGCCCTGGGAGATTATTGATGCCGGGCTCTCGCGCGACTTTATGCAGAAGGAGCACGAGCGGGCTCACATCGCCCGCTCGACAGCGCCTTGTCCGTCCGTTAATGAATGCACGCGCTGCGGAGTGTGCCCGACGACTTGGCTCGGGGGAGAATCAGCCGGGCTCGTACAGTTGCAGAACGTGAGCGCCGCGACTCGCTCGCTCGCCGTCGGATAGAGCCGGGGCGAAGCCTGCGCGCCGTCATCGAAGACCCTGTTTCGCCGAATCGAAGATCGGTGAAGCGGGGTTTTACTTTGGCACGAAGAGGTCGCTGCTCTTGACCGTGTTGTCGAACTCGTACTGGTAAGTATAGAAGGGGAGCGCGACCGGGCGTGTGAATCTGACTCTGGCCTCCATGCGCCCGTCACGCATCCCGGCTTTGACTTCGGCGTTGGGCGGCATGCCGTACTGCTTGCCGCCTTCCGTCAATTGCATCTCGACCCAGGCCACGTTCTGGCCGAGCCCGACAGCCTTATCCACGGTCTGCTGCATGTAATCTTTGAACTGGTAGGCTTGATAGGCGAAGGGGATAAACTGGTAGCCGCAGTAGGCGATGGCGGCCAGGATGATGATGACGATCAGAAACCTGAGGCGCGTCCCACCGCGCTCGCCTCTTCTGCCATGTGCTGCCTGCGCAGCGCGAGATGCGTGCATACTCGATTCGCTCCCTGGTCTCAAGTTCGAGAAAGCCGGCGGCTGAAAGCTGCGCGGAGCGAGGCACGCAAGAGTCGCGGCGCAATATCTCTTTCGTCAACGATGCGCGCGCGTCCCAGGCGCTCAAGCAGAACCCATTTCACATGGCCGCCGGTGCTCTTTTTATCATGGGCGAGGGCGCTTCGTATCGCCTGCTCGTCCAGATCATCGGCGCGCGGCAAAGGGCCGCACAAGCCGATGGCGTCGCGCAGCAATTCTAACTCCGAAGGGTCTAGTAAGCCTAACCCGACGGAAACTTGACCGGCGACGAGCATACCGTAGCCGACCGCTTCGCCATGACGAAAACGCTTGTAACGCGTGACGGCTTCCAGAGCGTGGGCGGTCGTATGTCCGAAATTGAGTATGCGGCGAGAGAGATGATCCGTGCGCCCTATCTCCTCGCGCTCGTCGCCCATCACGACCCGCGCTTTGAAGGCGCACTGCGCGGCGATCAGTCCTTCGAGTTGCGCCGCAGTCCTCCTGGCGGCAGAGGCGCGCGGCAGAGTCTCTTCCCTCTGCTCGCGTAGAAAGCGGTAGGTTTGATCGAAGAGCGGGCGGCTTCCGGCTGCGCCCTGTTTGACGGCTTCACACCATCCGGCGGCCAGCTCTCGACGCGGCAAAGTCTCAAGCGTGTGCGTGTCTATGATGACGGCGCGCGGCTGTTGAAACGTACCGGCCAGGTTTTTTCCGGCGGAGAGATTAACAGCCGTTTTGCCGCCCACGGATGCATCTATCTGCGCGAGCAGCGTCGTCGGAACTTGCAGGAACGGCAGGCCGCGCAGGTAGAGCGAGGAGGCCAGGCCCGCCAGGTCGCCCACTACGCCGCCGCCGAGCGCGACCACGCCGTCGCTTCTCTCAAGTCCGGCCTCGGAGAGAAATTCAAGAGCACGTCCCAGCGAGCGCAGGTTCTTATGGCGCTCGCCCTCATTCATCAACCACGACTGAGGCGCGAACCCGGCGGCGCGAAGGCTTCCTATGGCGGCCTGCCCGTAGAGACCGAAGACCCTTTCGTTAGAGATGATGGCGAGATGTCTCGCCGTGGAGGGCAGGCTGCGACGCGCCACTTCGCCCAACGCTCGGAGCGTTCCTTCGCCGATGATAATTTCGTACTGGCTTGGCCGCGCCTTCAGGCGCACGCGCACATGTCGCACTCTCTCTGTCACCTCACTCCCCGCACATCGTTTCCGTCAGAGTGTCGGCGAGAAAGTCGAAGCTGATTTCGCCAAAGCCGACCAGGCGCGCAAGCTCTTCGACCGTATAACGCGAGGCAGTATTCCAGAGATCGATCAACTCGTCTCCGGCCTTGCGCGAAGCCCACCAGCGACGCCCCCAGCGCGTACGCAGGTGCTCGCGCAGGGCCGCTTCAAAAGCCCACGCGCGCAGATAAGCAGCCGCGTAGAAACCATCATCCACGTCCCAAAGATAGAGGGCCGGGTCGCGGCGAAAACCCGTCGCCTCCAATTGCAGGGTCGCGTAGGTCGCGGCCAGTTGCTCGGACTGCACCTGCGGGCTGTCATAGAGCGCGAGCTCGTAATTCAGCTTCGCGCAGGCGCGCCTGGCCGTGTGCGTCGCAAGCAAAGCCAGGTCGCGTGCGATGTCGCGCGCCTGGCCCGGACTCATGCCGCTCCTGTGCTCGACCAGCCACAGGGGATCTTGAAAGAGATGATTAAGGAGAAAAGCGTATCCTTCCGTGGTCGCATTGTCGGGCGCATAGATGAACTCAGGATAACGCGCGGCCAGGTCGCGCGAGGCCCAGGCGAAATGCTGCGCGTGGCCCGCCTCGTGAAAGAGCGTCGTGTAATCGTAGACGCCGCCGATGGGCGCAAGCAGCAGTCGCACATCTTCCGGCACACTGATGCGAAAGCAGGCCGCGCGCGCGTTCTTCAAAGGGCGCTGCTCGTCATCTATATGTATGTTCCGCTGCCGTTCGATCTCTATGCCGAGCCCTTTCATCGCCGCCCCGTAAGTCCGAAGCAGCTCGCGCGCGGGAAAGAACCTGTCCAGGCGCGGCATACGCTGGAAGAAGAGAAAATCGGCGTGCTGTAACTGGCTGCGCTCGACGCCTTCCAGGTCACGCGCCGTCGCTCTCGTGAGCGCAGCCATGTAAGAGTCTTCGGTGCGCTCAAGAAACGCCTTAGCCACAGCGGCGAGCCGCTCGTAATCCGTGCCGGTGATCTCCGTGAAGAGCGCGCGATAGGAATCGAAGCCGAGCGTGCGCGCAGATTCACGAAACGACTCGAAGCGCGCCGCGCGCAGGTCGTTGCATGTTTCGATGGCGTCTATCCAGCGGGCGATCAGCTCGCGGCGGCGCGCGGCCAGCGGTTCGTTGCCGATCCTTTTCGGGACGCTGTGGGCCGGAATCTCCTCGCCCTCCCACTTGACCCGGGCCTGTGATTCACAGCGCGCTCTCTCGTCCGACACTTCCCTGGCGCGAGTCTCCAGATAGCCGATGTAGGCCGCGCCGGTGAGCGTGCGCAGTCCGGCGCGTTCCGTCTCCTGATGCGCGAGCGTTTCGTCTAAGGCCAGCCGCAGGTCTTCAATGGCCCGGCGCGTGAAGAGATCGCCATAGCGGTCGTAGATGGGCTCTGTCCGTAGCTGCGGGTCTAGACCGGCGCGATGCTGGTAGTGCGCAAGCTCAAGCGCCGAGCTATAGTCAGCGAACTCGCTGCGATATTGGCTGATATTCATTTGAAGCGAGGAAAACCGCACTCAAGAATTACGATCACTAAAAATTTGAGTCACATGGAAAAGCTGCGCCGGATTCTAACACGAAGATGGATTTAGGGGAGTGCCGGGGCGGCCCCGCGTTACAAAAAAAAGCGAATGGGCGCGACAACGTGGGAGTGTGTCGCGCCCATTCATATTCGTGGTCACTGTCCTCACCCCAGCAACCACTTGAGACGGAGGATTCACCAACCGTCTCTCTTGCCCCACAATATACATCGCAATGGCCATGCCATGTCAAGAGTGAATGTGATTCTTGACGGAGACCCATTTTTTGCGGGACTTTCGTCGTCGCCGGTCAAGAAGACGGGCTTCAGCCACCCTGTAAAAACCGCCTCGCCGTGTAAGTCTTACACCGCAGACCGCGCAAAAATTGCACACTTGCCCGCCGCCTCAAGTTGCGCCGAGCGACTCTTTAATGACAGCCGCCAGGGAGTTGGCGTAACCATCTACGGACTCTTGCTGCTCGCCCTCGATCATGACGCGCGCGAGGGGTTCCGTTCCAGAATAACGCAGCAATAAGCGACCGCGCTCGCCGAGCTGCGCCCTGATCTCTTCGGCGGCGCGCGCAATCTCTGCGACCTCTTCAAAGGGTCGCTTCTCGCGGACGCGCACGTTGACGAGCACCTGCGGGTAGCGCTTGAATCCAGAAGCCAAATCGCTGAGCCCAAGCCCAGTGTCATAGATCGCACGCAAGAGGCCGAGCGCCGTGACCATGCCGTCGCCAGCCAGGCTCTGACGCGGAAAGATGATGTGGCCTGATTGTTCGCCGCCGACACTTGCGCCCGTGCGCAGCAGCTCTTCGAGCACATACTTGTCGCCTACATCCGTGCGTTGAAGCTGCCAGCCGCGCGAGCGCAAAGCGATTTCCAGACCGATATTGCTCATCACGGTGGCGACGACCAGACCGTCCTTCAATTCTCCGCGCGACGCCAGATACTGCGCCATGATCCAGAGCGTGGCGTCGCCGTCAACGAACTCTCCCTGAGCGTCTATAAAAAGAGCGCGGTCGGCATCCCCGTCGAAGGCGACTCCGATGTCGGCCTTGTGGGCCAACACCTCGCGGCGCAGTCCATCTATGTGCAGCGAGCCGCAGTCCAGATTGATATTGCGGCCATCGGGCGCGCAATTGATGAGGATGACCCGCGCGCCCAGCCGCTCGAAAAGTGCAGGCGCGAGAGCGGATGCTGCGCCGTTTGCGCAATCAACCACGATGCTCAACTTCTCAAGCGAAAGAGACGCGCCGACCTCTTCCGCGAGGTAATCCATGTAGCGCTGCCTCAACGCAGCGCTCTCTTCGCTGCCGCCCTCTTCGGCTGCCGGCTCACTACGTTCCAGGGCATCGGCCTGCTGCCCGTCCGCCTCGCCCCCTTGCGTCGAGCCCTTCTCTATGTCGGCTTCGATCAGGCGTTCGGTCGCATCATCGAGCTTGCGTCCAGAAGGCGAGAAAATCTTGATGCCATTATCCTGATAAGGATTATGCGAGGCGCTGATGACTACTCCGGCGTCCGCCGGGAGCGTGCGCGTCAGAAAGGCCACGCCCGGCGTCGTGATGACGCCCGCCGATTGACACTCGGCTCCGGCCCCGCGCGCGCCCGCGATGAAAGCCTCTTCAATCCAGGAGCCGGACTCGCGCGTGTCGCGCCCGATGATAATGCGCGGAGCACGTCCCTCTTCTTCTTGCGCCAGGTGACGCGCCAGCGAGCCGCCAACCGTGCCCACGGTCGCAGTATCGAGCGGGAAATGCCCGGCCTCGCCGCGCATCCCGTCAGTCCCAAAAAGTCTTTTCATAGTTTAAGCGGTCAGCGCTCAGCCATCAGGCCGAGAGCGTAAATCGTCGTCGGTGGTGAAGTGTGACTCCGCCGCGATTGATTGCTGCCCTTCTCTGGTTCGGCTCATCGCTTCATCTAATGATGGAAAAGCCAGAGGGCGCGGTGGAGCGTAATTGGACGCGGCCCTCCATCTCGGGCGGCAGTTGCAGTCGCGGTGTGATCGCGCCGTCGAGGCTGACGTCCAAAAGGATTTGCATATTCTCGGGTCGTAACTGCTCAAGGATGGAGCGCGGGCCGTAGAGGGTCACGGTGGCGATGGCTGGTCGCGCCATCGCGCCTGAAGCCTCATTGACCTGGACGCCTGCGAAACTCTTTTCAGTTCGCTGCTCGCCGATGTCCAGAGTCACGTTGACGACCGTATCGAGCACGTTCACTCTCTGATCGGAGATTTCGATGGCCGCCTGCTGCACGGTAAAGCTCTCTTTTCGCCCGCCGATGGAGATCACCTCGGTCGGAGCTTTCGGCAAGGCGTTGACGTGACTGGCCGCGCCGCGCACGCGCACTTTATCCGGCGTCACCTGGACGCCGTATAGCTCGTAGCCATCAGCCAGCTTGCCGTCGAGCCGCGCTTCGACCGCGACATATCTCTCTATGCGCGGCTCAAGCCTGAGAGGAACGACGTTGGGCTCGATGTCTTCGATGCGGATGCCTTCGGGTAAATCCATCGTCACGCTGTCGCGCGTCAACTGCACGGCGCGCTCGCCGGGCGCATAGCGGCTGATGTCAACGTAGGCCACCAGGTCTGCGCGCTTGATGCGTTGCAGCTCGCGCTTGTTGCCGGAGAGAACGATCTCGACCGTATCGCGCGGCTCGTTGCTGATCTCCATCTCTTCCGGCAAACGAAATTGCAGTTGAATATTACGCAGCCGAATCGTGGAAGGCGTGCGCTGGCCCGTAACGGCGTACCAGAGGCCGAGCGTGATGGCCAGCGCGAGCAGCTTCAGACTCCAGTCTTCGACAAAGATTTCGCGCAGCCACGCCTTGACCTCGCGCGGCCACTGGGCACTCGGTCGCGGCGCTTCATCATCTTCATCTATTTCACGGAATGACATTCTTAAAGCAGGGACGAGTGACAAGTGACGAGTGACAAGCTGAGAGCGATGAGTAATGAGCTGAAAGCTTTTTCTTGCTCGTCACCTGTCACCCGTCACTGTTTCGTTCACGTTGAGATTGCGCGTTCGGTTTCGGCTTCCGTGTCGGCGCGTGACTCTTCTTTCGCGCGTTTACGGGCTGAGACTTCGAGCGATTGGAAGATAGAGGCGCGAAGCTTGGTCGCGTCCAGGCCGCGCCTGATCTGTCCACGCTGCACGAAAGAGATTAGTCCTGTCTCTTCCGAGACGACGACGGCGACGGCATCAGAATCTTCGGTGATACCGATGGCGGCGCGATGGCGTGTGCCGAGGTCTTTGGAGAGACGCGGGTTCAGTGTGAGCGGCAGAAAGCAGGCGGCGGCCGCCACGCGATGACGACGCACGACGACCGCGCCGTCATGCAGCGGCGTCGCCGGATTGAAGATCGTCACCAGCAGATCATAGCTCAGCTCGGCGTCGAGCTTGACGCCGCCGTCGGTCACGTTCTTGAGGCCCACGCCGCGCTCAATGACGATCAGCGCGCCCGTCTTGGTCGAGGCCAGCGTCGTCGCCGCCAGCACTATCTCATCATAGACGCCTTCGCCGAACTGCCCCGTCGGACGGCGCGTGAAAGGCATGCGAAAACGGTTGCCGAAGGATATGAGGGCCTGCCTGATCTCGGATTGAAAGAGCACGATGATGGCCACGCCGATGTAGAGCAGCCCGCCGCGCAGCACGAATTCGAGCGTCGCCAAATCCTGGTTGACGGCCAGCCAGTAGAGCAGTGCGAAGGCCGTGATGCCCGCGGCCATCGGCGCGGCGCGCGTGCCGCGCACCAGCTTCAGTACCGTGTACACGATCAGAAAGACCAGCGCGATGTCCGCCAGGTTGCGCGGATCGCCCAGCCTTCCCAGGTATTCACGATATGGTAAGAGCAACAACATTTTAGATTTCGGATTCTGGATTTTAGATCAGGGGGCGAGTGATTTCAGAACTGCTTTCCACTTGAGATTTCAAACCCGATCACCTGCGGATTCAAGCTCCCCGAATCGCCAATTCAGAATCTAAAATCCAAAACGGTCTCATCCGATGTGCAGCGGGATCGGCTCCTGCGTCTCCGTACTGCTCTGGCGCGCCGTCTCTAAAAAGATCATATGCACTTTTGGTTCCGCCCGCTTGATGGAATCTTCCATCTCGGCGATGGTCTGTTCGATGTCGTCCGTCGCCAGGTCGTCGCGCAGGTTGATGTGCGCGTTGATTAAAATCTCTTTGGGCGCAAGGTGCATCGTCAAAAGCTCCACGACTTCGACCACGTTCGGGTGCGAGAGAATGGCCTGGCGAATGCGCTCGACCGAGCGCGGCGTTGCCGCCTCGCCCAAAAGCAGTCCGCGCGAGGAACGGGCCAGGGCGAAGGCCACTATGGCGAGCACGACACCGATCACCATGGAGGCTAAGCCGTCCCAGTAAGCTCCGCCCGCAGGCCCCGCGTGATGCTCTGTCAGATACAGGCCCACTGCCGCGATGACGATGCCGACCAGCGCCGCCGAATCTTCAAAGAGCACTGTCTTGGCCGTCGGGTCTTTCGATTCGCGCAAATACTCGCGGAACGAGAGCCCCTCGTGATGCGCCTCCTTCACCTCCTGGTAGAGCGCCAGCGCGATTGACCCGAGCTCGAGCACGAATGAGATGCCGAGCACCCAGTAGGCGACGCCCAGATTTTCCGGCGCGTGCGGATGCCTCAGTTTCTGGTAGCCCTCGTACAAGGCGTAGGTCGCGCCGACGCCGAAGATGAAGATCGCCGCGATGAAAGACCAGAAGAAGCGTTCCATGCCGTAACCGAACGGATGCTTCTCCGAGGCCGGGCGCTTATAAAAGCGTAAGCCCAACAGCAGAAAGACCTGGTTGGTCGTATCGGCGAGCGAGTGCAACGCCTCGGCCATCATGCCGGAAGAGCCCGTCATCACCGCCGCGATGAATTTCAGAACCGTAATCAGACCATTGGCAAAGAGCGCACCGAGCACTGCTAACATTAACAGTCTCCCCCAGCCTTGAAATGATTGCTCCGCGTGGATTATGAGGCAAAAAACGGCGCAAGGCAACGGCGCGCAGCGAAGGATGAAGAAAGGATGAAGTAAAAGCATTCAAGATCGTTGAAGCTTTTCTTTCATCCTTCATCCTTTCTTCTTCATCCGAGCTTTTCTTTGGAGGAAACCGATGAGGTCGCCCGCGTCGTCTACTACGGCGAGGGAGCCCGTGCCGTTCCGCTGCATAATCTCGTCGGCGCGGGCCATCGTCACGGAAGGCTCGACGAAAAGCTGTGGGCCAATGGGGCGCATCACGTCGCGGGCGCGCAGGCGCGGCCAGCGCTCGCGCGGCTGCGCCTTCAAGTCTTCGAGTGTCAGGATGCCGTAGAGGCGGCGCTCGCGTGCGACGGGGAAACTGGTCTGCGGGTGTTGCGGGAGAATCGCGTCAACGAAGTGGCTGATCAGTATGTCTGGCTCAATCGCTATGGGGAACGTCATTGATTCGCTGACGGTCGCAGCCGTCGAGCCGCGCGCCTGTCTCATCACTTTGGCGGCGGCATCGAGCATGAAGTAGCCGACCAGCACGGACCATAATCCCATCAGCAGTGCGGGCCACGTCATCATGTAAAGGCCAAAGATGATGAGCGTGCCCGCGATCAGCATTCCACAGAAGCCCGCCATGCGTGTGGCATAGACGATGTTGCCGCTGCTGTGCCACATGATCGCGCGCAGCACGCGCCCACCGTCGAGGGGATAACCCGGAAACAGATTGAACACGGCGAGCAGGAGATTGCTCGACCCGATGATGAAGAAGACCAGGGCCGCGTTCATGAGGGCGCTTTTCGCGGCCACGATCATCGCCGCGAGCCCGAGCACTGCGAAGAGAAAGCTGGCGGCTGGCCCGGCAATGGCGATGCGAAACTCCGCGCGCGGGCTATCGGGCTCGCGTTTGAAGCGCGTGAGCCCGCCAAACGGGTGGAGCATGATCTCTTCGATCTCTATGCCTTCGGCGCGTACCATCAAAGCGTGTGAAAGCTCGTGGCCGAAGACGGAGAGAAAGAGCCCGAGCGTCGTGATCGCGCTATAGAACCAGGAGGTCAGAGCGTCCATGGGCGGCAGCGTGCCCGGCCCCTTTTGCAGCGGCAGGCGCATGTCGCCGTGCTGCAAGTTGTAGGCGATCAGCCACAGGCACAGCGCGAAGACGAGAAACCAGCGATAGTCTATCCGCACCGGAATCCCGTACACTCTCGCCACCGTGATCTGCTTATGCAAAAACCCTGTGATGCTCACAAACAACTCCGAAAGCAGTGACGAGTGACAGGCTTAAATACTTGTCCCGGCTCGTCACTCGTCACTGGTCACTGCCTTTAATATTCCTGTGCCGCAGCCTGTTGCCACTCGACCTCGAAGAGCGGGACGGGCTGCGCGCGGTTCTTGACCGAGATGGGCTCGCGCGGCGTCAGCGGATAACGATTGCCTGCTGACTGAGCGGCCTCTGCGCTCAATAGAATCTGCCCGGCCTTGGAGTTCGATTCGAGGCGCGAAGCCGTGTTGACAGTGTCGCCGATGGCCGTATATTCCGAGCGACGCTCGGAGCCGATGTAGCCCACTGTCGCCTCGCCCGTGTGCAGGCCGATGCCGACGCCTATCTCCTGGAAGCCCTCGGCCCGCAGCTCTTCGTTGATGCCGATGATGCGACGCTGCATGGCGACCGCCGCGTTCAAGGCGTTCTTGGCATCATCGGGCGTGGCGGTCGGCGCGCCGAAGAGCGCCATCAATCCGTCGCCCAGGTATTTGTCGAGCGTGCCGCCGTGCGCGAAGATGATGTCGGTCATCGCCGAGAAATATTTATTGAGCAGCTGAACGACCTTCTCCGGCTTGGCGTGCTCGGAGAGACGCGTGAAGCCGCGTATGTCTGCGAAGAGCACGGTGATGGTCTGGTTGACGCCGCCGAGCTTGAACGACTCCGGGTTTTCGAGCATCTGCCGGACGACGTATTCGGGCAGGAAGCGGCTGTAGTTGGCCCGCGCCACCTCTTCGCGCGCGAGCCGTTCGTGGGCCCGCGCGTTCTCGACCGCGACGGCTGTTTGCGCCGCGACCGCCGTGATCAATTCCAGATCATCGGGCTTGAAGGCTGCGAAGGGGTCAAGGCGGTCTGCGTAGAGCGCGCCGTGGACGCCTGATTCGGCGACGAGCGGCGCGCAGATGGTCGAGCGTACGCCCTGCGAGACGATGGATTCGACGCCCGCGAACTGTTCCTCGGCGGCGGCGTCCTGCGAAAGCAGCGCGACGCGGTCTTTCATCACCTTGCGCGTGATCGTGCGCCCGACGGTCAGCTTTTTGGCATGCGCTTCGAGCTTTTCATCGCGCGCCCGCGTCGCTATCGGGATCAGATGTGCTTCGCCGTCGCCGTTAACAGTCCCTTCGGCCAAAAGCGCGACGACGCGGTCGGCGGGAGTCGAGCGAAAGATAATGTCTGTGGCCTTGGCGAAGATGGCGTTGAGATCGAAGACCGAGCCCAGCGTCTTGCTCATCTCGTACATCGCGGCGAGAATATCGGCCTTGCGCTGAAGAGCCTCTATCTCCTTGTCGCGCGTCGGGGCGGTGGTGGTAGCGGACGAAGAGGCCTTGGCGCGCAGGACTGTCGTCATCACGTCGTTGGCAGAGATGAGCAACTGCGTATGGCCGAGCGGCTTGTCGTCGTAGCGCATGTCGGTCGTGCGCTCTTCCACCTTCTGCTCGAAGCGCAGCGTGCTCGCGCCGATGGTCACGCGGTCGCCGTTGGCGAGCGGGTGCTCATAGCGCTGCTCGCCGTTGACGAACAGTTTATTGGCGCTGCGGCGCAGTTGGCCGCCTTCGATAACGCCGTCCACAATGGTAAAGATGCCGTCCTCGGCCTTGATGTGTGCATGATGGCGCGAGGCGCGAGGGTCATCGAGCACGACGCAGTTGTCGGGCGCGCGACCGATGGTACAGGGAGCCTGCGGCGACAAGTTGTATTGCCACTCACGACCGCTCGCATCAGTGATTCTCAGGAAAGCCATGACGATTTTCGGAAGAGCCAGGGGCGCCAATGGTTGGCGCTCCGCAAAGGAAAAAGTTGCGCCAGAGAGAGACGCTTGATTCTACAAGGAAACGCCCGTTGATGCTAGCAGCAGTCGGCGAAAGCTGACAACTCTCGAAAGGGGTGCTGCACGAAAGCCCGAATCCGATCTTTCGGAATGTTCGACTGCAAAAAGCACGGCTCTCAAATTCGAGGTCTGGAACTCTCTGTCGGATTCATCCGCGCAAGCAATTTCGCACGAGGCGGCGGTCGAAAAAGGCTTTCCATTAACCCTGGCGTAACCTAGTGTTTATATGATCTTCAGTTCTCATGAGCGCTCTGCGGCAAAAGAGCGCGCGAAAGCTTCTGACGACAGCCACTCGAAAAAAATTCTCTCAGCGGAAGGGGTTTTCCGATTATGTATCACACGATCACAACACGCGCGCTGCTGTTGCTATGCGCCATCTGTGTCTTAACGGCCTTGAACGCCTCTGCCCGGACGCCCGCGCCGCAAGAAGTCGCGCCCCGCTCCTCTTCCACCAGCGACGAGAGAGAGGGCTCGACCGCTCCGGCGGCTGCGCCATCGGAGATGGATGAGGTGCGCCGCCAGTTGCGCGAGCAGCGAGAGGAGCTTGAGCGCATGCGCTCGATCATCGAGGCACAGTCGAGCGTCATCGAAGGGCTGCGCCAGAGAGTAGAGCAGACCGAACAACGACGCGCCGTAGCAGCCGTCGCTCCGGGCGTCATCAAAACGGGCGAAATAGCCCTGAGCGATTCGACGGCGCGCGCCACCGACAGCCCGCAGAATCCTCCGGCCAGGCCGCAGGACGCGGACGCCCGTCTGGGCCGCATGGAAGAACAGGTCAAGAAGACGAGCGAGACCCTGGCCCGCCAGCTCGGCGCAATCAGCTTCAGCGGCGACCTGCGTTTCCGTTACGAATCCGTCTACGGGCAGTTGAACGCGCTCTCGAACAGCGCTAACCCCTCAATCCTCGGCAACGAGCTTTCCCCGCGCCAGCGTTTTCGCGTTCGCGCGCGCCTCACGATGCGCGGGACGATAGGCAAGAACTTCGACTGGGGAATCAGGTTCGGCACGAGCAGCTTCGCCGATACCGCCTCTTCCAACCAGACCTTGACGGATTTCTACAATCGCAAGCCCTTCGGGCTCGATAACGCTTTTCTAGCATGGACGCCGCAGCGCGTGCCCGGCCTACGCATACAGGCCGGCAAGTTCGACGTGCCCTGGCTGCGCACGGAGATGACGATTGACAACGACGTTAACCCGGAGGGCCTGGCGGAAATCTACACGCGCAACTTCAAGCATTCGAGCTTGAAGAGCCTCACGTTCATCGCCTGGCAGTTGCCCTTCCTGGAACGCGCCTCGGGCTTCGTGCGCCATGCCAACGGGACAGTCAACGTGGACGAATCGCACCGCGCGGGCCGCGACCTGGCGCTCTACGGAGCGCAGTTGCGCGCCCGTCTTGAGCCCACGCAGACCTTTGCCCTGACGCTCTCCGCCGCCGATCTCTTCTATTCCGGCACGCAGTTCATCTCGCCCGTCCAGTTCTTCGGCAATCAACTGCAACTGCCCATCACCTTCACGATCCCTGCGACCGCGACGAGTCCAGCGCAAACCGTCACTACGCAGGTCACGATTTCGCGCGATCTGCTCGTCTCGGGCAACGGTAATCTGGGCGCTACGACGGCCACTAACAATGCCCTCAACCGCGACGGGCGGCTCGCCTCCGGCTTCAACCTGATTGACCTGATCGGACGCCTCGACTTCACGCGCAGCAAGCGCTGGCCCGTCGCGCTCATCTTCAACTTCGTTCACAATACGCAGGCTCATGATGTTTCGGTCGCGGGGCCTGGCGGCTCGACGCTGTTTCTCAACAACGACGAGGAGAACGGCTACTGGGCGGAGGTGCAAGCGGGCAGGGCCAGGGAGCGCGGCGACATGCTCCTGGGCTATACCTTCATCCGCATCGAAAAGGATGCCGTGCTGACTCCCTTCAACTTCTCAGACCTGGCGCAGCAATCCGACTCGCTCACACACCGCCTGAGCTTCAACTACACAGCCGACGCGCACGTCGCGTTGACCATCACAGGCTTCATCGCACGACGCCCCAACGGACTGCTCGGAGTCTTCGGCGCAACGCCGCCCGGCTCGCTCAACGGCCCGACCACACGCTTGCAGTTCGATACTACCTTCAGGTTTTGAGGAGCAAGGCGGAAGGATGAAAGCAACGCTTCAACTCTCTTGTAAAGCTTTTTCTTCCGCCTTCCGCCTTGCCTTTCCCGTTCACCTTTCGTTATTCGGCTTGCCGCCTTTTCCTTGACGCTCTTGCTAAGGGCTTGTTACACTTTTGTGAGAATTAAGCGAGACCCGACGCTTGCTGCGTCGCCCGTCACAAACGGGGCTAACCCAAAGACCCGCGCGTGCGGCGCAGTCTGATTTTTGTAATTCGATGGAGGTGCTATGGTAGGCTTTAAAGTCGGCCAGAAAGTTGTGTATCCGAATCACGGGATCGGAACCATCGAGCAGATAGAGCAGAAGCAGATCGGTCAGACCTCCCTTCCCTTCTACACGCTTCGTCTTGCTGCTACCAATTCACTGGTTCTAGTTCCAGTCGCCAACGCAGGAGAAGTTGGCCTGCGAGCTCCGATCAGTTCCGGCGAATGCGAATTGCTCTTGAAGAATCTCGCAGATGATTTCACGGCCCCCGCCACCGATTGGAAAGACCGTTTCAAAGATTTCACGGAAAAGATGCGCACCGGCGATATCTTCGAGGTCGCCGACGTGCTCAAAAATCTGACTTACCTGAGCCATCTCAAACCGCTCTCTTTCCGCGAACAGCGCATGCTTGAACGCGCGCGTTACCTCGTCATCTCAGAGCTTGCCGCCGTTTGTCGCCAGCCCGAATGCAATATCGAGCCGCGCGTCGAACAGGCTCTCGCACGCTCCTGCGCCAAACATGACCGCCGTCCTGCACGCACACGCGCAGCAGGCGCGGCTGCCGGTCACTGACCGGAAAGCTTTCACAGTCATGATCGGGGGCGAAGGCTCCCGGCCAAGCAATTAAGACTCAAAGCCGTCGGGGCCGAGGGGCTACCCGTACTTTGCCTGCCCGCCATTCTCCGCTCTGAGGCGCGCGGCGCATGCCGCCCGTGCTATACTTTCACGGAAGTTCTACTAAAACAAAGTCCGAGCCGTTCCCCCTCTTTTAGACGATGGATGAACCTGCGAGTTATCTTCTGAGTTTTCTTCAAGCCGAGGTTGAGCTACACGAATCCATCTCCCCGGCTGCGGCCCTGCTCAAACTTTCAGCCGTTCTCTTACTCGTCCTGGCCAACGGCTTTTTCGTGGGCGGCGAGTTCGCCCTTGTCTCCGTGCGTCGCCCGAAGATAGAGGCGCGGGCCGCCGCCGGAAGCAATGCCGCGAAGGCGGCGCTGCGTCTGCTGGACGCGCCGACCATCTTCATCTCCGCCACGCAATTGGGGATTACGCTCGCCTCGCTCGCCCTCGGCTGGATCGGCGAGCCGACCGTTGCCGCGCTCCTGATGCCTGTGGCCGACCGCATCGCGCGTGAAGGCTGGGCTGGCTATGTCGCTCATGTGATGGCAATCGGGATAGCGTTTGCGGCCATCACGTTCCTGCATATCGTGATCGGCGAGCTGATGCCGAAGATGATGGCGCTCGAACGCGCGGAGATGCTGGCGCTGCTGGCCGCGCGCCCGCTTGAGCTGTTTGCCAAGGTCTTTCGCTGGCCGATCTGGGTCTTCAATAAGACTGGCACGACGCTCGGGCGGATGCTCGGACTCAAGTCGTCGCTCGAACACACAGCCGTTTACACGGAGACGGAGTTGCGACAACTGGTTGACATCTCGCAGGAGAGCGGACACCTGCGCCAGTCCGAGCAGCGTTTGATCCACCGCGTCTTCGAGTTTTCCGACACCCTTGTGCGCGAGGCCATGGTTCCGCGCACGGCTATGGCCGCCATCTCAAGCGACTGCTCGCTCGCGGAGATCGCCAAGGCTTTCAGCCAGCACGGCTACTCGCGCCTGCCCGTCTACCGCGAATCGCTCGACGATGTCATCGGCTTTATTCACAGCAAGGATGTGATGCCCTACCTCCTTCGCCCCGAGAGCTTTCGCCTCGAAGAGGTCTTGCAAGCGCCGCTCTACGTCGTTGATACGGCGCGGCTCGAAGACGTGCTCCGGCAGATGCAGAAAGCCAAGTCGCATTTCGGCTTCGTCGTGGACGAGCACGGCGGCGTCGAGGGCGTCATCACGCTCGAAGACCTGCTCGAAGAGATCGTCGGTGATATCTCAGACGAGCATGACGTGGAAGTAGACGATCAGATCAGCGAGGAACCCGACGGGACATACATCCTCGACGGCGGACTCGCCGTGCGTGATCTTAACCGCCGCCTCAATCTCAACGTGCCGGAATCAGAGACCTATACCACCATTGCCGGCTTTCTGATGACCGCCGCCGGTCACGTCCTGCAACCCGGCGAAATCGTCCAGCACGACGGCCTTATCTTCCACATCGAGCGCGTCGAGCGCCGCCGCGTCATACGCGTCCGCCTCGAACGCACCGAGCCCGAGCCCGCCGAGACGGACGAATCAACCGCCAAAGACGCCAAGGCCGCGAGCTGAAGCATGACTCAAAGCGGAATCAGACAGGATGGACAGAGATTGTCAGGATAAAGGAAAAGCAAATTCATCGAGCAATGCTACTGTCTTTCATCCTGATTTAAGTTTTCATCCTGTCCCTCCCTGTTAAATTCTTCCCTTCGCCTCTTCACACGACAAGTGGTAGAGTTATCGAAACAGCAATGACCAAATATGACGGCTTGGGGGAGGCTCGCTTCTCGATATGAGCATGATCGAATATATCAACGCGCGGGAGATACTGGATTCGCGCGGCAATCCGACGGTCGAGGCGGAGGTCACTTTGATCGGAGGGGAAACGGGGCGCGCAGCCGTCCCGTCCGGCGCATCCACGGGCGAGCACGAGGCGATAGAGCTGCGCGATGACGATAAGAAGCGCTACGGCGGCAAGGGAGTCCTCAAGGCAGTTCAGAATATCAACGGCCAGATCGCCGACGAGATAGAGGGTATGGACGCGCTCGACCAGACGGAGATAGACCAGGCGCTCATCGCACTTGACGGGACGGAGACGAAATCGAAGCTCGGCGCAAACGCCCTGCTCGCCGTCTCGCTGGCCACGGCCCGCGCCGCCGCGACCTACCTCGACATTCCGCTCTACAGGTATCTCGGTGGGCCGGGCGGGCGCACGCTCCCCGTCCCGCTGATGAACATTCTGAACGGCGGCGCGCACGCCGACAACAACGTGGACTTTCAAGAGTTCATGATCGTGCCGGTCGGCGCCGGGGAGTTCCGCGACGCGCTGCGTATGGGCGCGGAGATTTTTCACGCGCTGAAAAATGTTTTGAAGAAGCGTGGCTACGCGACGAGCGTCGGAGACGAGGGCGGCTTTGCGCCGAACCTCAAATCGAACGAAGAAGCGATTGAAACCATCCTCGAAGCGATCACGCAGGCTGGCTACACTTCCGGACGCGACATCATGCTGGCGCTCGACCCGGCGGCGAGCGAGTTCTACGACGGGCGCTCATACGTCTTCAAGAAATCCGACAAGCGAAAGCTGACGAGCGACGAGATGGTCGCCTACTGGAAAGGCTGGACGGAGCAGTATCCGATTATCTCGATTGAAGACGGCATGGCCGAGGGCGATTGGGATGGATGGAAGACGATGACGGACGAGCTTGGCCGCACCACTCAGCTTGTCGGCGATGATCTGTTCGTCACCAATACCGCTTTTCTCAAGCGTGGGATAGAGCTCGGCGTCGCCAATTCCATTCTCATCAAGGTCAACCAGATCGGCACGCTCACGGAGACGCTCGACTGCATAGAGCTGGCGCGCAACGCCGGTCGCACAGCAGTCATCTCGCACCGCTCAGGCGAGACCGAAGACTCCTTCATCGCAGACCTCGCCGTTGCCACAAACGCCGGGCAGATCAAGACCGGCAGCCTCTCGCGCACCGACCGCATAGCCAAATACAACCAGCTTCTTCGCATCGAAGAAGACCTGCGCGGGGCCGCGCGTTATCCCGGTCGCAGCGCCTTCTATCAGATCGAGCTGAGCACGCCGGAGAAGCCGCAGGGCACGCGCGCGAAGAAGGCACGGGCGGCGAAAAAGTAGGCGATAAGGACGTGAGCGACTAAGAGCATGTTCTTCTTTTTCATCATCGGCACGCACTATTTCACCTGGGGCTCCGAGCAGACGCCGCAGCAGATGCGTTGCGGCGAGTGTGGCACGGTGACGAATTTCATCATGAAGAAGGGCATGCGTTTTATCACACTCTTTTTCATCGTCCCGATTATCCCGATTAGCGGCGTCAATCAATTGATGCAGTGCCCGAACTGCAAAGCGCGTTATCAGGCGAGCGCCTGAAATCAGGTCGGTACGGCCAAAGGTCTCTGGCGGGTGATGCCGACGCTTGAGACCCGACAGAGACCTGTGGCGCGACTGACTGAGATTGCTTTCGGAGGAGATAAGACTTGATCGCTAAACAAGGGCCGCTCGCGCTCATCATCATAGACGGCTGGGGCTACACGCCCGAGCGTGAAGGAAATGCGATTGCTCTCGCCCAGACGCCTTTCTACGACGAGCTGACGGAGAAGTACCCGCACACCTTGCTCGAAGCTTCGGGCACGCGCGTCGGTCTTCCGGCGGGCATTATGGGCAACTCCGAGGTCGGCCACTTGAATATGGGCGCTGGCCGTGTCATCCGTATGGACCTCTCGCGCATCGACCATGATATTGAGACCGGCGCTTTCTTCGAGAACGATGTGCTCGTGGCGGCGATGGACGGTGTGAGCGAGCGCTCGACGGCTCTGCACCTGATGGGCCTCGTCTCCGACGGCCAGGTTCATTCCTCGCAAGAACACCTCTATGCGCTCCTGCGTATGGCGAAAGGCCGTGGGCTTCAGCGCGTCTACGTCCATTGCTTTCTGGACGGACGCGACGTGCCGCCCTCTTCCGCTTACGGTTATGTTGAAGCCTTGCAGGTCAAGTGCAGCGAGATCGGCTGCGGGCGCATCGCGTCTGTGGTCGGGCGCTACTACGCCATGGATCGTGACAAGCGCTGGGAGAGAACCGAGCGCGCCTACAACCTTCTCGTCAAGGCAGAGGGCGAGCGTGCGGTTGATCCGGTCGCCGCCATTAAGTCTTCATACGAGCGCGGCGTGACGGACGAGTTCGTCGAGCCCACCGTCTGCCTGCGTGAAACGGGCGAGCCCGTCGCCACCATCGCTGAAGGCGATGCCGTCATCTTCTTCAACTTTCGTCCAGACCGCGCGCGCCAGATCACGAACGCCCTGGCCATACCGGGCTTCGGCGGCTTCTCCACGCCGCAACGGCCCCATGTGGATTTCATCTGTTTCACGCAGTACGACAAGACCTTTCCGCTCCCTATAGCCTTCGGACAACATGAGCACAAAAACGTGCTGGCAGAGGTCTTCGGTCGCGTCGGCGTGCGCAATTATCGCCTGGCCGAGACGGAGAAGTACGCGCACGTCACCTACTTCTTCAACGGCGGGGTGGAGAAGGAGTACCCCTGCGAGCGGCGGCTCCTGGTTCCTTCGCCGAAGGTCTCGACCTACGATCTTGAGCCGGAGATGTCGGCCTTCAAAGTCACGGACAAAATCCTGCGCGCCATCGAGGACGGCGAAACAGATGTCTTCATCATCAACTTCGCCAACCCTGATATGGTCGGCCATACGGGCAAGCTCAAAGAGACGATTGAAGCCGTGCAGTACGTTGACACATGCCTCGGCTGGATTACTAAAGGCATACGCACGGCGCGCGGGCGCTGCCTGATTACAGCCGACCACGGCAACTGCGAGCAGATGATTGACCTCACGACGGGCCAGCCGCACACGGCGCACACGTCCAACCCCGTCCCGTTTCACTTAATTGACGAGGCGTCAATCGGAGCAAAGCTGCGCGAGGGAAGCGCGCTCGAAGATGTCGCGCCGACCATCCTCGGCCTCCTCGGAGTGGAAAAGCCAGCCGAGATGACCGGGCGCGATCTGAGGGAAGCGTAAAGCGCTAACGACTTTTGATAAGCAGTAAGGGCCTGCGGCGCGGCGAAAGCGCCGCCCTGTATTATCGGTTTAAGAAATCGGCAGTGAGTTTTAATCCCGGCAATATTCTCGTCATTGACTTTGGCCAGCTCGGCGACGTGGTGCTCAGTCTGCCCGCGCTGCGCGCTATCCGCGAGAGATTTCCCCGGGCGCGTATTACCGTGGCCGTCGGCTCTCCGGGCGCTCCCATCGTAGAGCTTTCCGGCTACGCCGATACGACGCTCGTCGTTGATCGCGTGGCGCTGCGCGATGGGCCCAAGCCGCTCTCCATCTTGCGCATCGCGCGTATTGTTCAGGAGGTGCGGCGCGCGCAGTTCGATTTCGTCATCGATCTGCATAGCCTCTACGAGACGAACCTGCTCGGCTTTCTGTCGGGTGCGACCAAGAGGCTCTATGCGCGCAGGCCCAACCGCTCGCTCGATTTTCTGGCCAACTTCGACCCCCGCCCGCCCGTCGAAGACACGCGCCCATCCAGACACGCCGTTGATCGTTACCTCGACGTGCTCACTCCGCTCGGCATCAAGGACGCCGAGCGCGTGCCGCGCCTGCGCACGCGCCCCGAGGATGATGCTGAAGTAGAACGGATGTTGATAAAAGAGAAAGCGGACATGGGCGCACCGCTCGTCGGAATGTTTCCGGGCGCGGGTCATCCTGCAAGGCGCTGGCCGCTCGCGCGCTTTGCCGAGCTGGCCGAGCAGCTCATACGTAATGACGAGGTACGCATCGCGCTCTTCGCCGGGCCGGAGGAGCGCGCCTTCGTCAAGGAGATGCGCGCGACCTTTCCGCGCACGACGCTTATCTTCGACCGTCTCACTATCCGGCAACTCGCCTCCGCACTGGCGCGCCTCTCCGTCTTCGTCTCCAATGATACTGGGCCCATGCACATCGCCACCGCCGTCGGCACATCCGTCGTCGCGCTGCTCGACCGCCCGACCCCACACGCTTTCATCCCCATCGAGGCGCGCCACCGCGTCATCTACAGCAACAGGATTGCAGAGATGACGACCGACGAGGTTTACGGTGCAACGCGAGAGCTGCTGGCGACTGGCCGCACGGCCTCTCTCTTCGCCGGCTAGATTGTCGTATCAGATCACATGAATCATAAAAGTTACACGGGCCGCAACGCTTTGGTCATGGGCCTGGCCTCGACGCTCCTGATCGTTCTGTCTTTGGCCGTCACGCGTCCGCTCATTCAAGGAAGCGCGCAGCGCTCTAGCGCTCCGGCGCGCGCAAAAGAGAAAGATCAAGCGCGAGGAAAAGGCAAAGACCAGCCCCGTGAGCAGGCGAAGGAAGAAAGCTCGAAGCCTGTGACGGCGCCGACGCCCGGCCCACGGACGGAGGCGAACGTCTCGCGCTCGCCCGCTGCCCTTGAGCTTGGCGGCAAGATTGATCGCGCGATTGACGAGAGCGCTTTCGCCTCTGCGCGCTGGGGCATCTACGTGAGCAGCCTGCGCGATGGCAGAGTGATCTATGCGCGCGACGCGCAGAAGCCGATCACGCCCGCCTCCAACATGAAGGTTTACACCACCGCCGTGGCGCTCGACCTGCTGGGCGCGGATTATCGCTGGCGCACCTCCGTGTACGCGGCAACTGCGCCGGACAAAGACGGCGCGATTCATGGCGACATTATTCTATACGGGCGCGGCGCTCCCGATCTCGCCTCGGAAGCAAAACATGGCCGGACAGACTCGCTCGCCAAGCTGGCCGACGATCTCTTTAATCGCGGCGTGCGGCGCGTGCGCGGCGCTGTCTACGGGGACGAGAGCTATTTGCGCGGCGAGGCGCTCGGCGACGGCTGGCTCTGGAACGACGTGCAGTGGTACTTCGGCGCTGAAGTCAGCGCCCTGACGATCAACGGCAACGAGACGAGTTTGACCGTCACGCCGGGCGCTAAAGCGGGCGATGCGGTCGGCGTCAAGTTCGACGTTGCGACAGACTATTTCCAGATCAGGAACGACGCCAATACTCTTGAGCGCGGCACGCCGACGACCATCGGCATCACACGCGGCCTCTCCGATAACGAGTTTCGCATCTGGGGACAGTTTCCAGCCGGAGGTCGCGGCTTCAGCGCACGCCTCTCGGCCCATAGACCGGCCCTCTGGGCAGCGAAGCTCTTCCGTGACGCGCTGCGCGCGCGCGGAATCGCGGTCGAAGGCGAAGCGCATATGAGAGACGCACGCGCCGAGATTGATGCGCGCTTCGATCCGCAGAGCGCCGTCGAATTAGCCTCCATCCAGAGTAAGACGCTCGGCGAGATCGCGCGCTCGACCAATAAGGAGAGCATCAATCTCAATGCCGAGCTGATCCTGCGCACGCTCGGCAAAGAGCGCGGCGAGATGGCCCCCGACCCGGACCCGCAGCGTATGCGCGTGCGCGGAGACGACGAGGCCGGAACGGCTGTCATACGTTTCTGGCTCGCGCGCGCAGGGATTTCGACCGACGGCCTCTCGCTGCACGACGGCTCCGGCCTTTCGCGCTTAGACCTGGTGACGCCGGAAGTGACCGCTCGCCTGCTGGCCGCCATCGCCGGGACACCTTCGGCCAGGGTCTTTCGGGACTCGCTGCCCGTCGCCGGGCGAGACGGGACGCTGCGTGGCCGCCTGGGCGGCGCCGCCGGACGCATACAGGCCAAGACGGGCACTCTCACCTATACAAACTCTCTCTCCGGTTACATACAGACCGGTGAGGGCGAGCCTCTGGTCTTCTCCATCTTCTGTAATAACGAGACGGAGGAGGGCAGCAGTACGCGCGTCATTGACGAAATTGCCCGCCTCCTGGCTTCCTATCACGAGTAGTCCCCCGTAGCTTTCACTCCTAAAGTGCTGTCAGGGTTGGCATTTCAATGTTGGCTATAGACAAACTGCGTTTATCAAGCTAATATTGATCTGACGCGTCTACGGCCAGACGCGCCGACAGGTTCCGGCCAACGCCAACCGATGCCGGGCCACTTGCTTCTGACCTCACCTGCCCCGGCCCATTTCAGCCATTCAAGCATTGTGATGATGGAGGGAAAGCGATGTCCTACCCAATTAAGCGGGGATTCCTGGCTGTGGCTCTCACGCTGACGGCTTTTAATCTCTGCGTCCGCGCGCAGCAGCAGCAGGGCACGTCTACATCCGCCGCACCCGGACAGCCGACCGCTGCGACGGCTAGCGCCGACAGCGACAGGGCGCGCGACGGGCTATCGGGGCCCGTGCGCAGAGTCCGCACGGAGACCGCAAGGCTCTCGAATAAGGGCGGGAAGGTTTCGGAGGGACAGCGCGCGTTGTTGGAGACGGCCTCTTATGATATCAGGGGAAACAAGAGCGAGAACGCCTACTACCCCATCACCGGCGAGACGCTCACGGGCCGTGAGGTCTACAAGTACGACGAGCGAGGCAATATCAGCGAGATGACGCTGCACGCGCCGGACGGATCGCTGATTAGCAAAGAGACCTATACATACGAATTCGATTTCGTCGGCAACTGGACGAAGATGACGACCTCCGTCGCCGTGATGGAGGAAGGAAAGGTGAGCTTCGAGCCGACGGAGATAACCTACCGGACGATCACCTACTATCTCGACGAGAACATGGCACGCATGGCCCAACCCTCCCAGACCTCTACAGTCGCCTCCCCCTCGCCTGCGACGGAAGCTCACGCCAGCGCTGCGAGGAGCGAGCCCGCGAAGGTCGGCGGCGCGACCGTCAGTGCCGGGACGGGCCCGAGCGCCAGGGCGCAGGCGGGAGCGCTGCCTGCTGCCAACACCTTCGACAAGACCAACATGGTTGCAGGCTCGCATCGCGGGAGCGACGCAGAGGGCGGCGCGAATCAGTCGCGTGCAACAACTCCAGCGGTCGTCAAAGTGGACATTGCCGGAGAGCCGCCCGCCAAGCCGCTGCCTAAGCCTTTGACCAGGCCGGTCTCGGGCGGTGTGCTCAACGGCGCGGCGATTGAGCTGCCGAAGCCTGATTACCCGCCAATGGCCAGGCAGGCGCGTGCGGGCGGCACAGTCACGGTCGAAGTCGTCATAGACGAAACGGGCAAGGTCGTTTCTGCAAGGGCGGCGAGCGGTCATGCGCTGCTCAAAGATGCGGCAGTGCGGGCGGCCTCGCGCGCTCGTTTCTCGCCGACCAGGCTTTCAGGCCAGCCCGTCAAGATTTCCGGCCTGCTCACCTACAACTTCCATCTCGATTGATGACGGAGAGCGTGCGGGAGTCGAAGATGTTCTATCCTCAAATAAACTTTAAGCCTCACCACCAGGGAGCATGAAATGGCACTGACAGGAGAATTAAGCGATCTTTCACTTGCCGAGTTAATCGAGTTCTTCTGCAACCAGCGGAAGACCGGGAGACTGAAGGTGATCTACCCGAATCTGCCCGGATATTTCTATATCCAGGCGGGCTCGCTGGTTGACGCGCGCATTGGCTCGCTGAGCGGCATTGACGCCATCTACTATGCGCTCACGCTGCCCAACGCTTCCTTCAAGTTCGATACGGAACGAGAGGCCGAGCAGCGCACCATTCATCAACCCTGGACGCAGGTCGTCCTGGAAGGCTTGCGCCGGATGGATGAAGGCATAGCGCCGGAGCCGCCCGTCAACAAGGAAGAGCTGCCCGACGAGAATGATCTGGAACAGGCGTTCGAGAGCGTCATCGCCGTGGGAGATAGCAAGTCGCACGCACTGCCGCTGGCGCTGACGGTTGACAGCATGGCTTCCGGCGGCAGAAAGAGAAGGATGCTCCTGGCCGCAGTCGCATTAGCGGTTTTGATCGCAGCCACGGCGACAGTAGCTCTCACAAGCTTTTACGCCCGCGCCGAGTCAACGGCCTCGATTCCGCCGCTTACCCTGAGCGACATCGCAGAGAACCCTTCGGCAGCGTCCGCTGGCGACGCGGCTGACTCGACCGAGCTGGCACAGACGTTGATGTCCGGCCAAAGCACGACTGAGGGGGGCACTCAAGCCGCAGATGCTTCGGCCAGATTGAGAGAGCGAGAGGCGCGTGAGAGGGAGCGACGCAGGGCTGCCGAGGAGGCGAGCGTTGATTCATGGCCCGCGGCGAAGGCCGCGCCCGCCGCTTCACCTGTGCCTTCACCTGCGACGGCTGCTGCGACAAAGAAGGCCGATGCGCCCAAGCCTGGGCCCAAAACCGTGACGGTTCAGGTCACATACGACGAGGCTGGCCGCGTCACGCAAGCTTCCGGCAGCGACCCGACAGCACTACGCATCGCGCGACAGAAGCGTTTCCCCTCAGGCAAGCCCGGCACGACGACGCTCACCATTCCGATCAATTAACAAACAAGAAAGTTAATAGGGATAGACAGGAGAGGCAGGATAAAAACTGAAAGCAGAATGAGTGACAGAAGCATTGCTTGATGCATAGCGTCATCTCTTATTCTTTATCCTGACAATCTCTCTTCATCCCTGTTAATTGCCTTTGAAGTTTTCTCAGGCACTCTTCATCCCGACGAGGCCGAGCATGACGAGCAGCGCGCGCTTGAGCCCTATGTCACGGCCACGCGCGTCGTACCATTCTTCGAGGGTGTGCGAGTTGCCGGAAGAGCCGCCCGCGCCGATAGTGATGGCGGGTATGCCCAGAGAGATTGCGACGTTGGAGTCGGTAGACGAGCGATCCAGGCGTGGATGATAGCCGAGGGCGCGCGTCGCTTCTTCGGCTATGCGAACGATTGAGGCATCGGGCGGAGTCTGGCCGCTCGGGCGGTCTCCGATCAGTTTCAAGTCCAGCTCAAGCGGCGGGTCGCCCGCGCGCCGCCCGGCGTTCTCGTCATCGACAGCCTCGCGCGCCGCGCGCCTGAAAAAGGCATCCAGCCGTTGGAGTTCTTCGGAGGCAGCCGAGCGCAGGTCAACGTCCATCATGGCCTCGCTCGGGATGACGTTGATGCCAGCGCCGCCCTCTATGCGACCGACGTTGAAGGTCGTGCGCGGCTCTGCCGGAGCCGGATAGGAAGCGAGCCGCGCGATGGCACGTCCAAGAGCATGCACGGGATTGGCCGCGCCGAAATCGCCCCACGAATGGCCGCCGGAGCCGCGCAGGCGCACGCGATAGCGGCGCGAGCCGAGCGCAGCATGCGTGATACGCTCGACGCCGGGGCCGTCGAAGCTGATGAAGGCATCCACACGATTGGCCCAGCGTCCACGCGTCAGAAGATGACGCGCCCCGCGCAGGTTTCCTTCACCCTCCTCGCCCACCGTGCCGACAAAGAGAAGCGAGCCTTCCGTCTCGATCGCGCAAGACTCAAGCGCGCGCAGCAGTGCGATGAGCGCGGCGAGCCCGCAGCCATCGTCGGCTATGCCGGGCGCGAGCAGCCTGTGCTGTGCGCGCCGCACCGTGAAATCCGTGCCCGCCGGAAAGACCGTATCGAGGTGCGCGCTCACGACCAGCAGCGGCTCGCTCGTGCGCCCGGCCCGCAGCGCCACGCAGTTGCCTTCCTCGTCAATCTGCGCCTCTCTCAAACCGTGCTCGCGGAATCTTGCGGAGAGGTAGGAGGCGCGCTCCGCTTCGCCGAAAGGCGGAGCCGGAATAGAGCAGAGCCGGATGTGGTCTTCCGTGATTTCGGCGGCGCGCGACTCGAAAAACTTAAAGGCACTGCGCACACTCCGGCTGCCGAGCAACTCCTTCATTGTCTTCTCAGGCGCGAGCGCGATGGTAGGAAAAGACATATAAATTCAGTGACGAGTGATGAGTGACAAGTGACGAGCCGGAAAAAGCTTTTCGCTCATCGCTCGTCACTCATTATTTTTAGCTTGTCACCCGTCACTTGTCACTAATTTCATCACTTCGTCTTCGCTCAGAACCGAGGGGGATTGCTTGGCGCGGGCGAGTATGCGTTCGACGAGTTCTTCGCTGGACTCTATGCCGCGCTTTTCGAGCCAGTAGATGACGTTGGATTTGCCGCTCATATAGCCGATCTCGATCTGTTGCTGCATCCCGAAGAGCCCGGCGGGCACGCCCGAATAGACCAGGTCGGCCAGGCCCGGGTCGCCCTTCCTGTAGCTCTTGATGACGGCTGCCGCGTGCACGCCCGTCGCCGTGCGAAAGGCGTCGCGCCCGAAGACGGGGTAGTTGACCGGGATAGTCCAACCGCAGGAGGACTCGGCTACCTGGCAGTATTCGCGTAAGCGAGAGAGGTCGTTATCAATCCAGCCCATCAGCTTGAGGTTAACGAGCAGTTGATCCATCGGCGTATTGCCGACCCTCTCGCCGACGCCGAGGGCAGAGCCATGCACCTGGTCTGCGCCGCCCTCTATGGCCGCGATGGAATTGATGACGCCGAGCCCCCTGTCCTGATGACCGTGCCAGTCCAGGCGCACGCCCTCTGCCTGTTCGTCGATGAGCTTACGCACGAAGCTGACGACAGCGCGCGCACCATCGGGCGTCGAATGCCCGACCGTATCGCAGACACAGACGGCACGCGCGCCCGCGCCGATGGCGGTCGTGTAAAGCGCGCGAATCGTCTCCGGGTCGGCGCGCGTCGTGTCCTCCGTCACGTACATCACGGAGAGACCTTCTTTGACGGCGAAGGTCACTGCCGTTTCGGTCAGCTTGAGCAGCTTGTCGAGCGTCCAGTCTTCGGCGTAAAAGCGGACGGGAGAAGAGCCTATGAAGGTACAGGCTTCGATCTGTATGCCGACGCGCTGAGAGATTTCGATGATGGGGCGAATATCCGCCTCGTGCGTGCGCGCGGCGCAGTTGGGACGAATGCTCAGTTTCTGCTCGACGATCTCGCGCGCGAGACGTTCGACGCCCGCCGCGTGTGTGCCGCCCGCGCCCGGCAAACCTATGTCCGCCGTGTCTATGCCGAGCGCGTCCATCAGGTGGAGCAGTTCGAGCTTGCGCTCAACGGGTGGGTCGCACACCGAGGGCGATTGCAGACCGTCGCGCAGAGTCTCGTCGTCGAAGCCTATATGACGCCCGGGGGCTTGCGAGGCGGGCGCGATCCTGTTCCAATCATAGATGAGTTCTTCAGCGGGCACTTTCGGGACACCTCTCTCGGACAAAAAATCGAGAACGAATTCGCGTTCGATGTGGGAAACTTGATTACAACAAGCGCCGCATGGAATGTCAAGCAAGGCTTCTACGGGCCCTAGCTTTGACGCCTGGGGCAGCTCTGTTATAGCCTCTCGAATGTTTCCGCCTGCGCGTTTGGCGCTTACCCTATGCAAGCTTGTGAAGCTCGAAACCCTTTCTCTTCCGTAAAGCTATGAAGATCGCACTCGGCTCCGAACGCGCCGCCAAGGTCGAGGCTCTGCGCGCAAGCGCGGCGCGCATCGCGGCTATCAATGAGGCTTGGCGCGGGGCAGAGATCGTTGCGCGCGGGGTGGAGTCGGGCGTGCCGGTGATGCCCATCTCGGAGAAACAGTTGATGCGCGGCGCGCTCCAGAGGTCAGAGGCCGTGCGCGCTCTGCTGCTCAAAGAGGGGACGAGCGCAGAGCTTTACGTCGGGCTCGAAGGCGGGTTTCATTCCGTAGAGATAGAAGGACGCTGGCACACGTTCCTTTCGGGTTGGGCCTACGCGACCGACGGCGTGCGCGGCAGCTTCGGCGCGGCTCCCGCGATCAGCGTGCCGGACTTCATCGCACGCAGCGTGATAGACGGCCAGCGCGAGTTGAGCGAGGTCATTGACGAGGTGACCGGCTCGCGTGACGTGCGCAGCCGCCAGGGAGCATGGGGCGTGCTCTCAAGCGATCTGCTCACGCGCGCCGATAGTTTCGAGGCGGCGCTCGTCGCTGCCTTCGCCCCGTTCTATAATGGCGCGCTTTATAGTTGAACTGATGAATTTTGAAGGATTAAAGATGGACGAACTGATAGCACAGGGCAACGACGAGCATATCACTCACCTGCACTCTCATCCGGGCTGGATCGAAGTGATCGCGGGCTCGATGTTTTCCGGCAAGTCGGAGGAGTTGATTCGCCGCCTGCGCCGCGCCAAGATCGCGCGCCAGAAGGTACAGGTCTTCAAGCCCGTGATTGACGAGCGATATTCGCGCGACCACATCGTCTCGCATTCCGAGATGCGCCACGAATCCTCCACGGTCGAGACGGCGGCAGAGCTGCTCGCTCGCGTCGAGCCGGGCACAGAGGTCGTCGGCATTGACGAAGGACAATTCTTCGATAACGAGCTGGTCGAGGTGGCGAACGAGTTGGCCCAGCGCGGACTGCGCGTCATCATCGCCGGGTTAGACCAGGACTACACCGGAAAACCTTTTGAGCCGATGCCGCAGCTTCTGGCCATCGCCGAATACATCACCAAGACGCATGCCATCTGCGTGCGCTGCGGCCAGCCCGCCAACTACTCGCAGCGCACCTTCGACTCGGAAGAGCGCGTCGCCGTCGGCGCGAGCGACAGGTACGAAGCGCGCTGTCGCCGCTGCTTCGTCCCGCACGCGGACGCGCCCACCTCCTACATCACGGGAGCGAACGACTGAAATTAAGAGGGATGGACAGAGAGTGTCAGGATCAGAACTGAAAGCAGGACGAAAGATGAAAGCACTGCGCGATGAATGCTTCATCGCTTTTTCTTCCTCCTGCTTATCCTGTCCATCCTGTTAATTTCTTTCCTTTGAGCGGCGGCGCTCAAAAGCTATAGCAACGCACGCCGTCGCAGCCCCCGTAACAATCGGACGGGCAATCGCTATTCTTGCTGCAAGAGATGGCGGCGCAGTTAGACTTTTGAGGTGTCGTCGTCGAGCCTTGGCCCGCGGATTGGCCCAGGCAGCCGTCAGGCTTACCGGCGCACAGGCTCTCGCAGCTCGAAGCCAGCATACATTCGCGCACGCCAGGCTTGTCCAGGCTCGGACTGTTCTTCGCCCCGGCCATGCAATCCCTGTAAGACTGGCAACCGCACGACTCGTATTTCTTACAGAGCTGGACGTTGGGATTGTCCCGTTCATCCTCGGAAGTGTTCCCGCCGTTATCATCTGCGCCCCCGCTCAGGCGGCACGCGAGCAGGGCCAGCAACAACAGGAAGAAGCAGCAGAACCGTGTCGGCTTCACTTTCAACCTCCTTCGCTCTCTTTCTCTCGGCCTCTTCTCTTCAGTGTACGAGCTTGGTCGAGTAGAGAATCGCGTACAGCTCATCCTGGCGAGTGGGGAAGCTCTTGCCGCTCCCGGAGAGGATGATGTTGACCATCTGCGATTGGCCCGCAAACTTGCGATAGGCTATCCATTGTAGACGCCGTATGTCGTCAGGCTTCTCCGGGTTGGCTTCGCGGAACTGCACGCCCTTCACGCCGTCAATTTCGAGATAACGCAGTTCGTCCACCTCGCCGTTCTTCTTGCGCGTCGCCGTGCTGTCATAATAAGCCTTGAGGCTGATGTCGGTCGGGAAGTCTTCGGCCATCGTCGAGATGCTGACGATCAGAAAGGCAGAGTTGCCGGGTGCGCCGTAGTTGAACATCTTCGTTTCCACGGTCTGCTTTTTCCATCCCGCGGGCAGCGTCCAGGACATCCCCTGCTGATCCCATTTGGCTTCCTGTCCGCCTTCGAGGGCTTTGGTCTGCGCGGCGGTCGGCTCCGGGTGATCTACCGTCTCGCCGCCGGTCGCGGCCGCGCCGCCTCCCGTCGCCGAGCCCGTGCCCGTGCTCGTGTTCGATTGATTGGTGCTCTTACTTGTAAACCTCTCGGTGAGATTGCAGAGCGAGAGAGTTAAGGCCAGTGCGATAAGCAGGGGGATTTGTTTCATCTTTTGTTGGCTCAAGGTCTGGGATGGATTGGTTAGAGCACTCTGCTTCTACTTTAATTCCGTCGGCGAGTCAATATTTTCGAGCATGCCGTCGCGCCGCAAGCCTTCCATAAAAGCATTCGACCAACGGGCGAAGCGCGTGATATATTCACGCCACCGTTTTCCCTCGATCAAGTTCAAACATCCGGCGGCAACCCCGACGCCGCTCTGACCGAAGGAGTCTATCTAATGCGCAGCTTTGCCTTGAAACCGTCCGTCCACACTTGCCTGGCCCTCGTCCTCTTCGTCGCGCTCTCCGGCAGCGCGTGCCAGCAAACGACCGTGACGAATACCAACTCGAACACGAACACCTCGAACGCCAACACCACGACGACGATTGCCAACGCCAACCAGGTGACGACAGCCGTCCCGGCTGGCACGGTCATCAACACGCGCGAGCCGGAGAAGTACAGCGCCACGCTCGTTTTTACAGCCGAGACTGAAGGCGGCGACAAGGCCGTCGGCATTCCTCCTCTCTCCGCCGAGGTGGCACGCAACGGCTCTCAGCAGCGCCTCTCCTTCAAGCTTCCAAACAACGAGCAGCTCATCTACATAGACTCAGCCGATAAGCACTACGTCATTTCGCCGACGCGTAAACAGTATGCGGAGCTGACGCCGGAAGCGACGGGCTTCGAGATTCAGCGTTTGATGACTCCCGGCCAGATCGTCAAGTTTCTCGAGAATCAGCGCGGCTATGAGCGCGTCGGAGAGGAACAGTTGAACGGCAGGACGGCGGAGAAGTATCGCTACGCGAACACGACGGCGACGGGCACGCAGGCCGGCAATGTTCAATCCGAAGCCTTCGTCTTCGTCGACAAGGAGACGGGGCTTCCGCTGCGCGCGACCCTCAACAGCGCCACGTCCGGCAACGTCGAAGGCGTCAAAGGTGTGAGAATCGTCGCCGAGATGCGCGACATCAAGACCGTGGTTGACCCGGCGCTGTTTGAAGTGCCGAAGGACTACAGCCAGGTCACCCCGCAGCAGGTGCGCCAGCAGATAGACGTTCTGACGAACACGGTCGCCGCCGTCATCAAGGCGCTGCTGACCAATATGGGGACGCAGGGCAGCAGCAGCACGACGACCGTGACGACGACAACCACCACGGCGTCGCCTTCGCCTGCGGCCAGCGCCTCACCAGCCGGACATTAGTTAACGGAGAGAAGAAGAATGAAATACGTGCTTGTCTTACTTGTGGGGCTGATCCTGGGCGGAGCGCTCGTCTTCTTTATTTTCGTCGGCGCGCCGCGCGCGGGGGCTTTGCCCGGCACTCCCGTCAAAGCACCCGACCAGGGCGGCGACCCTGCGGGCACGGCTGTCATCACGCTCGACGAGAAGTTTTTCGACGCCGTGCTCGCCTCGATCTTTCGTGATATGAACGCGCCGTCTTTCCCGCTGCAATTCGGCGCAAACATGATGGACGGCTACGCGCCCCAAGGCTCTGTAGAGTTTCGGCGGGCCATTTTCCAGGAGGGCTGCCCGAGCGCGGTGACGCTGGTTCAGGAAGGCAGCAACGTCAAGACGAGCGTCAGGCTGACGGACGGAAAAATTCTCGCGCCGCTCGCCTTCAACGGCAGCTACAACGCTCCCGTCTTCGGCTGCATACGCTTCAAGGGCTGGGCCCAGGCGAGCATCCAGCTCTCTTTTGAGCAGTCGAAGCAGACCGTCTACGGTCGCATCAACGTCGAAGGCGTCAATCTTGACAACACCGCCTCGGGCGTCGGCGACCTGGTCACGGCCCTCGTGCAGCGCTCGATCAACGAGCGCGTCAACCCGCTTGAGATTCTGCAATCACACCAGCTCATGCTGGCCCTCCCCGTCAAAGCCAGCAACAGTATGCTCAAAGCGCAGGTCAAGGACGTGCGCGAGGAAGTACAAAACGGCAAGCTGAGCCTGCACATCACCTACGACTTCACGGGACAAAAACAGTAAAGCAGATGTCAGATATTAGATGCTGGATGTTAGTGATTATCTTTTAACTAGCATCTGGCATCTGACATCTGCTTTTAAAATCGCAGTTTGGCCGCTTCTTCTTCGGGAGAGTCGTGCTGAGGCTTGACGCCTACGCCGTGATCATAGGAGAGCGAGCCGCCGAGCCAGCCGGAGATGGAGATTAAGATGACGCCGAAGCCGGAGAGGATGACGGGGATGGTCATGCTCTGGCTGACGAGTGGTGCGCCGTATCTCGTCCTCAGGTAGAGGCTCGCGGCGAAGATCAGGAGCGCGATGATGTTGAGGCGCGCGTGCCAGTTAGCGATATTTTTGACTTCGCGGGATTTGAGCGCGAGCCAGTCAATCAAGCCGGGCACAGCCGCCAGCAGTCCTCCGAGTATGCCGCCCGCGAGCGTGTATTTCCCGAGCAACAGCCACAGAGGATCGCCGCGCAGCAGGTAGAGCAGATCCGCGATAAAGGAAAAGACCCATAGGGCCAGAGGAAATGGTATGAGCATGGGGTGTACAGGATGGCCCATGATGCTGGCCTTGCTTGCCATGACGGTCTCCTTTCAAAATGGTCTGACGGGCGCTGATTCCGAAGCGACATCGAAGCGATTAAAGAGTGCGCGCCGCCTATCGTCAACATTTAAGCTCGCGGGGAATGTGTCTGCATTCTCTGCCCGCGCGCCGCCCGTCGTCAAGCATTTTTGCCGACGGGCGGGCGCTAAGAATTCTCATGCCGCGCACGAAAAAAAGCAGACCGTCCGGGCTTTGGAAACCCGAACGGTCTGCTCTCCTTTTTTTTCCGCTTCGGTCGAGTTTAGTGAATGACGATGCCAGCACCGATGCGGAAGTTGTGCTGGGTCTGGCCTGTAAAGGTCTGGCCCTGAATCGTCTGGTCTCCGCTGAAGACCGGATTGTAGTCGAACTGGATGGCTCGAATATCAACCCTCGGGTGAACGCGAATATCAATGCCGCCGCCGATGCCCAACGCGAAGCTCGTGTCATCAGTCTCGAAGCTGTTGACGCCGATCAGCGTGTTGAGACCAGTGCTGTTGACGTTGACGCGCTGGTGCGCTGCGCCCGCCAGGAAATGGCCGAACGGCCTGACGGTTGCGCCTTCCTTGCGATTATCCTTGACCTGAATGCCGCCAAGGAAGTTGTAGATGCTCGAATCAACATTGCCCGTGATGCCGCCGACGGTGAAGTTGTCCGACCTGTAAGCGCCGGAGACATCGAACTTCAAACCGACGTATTTGTGTACGTTGCCGGTGATCGAAGTCTCGAAGCCGTTAAAGGCTTCGCGCTCGTCAATGATGTCGTCGAAGTCCGGGTCGTCGTCGTTGAGGCCGGTGTCCACGCGGTTGTGCGTGTAGCCGCCGTAGAACTCAACCTTGTTGTATTCATCCGTGGTCTGCGCGAAAGTAAACGGCGCGCAGGCCAGAATGAAGCTTGCTATGAGCAGTAATTTACGCATAATTGGTTATATCCCTCTCCTTGATTATCATGTGATAGCAACGAAAGACGCCTCGCAGCGTCATTCATTTATCCAACCGTGCGGATGTGAGGGCAAAGGTAGTGCCAGAGTAGGCAAAGGCCAGAAACCCCCTTGAATATGCACGAACCTGCTTGAACGAGCCCATTGCCCGAAAAGTTCCGTGCAATAAGAATCCGACAGTTGTCTTGCTCCTCAAGCCCTTCACTCAAAGCCCTCATCATGCAAACAGAGCCCGTCTGAAAGCCTTCAGACGATGATCTGATTGTAGGACGGGTGCGTGAGTTTGAAGCGCGCGCCTGTGCCACTTTTTAAACTGCCACAGCCATGGCTTAGGGCTTTTGGAACTGTTATAGATGAGCCGGGAGGGAGGCGGGTTGCAAACCGGGAGTATGCGTTTTTTGTGACGAATGCGAGGAGTTTTTGCTCGCGGGCCATGACTAATTTAAAGACTATTTTCCTGCCGGGTGGCCCACAGGGACTTGAGCTTTCAAGACGGCAGCTCTTCCTCGTCACCATCGGAGCTGCCGATTTTTGCGCGCTTGACGCCGTGCGGATTGGTGGAGCGCTCGCCGCGTTTGCGCCTGCTGCGGCGTGGCTCGCGCACCTGGCCCAGGTGGTCTACGGAGCGTATGGGTTGGAGGTCTGCGGCGTCGCCTTCGGGGTCGTCAAGGCGCGTCTCGATCAGCTCGGGCTCAAGTCCGGCAGCGTCGCCGCCGACTGGGCCCATGGCGTTCTCAGCACCTTTGCCTTCGTCGCCTTCGGCCAGCGCACGTTGACGCGCGAAATGCTCCACGATCTCTTCCGCCGTCTTTCGTCCGACGAAGGGCGAAAGCTCCGCGACGCTCGCGGAGGCGACCCTCTGGATTGAGCCCAGGTTGCGCAGCAGCCGCGTCTTACGCTTGTCGCCGACGCCCGGGATAGCCGTCAGCTCCGAAGTGAAATCGCGCAGCTCTCGACGCTTGCGATGATAGGCGACTGCCGTCCGGTGCGTCTCGTCACGAATCATCTGGATGAAGCGCAGGACGGGCGAGTGCGAATCAAGAAAGATGGGCTCGTGCTCGCGTCCCTTGACGAGCAGGTGAGAGATGTCATTGTGACGACGCGGCGGCTTAACGACGCCGATCATCGGGACGGCTTCGAGATCAAGCTCGCGCATCGCTGCGGCTGCCGCGCCGAGCTGTCCCTTGCCTCCGTCAATCATCACCAGGTCCGGCAGCGGCTTGCCCTCGTCCAGTTGGCGGCGGTAGCGACGAAGGACAGCCTCGTGCATTGAGGCGAAGTCGTTTGCGCCCTCCACCGTCTTGATGCGAAAGCGGCGATACTCCGCTCGATTCATCTTGCCGTTTTCGCACACGACCATTCCGGCGACGTTCTCCGCGCCCTGTATATTCGAGATGTCGAAGGACTCTATGAGCGCCGGAAAGCGCGGCAGCTCAAGCGTCTCCTGCAACTCTTCCAGGACGCGCTCCATGTCCGGCTTCAGCACACGGAAGCGCTGCTCGAAGGCGAGCTTGGCGTTCTTTTCGACCAGCGCGATGAGGTCGCGCTTCTCGCCGCGCTGCGGGTCCTGTATCCGAACTCTGCGCCCGCGCCGCTCGCTCAGCGCCCTTTCCAGCAGCTCCCTGTCCTCGAAATCCACGGGCACGTATATCTCTCTCGGCACATAGTCGGTCGAGTAATACTGCGTCAGCACGTCGCTCAAAAACATGGACGGGTCGAAGCCCTCGTCCTGTAGGTCTTCCCAGAAGAACTCGCGCCGACCGACGATCTTGCCCTCGCGCATCGTGAAGAGTTGGAGGGCCAGGCGCGGGCCTTCCTGGTAATAACCGAAGATGTCCACGTCGCGCTCGGGCGAGGTCGCCATCTTCTGCTGCTCGGCAAGAGCCATCACGGTCTTGCGCATGTCCCTGTACTTGGCCGCCATCTCGAAGCGCATCTCTTCCGAAGCCTGCATCATGCGCGCTTCGAGCGTGTCGGCCAGCTCGTGATTCTTGCCTTCGAGCAGCAGCCGCACGTCGCGCACGGCCTCCGTGTATTCGGCTGGCGTACAGAGTCCCTTGACGCATGGGCCCAGACAGCGTTTGATGTGATATTCGAGGCAGGGGCGCGGCAGCCGCCCGTCAATCTCTATGTCGCACGTTCTCAGTTGAAAGGTGCGATTGATGAGGTCAATGGTGCGGCGGGCCATGGAGGCCGGGAGGAAGGGGCCGAAGTAGAGAGCGCCGTCGCGCTGTATGCGACGCGTAATCATGACGCGCGGGAAAGGCTCGTTGATCGTCAGCTTGAGATGAGGGTACTGCTTATCGTCCTTGAGCAGCACGTTGTAGCGCGGCTTGTGCTGCTTGATGAGGTTTGATTCCAGCACGAGCGCCTCGACCTCCGTGTCCGTGACGATGAACTCAAGGTCGCGTATACGGCGCACCAGCTCGCGCGTCTTGCGATCATGCCCGCGCCCGGATTGAAAGTAGGAGCGGACGCGATTGCGCAGATTTTTGGCCTTGCCGACGTAGATGATCTTCCCGGCCTCATCCTTGTGCAGGTAGACGCCGGGAGAAGTGGGCAGGTTCTTGAGTTTATCCTCTAGGGTCAAGGCTTTCTTTCGCTATGCCTGGTGCTGACGTTTGACACTGGTGCTCTTTTGCTATGATAACGTATCGGTCATAGAGAGGAAACTTTAGCAGTGCAATTCCCTTTCACGCTCAACGAAAAAGAGTTCGACGCCGTCGGCTTCGGCCTCAACGCCGTAGACCATCTCATCGTCGTGCCCTCCTACCCGGCCTTCGATACCAAGACGCGGCTTATGGAGCACGCGCAGGCGGCAGGCGGGCAGACCGCTTCGGCGATGGTCGCCTTAAAGCGGCTCGGTTTGCGGACGCTCTACGCGGGACGTTTCGGCTCTGACATGGAAGGGCATTTCGGACTGGCGAGCGTCAGGGACGAGGGCGTTGACGTGCGTTATGCGGAGATGATCGAGGGAGCGAGCACGCAGATCGCCTTCATCATCATTGACGCGCGCAACGGTGAGCGCACGGTCATCTGGGACAGGGATGACAGGCTCGCCTACGGCACATCCGACGTGCCCTTAGAGATTGCCGCGAGCGGCAGTGTGCTTCACCTTGACGCGCACGACCCTCCGGCATGCGCGCGCATGGCGCGGGCGGCACGCGAAGGGGGCTCGATCATCTCCGCCGATATTGACAACATCTACGAGGGCTTGCCTGAGCTTCTGCCCTCGATAGATATACTCATCTCCTCTTCGGAATTTCCGCGCCGCCTGACTGGCATCCGGGATCATCGCACCGCTCTCTTAGAGATCAAGGCGCGCTACGGCTGCGCGCTCGTCGGCATGACTCTGGGCACGCGCGGCGCTCTACTCTATCTTGATGGACTGTTTCTGGAATCCCCTGCCCTCTGTGTGCCGGGCGGCTGCCGCGATACGACGGGCGCGGGCGATGCCTTTCACGCAGGCTTCCTCTACGGGCTGCTGCGCCGCGAAGATGTGGAAACCAGCCTCAGGCTCGCCAACGCGACGGCCTCGCTCAAATGCCGCTCGCTCGGCGCGCGTACTTCACTGCCGACGCGCACGGAACTAGACGCATTCATCGAGAGCAATCCGGCGCTGCTCACTTGACGACTGGCCGCAATCCGTATCACGCGTCATGCGCGCGCTAGCCTTGCAGGCGCTCGCCGAACAGCTTGAGCACGCGTTGCCAGGCATTTGCGGCGGCCTCCGCGTTATAGACTTCGGGCCGCGTGTCGTTAAAGAAAGCGTGATCGGCGTCGTAGCTTACGACTTCCAGCGGCAGCTCATACTTGCGCGCGGCCTCTTTGAGTCCTTCCACCTTTTCCGGCGTGATCCAGTTGTCGCGCGCGCCGGCGATGAAGAGCGTCGGGACTTTCAAGCCTGAGAGCGTCGCTTCGTCAGGGATGTCGCCGTAGAAGACGGCTGCTGCGCCGAGCGCCGGGATGTCGCAGGCGGCGCGCAAGGCGAAGGTTCCGCCCATGCAGTATCCCGTCACGCCAAGCTTCTGTACACCGTATCGTTCCGTCGTCTCTTCGATGGCATGGTTGATGGTATTGATGCCGTCGTCCAGCGCCAGAGCGTGCATCATCTTCGAGGCTTCTTCCGGGTCTTTCGTGGTCTTGCCGCGAAAGAGGTCCGGCGCAACGCAGATGTAGCCCTCCTGCGCGTAGCGTCCGGCGAGATCGAGCACATGATCGTTCACGCCCCACCATTCGTGTATCAGGATGACGGCGGAGGCCGCGCCCCCCTCGGTCGCCGCGTCCGGCTGTGCGATGAAGGCTGTGGTCGCGCCGTTCTTCGTCTCGATATTGATCGTTTCCGTCTTCATGATAGGCTCTGACCCTCCTGTTGATAAAACTTCGGCCTGATCTTTCCGCCTTCGGTTAGCCCCGGATTATATGGCATTCGACATAGAGTTCCCAATCACCGCCCCGTGCGTTACAGACCGTATCAGTGATATAACGACTGCCGCTCACCAACACCTGGCGGGAGAAGTTAACAGGGACGGGCAGGAGAGACAGGATAAAGAGAGAGCAAAGAGGCATTCATGCATGAATGATTTCAGGTTTTATCCTGTTCATCCTGTCGATCCCTGTTTGAATCTGCTTTGGGTTTAATAGGAAGAGAGATTATGAGAATCATCGCGGCGATCTTATTAACCACCATGACGCTCGGCTTCGTGCGCGGCGAGCCCGTGAAGGAAGCGGCTGACGTTCTCTTTGTCAACGGCAATGTCTATACGGTCAACGAGCGCCAGCCACGCGCCGAGGCTATCGCCGTCAAGGGCGACCGCATCATCTTCGTCGGCTCGAACCGCGACGTGAAGAGATACGCGGGCCCGGCGACGCGCACTGTTGATCTTCACGGCGGCACGGTCGTGCCCGGCTTGACCGACTCGCACTGCCATCTCTTCGGAATCGGGCAGAGAGAGATGACTCTTAATCTCGAAGGCACGACGAGCCTCGAAGACCTGCTCGCAAGGGTTAAGGAGAGAGTCGAGCGAGCGAAGCCGGGCGAATGGATTACCGGGCGCGGCTGGATAGAGACGCACTGGAAGCCGCCGGTCTTTCCCACTCGTCAAGACCTTGATCGTGTCGCACCCAACAATCCGGTCTTGCTGCGCCGCGCCGACGGCCACGCCAGCGTCGCTAACAGCGCTGCTCTTAAGATCGCTGGCATTGATCGCAATACGCCCAATCCGTTCGGCGGCGAAATCTCCAAGGACAAGACGACGGGAGAGCCTGCCGGGATGCTTCTGGATAACGCTCAGGGGCTCTTGAACCGCCACGTTCCGCCGACGACCGAAGCGGACGCCGAGCAGGCCGTCATCCTCGGCGTCAAACGCAGCATAGAGCTTGGCTGGTGCGAGATTCAGGATGCGGGCGGCGCGTACGCCGATGTGGCGCTCTATCGCAAGCTCTACGGCGAGGGCAAGATCAAGCTGCGAATCTACAAGGCCGTCTATGGGCCCACGCCTGATTCGCAAAGGCTCTTGCGCGAGGGCGCGAGTCTCGGAGATTACGATGGACGCTTCACGCTGCGGACGATCAAGGTCGTGATGGACGGCGCGCTGGGCTCAAGAGGCGCGGCGCTGCTTGAGCCCTATGCGGATGCGGCGGAGACTTCCGGCTTCCTCACGGCCAAACCCGAAGAGCTGCTGCCGATGTTCATCGAAGCCTTGCGACAGGGCATACAGGTCGAGACGCATGCCATCGGCGACCGCGCCAATCGCGTGACGCTGGACCTCTACGAGAAGGCTTTCGCCGCCGTGCCTCCCAACCGTCGCAAGATCAGCGAGCCGCGCTGGCGCATAGAGCACGCGCAGATTATCAACCCGTCGGACATTCCGCGCTTCGCGCGTCTCGGCGTGATTGCTTCGATGCAGCCGTCGCACGCCATCGGCGATCTCTTCTTTGCGCCGAGCCGCCTCGGACTCCTGCGTCTCGAAGGCGCCTACGCATGGCAGAGTCTTTTGAAGACGGGGACGATCATTGCCGGGGGGTCGGACGCGCCGGTCGAGCGCGGCGAGCCGATGATAGAGTTTTATGCGGCGGTCGCGCGCCGCGACCAGAAAGGCTTCACAGGCGAAGGCTGGCACCCTGAACAGGCCGCCACGCGCGAACAGGCTCTCAGGATGTTCACCCTCTGGGCCGCTCGCGCCGCGTTCGAGGAGAAGATCAAAGGGTCTATCGAGGCAGGCAAGCTCGCAGACCTGACGGTGCTCTCGGCTGACATCATGCAAATCCCAGAGATGGAGATTCTCAAGACGCGCTGCCTGATGACGGTCATCGGCGGCGAGATCGTTTACAGGAACGCGCAGCAGTAAAAGTATGATGAAGAATTAACAGGGATGGACAGAGATTGTCAGGGGAAAGAATTAAAGAATTGGCGATAACAAATTCATCAAGCAGGGCTTTTCTCTTTCATCCTGCTTGTAGTTCTTATCCTGTCCATCGCCGTTAATTTCTCAGTCGAGCATTACGACTTCGCCGTCAACTACGCGGGCCAAGTACTCGCCGTCGCGCATCACCCAGGCCACCCGGTGACCGCGCTCGGCCAGTTGGGCCCACTCGCTGCGCTTCTTCGGATTCTGCTCGACGAGAACGGCCCCGTCCTTGAGATTGACGTAGCGCAGGCCAGAGCGCGCGAAACGCTTGACGCCGCGCCCGCCGCCGAAGAGCTTCTCGAAGGCAACGAGAATACGGCCCGCGCTCAGCTCATCATCTTCGTTGCTCGCCTCTTTTTTACCGGCTGGCATAAACCCTCGATTCCTACTTGCGATGGCTTTCTCCGCCGACCAGTCGTGCGACCATGGCTAACAGCTCCTGCTTGCGAAAAGGCTTGGAGAGGTAATCGTTGAAGCCCTTGCCGAGTGCGGTCTCGCGGCCCGCTGTGGCCGAGGCGGAGACGGCCACGCAGGGGATGCCGCTCGTGCGCTCGTCGGCGCGCAGCTCCGCGAGCACGCCCCAGCCGTCCAGGCCCGGCATTGAGAGATCAACCAGGATCAGATCGGGCTGCTCGCCGAGCGCCATCGAGACGCACTCTCGACCGTTGCACGCCTCGGTGATCGTGTAGCCGTCCGTCATCAGCATCAGGCGCAGCAGTTCACGGTTGTCCTCGTAGTCGTCGCAAATAAGAATACTGGCAGGCATCATTCAAATTCAGGTTTTAGATTTTGGATTTCAGACCGTCACTTTATCATCCCGATTCTGGAAGCAGGCTCGCGCGGGCGCTCGCAAATCCGGAATCCAGAATCTAAAATCCAAAATGGATATAGCCTAGCGACCCGACGAGTGTCAAACTTTCAAGTGCTCTTAATTAAAGAGTTTCTTGACACCATTCGACATGCCCGTCCATAATCCGGGAAGGGATGTCCCGAGCCCTGGCTTGCAGCTTCCATGTAAGGCTTGCACGTTTAATACGACAGTTGCCCGCCGATCAGGTTCGAACGACGTAAACGACGGGTATTGAAGGAGGACAAAAGGTGGTCAGTGAGGAACTGGAAAAGAGCTTGCGCGCCGAGCTTAACGAGCACATCAACTCACGCCTGGGCGGCATACAGGAAGAGGTCGCACGCCTTCAGAGCCAGGTCAACGAAGCGTTTACGCGCGTCCTTGAACGCTCGATGAGCGGGGGCGAAACAGACCCTTCGCTCGCCGTCTCCATCGCCGAGCATATACGCGCGGCGCACGAGCAGGGCATCGAAGTGGCCGCCGCAGAGTCCGCGCGCACGAAGGCTTCGAGCGATCTGGCGATTCTCAAGGCCGCCGTCGAAGAGATAGACGACCAGCGCACGCAGGCCAGCATTCTCGATGCCCTGGTCAATCGCGCCGCCTCCTTCGCGCCGCGCGTCGCCTTCTTCGTCATTAAAAACGAGCAGGCGACGGGCTGGCGCGGTCGCGGCTTCGAGGGAACCGTGGGCGACGATGCGATTCGAGAGATCAGCATGCCCATCACGTCCGACACGCTGCTCGGCGATGTCGCCAGGTCGCGCACGACCTGGAGCGGCGCGCCGGGAGCGAACGCCGAAGATCACGCGCTGCTCAGCAAGCTCGGCTCAGAGCCTCCGCAGCGCATGGTCGCCATCCCGCTCGTCGTGCGCGACAAATCGGTCGCCGTGCTCTACGCGGACTCCGCCGCGCTGACGGACGATGCCGTTAACCTTGAAGCTTTAGAGACGCTGGTGCGCGTCGGCGGGATGGCCGTCGAGCTGCTCTCGCTCTCGCGCAACGCCGCGCGTCCACAGCGCACGACCGCCAGGCAGTCGCCGCGAATCGAAGAGCAGACGGCTGAACAGCCGCCCGCCGCCGTCGAGACGCAAGCGCCTGCGCCGGAGGAGGAGGCTTCGCCTGTCTCCGAGGAGGCTATTGAGGAATCGCCTGCGAGCGCCCAGGAGTATCAGCCGGCGGTTGCTGAGGAAGTAGAGGCGCAGCCAGGCGAGGCCGAAAGCGTGGAGAGCGAGAGCGCGTCCGCCGCAGAGGCCGTTGCCGAAGAAGAGACGCCGACCATAGAGGCTACGCCCCTGGTGGTAGACGAAAAGGGTGTCGCGCCTTATGTTCCATCCATCCCGGCATGGCAGGATGCGAGCGCTCAACCCGCCGCGACAATGCCTGCGACCGATTCGGCTCAAGCGCCTGCCGCCGCACAGCCCGAACAGTACGGCGCACGTCTCGGCGCGTCGCGTCGCTACGGCAGCGCCGAAGCGGAGCTGCCCATAGAGGTCAGCGAGGACGAGCGGCGTCTGCACAACGACGCCAGGCGCTTCGCGCGCCTGCTCGTCTCCGAGATCAAGCTCTACAATGAACAGAAGGTCAAAGAGGGACGCACGCAGGGCAACATCTACGAGCGACTGCGTGAGGACATAGACCGCTCGCGCCAGATGTACGATAAGCGGGTCGCGCCGCCGGTCGCCGCCCGCTACGACTATTTTCACCAGGAACTGGTCAACACGCTGGCCGAAGGCGACCCCTCCAAGCTCGGCGACGCCTATCCGGGCGCAGCCGTCTCGGCCTGAAGCCGAGGGACGAGTGACAAGTGACGAGTGGCAGGTGAGAGCGAGTTCTTTATCTCATCACTTGCCGCTCGTCGCTGTTTTTACAGCAACCGCTCCCGTAGAGCACGGCATCCAAGCGCCGTTCGCCCTATTCGCGTTCGGCCACGAAAGTTTTCGATTTCATCCAAGGAGAGGCACAGCCATCTTGAGCCTTAATTTTCGCCAGCATCGCATCACCCTCATCATCATCGGACTCGCCATCGTCATCGGCGCGTCCGTCGCGCCCTTTATGAGCGCGAGTTGCAGCACGCGGCAGCAGGGCACGAGCGCCGAACAGAAGGCGCTTGAAACCCTGCGCGCCATGACGAGCAATGGTGTCTTGCCCTCGGAAGATGCGGTCGCGCGCATCGAGTCGGAGTTCCCCGAAACGAAGGCCGCGGGGCTGGCCCGAATGGTGCGTGCGCGAATCAAGCTCAAGGCGAACGACTACGCGGGGGCGGCATCGCTTTTGGAGGCGAGCGTGATTTCTAAGCGCACGGCGCTCGGCGATTACGCGCTGCTCATGCGCGCACGCGCTCTGGAACAAGCGGGCCGTCGCGTCGAAGCGCGCGCCGCCTATGAACAGCTCGCGCGTGATTACCCGTCGAGCATCAGAGCGCGTGAAGCTTCCATCAGAGATGCGCAGATGGTCATGGAGGACGGCCAGGCTGCGGGCGTGCCGCTGCTCTTGAAGGATTTGAGCGAAAGGAATGATGCGGCTGCGCTCCTGCTCTCGGCCAAGGCCGCAGAGCAGGCGTCGGACCGGACGAGCGCGCTGGCCTCCTATCGTCGCCTATACTTTTACGCGCCCGCCTCAGCCGAAAGCGCCGAAGCCCCTGCGGCGATCACCAGGCTCGGCTCCACCACCTCGCCCGCCTCAGCCGAAGAGGCCGCGACGCGCGCAGACCGTCTCTACGAGGCGAAGCGATACGGCGATGCCTTCAACGCTTACACGGAGAGCTTCGCGCGTTTTCCCGCGACGGCCAGCCCGCAGGCCCAACTGCGTCGAGGCATCGCTGCGATGTACGCCAAGCGCACGACGGATGCCGTCACTTCTCTTCGCGGCCTGCCGACTTCCGCCAACGAGCTGCGCGCCGAAGCGCTCTACTATCTGGCACAGACCTATGCCGCCGCGCGCCAGTGGGATCAGGTGAGGGCTACGCTGGACGAGATGCGGCGGGTCTTTCCGCAGAGCAGTTGGACGCCGCGCGCTTTCGTCAACGTCGGCCAGATGGCCGAAGATGCAAAGAACATGGCCGATGCCACCTACTTCTTCCGCACGGCTGTGAGCGCTTATCCCGGCGCAGCGGAAGTGGCCCAGGCCCAGTTCGAGATCGCATGGGCCGCACACGATGCCAAGAACTACGCCGAGTCGTCCCGCCTGCTGATCGAACACCTGGCGCTTTACGCCGACAAGAACACGGACAATCGCGGCCGGGCCGGGTACTGGGCCGGGCGCGACAGCGAGCGCGCAGGTCGTGTGGCCGAAGCACGCGCCATCTACGTAGGTTTGCAGGCGCGCTACGGGGCTAACTGGTATGGCCACCTTGCCAAGCAGCGCCTGGAGACGATGGAGCGCAACCGTGTCGCGGCTGAGGGGAACTTCGCTCCCGATTCTATGGTCGGGCGCGCGGTCGCCAATCTTCAGACCGTGACGGTCGCCGAAGAAACGGCCTCGCAGAATGAGGATGAGCGCGTCGTTAAGGCTGATCAATTGACCAACATCGGCGCAGAGGATTGGGCGCTCGAAGAGTTGGCTGTGGCCTCGCAGGCAGCGCCCGCCAGCCCTCGCATCAACCTCGCGCTGGCGCGCATCTACCGCGCGCGTGTAGACAACGTGCGCGCCCTCAACATACTGAAGACGAGCTACCCGGACTACTCGCAGATGAAGCCCGAAGAATTGACGCGCGAAGAGTGGGATGTCTTTTACCCCCTGGCCTACTGGGACATCATCGTGCAGGAGGCGCGGGCCAAGAACCTGGACCCGCATCAGGTCGCCGGTCTGATTCGACAGGAATCGGTCTTTAACCCGCGCGCGCGCTCGACGGCGAAAGCCTACGGACTGATGCAACTGCTCGTCCCGACAGGCACGCTCGTCGCCAAGCGGTATGGTGTCGAGCGCTCTGTGACAGCCGAATCGCTCTACGAGCCGCGTCTTAACATCCAGCTCGGCACTGCCTACATGCGCGATCAGATGAACAGCTACGGTCGCATAGAGTACGTCGCCGCCGCCTATAACGCCGGGCCTGGCCGCGTCGTGCAGTGGAGAGCAACGCTCCCGCTGGAAATTGACGAATGGGCCGAGGCGATTCCCTTCAAAGAGACGCGCGGCTACGTGCAGGGCGTCGTGCGCAACAAGCTTCAATACGAACGTCTCTACGACGATAACGGCCAGTTTCGCCCCGAAGTCGGCTCGCGCGCCGCACAGACCGTGACAGACGCGACCGTCCGCGTGCGTCGCATGACCGGCAACGAGGATGACGAGTGAGCTTCAGATAAGGACTGAGCTTCGCAGGAAAGAGTTATGAAGGGTGTGGGATTGACAGTCAACTCAACCAGCAACCAGGGGATTTCATAGTGAACATCGCGTCGCGGAAAAGCTCCATCGGTATCAATCGCGCGCTCTTTATTATCGCGCTCGTGGGTCTAAACATTTTGCTGCCCGGCGCGCGTGAGGCGTCGGCGCAGCGAAAGAGGAGCGCCGCTGCCGCCAACGCCGCGGCCCCGGCGAAAACCATCACTGTTCGGACAGAGCCGGAGGCCACAGTCTGGCTGGACGAAGTGCGACGAGGTACTGCGGACGCCAATGGCACGCTTGAGATCAAGAGCGTCGCGGCGGGCCGCCACACGCTGCGCGTCAGGGCCAGCGGCTTTAAAGAGAGAACGATGGCGCTGCTTCCGGCCCAGCGCGGCCTGGTCAAAGTCCCGCTCGTGCGTACGACCGATAGGGCCGAGCTGCTCTTTCAGGAAGCGGAAACAGCCAGAGAGAAGGCGAAGGATGATGAAGCGCGCCAGGCTGCGGTGGAATTGTACCGCGGCGCGCTCAAGCTTCGCCCGGCATACGCGGCTGCGCACGTAGGCTTAGCGCGCGTGCTGCTCGACCTCAACGATTACACCGGCGCGCTTGACGAAATCGCGCTCGCGCGTCGCGCGCGTCCAGTCTATCCCGAAGCATCCGCCGTCGAGGGTCGCATCCTTCGCATGTCCGCCTTCATAGACGAAGCGATTGCTGCGTTTCGCCGCTCGATCCGCGAGGCTCGCGGCTTTCAGCCCGAAGCGCACACAGGCTTAGCGCTGGTCTTTGAAGAGAAGGCCATGAACGAAGAGGCTGTGACGGAGTTTCGCGCCGCGCTCTCTCAGCTCTCCGACACTGAGCCCGTGCTCTACCAACTGCTCGGCGCTGTCTACGAGAAGATGGAGCGATACAAAGAGGCCGTCGAAGCCTACGAGAAATATTTGCAGCTCGCACCGGAGGGAAGCCTCGCCCCAGCCGTCCGTTCAATCATAGACCAGCTACGCCGCCAGGCCGCCGAACAGCAAGCGCCCGCGAGCTAGAACCCCGCCGCCATTGCACCCGCGATCATGACAGCTCCGCGCCTTCTGGAAAAAGAGGCCGGTTAATAGTCTCTCTTTTCTGCTAGGCGGGCGATGAGCGCAGTGTCCGGGCGAGAGTGGCCTGGCTTCTTCAGGAAACTTCAGTTGACAACTCCATGCCGGAGAGTCTACGCTGTGCGCGATCAAAATGCTCACGAGAGCGCTGGTCTCTTATACTCTCAGGTTCACCCGACAACTTTATAGAAATAGATTGACGGCTTCGCAGCCCTGGCCGTGTGCCTGTGCGTTCAGCACGAGCGGCCTTCGAGCGGCTCACTCGAGCGCGAAATCTTTGTGATGCGGCGAAGCTCTCCGTGCAGAAGACTTGAGATAGATACGGGCCTCAACGGATGACAGGCGCTCACGCGTATCGCTTCAACCGTCCCGGCCTTGCCACTTGAAAACCCCCGCGCTGCCGATTCCCTAAGGCGGCGCTTTGCCCCCTTGAAGGAGAGATATAATGAAAAGCAGAGTAACGAGATTATCAATGATCTTTCTATTCGCGGTAGCGATGGTTCTGCCCGGCACGACGCTGCCGACCCCCGTCCGGGCCCAAGAGCCTGATCCCGCCTTTGATCAGAATCTCATCATCCCTTTTGAGTTCAGCGACCCTAATCCCTGCACGGGAGAGATCATCGACATGAGCGGCGATCTGCACGTCAGGGCCAAGCTCTCCTATGATGCTAATGGCGGGCAGCATTTTCAACTGGCCTCCAACTACCAGGGGATGAGCGGCATCGGTCGGACGACCGGCCTCAAGTACGTCGCCGCCAGCAATCAGCCGATCATCTCCAACACCATCACGCCGCAGGAGGAGGAGACTCTCTTACTCACACAGCGCTTTATCAGCCAGGGCAGGAATGCAAACTACCTGCTCGATATCAGATACCACCTGGTCACGACCGCCAACGGCGATCTGAAAGTCACCATTGACGAGTTCAAGATTCGCTGCAAGGGATAAGTGAAAATCGTAATACCAAGTTGCAATGCAAAGTGAGGTCATACCAAGTTGCAAACCAAAGACAGGTCAGTACCGCCAAAGGTCTCGGGCGGGTCTCAAGCTGCGGCATCACCCACCCGCTACCGCAGGTGGTACTGACTGCATGATGTTACGTCCTCTCTTTTTACTGCAACTTGGTGTAAGACCGAAGAAGGATGAAAGCCTGGCTATTCGCGTTGAATAGCCAGGCTTTCTGTCTTTAGGGCCTTGCGCTTTTACTACTCGCTCTTGCCCTGTGCGATGAGCGGTTGGCTGCCTGTGCGTCCCCTGTATTTCGTGTAGCCGTCGTAGAGCGCTTCGTAGACCAGACGCCCGACGATCTCCGCGCCCTCTGCCGTCGGGTGCGTCAGGTCGCTTCTCACGAGTCGCCTGGGGGTGGCTGCCCATTTCGCCATCGTGCCTTGGCCGCCCATCGCCGCGTAGGTGTCGAAGAAGGCGCAGCCCGTCTCGCGCGCGACGCGGCGCTGTAGGTCAACGATCATCGGAATCGAAGGCTTGGTGATGATCTTGCCGCCGGGAGCCATCTGGCCGCGATCCATCGGCGAGACGATCAGGATGGCGATGCCCGGCAGCGCCTCGCGCACGCGACGCACCACCTCTCGTAAATCCTTATCGTAACGCTCCAACTGTTCGGGCGTCGCATACTGGCTCTCGTTCGTGCCGTAGTTGAGAATCACCAGATTGGGATTGCGATGCTGCAACTGCTCTATCCAGTGCGCCTCGTTCATGGAGGAGGCGAGCAGCCCGGCATACGCGCCGTTGACGCCGAGGCTGTCATAGACGACGCCGGGCCCATCGTTCTCAAGCACAGCGCCGAAGAGGCGCACCTCACCGCTCACGGTCCTGACATCGAAGCTGTTCGCGCCCGACTGCGGCGCTTTGACCTCGAAGAAGCCTGAGCGCACGGCGTCGTTGCTCGTCGAGACCGTCTGCGCAGCAGCGTCGTTGACCACGACGCTGAACTGACCGCCGCCCGGCTGCTGCAAATAGTAAACGTCCATGCGCGAGAAGTTCTTGCCCGTCTCGCCCTGGCTCGCCGGGCCGAAGCGCGTGTACTTGCCTGGGCCCGTCGCGCTGAAGGTGACGCCGCCGAGACCGAATTCGCCGTCCTTCGTCTTGGGATTCATCATCGCGTCGGAGTTCCACCCGCCGCCGGGCACGAACGTAATCGCATCGTGACCGTACCAGGCCCAGGGGCGATCGATCAGGATGAAGCCGTGGCCGGCGTCACCGAAGCGCGTTTGCATCAGGCGACGCACGGTGCTCGTGATGCCGTCGTTGGTGATCGGCGAATCTCCGTAATGGGTAATGCGCGTGATCGCGCCGGGCGAGCGCGCGTCCGTGCGCGCCAGCGTCGCATAGAAGGTGTCGAGCGCGCTCGCCGGGTCTTCGACGGGGTGATCTGCGCCGACGATGACCGGAGTCGGCGCGGCGGTCGCGGCAAAGGTGGAATCGGCGCTCGCCTGCGAGCCGCCCGGGATGTCGCCGCCGCCAGCCTGCGGCGCTTCGCTGCCCTTGAACGAGACAAGCTCGCGCGGGTCGGGCAGCATCCCTCGAAAATGGCTGAGACGCGGAACGAAGAGCGGCAGTGAAGCGAAGATGAAGATGAACAGGATGGTCTGCGCGGGCTTGCTCAGAAGTATATGGCGCTCTTGCTTCTGCGCGCTCACACCATCCTCCTCCTGCGCCGCCTCGCCGCTTGCGGCGGCGACGAGCGCTTGCGTATTGTTCCCAGGGGCGACCGCTCTTTGGTCGTCCCTTTCCACATCCATTAAACCGAGGCGCGTCAACATGAGCTTAGGGGCTTTCTCTTTCTGCTAAAAATTACCGTAGATGAATTGCACTTCGACGCTCGATAGATAGTAGAGGCCGACGCCTATCGTCAGGATGAGAGCGGCCTGCACGGGCGCTGGCAGCCACATCAAGCCATTGCGAAGCCTGTCGAGCGCGTCTTTCGGGAACCAGTGCGACAGATACCCTCCCGCCATCACCAGCAGCACGGGCCAGGCCAGGTTAGCCGTCTCGAACTTCAAAGCGCCGAGGCGTGCGATCACGTCCCAGGCTTGCTGCACACTGCTGGCGCGGAAGAAGACCCATGTCAGGCAGACGAAATGAAACGTCGTGAAGACACAGAGGGCCTTGATCCACCATTGCTGACGGGGGCGTCGCTTCTGAGACCTGCGCCGGTTCTCCCACCAGCGATTGACCGCCAGGCCCAGGCCGTGCATCCCGCCCCAGATGACGAACGTCCAGGCCGCGCCGTGCCACAAGCCCCCGATGAGCATCGTCAGCACGACGTTGCGATAAAGATTGAAGGGACGCTTGCGCAGGCCGCCGATGGAGAAATAGACGTAATCCGTCAGCCAGTTAGAGAGCGTGATGTGCCAGCGCTTCCAGAAATCCGGCAGGCTCGCGGCGCGATACGGCGAATTAAAGTTGATGGGAAGCTTGAACCCGAGGAGGAGCGCAGAGCCGATGGCGATGTCGCTGTAGCCGGAAAAGTCGCAATAGATTTGCAGCGCATAGCCGTAGATGCCGAAGAGCGTCTCAACCGAAGAGTAGAGCTGCGGCTGATCGAAAACGCGGCCCACCAAATTGTTCGCCAGGTAATCGGCGACGGCAATCTTCTTGACCAGCCCGAGCATGATCAGGAAGATGGCGTGCCCCGCCTCTTCGCTTGTGAGCGCGGGGCGCTCTCGAAACTGCGGCAGCAGTTCTTTGGCGCGCACGACCGGCCCGGCGACCAGCGTCGGGAAGAATGAGACGAAGGCTAAATAATCCAGGTAGCTTCGGGTCGGCTCCATCGTCTTGCGATACACGTCAATCACGTAGCTCAAGGAGCGGAACGTGAAGAACGAGAGACCGATGGGCCAGATGACGTTCAGAAGCAGCGGCGAAGCGTGCCAGCCGAACCTGTTCAGGGCTTCTGTGAGCGAGGCCGAGAAGAAGTTGAAATATTTAAAGGTGAAGAGCGCGCCGATGTCCGCCAGGATGCTCGCGGCGAGCAGGGCCCGGCGCAGGCGCGTGTTTTCGCTCCCGCCGATGAAGCGTGCCGTCAGGAAGTCAACCGTCGAGATGAGAAAGACGAGCGCGAGGAACTTCGGATTCCAGAGCGCGTAGAAATAGTAGCTCGCGGCGAGCAGGAAGAGGACGGGCACACGCTTGCGCGGCGTCGCCAACAGCCAGTAGGCGAAGAAGACGACGGCGAGGAAGATCATGTACTGGCCGCTCGTAAAAAACATTTCCTGTTTACTCCAAGATTAAAGCTTTGAGATTATCCTTCACCGCCGGAGCGGCCAGGGAGGCGGAAACGTCTGCCCCAAGGGTGGGCCAACCACGCTTAGGCCGCTGTGGTTATCCACAACGGGAGCGCAGCTACGCTCTTTCCGACCCGACTAAAGAGTCCCGACTAATATTGTGCGGTGACCGAGGCGGCGCTGTTCGAGCTTCGAGTGGTTGCTGGAAGTGAAAACCGTTTGGACGGCTTGGGGCAACACTTCTATTTTCGAGGCCGCCTGAAGAAGCGCGCCGTCTCGCTAAAGCAGATCGAGAGCGCCGCGCACCGAGTTAAAGTTTGACGCGCTCGACGCCACAGGGGGACGGCAGCTTGGAGCACGGGTCGCAAATGCTATGAGGGGTCGGGGCCTGCAAGCGCCCGAGCCCGCCACATTCGCGGGAAATATGGAAACCCACCTTGAGCTTATCAAATGCCGAGGGAATCAGAGCCGAGGGTCTTTCCGAGGAGTTTCCGGCGGCGGGCCGCACGCGCTCGCTCTTTTCGGCATCCTTCACGGACTATACAAAAGCCTGTCGCGCGGCGTCAACTTCCTAAGTGGATAAGAGTTAAACTCTTTGCCCGGACGGGCAGAGCGCGGAGCACCCTTTCGCCAGGGCGCTGCTTAATTCCCGCGCCTTTGCACGCTGTTGCGGCGCGGGCGCGTGAGGAACAGTTTATAAGCCTCCATCAGGTCGCTGTAGAACATGCCGCCCATCCTGATATAGCCATCCTTCGTGAGGTGTACGCGGTCACCCTGGCCCAGGCCCTGCGATGCCCAGGCGTCCATAGAGCCGGCCCCGCCCATCGCCGCGTAGGAATTCCAGAAGGCCGAGCCCGTCTCTATGGCGGCACGCCGCTGGGCTTCGATCATGGCGGGCATCTTGGCGACGGCCAGCCCGTTGTCGGCGCGATCAGGCGGCCCGTAGACGAGTATGGAAGCCTGCGGCGCGGCGCGGCGAAAGCGGCGCAGGATGTTGGCGAACATACGCTGGTAAGACTCTATGCTCCAATCGCCGTCGGTTACTTCGTTCGTCCCGTAGGCGAGGATGATGAGGTCTGGCTTGCGCTGCACGATGTTGTCCACAAAGGCCGTATCATTCCAGCCGAGCAGACGCGTGGCACGCGCGCCGTTGATGCCAAGCACGTCGTAAGTGACGCCGGGAGCCAGATGCTCCGTGACGATTCCGAGCAGGCGCACCTTGCCCGGCCCGAGCGTGCGGACTTCGATGCGCTGCACGCGGTCGGCGGGAGAATCGAAAGTGTAGTAGTCGGGCGCGGGAGCATCCGAAGCGAGCGAGAGAGGCTGTTCAAGGACGCTCGCACCGTTGACGGTAATATCAATACGACCGCCGCCGGGCTGCCTGAGAAAGTAGATTTCAAAGTGATTGCAGGCCGTCTCGATCCAGGCTCGCTCGTTCGGGCGGTCTGTCGAGAGGCTGAAACCGGCCAGGCCGTAGATGCCGTCGGTCGCGCCTCCCTTTCCCACGCCGTCCATCCACCAGCCGGAGGTTGCGCCCGATTGCACGCCGCGTCGCGGAGTGCTGAAAGGATTGCGCGCGGACATGTAACCGGCCCCGCCGTCTCCGAAGTCGCGCTGGAGGCTGCGGCGAATCTCTGCGGTCAGAATGTCTGCGGCGGTGTGCGAGTCGCCGTAATGCATGACGCGCACGGGCTCTATGCGGCGACGCGATTTGGCGGCGGCGAGCGCCTGGAAGAAGGAATCGAGCGCTTGCGCGTTCTCAATGCCACGGACTTTTTGCGGCGTCGCAGTTTGCGCCCGGACGGAAGGGCACAGCAGAGTGCTCGCCACGAAGACGAGAGAGAGCGAGAGCGCCTCAAGCTTTCTAATCACTCCGTTAATCATTACTTCCCCGCAAAGCCTCCATATCGCGTCACCTACTGTGAGCCGAAGCCCCAAGCCCCTCTCGGACGATCATTATACTCCAAGCGCGCCCGGATTTATCGCCTGCGTCCGACGTAGCTAAAGCTGCCTGCGTTGTTGGGAGGCGTGTAGCCCAGGTCGCCGCTGAAGCTCAGGCAGACGGCGTTGACCAGGCGGTCGAAGCCTGCGGGCGCGCCCCCGCCGCCGCTCACAGGCGTGTAATTACAGTTCTCTCCGCCGTCTTTGGAATAGCTGACGGTAACTCGCAGCCCCGTCGTGCCCGTATTGTTCTTGACGCTGTCGAGCTTGAAGTCCGTCATGTCCTGAACGGGATCAATGATACTCAGACTGCGGGAAGGCGCATTGCCCTCGTTGATGAAAGAGGTCGTATAGGTAATCTCCGTTCCCGGCTGCACGAACATATCATCTGTCAACACCTTGTCGCCGATGCTCAGCACCTTAGCCATCTTCACGTCGGACTTCGGAGCTTCCACGCGGTAAGGGGTCGGCTGTGGCTGAGCGTTTGAGTTTGACGACGCGCCGTTAGCGTTTTGGGCTGCTGTCGTCCCGGCCTGCTGATTGGTGGACTGACTGCCCCTTGAAGTGACTTTCCTGGCGCGCCTGGGGGTCGCGCGATTGGAGTTTCGCTGCGGCTGTTGCGCTGCCAGCGCCGTGGAATCCGTCGCGCTCGGGAGGAGCGCAGGAAGAATCGCTAACGCCAGCGTGAGCAGGATGGCCCGAACCTTGAGCCTATCGCTCCGTACTTCTGTTTTCATAGAGCCTCCTCCAACGGGCCAATAGCTTACCGGCAGAGAAATTATTGAAGCGCGAGCGAACACAACATCGTGCCTGCGGCTCATTCCGAATTCCAGAGGGAAGTCAGCCTTCCCCCTTTAATACGCCTCGCCGCGCATAGTATTCATTCCGTCTCAGGAGATGGTCAAGCCTTCGCCTGCCCCGAAGAGAAGAGCGCGCCTGTTGAGAGATGCTCATCAGGGGAAGCGCGGTTGCCATGCCAGCGTTGCTTGTGAGAGCATCGGGACAAAAGCGCAACGGGAAAGAGCACCACATATTTTCATCGAGGCCCGCAGATTATGACATCACCCGCACAGATTTCGTCGCCTTACGTCTCGCGCAAAGCGAGCCTGTTCACCGAATCCGTCATCCGCGAGATGACGCGCGAAGCCCTCAAGCACGGGGCGATCAATCTCTCGCAAGGGTTCCCGGATTTCGCCGCGCCCGAAGACATCAAGCGCGCAGCCGCGCAAGCAATCGCCGACGACATCAATCAATACGCGATTACATGGGGCGCACGCGATTTCCGCCAGGCGATTGCGCGCAAGACCGCCTGGTATCTGGGCCTGGAGATTGACCCCGAAACAGAGATTACGGTCACTTGCGGTTCCACCGAGGGCATGATCGCGGCGATGATGGCGACCGTTGATGCGGGCGAAGAGGTTATCCTCTTCGAGCCGTTTTATGAGAACTACGCGCCCGATGCGATTCTCTCGGACGCGCGGCCTCGCTACGTCTCACTGCACGCGCCCGATTGGACCTTCGACCGGGAGGAGCTGAGCAATGCCTTCAACGAGAAGACCAAAGCCATCATCGTCTGCAATCCCAACAATCCGACGGGCAAGGTTTTCACGCGCGACGAGATGGAGTTCATCGCCGCGCTTTGCCGCGAGCACGACGCGCTCTGCTTCACAGACGAAATCTACGAGCACATCCTTTACCCGCGCGAAGACCGGACTGTCGAGCACATCTCGATGGCTCAGCTCGAAGGGATGCGCGAGAGGACTGTCGTCGTCAACTCGATGTCGAAGACCTATTCGGTGACGGGATGGCGCGTCGGCTACGTGCTGGCCCCGCCCGCGATCACCAACGCGATTCGCAAGGTTCACGACTTTCTGACCGTCGGCGCAGCCGCTCCGCTGCAATCGGCTGGCGCTTATGCGCTCTCGCTTCCGCCCGACTACTACGAGAAGCTGCAAGCGGAATACAGGGCGCGGCGCGACCTGCTTCTGCCCGCCCTCGAAGCCGCTGGCTTTCGCACCTTTCGCCCGGACGGCGCTTACTACATCATGACCGACATCAGCTCGTTCGGTTTTCCATCCGACGTTGACTTCACACGACACCTGATACGCGAAGTGGGCGTCGCCTGCGTCCCTGGCTCAAGCTTCTACAGTCGGCCCGAGCTCGGCGCGCAGCAGGTGCGCTTCTGTTTCTGTAAAAAGGATTCGACGCTGCTCGCGGCGGCTGAACGGCTCGGAAACGTAAGGCGGAAGGCGGAAGGATGAAAGGAAAGCTTCAATGTCTTGAATGCTTTTCCTTCATCCTTCATCCTTTCTTTCGAGCAGCCTGGTGGTGTTCTCCGTGACGCTGGGCGGCTGGACGATCTCAGCCGTCTCTTGACGACGACGCCAGTCGGTTAAGGGGGCGGCCTGCGCCGGAGGGAGCGCAGTGCCGCGCGCCGATGTATTTAGCTGCGCCGGTGTGAAAGGCATCGAAGGTATCGAAGCGGCGTGCAAAGCGCGCGGCCCTGCGTCCTCGAACATGAGCGCGTAGGCGATGCGTATGAATCCGCCCACGACGCAGACGACCGCCGAGAGCGGAACGAGCGGGATCAGGCTATCCAGGCCGGAGAGCATGACGGCAAAGACTATGAGAGGCACGACCAGCATGGCGCTCAGCATCATCATCGCCCCCTGGCGCACGCCCCTTTGACGCGGCGACATCCTGTGCCCAGGCCTCTCCGCCTCGCGCGTCGCCAGTCCGCCGCCGTGGGCCAACACCTCCGCGACGACGCCGAGCGGGAATCCGCAACGTGAACAGAAACGCATCTCCTCCGAAGCCTGCTGCTGGCCGCAATGTGGACAATACATAAAAGGTTTCTCCTCTCGCCGGAAGAAGGCCCGCGAGCCATCCCCGCGCGACACGCGCTCGTGCTTCCGAGATTACGAACGGCTGCCAGGCAAAGTTCATGATAAGGCTGGACGAGAGGGCCATCCGCGCGCATGAGTGTGGCATAATCCGGGAGCCGTAGGAAAGTGGCGGGAAGGGGGCAGCTCAGGCGCTCAATCGTGTGGGATACCAAACGTCAAATCATCTGGCTCGCGGTCGGCCTCGCCGTCGGCACTTTCTTCGTCTACTCCGCCGCCTACGATGATGACAGAAGATTCGACCGCGACCTCTTCATCTTCATGGAGCTGCTGCTCCTCGTCATCATCCTCGTCATGTTCTACATCTATTCACGAAAGAAACAATGAAGGGACGCGCCCTGGCCGGAGAGAGAAAGATAGACCGAGCGATTCTTGGAACTCTCATTGCGTCGGAGGCTGATTGGTTTTGAAGCGGACGTTGATGCCGGAATCGGCGACGACGAGCAGGCGGCGCGGCTCGCCGTAGGCAGCCCCTACGGGCACGTACGAGATCACGTAGCGGTTCTTGCGCAGCTCGTCGCAGATGGCCTTGGCGGCTTCCTGCGGCTGGTTGGCTGGGAAGACGCGCCCGCCCGTTCCTTCTGCCAGCCGCTCGATGACGCGCACGGGCTTCGGCTGATCGCGCCTGAGCGCACCACCCGTCCGGTCTGGAATCTGCAAGGCATAGACAGTGATGTTCTGTCTTTGCAGTTGGGCCAGCACATCATCGAAACTCGTTTTGCTGACGCGGTCGAGACCGTCTCCGATGACGACGATGACGCGCTTCTGGTTTGAGTTTGCGAAGGGAGACAAGCCCTGATCGGCGGCGGCACGCAGAGCGTCGAAGAGATGCGGCTCGCCCTTCTTGCGAAAGCTCTTGAGCGAAGCCTCTACCTTCTTCGCATCGTCGGTCCAATCCGTGACGATCTCCGCCTGCTCATCGTAGCCGACGATCAGCAGTTGATCGCCCTCGTAGATTTCGTAGGCGAACTCACGCGCGGCTGCCTCAAGTTTATCCACGTCAGCGCGCAGCGTCATGGAGTTGTCTACAAGCAGCACGATGCGCGCGGGCGAAGGGTCCGGCGAGAAGTTTTTTATCGGCTGCTCGATGCCGTTCTCAAACACGGCGATGTTCTGCGCGGTGATCGGCAGCTCCGGGTTCTCTTCGCGCGTGGCGCTGATGTTGAGCACGACGCCGCGCGCATCCGTCAGGTTCGGACGCCGCCCGGCCTGGCCCTGCATCGTCGAGATTAAAGCGAGCAGCAGGCAGGCTGTCATCAATGTGGTCAGTAAAGCGCGCATCGGTTTATCCGTGAGGAGAAAATTTTTTAACTCCTCAATCGCCGCTCGTCTTGCTTGACGAAGCGGTTTTCTTGTCGCCGCTGCTGGTCTGAGCCTCTGCCGTGCTCTTGCTCTCTTTACTCGCAGACTTATCGCCACCGCTCGTCGTACTCTCTTTCGCTGCACTCTCTTTGGCAGCCGCGCTCGCGCTGCCCTTCTTCTCTTCTCCGCCTTCGGATTTCTTCCCGGCGTAATCGGTCACGTACCAGCCGGAGCCGACGAATTGAAAGCCCGTCGCAGACCACTGCTTTTCCAGACGACCTCCGCACCTGCGACACTTCGTCAGCGGCTTGTCCGTCATCTTCTGTAAGACTTCCATGTGCGCCTTGCACTTCTTACATTCGTATTCGTAAATGGGCATAACTGTAAATTGCTGAAGGGCAGAAGGCCAAAAGTCTCGCGGCTTTCCAGCTTTCAATCTTAAATCGAGCCTTCTGAAGGCGCGCACGCGCTCTCGGCCCAAGCCTTTCTCCATTCTCCTTAATATTTATTTCGCCGAGGATAAATTATATGGACGAATCAAAACGCCTGCAACTATGGACTAACCTATGATGCGCGCTGGCCCAAACTGTTTGTGTCGCATTATGTCCACCACATTTTTTTCCAAATTGTAATGAATTTCGTAGTCATTCAATACGCATACTGGCTTGAAGCCCACCTGAAACACCTCTCATATTGAACGATGCCGGGTGGAAAGGCTGCAATCGCAGAGCTTACGCTTGGTCGAATTAAATACATACAAAAAAAGGACTTATTTGCATAATTTTCATGCGCGCGGAGCAACCGCCGCAACACAATCACCATCTTAGTCTCGGTTTCGATGGTCTGCTCTTTGTAGGTCGTCTTCGCCATGCGTAGCCCCCATAACCTGCGTCGCTGGATATGCAGATTAGATGGCTTTTTAGTAAAGCCATCGCTCACATGGAGAGAAAAGAATGACTTTGTCCCCGTTCGCTACCCGTTTGCGCTCTTTCAAATTCGCACCCTTCGCCATCATCGCCCTTTTCCTTTTCACTAACGTCACCGGCCTTCTTTTCAATATAGCTTTTGCGCCCTCGGTACGTGCCAGTGCCAGCGCTGACATCGTCGCCGCCTACGACGAGAATTTCATTCCGGCTGATATCCCCTCTTCCGGCAATCGTGAACTGGACTTGATTATCTTCCGCGCCGGAAAACAGTACGGCGTTGATCCGCGCCTGTTGCACGCGGTCATCTGGCAGGAATCGAAATACAAAATTCAGGCGCGCTCGCATGCCGGCGCTCAAGGCTTGATGCAGATGATTCCTGCGACCGCGCGTCGCTTCGGCTGCGCGGATGTCAACGACCCGGCGGCCAACGTCCAGGCCGGAACTCGTTACCTGCGCTTCCTCCTCAAAAGATTCAACGGCAACGTCTCGCTCGCGCTCGCAGGCTACAATGCAGGCGAAGGCTCTGTTGACAAGTACGACGGCATCCCTCCCTATAACGAGACGCAGAACTACGTACGCATCATCACGGGTCGTTACGGCAAGATGTATCATCCCCTGCTCACGCCCGAAGAGGCCGTCAACGAATTCCGTCTCTCGCAGCAGATCGCACAACTCCGAACGCCGACCATGCAGCCCTAATCCTTCAAGCGCACGCTGAAGGGAGAAGGCAAAAGTAAAAAGCTCGAAGGCAGAAGTGAAAGAGTGATCTTCACTTCTGCCTTCGAGCTTTTTACTTTTGCCTTTCTCTGTGTGGTTCGCTATCATTCCGTGCATATCAAACAAGACGTGTATGCGCGCTGAAGGCTACGCGCTCTCTCGCTCAGGGCTTGCGCGCATGGATTGAGCAGGTCGCACGTCTCACGCTCAGGCCAGATGCAATCGCTTAATATGTCCACTACTACCACGGCGCAATCGCTCTCTCTCGAACGCAAGATCAAGATGCACGAAGCGCGCGAAGCGATCATTGATCGTCTCGCGCTCGATCTGCCTTCGACGATTGATCTGGACAGGTTTTTGCGCGCCGTCGTCTCGGAACTGGGCCGGATGATGAATGCTGATCGCTGCGATGTGATTCAGCTGGCGTCGGAATCGGAGCTGCGCATCAGCCACGAATGGCGTGCTTCAGATGATGTGCCGTCGAGCGAGGGCACAGCCATCCCGCTCGACCTCAGACAGCTTGCCGAGCACGTCGATCTCACCAAGCCCATTCGCCTGGACGATACCTCAGCGCCCGGCCTCGATCAGAAAGTGCGATTTCTCGCGGCGAGCCTCGGAACGCGCTCGCTGCTGGTCGTCCCCGTAGTCTTAGGCTCAGACCTCCTGGGCCTCGTCGGCCTGCACAATACTCGCGCGCCGCGCCGCTGGCTCGACGACGAGGTTACTTTCCTTCAATCCATCGCGCGGCAGATCGCCGTCGGCTACCAGTACACGCGGCTCTACACGGACAAGCAGCGCGAGGCGGAAACCACGCGCGCCCTCCTTGAGATTGCCAACGCGCTCAATGCGCGCTCGGATTTCGGCGAGGTCACATCGCTCGTGCTCGAACGCGCCATCGCACTCATCAATGCCGACTACGGAGCGCTCGGCGTGCTGGACCCTGCGGGCAATCGCATCACGCTCGCGGCCTTCACAGCCGCGCCGCACGCCGCGACGGAATCCGTGCGCGGTCTCATAGACGTGCACGGTCAATCGCTCGACATTTCGGAATATCCGGCGGTCATCGAAGTGCTGGCCGAAGGCAAGACGATGAAGGTGCTCGACACGCAACTGCCGCTCCCGCTCCGTTTGATCTTCAACGCAACGCTCGGAGGCCGGGCGGCCCTGATCGCACCCGTACGCATCGGCGGCCAGACCTTCGGGCTCCTGGGTCTGGTGTGGAGCGCGGCGCGTGAAGGTTTCGCAGATCACGAGGTCGCGCTCGTCGAGGGCATCGCAGATCAGATCGGGACGGCGCTTGAGCGCGACCAGCTCTCAGCCGAAGTGATGCGCCTGCGTAGCGCCCTGCACGAGCGATATGCCGAGAGCCGCATCATCGGCCAGGCCCAGGCCATACGCCGCGCCATAGAGCTTGCCTTAAACGTCGCCGATACGCAGACGACAGTTCTGCTACAGGGCGAGTCGGGGACGGGCAAAGAGCTGCTCGCCAATCTCATTCACTTCAACTCGGGGCGCGAAGATCAGCCCTATATCAAACTGAACTGCGGCGCGATTCCGGAGACGCTGCTCGAATCCGAGCTTTTCGGCCACGAGAAGGGAGCCTTTACGGACGCGCGCTCGCGCCGTCGCGGTCGCTTTGAAGAAGCGGACGGCGGCACGCTCTTCCTGGACGAGATAGGTGAGATGAGTTTGTCGGCTCAGGTGCGGCTGCTGCGCGTGCTTCAGGACGGCGAGTTCACACGCGTCGGCGGCAACGAAGTCCTGAAGACGGACGTGAGAGTCGTCGCCGCCTCGAACGTAGACCTTGAGCGAGCGGTCGAACAGGGCACATTCCGCCGCGACCTCTTTTATCGTCTCTCTGTCTTTCCCATTCGCCTGCCCCCCTTGCGCGAGCGGCCCGAAGACATTCATCCGCTCGTCATACATTTCCTTGAGCACTACAAGCAGAAGACCGGGCGCTTCATCTCCGGCATCTCCAAGGACGCGCTGCAAGCCCTGATGAGCTACGACTGGCCGGGCAACGTGCGCGAGCTTGAGAACGCCGTCGAGCGTGCCGTCATCATCGCTTCCGGTCGCCAGATTGAGATGGACGATCTGCCCGAAGCTGTCAGCAAGCGTGCCATAGACGAGCGGGCCCACCTGCGCCACGAGCGCATAGAGGCCGCCAGCCAGGGCCGCGCTATCACGCTTGAGATTGACGTGCCCTCTTCGATAGACGAGATCGAGCGCCGCGCCATAGAGGCCACGCTCGACTACACCGCCGGAGACAAAACCCGCGCCGCCCGCGCCCTCGGCATCGGTCGTAAAACCCTCTACCGCAAACTCCAACAATACGACGGCGAGCGCGCACAGGAGACGGACGACACTGACCCCTCCTAACGATTAGGGTTCGGGGCTGTTTCGATGAACCGTGTGTCCCGCTCTCATGCTTTACAGTATTATGCTGAAGGGCGCGCGAAGCGTAATTTCAGTTCGACGGCTTTCTCTAAGGGGAGGTTCAATGATGAGGAGAGTGCTATTCAGCCTGGCCATCTCGGTCTTGCTCGCATCCGTCGGCTATGCACAGACGAGCAGCGCGACGACGGGCCAGAGTGCGGCGACTTCCGAAGCGCTGGCGGAAGCGAGGCGTGCTATTGACAAAGGGAATGCTCAGTGGATTGAGGCTTGGGATAAAGGCGATCCGGCGCTGATTGCCGCGCTCTTCACCGAAGACGGGACCCTGTTAGCTCAAAGCGGCAGGGTGATTAAAGGTCGGCAACAAATCATGGAGCGGCAGAAGACGGCCATGCAGTCCGTAGGCAAAGGGGTTAAGGTGACTGTCACGACGACGCAGATATGGTTGGACGGCGAGACGGCTTACGAGACGGGGAAATACAGCTACAGGTATCAGGAGAATGGTAAGCCCGCGGTTGAAGAGGGTCGTTACGTGACAATCTGGAAGAGACAGAAAGACGGCACATGGAAGTTATTCATGGACATGGGTGTGCCGCAGGATTAAACGACTCGGCAGCAGGCAAGGCGAGGCTGCATCTGCGCGAGACCACATTGGAAGCCATCCTTCATACATGAACATGATCGAATACGACGCGCACAACTGGACTCATCACTTGTTCGATATTAAAGGCTCTGTGATTCGACAGGTCTTCTGGCGGGTAATGCTGTTCGTGCTCTGGGCCGCGGCGGTGGTGGTCTTTCACGAATACGTGCGCGCCGTACATGTGCCGTCGACCGTCCACACGTTGATCGGCGTCGCGCTCGGGCTGCTCCTGGTTTTTCGCACCAACGCTTCGTATGAGCGTTTCTGGGAAGGGCGCAGAATGTGGGGCGGCATCGTTAACGAGTCCCGCAACCTGGCCAGAGCGACGAGCGCTTTCCTTCATGATCAACCCGCGCTGCGAGAGCAGATCATTCTCTGGACTGCGGCCTTCTCCTATGCCTGTATGCAAGCGCTGCGCGGCGAAGGCGGGCTCGGGGCCATCGCCGGGCGTTTGCCCAAAGATGAGGCTGAAGAGACGCTCGCGGCGCAGCACGTGCCCTCGGCCATCGCCCTGCGCATCAGCAGCCTCCTTTCAAAAGCGCGGGCGGCGGGACACCTCTCGGACTACCTGGTATTAACCATAGATAATAACGTCCAGTTGTTGATTGATTACCTGGGAGCGTGCGAACGCATTCAAAAGACTCCCCTGCCATTCGCCTATGTCGTGCACCTGCGACGCGCGCTTATTCTCTACTGCGTGACGCTCCCCTTCGCCCTCGTCGAGACCTACGGATGGGCCACCGTCGTTGACATGCTGCTCATCTCTTACATTCTTTTCGGCATTGAGGAGATCGGCGTCGAGATTGAAAACCCCTTCGGGGTAGATCATAACGATCTGCCGCTTGAGCAGATATGCCTCACCATCGAGCGGAATTTAATCTCCATGATCGAAGAGGAGCAGGTCTCAAGCAGAGGCGCTGCGGCGTGATGGCCGCACCGATTATTCAAAGAGCCACGAAAGGAAGGCGTCAGCACGCGCCTTCCCTTCAGGCTCTGATAGTGGTTTTCAAATGAGTGCGAGCACTTGGCGCAGCATACAGGCCAGTACCGCCGAAGCTCTCGGGCGGGTTCTGCTCACATGAGACCCGACTGAGACCTTTGGCGGTACTGGCCTGTCGCATCCGTTTGCAAACCGCTATAGCAGATGATGCGCTGACGATGGGCCCAGAAGAGCAAGAGAAAGGCGGCCGCGCTGCTCCGGGCTATCGTATGACGTGCAGTGTTGGTTGAGGGAAAGCTTTAAGGGGCCGCCGAGGTTGAGCCTCCACCGCCGCCAAGCGACGCCTGGTTATCGTTGAAGACGATGCTGACAAGCTCTTTATTGCTCTCTGTGACGTAAGATGTACCGCGAATGCCGGTGAACTTTTCCAGACGTGCATTCCCTTTCGCCACGACGTTCTTCCTATCGGCGATGGTCAGCTCACCCGTCTTCTCGTCGAAAGTCACCTGGTAAGTCCCTTTCTTGATGACGGTTCCGTTAAGCGTGACATCGGTGAGGAAAGTTACCTTCTTACTTTTTCCTGCGGCCAATGCCATGATGCTGCTCAAGCTGCACACTACTAGAAGGACGACAAAACGATTGACAATTTTTTTCATGCTGCGCTCCTTATTCCCCAGAATTTCGTAAAGGTGTTTGAGCCGGATCAGGCCCATGTGCCTGTAATTACGTTCGGCGGCGGATATAGTTCCAAGAGTTCACCCGCCGCGATGAGACCTACGAGAGTTTTTACAAGTCCATTCCCCGCCCATGACTCACGCCGTTCTATAGATGAGAACACCGCCTGCGAATCCTTTGTGGCAAAATTTTTCAGCGCTGAAAGAGAGGTGCGCGCCCCGCATGAGGACGGCTTGTGAGGAAGATACAAATTTTCGTATGCGGTCAGGAGCGCTTTGATTGAAGAATCGGCGGTCGAATAAAGGAAGCGTACGAATCGTCGTATGCGCGCGTGAAATTATGAGGGCTCTTTCGCCGCCTCTGTCTCCGCCGGCTCGTCCCCTGCGGAGCGCGCGGCCCGCTCCTCTGCGGTTTCGGCGATCTGGCTGAAGGCGACGGTCTCCAGAAAATGCTGCTCGCGCTTCTGCGCGCGATCCATGGCATGCAGCTCGGCCAGCGGGTCGCGGGCGCTCTCGTGCATGTCCAGGTAGACGGCCAGCACGCCATGCCAGCCGCGCTCGAAGGCGATGAGCGCGACCGCTCGGGCCAGGAGCGAATCGCCGATGGCCGTCGCGCGGTCAAGGAAGAGCTGGGCCTGTTCGGGCGACTGCGCGGCATCGGCTTTGAAGATCGCGTCGCGGTACGAAGTACGCACCGCGACCTTTTCCGTCTCTGTGACGCCCGAGGCGAAGCCCAGACCGAAGATGCGCCGCAGGACGTGAGCACGCGCCTCGTCCTGCGTGCGCGCATGAAGCCGTTTCTGCGTCTCGATCTGTTCGTTGGCCCAGGCGCGAATCTCCATGATCTGCCGCGCTCGCTCCGCGTCGCTCAGATTATGATGAAGGCTCTGGATGGCGGCGATGCGCTGCTCCGCCGCGCGCCGTATCTCCGAGGCTTTGTGCAAATGCTCTTTGCTCATCCCTTCTCCCGTCAGGAATTTCCGTATGCTTGATTGCACCTCGACGCGTGAGATTGTTCCGTATCCCGCCGCCACATGGCAAGTGACGCGGCGAAGGATAGCCTTACTCCGACCTGTTATGGTTAAATGTGCGCCTTAAAGTTTACGCCCACGGCGCGGGCGCGATTGGGCCCATGCGACCGTAGTTTTTCAGAAGAGGCCATATGAGTGATCTTAGCTACCCGTTGGGACGATTCAAAATCGAGCATGAGCCCACAGACGAAGAGCGACGGCAGTTCATAGATCAGATCGCGGAAACTCCCCGGAGGCTCCGCGAAGCGGTCGAGGGATTATCGTCCGAGCAGTTGGATACTGAGTATCGTCCGGGCGGGTGGACTGTCCGGCAGGTAGCGCATCACCTGCCCGACAGCCATCTCAACAGCTACGTGCGCTTCAAGCTGGCGCTGACGGAGGAAGAACCGCTCATCAAGCCTTATGACGAAGACCGCTGGGCCAGGCTTGAGGACACAAGGCTGACGCCGGTTGCGACCTCGCTAGACCTGCTCGAAGCGCTGCACGCGCGATGGGTCGTGCTGCTCAAGTCGCTTTCGGCGGAAGATTTCCGGCGCACCTTCAGACACCAGGAGCTGGGCACAGTCTCGCTTAACAAGAACGTCGGTCTGTATGCCTGGCACGGGCGGCATCACGTCGCACATATCACGAGCCTGCGCGAGCGCATGGGTTGGGTCTGATTGTTTCCCTCGCGGGCCGGGCGGCGAAGCGTGCCTGCGAGCGTGCCTCACAAGGCACGCTGCGGCGACCGATTCTTGCCCCGCTTCATAAGCTTTTGATATAGTCGAGCCGCAGGGCTTCCTGTTAAGATCAAGGACGAGCGCGCGGGAGCGTGGGCTTCAATCCACAGAGAGAGAGAGAGGAGTCTTTCCATGCAGGACGAAAGAGATTACCGGGGGCGCGAGCGTGATGCCTCGGACGTTGCCACACGCCTGACGTATCTGTTGATCGGCGGCGGCATCGGCGCGATTGTCGCGTTGCTCTTTGCGCCGAAGTCAGGGCAGGAGCTGCGCGGCGACATCGCCGACGCGACGCGCAAGGGCATTGATCGCTCCCGCGAGACGGCCTCGCAACTCGGAGCCAAGGCGGGCGAGTATTACGAAGTCACGCGTGATCGCGCATCCGACCTCTACTCCGCCGCGGCAGACCGCGCGGGCGCTCTGGCCGATAGCGCGCGCGACGTGGCGGCACGCAGGGGCGGGCAAGTGACAGCCGCCATCGAGGCCGGAAAACAGGCTTACACCGAAGAGAAACGCCGCACGGAATCGTCCGCCATGCTCGAAGGTGGGCCAACCTACTACGAAGGCGAGAAGAAGAACTGATTCAAGTATCGTTATGATGTTAGCTCTACAGATGAGTGCGAATGATCCGGCGTTCTGGGTGATGGTGATTGTCGCCATCTCTTTTCTCGTGATCGCCTGCGCGATGGTCGCCATCGCCGTCTTCGTCAATCGCGCCGTGCAGACAGTCAATCGTCTGGAACAGCGCGTCGAGCCGTTGATGCAGAAGGTCACGGCGCTGAGCGAACAGGGCAAACAGATCGCGGCCCAGGGGCAGGAGATCGTCGAGCAGTTCAGCGTGATGTCCGGTCACCTGAAGACCGCCACGATGCACTTTTCGGAATCGGCGGCGCTCATCACGGATGAAGTGCGCGAGCTGAAGCTGCTGGTCGGCGAGACTTCCGTGAAGGCGCGCGACAAGGTCGAGATGATCTCGCGCTCGATAGACCAGACGCACCGTCAGGTCTTTTCGACGACCACTTTCATCCGCGATAAGGTGATCGAACCGGCGCGCGAGCTGGCGGCCATTATGGCGGGCTTCCGTCGCGGGCTCGAAGTCCTCGTCTCGCCCGCACCGAAGCCCATTAACCAGACCTACGCTGAAGAGGAGATGTTCATCGGTTAAAGAGTCTCGCGCAAGCGAACCCGCAGCGGCCCGAACCATCGCCTCCGACACGAGCATGGTTCGGGCCTTTTAATGTAAGGATGAAGGCGGCAACGATGAAGGATGAAAATTAACAGCGATGGACAGAGATGGTCAGGATAAAGAAAAGGAGATGATAAATTCAGGCAGCGATGCTTTTATCTTTCATTCTGCTTTTAGTCTTTCATCCTGACAATCTCTGTTAAATTTCTTCTTTCATCCTTCATCCTTACAACGGGCTGGCGTCGCTTTGGCGCTCTTGCCTTCTACTGCTAGTATTGGAAGTTCCTGAACCGGCACGCCAACGCTCGCTATGTGTGCGCGCGCGTGCCAATTGAAAGTGAATCGCAAATGTCAACAGAAACGCCGTTAGAACTGAAGAAGACCGTCAACCTGCCGAAGACAGGGTTTGCGCAGAAGGCCAACCTGGCGCAAAGCGAGCCCGCGCGCCTTAAGAAGTGGACGCAGATGGGCCTTTACGAGATGATTCGTCGCGCGCGCGAGGGTGCGCCGAAGTTCATTCTTCACGATGGCCCGCCCTACGCCAACGCAGACATACACCTCGGCACGGCCTTGAACAAAATCCTCAAGGACTTCATCGTCAAGTCGCGCACGATGCTCGGACACGATGCGCCTTACGTTCCCGGCTACGACTGTCATGGCCTGCCGATTGAGCTGCACGTCGAGAAAAAGCTCGGCGAGAAGAAGGCGCAGATGCCCGCGACGAGCATACGTCGCGCCTGCCGCGAACACGCTGCGGAAGCCTTGAAGCGTCAGACCAGGGATTTTCAGCGCCTGGGCGTGCTCGGCGAATGGAATGATCCCTATCTCACGATGTCGAACACGTATGAGGCGGAAACCGCTCGCCTCTTCGGTCGCTTCGTCGAGCGCAGCTACGTCTACAAGGGAGCGCGCCCCGTCTACTGGTGCATACGCGACCAGACGGCCTTAGCCGAAGCCGAAGTCGAATACCACCAGCACACGAGCCCTTCCGTCTACGTCAAGTTTCCGTTCGCCGGCGACCCCGCCGCGATTGACCCTGCGCTCGCCGGGCGCAAAGTATTCTTTCTCATCTGGACGACGACGCCCTGGACGCTGCCCGCCAACCTGGGGATCGCCGTCCACCCGGACTTCGAGTATGCGGCCATCGAGCACGATGACGAGGTCTACGTCGTCGCCAGCGAGCTTGTGGGCTCGGTCGCGGCGAAGTGCGGCCTGGGCCAAGTCGGCGAAAATGGTGAGCGCAGCACGCCGAAAGTCCTGGCTCGCTTTCCCGGCTCCAAGCTTGACCGCCTTGAGTGTCGTCACGCGTGGCTTGATCGCCCATCGCTTGTGATGAACGGCGAGCACGTCACGCTCGGCGGCGAGGCCGATGCCGAGACAGAGCTTGATGTCAAAGATGCGCGCGACCGTACGGTCACGGGCAAGGCCGGTACGGGTCTGGTTCACACAGCGCCGGGCCACGGTCACGACGACTTTGTGATCGGCAAAAAGTACGGCCTGGACATCTACTGTCCCGTTGACCACGCCGGGCGGTTCACGCCCGAGGTCGAACACTTCGCGGGCCAGTCCGTCTTCGAGGCTAATCCTTTGATCGTCGAGTTCATACGTGAGCGGGGCGTGCTGCTTTCGAGCGAAGCTTACGAGCATCGCTACCCGCACTGCTGGCGCTGCAAGAACCCTGTCATCTTCCGCGCCACCCCGCAGTGGTTCATCTCGCTCGACGCAAGCGCTGCGGAAGAGGCAGAGGTGGAGAAGGACGAGGATGGACGCGACCTCTCTAATTTCACGGATAACTTCAGCGAATCTGGCCCGGCTGTGTCTTTGCGCGCTGGCGCATTGCGCGAGATCGAGCGCGTGAGGTGGATTCCCGCCTGGGGGTTGGAGCGTATGCGCAACATGCTGCGCGGTCGCCCCGATTGGTGCGTCTCGCGCCAGAGAGTGTGGGGCGTGCCCATCCCGGCCTTTTACTGCAAGGGCTGCGGCGAAGTGGTCGCAGACCCGTCGGTCATCAATCATGTCGCTGCTATCTTCGAGCGCGAATCTTCCGACGCCTGGTACACGCGCGAGGCCGTGGAGCTGTTGCCCGACGGCTTCGGTTGTCCGAAGTGCGGCGGCGCGGATTGGGCCAAGGAGACAGACATTCTCGATGTCTGGTTCGATAGCGGCTCGTCTTCTGTCGCCGTCTTAGAGCATCGCGCGCAGCTCAACTGGCCCGCAGACATCTACATCGAAGGCGGAGACCAGTATCGCGGCTGGTTCAACTCAAGCTTGATGGTGGGCCTCGCCGCTCACGACGGCGCTCCGTTTCGCACGGTGCTGACGCACGGGTGGGTGGTTGACGGCCAGGGCAAGGCCATGCACAAGTCTGCGGGCAATGCCATCGCGCCCGACGAGATCATCAAAGACTCCGGCGCTGAGATACTGCGGCTGTGGTGCGCGTCGAGCGATTATCACGAGGACATGCGCGTCTCGCCCGAGATATTGCAGAGAGTCTCGGACGGTTATCGCAAGCTGCGCAACACGGCGCGGTTCGCGCTCGGCAATCTACACGGCTTCGACCCTTCGCGCGACGCTGTGACCGAAGAGGAGATGCTAGAGATAGACCGCTGGGCGCTCGCGGAATTAGATGAGGTGATGGCGCGAGTCCACGGGGGTTATGAGTCGTACGAGTTCCACACCGTCTACCACGCGCTCTATAACCTCTGCACGGTGACGCTCTCGGCTCGCTACTTCGACATCATCAAGGACAGGCTCTATACAGCCGCGCCGCGAAGTCACGCCCGGCGCTCGGCGCAAACGGCGCTCTACCGTATCGCGGATGAGATGGCGCGCTCTCTCGCGCCCATCCTGGTCTTTACCGCCGACGAAATCTGGGAGAACCTGCCGCCCGCGAGCGACGCAGAGCGCCCCGCATCGGTTCACATGGCGGAACTCCCCCTGGCGCGGGGCGAGCGCGACGCGGAGCTGTCGGCTCGTTGGGAGCGATTGTTCGAGGTGCGCGACGAGGTGCTGCGCACTCTGGAAGAATCGCGCATCGCCAAGATCATCGGCAGCTCTTTAGAAGCGCGCGTCAAGGTTTCGGCTTCGGGCGAGACTTACGAACTGCTCAAACGCTACGGGGATGAGCTGCGCTATCTCTTCATCGTCTCGCAAGCTGAGGTCAGTCGAGCGGAAGAGGGCGGCGCACTCGTCGTTAAGGTTGATCGCGCTGAGGGCGAAAAGTGCGAGCGGTGCTGGAACTATTCGACGCGCGTCGGCGAATCCGAAAGATATCCGACGGCGTGCGAGCGCTGCGTCGAGGCCCTCTCCGAGATCGAGCGGGAGGCGACGGCGTGAAGCGTTGGTCGATGGCCTGGCGCGCGGCCTACCTCGTCGCGTCCTTCGGCATCTACATGGTAGACCAGGCGAGCAAGGCCTGGGCCGTGCGCGCTCTCCGCTTCGGCCAAACGCGCGTGCTCATCGAGGGCGTGCTGGCGCTCGAATACGCGGAGAATAGCGGCATCGCTTTCGGCCAGTTGCAGGAGGGCGGCTCTTTCGGGCGCTGGTTCTTCGTCACGCTCGCGGCCCTGGCGGCCATCGCCGTGCTCTACTATTTCTGGCGGACGCCGCGCGAGGGTGATCGCGTGCTCGGCGCATGCGCGCTGCTCCTCGCCGGTATTCTTGGCAATTTGACGGATCGCGTCCGTCTCGGCTACGTGATAGATTTCATACTCCTTCACTGGGGCCAGTATCATTGGCCCACCTTCAACGTGGCGGACGCGAGCATCTGCGCGGGCGCGTTCCTGCTCGTCCTGGACCTCTTCTTCGAGGGTAGACGCAAACCTGCGGTCGGCAATCAGCCCTCCGTAGTCAGCCAGGAATCGAACGATTGAGCGGTGGAAGCTTTAACCGAACTGGCTGGATGGCCGAGGCGGAATTTAACAGGATGGACAGGATAGTCAGGATAAAAAACAGAAAGCAGGATAAGAACTACAAGCAGGATGAAAGAGAAAAGCATCGCTCGCTGAATGCTTCATCGCTTTTCCTTTATCCTGACGATCTCTGTCCCTACTGTTAATTCTCTTCTCTTGTCTTACTGATTACTTTTATGTATCCAGAGCTTTTTCGCATCGGCAGTTTTCCCATCAACACTTACGGCGTGCTGCTGGCGCTGGCGTTTTTGTCGGCGCTGCTGATTGCGGCCAGGCTCGCGGCGCGCGACGGGCTGCCGCGCGAGCGTATCTACGATCTGGGCCTGTGGATGCTGCTGGCGGCGCTGCTGGGCTCAAAGGTGCTGATGCTGTGGACGGAGCCCAGCTATCGAGAGAATCCTTTGCATCTGCTCTCGCTCGATTTCCTGCGCTCGGGCGGAGTCTTCTACGGCGGCTTTATAGGCGCTGTCCTGACCGGATATTTTTTGATTCGCCGCTATGGGCTTCCGTGGTGGAAGACGGCGGACGCTTTCGCGCCGGGCATTGCTCTGGGCTTGGGCCTGGGGCGGCAGGGTTGTTTCGCCGCCGGATGCTGCTGGGGCAAACCGACCACGCTTCCCTGGGGCGTGCAGTTCACGGAGTTGGGCCACGAGATAACGGGCGTGCCCATAGACGCACACCTGCACCCGACGCAGCTTTATGAATCCGGGGCGGCTTTCCTCATCTTCCTCTTCCTCTTCTGGCTTCACAGGAACAAGCGATTCGATGGGCAGGTCATACTCTTCTTCTCAGTCCTCTACGGCATCGTTCGTTTCAGCATAGAGTTTCTGCGCGACGACCCGCGCGGCGACATCGCCGGACTGACGACGCTTACGGGCCTTTCCACCTCGCAGCTCATCAGCATCGTCATCGGCCTCGGCGGGCTCATCCTTCTCATCCTGCGCTGGCGTCGTGCCGCGGTCGCGGCAGCCGTACAGGCCGCGAGCCCGCAGAAAGTCCCTTCGACGACAAAGGCAGCGCGCGTGTGAGCGAAGAGAAGGCGGAAGAGAGAGCGCCCGAAGCTTCCATCGCGGAAGCGCCTATCCTGACGTTCGATGTTTCCAGAGAGGAGGTGGGCGCGCGGCTCGACTCTCATCTGGCCTCCCACATTGCCGATTGGAGTCGCTCCCGCATCAAGCGATTGATCGAAGACGGCGACGTGCTCGTCGCGGGGCAAACGGTTAAGCCCTCATATAAGCTGCGGGCGGGCGACGTGGTCGAAGTCGAGCTGACAGCGCTGCCATCCGAGCAGTTCACGCCCGAAAATATTCCGCTCGAAATCATCCATGAGGACGGCGAGATAATCGTCGTTAACAAGAGCGCCGGTCTCATCGTTCATCCGGCATCCGGCATCTCATCCGGCACGCTCGCAAACGCGCTCGCCTATCACTTCAAGCGGCTTTCGCAGGCGGGCGGCCCTGTGAGGCCCGGCATCGTGCATCGCCTGGACCGCGACACCTCCGGCCTCATCGTCGTCGCCAAGACCGAAGAAGCGCATGAGAATCTGGCAGATCAATTTCGCGCACGCGAAGTCTTCAAGTCCTACGTCGCGCTCGTGCATGGCCGCGTCGCACAGGATAGCGGGCGCATAGAGGGCGCAATCGCGCGCGACCCGCGCAACCGCACGCGCATGGCCGTCGTGCGCGGCGGTCGCCCAGCCCTCTCTCTCTATCGTGTCCGTCGTCGCTATGACAGGTTTACGCTGCTCGACGTAGAGATCAAGACGGGGCGGACGCACCAGATCAGGGTTCATCTGGAATGGCTGAAGCACCCGGTCGTGGGCGATGCCGTGTACGGCGGCGGGCGCGATAAGACCGTGCCGGACGTACGCGTGCGCGCACGCATCAATGCGCTCCATCGCCAGTTCCTTCACGCCGAGCAGCTGGGCTTTCGTCACCCGCGCACCAATGAAGCGTTGCGCTTCACAGCGCCACTGCCCGCCGCGCTCGCAGACCTGCTTACCGAATTAGGAAATTAACAGGGATGGACAGGAGAGGCAGGATAAAAACAGAAAGCAGGATGAAAGACAAAAGCATTGCTCGATGAATGCTTCATCGCCTTTTTCTTCATCCTGACAATCTCTGTCCCTACTGTTAATTCTTATCTTTGAGGAACGCGGTCGAAGCGGCGGAGTAGTTCCTGGAAGCGGGCGTCGGAGCGCAGGCTGTCGAACATCGGGTCTACCTTGATGAGCACGAGTCCCGGATGCCTGGCATCATAGGCTTTGTAGAGCCATTCAATCGCCTGGTCTTGCTCGCCGAGTCCCGTGTGGATGGTCGCAATGTAGAGGGGCGAGACGTAGCGGCTCTGCGATAATCCTATGATCTCACTGAGAATCTTCTGCGCCTCGGCGCGTCTTCCCGATTGCGCGTAGGCATATCCGAGCGCCGCTGCCGTCTCAAGGTCGTCGCCCGGCGTCGAGATCAATCTCTGAAACTCCGCGATGGCCTCCGCGTACATCTTCTTCTGCACGTAGGCCTGCGCCAGGTAATAGCGCCCGACGCCGAAGTTCGGATCTATCTCAAGCGTCTTGCGGTACTGCTCTATGGCCGCGTCGTACTGGCGCGCGAAGTATAGATAGTAGCCCTTGTTGGCATTGATGATGAGCGAGAGCGGGTCTAGCTGCTGGGCCCGCTTGATCTCTTCCGTCGCGTCCGCATAGCGGCCCATCTGTAAGAGGTAGGAGGCGTACCACTGGTGGGCGGTCGCGTAGTTGGGGTTGAGTTCGAGCGCGCGTTTGAAATCACGCTCGGCGGCGGGCCAGTCCCAATCGTGCGAGAGCTTGACGAAGCCTGAGGAGGTGTAGCCTTCGGCCAGCTCGGAATCCAGCTCGATGGCTCTTTCGGCGGCGGCCTTGGCGCGTGGCATGGCTTCGTTGGGCGCAACCGCTCCGATATCTGCGAGCAGCGCATAAGAGTCTGCCATGCCGGAGTAAGCGAGCGCATAGGCGGGGTCTATCTTGATCGCCTCCTGAAAGGAACGAATGCCGTTATTGAGGCTCTCTTTATCGCGCTTGTTCCAGAAGTAGCGCCCCTTCAGGTAGAGCTGATAAGCCTCCGTGTTCTCCGTGTAGTGCTTCGTGATGCGCTTCTCTTCCTCGCCCGTTAAGCGCAGCCGCAGCTTCTGCGAAATCTTCCATGAAATCTCCTGCTGGACGGCGATGAGGTCGGAGATTTTACGGTTGTACTGCTCGCCCCAGAGCTGCGAGCCGTCCGAGACATCTATCAACTCCGTCTTGATGACGAGGCTGTCGCCGATCTGGTCAACAGACCCCATCAAGACCGCGCCCACCCCGAGCTTACGGCCCACCTCCTGCGCGTCAATGTTCTGGCCCTTGTAGCGAAAGACTGCGCTCCTGGACATCACCTTCAGATTAGGCAACTGCGAAAGACTGCTGATGACGCTCTCGGTCAGTCCGTCGGAAAGATATTCGGCGTTCGGGTTATGGCTGCCGTTGACGAAGGGCAGGATGGCGACGGAGTTGATTGTCTTGCCGCGACGCGCGAAGTATAGGCCGCCTAAGCCGAGCGCGGCGAGGACGGCGATGACGGCGAGGATGAGGGCCGTGCGGTGGCGGCTGACTTTCTCGATGACTGAGCCCGCGCCAGCGGTCGAGCGTGCCGGGTACATCTCATCCGTGCGCGTCTGTTGGCCTAGCCCATAGGAGGATTGGCCGCTCAGCCTGTTCCCGCCGCTGGTGGTGCTGAAGCCTGGGTCGGCTGAGCGCTCCAGGCGGGCCGTGAATTCCAGGTCTCGCCTCAAACCGCGCAGGTCTATGAGCAGGTCTTTGACGGTCTGGTAACGCTCCTCCTTATCCTTGGCCAGGGCCTTGGTGACGATTCTTTGCAGCTCCGCCGGAGCCGTCGGCGCGAAGCGCGCGAGCGGGAGCGGGTCGCGGTTGAGCAAGGAGACGATGATGTCGTTCTTCGTCTCTCCGCCAAAGGGCGCGCGCCCGGCAACCATCTCGTAGAGCACGACGCCGAAGGTGAAGACATCAGTGCGCGCATCAATCGGGAGCCCGCGCGCCTGCTCGGGCGACATATAGCCGGTCGTGCCGATGACCGCGCCGGGGTCTGTATCACTCAAAGGAACGGTGATCGCTTCGGGGTCGTGGCCCGTGTCTCGATCAAAGGTCTTCTCGCTCAGCTTGGCGAGGCCGAAGTCCAGAACTTTAACGTAGCCGTCGGTGCGCAGCATGATGTTTTCCGGCTTGATGTCGCGGTGCACGATGCCTGCCGTGTGCGCCGCGTCGAGCGCCGCCGCGATCTGTATGGCTACGTCCAGAGCCTTCTCGGTCTCCATGTGATTGCGCGCGAGATGAGTTCTGAGCGTCACTCCGTCTATAAATTCGGTGGCGATGAAGTAGAGGCCGTCTTCCTCTCCGATCTCGTAGATGGTCAGGATGTTCGGGTGATTGAGAGCGAGGATGGCGCGCGCCTCCTGACGAAAGCGTCTGAGTCGCGTCTCGTCTTCCGTCACGTCGGCGGGAAGCAGCTTCAAGGCCACCTTACGGTCGTGATGCTTCGTGTCTTCGGCGAGGAAGACTTCGCCCATGCCGCCCTTGCCGAGCGTCTCGATAATCCTGTAATGGGAGATGAGCCGGGTGGTCACAGAATTTTTCGTCTCACGACGCGGGCGCGCACGGGTATCCATATCTGCCGTGACAGAAAGCGTAAAAACTGATCTGCAAAAACTTGAGGTGCGGCCTTAACCAGACTGTCTCACTTGCGTCGCAGCCGCATTGTACCATTGAGTTATAGGCTCAGCCAGTTGTAGTCGCGCACTGTCGCGGGCGAGGCCGAGGTCGTCTCAATCCGACCCGCCCCGGATATGCGCTTTCACGGCCCTGTTGCTATACTATCGCTTCCGAAGCTCCATCTTTGCTCTCGTAGGGCAACGGCTTTTCCCGCCGGGGGCATCAAAAGACGTTGTCGGCCAGCGACGTAGAAGCTTTCGTCACGGTGCACTGACTTCAAAATTTTTATGAGCAGACCTTCAGCCTTTTTTCTCTCTTCAGTTGCCTTCGGGCTCTGCCTCCTGCTGGCCGGGGCGGCGGCGCGCGTCGAGGCCCAGCCCAGGCCGCAGCAACCCAGGCCCACGACGCAAACCGCCCCGACCACACAGCAAGACCAGGAGCCCGTGCGCGTCACCATTCGCCGCGTGCGCCTGCCCATCACTGTCGTCGATAAGAAGGGGCAGCCCGTTTCGGGCCTGACGATCAACGATTTTCAGATTCTCGAAGACAAGAAGCCGCAGCAGATCGAGACCTTCTCGGACGAGAGCGAGAGCTTTCCCGTCTACGTCGGCGTGCTGATGGACACTTCGCCCTCGACCGCCGGTAAGCTGAAGTTCGAGCAGGAGTCGGCGAAGAATTTCATCTATACGGTGACGCGCCTGCGCAAAGACAAGGCCGCGTTTATGACCTTCGATCACGAGATTACGCTCAGGCAGGATTTCACCGACAAGCTGGATCTGCTCGACCGCGCCGTTGACAGCGTCAAGAAGCCCGGCACGCAGACGGCGCTCTACGATGCGATCTGGCAGTTCTGCGACGAGAAGATGCGTACCGCTCCCGGCAGGCGCGTGATCGTCGTCATCACGGACGGCGACGACACCTACAGCCGCGCACGCCTCAACGATGCCATAGACATCGCGCAGCGCACGGAGACGACCATCTTCGCCATCTCGACCAAAGCCGGTTTCTCCGGCACGGTTCCGGGCGTCGAGGCGGGACAGGTCTCCGATAGCGGCGACCGAGAGCTTGAGAGACTCTGCGCCGAGACGGGCGGCGCTGCCTTCTTCACCGGCGACGTGCTCGCGCTCGAACGCTCCTTTACCAAGATTTCCAAGGAGCTGCGCTCACAATATATCGTCACCTACAAGCCGACCAACGACATCTATGATGGCAGCTATCGTCGCATAGAGGTCAAGCTCGCGGGCGGGCGCAGCGGCATGAAGGTGCGAACCAGGCGCGGATATACGGCGGTCGGTGACAGCGTCACGGCTGCGCAATAAAGATTTGTCACGAAAGAGGCTGGGCCAAAGCATCAGGTTTTCCCTTGGGCCCATGCCTACGCTTTTAGGATTGGCGGTTAACAGGAATGTTCAGTAAAAAGCAGTTCGCACGAGCCTTCGCATTGATGCTTATCACAGCGCTACCTTTCGGCGGCACTCTGCCGGGAGGAGTCAGCGCGCAGCAACAGCAGCAGCAGACCCCGAACCCGTCGCGCCAGCGCCAGCAGCGCACGGTTGATTCGCCGCGCACGACCCAACCGCAGACGACCGAGCAGCAGACCTCTCAGGATGATGACCCGACGCTTCAGGATGATGGCGATGTCGTGCGCGTCGAGACAGACCTGACCAATATCTTATTCACCGCCGTCGATAAGCAGAAGCGCTTTGTCACCACGCTCAAGCAGGAAGACATACGCGTGACGGAAGACGGCCAGCCGCAGGAGGTCTTCGCCTTTTATCGCCAGACCGATCTGCCGCTCTCGCTCGCCATCGTCATTGACACGAGCGCCTCGGAAGAAAGAACGCTTCCGATAGAGAAGGAGGCCGCCAGCGCTTTCGTCGATGCCGTGCTGCGTCCCAATAAGGATGAAGCGGCGGTGGTCTCTTTCACAGGGGAGGCAACGCTTGAGCTTGGCCTCACGGGCAGCGTCTCGCGCGTGCGCCGCGCCATCAGCCGCGTCGAGTTCGTGCCCCCGGCAGGCTACATCGGCGGCGGGCAGGTCGCCGGGGGAACGCCGCCCATCTCCGGTACTAATCAGACGCTCGCAGGCTCGACCGCCATCTGGGATGCCATCTGGGTGACCTCAGATGAAGTCCTGACGCAAACCTCCGATAAGACGCGCCGCGCCATCATCCTGCTCACGGACGGCATAGATTCGAGCAGCCAGAAGAAGATGCAGCAGGCGATTGATCGTGCCATCAAGGCCGACGCCGTGATCTACAGCATAGGCATCGGCGATGAGTATGTCAGCGGGATTGACGAAAGCTCGCTCAAGAAGGTGTCGGAGCGCACGGGCGGGCGGGCCTTCTTTCCGCGCAGCGAAGAGGACTTGCGCGCCGCCTTCGCGCAGATTCAGGAAGAGCTGCGCTCGCAATACCTGGTCGCCTACTCGCCGACCAATAAGAAACGTGATGGCTCTTACCGCCAGGTGCAGATCGAAGTCGTCAATCAGCAGATACGCAAGAACCTGCGCCTCACCTACAGGCAGGGCTACTTCGCCAAGGCCGCTGCCGCCAGAGGATGAGAGACCAACCAGGGCGCTCGTACCGACTGATACGAGCGCCCACCGTTCGCCCCGCTCTTTCCTGCCTTTATCCTTCGTCCTTCCAGTTTCCGCGTGACAAGCCTGTTTTTGCTTTGTTATACTTCGAGTGCGGCTCGCCCGTGCCCCGGTGCGAGTTGCCGATGAGGTGGGCAATAGTTTGGCCGCTTTCTCACCGACCGTAGCGGCGCGACTCTCCCTTTAAACGTGCCTGAATTGTCCCGGCGCGTAAGACCAGAAGTAGTACCCCCTTTAGCTCCGAGTCTATTAGACGCAACCACTGTATCGAATCACTCTGTTCATGTCTGGCCTGACAGCAGGGCCAACTTGTCTGTGACGAAGATGAACACCGCCCCGAAACGTCCAGTCGTCCTGACCGTCAATGACGATGCGAGTGTGCTTGAGTTGTTAACGGTCTTCCTTGAGCGTGAAGGCTACAAGGTCGTAGCCGTCGAGAGCGCGATATGTGCGCTCGAACTCGCCCACACGCTTGAGCCAGACATCATCATCAGCGATGTGGTGATGCCCCTGATGGACGGCTTCGAGCTGTGCCACCGCCTCAAGCAAGACCCGCGCACGGCCTTCGTGCCCGTGCTGTTGATGAGCGCCATGCTGACCGGAGAGGGAGACAGTCTCAACGGTCTGGTGGCGGGCGCTGACGACTACCTGAAACTCCCTTTCCGCCGCCAGGAACTGCTCGTCAAGGTGGCGCGTCTCACGGAGCGCCACAGGGTCGAGCGCCACTACCGCGAGATCGTAGAGGAATCAGCCGACATCATCTACACGCGCGATATGGACGGCCAGATCACGAGCATCAACGAAGCGGGCGTGCGCTTCTTCGGTCGCTCGGCCACTGAGCTGGTCGGAGCGCACCTGAGCGAATTGATAGACCCGGAAGACGCCGCCAGAGACATCTCGGAAATCCGCCAGCTCAAGACGAACGAGCCTCTGCGCTCGCTCTATCGCCTCGAAGACGCCGGGGGCGTCGCGCGTTATCTGGAAGGCATCATCACGCTCGTGCGCGACGGCGAGGGAGAGCCGACAGGCGTGCGCGGAGTCGTGCGCGACATCACAGAGCGCATGAAAGCCGAAGAGGCCATGCGCGAAAGCGAAGAGAGATACCGCGCCCTCGTCGAGCAGTCATCGGATGGAATCTTTCTCACAGACATCGAAACCAAGCTCATACTCGAAGCCAACCCCGCCTATTGCAAGCTGCTCGGGTATTCACCTGCGGAACTCCTCAAGCTGACGCTCTACGACGTGGTGAAGGCCAGCGCCGAGTGCGTGGACGAAAATATTCGGAAAGTCCTGACCGAGGGGTATCACTTCATCGGCGAGCGACAGCACCGCCGCCGCGACGGCTCGCTCGTGGACGTTGAGATCAGCCTCAACAGCGTTTCCTTCGGCGGCAAGCGGGTGCTCTGCACGGTCGTGCGCGACATCACGGAGCGCAAGCGTGCCGAGGAGGCTTTGAGGGATAACGAGAAGCGCTACCGCGACCTCTTCGAGAACGCCAACGATCTTATCTACACGCACGACCTCGCGGGCAATTTCACCTCGCTCAATAAGACCGGCGAACGCATCACGGGCTACACGCGCGACGAGGCCGTGCGCATGAACATCGCGCAGGTCGTCGTCCCCGACCATTTGGAGATGGCCCGCCAGATGATCACGCGCAAGGCAAGCGAGGACATGCCGACCGTTTATGAGATAGACATCAACGCCAGAGACGGCAGGCGCGTCTCGCTCGAAGTCAGCACGCGCTTGATCTACCAGGACGGGCGGCCCATCGGCGTGCAGGGCATCGGGCGCGACGTGACGGAGCGCAAGCGCGCCGAGCGGGCGTTGGCCCAGCAGGTCAAGCGCGAAGCGCTCATCAATCGCATCTCGGGAGCCGTGCGCCACTCGCTCGACCCGGCTGAGGTCTTCCGCTCGGCGGTCGAAGAGCTGGGCAGGCATCTCAATGTTGATCGCTGCTCCCTGTTCAAGTTCGACATCGAGGCGGGCCTCGCGCGCTACGTCGCGGAGTACAGCGCGCCGGGGCTGCCTCCGGCTGGCCTCAACTACGACCTCTCTCAATTCGCGGATGTCATCGTCGGCGTCCGCGAGCATGGCGCTCTGACCTTTGACGATGCGGCGACGGACGAGCGCCTCGCCGACGTGTACAACCATGTGCTGAGAGCGCGCGGCATTCGCTCGCTGATGTACGTGGCGATCAAGGTGGGCGAGGAGCTTCCGGCGGTCTTTGCCATCTCGACGATTCGCAGCGTGCGCCGCTGGTCTGAAGAGGACATCGCGCTCGCACGCGCGGCGGCAGACCAGACCGGGATTGCGATTCGTCATGCGGAGCTTTATCAAAAGGCCGAGGCGACATCTTCGCGCGAAGCCCTCATCAATCGCCTGAGCCTGGCCATTCGCGCCTCGCTCTCTCTGCCCGAAGTTCTCAGCACGGCGACGCGTGAGCTGGGCCTCGCGCTCAACGCTTCGCGCGTCCATCTGCATCTCTACGACCCGAGCCGCGAGCGCTCGCCGCTCGAGCATGAATACGTCGCCCCTCACGCTTCGAGCATTCGTCATGTGGACGTGAGCTACAACGACCCCATCGGCCAGCGTTTGATGTACGCGACGCAGCCGCTCGTCATCAACGATACGCGCCAGTTCACCGCCGGCACTTCGGAGCTGAACTCTTACGTGCGCGTGCGCGCAGAGCTGGTCGGCGTACGCTCGAAGATAGATTGCCCCGTGGTCGTCAACGGTCGCTTTCGCGGCGCGCTCTGCATACACCAGACGGATCGCGTGCGCCACTGGACAGAGGATGAAGTGGCGCTTGTTGAGGCCGTCGCGGCGCAGCTTGCGACCGGCATCGCGCAGGCGGAGCTTTTCGAGATGACCAAGCGCGCGAAGAAGGAATGGGAAGCCACCTTCAACGCGATGTCGGACGGCATCTTTATTTTTGATAACCAGGGAAGATTGATTCGCGTCAATCGCACGGGCGCGGCGATGGAAGACACCTGGCCGCACCTGTTGCTGGGCCGCCGCTGCTGCGACATCCTGCGCGCGAGCGAGGCGGAGGAAACGTGCGTCGTCGAAAACAGTATCCGCGAGGGCCGCAGCGTGACGGTGGAGGTCACGCCCGAACGCTACAATCGCCCGCTGCTCGTGACGATCGAGCCTGTCTTCGAGAGCGAGAGCAATACTGTCGGCGCGGTCTGCACGGCGCGCGACCTGTCGGAGCTGCGCAAGGTGGAGGCCGTCGCGCGCGAGCGCCAGTCACTGCTCACAAATATTCTTGAGAGCGTGCGCGACCCCATCTTCGCCATTGATACCAAGGGCCATTACCTCTGGCTCAATACGGCTTCGACCGAGATCAGCGGCTATCGCTCGGAGGATTTGATCGGCCATCACTATCTGGAGCTGCTCTACCCGGCGGACAGGGAGATGGCCCGAGAGAATTTCGAGGGCGCTCTGGGGGGCGAGCCGTGCTCTTATGAAGTTCGCTACCTGACACGCGACGGCGAAGTGCGCGACGCGCTCTACTACAATGCGCCGCTCGTGATCGAAGGTCGAACGACGGGCGTGCTCGGCATCGCACGCGATATTACGGAACACAAACAGCATCAACGCCGCGCCGCGCAGGCCGACAAGCTGCGCGCCCTGGGCCAACTCGCCTCCGGCGTCGCACACGATTTCAACAACGCGCTCGCAGCCATCCTTGGTCGCGCGCAGTTGATGCGTCGCCAGGTGCAATCCGAAGCGCTGACGCGAAACTTAGACATCATCCAGACCGCCGCGGAGGACGCCGCCGCGACGGTGCGCCGCATTCAGACCTTTGCGCGAAAGTCGCAGGAGAAGGAGTTCGAGCTCCTCGACGCGGGCGGCCTTCTGCACGATGCCGTCGAGATTACGCGCACGCGCTGGGAGAACGAGGCCCGTATGCGCGGGCTGCACTACGACGTGGAGCTTCTGGCCGAGCCCGGCAACTACACCATGGGCAACGCCTCGGAGCTGCGCGAAGTCTTCGTCAACCTGATCGTCAATGCCGTTGATGCGATGCCTTACGGCGGTCATCTCTCGATCAGTTGCGCCAGTAAAGATAATCGTCTCTGCCTGCGCTTCACGGATACGGGCATGGGCATCCCGGAAGATGTGAGGGAAAGAATCTTTGAGCCGTTCTATACGACGAAGGGCGCGCACGGAACGGGACTCGGGCTGGCGGTCAGCTACGGCATCATCGAGCGTCACGAGGGAGTCATCAGCGTCGAGTCGGAGGTCGGGCGGGGCACGACTTTCGAGATAGACCTGCCCGCCTCAGAGCGCACACACGTAAGCATTGAGACGAGCGAAGGTCAGGCGGCAGTCCAGTCCCTCTCCGTGCTGGTCATTGACGATGAAGATTTCGTGAGAGACACCCTGGCCGAGATGCTCGCCATACTGAATCACAAGGTTGCGACGGCGGCGAGCGGGCCCGAAGCCCTCGAAGCGCTCGCCGCCTCTCGCTTCGACATGGTCTTCACAGACCTCTCAATGCCCGAGATGGATGGATGGGAAGTGGCCAGAGAGGTACGTCGCCGCTGGCCCGGCACAAGCATCGTGCTCGTCACAGGCTACGGCAAACAGACCGCGCCCGCTCCGAGCGAAAAGCATCTCATAGACGGCGTCATAGGCAAGCCCTTCGACTTCTCCCAGGTCACGGAAACAATCGCCACCGTCACCCAACACGCGGTCACTTAAAAAGCGATGAGTGATGAGTGAAAGACAATTGCTTGCCTTTCACTCATCGCTCTTCACTCATCACTATTGGGTTATCTTTCCCCGCGAGATTTTTCGACCTGCGTTTCCAGCTCGACGACCAGCTTACGCACGGTGGGTTGATCGAGGGATTCGAGCAGGCGCAGGGTTTCGTCCAGGATGCGGCGCTGGTGTTCGGGCCACTGTGGATGACCGGCGACGCTCCCCAGTTCGCCGTTGTAATAGACGGCGCGCGGTGGGCGGACGCTCTCGACTATGTCGCGGGCGACGCCGAGCATGATCGTTCTCACGCCCGCCGCTTCGAGAGCACGCGCCGCCAGAGCGACCGATTGATGACACAGGCGCGATGCGGGCACTAGCAGCGCCGCCGTCACCTCGTAGCGCTTGACGCTGGCGACCATCTCGGGCAGCATCGTCTCCGTCATGCGCGCCGCGTCCGGGATGAAACCGCTAAAACTCCACCAGACAGGATTCAACTGCCCGATAATACCGTTGCGGGCAAACTCGCCAAGGCGCGGGATGGGCACTTGCGCGTTGATGTCCTGCTCGACGGCTGCCGGGTCATAACCGCGCGCGGCGAAGCGCAGGTCTTCAGCTTCGACCTCCGTCGATATCTCTCGAAACTTGAGGTCGCCCCCGGGAGCGTTCGTGTCAAAGGGCTCAGTGCCGTCAATATACGCGCCCGCCGAAGAGATCAGGGCCAGGTTGAGCATCGGGAGCGAGCATCGCAAAGGCTGAAAGGGTGCGCGCTTATTCTCTACGAACGGGTAATCGTCGCCCACATCGCCGCGTGTCTTGGCCGTCTCGCTCCCGCGCTGCCAGCGCGAGTAGCGCTCGCGCCAATCCTCTATTCTCTCAATCGTCTCCACTGAAGTTTCACCCTTACCCTTCAAACGAAATTTGCCGAGCCAGAGCGTGCGCCGACAGCATAACCGCGCAGGCTCTTAAAATCCACTCCTCTTCCATCGGCTCGCTGGCTTTGCGATAAGCCGAACGAATCACAGCCCCGCGCGCAGAGATCATGGCGACCTCAATCAAACTCCATGACTCCCGGCAACAACCTGATGATGGGGGGCGAGACTTCCGGCGGCACTAGCTCGCGCGGGTCGGGGGCGTCGAGCAGCCAGGAGAGCGAGCGATCAAGCTGCGCCTGGTAATCATGCAGATCGAGCGACATGAAGCGATCCGTCTTCAGGCGCGCGAACTTCTCTTTCGCCATCTGGTACATACGCCGCGCCGCGCCGGGCCGACCTATCTCAAGGTGATGAAAGGCGACCGCCGACTGAATCATCGCCTGCAAGAAAAGCTTTTCCGATGGGCCCACATCGTCCATCCAGCGCGACTCCCAGGCATCGTGCGCCGCATGAAACTCGCCCGCATTGTACAGGTCAATACCGGCGATGTAATCCTCTGGATAAGCGGCGACATGCTCCTCCGTGTACGACGGCGGTCGCTCATCAGTGCTGCCCCGTGTTTCGCTCATCAAAGCAGAAGTTAACAGGGATGGACAGGATAAGAGCAAGGGATGAAGCAGGAGTGATGAAGCACAGACAGCAAGCTTTTTATTTATCACTCCGCCCTGCGGCCCTCATCCCTTCTTCTTTATCCTGTCTATCCTGCTAATTCCTTTCTCGGCATACTTGCCCGTCGGAAAGTTAGTATTGCGGCACTGACCGGTCAACCTCTTGCGACCAGCGATCAATGCCGCCCGCCAGATTATAGAGCCGTCGAAAGCCTTCGCGCGCCAGCACCGAGCAGACCTGTGCGCTGCGGATACCGTGATGACACATCAGGACGAGCTCCTCTTCAGGGTTCAGCGAATGGGCCCACTCGTTGAACCGGCTGAGCGGCAGAAGCTCTGCGCCCTCTATGCGAGCCATCTCATACTCTATGGGCTCGCGCACGTCTATGAGGCGTACAGCCTCGCCGCGCCTGATCCGCGCGTCAAGCTCTGCCGGAGATATGGTTTGATAACTCATTGCTTCTCGTCCAGATTAAAGCAGAGGAGGAAAGTAGAAAGCAAAATCCGCGCGCCATCCCCGGCGCTTCCGTCTGAGCTTTCATGCCCTATTTAATTTCCCTGAGCGAGGCGCGAGGCGATCAGTTTCGCCGCCGTTGCGCCCGCGCCGGTCGCTCCACTGATGGTCGGAGCGAGCGGGTTGGAAACGTCGCCGACGGCGAAAACATTTCCGATGCTCGTCTCCTGCTCGCCCGTGACTACGATGTAGCCACGCTCATCCATGTGGACTTGACCGCGAAACAGCTCGGTATTCGGCTCGACCCCGACGCGTATGAGGACGCCGCCGACGGCCATCTGAAAGGGCTTGATCGCACCGCTGCGCTCGATCTCGACGGCCTCGACCTGCTGCTCGCCAATGATGCGCCGGACGACCGATTCCGTAAAGACCGTCACGCGATGGTCTGAGCGCAGTCGCTCTGTAAATTCACGCCGCGCCCGCAAGGATTTCCCGCGATGCACGAGCGTGACGGTCGGGCAGACTTCAGCCAGCAGCAATGCATTCTCCGCCGCCGCGTCGCCGCCGCCGACGACGCACACATCTTTTCCGGCGAGCGCGTCGCGGTCGCGCGTCGCGGATTCCACGATACCGCGCCCCTTCAGCTCAAGCTCGCCCGGCACGCCCAGCCGCCTGCGGCGAACGCCCGTCGCAATGATGATGCTGATGGTTTGAAGTTGTTCGCCGCTTTTGAGCGTGACGCGTTTGGCCCGCAGCTCGGCGCTCTCAATCTCGACCTCAGTCCAGAGATCGAAATCGCAGTCGGCGACATGTGCTGCAAACAGGTCGCGCAGCTCGCGCCCGTCTGCGGCCCTCACGCCCGGATAATTCTCCACCGGGTTATAAACAGACAGAAGCTGCCCGCCTATCTCCGCGCCCTGTTCGAGCACGAGCGTATCGAGCCCCAGCTCGTCGCACCACAAAGCCGAGGACAAGCCCGCCGGGCCCGCGCCGATAATCAACACGTCATGCATCAGACGAAACTTGAAGTGCCGGTTGAGAGACGCTTACATTTCCATTCTCTGTTTTAGCAACGAGCGATATATTCCCACTTCTCTTCAATCCGTCAACCTCAAGGCTCCCCTTTCCTGTAGCGCGCGGCGAAGGTATCCATCACATCGCTTTCGAGGTCGCGTCGAAACTGTTCACGAATGAGCGTGCCGTAGACGACCGTATCGCGGGCAAGCATACGTAAGCGATGGGCCAACAGCGCATTCTTCACCGCGCCCGTCTGGTCAAAATCCAGGCTGCCGTTGAAAGAGACGCCATAAGGCAGACTCCACCCGTAGCACTGGCGGACGGCTGTGCGCATCTGATCCATCACGGTCAGACCCTTCTCGTGCGAAGCGCAGAGATAGCCGAAAACCTTACCGGCAAACTCGCTCCAATAGTAATCCAGAAAATTCTTTATCGCTCCAGACATCGAGCCATGATAATCGGGCGAAGCCAGAATGAAAGCATCGGCCCAGTTGACCGCCTCATTCGCTTCACCCATCCCGTCCGACTCCTCGGCCATGCCCTGCGGGCGATAGATCGGCAAATCAACGACCCGCAGATCAATCACGCGCGTTTCCGCGCCCAGCTCGCGCGCCGCCTCAAGAACGATGTCCAGGGCCCGCGCGCTATGCGAGCCCTCGCGCATGCTCCCCGCAACTCCGAGTAAGTTAATCAAAACCAACTCCCTTAAAAGCAGTTACGAGTGACAAGCTAAAAGTAATGAGTGATGAGCGAAAAGCTTTTTCCTGCTCGTCACTTGTCACTGCTTTTTTGCTGCTATCTCCGCTGTTCGTCGCCGGTGACCGCCTTCCGTTGAGGAGCCTTCGTAATCATGCATGATCTCCCAGCCGCGAAACTGCGCGCGCAGTTCTCCGGGGCCGAGCAGGTAATCTTCGTTCATCGGGTGAGCGTCAGGGTTATCGTCCGTCATGTGAATGGCGGCGATGACCACTCCGCCCGTTGGGACGCCCGCGCGAATCTGCGGGAAGAGGTCTCGCTGAAGATAGTAGAAGACGCAGATAAGATCGTAAGACTCCGCGCCGATCTCGAACTCGCCGCGCTCAAGGTCTGCGATGCGCGCATCTACATGGACGCCGCGCTCCCTGCTATTTTTTTGCAGAAGCTCTATGCCGACGCGCGAAGCGTCAACAGCCGTGACCTGCCAGCCGCGCTCGGCCAGAAAAATTGCGTGGCGGCCCGGCCCGCATGCGACATCCAGGGCCCGTCCAGGTTTGAGCATCCCGGCAACGCGCACCAGGAGCGGCATGGGCCCGGCGATGATGTGCTCGCCTCTGCTGTAACGCCCGTCCCAGTCAGCCATCAAGCGCTCCTGTGAGCGGCCATCTCGGGCGTGGCCAAGACGACGCGCATCTCTTCCGCGACCACATCGGGGGCCAGGCTGGAAGCCGAGGGCGTTCCAGTTTGATCTATGAACTTGAAGGCAGAGGAGAGCTCGCTCGTGTCCGTCTGCCAGAGACCATTCGCGCTTCGCTCCAACTCGTTCAGACGTGCGATAAGCGCGGAGAAGTCTCTGCGCGCAATACGCGGGCGCACGATTGTTTCGGCCCAGGAGTAGTAAGGATAATCAACTCTATAGCTCCACCCGCCGCCCATTTCTGCGGCGATCAGAAAGAGTTGGCCGCGTGCGTGGCGCGAGATGGCCGTGAAGGGCGCGGCGTGACGCGCGGGGTCGAAGCCCTTCGGGCCAAACAACTCCGGCGAGAGTGTGACGATGGAGAGACGCTCGTCTGCGTACTCCAAAACCTTTGACGCGCCCCGCTCGAAGCTCTCCAACGCCGCCTCTATGCGCGTCCACGCCTCACGCCAAAGGGGCTCGTAATCACCGGTTCGCGTAATCACGCGCTCGACTTCCGGCAGCACCAGCGCATAAGCGCGCCCGTCATCTTCGACCCTCTCACCCGCTAAATGATTGGCCAGCGGCGAGCCCGGCTCTTCGTTTGCCGCGACCTGGTCGGAACCCTGTATGACGATGCTGGCGCGCACGCCGTCCGGCGTACTGTATTCGGAAAAATCCCCAGCCTCGGCGGCGGCAATCAAGCTCTCGCGCAAAGACGGCGCGCGATCTGCGTTGAGCATCGTCCAGACGGAGAGCACGCCGTCGGTATCGAAATGATTGTTGGTGACAAGCTCTATGCCCTGCGTCAACTCGCGGCGCTCCGGCGAACCGACCACGTTCAAAGCAATCTCCGTCGACGTGTCCGCTTTGACGGCGCGCGGAGTCTGGTTGCCCTGCCAGTGAGAAAAGTGAAGGCTCCGGGCGACCGTCCCGTCAACCGAAAGCTTCGGCACGTCGTCAAGCCCAGCATGGTAATACTCGAAGCGCATGTCGGCGATACCTCGCAAGCTAGAATGGATTGTTCAGTAAATCCGAAGATGATACGAGAGAGTGTAACGCACATCCTCAGCGCCGGGAAAGCAATGAACAGGGATGGACGGGATAGGCAGGATAAGGGCGAGGCAAAAGTAAAAGGCAAAAGGTAAAGTCAGAGAAGAGCGCGCGCCTCTGCTTCACTTTTGCCTTCTGGCTTTTTACTTTGGCTTCGAGGAGTGGATGAGAGTCTGCGAGAGACTTTCATCCGCTTCTCATCGCCCGCCGTCCTCCGAGCTACTTATTGATTCCTTCCAGTTCGACGAAGCGACTGACGCGGCTGATGACCATGCCTTCCATCACCTTGAGGCGACAGGAGAGGGCCGGTTTGTCGTCTCTTTCAGTCTGCCCCTCCGTGTGATACCAGACCTGGCAGTTCGTGCATTCGCCGTTCCAGCAGAAGTCCCCGTAAGAGATCGTCTTCATCGAGAGATATTGAAAGCAGCGAAGCAGGTGGTTGTTCTCCGGCACTTCGACGCGATTACCTAAAATCTCTATCCCGACCAGCTTCTCAAACGGGTCGTACAGATCGCTCTCTATCATGTGGCAAGCGACTCCGGCCAGTGACTTTCGATACAGCACCGAGAGTATAGCAGAAAAGCAAGGATGAAGGCGGAAGGATGAAAGAATGATGAGCGTCATTTAAAGCAGAATCTAACAGGGAGGGACAGAGATGGTCAGGATGAAAACAGAAAGCAGGAGGAAAGATAAAAGCATTGCTGCATGAATGGTTCATCTCTTTTCTTATCCTGACCCTCTCTGTTCATCCTGTTAATTTCCTACTTTCATCCTTCACTGCTCATTCCTCTTCAGGGTTTCTTGTATATCGAAGGCGCTTGTGGTAAACAGACTTAACAACAGCTTCAATTTCCAACGGGCGGACACGGGGGGAACAGATCATGCCGAAGACCACAGAGCTGCGTCTCAGCTCACCCGAAGGCGCGACTCCTGATTTTATAAACGGTTCGATTTTCTTCATCGGCACGGCGACAGTGATACTGCGCTACGCCGGGTTTACCATTCTGACAGACCCGAACTTTCTGCACGCGGGCGACCACGTACACTTAGGCTACGGGTTGACGGCGGAGCGGCTGACCAATCCTGCGGTGGAGATCGAAGAGCTGCCTCCGCTCGATTTCTGTGTGCTGTCGCACTACCACGGCGACCACTTCGACCGCATCGCAGAAGAGCGGCTTCAGAAAGATTTGCCGATCATCACCACGGAGCACGCGGCCACGGAGCTGAAGGATAAAGGCTTTACGGCGACGCTCGCGCTCGACACCTGGGACTCTGTGACGATAGAGAAGGGCGGCGCGAAAGTTCAGATCACCTCCATGCCGGGCAAGCATGGGCCCGCCATCGTAGACAAATTTCTGCCGCCCGTGATGGGCAGCATGCTCGAGTTCCGGCCAGCACAGGAGCGCACGGCCCTGCGCCTCTACATCACCGGCGACACGCTCATTCACGACGACCTCAAAGAGATTCCGCGCAGGTACCCGGAGATAGACCTCGCGCTCTTCCATCTGGGGGGCACGCAGATCATGGGCATACTGCTGACGATGGACGCCGAGCAGGGAGTCGAAGCGATACGCATTATCAACCCGCGCGAAGTGATTCCCATTCACTATAACGACTACGAGGTCTTCAAGTCACCGCTTGAGGACTTTAAAAGGGCCGTCGCGGAGGCCGGATTCCAAGACCGTGTGAGATACCTGAGCCACGGCGAGACCTACGACTTCAAGGTCGCCGCGAGTCGTTGGCAAACGGCCTGACCCCTCAGGCATCCTTCATCATCGAGCGCGGCGCTGCTAAACTGGCGTGACTAAATTTCAATAGCGGAGGTGAGCTAGGTGTCCTTAGTGATCTATGTCAAACCCGGGTGTCCGTATTGCCAGCAGGCGCGCGATTATTACAACTCGCAGGGCATCGCTTTTACGGAATACGACGCACAGAATGATCGCCGTCGGCGCGCGGAGATGATGGCTTACTCGGACGGAGACCCGACCGTGCCGTGCATCGTCGAGGACGGCGAGTACGTCGGCTCAGGGTGGGGGAAGCCGCCGCGTGGTTGAACCGTACACGACTGATCGGCGGTCTGCCGACTGAAGAAGGCGCAAGGGAAAAGGTAAAAGGCGAGAGTGACGGGAGCGCCCCTGCGCGCTCGGACTTTTCCTTTAACCTTTTACCTTTTGCCTTTTGCCTTGATAGAATGTGGCACACATGATCGGGGCAACGCTGCTAAATTACCGCATCCTCGAAAAACTCGGCGCGGGCGGCCAGGGCACAGTTTATAAAGCTATTGATACGAAGCTCGGGCGCACGGTCGTCGTCAAAGTTCTGCCCCCTGAGCTGACGGTTCGTGAAGCCAACCTCAAACGGTTCGAGCGCGAAGCCCGCCTCGCTTCGGCGCTCGATCACCCGAACATCTGCACCATCTTCGACCTCAACGAAGTCGGCAACGTCCACTTCATCTCCATGCAGTATGTCGAGGGGCGCAACGTCCGCCAGATCGTCGCGGGCCATCCCCTGGAATTGCGCGATGCCCTCAAGATCGCCATACAGGTCATTGACGCGCTCACGGTCGCACACGCGCGCGGCATCATCCACCGCGACATCAAAGCGGGCAACGTGATGGTCACGGACACGGGCCAGGTGAAGGTGCTCGACTTCGGTCTCGCCAAGCTGCTCGACGATGACGCGGCGCGCACTTCGGGCATTCACCAGACAGAGCTGACGGAGATCGGCGTGCCTTACGGAACGGCGACCTATGCCGCGCCCGAGCAGGCGCGCGGCGACCGCGTTGATGCGCGCGCAGACATCTTCTCGACCGGCGTCCTGCTCTACGAGATGCTGACCGGCGTGTGGCCCTTTCAGGGCAAGACGAGCATAGATGTGCGCCACGCCGTCCTGCACGACGCGGCCAAGCCCGTCGCGGAGATGCGTCACGGCGCTGTGCCTGCGCGCCTGCAACAGATTCTCGATCGCGCGCTGGCGAAAGACCCGGATGATCGCTATCAGAAGATCAAGGAGATGGGGGATGAGTTGCGCGAAGTCCTGCGCGAACTCCCGACGAGCACGCAGGAGGACACGCATCTGCTGGAAGCGCCGACGACAGGAGCGCCGCGCCATCTCACTAACCCGAGCCCCGTCGCACGCGCCATGCGTTGGCTGCGCAGCATCACTGGCACATCGGATGCGCCCTCGGGTGCCACCGGTGGGCCCACGCCGCAGACCTCATCCTCCTCGCTCTCGCGCGAGATACACGAGACGCCGCTCACGAGCATGGGCGATACGGAGAGAAAGAGCGTCGCCATTCTGCCCTTCAAGAATCTGAGCAAAGACCCGGCCTCAAGCTTTTACGAGTTCTCTCTGGCCGATGCCGTGATTACGGAGCTGGCGCGCGTCCGCTCGCTCGTCGTGCGACCATCCTCTGCCATCATCAAGTACCAGGATCACTCCGTAGACCCGCGCGCTGCCGGACGCGACTTGAGCGTCAACGCCGTGCTGGCCGCAGGCTTTCTGCGCGCCGGAGAGCGCATGCGCGTCACGGCGCAACTGCTCGATGTCGCAAGCGGCGATATTCTGTGGAGCGACCGCATAGATTCCGACGCGCAGGACATCATCACCGTGCAGGACACGATTGCGCAGCGCATCGTTGACGGGCTCAGGCTGGAGCTGGGCACGGAGGAGAAGGCTGAGCTGGCGGCGCACGCCACCACCAACGCGGCGGCCTATGAAGAGTACCTGAGAGGGCGCGACCTGATGGGGCGCTATATCTATCACACGCTCGCCAACGAAGATGTCGAGGCTTCGATCTCTCACTTCCGCCGCGCCATAGAGCTTGACCCGCAGTTTGCGCTCGCCTATTGCGCGCTCGGCGGCTGCTACGCCAATCGCGTCATCAAGTGCATGGGAGACGCCGACGATTACATCCACGCGCAGGAGGCTTTCGACAGGGGGCTTGCGCTCGACCCTAAGAATCTGGAAGCGCGCATGCACATGGTCTTTCTGCATCTGGCGCGCGGCGAGAAGCGCGAGGCGCGGGCGCTCGTCGCACGCCTGCGCCGCGACGCGCCCAACGATGTCGGCGTCCATTTCGTCAGCGCCTATCTATACAGGCTCGACGGCGAGTACGCGCGCGCGCTTCGCAGTCTGAATCGTATGCTGCGCCTCAACCCGGCCGAGCGCATCGTCGTCAGCTATAACCGCGCACGCATCTTTATGTACCAGGGGCGCTACGATGATGCGATGCATGCGCTCGACGAGGGCGCTCGGGTCGAGCCCGACCACCCTCTGCTCAGGACTTTCCGTGCCACCACGCTCTTCCGCCACGGGCAGCCGGAAGCCGCCGTCAAGATGTTGCAGGAAGTGCTCGAAGGCCACCCGGAGATGGACGGCATTCGCCCGCACCTCGCCATGGCGCTGAGCGCGCTGGGGCGACACGAGGAGGCGCGCGCGCAGTTGACAGAGCGCGTCAAGGAGATTGCCGAAGCCGATCATGATGTCCCTTACTGGCTCGCTTCGGCCTACGCGATGGAGGGCATGACGGACGAAGCCTTTGAATGGTTGGAGCGCGCCATCAGTCTCGGCAACGAGAACAAGCCCTGGTTTGAATCCAATCCGATCTGGGAGCCGCTCAGGAGCGACCCGCGCTTCACGGCACTTATGCAGCGCATTGAGCAGGGGCGCGAGCGCAGTAGTAGTAGCAGCGGCAGTAGCGCAGGGAACGACCGGCCATGAAAACCTTTGTCATCGGAGACGTTCACGGGCGACGCCGCCAGCTTCAAACCCTCATCGAGCTGCTGCCACGCGACGCCGAACGGGACACGCTGGTCTTTCTCGGCGACCTCATCGATCGTGGGATGGACGCGCCCGGCGTCGTCTCCGACGTGCTGGCGATGCACACGGAGAACCCCGAGCGCATCGTCTGTCTGCGCGGCAATCACGAACAGATGCTGCTCGATTGCATAGATGAAGGAGCGACCATCTGGTTCTCGCCCGCGACGGGCGGCGAGCGCACCTTCGAGCAGTACACGGGCCAGGCACTCAGGCTTGAGAAGGAAGAAGATTTCGAGCACGCGCGCCGCGAGATTCACCGCCACGTCCCCGCCGAGCATCTTGAGTTCTTTCGCTCGCTGCCGATCTTCTATGAGGACGACTATGCCATCTACGTCCACGCGGGGCTGGATCAGGGCAAGCACCCGCGCGAGACCGCCGCGCACTATACGCTCTGGTCACGCGACAGGGATTTTTATACGAACTATAACGGCAAGCCCTGCGTCTTCGGCCACACGCCGACCCATTTTCTACCGCTTCGCGGACGCCTGGGCCGCCACGGCATCTACATCTTTCACAGCGCCATCGGCATAGATACAGGCTATAACCAGAACTCGCCGCTCAGTTGTCTCGAGCTGCCGGAATTCAACCTCTATCAGTCCTACGCCGACGGGCACACGACGACTCATCACATCACGACGCTCATCCCTGAGCCCATACGCGCCATGCGCAAGGTCGGCGGCCAATCCTGAAGCCGAACGGAGTTCGATTGCGTCAGAGGGCGGGCGAAGGCACGCCTGTTTGATCGAACATGGGGCCAGCGTATCTGCCTGAGGCTCACCCATTCGTCGTAAGAATCGTCGTAGCCGTAATAGTGTATGAGAAAACGTGATTTGGAGCGGGATGCGTCAATGATGCGTCCCTTGTACCAATCGCCTTCCGACCTGACGAGCACTCGTGCGCCGATTCTTTCATCCGCCCTTTTCCCGGCAAGGGCCAGCACGGTCTGCGGGCTGAATGCGCCCGTTGTAATGAAGGTCGCGCGCTGGTCTTCGGCGAAGGCCATATCCTCTTTAGCCTGCGCGCTCAGCTCCGCAAGCGTTATCTCTCCGTCGTTATTCGTATCCACGTAGGCTTTGCCTTCAAGCGCGGCGAGCAGGATTTCCGTGAACGTCCAGTTGGCGGTTGAAACCTGGCTTGAGGTTGAAGAGGTCAGGACGGCGTAAGAGACGCGGCTCTCCATCCGGCGGACGGCCCTGGTGAGCGCTCCCGAGTAACAATTGTCGAGCGCTATTAAAGCTCTCGCTCCCTTGAAGTGACGCTCTATGGCGGCGGGGATGGAATGGACGGCCCAGCCCCGCACCCCATCGTCGCCGGCATCCCAACTGGCAAGGTAGGTGTCGCCCGAATCCTCTTCCTGATAGCCATGCCCTGTGTAATAAAGGAAGAGAAAATCCCCTGGCCGCGCCCTGCTCAAATGCCTTGTGAAGGCGTCCTCGATACGCTGCTCCGTGGCCTCTCTATCTCGCAGGTAGACGATCTGCGCGAAGGGCACGCCCTGCCGCCTGAAGAACCTGACCAGCTCGCGGTCGCGCCGGTTCTCCTTCGGGAATGAATCCCACATCTCTTCATGTTTCCATTCCAGCGTCCCTACGACAAAGACCCAAGTCCTCTCGGGCTGCCACCCGCGCGCTGCCTCGGCACGCGCCAGGATGGGCGCAGCGCACACAAAGAGGAGCGCCGCGACAATCAAGCCCGCACGCCGCCAATACCAGAGCAACCGATTTCTCTTTGTTCCCATAAAGCAAGACCTCGCCCCGCAAGTTTCCGACTGTGTAGACCGAATGAGAAACGGATTTTGCCGCGAGGCGGCTTTGATGATGAATGTACGCACAGGTCAGTAGCGCCAAAGCTCTCGGGCGGGTGGTATCGTCGCTAGAACCCGCCCGAGAGCTTTGGCGCTACTGACCTGTATGCCGATGCAGCTTGATTTACGCGCGGCGTTCGAGGATGAAGTCTGCGATGGCGCGAAGTGTGATGGTCTGTCTTTCGAGGGTATCGAGGGCAGCGCAGGCGCGGTCGTGGGCGGCGCGTGCGAGCGTGCGTGAGGCTTCAATGCCGTAGAGCGCAGGGTAGGTGGCCTTACGAGCGCGTTCGTCTTTGCCGGGCGTCTTGCCCAGGTCTTCGGCGGTGGCCGTCACGTCCAGAAGATCGTCCGTGATCTGAAAGAGCAGCCCGAGCTGAGCGCCGTAGACCGTGACGGCTTCCATCTCGTCCGCGCTCGCTCCGGCGATGCGAGCGCCCGAGCGCACGGCGGCACGAATCAGCGCGCCCGTCTTATGATGATGAATGCGCTCAAGCTCGTCGCCCGCCACCGCGCGCGATTCGGCGGCGAGGTCGTAAGCCTGGCCCGCGATCATCCCGTGCGGAGTGCCAGCCGCACGCGCCACTTCAGCGATCATACCGACACGCACATCGGCGCTGAGCCCGTCCTCTTCCGCGATGGTCTGGAAGGCCAGGGTGAGAAGCGCATCTCCGGCGAGAATCGCCGTCGCTTCGTCGAAACGTATGTGACAGGTCGGACGCCCACGCCTGAGATCGTCGTTATCCATCGAGGGCAGGTCGTCGTGAATGAGCGAGTAGGTGTGGATCATCTCAAGCGCGCAGGCGGCGTTGAGAAGCTGAGCGTCCGTCGCGCCGAAGGCGCGGCCCGCAGCCAGCAGCAGCGCGGGCCTCAGACGCTTGCCTCCGGCGAAGAGGCTCCAACGCATCGCCTGATGAACGACTAAGGGCTCTATATTTTCAGCCGGGACGAGACTATCCAGGCGCGCATCCGTCCGCTCTCGACACTCTTTGAAGAAGTCTCGAACGGGGGGCAGGCCGACTGCCGTTATAGCTTCAGAAGACGCTCTCATCACCTTCCGCCTCATCTGATGCGCCCGAGACGCTCAGCTCCGCGTCCTCGTCGAAGGCGCTCAGGAGCGGGCGACCCTCGCCGTCTCTGAGCAGCACTTCGATGCGCCGCTCCGCCTGGTTCAATCTCTCCTGGCACTCGCGCGACAGACGCACGCCTTCCTCAAATAGTTTGAGGCTTTCTTCGAGCGGCAGGTCGCCGCGCTCAAGCTCACGCACGATCTTTTCCAGCGCCGCGAGCCCGGCCTCGAAATTTTTGCTGCCCGTCTCAGTCTTCTTCATTTCCCTCCTCGCTGCCCGTGCGGCCTGACTCAAGCGATCACGAAACGCTTCGTGAGAAGCAGGCGCTTGACGGCTTGAAGCCGTTTATCGCCGCCTTCTTTGCTGTCCGCCATCCTGATTGCTATTGCCCTGACCGTTGAGAAGCGGAATATCAGGAACGCCTGCGGGCAGGTTTCTGCGTATCTCTCTTTCCAGCTCGGAGCCTATGGCGGGCAGGTTCTTGGCGATGTCGTCAACGATGCGCGCGGCTAAGGCGTCGTCCTTGACGGCAACGATCTTCCACTGCTCGCCGTTGCGCTGCATGGTCAACTGCACCGGGCGATCCTTGAGGTTGACATCCACGGTCGCCGTATCTCCCTGCTCTTTGATCTCGACGACATAAGGGACGCCGAGCGCGACGATGGGGAAAGGCCAGTTGCCCGCGCGCTCGGAGAGCTGCTTGACGTGACGCGTGACTTCATCGCGCACCTGCTGCTTGACGCCGGGCAGGAGCTTCGGCACGAGCTGCTCGACCTGCTTGCGCAGCGGAGCGGTCAGCGCCGACGCATAACGCCCGATGGCCTTCTCCGTCACCTGCGGCACAAAGTTTTCGACGATCTTATTCGTATCGACGATCTGGTCGAAGACCGCCTGGTCATTGCGCTGCGACGCATCCACGAGCAGCGCGAGCGTGTAGGCGGGCGTGGTCTTATAACTTTGCCACCAGAAATAACCGCCCGCGACGAGCCCCGCCAGCAGCACGCCGAGCACGATGACGACGATGAGGAGGATGGACGCGCCGCGCGAACCGCGCGCAGGCAGATGAGCGATCTGCCTGGCTTTGTCAAAGTCAACGACGATGCGGCTGCGCTTCGGGCGATCTTTCTTATCTTCTTCAAGGGGGGCGGACATTAGTTGTTCTCCTGTTTCTCGACCCGGCAGCGCAAAGCGCCCTCGGCCAGTCGCAGATGCACGAGTTGGCCCACACTGGCTCTGCGCGCATCGCGCAAGAGTCGGCCTTCCTCATCCTTTGCCAGAGCATAGCCGCGCTTGAGCACGGCGAGCGGCGATAGAGCATCGAGCGAAGCGGCGGCGACAGCCAGGCGCGCACGCCCGTCATCGAGTCGCGCAGAGATGGCCGCATCGCGCGCGGCGCGCAAGACGGCGAAGCGGACACGCGCTTCAGAGACACGCATGCCGAGCCGCGTCGGCGCGAGACGATGGATAACGGAGTCGGCCCTGCGCCGCGCTCTCTGCGCCGCGCGATTGATTAAGGCTTCGAGCCGGTGCGTCGCCTCGCCCAGCGCCGCCGAAGAGGTGCGCATCCTCTCACGCACCTCGTCAAAGCCGGGCGACATCGCCGCCTCCTGCACACGCGTGCGCCCGTCCATGACGCGAAAGCGGATGGCGCGCAAGAGATCAATCGTCAGGCCATGGACATGCGCCTCCAACTCGTCTTCGCGGGCGGCGACCAGTTCGGCGGCGGCAGAGGGCGTCGGAGCGCGCACGTCGGCGGCGAAATCCGCGATGGTCGAATCCGTCTCGTGGCCGACAGCGGAGATGACGGGGATGCGTGATGCTCGAATCGCGCGAGCCACCTGCTCCTCGTTGAAAGCCCAGAGGTCCTCCGCAGAGCCGCCGCCGCGCCCGACGATGATCGCGTCCACACCCTCTTCGTTGCGTCCCTCGCTCGTGGCTTCCAGATGATACCTATTCACGAGTTCGATAGCACGCGCAATCTCCCGCGCCGCGCCTTCGCCCTGCACGCGCACGGGCGCAAAGAGCACGTTGACGGTTCGCGTGCGCCGCGCAATCACGTTCAGCACGTCGCGTATGGCAGCGCCGTTGGCGGAGGTGATAACGGCTATGCGTCGCGGAAAGAGCGGGAGCGGGCGCTTGAGCGCTTCGTCGAAGAGCCCTTCGGCTGCGAGCCGGTCGCGCATCTGCTCGAAGGCGACTCGCAGAGCGCCCGCGCCGACAGGGTCCAGCCCCTCCACGCTCAGCTCATACTCTCCGCGAGGCTCGTAGACCGTGAGACGACCGCGCGCCCTGACCTGCAAGCCGTCCGACGGGCGAAAGCGTATCGCGCGATTGGTATTGCGAAAGCAGGTGGCGCGAAGCTGCGCCGTCTCATCCTTGATCGTGAAGTACCAGTGGCCGGAGGTGTGCGCGCGGAAGTTCGAGACCTCGCCCTCGACCCAGACGGAGGCGAAGCGCGACTCGACCGCACCGCGCACCTGCGCCGTCAACTCCGAAACGGAGAGCGGTCGGCGCTCCGTCTCATCAAACAGAGAAAGAAGTAAAGGATGCGTCATCTGAAAAAGGATGAAGGATGAAGGATGAAGGATGAAAGAAAGCAATTAACCGGGATGGACAGGATGAACAAGATAAAGAGAAGCACAGATAATATTTATGCAGCAATGCTTTCATCTTTCGTCCTGCTTTCTGTTTTTCATCCTGACTATCCTGTCTATCCCTGTTAATTTACTTCTTTCATCCTTCATCCTTCATCCTTCCGCCTTGCTCTTACCTCCTTCCGCCGTCATCCGTGCCGCTCGCGCCGACTGTGACTGCGGGGCTCAGGCGAACGGATGCGCCTTCACGATTGGCGCGCACTCTGAGGCGGCGCTCGCCCGCGCCGCTATCTGCGCCGGACATGTAGGTGATGGTGTAGGCCATGCGCAGTTGGCCCACCACATCGTCATAGGCGCGCTGTAGCTCGCCCAGGTATCTGATCGGATAATAGATGCCGCCCGAGACCTCGGCGAGCTTACGCCCTTCCTCGTCCGCGCGCGTCGTCAGCGTCAGGTAGCGCGTGCGTAAGGGGTCGAGCGTGACGGAGGGCGCGGGCACGCTCGATTCCGTGACGAGACCCGAGGGGAGATAGAGCGGGTAGATGAGCGTGCCCGCCTCGTAGATCGAATCGAGCAGAGCGCCGAAGGGGACGAAGGAACGATTGTCGTCGCCGTCGGAGAGAATGACGACCGCCGTGCGCTCGCCGCGCAACTGCTTGAGCTGCTCGACGAGCACGTAAGCGAGCGCGTCGTAGAGAGCGGTCGAGCCGCCCGCGTCTATCTTGTTGAGCCTTTCGGAGAGAAGGCTGCGGTCGGTCGTAAAATCCGAGATGACCTGCACGTCGTCTCGAAAGCTGATGATGGCGATGCGGTCCTGCGGGCTCGCGGTGTTGAGAAAGCTGCGTGCGGCCTTGCGAATAAAATCTATGCGCTCCTCGACGCTGCCCGAAACGTCGAGCAGGAGCACGAGGTTGAAGGGAGCGTTGGTCGGCGTAACTTCGGTGATCTTGCGTTCCTTGCCGTTTTCGATGACGGTGAAGTCCGCAGCCGAGAGGCCGCTGATGGCGCGACCGCTGCGGTCTGTCACCCTCGCGTTCAAGCGCATCAACTGTGGTGCGACTTCTGCGGCCAAGCCTCCCGGCGCGTGACGCTCGACGAGCGTCGGCGCGGCCTTCGGCGGCGGGAGCGTCTGCGCGTATTCGCCGAACATGCGCGGGGCGACTTTGCGTATGGCTTCGACCAGCTGGCTATCGCCGCTGCGGACGATGGCGCGCGCCGCTTCCGTCAGCGGGCGCTCGCGCACGTCCGGCGGAACCATGCTCGGGTCAACATTGAAGAGAATGACGCCGCGCTGCGTGGAGAAGTCCAGCCGGACGCGCAGCTCCTTATCGGCCTTCTTATCGCCGACGCGCCCGGAAATAGAGTACCAGCCACCGGCTTTCTCCTTGACCGGGGGCAGTTGCACATCGCTGAAGAAGCGCGGGCGGCTCGCCTCCCAGATGAAGTTGTAGCTCACGGAGTCTACGGGCACGTTGCCGAGGATAGTCCCGGTGTTGGTCTGGACTTCAGCCGAAGCGACGTTGCCGATCACGTCCACGGCCCCGGCCTCGCTCTCGACGTGCACCTTCGAGCGCTCGGGCACGCGCAGGGTCAGGTCTATGCGATTACGCTCGGCGCGCGGACGCACGTCCACGAGAATACTATTGCCGCTCGCTTTCGTGATGATGTCCTCTTCAAGGATGGGAGCGCCGGGAGATTCCGCTTTGATGGACAGCTTGCCCTGCTGATCGGCGGAGGCCAGCACGCGCACGCGCCCGCTGCGATTCTTGATCGTGACCTCGGCCTTATCCGTGACGCTCAGCTCGCGCTCGAATCCCTGGGCCCGGCAGGGCATGGGCCCACCAGCACAAAGCGCGAGCGTGATCAGGAACGGGATGAGGAACGAGAAAGCAGTTGCCGGGTGCCTCATGTCGGATGCCGGCAAAAACCTTTCACTGACACCCGGCATCTGACACCTGACATCCGGCAACTGCTCTTTCATCCCTCATCCCTTCTTTTATGATGGGTTGCGGACGCGCTGTGCCGCCAGCGCAAGCTCTCGGGCGCGCGGGAGCAGGTCAACCGCACGCGCGATCTGCGGGTCGTCGCTATTGAAGACCTGCAAGGCCGTGATCGCGCCGTAGGCGGCGGTCGCCAGATCATAGCGCAGCCGCAGCTCTATGTAAGCGCGGTCGCGTTCGAGCTGCGCGGGTGTGAGCTTGTAAGCGGGATGGCTCGCCACGAAATCCTTGAAGGCTTTGAAGAGCGCAGCCGTCATCGGAAAGTCCGTCGCCTTGAGGTCGTGATTGAAATCAATCGGACGCTGCACACGATAGGCGTCGAATCCGGCCACGCGCCCGCTCGTCAGCTCAAGCCCGAAGGCGAAGACCGGGTCCACGAGTCGCTGCTGCGCGGAGGTCGGGATGCGCGGGTTGACTAGCTCGTCGGGCGTGATTCCGCCGCCGCCGTACACCGTGCGGCCAGTGTCGGTGCGACTCTCAGGGCCGACGGGCCTCGGCGGCGGCGCGTTACGGTTATCGGCATTGAGCGAGCCGCCGCGCGTGTAGTAATCGTAGAAGCCCGCGTTGGCGTAGTCGCGTTGAATCAGGCGGCCCGATGGCGTGTAGTACTTGGCGATGGTCAGCAGCAGCGCAGAGCCGTATCCGACCTGGAAAGGAAGCTGGACGAGCCCTTTGCCGAAGCTCGTCTCGCCGACAATCAGCGCGCGGTCGTGATCCTGTAGCGCACCGGCGACGATCTCAGCCGCAGAGGCCGTGTAGCGGTCAACGAGGACGACGAGCGGGGTCGTGTCCGGCGTCTCATTGATCGCGTCGTATCTTTCGGAGCTACCGTCGATGCGCCCCTTCTGTGTGACGATCAACTGGCCTCTATGCAGGAAGGTGTTGGCCACGCGCACGGCTTGAATGAGGAGCCCGCCGCGATTGCCTCGCAGGTCGAGCACGAGCATCTTCATCCCCTGCGATTGCAGGTTGTCGAGCGCGGCGCTGAACTCGTCGGCTGTCGTGAGATTGAAGCCGCCGGTCATCGCCACGTAGCCGACGCCGGGACGTATCATGTATGCCTCGGGGATGGAAGGCTGCGGGACGGCATCGCGCGTGATCTGAACCGTTTCGACTTTTCCGTTGGGATGCTCGACCGTCACCCTCACGGACGAGCCGCGTGGGCCCAGAAGGTGCGTGCGTACTTCAGGGTAAGGCTTGCCGCGCATTGACTTGCCATCCACTTCGACGATGTGATCGCCGAAGCGCAGGCCGGCGCGATGCGCCGGGGCGTTATCGAAAGTGGCGCGAATGTAGGTCTCCGTCCGGTCGCCTTCCGTGAGGTCGCCGATGGTCGCGCCGATGCCGAAATATTCCGAGCGCTGCTCGGTGCGAAAAGCCTCGAACTCCGCCGCGTCGAAGTAATCCGAGTGCGGGTCGAGCGTACGCAGCATGCTCGTGATCGAGGATTTGAAGACGGCGTTATAGTCCAGCTTCGGCCCGTCAACGTAGTTGTCCTGAATGATCGTTAAAGCCTCTGAGACATCACGCTCGACGTTTGCGGTGGAGGCGCGCCGCGAGCGGGGTTCACGGCCCACGGTCGGAAGGGCGTCGGGCACACTGCCCTTGGAAGGCTTCGTTGAGCTGCTCTGCTGAGCGTTAATAAGAGCGGGGAGCGAAAGAGCGATAATGAGTAATAAGCTCCAGGCCCTAGAACATCTGATTCTCACGCGCAACTCTCCTTCGTAGAGCGTCCATTAAGACGTAAATTTTTTCGACTGATTCACTGCCGACGACGCTGGCGCACTCGCTTGCAGGCTGACGCTTCAGGATAACACGGACTGTAGCAGAAGATGAACGCGCGAGATGCGCCTTCGGGGTGACGGAAGGGCCGCCGCGCACGCCGCCCGGCCAGAGGGAAAATGGCTGACGGCTGGCGCAAGTGAATCTCTTGCGCCAGCCGTCATGCGGTCTGAGAAGCCCTGGAAGCAAGGCTTCGGGCCAATCCGAAATCGCCCGCCCTCTATTCCACCGTATCAATCAGGTTAGACTTGTAGGTTTTGCCCGTCTGCCGGTCGTTTAAAACCACCACGACCCAACTCGGGGGAATGGTTTCGGTTTCTAAGGCGAACCATAGCTTGGTCAAATCCTCGCGGGTCTTCATCGCACAAAAGCCATAGATGCGCTTGCCGTTGCTGTCGAGTATCTCCACCCAGGTGCGCGAAGCGTTGGTGTTCGCGCCGCAGGGCGGAAGATTCGGAGCGGGAGCGAAAAGCTCGTTCGGGTACGCATCGTAGTTGGTGACCAGGAGCTTATAGCGCGTCCACTGTTTGCCGCCCTGCTGGAAATATTCCGGCCCGATGTAGATAGCGACAGGGTTGGGTAGTGCTCGCGCCTCTTGCGGCACAGCTAAAACAGCCTGCGTCGCCAGCATCAATGAAACGAGCGTGAATAAAAAGAACGAAGCCTTCTTTCTGGTCGTGAAGCTCATCGGCTGTTCCTTTCCGGCTGAGTTGGAGTTCGGAAATTGACCTGTCTGTTCCAGATCAACGAAAAGGCCGGGCCGGTCAGGCGCGGCTTGCGTTCCCCGCGTGTGCGTGCGTCGTCTCTTTTGAAATGCTCTCGACGGAATGTATGAAAACAGCACTTATCTATTCCAATTCAGAGATGAAGTCAATAGCTCAACTGAAGAGAGCGCGGGCCGGGGTTGATGTCACACTGAAGCCTGCCCGCGGCCGAGCGGTCAAGCTCCGCGTTTATCGCCGGGCCGGATATTTTTTTTCAGCGCCTTAACAGCTATAACACTTCACTTCGGGCCAGATTTCCTTGAGCGGGGCGCGCGGGCGGCGGCAGATAAAGATCGGCAGGTTGTTTTCGTAAGGCATAACGTACTCGTTGACGAAGGTCGCGGCCTGCTGCGCTTCGGCATAAACTTTCCTCACATCGCTCAGTCGCTCCCCGACGGTGATGAGGATTTCGCCCGTGTAATCCCTCGGCCCCCAGAGAAAGTAGTTCTGGTGTTTGCCTATGGCTTTCGGCAGCCCGTACTTTGCGCCGAGGAGGTCTATGGCCCCGGCCTCTCCGAAGTTGCGCGCAAAGATGGCGCACCTGGCACGCTCCTCCGGCGGGAGACTGTGATAGACCCGCGCGACCTCTCTGACCATCTCTTCCCACCCGAACATGTCCGCGTAATGCTGCGGCAGTTTTCCCATCGTCAGCTTTTCCGTCCTGACGCCGCTAAATCCAAGCGCATCGGCGTAACGGATGTAGGTTTCGATGGGAAGGACGGGCAGTGTGAGCGGCGCTGTGATCGCGCCGCCGACGAGAAGCAGGCCGACCGTGACCGGCTTCAGCCAACTCCAACTGCGCTCGCGTATAAAGCTTTCGATCAGGACAGCGCCCGGCGCTAAGAGCACGGGGTAGATCGGCGCGAGATAGTAGACCTTGCCGCGCAGCACGACGAAGAGCAGGAACATCACGACGTACGTCCACCCGAGAAGCTTGTACGGCCTGCCCTCGTCCGTGAAGAAGTAGTAATAGAGTCCGGCGACCCAGATGGGCACAGCCAGGGGATGCGTCATGAAAACCTGCCCCTTGAGGAATTCCCAGGGTGAGAACGGAAGATTCTGGTTCTTATCGGCGTTTCTCAAGACCTCTATCGTGGCCCAATCATGCCTGATCTCCCAGATGATGTTGGGCAGAAAGATGAGGAAGGCGACGAGGCCGCCGAGCCAAAGCCACTTGCTCTTGAAGTAGCGGCGCAAGGGAGTGTGCAGGAGCCCGGCGAAGACGCCCGCGCCGAAAAAGAGCGTCGTGTGCTTGTTCATCAAACCGATGCCCGCCACCGCGCCGAAGAGCAGCCAGAGCCGCCCGTCGCCTCTTTTAATGATGAGCATCAGGACGTATGCGCCGAGCGTCCAGAAGAGCGGCTCAAAGGCATTCATCGTGAGCACGGTTTGCAGGTAAAGATAGCTCGGCGAGATGATGACGGCCAGGCAGGCGACGACTATGGCGAAGCGGCCTCCGCCAAGCTCGCGCACCATGAGCCCCGTCAAGTAGACCAGCAAGGCTCCGGCGAGAGCCGGAAAGAAACGGGCGGCGAAGAGCGACGTGCCCATCAGAGAGCGAGCGGCCCAGGCCACCAGCGCGATCAAAGGCGACTGGTCAACGTAGCCCCAGTCCAGGTGCTCGCCGCAGGCCAGGTAGTACATCTCGTCCCTGAAATAACCGTAGCGCCAGTTGGTCGCAAAATGCAGCAGGAGCTTGCACAGCGCAAGGTAAGAGATAAGCGCCCGCTCGCTTGAAAGAACCTCTCGCGTCAAGACTCTCTTCATCGCTCTTCCCTTTTCTATTCCGAAGGCTCGCCCGCTTTTATCTAAAATAAGACGCTCCGCGCGGTCGCACTGTTATCAACGAGCGGCGGGCGTTCATTGCTCTCTCAGCCCCCTCGGCAGCTTTCGCCTACACAGACTCTCAGAGAGCGCTTTCCATACCGGGGCGCTTTGTTGATCGTCTCCCTTCCTCCTGCTCTTTGATTCTACGCAGCACTATCAACCCTATCCCCGCCATGATGCACGCGCCGCCGAGCACCGTGCGCCAGGACAACTTCTCGTCCAGGACGAGCATGCCGAGCGTGACGGCGATCAGCGGCGTGACGAGCGAGATCAACATCGTCTTCGTCACGTCCATGTGCCTCACCAGCCAGTAGTAAAGAAGGAACGCCACGACCGAGCCAATCAGCACCAGATAGATGAGCGAGACGAAGGCCATCGGCGTCCATTGAAATCTCAACGGATTTCCTTCGATCAAGATTCCGACGACAAGGAGCGGGACGAGACCGAAGATCATCTGGCCGGAGGCGAGCATCGGCGGGTCTATATGACCGCCCCACGCCTTGACGAGCACGTTGGAATAGGCCACGGCGAACGCGCCCAGGACGATGGCGGCGCTCCCCCACAGCGCCATCGTCCCTTCGACGCTCAACTGGTTGGAAAAGATAACGCCCACGCCGAAGACGCCGAGCGCGACGCCGCAGACTTTGGCGAGCGTCAGCCGCTCGGCTGGCAGATGCAGGTGCGCGATCAGCAGTCCGAACGCAGGGATGGTCGTTTGCAGAAGCGCGGCGAGCCCGGAAGAGATGTACTGCTCGCCCCAGAAGAGCAGACCGTAATTGAGCCCGAAAGAGAGCAGGCCCGTCGCCGCCATCAGTGCCCAATCACGTCGCGCGCGCGGCACGGGTCGGCCTCGCAGACGGACGATGGAGAGCAGGATGAGGGATGAGATGACGAACCTGATCCCGGCGAAACTGACGGGCGGCAAGTCCTTGAGCCCAATCTTGATGAACAACCAGGTCGAGCCCCAGATGGCGCACAAAAGGAGCCAGACGATGCGTGCTCTCATCCACACTTCTATACGCCTGCCCCGCTTCGCTCGTCAAATTCATCCTCACAGAAGCCTGACTATAGCCGTCAGCGATTGGAAGCATACAAGGTCAGTAGCGGCAAAGGTTCTCGGGCGGGGTGGTTGCCAGGCGCAGACCCGCCCGCGACCTTTGGCGGTAGGGACGTTGTTTTTCATCCCTTCACGTCGCCGCTCCCTGAACTATGCCGAAGGCTCTGACGGGAAAAGTGCCGAAGCTTTTGACTTTGACGGGGACGGCGAAAAACCTGAAGCCTTGGTCGGGCAGGGATTCGAGACGGCAGAGGTGCTCGACGATGGGGATATTGGCCTTGAGGAGAATGGAATGGGCCGGGCGCGCGAGGTCTGCCGTATCGTCTATGTTGAGCGAGTCTATGCCGACGAGCACGGCCCCGGCCTCAACCAGAAAGCGTGCCGCCCCGGCGGTCAGAAAAGGATGGCCCTCGAAATAACGGTCGCTTCCCCACTGAACATCCCAGCCCGTATGCAGCAGCACTGCCTTGCCCCTGAGATCAGCCGTGCCGAAGACCTCTGCATCTATCCCACGGCCAAAGTACCCTGCGGCGCGGATACAGACGGCGTCCAAGTCTGCCATTGACGAGAGCGGTAATTCGGAGAGGTCTAAGCCGTCCTTGTAACGGTGATAAGGCGAATCGAGGTACGTTCCCGTATTGGCGACCATCTCGATCTTTCCGATATGAAACTCCGTGCCCTCGGCATAACGCTTTCTGGACTCTTCACGGCTGAGATGATCCGAGATGATGGGCGCGGGCAAACCCCTGTAGGTAATCATGCCGTCTTCTACGCTGTGGCTCACGTCCACGAAAGCTCGCTCGACCGTTTCACTACGCGTCATAACCTCTCCTTACAGGTACGAGGCTCGCTCTAAGACTGTCCGAAGAACGCCTTCATCTCGGGCTTGACCCAATGGATGATGAGCGGGATGGTGGCGGGCCAGAGACAACAACTGGTCAGGCCGATGGCGATCAGGACGATGCCGTAAACCCATCCCCAGGACTTGCCTTTGACGAATGGCCCAATCGCATAAGGTATCACGAGCGCGATCCCGACGAAGAGAAAGATTACCCCCTGTATCCGCAACTCGGCGACATCTTTGCCTCCGGCCATGCTGCCCTGCGCGAGATAGAGCAGCGCGCCTCCGATAGCGGCCACGAACAGGTAGAGAAGCGCCATAAAGATGCAGTAGGCGACAAACCCCTTCCAGACCTTTCGCGCACGCTCCATCAACTGTGCAGGCGTGTTTGTCGTCAGCCCGGCGGGAAAACCCGGAGCGTTGACATGCTCGCCTGCGGGGACGGAGATAAACGCCTGCTCCGGGAGGTCTTGAAAGGAGAGGCCGCAGCGTTTACAAGCGGGCGGCGTGCCCCAGTTGACCAGCTCGCATTGAGGACACTTGATACTATTCATGGGCCTCTCGGTCGCGCTGCTCTGCGCGCGTCAACGAACACCAGTTTGATCAAGGAAAGGGTCGGGCCGCTCGCGCATTGTGTGCCGTCGCAATGCTCTCTCGCTCTCTTTCTCTCTGCTCGGGCTTAATGGCCGCGCGGCTCAAAGAACAGGATATAAGCGGCCTGTAGAATGCCGATCATCAGGCCGATCACCGCGCCGAACATCTCTATGGTCTTCAGATGTTGCTGTGCGACGGAGAGCACCAGCGCTTCGAGCTTCTCCGTCGGATAGTCTGCGACTTTGCGGCGCACGATGCCGCCGACATCAAACTCCGCGATAGCAGCAGGCAGCCGCTCGCGCGCCGCCGTCGTGATGCGCTCCGTCAGCGCGGAGGAGGCGCGCTGGATGGCTGCCTCCGAGACGTGATCGGAGAGGCGTCCGATGGGCGTGGCGAGCAGGCGCTCGATCTGCGCGTTAAGAATGGCATTGACAGCCTGCGCCGTCTCTTCGCGCGCGAGCACGCTCAGCAGGCTCTTGGCCAGAAAACTTTTCAGGCGCGGCGCGCTCTCCGGGCTGATGTATTGCAGGATGGCGCGCAAGCTGTGCGGACGAAGCCTCGCCAGGGCATCCGTAGCGTAAGCGGAGACGGAATTCCGAAGCTCAGGGCTGCGCGCGAGCATGAGTATGCGACCTGAAACCTGATCCTTGATCAGCTCAAGCTTGTCGGGCGCGATCTGCCCGACAAGCTCGTTGATGGGGCGTGCGAGCACGCTGTCAATGGTCGTGTTCAGGAAGTCCTCCGCCTGCTGCTCAAATGCTTCGCCGTGCAGGAACTCCTCGACGCGGCGCGGCAGCGTCTTATTGACCATCTCGTCAACTTCGGAGTGAATGCGCTCGCGCGAGATGAATATCTTTTTGAAGAAGGAGAGCTGCGCGTAGTAGTCGTCAACCTCGCGCTTGATGAGGCCGCCGAGCTGTGTGCGCGTGCCGCTGCTCGTCGCAATCTCCGCCAGTGAATGGACGATGGGCGGAACTTCCCTGTCCACCCTCTCCTTAATGAGAGCGACGGTCTCCTCTGTGAAGACTTCGGCGAGCGTCGCCCGGCTGTGGGCCAATTCGTCCAGGCGCGAGCCCACAAAGTCGCGCACCTTGCGCTCAAACTCCGCTTCCGTGACGAGGCCGCGAAAGCGCTCTTCGACAAAACCCAGAATCTGCTCGAAAGTCTCCGGGCTGACGGCTTCGTTCAGGCGGCTCGACAGCAGCTCGTCAACGCGCCGGTCAATGAAGGCCGTTATGGCGTCTGCCGTCTCCTCGCCCTTGAGGATGTCCGTGATGTAGACGCCGAGCCGCTGTTGCAGCGCCGTGATGGCATCGAGCACGGGCGCTCTCGCTCCCGAAGGCAGCGCTTCGATGAGAGTGGGATAAGTGGTGCTGAGCAGGTCGCTCGTATAAGAGGTAATGAAATCCTCCACCTTGCGGCGAAAGAAATCGGCCTCGAAGAGAGCATCGAGGACGGTCTCCTGCGAGACAAGCTCGTTGCCGACGGCATTGCCGATGGTCTGGGCCAAACGCTCTCTGTGGCGCGGGATCATCCCTTGCGGCCAGACGGTGATGCCCAGAAACTTGACCGGACGATACGGGCGAAAGAGCATGCGAATCGCCAGCCAGGCCGCGCCGTAACCATGCACGGTGGCGATCAGAACCCAGGTAATCGCTATCACATATCTTTTGACATCAGGGTCTATGGCGAGCGTCTCCTCCCGGCACGTACGCGAATTTTTGGAGATGATAAGGCGAATGCTAAACGCATGAGGCGAAGCGCGTCAAATCGAAATAAGTCTCGGGTCGCGGGCCCGCAGGCCGGTGGGCAAGGTGTGTGGCTTACTTCCGCGCGTCCACGATGCGCCCGGCGCGCTCTGAGGCGAGAGCGTAATTGGGCAAGACGCGGAAGGCCGTGAGCCCGACCGCCACGCGGTCGCCCACCTGCAAGCGCGTCATCGCAGCCTCCGGTTTCGGGCGGGTGACGATGATGGGAATGCCCGTTCGCGTCTCGGGCGTCGTGGGCGTGACGTTGTAGAGCGGCGGCTCGCCCGAGGCGGGCTGACGCGCGACGAGATCGAGGCGCAGCGTAAGGCGCTCGTATGCTCCAACGAAATGTATCTCTTCGATGACTCCGTTGGTCAAACGGCGACAGCCATGCGGGAGCGCGCCCGTCCGGCTGAGGTGGACATCTTCTGGACGAAAGACGAGCTTGATGGCCTGGCCCTCACGAAAACTTTCCGTCTCCTCGCGGGCGGGAATCTCCACCGTGCCGATCTCTATCAGGCCGCGACTGACGACTCCGAGCAGCAGGTTGGCCGCGCCGAGGAAAGTTGCGACATACTCCGTCTCCGGGTGGTTGTAAACCTGGTCGGGCGTGCCTATCTGTTCGAGGCGACCGGCGTTTAAGACGGCGATGCGGTCGCCCAGCTCAAGCGCTTCCTCCTGATCGTGCGTGATGAAGATGGCGGGCACGTTGATCTGCTTGAGGAGGTTGTGAATCTCGCGGCGCAGACGCACGCGCGTCTGCGCATCGAGCGCTCCGAACGGCTCGTCGAAGAGCAAGACCTGTGGGTTGTAGGCGAGCGTGCGCGCAATCGCCACTCGCTGTTGCTGGCCGCCGGAAAGCTGCGAAGGATATTTCTTGCGGTGCTCTTCGAGGCGCACGAGCGTGATGAGATGATCTACGGTCTCCGTGATCTCACGGCGCGAGCGCCGTCTGATGCGCAATCCGTAGCTGATATTCTGCTCGACGGTCATGCGTGGAAACAGCGCGTATGATTGGAAGATGACGCCGACGCCGCGCTCACGCGCAGGCAGCTCCGTGACATCCTGGCCGTGAAGGATAACGCGGCCCGTGTCGGGTTCTTCGAGCCCGGCGATGATGCGCAGGATGGTGGTCTTGCCGCTGCCGGATGCGCCGAGCAGGACCAGGGATTCGCCCTCTGCCACGTCGAAGTCTATATCTTCGAGCACGACCGTGCCGCGAAAGCTCTTGCTCACACTGCGCACGCTCGCGGCGTACTCCTGGCGCGCGCCCGCTTCGCTCTGCCGCGCCGCGCCCTCTTCATTACCGATGATATTGGCCAACTCTTCCGACTGCATAATCGCTACCCTTACTCCGTGTCCAGCCAGTCGCGCGCGAAGAAAAGAATACTGAAGATAAAGAAGGAGAAGAGCGCGAGGACGATGGCGACGGCGTTCGCCGCTTCGACCTGCCCCTCGTTGAACTTGGCGAAGATGTAGAGCGGCGCGGTCTGCGTGTGCAGCGCCAGGTTGCCCGACACCAGTATGGTCGAGCCGAACTCGCCGACGGCGCGCGCAAACGTGAGCAGCGCCCCGGTCACAATCGCGCCGCGAAGGCTGGGCAGCGTGACATGCCAGAACGTCTGCCAGCGCGTCGCGCCGATGGTCGCAGAAGCCTCTTCGAGCGAGCGGTTCATCGTATCGAAGACTGACATCAGGACTCCGAAGGCCAGCGGGAACGTGACGAAGATATTGGCGATCACGATGGCCCAGGGCGTAAACATCAATCGCACATCATAGGGAGCAAGCAGTTTGCCGAGGACTCCGTACGGGCCCCACAGCAGAAGCAGGGCGAAGCCCGCGACGGCGGTCGGAATCGCCGTCGGCAGCGAGATCGTCACGATCAGCGCCGTGCGTCCCCAGAACATATAGCGCGAGAGGACGTAGGCGGCAAACAGCCCGAAGAGGACGTTGAAGAGCGTGGCCCAGAAGCTCGTGACCATCGAAAGCTTGAGAGCGAAGATGGCCTCCGGCGCGGTCAAAGCGGCCCAGAAACTGCCCAGGCCCTTGCTCGTCCCGAAGATAAAGATCGAAGCGAGCGGCAGAAACACCAGCGGCAGCATCATCGCCATCATCGCCGTGATGCTCAAGGGCCGCACGACATCGAAGCCCCTCACATGTCTCATTCTGGATAATGCTGCACTCATAAGAAAGCAGTGGCAAGTGACAAGTGACGAGTTAAAAGCTATTGACGCGCGACGAGCTTTCTTCGCAGTGCGTTGAGCATTCTATGAAGCTCTTCGATGATGTCAAAAGCGTGTGTCGCTCTGGATTTTGTGCAATAGCCTAATTCGCTGGAAATTATAAGCTGAGTCTCCAATTCAGCCATAGACCCTTCCGCGTGAGAGACCGCTTGAATGAATTCACCCGTTGTATGCCGCGCCTGTCCCTCAGCTAAATTAGACGGAATAGACACGGCTGCCCGCCGCATTTGAGAAACGAGCCCGAACCTTTCATCAATAGGGAAAGCACCTGTTATCTGATAGACCTCTTTCACTAAAGCGATGCCCTTCTGCCACACGAGCAAATCTTTATAGCCACCTGTTTTTATTTCACTCGTCACTTATCACTGTTTTTTCTGCGCCTGGTCGCGCCAGACCTTTTCGATGATCTCGGGATAGGCGCGGGCCCAGCCACCGAGGTCATTGACGGTAAAGGGCATGCTGATTTTGGCGAACTCCTTGTTGGCGTCATTCAGCGCTTCGTCGGTGATGGAGCGAAAGTGGTATTGAACGAAGGCGCGCTGCGCGTCTTCGCTCCAGAGGTATTGGATGAAGGCATTGATGACGGGGCGTTCGTCCGCCGTCACGTTGCGATCAATGACGACCGCCGGGTGCTCGCTGAAGATAGTCGCTTCGGGAACGACGATCTCGACGGCTGCGTTGGCCTGCCTCATCAAGAGCGCGTCCAGTTCGTAGGTGACGAGCGCGTCGCCGAATCCCGTTTCAAACTGCGTGCGCGCCTCGCGCGCCGAGCCGGGCGTGGAGATGACGTTGCGCCAGATGGCTTTGAGGGTTTCCCTGGCGCGCGTTTCGTCGCGCGTGCCCGTCTGCTTCTCCGACTTGATGAGTTCCGAACCATAGATGGCGAGCACAGACCACATCGCGCCGCCCGAGCTGACCGGGTCCGGGTGAATCAGCTTGATGCCGGGTTTGCCGAGGTCGGCGAAATCCCGTATGCCCTTCGGATTCCCCTTGCGCACGAGAATGACGAAAGGCGTTTTGTTGACGATGCCGCGATTGGGCAGGCTGTGCCAGTCGGAGGTCACTGCGCCGCCCTGTTGCAGGCGCTCAACGTCGCGCTCGATGGAGAGAATGGCGATGTCTGCGCTGACGCCCTGAAGAATCTGGTTGGTCACCGTCTCCGACCCGGCGAAGGATGAAGTGAAGCGCACTTCCTCGCCATGCTCCTGCTTCCACTTGGCGGCGAAGGCGGGAAAGATGGCCTTCTCAAGCGATTCCTTCATCACCGAAAAGCCGTAGACGGTAATGCTGCGTCCGCCCGCATTGCTCGGAGACTGCGGCAGGCAACTGCTCAGTAAAAGCAGCGCGCAGAGAATGGACGGCGCAGACGCTACTCTCAATCTTTTGAGAGGTGTAGTTGTACTCACAGGAATGTAAGGTCTCCTCGCTCGATTAACACTTCGTCTACCGGCGGCTTTCGATTTAAGGTAAGGCGTCTCTATAGCACATCTTCGATATTTCGGGAAGTTTTTTCAGGCACGGGCTTGAATTGGCCGGGGCTGCATTACGGGCCAGCCGTCGCGTGGTAATTGATGGTAGTGAGCGCCCTTGGTTGCGTCCTTTGCGCGCCCGGCTGAGACGCAATTATCTGCTAGATGGTCGCCCTAATCCGACACTATTTCTCCCGTCGTTGCTTGAAGCTCGCGCAAGAGATTCGCGGTCGCGCTGGCCCTTTCTTCCCAGGCCGCAGCCACTTCGCCGAGCGTCTCAAGTCGCAGCCGGTGACTCTGGGCCCAGCGCGAAGCTTCCGCCGCGAGCCACTCAAGGACGCCCTTGCCGTCCTGGCCCAGCAGCGCCTTGAGTATGAATCTGCGCTCGCCCAATCTCAATCCGAGCCCGAGGCCGCGCGCCGCGCGCGTCAAGTCGGAGCGCACGAGAATCATCCCGCTCCGCACGGGAGAGAGAAGCGACAGCAGGAATTCTCCGACCTCATCGCGGCGCGGGTCAACGACTCTTCCAGCATCACGCAAGTACAGCGGCAACTGCGATTGTCTTCCGACAGCCTCGGCCTCCGCGACGAGCGCCTGCGCCAGCGCCTCTCCCCACCCTCTATAAAAAGGCGAAGCCACCTCGCAGAGCTTGTCCAGGTAAACGGGGAGCCAGCTCAACAGGTGCTCCCAGAGATATGCCCTGCGCGCGACCCTCAGGCTTCCGCGCCGCACCTCGTCGCTTTCGCCCTCTTCCATCTCGACCAGGCGCGCATAGAGGGCGAGCATCACGGCGAGGTGGTCGGGCTCGGCGGGCGGCGTCTCTCCGAGAGCACGCCAGAAGCCACCGACCGCAGAGCGCACCTCGCCGCCCAGCATCCCTTCCGGGCCCAGGTAGACCGACGCGTAAGGATAGAGTTGGAAGACGAACAACTCCGTATACTCGGCTGGCGTCGGCATGGGCCCAAGCTCCAAAGCATCGGCGACGCGCGCAGACTCCGCCGCAGGAGGCTCGGCCAGAACAGCGAGTGCACGAAAGAGTTCCATAGGAATTAACAGGGATGGACAGGATATACAGGATCAGAACAGAAAGCAGGATGAAAGATGAAAGCACCGCTCGATGAAAGTGTCTTTGCTTCTTCTAGCCTGACAATCTCTGTCCATCCCTGTTAATTCTGCTTTGATTTTTCCAGTTACTCAGAATTATTCGACGCCTGTCAACTCTGCTTGATCCGGCAGGCGATAAACCTCTCTGGCTGGTTTGAGAGGCCGCAGCAGCCAGTAGGGTCTGCGCGTGCCGTCGGGGGAATACATGGACGCGGGGCGAGTCATCCGCAGCCACCTGCGATAGACCTCGCGCGCTTTCCCCGTATCAACTGAGATGTCGCCGTATTGATCATGGGGCGCGGCACGCTTGACGCGCACGGCCTGATGCCAGCAGTGCATGCCCGAGACGGGGTCTGGATGGACGGGGAAGGTCAGGTTCTGATGCACGCCCACATCCGTCCACCAGATGCGCAGCGTGTCCAGATCGCCGGATGCGTAGGGCGCGACGCCTTTTTCGCGCTTCAGTCCCCACTCATCTCCCTGATGCTCCAGGGAGACGGTCGCCATTAACTGTCTCTGTCCTTGGTCCGTCAGTTTCCAGCGTCCCATGTGATGGCTGCACGCGACCACGCCGGGGCGAATGCCCTGCGTGACCCAGGCGCGAACGACGAAGTAGCCGATCTCTGTTTCGACGCGAACGAGGTCGCCCGTGCCTAAGCCCAGACGCGCAGCCATCTCCGGGTGAATCCAGAGAGGATTGGTGTGCGCGATTTCATCCAGCCATTTGGCGTTGGCGCTGCGCGTGTGTATCTGTACGGGAAGGCGGAAGGTGGAGATGAGAACCGTCTGGTCTTCGGCGAGGGCTTCGGGGTGAACGTGGCTTCTGATGTAAGTCGGCAGAGCGTGCTCGGGCCAGCCCCAGTCTGCGAGCGTGCGCGAATAAAACTCAAGCCGCCCGCTCGGCGTTGGAAAGCCGCGCAGGACGCGCTCATCAATCCGGACTCCGACGAGCCTTCGGCCTTCCGCGTCCGAGTCGGGGCTCGGGATGGGCACGACGTTCGTCGAGGCTGGCTTTGGCGCTCTGGTATAAACACGTCCGAACCTGTCAACGCGCACATCTTCCAGCTCATCCGCCGGGACGGCCTCTTCATAAACCGCCCCGACCTTTCGGCGCACTTCGTATGCCCCGTAGCGACGCATGTACTCAAGCGGCGTCAAGCCTTCGCTCCGTGCCTTCGCGGGCAGCCCCGGCACGGAGTTCTCGAAGATGTAGGCGTAGTATTCGTCAACGCCGAGGCGTGTGCCCGGCTGCTCTTTTGATTCGACGAAACGACGAATGCCAAGCTCGCCTTTCGGGTCAATGCGCCAGGAGAGTTCCAGCCAGAACTCGTTCTCTTCCCAGACCTCGCCGGGATTAACCTCACGCGTATCCGTGACGGTTGCGCCGGAGCGCTGGCGCGCGGCTCTCAGCACAGGCTGGCGAAAGCCTATCCATTGCGCGTCGTGCGTCTCGTAGGAATGCAGGTCGTGGCGCTCCGAGCCGTGGCCCATCGGCAGAATGTAATCGGCGAAGTATGAGGTCTCGTTCCAGGTCGGCGTCAACGCTACGTAGCAGCCGACGAGGCTCTCGTCCGTCAGGGCTTCGACCCAGGAAAATCCGTCGGGGTTAGTCCAGACCGGGTTATAGACGCGCGTGAAATAAACGTCCAGCTTCGCTCGCCCGTCCTTCAAAAAGTGTGGCAGGAGAAAAGACATCTCGTTCATCCCGAGCGGGTACTCCACGGGCCAGGTCAGCTCGTTCCAGGCGGGCGGGTGCGGCGGCGTATAGATAGGCTGCGGCACAAATTTATTCCACGCGTTCGGAAAGACGCCGCCCTCTGTGGCGATGGCCCCCAAGAGCGCGTTCAGCATCAGTAGCGTGCGCGCCACCTGCCAGCCGCCGCTGTTTCCGGCGGCTGCGCTGCGCCAGTTGTGGCTGCTGAAACGAGTCCCGGCGGTGGAAACTACGCGGGCGATCTCTTCGATCACTTCGGCGTCCACGCCCGATTCCCGCGCCGCAAACTCGAAGGTGTAGCCGCTATAAAGCTCTTTCAGCACGCGCTCGAAGTTCTCGAAGCCGGTCTCTATTTCGGGGCGCTCAACAGCCATGTACTCTTCCCAGTTCCACCAGCGGCGCACAAACTCGCGGTTATAGAGGTCTCGCTGTATGAGGTGGTTCGCTATGGCGAGCAGGATGGACGCTTCCGAGCCAGGCGTGGGCGAGACCCAGTAGTCGGCATGAGTCGCTGTATTGGAAAGCCGCGTGTCGAAGACGATCAACTTCGCGCCCTCCGCCCTGGCTTCGATCACGCGCTGCGCGTGCGGATTAAAGTAGTGGCCCGTTTCCAGATGAGAGCTGATGAGCAGAATGACTTTCGCGTTCGCATGATCGGGGCTCGGGCGATCAAGGCCCATCCAGTATTGATAACCGGCGCGACTGTTGGACGAGCAGACGTTGGTGTGAGAGTTATGTCCGTCCACGCCCCACGCCGCCAGTATTCTCTCCGTGAATCCATCTTCGCCCGGACGCCCGACGTGATACATGATCTCGTTGCGACGATCTTCCAGGAGGCATTGGCGAATGCGCGCGCTGATGTCGTCCAGGGCTTCATCCCAGGAGACTCTCACCCACTTGCCCTCGCCGCGCCTTCCCGCCCGCTTCAACGGATAGAGTATGCGGTCGGGGTCGGTGATCTGGTTCAAGGTCGCGGGGCCTTTGGCGCAGTTGCGCCCGCGCGAGCCAGGATGCTCGGGGTTGCCCTCGAACTTGCGTACCTGCAAGCTCTCCTTATCCACGTAAGCCAGCAGGCCGCACGCCGACTCGCAGTTGAAGCAGGTCGTCGGCACTAAGATGTAGCGGCGCTCTTTCCTCTCGGGCCAACTCTTCGCGTCCAGCTCCACCCAATCATCCCAGCGCTCCTTCGGCGGGAAGGCGGCGAGATGTATGCGGCTCGGCCCGGGATAAAAGGTCTCGCCCCGCGCTTCCGTCTCCCTGCGCGCCGCGCTCACTCTTTCGTTCAATTCGCTCGGCTTCATAACACTCGCACCAAGTCCGATAGACGCGCTGCTCGGCTTTCGCCCTCAGCCGGATTAGCCGGGATTATTCAGTGTGCCGTAGAAGGCGTAAGAGGTGCGCCCGCTGTTGAGCTGTAGTGTCCAGTGTTTGAAATCCTCCATCAGCGGGCATCTGTTTCCCCGGCCCTGCAAGATGAGACGAAACTGCGTCGCGCCTGCCTTTCCCCTTTTGAAGATACCAGTGACCTGCGCCGCCCCTGTGAAGCGCCATTCTTTATAGAGGGCTGGGCCAACGCCGCCCGCCGGGCTGTCATGCAAATCCGTGCCGAAGGAGACGAGCGTCGGCGGAAGCGTGAAAGAGAGCGTGCCGGTTTTTCCCTGCTCGTCGCGGAATCTCAACTCCCATCGCAGCCCGTTACGTCTTTGCGTCAGCGTATAGGTGGAAGCGAATTCGCCATCGCTGGCCGCCGTCTCGAAACTATTAGCGGTGGCGGAAAACCTCAAGCGTTCAAGCTCTGCGCGCTGCGAGTCGTCAACCCGCTCACGCACTTCGTACCACTCGCCCTCGTCCGCACAACAGGCGCAGGCGAGCGGGTCTGCGACGGGAGTATTAACCTCGGCCCGCGCGGGCCAGATCAGAAAGACTGCCAGCGCGAGCAGGCTCGCAGAGACCTTTATGAGGGCCATGGTGGGCCCAGGCTTCTTAGACATTTTACTTTCATCCTCTCTTTCCCCGGGTTTGACCCGGGTATCCAATGGCAGGCGCGTTCTTTCAAAACAGTTTTGAAGGCGGCGCGCATGACGCCCTGGCCGCGAGCATGTCGCTTCAGGCCAGCGGCACAGCCTGTCCGGCCTGCACATAAGCGTGCTCGTAAAGCAGAAGACCTGCGAGAGCAAACGGGACGGCGGCGAGCCCTAGCCAGGGGGCAAAGACTCCGATCAATGCGAGCGCTGCTCCCATCCAGAAGAATGCGCGAAACCTGTTGCGCGTCATCTCCCAGACGGCGAGCCGCGCGTGCGCCGTCGGATGAGTCAGAGTAATCTCGCCCCAGATCATCAGCAGATGCAGGAGAGAGGACGCGCCCAAAACCCTTAGCAACGGGGAGAGCAGTGCGGCGTCAAGCCAGGCGGCGAAGGGCACAAGCGCAGCCGAGCCCAGGAGCAGAGCCTGTAGGGCAAGATGTGGTGGAAGCAGCGGGCTCTGCCACATGTCGCGCGCCTTCGATTGAGCGAAGAGATAGGCTGTATAGATTGCCGCAAGCACGGAGAGCACGACGCCAGGCCAGAGCAAGACTCTCTGTACGGATGTGCTGCCCCAGAGGCTCGCCGCGAAGTGGAGCGCGAGCAGGATTGAATAACCGGCGATGATGAAAGCTCCACGCACGAGCCAGCTCTTCCATTGCGGGCGGGTGAAGATCATGTAAAAACGGGCCGGGTGCTCAAGGTCCCAGACGAGCAGAGCGCCCGTCGCGGCGAGGAAAGCGCCCGCCACGATGGGCCCAACCCAGAGCCAGAGGGGGCTGTCAACGCGCATCCAACCGAGGGCGACCAGGAGCGCCGCAACCAGATAAGCGCCCGCCGCGATGCCCTTCGTCCAGGTGTAGAGGCTCACGCGCCAGTCCCAGGGAATCGTGTGCGGCACATCGTAGGAGAGAAGCGCGGCGGCGGACGTATTGTTGTAATGGGGATTGCCCGAGACGACCCATTCCGTCCCCTCTCGCTGCTCGCTCCACATGAAAAGCCCGCCCGTGGGACGACTCGCCGCGAGCGGGTCCAGGGTCGCCTGGTGCGCGCCCTTGTAGAAGAGCTTGGGCAGCGTCTCCTTCTCGGGACGGCGCACGCTCACGCTCTCACGGTTGACGATGCGCGCGACTTTTGAAGCAGGGTCGTTGATGTCTCCGACCAGTATGGCTTCAGTGGGGCAGACCACGACGCAGGCGGGCTCAAGGCCGACATCTATACGGTGCGCGCAAAAGTTGCACTTCTCGGCAGAGTGATCTTCGGGATTGATGAAGATGGCATCGTAAGGGCAGGCCGCCATGCAAGCCTTGCAGCCGATACAGATCGCTTTATCGAAATCAACTATCCCGTCCGCGCGCTTGAACATCGCGGCGGTCGGGCAGGCCGTGACGCACGGAGCGTGCGCGCACTGGTTGCAGCGCGTCACCTGATGAGCGCGCCGCGTCTGCGGAAACTCGCCGATATCCACATGCTTGACGTAGGTGCGCGTCACGGAAAGCGGCACTTCGTTCTCAGACTTACACGCGGTCGTGCACGCATGACAGCCTATGCAGCGCGTGTGGTCAATCACCTTGCCCCATTGAGGCCGTTGATCGTAGACGGGTAGCTCTCTCATCAAGATAGGAGTTAACAGGGGTGCACAGGATGAAGAAAAAGGGATGAGCTATTCATGCAGCTATGCTTTTATCTTTCATCCTGCTTTTATTCTTTCTCCTGTCTCTCCTGTCCATCCCTGTTAATTTCTGCTTCATCTATTCAGGCTCGCAGAATATAGGCTCAAGCCAATCGAGCGCAAGGCTTCACCAGCTTGGACGCAGGACGCGCCTGAGCGTCAGCGCGCTCATCTTCCAGACGGTCGCCGTCCGCAGCAGGTCGCGCGAGACGCGGCGGTAAGAATGGCCGGAGATGGTGTGATAGAGAATGGCGTAGAGGTCTTCGTTCGTCTTCGCCTGTTCGATGATGCCGTCGATGACGCCCATGCTCATCCCCATCCGGCAGAGGCGGCGCAGCACGCGACCGTGATAGTGGTCTTCTGTGAGTATGCGCAGGCGGCGCGCGTAAGCTTCGAGCGCCACACGGTCAATCCCGCGCTCAAGCATTACGTCGGCGGCAGCCGTTCCCGTCTGAATCGCCGTCGTGATGCCCATCCCCTTGAAGGGACGCAGCCACCCCGTCGCATCGCCGACGGCGACGAAGCGATCCCAGGAGACGTGGCGCGCATGACGCACGGGCGCGCGCCCTTCGTAGTAGTCCAACTGCTGTAGATTGAAGCGCGGCAGGAGCGTTCGCACCTTTCGATGGAGCAGGAAATCCTCCATGTCCGTGGAACGCACGCGGCGGCCCATGATATTGACGAGCACATGATCCTGCTTGGGCGTGATCGCGCCGAACTCTATGCGCGGCAGGTCGCTCAGCAGAAAGGCGTGTATCTCGCCCCCCAATCGCTTCTCTATATAACGCTCGTCGCACGGCAGCTTGATGATGATCGAATGCATGTACTCCGCCGGGCGATGATAACGGCGCGGGCGCGGGCTGACCTGTTCGAGCACGGAGAGCATACCGTCGTCATGCCCGCAGGCGGCGACGACCATGTCCGCCGAATACGAACGGCCTTCCGAATAGACGCGCACAGGATGCTCGGGATTCTCGGGGTGAAATTCCAGGCCCGTCACGCGATCACTGAGAAGGCGCGCGCCGTCGGCCACGGCCCGCTCCAAAAGCATCTGGTCGAACTCCGAGCGCGAGACCATCAGCGCGGGCTCCTCTGCCATCGGCGCTCGCAGCTCTATATCGTTGCGGTCGCCGTGCAGGCGGTAGCCCTTGATCGTGCGCTTGATCATCTGCGTGGGCAGCTCGACTCGCAGCCTTTCGCGCAGCAGCTCGGCTGTCGGCGGCGCGAGCACGCCCATGCAGGGGTTATGATGGCGCGGAAACTGTTTCGGCTCGTAGATCGTGACCCGCAGGTTAATGCCGCGCGACCTGGCGTTCATCAGCAGCCGTATGGCTGCGCTCGTGCCGCCGGGGCCGCCGCCGATGATCGCCACTCGTGAGCCGTCGCGCAGCTTCAGTCCACGGAAGGGCTGCCGCTCTGCATGGAAGACGGCGGCACGCGTGCGCTCAAGCGCCATGCCGCCCGCGCGCCCGGCCATACGCAGCGCGAGGCGCGGGTCGAGCGCGCGCATGAGTATGCGCTTGTAGGATTGATCGCCCGTGAAGGCTGCCAGCAGTGCGTTTGAAAGCAGCGCGCCCGGTCTTTGCAGGTGACGCTCCGAGCGCAGCACGGCGAAGTAGACGGGAGCGAGGAGCGGGTGCGGAAAGATGCGGTCGTAGATTTCAAAGAGCATCCGCCCGTAGATGTTGTCGCGCCCGAAGACGCGATTGCAGCGCCGCCAGAAGTGCTTCTCGAAATCCCGCGCCGTGACGCCGTGATTGATCACGCAGTCGGCGGCCAGTCGCGCCGTAACGAGCGCAGACTCCACGCCGTTCTTCAGGTAGCGCGAATCCGACGCATCGCCGACGATGACGAAGCGCTCGCTGTAGGGCAGGCGTGCCGCGCCCAGGGCCACGCGCGGGTGACAATGACAGTCGAGCTTCCAATCCGGCGGCAGGTAGTCGCGCATGTAGGTGGTGCGCAACAGTCGCTCGGTGGCAACCACGTCCACGTCTTCGCCGATGGCCGTGACCGTCACATGCTCGCCCTTCGGGATGAGCGCGACGTAGCGAATGTCGGGCTGCTTGAGGACGAAGAAGTGAATCATGTTGCGCAGCTTCTCGCGCTGGAACTCTTCGGGCACGCGCGCCTCTATGACGCAGGTCTTCCAGGTCGGCGGCGGCACGTAGCCGTAAAGCAGGCGCTGGGCCAGTTGAGAGTTGACGCCGAAGGCTCCGACGACCAGATCGTATTCGATGCGCGTTTCGTCTGCGAAGCGCAAAGCCGGACGGCGCTCAAGCGTGGCAGGTACGTCTATGTCATGCACGTTCTGCGGGATGTGACGCGCGCCGAGCTTCGTGGCCTGGTTGAGCAGGAACTGGTCGAAGCTGCGCGCGCCCTCAGGGTTCTCCGTGCTGACGGGCCCAGCGCCCCTGTAGACGCCGTAAATCTTCTTCGTCGGATCGTTTTCCAGATGAGCGGAGGAGTCCTGGTAATGAACGGCGTAGCCTTCGATCTCGCAGTGGATGACCTCGCGCGGGATGGTCTCGGTCGAGCGCTCGATCTCCTGGATGAGATTATGGCCCACGGCCCCGGCGCACATGTTGCAGCCGGGCGCTCCCTTCCTGGCAAAGTTCTTACCGTCGTAGATGTCCGCGCTGAGCGTAATGCCGAGCGCGCGCGCACGACGCATCAGCTCGATGGCGAAGAAAGAGCCGGCAGGCCCAGCCCCGACGATGGCGACCCTGTTGCCGGATGTGAGATAGGTCGGCTGCGACATAGCACGAACCCCCGCGAGCCTGTGATCGGCCCGTCGCCGTAAACCGGCAGCGTGAGGGCTGGCGCTGCCCAACAGTGGGAACAGCCACGCTTGAACCGGCGAGCATCTATTCACTATTCGCACAAAGCATAGGCGCGTTGACGAACTCGTGTCAATTGAAGGACTGAAGATAAGAGACGAGAGTTAATCGCGGTTGGCAAATGGGCGGGACTGCTGTCAGTCGCGCCAGCGGTCTCGGGCGGGTGTTGCCGCTTGAGACCCGACAGAGACCGCAGGCCGTACTGACCTGAAGCCTGCGACGGCTACGCAACAGGGGCTCTTATTCCCTTGTTGCGGTGCGCGGGAAAATGGTAGAACTATGATAGGGATGTGAGAGCATCCTGATAGGCGTTCCCGCCCGTGTCTATAATCCCCCGCCGGAATTGGAGGCTTGGCTCGTATGCGTGATCTTACCTCGTCATTGGCGGCCCTCTTGCTCGCGTCGGCATTATCGTTGACGGTCATGGCCGCTCAGGGTGGAACGGCTAAAAAGCCGGAGGGGAAAACTCCTCCGGCGGCGCAGACGCCTGAGGACGGCGTGCCGCGCGTAACGGTCACTGAGGCGCACGACCTGATTGAGAAGGGCAAAGCGATCATCGTTGACGTGCGGGGAGAGGACTCTTATCGCGCTGGCCACATCAAAGGGGCCATCTGGATGCCTGATGTCGCTCAGCGCACAAAGGAGCTGCCGCGCGATAAGACGATCATCACCTACTGTTCTTGACCGGCGGAACACTCGAGCGCCCGTGCGGCGCATGACCTGAGAGCTGCGGGTGTCGAGAACGCGGCGGCCTTGCTCGGCGGCTATAGCGCATGGATGAGCGCGGGATTTCCGGTGGAATCGGGCGCACCTCAGCCGAAGGGCAAATAGGATGGCAGTCGAGAGATTCGCAGGCGCGCGGAGCCGTAAGCCGAATAAATTATTTGGAGGTCAGTTGAATGCGTCTTTTCGTTTCGCTGTTGGCGGTCGTCGTCATTCTCGGCGCGCTCGCCATGACGGCATGTAACTCAACGGACGGGAGCGGCAGCGGCGGTGTCCCGAAAAGCGCGGCCACGTCAACATCGGCTGCGCCCGCGCAGACGGTATCGGGGCCGAACGACGGCGTCGAGCGCATTACCACGGCGGAGCTGCGCGACGCGCTGGAAAAAGGGACGGCAGTCGTCGTTGACGTGCGCTCACCTGACGCCTACAAGACGGGCCACATCAGAGGCTCGCTAAATATCCCGGAGCCGGAGATCGCCCGCCGCAAGGACGAATTGCCGCGCGATAAGAAGATCGTCCTCTACTGCTCTTGACCGAGCGAGCATTCGAGCGCCCGTGCGGCGCTGGACTTAAAAGAGGTAGGCTTCCAAAACGTCGCGGCCCTACTCGGCGGCACAGAAGCATGGCGACGCGCCCAACTGCCAATAGATCAGTGACGAGTGACAAGCCTGGACTAAGCTTTCAGTTTTTATCTCGTCACTCGTCACTCGTCACTCGTCACTGCATTTGAGGTATGGGCTCTGTGACGAGAACCGGGGCCGGTGTCACGACTCTCCCGGAAGGAACGCAGAGCACAGGACAGGGCGCATTGCGGACGACGCGCTCGATGTCCGGGCCGAGGACGGGCGCACCTCCGAAGAGCGAAGCGTGAATGCTCGTGCCGATGACGATCAAGTCCACATCCTTCTCCGTCGCAAGCCTGACAATCTCCGCATAGGGCTGTCCCTCGCTGATATGCGTGATGGCGCGGCTGCCGGCCTCGCGCGCGAAGATAGCCATACGCTCCCCGACATACTCTCTCAGGCGTGCCAGCGGCGGCCCGGCGCTGTTGGGGAAAAACTCCGCCATCTGATCCATGTAATCGCCGATCACGTAGATGACGTGCAGCTCCGCGCCCGTGCGTCCCGCCAGCTCTGCCGCGACCTGTGTGGCAGAGTTGGCCGACGGGCGAAAGTTCGTGGCCAGCAGTATGCGGTTGAGTCGAATCTCGGTGTGCGAATCCCTGTGCTCGACGAAATCACGCTGCGGCGGACGGATGGTGAGCACGGGGCAGGGCGCTTCGGCGATAATCTCTTCGGCGGTCGAGCCCCACAAGGCGCGCGACAAGCCTTTGCGCCCATGCGTCACAATCGTCACCAGATCAATATCGAACTCGCGCACGGCGCGCGCGATCATGGGCGCTGGCTCGCCTTCGATAATGACCGGCTCGACCTCCAGCCCGTCAAACAATGGGTCTGCCAGCAACTGCCTGACATCTGTGCGCAACTGCTGTAGCCAGCGATTGTCCGTATCCTCAAAGACGCGATCAGGCAGCGTCAAAAGATTGGCGGGCACAGTCCCGCTCTGCACGCTGAAGAGCACGACGCGTCCCCCGCCCTCGCGCGCAAAGGCGGCTGCGTACTTCAAGGCCGCACGCGCATGCAGCGTGAAATCGGTCGGAAACAGAATATTTCTGAATGGATACATAAGCAGATCAAAGTAAAAGGGCAAAAGGTGAAAAGCAAAATGAGGACAAAAGCACTTTGATTAAATGCTGTGCGGAGCCTGACCTTTCCCTTTTTCCCTTTTTACTTTTTCCTTTCTCACATTTTTCCCCAGAGCATGAGCACGCCGATCAAGATAAAGGCGACCGCCGCCGTCTTGTGTATGAGAGCGGTCGGCAAGTATTGGCCCAGCAGTGTGCCGAGCACGACGCCGACGAGCGAGACGAGCGAAAGCGCCAGCGCCGCGCCGAGAAAGACGGAGACGGGCGAGCGCGACTGCGCCGCCAAAGTGATCGCCGCCAGTTGCGTCTTGTCCCCCATCTCGGCCAAGACCAGCAATCCAAACGTAGTCCAGAAAGCGCTCCATTTAAGCATAAGATCAGCTCTCAATAATAAGGGAGGAGAACTCAGAACACAGGACTCAGAACTCAGAATGAAAAGCACGGCAACCGCTATTATTCTGGCTCCTGAGTTCTGTGTTCTGCGTTCTCATTCATAACACCTTCGTGCCCGCGATGCGTTCGAGGTACGGCATCAGTTTGAAGTGGCCGATGACGGCTTCACGCCTGCGGGCCAGCACGGCCAGCTCAAGCGCGACGCGCTCACGCACGCTGCGCCCGCGATCAGTCGCCGCCAGGCCGTCCACCACACGGCGCAGGCATTCGCTGACGCTTGAAATATAGGTGGACAGGCGCGGCTGCGACTGCATGCGAACCACGCCATGAGCATACTGAAAACGCTGCGAGGCCGGGTCTAGAAAAGGGAAATCGTCGGCCAGCTCTAAACGCGCGGCGCGAAAGCGGGCGGCGAAATCTATGCCGAAGCTCAGGGCCGCGCGTTCGACCGCCGCGATCATCTCGCCACTCAAACGCAGCAGCTCAGTCCAAGTCATCTCTTCCGTTTCGCCGCCGCCCTCTTCCATCTCGCGCGTCTGAGACGAGCGCGTAGTCTCTACAAAAGACTGCCCCTCGCTCGACTCCTCATCGGCGCTCGCGTAGACGCTGATGCGACCGCCAGGCTCGCTGGCGCGCACCATCAAGCGCTGCAAAGCCGCCTCTCCTTCCGCTTCACGCCCGGCAGCATGATTGATCTCGTGCACGCGCGGCGCGCTCGCTCCATCCAGCAAGACCTCCGCCTCATACTCGTCCAGGATGACGTGCACGCGCCCGGCGAAATCCTTACCGCGCAAATATCGCAGCAGGGCGGCCAGATTGACATAGGCCGTATCCAGGTTTTCGTGTATCGGACGGGATTTCCTGTCGTCCTCGTACATAAACTTTCGCCTTCGCCCAACTATGGCCCGCGCGCTTTAATGCAGAAGAAATTTGCGGCGGAGTCTAGCAGAGCGCCCGAGAGAGCGTCAACGAACTCGAAGAGGAGAAAATTTAAGAGGGATGGACAGGATGCACAGGAAAAAGCAATGAAGCATTCATCAAAGTGATGCTTTTATCTTTCTTCCTGCTTTCTTTATTTATCCTGACAATCTCTGTCCATCCCTGTTCATTTCCTTCTTCGGTCGACCCTCTACTTTGTTGTTGCAAAGCCCGCGCGTTCCATGACAAACTCCGCCGCACAAACCACGGCGGCGAGCGCTTCGGCGGCCCGACGCGCGGGTTCGACTTTCATCTTCCAGCAACGGCGGAGCGAATCAGTGATCGAAGTCACCGACATCGTCAAGCGATACGGTTCAAACACCGTACTCAATCATGCCACGTTTCAAATAGAGGAAGGACAACTGACGACCATCCTTGGCCCATCCGGCTGCGGCAAGTCCACCATGCTGCGCTGCATGAACAGGCTCGAACGCTTCGACCACGGACGCCTGGTGATCGGCGGCGTCGAAGTCCTGGGCGCGGAAGACCGACAGCTCTCGGCGGCGGAAGAAAAAGAGCTGACGCGGCGTTTGCGCGAGCGCGTCGGCATCGTCTTTCAGAATTTCAATCTCTTCCCGCATCTCACAGCCCTGGGCAACGCCATCGAAGCGCCGATGACCGTCAAGGGCATGAGCCGCGCAAAGGCCGAAGAGGTCGCGCGACATTACCTGCACAAGGTCGGCTTATCCGAAAAGGAGGAGCATTACCCTGCGCAGCTCTCCGGCGGGCAGCAGCAACGCGTCGCCATCGCACGCGCCCTGGCCATGGAGCCCGACGTGATTCTCTTCGACGAGCCCACCTCCGCACTCGACCCGCAACTGATCAAAGAGGTCGGTCGGATGCTGAGAGCCTTAGACGACCTCGGCAAGACCCTCGTCGTCGTCTCGCATGATATGAACTTCGCGCGCTCCATCTCCGACCAGGTGATCTATTTCGAGGGCGGGCACGCCGTCGAATCGGGCACGGTCGAAGAGGTTTTCCGCAGCCCGCAAAAACCTGAGACGCGCGCCTTCATGCAGAGCTTTCAGGAGGACGAGCACGCGCGCCAGGAGAGCGGCGCGACGAACAGCGTTGAGAGCGAAAAGCTTGACGCGCTCAAGAGCACGCGGTCAACTCTCGGACAGGAAGAATGATTGTGCATATGAGCATGAGCCTGAAACGTCTGCGGCGCTTGACGGCGGCCCTTCTACTCTTGCTGCTGCTGCCGGGCGCGGCATGGGCCCAGTCCGCCCTCGAACGCGTGCGCCGCACGGGCGAGCTGCGCATCGGGACGGATGCCACCTACCCGCCGCTCGAATCCGCAGAGGGCGGGCAGTTCACGGGCTTCGACATTGATCTGGGCAATGCCCTGGCGCGCGAGCTGGGCGTGCGCGCTCGCTTCATCAACGCGGGCTTCGACGGCATCTTTCCCGCACTCCAAAACGGAACCTTCGACGCCGTGATGTCATCCGTCACGATCACGCCCGAGCGCAGCGCCACGATGCTCTTCTCAGACCCTTACTACGACTCAGGCCAGTTGATCGTCGTGCGCAATGATCGGCAGGGCATCTCTTCGCCGGACGACTTGCCGGGCAAGAAGGTGGGCGTACAGATCAATACGACGGCGCAATTCGATCTTGAGAAGCGGGCGGGCGTGGATGTCGCCAAGTACAATACTATAGACCTCGCTCTGCTCGATCTGAAGAATGGTCGCATTGATGCGGTGGTGGGCGACGCTCCCGTGTTGAAGTACATGATCCGCCAGAGCTTCCGCGAACTGAAGACGGTCGGTCGCCGCTTCACGGACGAGAAATTCGGCATCGCCATGGCGCAGGGCAGCGAGGATTTGCAGCAGGCCGTCAACGCCGCACTGCGGCGCATTCGAGAGTCTGGCGAATACGATCAGATACACGAAAAATGGTTTGGCGAGGCGGCTGAGCGGGCCGCCGAGTTGACGGCGAGCCAGACCAAGCCGAAAGCCTTCGACCTTGACATACTTCGCCGCACCTGGCGATTCTTTCTCACGGGCGTCTGGTGGACGGCCAAGCTGGCCTTTCTCAGTTTATTGTTCGGCCTGCCGATTGGACTCTTTCTGGCGCTCATGCGTGTGCAGTCATCAAGAATAGTTTCGGCTCCGGCTGCCGTTTATGTGGAGGTCGTGCGCGGCACGCCCCTGCTCGTCCAGATTCTTTTCATCTATTTCGTGATGCCCACGTTCGGCATCAGCATCCCTGCCTTCTGGAGCGGGATCATCGCGCTCACGCTGAACAGCGCCGCCTACATCGCGGAGATTTTTCGCGCCGGGATTCTCTCGATAGACGCGGGCCAGATGGAGGCCGCGCGTGCGCTCGGCATGACCTACTCGCAGGCTATGCGTCGCATCATCCTGCCGCAGACCTTCCGCCGCGTCGTGCCGCCGCTGACCAACGAAGGCATCGCACTGCTCAAGGATTCGTCGCTCGTGACCATCATCGGCATAACAGAGCTGACGCGCACGGGGCAGGAAGCGGCGAGCCGCTATGCCGCGCCTCTCACCATCTGGCCCGTCGTCGCGCTCTTCTACCTGCTTCTGACCTTTCCGCTCACGCGCGTGGCCGAATACCTTGAGCGACGCTGGCGACCCATCACGCGCTCCTGAAGCGTTGATGACAGTCAAGATGGCGAATTAACAGGATGGACAGGATTAAAAGAAGGGATAAAACTTCGTCTTTAGTTATTTGTATAATCTTCGGTATTCGAGCTTGGGATTGCCGAAGTTCACCGGCAAGCCGACCTCAAGGCCTGTGGGTTTGAGATAATTGATAGCCTGAGCTTGATGCTCTGGCCGGAGAGCTGAGACGCTTTTCAACTCGATGATGAGTTTTTTGTCTACCAAAATATCGGCAAAGAATTCGCCCACCATGACCCCTCGAAATTTGACCGTTAAAAGCACTTGCGCTTCCGTTCGAAGCCCCTTTTGGCTTATGGCAACAATTAAAGCTTTCTCGTAAACGGACTCCAGGAAGCAAGCTCCAAGCTCATGAGCGACTTCAAAGCAGGCTCCGAGAATTTTATCTGTTAACCCTTCATGTAGAAATGATTCTGTTTTTATCCTGTCAATCCTGTCCATCCCTGTTAGATTCTGCCTGGGCCCTTGCCAGGTTGGGCTTTGCTGCGGGCGATTTCTGATGCAAAAAATTAAACCGCCTGCGGGCCTCCCAAAACCCGCAGGCGGACTGCCCCCGCCCGTGCCATCTTTCAAGCACTTCAGTGAGGACAATAACAGCCCCCTCTTGATGAGGCACACCTCCCGTCACCACCTACAGAGCCGCGCCTGAACTGAATCATCTTGCCCCCCGCCGCGGCGCTGACCAGAACGACGCGACCCTTGCATGATGATTCGGTTAAAGCTGTGTATCTGTACATGGCCACTCTCGGGAAATGTCAAAAGGTAGAGCGATATCAGAAGCCCCTCTCGCAGCTGATAAAGCCGGAGCTGTTAAAGCAGTGAGGTTGCCCTTTCAAAAGAGATGCATTCGACAGGGTGAGACTGTGTGACATCAACTGCTCTCTATTCTGTAGAATGACCTCTGTACCAAAGGAGATGCGAGGTACTCATGAACGAACGCGCGCTAGAGTAGAGCCATTATCCCGGGGCGTCAACTATATTTTCTTGGCGAAAATGAGGATTTATTGGCGGATTTGCGGATTCCATGGCGGATATGATGATTTAGTTCACTCGCTCTCTTTTTCGGAGGCTTGGCGGCCATAACGCGCTCTGTATTGCGCGGGCGTCATGCCGTAGCTTTGTTTGAAATCACGCACGAAATGGCTTTCATCCATAATCCCAATCCTGTTCATGATCTCTTTCCCGCTTAAGAAGGTGTTCTCCAAAAGCCTCTTGGCCTCTTCGAGCCTGAGCGATTTCTGATACTGCATGATGGACATTCCGGTCTCGGCCTTGAAGAGGTAGCGCAGGTGCGCGGGCGAGAGATTGACCATGCGTGCGATCTCGCCGGGAGTGAGCCGCCGGGCCAAATCCTCTCTCATTAAACGCAAGACCTTTTGTACTCGATGATCCATAATCGGTTCAGGCCCGGCGCAGAAGCGGCGCTTCGATCAAACTCTTCGCGTCAGCCTCAAGACGTGCCCGACAATGGCACAGATGTTTTCCGGCTTCTTCAAAAACAGATCAGCGCCGGCCAGCAGCGCTTCCCTGCCGACCTCGCTGCCCGAGATGATAATGATGGCCGTCTCTCTTCTGTGCGAGAGCGCGCGTGCGCGCCGCACGAGTTCGAGCCCGCTCACTCCGGGCAGATTGTTATCCAGAAGGAGGAGGTCGTAGCTCTCCCCGCTCTCTATCTCATCAAGCGCCGCCCGACCGTTCTCATAAACATTTACACGCCAACCCTCTTCTTCAAGCATCTCCCTCACAGAGAGCACCAACCAGGGGTCGTCTTCTGCGTAAAGAATATGGAGAGGCGTCATGTTTACTGTCAGCCGTAGTGAGAATCGAACAACAGCAGAGTGAAGGCGGGCGCTTGGTAGTGCTACTACAAGCGCCGCTCGGTTTGATACAAATGGATTGGGAGAACGCTCGCGCCGACCGTGCCCGTTGCAGAAATCGGGCCACAGCGCCTTGGGAGTTGTTTATCCGGCATATTCTCGCGTTGAGGAAAGTCCGCGAGAGAATATTTGACACGCCAGGCCGGGCCTTAGCCGTGCAATTTCGTGATGATGCTTCGCTTCCGCCGTTGCGCCGGTTTTTTTGCAGAGAGCAAATCTTTATGCCGTCCCTGAATCATGGAGCTGAGCCTCTGGTGAGTGATGCCGAGCAGGCGTGCGGCGCGCGTCACGCTGCCTCTGCCATTTTCGAGCGCCAGCTTAATGAGGCTGGCCTCGTAACGCAGAACCTCTTCCTCAAGCGAGCAGCCTGCCCAGGCGTCGGCGAGCGCTGCCTTACCAGTCAAACGGGCCGCCAGAATCTCTACGGACTGTCGCGTAATCTCCGTGCTGTCGGCGGCAGTCAGCACAGTGCGTTCGATCAGCGAGCGAAGCTCTCGCACATTGCCCTTGAGCGGCAACTGTCGCATGGCCTCGACAGCCCCGGGCGTGAACCTCACGCGCCGCTTGTGGCGCTCAAGAAGCTCCTGTATGAAATGAGCGGCCAGGGGCGCTATATCATCCGTGCGCTCGCGCAGGGGCGGGATTTCCAGGTGAAAAGTATTGAGACGATAGAGCAAATCCTCTCGAAAACCCTTGCGCGCGACCTGCTCTCTGAGGTCTCTGTCGGTGGCGGCGATGATTCGCACGTCCACATTCTCCGGCACGTCCGCGCCGATGGCGTGAACCTCTCCGCGCTCGATCAGGCGCAGGAGCTTGCCCTGAATTCCTAAGTTCAACTCGGCTATCTCGTTGAGGAAGAGCGTCCCGCACACGGCCTGCCTGACCGCTCCCGCATGATCCTGCAAGGCATCCGTGAAGCTTCCCTTCCTGTGTCCGAAGAGCAGCGATTCGATGAGCGTCCCCGTCAGAGACGCGCAATTGATCGCCACAAACTTACCCGTTCGCCCGCTCCACTCATGAATCAAGCGCGCGAGCAACTCCTTGCCAGTCCCTGTCTCGCCCGTGATGAGCACACTGCCGCCCGTGCCCGCGACCCTGTGCGCTTGGCGCAAGACTTCCCCCGTGCGCTCGTCCGCATAGATAAAGTTCGGCGCACCGTAATCACTGGCCTGAGCGCGCCCCGCCTCCATCACACGCCGCGCACAAGCACGCAGACGCGCCAGCGTCTCCGGCTGCTCCGACCTGGCGAGCAGCTGATCGGCCTGTCCATAAATTCCGGTCATCTCTTCCGCCGTCAGCCTCTCGCCAAGCTCCTCTATCATCGTCAGCGCGGCTACCCCCGCGCCCTCGACATCCCCGGCCCTCTCGGCCAACGCCAGCGCCCGCTCCAAAGTCAAACGCGACTCCTCGTAACGACCCAAACGCGCCAGCGCCACCCCATGCGTCGTCAATGCCTCAGCCAGAAGCGACTGCTCATCGCCCCTCTCCAGCGTCCGCACTGCCGAGCGCACAACCTTCTCGGCCTCGGAGTTGCGCCCCTGCGCGATAAAGACGCGAGCGCGCGTATCGTCCACCTGGGCCGTGTGTACCCCGTCCTTGAGGCTGGTGAAGAGCAAACGCGCGCGAACCAGATGTTCGTGCGCTTCCATGAACTTTCCTTTGATAAAGAATAGAAATCCAAGATTATTTTCGACCGCCGCCCGAAAGGTCGTATGGCCCGCCTGCTCGAAATGATAACTGGCGGCGGCATACTCCACGAGCGAACGATCAGTGTAATCATCACGCTGCTCTGTGACCCCCAGCTTTCTGAGCACAAGGGCAAGCTGATTGTGGAATCTGCCCTTGGCCACAGGGCTTTGACTCTCTTCAAACAGGGGCGCTGCCTCGGTCAAAAACTGTAGGGCATCATTGAAGCGGATCGTGGATACTTCGATCACGGCGCTATTGAGAAGCGCCCTGGCCTTTTGCTCCTTATGTTCGTCGCCCACCAGGCTCAGCACCCTTTGCAGCGTGACGCGCGCCTCGTCGAAAGCGCTCTCGCGCCAATAGCAGATCGCAAGGTCTATATATGACTCGGCCAGTCGCTCCCTATCCTGCAAGGCTTCAAAGATCGTGGCGCTTTTGCTAATCAGGTCTTTCGCCACTTCCTGCGCGCCGTCTATCTGTCTGGCGCTGCCTATCCAGCCCGATAAAGAGCCTGCACGCAACAACACCAATGCGGATGTAGACTGATCCAGCCCGTCCAGTTGAGGATGCTCGCCGATTCGCTGCCATAAATCGCCCATGGCGCTGCGCGCAGCCTCGTAGTTACCCGATTCTTCAAGCTCCTTGGCCAGTTGGCAGCGAAGGCGTGCGCGCTCCGTAGGGCTGAGCGCGGTATCATCTATTTGTCGTAAAAGCTGGCTAGTTAAGCCCATGTGAGGCTTTCCCTTTCCTGTATTTGCAAAATAATTTGCTAAGCCGTGTTTTAGCTTGGTACAGTGTTATTCTGTGCCTGCTCGTGCTTTAGTCAGTCCTATTATTCGAGCAAAAAAACCCCTATTACCAAGTAAACTTGTAGGAGAAAACAGTGAATATCCTTCGACAATTCTGCGCCGCAGTCACTTTAAGCCTGGCGCTCACTTTCTCTGCTTTTGCAGGTGAAATACAGACTCCGGGCATACCCACATCAGGCGAGATGGGCGGCCAAGGCGCAGCGAGTACGAATGAAGTGCAAAGCTCAGACGCGACGACCGAGCCGCCGCTGATGGAGATCGCTTTGGGGGTTTTGCTAAAAATATCGTCAATGCTCTAGGTAGACCGCTCAGTCCGAGTAATAGGGCAAGCCGCCGTGAAGGCATTGTTCGCGGCTGAGGTATATTTGTGTCCAAAAAAGCTTCGGAAATTTACGCGCATAGCTATCATTTGTGTGCGCGCATAAGGATTGCTCAGTTCTTAGCATCTGAAAACCGACCTGAATCGGCAATATACATCAATATGAGCGAAACGGTGAAAACCTTCCAACATTTCTGCGCCGCCCATACGCTCACATTTACCCTCCGGCTCGCGCTGCGGCAGGCGCGAGCGAGAGTTTCAGGGCGTTACGGTTGCGCGCGAGATGCGGTTTCCAGGCATGACCTCAGCCAATCCGGTGATGCAGATGGGGCTGAGCTTTTTGCCGGACACGTCTTCACTCTTTTAGTTAGATCACTCAGTCTGAATAATAGCAAGCTGGTCGTGATTCCGTCACGGGCGGTCTGGCCTTAGTGTGTGCAAAAGATTCGCGGGGGAGAGCGCCGCTATGTAAGCTGAGGAGACGTGCATAGCGCGGGCAGATTAACTGTTTTGCAATATGAAAAGCAACCAAAATTATCAGTGAAGATGAATTAAAGGTGGCAGGCAGAAATTTTGCGGCGACGCTCGTGCCTTGTCAGTGGTATGTATTCGCTATAATCTGCCGCCAAGCGGAGGATGAGCTTATGAGTATAAATGCCCTGCCCGTCATCGTCGGGGCGCTGTGCGTGATGGCCATCGCGTACCGTTACTATTCGGCCTTCATTGCGGCGCGGGTGCTGGCGCTCGATGACGCCCGGAGCGTGCCGTCCGAGACCATGTACGACGGGCATAATTATTACCCGACGAACAAATGGGTGCTCTTCGGGCATCACTTCGCGGCGATTTCGGGGGCGGGGCCGCTGGTGGGGCCTGTGCTGGCGGCGCAGTTCGGATTTTTGCCGGGGCTGTTGTGGCTGGTGATAGGGGTGTGCCTGGGCGGGGCGGTGCATGACTTTATGATTCTGGCGGCGAGCGTCAGGCGGCGCGGTAAATCGCTGGCCGAGATTGCGCGCACGGAGATTAGCCCGCTTTCGGGTCTGGTGGCGGGGATAGCGATTCTTTTCATTGTGGTGATTGCGCTGGCGGGTTTAGGCCTCGTCGTCGTCAACGCCCTGGCAGAATCTCCCTGGGGGACTTTTACGGTCGGCTTTACCATCCCGCTCGCGCTCTTAATGGGCCTTTACATGTATCGCATACGCCCCGGAAGGATTGCCGAGGCGAGCGCCATAGGCGTCCTCGGACTGCTGTTTGCGGTGTGGCTCGGCGGGCGCATCGCGGAGTCTTCATGGGCCGAGAGCTTCACTTTCTCGCGCAATACTATCATTCTGCTGATGGCGGCCTACGGATTCATCGCCTCCGTGCTGCCCGTCTGGATGCTGTTGTGCCCGCGCGATTACCTCTCGTCTTACCTGAAGATAGGCACAATCGCTTTCCTCATTATCGGCGTCATCCTGGTTCATCCGACTTTGAACATGCCTGCCTTGACGCCTTTCATCGCGGGCGGTGGGCCTGTGATTCCGGGCAAAGTCTACCCCTTCGTCTTTATCACGATTGCTTGCGGAGCGATCAGCGGCTTTCACGCTCTGATCTCTTCCGGCACGACGCCGAAGATGATCAAGAAGGAGACGGACGCGCGGATGATAGGCTACGGCGGGATGCTGATGGAGGGAGTGGTCGGCGTCGTCGCGCTGATCGCCGCCACGTCGCTTTTCCCGGGAGACTATTTCGCCATCAACACGGCGCAGAAGACCGAGGCGCAGCGGGCCGCGTACGCGCGCATGGTTGATACTCATACGGCTGAAGGATTCAACTTACAGCCGCAGGAGATTGATCGTCTGGAAGCAGAGTCGGGCGAGAAGAACCTGCGCGGGCGCACGGGAGGCGCTGTCACGCTGGCCTTGGGCATCGCCAAGATTTTCGAGGGCATACCCGGCCTCTCGGGCTTTATGAAGTACTGGTATCACTTCGCCATCATGTTCGAGGCGCTCTTTATTTTGACGACGATTGATACGGGCACGCGCGTGGCGCGTTTTCTCGTCGGCGAGTTCGGCGGGCGCTTATATAAGAAGCTTGAAGAGCCTGACTGGCTGCCGGGCTCGATTATCACGACGGTGCTGGTGGTTGCGGGTTGGGCGGCCTTCATCTGGTCCGGCTCGATCTCGACCATCTGGCCCATGTTCGGTATCGCGAACCAGCTTCTGGCCGCCGTCGCCCTGTGCGTGGCGACGACGATCATCATCAACATGGGAAAGGCCCGTTATAGCTGGGTGACGCTTGTGCCGCTCACGTTTGTCGCCACGACGACGCTCGTCGCCGGTTGGCAGTCCATCACGGACAACTTCTGGCCGCTCTCGCAGAAGCCGGAGACGGCCACGCAAGGCTACATCAACGTCTCGCTCACGGCCATCCTGATGATCGCGGCGGTGATCGTGCTGATTGATTCCATCCGCTCCTGGACGGGAGGCGGAAGGCGGCCCGAAGCAACGACGGGCGCAGGACTGGCCGAAGCAAACACGTAAAAGCAAGGATGAAGGATGAAGGATGAAGGATGAAAGAAGAGAATTAACAGGGATAGACAGGATGGACAAGATAAAAGAAAAGAGATGAACTATTCAGACGGCAATGCTTTTGTCTTTTATCCTGTCCATCCTGTCCATCCTGTTAAATTCTTCTTTGACAAGTCTGGCGATTCGATTTTGTTAATGACGCCAACTATTTTTTCATCCTTCATCCTTCATCCTTCATCCTTGCTCTTCGGTGGACAGTCGGGGTGTAAATCGGCAATAATGGCCGCATTTTAGCGCGACTGGATGAGGACGGTAGAGACACGGGACGCGCTTCCTGTGCGTGATGGTCTGTCTCGACAGCTCTCCGAGGCCGAGTCGCCTTTTAGGCAGTTTATCTCGCCGTTTATCGAAGAACAGAAAGGAATCGTCTCATCGTGGAACTATCTTTGGTTTTTATCATCAGTCTTATCTCGCTCGGATTGGCAGCCCGCCTGTGCGCCAGCGTGCGGGCGAGCGGGTGGCACAGCATGCGCAAGGTATCGCCGTTCGCTTCGCCGACTCGCCGTCATGCGCTCACACTGTCGCTAAGCATTGCTTCAGTCCTGCTCTTTTCATCTGTAGCCCTGGCCCAGCAGGGCGCCGTGCCGCCGGAGGCTCGCGGCTCAGGCCCGTCTAACCAGGCGGTGGCGCACGAGGCGGGCGGAGAGGCCAACCTCGTTCTGCCAGACCTTTCGCGCGTCCAGTTCATGGGCATCGACGGTCATACGCTGCTGCTCGCGGGTCTGCTGGTCTGTTTCCTCGGGCTGCTCTTCGGGCTCGTCATCTACATGCAGTTGAAGAACCTGCCCGTGCATCGCAGCATGCGCGAGATTTCAGAGCTGATTTACGAGACCTGTAAAACCTATCTCGTCACACAGGGCAAGTTCATACTCATACTCTGGGTCTTCATCGGGCTCGTCGTCACGCTCTATTTCGGCTGGCTGGCCCCGGCCATTGACCCTGTGACGAGGGCCGCGACGCACGGCTACCCGGCCTTGAAGGTGCTGGTCATTCTTCTTTTCAGTCTCGTCGGCATCGCGGGCAGCTACGGCGTGGCGTGGTTCGGCATTCGCGTCAACACCTTCGCCAATTCGCGCACGGCCTTCGCAAGCCTGGGCGGCAGACCATACCCGATCTATGCGATTCCGCTCAGAGCGGGCATGAGCATAGGCATGATGCTCATCTCCGTCGAGCTGCTGATCATGCTTTGCATACTGCTCTTTATCCCGCGCGATTACGCGGGCCCATGCTTTATCGGTTTCGCCATCGGCGAATCCCTCGGCGCGGCGGCTCTGCGCATCGCGGGCGGCATCTTCACGAAGATCGCAGACATCGGCTCAGACCTGATGAAGATCGTCTTCAAGATCAAGGAAGACGATGCGCGTAATCCGGGCGTGATCGCCGACTGTACGGGAGACAACGCGGGCGACTCCGTGGGCCCATCGGCGGACGGATTTGAGACCTACGGCGTGACGGGCGTGGCCCTGATTACTTTTATCCTGCTCGCCGTGCGCAATCCGACGATTCAGGTGCAACTGCTCGTCTGGATTTTCGTGATGCGTATTATGATGATCGTGGCGAGCGCGCTCTCTTACTTCGTCAACGAAGCGATGGCGAAAGCCCGTTACGCCAGCGCCGCGACGATGAACTTCGAGAAGCCGCTGACCTCGCTCGTCTGGATCACGTCCTTTGTCTCGGTCGTGCTGACCTACGTCGTCTCTTACTTGATCGTGCCGGTGCTCGGCACCGACACCAGCCTGTGGTGGAAGCTGGCGACCATTATCTCCTGCGGGACGCTCGCGGGCGCGATCATTCCAGAGCTGGTCAAGGTCTTCACTTCCACGGAATCGCGCCACGTCAAGGAAGTCGTCACGTCTTCGCAGGAGGGCGGCGCATCGCTTAACATTTTGTCCGGTCTGGTGGCCGGTAATTTCTCGGCCTACTGGCTCGGCATCTCCATCGTCGTTCTGATGTCCATCGCTTACCTGTTCAGCACGCAGGGTCTGGACGTAATGATGCTCGCGCCCGCCGTCTTCGCCTTCGGCCTCGTCGCCTTCGGCTTCCTGGGGATGGGCCCGGTGACGATTGCCGTTGACTCCTACGGGCCCGTCACGGACAATGCTCAGTCCGTCTACGAGCTCTCGCTCATCGAGCAAGTGCCGAACGTCGAGGCCGAGATCAAGAAGGACTTCAATGTGGATGTCAACTTCGAGCGGGCCAAGCACCTGCTCGAAGAGAACGACGGCGCGGGCAATACCTTTAAGGCGACGGCCAAGCCCGTGCTGATCGGCACGGCGGTGGTCGGAGCGACGACGATGATCTTCTCGATCATCATGACGCTCACGCAGGGCTTGACCATCAATACGCAGAGCCTCTCGCTGCTCCACGCGCCCTTCGTGCTCGGTCTGATCACGGGCGGCGCGGTCATCTACTGGTTCACGGGCGCTTCGACGCAGGCCGTGACGACGGGCGCTTACCGCGCCGTGGAGTTCATCAAGGCCAACATTCGCCTGGAAGGCGTCGAGAAAGCTTCGGTCGAAGACAGCAAGAAGGTCGTACAAATCTGCACGCAGTACGCGCAGAAGGGGATGTTCAATATCTTCCTGACGGTCTTCTTCTCGGCCCTGGCCTTCGCCTTCGTCGAGCCTTTCTTTTTCATCGGCTACCTGATCTCGATAGCCATCTTCGGTCTCTACCAGGCGATCTTCATGGCGAACGCTGGCGGAGCCTGGGACAACGCCAAGAAGGTGGTCGAGGTCGAGCTGAAGCAGAAGGGGACGGCCCTGCACGACGCGACGGTGGTCGGCGATACGGTGGGCGACCCCTTCAAGGACACGTCTTCGGTGGCGCTCAATCCGATCATCAAGTTCACGACGCTCTTCGGTCTGCTGGCCGTCGAGTTGGCCGTGAGCCTGACGACGCGCAACGATGGCGATACAACACTGACGCATATTCTGGCCGCCGTCTTCTTCATCATCTCGATGGTCTTCGTCTACCGCTCCTTCTACGGCATGCGCATCGGAACAGAGGTGGCTAAAGTAGAGAGGAACGAGGTCGGAGCGGGACAGGTGGATTTGCCGTAGATGAAGGCGACGGGGCGAAGCAATTAACAGGGATGGACAGGATGGACAAGATAAGAGAAAAGAGATGAAGGCTTAATACAGCGATGCTTTTAGTTTTCATCCTGCTTTCTATTTTTATCTTGTCTCTCCTGTCTATCATGTTAAATTCTTCTTTGACAAGCCCGGCAGTTTCGATTTCCGCGGGGCTTTAAAAACCATTTGGGGGACTTTGTGAACACTTCCTACGCTAAAGCAGAGACGCTGACGAGCGCTGTGCTTCATCCTCTGGATTGGACCAGACAGGCGGGGCTCGTCATCGGGTTCAGTCTCTTGATGGCGCTCTCGGCGCAGCTCGTCATACCGCTTCCGTGGACTCCCGTGCCCATCACGGGACAGACTTTCGTCGTGCTGCTCACGGGGGCGCTCCTGGGCTCGCGCCTGGGCGCGCTGGCGATGATCGCCTACCTGATCGAGGGCGCGAGCGGGCTGCCCTTCTTCCGTTCGGGAGCGGGCGGGCTCTCTTATCTCGCGTTGAGCCCAACGACCGGCTACCTGCTCTCTTATCCGCTGGCAGCGTTTGTCGTCGGACTGCTCGCAGAGAGAGGCTGGGATAGGCGTTATCTCTCTGCGGCAGCCGCGATGGCTGCTGGCTCGGCGCTGATACTGTTTGGCGGCTGGGCCTGGCTGTCGCTGTGGTTCAGGACTGCCGCCGACGCCTGGCGCGCGGGAGTGCTGCCGTTCCTTGCGGGCGATGCGATCAAGATTGCGATGGCGGCAGCGGTGCTGCCCTCCGGCTGGGCCCTCTTGCGACGGCGCGCATCAGAGCGGGATTAACAGCATAACTTTCAGCATCAAGCCCGAAGCCTCTGGTCTATGCCATAGATCAGGGGCTTCGGGCTTTAACAGAAACGGACGTTTATGGACGTGATTAAAGTACGCTCAAGAGAGCGTGAACAGATGTTGGACTTCACGGATGAAGTGCGGCGCAGGCTGAAAGCTTCGGGCGCGCGCGAGGGCTTGTGTGTGCTCTACGTGCAGCACACGACAGCCGGGCTGACCGTCAACGAGAACGCAGACCCGGACGTGCAGCGCGACATGCTGCTCGCCCTGCGCACGCTCATCCCTCAGCACGGCATGGGCTTTCGTCACGGCGAAGAGAATTCGGACGCACATATAAAAGCGAGCCTTGTCGGCTCAAGCGTGACCGTCCCGTTTCATGATGGAGAGCTGCTGCTCGGGCGCTGGCAGGGCATCTTTCTCTGCGAGTTCGACGGCGGGCGCGAGCGGCAGGTGATTATGATGCTGCGCTAAGGAGCGGGATGAGAGCGGTCGTGCTTGACTCCGCTCCCTTCAAGGCAGGCTCTTAGAGATAGATGGTATCGTAATCGCTCAGCTGCCTGTATCCGGCTTTCCTGTAGAAAGCCTGCGCGCCCTTCTGCTCTTCGTTGACGATCAGGCAGACGGCTTCGGCGCGGGCCAGAAGTATGCGGCACAGTTGCGTCATACAGCGCAGGCCGTAGCCTTTGCGTCGCTGCTGCGAGTGGACATAAATGCCTTCGAGGTAGAAGGCTGCGGGCGTGTCGGCGACGATGTCGGCCTTGAAAATCAGCTGGTCGTTTTCGACCCACACCCAGACGCGACCCTGCTCTATGCGTCGCGCCGTGCGCTGGCGAAAGCCCAGGGCATCGCGCCCGAGCGGATTGATGCCGCACTCTTCCGCAGCCAGCCCGGCATTTATCGTCATCACCAGCGACAGATCATTGAGCGTCGCCTGACGGAGACCCCTCACGGCTGCGCAAGACTTCACGGGCCCACGATGCTCGAACAGCAGCTCACGGCAGACGCGGCGCGGCTCTATGCCACGCAGCGGCGCGTAGCTGTTCCAGAACTCCAAGACCTCACGCTGCACGCCCCGAATCAAATGAGCGTGCGAGCAGCTTTGCGCCAGGTGCGCAAACGCAGCATTCGCCCTCTCGCTCCTGGCATCAACGAGCGTGGCATGACCGATCAGGGCAACGCCCTCTAAACGTCCGTCGCGGTCACGGCAGGCGTAGAACGTGCCGCGATTCAATGGACTGACGACGCCGTTGTCGCGTATGAGCCCGGCCATAAATACCGTATGAAGTGGGCGCACGGCGAGAAAAGATAGAATCTCTTGACGATGCTCGTCCGCCAGCTTAACAACAGTTAAAGAGCGCCCTTCGCCGCGCGTCGCCTGCGTGCCGGACGCTCTGCCCGAGACCCGTGCCTGCGATGATTGCATCTATCTCCCCAAGCCTTGTCGAAGCTCCATGACCGCCACGAGGTACGATCAAGGACTGATTTTAGAAGCCCAGATAATCCATTCCGGCGTCGATTTCTGGGCCCATCTCGACCGTATCGTCTCCGTTGATGCGCGCCGATTGCGCCTGCACCAGGGCATCGCCGCGCAACGCGCCATCTGAAAGCACCACGCCATCGGAGAGGACAACCCCGTCGGAGAGGACGACGCCATCTGAAAGCACTACGCCATCGCCGACGAGCGTATTGACGCCGAGGAAGGCTCTGCCATCTGAGAGGACAACGCCGTTGCTCGTCAGAATCTGGTCGCCGATGAGGATGCCGTCAGACATCCTGGTTCTGTCTGAGAGAACCACGCCGTCTGAGAGCACGACGCCATCAGAGAGGACAACCCCGTCGGAGAGGACGACGCCATCTGAAAGCACTACGCCGTCGGAGAGGACAACGCCGAGCGCGTAGACCTTCTGGTATCTGGTGACGAGATCGGAACCGTAAGCGTAGGTTGGGCCGAGGATGATGCCCTGCGACCAGGTGAAGGTCTGCCCGGCGATGGTCGTCTGCGGCGCGGGAGCATTCGTCGTCTTCAGCAGCGGAGCGCCCAGTGGCGTCTGGGCCGAAAGGTCTGTGCGTACCAGACGGGCCAGCCGCATCGCGCCTTCGATGTTCAGCTCGCCCGCGCCCTGCTCGAACATGTTGCAGTTGGCCAAGGGCTGCGCCGTGTACATCAAGATCATCTTGACAAGGTTGGGAGTCAGCGTGGGGTTGGCTTGCAGCAGGAGCGCGGCGGCACCGGCGGCGACGGGTGCGGCCATCGAAGTGCCGTTCATGTACATCATCTTGCGGTCGGCCACTGGGCTGACACCGGCATCGAGCTGCGGGTTCTGTGTCACGAGGAAATTATCGCGGGCCTCGGCATAGACGAGCTTATTGCCGGGAGCTACGATGTCGGGCTTGACGAGGTTGTCGTGATGCTTCGTGCCGCTGGCGTCCGTCCAGAAGCTGCGAGTGGGCCCACGCGAGCTGAAGCTGGCGACAGTATCATCCGTGCGTGCGTCTGTGCCGAAAGTATTGGCCGCGCCGACAGTGATCGCCGCAGGCTCGTTGCCGGGCGATTTGATCTGCCCGTAGACTTTCTGTCCCGCGCTGTTCTTACCATTGTTACCGGCGGAGGCGACGACGACCACGCCCGCATCAACCAAACGCCTGACGGCGCGGCAGAGAGGGTCGTTCCTGTAAGAGTCAACGGCAGGCATCCCCAGGCTCATGTTGACGATGCGTATGTTATGGGCCGCGCGATTCGCCATCACCCAGTCGAGCGCGCCGAGCACCCAAGCGACCGTTCCTGCCCCACGCGAATCGAGGACGCGGAGGTTGATGATCTGAGCGTTGGGAGCAATGCCTATGTATTCGGCATTGGAGATGCGCCCGTTGCCCGCCGCTATCGAAGCCACATGCGTGCCGTGCCCGAAGGGGTCGTCCGTGCGGTTCTCTCCCGTGAA
>DASVQM010000042.1:0-29685 GCA_036389095.1 Pyrinomonadaceae bacterium
TAAGGAGAACACAGCGACGGTCTATACGGGAGATGCGGCATTGATGACGGCGGGGCCGGGAGTGAGCACGGCGACGGTGCGATTGGGAGCGCACCTGAGTGCGGAGGCGGACGGAGCGGGCAATGAAGGAGAGATGACGAAAGCGAGGGTCACCTTCGAGTTGTTCAAGTCGAACAACGAGAGCGGGGTGGCGGACAATATCATCAGCGGTGTGGCCGTAGACTCCAACGGTGATGCGTTGGTGAGCGTCAACTCATTGGCGGCAGACCTGTACACGGTCAAGGTCAGGGTGGACGGGACGAACCAGTTCTGGACGGCTAATCCTGTGGGTATGGGAGTGCTCAACATCGTGGTGGCGACGAGCGAGCAGCACAGTCACGGCGGTGGATGGGTGGCGGATGCGGCCACGATTGGCGGCAAGGCCAACTTCGGCTTCAACCTCAAGATGGACAATAAGGAAGGGCCCGTGAAGGGTAACTGGAAGCTCAGCTTCCTTGGCACAGACGGCTTTAACTACGTCGTCGAAAGCAACGGTTGGGAGGGCGGCTATCTGCAATTCTCCGCCGAGCCGGGTGTCTCTCCTGCGGTCTACACGCGCTCAAACTTCAAGGGCAGGTGCAGCGTCCAGAAAGTTAATCCGGCGAACGGTCAGGTGGTGGCAACCTGGAACAACTACTCCTTCGAGGGGTTCACTAAAGACGGCGACTTCCTCAGCCCGCAACAGGCCGACGCCTATGCCTTCACCGTCTGGGACGGAAACGACCAGGTCTGGCATCAGGTGGGGTCGCGCACCTCGCCTGTGACGCTCGGCAGCGGGGAGATCAAGAACAAGCTCAAATAAGCTCCGGGCGCAAAGGCCCTAAGCCTGAGTCACTGCCCGCAGATGTTCTCGACGCATAGCGATGAAGGGGCGCTATCACAGAGGTTGACAGAGGATAGCGCCTGCTCGACTCAGGAGCATCAGAGGAAAAGCAGCCAGAGTGCCCCTGAGAGGGCCAATAAGCCTTCGCTATTGGCCCTCTCAGGGGCACTCTGGCCGCTTTGTAGCGGGTGTCAGGCGCTAGCGTCCTGCTTGTCAGCGCTTTCGCCGTCCTTAGGGCCGGAGGTGGAGGGCGAGATGAGCATGGCGAGCGGGCCGAAGGCGGCACGCATCACCTGCTTGATATCTTCCGCGCGTTCCGTGCCGCTCCAGATGATGTCTGTCAGGAAATCGGCGTCGCTCTTGAGCTTGAAGGTCATGCCGAAGAACTCCACCAGCGGATAAGCGACCGCCACGCTGCGGTTGAGGCCGTCAAGCTCGATACGAATCTGTTTATACCCGCGCTCGAAGGCTTGCAGCACCATTGCCCCGGCCCCCTGTGCAGCGCCCTCTATACGCGTCAGGAGGCTTCCCTCAGAGCCGCTGTTTCCGGCTGCACCGGCAGTCGTCGTGGCCGTCTGTGTATCAACCATCGTCTTCGCGCTCTCTTTACCGTTTTGTACAGCCGTCTGCTGCTCTGTCTTCTTCGCCGTGAGATTGCCTAAGCCGATGTAGCCAAGAATCGCGGAGATGATCCCGGTAATGCCGACGCCGCCGGAGGCCGCCGCCGCCGTGTCCTTGCCGTAGTCGGGCGGGGCCATTACGGCGATGATGACGAGCACGAAGAAGAGCAGGACTATCGCCCCGAGTATGGGCCAGTAGGAGCGTACGAACGACTTGAACAAAGATTCGAGTCCGGCGACGGCGGTCTCCCCGACCACTTCAATCGCTTCTTTGACCTCCTGGGCCACCTCCTTGATAGCCCTCTCCGCCTGACGCACGCCCGCGCCGAAGTCCGTGCGCACGCTCTCCTGTATCTCCTCCATTACGTCCTGCATGATCTTGTGGGTCACGCTCTCCATGTTGTATGCGCGCAGGCTCTGTTGGCCCGTCATCAGCGTCTGCCAGATGTTGGCCTGTTCATTCAGCGCGAGCCGCATCGGCTTGCTCCAGGGCGCTGGGCCCACTCCCCCCAGGTCTCGAATCTCGTCAAGGTTATAGGGTATCCAATCCACTGCGCGCTGCCAGTAGTCTATGCTGTGTTTGACGGCCTGGATCGCCTCGCTGGGCAGGTCTGGATTGAGCGGGATCAGGACGGCATCGGCGGAGGGTCGCGTCTCCTGTGGATGCTGAAGGTAGTATACGTCGTCGAACGCCGAGCTGAGCGCGCTGATCTGATGCTGCAAGCGGATGACTGCCTGCTGCCGGAAAACAGCCTTCCAGGCGGCGATAAAATCCTGCGTGGTGACGGGCTCTTGCCCGCTCGCTGTCCCGGTGGTCGATTGAGTGGCGGCGACGGCTGCCCTCTGTTCGAGCGGCACGGTGGTGGCCGCGATGCCCCAGGAGATGGCGCTCATGGCGTTTCCCGCCTCGTAAGCGACCAGCTCAAGATCGTCGTTCGGGATCACGCCGCCGACGTAGTAGTTCTCGCGCAGGTAGCCGTCCCAGGCATACAAAAACTTGATCGTGCGCTCCGTGAGAATCTCTTTCGCTTTCTGTAGATTATCGTGCGGGACGGGAATCTCTCCCGCTGGCTCGGCTTCTCCGCCGCCCGCGCCCGGATTCTGCGCGGCCTCCAGAATCACCTTGACGAGATGATCCTGGTTCTTCTTGATGACATCAGGAATGAGGCTCTCATCCTCCTTGATGTAGAGCAGCGTCAGGCAGTTGATCGCGCGCCGCGTGACGCCATATAACTTAAAGTTGTCGAGAATGCTCACGCCGCTCTGATCCATACCGATGATGCCGACGTTGGCATAGTCCGGCTCGGGCGGATAGAGATAGGGCAGGCTCTCTTTTGGAGGCGGCTCATACAATGTCTGAGCGGTGGTGCTGGTCGGGAAAGTCTTGGTTTGCAGCCCGGCGATGCGATTGAAGGTCGCGCGCCAGACGCTTGAGAGTTGAAAGCCGGACTTCTCCGGTTGGTGAAGAGCCATCTGGATTCGGCTGCTCAGCTCGACGATCAACCAGCCGAGCATGAAGGCGTCATAGAGAACCGTATCCCTTCTTGGGCCCGTCTCTGTAGTCTCGGCTGGGGGAACAACGGTCGCCGGAGATGAGGTCTCCGCAGGCACGTCGGTATTTTGGTCAGACATTGGTTGTCAGGCTCCTTTCTGTCATGGGTCGATGGCGTCTCTGCGTGGGGACTGGTTCAGAGCGCGTCCCCGGTCAGGTAACTAAGAGGAGGAAGGTGATGATGATGCCAATGGTCTTATGAAAAGCCACGCTTACTCGCCGACACGTTTCGCGCGAGGGGCTGCTTCTTATTTAATTTGCCTAGAATTTTCTATGACCGCATGGACTGGTGAACCGTTAAGACGGACGCATAATACACTATTATCCGTCGGCTGATGATTTATTCTACGGCGGGACGCACAGGTGATCTGGCAGTCCTTGGCCAACGACAAGCCCGTGCCGCCGCCGGTCTGTCAACGGATGCTCGCTTCAGTGGCAGCGAAGATGTAGATCGTAGACGCGGCGCTGGACACAAACGGCAGAGTTGAAGGCTGCGATGAGCGAGCCCATGCCGTTGCCCGAGACGAGATCATTGATGAGGGTTTTCATGCTCACTTCAAATACTGTTCTTCAGAAACGATACCAGGTGCTTCGTCCCCTGGGCCGTGGCGGCATGGGCGCTGTCTACGAAGCCACGGACTTACGGCTCAGCCGCTCTGTGGCTTTGAAGGAGACTCTCGTCGAAACCGATGAGCTCAGGCGAGCCTTCGAGCGCGAAGCGCGACTGCTCGCCAACCTGCGTCATCCGGCGCTGCCCAAAGTGCTGGATCATTTCAGCGAAGGAACGGGACTGTTTCTGGTGATGGAGTTTATTCCGGGTGAAGACCTGGGCGTGCGGCTGGAACATGAGGGGCGTCCTTTCCCGCCTGCCGAAGTCCTGCGCTGGGCAGATCAACTGCTGGACACGCTCAGGTACCTGCACGGCCTTAACCCGCCTGTGCTCCACAGAGACATCAAGCCGTCGAATCTGAAACTCATCTCCGAGAGCCAAATAGTCCTGCTGGACTTCGGGCTCGCCAGAGGCAGCGCAGGGCAGATGACACGCGCCGAAAGTAAAAGCTTGCTCGGCTACTCTCCAAGCTATTCACCGCTGGAACAGATGCAGGGTACTGGCACGGACGAGCGCAGCGATCTCTATGCGCTCGGAGCAACGCTCTATCACCTGCTGACGGGTGTCAAGCCGGTGGATGCACTCTCGCGCGCCACAGCCATCGTCAACGGCCAGCCAGACCCGCTTCGCCCGACAAGAGAACTCAACCAGGAGGTCTCTGCTTCCCTTTCGGCAGCCCTCATGCGAGCGATGGCCCTCAACATAGACAACCGCCCGCGCAACGCTTCCGAGATGCTGGATGATCTGCACGACATGGGCCCACGTGCTGCGTCAACGGTTCCGATGGGAGATGCTGAGGAAGTTACCAGGGTGAGCTTGCCGCCCGTCGCGCGTGCTGAGATGATCGCTTCGGATGCTGGGCCCAATCGCCTGCGTGCCAGACAGGTGGTCGTGCCCGTTCCCGAAGAAACATGGGCTCACAGAAAGCGCGGCGGGAGCGGTCGAAAGCGGCTCGTAGCGGCCTCTCTGATTGTAGGACTCATCATCTTCTCAGCAGCGCTTTATCTCTTATTTTACGGCGATGACAGGAACAGTCGAACGCAAACGAGGGAGCCAACGAGGAGCGGCAGCCCGACGCCGACACTGACGCCGCATGAGAACGCTAACCGGCAGGCCGAGGTCAACAACTCGCCAGTGCCGGGCCCGGATGAGTTGGCCGCGCGCGCGAAGCTGGCGCGAAAGAATATCCCTTACAGCGAGGCCGCTTTTACAAGGGTCGTCGAAGAAGGCGACACGGATGCTGTTGATCTATTCCTGGCGGCGGGGATGAATCCTGATGTGAAAGACGCGAAAGGAAGAACTGCGCTCATCAAGGCGGCTTCAAGAGGTAGTGATCATATCAGCCGTCAGCTCTTGAGCAAGGGCTCGAGCGTGAATGCCAGGGATAACAATGGCGCGACGGCGCTGATGGAATCGGCCTGGGGCGATCACAGGGAGACCACCAGAGTGTTACTGGAGAACGGCGCTGATGTGAACATGGCGGACAATAAGGGCCGAACAGCGCTTCTACGCGCAGCCGCGCAGGGCCATTCACAGATCGTACGCATGTTGATCAATCAGGGCGCACGCATAGATGCCAAAGACAGCGACGGGCGCGACGCTTTGACGTGGGCGGAAATCAACAACAGGTCGGATGTCATCACCCTCTTGAAGAAAGCCGGAGCCGCAAGACCCTGATTCGATACGGAAGAACAACGCTGCTTCAGCGCTGCCTTCGGCTTCCGCTTTGACGGAAGATGTGCAACTCATACTCGCCCGGTAACTCTTCGCACGATTCGGTCAATGCGATCAGGATTCTGATACGGTTTCATCATCATCATACTGAAGGAAGTTGACGGCATTCTGGTCTAGATTCTCCCTCCCATGATCGTAACGCATCACAGTCTTCGGGTCTTTATGCTTAGACATCATCTGCACCTGGCGGTAAGTCTGCCCCATCTCCAATGCTCTGGTGATCGCCGTCCGCCTCAAGTCATGTGGAGAGACATCTCCGACTCCTCCAAAGCTTGCCCACTTGGCCACTATGTTCTGTACCATTCTCGTTGAGAGTCCTTTGTCGAATTCGAGCGTGCGGTAGTTTGAATGCGGCTGAAAGAGGAAAGCCTCCGCACCATCGCTATGCAGTGTCGAGCGCCGCCTGCCGTCCAGCTTCAGATAATCATCAATGGCTTGCTTGACATCCTTCGGCAGCGGCCAGACCTCCTCCTTCCCTCCCTTGATCTTGCAGCGCAGTATCCAGCGGCCATGGCTCCACCTCACGGACGAGGCCCGCAGCGAACAGACCTCCGCCACACGCAGCGAGAGCCTCAACATCACCAGCATCATCGCATAATCACGCGCCCCCGCAGCCTTTTCCCGATCAGGCCCGGAGAGCAAGTAGCGCACCTCTTTCGTCGTGAGAGCGCGTCCGGCAGGTTCCGTCGGGAGGTCCGGCGGAGGCACTAATTTTGTCGAAGCAGGATTGATGAAGAGCAGGCCGCCAGCCCGCAGGTACTCGAAGAAGGAGCGGATGACTGCGAGCTTGAAACAGACCGTGGCCGGACGCTTCCTCCTGGCACGCAGATGATCACGCCACCTGAGCACATCGGCGGGCGCAACTTCCGTCGGATGCTTGCCTGCGACAAACTGGAAGAAATCTGCGACCGCTCGACGATAAGCACGGCGCGTCTCCTCCGACAAAGACTTGTTGACGAAGGGAGTCGCCGTGCGAGGGTCGAATCTCTTGGCAGAGATAGCTTCCCTTTGCAGCAAATCCGGCAGGTTTTGTTCAGGCGTCATCGAAGCTCTTTCCCCCAACAGTTATTTTCAAGACCTTTGCACACATGATGATGAGGCAAGGCTGAATTTCGGTCAACAATAATTTTCTGTAAAGTGGCCTTATCGGAATCACCTGCTTGAAGCACACATCCCAACCCCTTGATGGCCTTGCCTCGCTTCCTCTTACCTCCTCATGAAACCTTGTGAAACCTCCCTCCCTCCCCTCCACTTCACTGCCTTCTCCCGGTCATCTTCAGCTTCATCGCTTCATCCTCTGACCTGCACTTCATCCTCTCATCCTTACTCTATCCTCTCGCCTTCACTCCTTCACCTTCATCCTCTCATGCTGACACTTGGCCACGCCTTGCTCGATTCCCTGCGGATAGTAGAAGCCTGTGCCGTGGCAGTCCACACAGCTACTCTTATCGCCTGTCAGGGTTGAAGCAGAAGGGTGGAGGAAGGCTTCGATCAGGGAATCGGCCTCACCTGTGCGATGGATGGTGGTGGCATAGCCGCCCGGGTTATTGATGCCTTGAGCCGTGGCTTGGAGGTGTTGAGCATAGCGGCGGCATTCTGCCAGCGTGTATCTCGAACCCACACCCACACCCGCCGCAGGCGGCTCCTGTGTTTGTGTGTGTTCTTTATATGTATTTACTTTAATGGGGTCCACCCTGGGCTGGCTGCTCATATTGGGCTGCCTGCCCGTATTGGGCTGCCAGTCCAATGTGAGCACCCTGTATTCGACGCCTTGATCTTTTCCGTACCCGTTTGTGTGACCAGTTTTTTCAATGAGACCTTTAACCAGGAGCCCCGCGATGGCGCGCTTCATCGAGGAGAGAGGAACATTGGATCTCTCGGAAAGTCGCGGATTGCTAATAAAACAGGTCTCTTTGTTCCATCCCCAGGACAATCTGTAGAGCTGCAAATAGACCGCCTGCTCGTCCGGCTTGAGAAGGCGACATATATGATCGGTGTACCTGTGCGGCAGGCGAGCGTCTCCTTTGACCTCGGGAACGGATGCCACTAAATTGACGGAACGTCCGATATGGTTGTCCATATTGGGCTGGCTGCTCGTATTGGGCTGGTTGCCCATATTGAGCTGGTTGCTCACTGGACCACCAGGTAGGGGGTATTTGGGCTGCCAGCTCATATTGGGCTGGCTGCTCATATTGGGCTGGCTGGTCGCACCGGGCAAATTTTCCGGCTCATTTTCATTGTTTTGTTTGGCGAGCTCCTCCTCGGTGCGCTGTCGTTTTTCAAGCTCCAGACGGCGTACATCGCTCATACTGACGTTAGGAGTCTTAGCAGGTTGAGACTCCTTATCCGCGCCGGGTGTCGGTACTGATTTAAGCCATCTATTGCTGGGCATTTTCTTGATCCGTGGAGAGCACCGCTTCGCCGGCGGCCTCTATAATTAAATCCGGGGTGATCTTGTGTCCGTCAGCCTCGCTGAACTTCCAGGCCACGGCTGCCACTTTTAATATTTCACGCGGCACTCCGCCCGTGATCGTATACAAAGACTCGATAGCATCCTTGGTGAATGGATTGCGCACGTCTGCCTGTTTACAGCGAAAATTAACCATCTCCTCGGTTTCATTGAGCGACAGGGGAGCGAGCATGGATGGCGCAAAGATGCGGCTCCTGAGCGCTTTTTTGCTGCTATCCATGAGCTTGACGCGCAGCTCCAACTGGGCGGAGAGGACGACCTGTATAAGCTTCGTTTCATCCGTCTCGAAGTTCAGGAGCGTGCGCACGAGCTCCAACTGGCGACCCGGCAGGCGCTGCGCTTCGTCGATAAAGACGACGCAGACCCTGTCCTGTGCATAGAGACTAAGCAGGAAATTGCGCAGCTCATTCTCCTGGTCGGCCATAGAGCGACGCGCGGGAAGGCCGAAATCGGCGCAGATCTTCTTGAGGAAAGCGAACTCCGAAGGGAAGTTGGGGGAGGGAATCATCGTCGCCGCAACGTCCTCCCTCGAATCATACTCATTGAAGAGGTAGCGAATGACTGTTGATTTGCCCAGCCCCACGTCGCCGAGGATGGCTGTGAGCCCCTGCCTGGAATCAACGACGAAGCGTACTTTCTCAAGCGTGACCTGTAGCGCAGGTGTGAGATAAAGCAAAAGAGGGTTAGGGCTGATGGAAAACGGTTGCTTTGCCATAACGCCCGCTGCTTATAACACAGCTTTGTTGATGTGACAATGTTTATTTTAGCAGGGGGGTGCGGAAACCAGCCCGTCAGGGGAGTGGCGCGACCCCGAAACATATTTGAATATCAGGAACGAATAGCGCAAGACAATAGAGGCCGATGCGCCTGTTCTTCTGTCTGATCCTTATCCGCACGCAGGCAATTTGTAAGCGTAAGGGCCATGAGGGTTGCTCCTCCGGATCGCGCTCAAGGATGAGTAGCCGGGAGTCGGCATGAGGATAGATTTAAACGGCTCAGGACTGGCCTTCGGGTGGGCCTACACCAGGCCATGGCGGATTAAGCAGGTGGCCATATTTCGAGAGCAGCCCTTTCAACCTTTCGATCTGCGCGACGAAGGTCTGCATCATCCAGGTGGCATGTTTGACCGCCTGTGCTTCCCGGCGCGTGCGTTCGTAGGACTCCATCTCGCCCAGACCGAAATGCGCCTCCGCCTTGGTCGCCAGACACCAGAACTCCTGCTCCTCATCACGAATCTTCTGATCGTTCTTAACTTCATCGGAACCGGCATCGGAAGATTGCGTTGATGCGCGCTGGTTGCGCTCGTGTATCTCTTCCAGGTTTTGATCGCAGAGCGCGCGAACCTCGCGCCGTATGCGATTGGCCCAAACGAGGTCTGCGATCTGCTCTTCGTTGGTTGCATCGAGCGAGGTGTCCGCTCGGATATTGAGCAGGTAAGCCAGGTTGATACCGTTGTACCTGTCGTTACGCAGAAAATAGCCCCGCGCGTAATAGGAGATGGCGCGATTGAGGTGCTCTACGCCCTGGCCCTCATCGTAGAGTCGCTTCTCGATAGCGCCGGCGAGCCCGACCGTCTCCGGGTCGTTGGAATCATTGGGAGCAAGCTGTTCCAGAAGCTTGAGCGCTTCGTTGAGGGCCGAGAGCTTATCCGGCTGCTCTGCCTTGTAAGTCGTCAGGACGAAGCGCTGGATGAGATAAGGGTCCTGTGTAATGGCTCCGCAGGTAGGGTCTTGGCCGAGTTGCAGGGCAGCCGCGAACATCGCTTTAGCCATAGGGAACTGGCTGGCCTCGATGGCCCGCTCGCCCTGCTCTATCAGCATGGAGAGCGTCGGGTTGGTCTGCTCCGGCTCGGAAGCTCGCTGCTCGACCGCTGCGTCGGCGATGGCCTGTCCGGCCTGCTCAAGCGCCTTTCCGGCACGGGCCACGGCCTGCGCCGCCTCGCCGCCCAGAGAAGGCGGCGTGAGCTTGAGGAAGGTGTAGACAGGGCTGTCCGTATTCTTCTCTTGCAATACGGCGTCGAGCGTATTGCCGAGCACCTGGCGGAATCGTACGACCTCATCGAAATCAATCGCATCGCCGAGGTGCGTGTAGCCTGTGATGACCACATGGTTGAGGTCGAAGGGATAGGGAAGCTTGCTTTCAGAGATGACGATGGTCGTCTGCGGGCGCAGGGCGTGTCGTATCCCGAGTTCGTATAGAGCGTTGGGGTTGGCAGTCGAGAGGTCTGCGATGACCACGTCCGCCGTGAGCAGCTCCTGATACATCGGCACGTCAATGATCCCGGAATGACGTATCTCGTCTGCCCTCACACAGACCAGACCTCTTTCCTCGACGACGGGCTTGATCAATAAGCGGTAGGATTTATTGAGGTCTAGTTGCCGCCCCGTGGCGTAATCCGTCTTGATGCCGAAGCCCATCACGACGAAGCATCGCAGTGGGCCCACAGAAGCTTGCTGCTCGGTGTCTGACATTACGATTCGCCGCCTTCCTACTGACCTGAAAGCTGCCGTCATCATGGGGACTCCGTATTTATCAGAGTCGAACCCTCGTCAACTCCATAGATGATGGGAGCTGTGCGCTCATCGCCGGTCTTTCCAATCGTTACTCGGCTTTGTCTTGAACATCCTTCACTATAGGCGTGAGGTTGACGAGGAAAGATGACACGCTCAGAGAGGAGAACGATATTCCCGCGCTCTTGAATTGTCAACATTTTGCCACCCGGCAAGAGAGCTTTGGTAGAGCCTAGCGGCCTGACTCACTCGCGGCGGCGCGAATCGCTGTGTACACAGCGCGCACCGTCGCGCGGTCCAGTTCCTTGGCTTCTTCCGATAACCGTTCGTAGGGAACCATCAACTCTTCACCCTTCTCACTCCGGCGAGTCTTCACGCCCTGAGCCAGCTTGGAGTTCATCCATGCTTCATGTACTTTGGCGGCCACCGTTTCAATATCAGGTAAGTCCATCTCTGCTCCTCTCAAGCTGACGCTGCCCGGAGAGCAGATTATCGCACACTCGGGAGGGCGCACAGGACAGCGCAAACGGAATCATCCGCGCACGACGAGTCCGATAAGAAAGCCCGCTCGCCACTGCTAAAGAGTATGGCAGGCTGCCACGTATGCGGCAGAGATGGACTTCCATCTTCCTTCCTAATCTGAACTGCAAGATCACGCTCGGGGGTTGCAGCCAGCCTGCACCAAATTTGAGGATGACCCCTGAGCGGGATTTGTCCTGAGGCTCTTCAGTGGGGGCCGGGCGGGTCGAGCTTGCGCCCGCCCGGCCTCACCGCCTCAGTACGTGGTCTTCAACCAGTTCTCCTTAATCCAGAGCAGGGTGCCTGCGCCAGCGCCCTCCGTCCCCGTCAGGAGCGACGGGAGCTGGCTCGGATCGTGGGTCGTGTATGAGTACGGCAGTACCGCGAAGCCGTTCCAGGAGAAGGCCAGTTCAGGCGCGGGCACCGGTGCAAGCGGACTCCCAGGTGTGGTGCTGTCTCCGCGAAAGACGACACCGCGCAGACTGTAGAGCGTGTCGAGCGCGAGAATCTTGCCCGTGTACTCCGGCTGCGAGGCGCTCACCTGGTTATTGCGAAGTGGGGAGAGCACGTCCACGAACTGTGACTTCTCCAGGAGAACCGCGCCGCTCTCGGTCGAGATCGAGCCGTTGAGCGTGACATCGAACGAGTAAGTAGCGCTGCTACCCGTGAGCTTGGCCGCGTTCGTCGAACTCATCGCGGCGACACGGGCGTTACGCAGGTCTTTGGCCGCCAGAGCCGCCACGTTGTTCACGTAGATGTTGAAGGCGTGCGCGTTGCCGCCACGCAGACGCGGCAGGCGATCCTGCATGTTGAGATAGTAGTTGTGGTGGAGCGTGACGCGGTGGTTGGCGTTCGCCGTGTCAAACTCGTTAGCGCCGATCAGATGCCCCTTCTTCTGCGAACGGCTGATGGTGATGATGTCCTCGACGCTGAAGCCAGCGCCGCGCAGGAAGTTGTACATCACGTAGGCCGAGCGGTTGGCTTCGAGCGCCTCGATCTGGCGACGGACGAAGCTGTTCGGCCCGCCGTCGTCGCCGAGGAACGAAGACCAAGAGATCGTCACGTTCTTCGTCCCGCCCTTGATGTCCACCACGCCGTCATAAGCCTTGGTGAAGGTGCAGTGGTCAATCCAGACGTTGTCGCTGGTCATGTCAACCGTGATGAAGTCCCAGCCCTGCTTATCGTACTTACCCTTGGAGGACTCGTCCCATTCCCACAGCTCGTCGAACTTCAGGTTGCGAATGAGAAGGTTGTTGACCCGCTTCAAGTTGAAGTTGGCGTGGCGAATCGTCGCCCCGTTGGCCGAGAAGATCGTCAGCCCGTTCTTATCCTGTATGTCTATGATGCTGACTCCGCTAGCCAGCAGCACCGGATGGAGCAACGGCAGAGAGGCTGCACGCAGCGCGCCGGTGCGCGCCGAGGCTGGAACCTCGTTATAGCCCAGGTTGAGGTCATTCATGATCTCGATGACCTTCGTGTTCTTGTTGCCGAGCGCGGCCACCAGGTCATCCGCCGTGTAGACCTTACGGTAGTTCGGATCAGTCTCAGGCAAGACGCCGCCGCCGGTGGCGGCCTGCGCGAAGCCCGCGAGGTTGTAGATTTGACCGGGCAGTTGGTCTGTGACGCTGAGCGTGGCGGTGTTGCTGGTCGCCGTGCCCGCGACGTTGTTGATGACGACGCTGTAGCCGCCCGCGTCGGCAAACTGGACGTTCGAGAGGCTGAGCGTCGAGCTGGTCGCGCCCCCTACGGGCGAGCCGTCTTTGTACCACTGATAGCTCAAGGGCGCTGTGCCCGTCGCTATCACGCTGAAGAGGGCGCTGCTGCCCGTGACCACGGTCTGCGAGGCGGGCTGTGAAGTGATGGCCGGAGCCACCGGCCCTGTCTCGACGTTAAGGACGGCGGTCGAGCTGGTGGCCGAGCCGGCGGCATTGCTGACGACGACACGATAGCTCCCCGCGTCCGCGCCCTGAACATTCGAGAGGTTGAGCGTCGAGTTGCTAGCGCCCGCGATGGGCGAGCCGTTCTTCTGCCACTGATAGCTCAGAGGTGCGGTGCCCTCGGCGGCGACCGTGAACGAAACATTCGCGCCCGCCGAGACGGTCTGCGAGACTGGTTGTGTCGTGATTGAAGGCGCGACGCCCGGCTCGCTGCTTCCGGCGAGCGAAACGTCCGCCGCCTTGATGATCAGGTTGTAGTTGGCGCTCGCGCTGGCCTTGCTCAGGTAGAACGCCGCCGTGTCGAACTGCGTGAAGGAGCTGGCCGCCTGCATGGCGGAGTACGTCATCACCACAGAGCCGGTGGCCGCGTCCTTCAGCGTGTAGGTGACGCGGACGCCGCTGCCAGTGTTCTCAAGCGCGAGCGTGCCGCGATAGTCTGTGTTGACGAGCATCCCTGTCGAGGGCGTGACCGTCCCGCCGGTGGTGAACTGCGTGTAGGGGCTCGTGCTGTTCAGCAGCGAGGCGTTCGCCCCCGTGCGAGCGTAGAGCTTGACGGGCGTGGCCGCGCTCGAAGTTCCAGCGTAGGTCATGGCCGCGTAGCCGCCGTAGTTGGTAAAGACGTTGCTCGAAGGGTTGTTGCTGCCGAAGTCGCCGCTCACTCGCGCGTTGGTATTCGGCGAGCCGCTTGCTATGAAGCCCGTCCCGCTCACAGCCGCAGGGTTGGCAACCGAGCGCAGTAGGCCGACGGAGAAGGTGGTGGAGCCGACCGAGGCCCCCGTGTCGAAGCCGGAGAACTGGACGGTGAAGTCGAGCGTGAGCGTCTGGTTCGGCGCGACCGTGATGGGTGATGCCGAACTGTTGGTGAAGTATGTGAGCAGCGTGCGGCTTGAGCTGACAAGCTGCGTCGCCTGGCCCGTGGTCGCGGTGAAATTGCTGCTGCCGGAGGAGGTGAACCAGTCCGCCGAGGCGGGGAGGTTCTGCGTCGTGCGTGTGCCGTCGGCGAACCGCTCGCGCAGGAACTCGGAGGGCGGCACGACGACCGTCAGGGTGGCCGGGTCGCTGGTGGCAACCCCCGCGTCGTTGCTGACCTCGACGCTGTAGTCGCCCGCATCGGCGAGATGGACGTTCGACAGCGTCAGGCTCGGGCCGTTCGCGCCGGAAATGTCGCCGCCGTTCTTCTGCCACTGGTAGTTGAAGGGCGCTGTGCCGCCAGCAACGACGTTGAAGGCAACGCCCGCGCCGACGTTCGCGGTTTGTGACGCGGGCTGCGTCGTGATTGTCGGCGGGACGATGTGGGTCACAACAAGCGCGGCGCCCTCGCTCGTCACAGAGCCGGCGGCGTTAGAGACGACCACGGTGTAGGTGCCCGCGTCGCCGTCCTGCGCGTTGATGATAGATAGAGTCGCCGCGTTCGCCCCAGCGATGTCCGCGCCGTTCTTCTTCCATTGATAGCTGAAAGGTGCAGTGCCGTTCGCCGCGACGAAGAACGTCGCCGTCGCGCCGGCGTTGACCGTCTGCGGCTCAGGCTGAATATTTATAGAAGGCGGCGTGATGACCGTCAGTGCAGCACCGTTGCTCGTCACAGAGCCAGCGGAGTTGGAGACGACGACCGTGTAAGTGCCCGCGTCGCCGTTCTGGACACCGGACAGGGAGAGCGTGTCGGAGTTGGCACCGGCGATGTCCGCGCCGTCCTTCTTCCATTGATAGCTAAAGGGAGACGAGCCGCTCGCCGCGACGTTGAAACTCAAGTTTGAGCCGACGTTCGCGGTCTGCGATGCGGGTTGCGTGATAATCGAAGGCGGCGTAATCACTGTCAGCGCAGCGCCCTCGCTCGTCACAGAGCCGGCGGCGTTAGAGACGACCACGGTGTAAGTGCCCGCGTCGCCGTCCTGCGCGTTGATGATAGATAGAGTCGCCGCGTTAGCCCCAGCGATATCTGCGCCGTTCTTCTGCCACTGGTAATTGAAGGGCGCGGTGCCGCTCGCGGCGATGGTGAACGTGGCCGTCTGGCTGGCGTTGACCGTCTGCGAGGCGGGCTGTGTGGTAATCGTCGGCGGCGTGATGACCGTCAGGGCGGCAGGATTGCTAGTGACGCTGCCAGCGCCGTTCGTCACCGTGACGGTGTAGTTACCCGCCGCGTCCGCCTGGACGTTCTGTAATGAGAAAGTGTTCGCGTTGGCACCCGTCACCGGAGAGCCTTCCTTGTACCACTGGTAGCTCAAGGGCGCGGTGCCGCCTGCCGCAACGGAGAAGCTGACATTAGAGCCCGCAGTAACGGTCTGCGACAACGGCTGCGTAGAGATGCTGGGCGGGAACTGCACGAAGTTGGCCGTGACGGATTTGTTCCCGTCCATAGTGATGGCGGCAGGGCTGGCCGTGCCCGTCACGTCGCCGCCCCAGCCAGCGAACTCCCAGCCGACTGCTGGCACGGCTGTGAGCGTCACAGCCTCGCCTTCGTGGAACATGTCGCCAACGGGGCTCGTCTGAATCGTGCCCGCGCCCGTAGTCGCCAGCGTGAGCTTGAACACGGGCTTAGCCGCGAACGCGACCGCCGAGGTCACCATTGGTGATAAATCTGCCTGCTGCCAGAAAAGCGTCGTGGCTCCGCTGGCGGCAGCCGCTCGCGTAGACCCGGCGATGCTGATCTCTTTCTTCGCTTCGCTAAACCGCTTGGTCTGGCCAGGCCCGGCCACCAGGTCAGCGCCGCTCGCTAAAGCCACTACATCCACGACCCAGGAGTAGGCCGGTGCGTTGATGTTCGTGCTGCTCTGGCCCAACCCTATGGCACCGCTGTTGGTGGCTGCCGCGGCGGGTGCGCCCGGCTCGACACCGAATAGAGAGACTGCGCCGCCCGCCGCCTCCTGAACCTTCCCGGTAAAACTGACCACCACGTCGTACGTGCCCGGTGCGGGCAACTCGCTGCCGTTGAGGTAGAAAAGTTGTGTAGTCGTCTGCATGAGCGAGCCCTGCGATCTGGCCTCGGAATTCGGCACAGGATGCAGGGCAACGTCGTTGAGCTTGACCGCCGTAATCTGGTTGTTATTGATAAAGAAGTCGTTGAAGGAGACCGCCACCACCAGGGCGCGATCCGAACCTTCGCCAATAGTATGTTTCCAATTAATCTCACTCGTGTTGTGTTTGGCCTTCGAGGCCGTGGCGCTGTTGAAGGTAATGGCCGCCGACGCTGACGAAACCGCCGTCAGTAGTATGAGAAAAAGGAGCGCGCCCTGGAATCTCAAAGAGAGAGGCCGAAATCCTTGCCTCATCACGGGAATATTTAATGAGGGATTAGCTATCTTCATAGAATACCTTTCTGCAAGCCTTACAGGCTTGGTTGAAGTGAATACTGTCTTAGCGACAGTCCGAGAGTGTCCTGCCCGTGGACGACGTGGATGAATAAGTCCTCTGATAGGAGATTCCAAAGGGTGTGAAGCTTTCTCTTTGGTCTTGCAGTTAGTGTGACTGCCAGAACGGCGAACATAGCGAGTACAGCGTGTGGTTCGTTGCCGCTGTCTTGAGCTGTTAAGTAGTCTAAAGCTTGAAAAGGGAATCCTAAAAGCTCTTACAGGAATGGCATCTTAATGTAAATTTAGACAAATTGCAAGAAAATTTTCATACTTTTTCTGAAAATAAACCCCAGCCAGGGTGTAAATTATCTTCCAGCTTCCCGCGGAATCTGATAAACCCTGTAAAATGATAGATTTACGTGAGGGCAGGCTTTCACCACAAAGCGTAAGGGTCTCCGCAGCTTTGGTGCTATCAGAGCGGGCAGCTAGACTCCGGCGATGCACATTTCGACCCTTCCAGCCGAAGTGTCATCCATTCTGTGTAGCTGAAAAGGAGCGTCAGTTGACGCTTGTTTGAGCAAAGTGCTCTTGAGGAAGCTTACGGTTGAGGGCTGGCCGTCGCGTATTAGTCATCGTTGCCGTTCATGAGGAGCGCTTCCAGGCGTTCACGGCGGCTGCGGCTGAGCTTCAGCTCCGTCCCGTTCTTCAAGACGACGATGTATTCGCCGTTCGGATTCTGGTGCAGCTCCTTGACGCGATCGAAGTTGATGATGGTCGAGCGGTGTATGCGCAGGAACTTTTTCGGGTCTAGCTTCTCCTCCAGCTCGTTCATGCTGACGCGAAGCAGGTGAGTTTTGCCGCCGACGTGCAGCTTGACGTAATAGTTATCGGCGGTAATCCAATCCACGTCCGAGGTGTTGATAAAAATCACCCTGCCGCCGAGCCGGATCATGAACCTGGTCAGGTGGCTCTTGCGCTCGGGCCTGGCCGTCTCCATGCCCGCGTGATCTTTGAGCAAGGCGAGCAGGCTTTGACTGAGCCGGTTAATCTCTTTGAGTTCCAGGTGGGACTTGGCCTGGCGCAAAGTCTCCTTGAATCTTTTATCCGTGAACGGCTTGAGCAGGTAATCCAGGGCGTGAACCTCGAAGGCTTGCAAGGCATACTGATCGAAGGCCGTGACGAAAACGATGGCGGGGATACTTCCCGGCTCAAGTCTCGCCAGCACTTCAAAGCCGTTCATGCCGGGCATTTGAATGTCAAGGAAAAGGAGGTCCGGGGTCTGCTGGCGGATGAACTTCAGTGCCTCGGTCCCGCTGCCGCACTCGCCCACGATCAAGACCTCCGGGTCTTCCCGCAGGAGGTTGCTGAGCGTGAGGCGGGCCAGCGGCTCGTCGTCAACGATCAGCGTCTTGATCTTCTGCGTCTCTGTGTCCATCAGCTTGAGGCCGAAGAGCGACTGACACGAAAGGGGATTGAGAGGGAGGCGGAGACGCCGCCCGTCGCGCCGTTGCGTAGCTCGAAACGGTGTTCATCTCCATAGAGATATTTAAGTCTCTCTCGTGTGTTGGCGAGACCGATGCCTTCGCTCTCTTCGATGCGCCAGCCAGATTGGAGTCCCGGCCCGTCATCGCAAACGCTGAGGTGCAGCATACCGCCCACGCGCTTGGAGCTGATGACGATCAGCCCGGCGGAATCCTGAAAAGAGATGCCATGCCGGACGGCGTTCTCCACGAGCGGCTGTAGGATTAGATTCGGCACGAGCGCGTCGAGCGTCTCGGGCGCGATCTCCATCCTCACCGTCAATCTATCCGAGAAGCGTACCTTCTGTATGTCCAGGTACAGCTCGACGAACTTGACCTCCTCGCGGAGCGCCACCTCCTGCTCGTCCGCGCTCTCAAGGGCATGACGCAGGAGGTCGCTCAGGCCCGCGATCATGTTGACGGCTGACTGCCGCTCGTTGGCCCGCACGAGACCGGCGATGGTGTGTAGAGTGTTGAAGAGGAAATGCGGATGAAGCTGCACCTTGAGCGATTCCAACTGTGCCTGGGCCAATTGAACCTTGAGCCTTGAAGCGAGCGACTCGCGTTCTCTATATCTCTCGCGGTAGTCGAATGCGTAACCGACGCCCAGGATGGCCCAGAAGACGAAAAAGTCGAACAGGAAAAAGCCGCGCAGTCCGCCAACGTACTGAGACAGAAAGGGGGCCGTGTCGCTCCACACGTCGAAGGGCCTGATGAGCATCTTGAAGTAGGTGGCGGCGGCGACGTGTATGGCGGCGAGCGTGACGCTCAAGGGGAGATGAACCAGCAGGCCGCGCAACCATGATGCGCCTTCGCCGGGGAATCTTCGCCCGAGGCTGAGAATGACGGGCGTCAGGCAGCCCCAGGCGTACCAGACGACGAGCTGCCAGAAGGCTATGCGCCACCATGAATGATGCATCCCCGGCGTGTGGCGCATCTCGAAATAGATTTGATTGGCGTAAAGGAAGCTGAATAACGTCCAGAAGCCGAAGAGGATGGCCCACTTCAGCCGATCTACCCTGACCTCGGGCGGGTGTCCTGATTCGGCGCTGTAAGTTATATGGACAGCATCCTTCATCTCTTTATCATACACGCACAGCGGCCAGAGCTTGAAAACACGGGCCGCATGAGAAGAGAGCGTTCGACTTGGAGCGACCCATAAAACTTATCAGATGAGAGGAAGAAATTAACAGGGAGGGACAGAGATTGTCGGGATGAAAAACTAAAAGCAGGATGAAAGACAAAAGCATTGCTGCAATGAATTTCTTATCTCTGTTTTCTTTATCCCGTTCATCCTGTCCATCCTGTTTGAATCCTCCTGCTACTCTTCTCTCTTTACTCGCTGCGCAATGCCGTCATGGGGTCTATGCCTGTGGCGCGCAGCGCCGGGACGAGGCAGGCGGCCCCGGCCACAAAGATCAGCAGGAAGGATACTGCCGCGAAGGTGATGGGGTCTGCGTGCGGCGTAGCGAACAGCAGAGTTGCTATCAACCTGTTGAGAGCGAGCGCTCCGATGACTCCTGCCAATAGCCCCAGGAGCACGAGCAACATTCCCTGTCGCATCAACATGGCGAGTATGCCTGCCCGCGTCGCGCCGAGGGCCATGCGGATCCCGATCTCGCGCGTCCGCTGTGTGACCGATAGCGCCATCACGCCAGCGATGCCAGCCGCCGTAATGATCAGCGCGAGCACTGCGAAGAGACCGAGCAGCCATGTCGTCAGTCGCGGCGACGCGACCGCATCGTCGCGCACCTGTTGCAGAGTCTTGACCTGATCGACGGCTGTCTCGGGGTCTACGCTATGGACAGCGTCGCGCATGAGACGGGCCTGGCTCGCCGGGTCTGCCATGGTTCTGACGAGGAGGAAACTGGCGAAGGCTGCCTGCGCCACGGGACTGTACAACTCGTCTGCCGGTTCGCGGTCTAACCCGTACTGCTTCACGTCGCCGACCACGCCGACGATTGTCGTCCAGGTCGCTCCGTTATCCAAAGAGACTCTTTTGCCCACAGGGTCTTCGCCGCCCCAGCGGTGACGCGCCGCCGATTCGTTGATGATCGCCACGCGCGGCGCATTCTCATCATCCCTCTCCGTGAACATACGGCCTCTGACGAGAGGCGCGCCGATGGTCAGAAAGTAGTCCGGGCTCACCGCGCGCGGGTCAACCTGCGGCGCGAGCTGTCCTTCGACGAGCGGCTGACCTTCGAGCAGGATGCCGGTGTTGTTGGGCCCACGCGTGATGCCCAGGGGGTTGAGCGGATAGGTGGAGGCGAGCGCCGCCGACTGGACGCCCGGCTGCTGCTTGACGCTATCGAGCAGCCGTCTGAAAAATCCGACGTAATGCGTATTGGCCGTGTACTTGGACCAGTTCGGCGCGAGGCGCATGACGATCACCTTCTCAGGATTGAAGCCCGCGTTCACCTGTTGCAGCTTGAGCAGGCTGCGCATCATCAGGCCCGCCGCTACCAGGAGCGTGAAGGAGATGGCGACCTGCGTCACCACGAGCAGGCCGCGCAGGCGATTCCTGCCGCCCGCAGTCGAGCGCCCGCCATCCTCCTTGAGCGCGGCGGCGAGGCTTTGCTTCGAGTCCTGTCGAAAAGAGAGCGCGGGCAATAGGCCGAAGACCAGACCCGTGCCCAGCGAGACAAACAGCGTGAAGAGTAGAACGGAAAGGTCTATCTTGATCTCGGCGGTGCGGTTCGTGAACCGTGCCGCGAACGAGACGAGTAAGGGCAGACCCCATTCGGCGATGAGCAGCCCTAGCCCGCCGCCGAGCAGTGCGAGCAGAGTGCTCTCCGTCAGCAATTGACGGACGAGTCGGGCTCTGCTGGCCCCGAGCGCCGTCCGCATGGCGACCTCTTGCTGTCGCTGCAAGACGCGCGCGAGGCTGAGATTGGCCACGTTCGCGCACGCGATCAACAGCACCAGCCCGGCTGTCGCCAGCAGTATCAGGAACGTGGGACGCGCGCGCCTCGTCAACTCCTCGTCGAGCCGCGCGACCCTGGCCGCATAGCCCTCATTGCCAGGGTAAGAATCGGGATAAGCCGTCTGTAGATTAGCGGCGATGCCGCTCAGGTCTGCCTGTGCCTGTGAGAGTTCGACGCCGGGCTTGAGGCGACCGAAGACCGTCATCATCCGCGCATTACGATTCTCGATAAAAGCCTGGGCGGAGCGAAAAGGACACTGCGTCGTCGGCATGTAGACATCGCTCTCGGAAGGATACTGCGGGATAGGCGGGAGCACCCCGATGACGACGTGAGCGCGATTGTTCATGCGGAAGACTTTGCCGACGATATGAGGGTCGCCGCCGTGGCTCTGTTGCCAATACTTGTTACTGAGGACGAGGACGGCATCGGCCCCAGGCTTCTCGTCTTCGGGCTCGAAGGTTCTGCCGAGGATGGGCCTGACTCCGAGCACGTCGAAGAAATTGGCCGAGACCACGCCCGTCTGCACGCGCTCCGGCTCCTCTCGCCCGAAGAGAATGAAGCTCATCGAGTGGTGCTCGACCACGGACTCCAGAGTCTTGTTCTGGTCGCGGTAGTCCAAGACCTCTTTCACGGAGAAACCCAGGTCGTCAACTTTGGCGAGCCGCGCCTGTTGATGCACGACCACCAGTTGATGCCCGTCGCGGTATGGAAGCGGCCTCAGCAGCACGCCGTAGATGACGCTGAAGATGGCCGTGTTCGCTCCAATGCCTAACGCCAGCGTGATGACCGCCGCCAGCGTGAAGCCGCGATTCCTGAGCAGGACTCTGATGCCGTAGCGTATATCCTGCCCGAGCGATGCGACGAGATTCAGATAGCTCTTGTGATCCTGTTTCTCCATCCTCATACCTCGCGGGAAGCTTCGACATGAACCGTAGTTATAGGGCATCAGCGCTGGCACGCCGTTTCGGACAGGCTGACTCGATCATCAACATCTCTGAGCCCACTGCTCTGCACCTTATACGCCATTTCGCTTTGCGCGGACTCGGCTTTGCAGTGACTCCCGGCAAGATTGCAGTGAACGGAGGGAAACAACGGTTAAAGAGGTCTTGCGCCCTGTCTCAAACTTCGAGGGGGGCATTATCGGACGCCTGCCGCCTTGCTCTTTTGAACAGGTGGGAAACGTGAACGCGCGTCAAGGCTCGCTCAGGTCTGGCCTTGATAATCAAGGCCCAGTCCTGGATATTATGCGCGTGTCGCTGCGCCAACATGCTTGCTCGGTAGTATTGCTTCTCATGCTGTGCACGGGAGCGGCTTTCGGGCACAATCCTATGACCAGTTGGGCCATCGCCCGTCTGCATGGCGAGAGCCTTGAGCTTGAGGTCGAGCTGTCTGCGGAGTCTGCCTGGTTATTATTGGGAGAGCCTGCGACATCTCCGCCCGATGTCGCCAACGCGCTGCCGCGACTGAAGGCTCTCGCGCCCAGCCTCTACAGCGTGACGGCCTCCGGTGTAGAGCTTGCGCCGCGTACGACCGATGTGGAATTGCGTGAGGAGGATGGCGTAGGGTTTCTGCTGGTTTACCCCCGCCCTGCGGGCCGACAGCTTCGCTTTGATGCCGCCTTTCTGCCAAAGCTCTCAGCCGATCACAGGACAACGCTGACCTTGAAGGACGCTTCGGACAAGGTGCTGCGCACCGAGCTGCTGACGGCAAGTAATACTAGAGCGGAGATGGCGTTAGAGCCGGAGGGACAGAGCGCCGGGGGCTCGCAGCCGACCGTCTCGTTCCGGGCCTTTCTCAAGCTCGGGATAGAGCACATACTTACAGGCTACGATCACCTGCTCTTCCTGCTGGCCCTGCTCGTCGTCTGCCGTCGCTTCTCCTCCATGGCCGCCATCATCACATGCTTTACCCTCGCCCATTCCATCACGCTCGCCCTCGCCGCTCTCAATCTGGTCTCTATCCCGAGTCGCATCGTCGAACCTCTCATCGCAGCCTCCATACTCTTCGTCGGAGTGGAAAACATCTACAGGCGGGATGAGCCGCGCTGGCGCTGGGCGCTGACATTCGCCTTCGGTCTGATACACGGGTTCGGCTTCGCAGGCGTGCTCAAGCAGGCCGGGCTCGGTTCGGGCGGGCGGGCGCTGCTCGTGCCTCTGTTCTCCTTCAATCTCGGAGTAGAGATAGGGCAGGTAGCGGTGACGGCGATCCTTTTACCAGTATTGTGGAAGCTGCGAAGTGTGGAGGCCTACGAGCGCTACGGCAGGCATGTTATCTCGGCGGCGGTGGCCCTCGTCGGCGCTTACTGGCTCGTCCAGCGACTCTTTTTCTCTTGACCGCCGAAGAGGGACGACTCTGACAGCAAGACCTGTCCTTGAGCCGACCAGGGTCAGTTGGTTTCGACCGGATAGATCAGACCCACATTCTTCGGCGTGATCAGTTGATGGTTGACGAAGACGGCTGAAGGCACAGGTCTCTTTTGCAGGATGGAGAGGGCGAGCGGGATCAATTCTTCGCCGTAACGCTCCGGGAAGTAGGCCACAGAACCGATCATCCGTGTGCCCGGGCGGCGAAGCTCTTCCCGCGCCTCCCTGATCGCATTCTGGCCCATGACGGCGCAGAGCTGGCTGCGCCCGGCCTCTTCAAAGGCACGCAAAGCGCCCAGCGCGCTCGGGTCGTTGATCGCCATGACCAGCGTGCGCTTGGCGCGCGTGCGTCGCAGGTAGCGGCGCGTCACATCCAGGCTCCGCTCAAAGACCCCTTTGCCGTCGAGTTTTACCACCGGGATGCGCCCCGTTCCAGACAGCACCTCGTTCAAACCCGCCATCATGCCGGTGATTCGCAGTTGCGGGAGCGGGCCCGCCAAAGGCAGCTCCATTTGCAGCACTTCCTCCACCTTTGCGTCCCAGTTCTTCTTCGCCCAGAGACCCAGTGCCCTTCCGCCGATGAGCCCCGCCTGGTAATTGTTCGCGCCGAAATAGGTAGCGCCGGGGTGTGGGATTTCGATGGCGATCACTGGAATGTTTGCTTCCAGAAACTTGGAAGAGATTATCGCCGCCACGTTCTCGTAGGTCTGGAATTCCAGCACCAGGCTCACACGCTCCTTGATCAACAGCTCCGCATTGCGCAGCGCGCTCGTCGGGCTGTAGCGATTGTTGACCGTAATGAGTGGAATCTGTTCTTTGTCGGCGGCGTGCTGCACGCTCTCTGCCACCTCCCTGGCGAATTCCGAATCGCTCATCTGCGCCGCGAAGCCGAAATGAAAGCCCTGCGAACAGAGCGGCTTGACGTGGCTGCGATAGGCGCTCTTGCCGGAACGCTCAAGGAGCCCGCCTTTGACCAGGCTTTGGGCCAGCCGTAAGGTGGTGGTTTTACTTAATCCCGTGCGCCCGACTAAATCTCTCAGGCCGAGCAGCTCGCCTTCGCGCTCAAATGCCTTGAGGACGCGACAGGCACGCACGACGGCCTCTGCTACTTCAGCTTCTTTGGCCAAGAGTGAAGACCTCCGTTCCGCATGCTGGAACACTGACGAGTCAGGCGCAAGAGGGTTAAGCGATTAAACCACTGGCGATAAGGCCGCATTTGTTCCGCATCATGGAACAAACCATGTCCCCTATAGTTCTGATTGTGTTTCGCTTGAGAAGCTTCTAATCTGCGATGACCTGAAGAACTCTTCCGCAGCTTGAAGACTGCGAAAGTAAGATTCCTGCTCGATATCTCACGGCAGGCTCAGCTAGAGGTTCAACGTCTAACTCGCCACACGCAAAAACAAGAATCGGGCGCGCTCTATTTTAGCCAATCGAACGATGGAAAAGAAGTTGGCAGCGTAGCATAAGCCCACAGACGTGAACAAGATCGGTCAGGATTAAGTTTACCGGCAGGTCAGAGCATTCCCCCAAAGTTAGGAACGTCAGCTCGACATATCAACTCGGCGTATGCTCCGGCGACAAAATCATTAGTCGGTCTTGACAACAATCACGTTGCAGACGGGCGCGAGGCTCAAACTATTTCCCCCTCATGCTCTTGTCATTCATGTCAGATTCCTTTTCGAGAATCAGAGGCGACACCGCCGTCGCTCTTGAATCGTTTAGCCGCATGAGAGGCAAGGAAGCCAAACAGGAAAGGTTCGGATGAAGCTCAAAACAAACATCGCACTCCTGATAGGGATAGTGCTGCTCTTCGCGTCTGTGGCTCAGGCACAATACCTGATGGAGAATCTGGGACGCGGCATGGTCGCGGTGCGCCAGAATTCCAACAGCGTCTACATAGGCTGGCGCTTGCTCGGAACCGATTCGCCGGACATCGCTTTCAACCTCTATCGTGCGACGGGCGGCGGCCAGGCCCTGATGTTGAATAGCGCGCCCATCGCCTTTACGACGAACTACGTTGACACGAGCGCCGACCTCAGCCAGGCAAATGCCTATTACGTGCGGCCAGTGGTCAACGGCGTCGAGGTCGCGGCGAGCGCTGCTTTCACGCTGCCCGCCAATGCGCCCACACAACAATACCTCTCTATCCCGCTTCAGATACCGGCTGGCGGAACTACGCCCGATAACGTCAACTACACCTACAGCGCCAACGACGCCAGCGTCGGCGACCTCGATGGCGACGGCGAATATGAAGTCATACTCAAGTGGGACCCTTCAAACTCGAAGGACAATTCGCAGAGCGGCTATACGGGTAATGTTTATCTGGATGCTTACAAACTGAACGGCACGCGCCTGTGGAGGATTGACCTGGGGAGGAACATCCGCGCGGGCGCACACTATACGCAGTTCATGGTCTACGACCTGGACGGCGACGGCAAGGCTGAGATTGCATGTAAGACAGCGGACGGAACCGTCACGGGAACGGGCCAGGTGATCGGCAACGCCAACGCAGATTTCCGCAATTCATCCGGCTACATCCTTTCCGGGCCGGAGTATCTGACCATCTTTAACGGCCAGACGGGGGCCGCGCTGGCGACGACCAGCTACAATCCCCCCAGAGGAACCGTCTCGGCCTGGGGAGATAGCTACGGCAACCGCGTTGACCGTTTCCTGGCGGGCATAGCCTACCTTGACGGGCACAGGCCGAGCCTCATCATGTGTCGCGGCTACTACACGCGAGCCGTCGTCTCTGCCTGGAACTGGCGCGACGGGCAGATGTCGAACGTCTGGACGTTCGACTCCGGCAATGTCGGAACCTCCAACCCTAACGCCGCCTGGCGCGGTCAGGGCTCGCACAGTCTGACCATCGGCGACGTTGACGGCGACGGCAAAGACGAGATCACTTACGGCGCAGCGGCCATTGATGATAACGGGACGGGGCTTTATTCGACGGGCCTCGGACACGGAGATGCGCTGCACATGTCCGACATGGACCCGGACAGGCCGGGCCAGGAAGTCTGGATGGTACACGAGGAACCGGCGAGCTACGGCTCGACTGGCCTCGAATTTCGTGACGCGCGCACGGGCGCGCTCATCTTCGGCCTCTCCGGCGAAGGCGCGGACGTTGGACGCGGCCTGGCGATGGACTTAGACCCCACCCATAGAGGCTATGAGATGTGGGGCTCGCGCGGCGGACTGATGGCCGCCAACGGGACGCAGATTTCCGCCGCCAAGCCCTCCGTCACCAACTTCGCCGTCTGGTGGGATGCAGACCTCCTGCGCGAGCTTGAGGATGGCACGACCATCTCCAAGTGGGATTGGACGACCAGCACCAGAGTTGCGCTGCTGTCGCCCTCCGGCCTCTCCTCCAATAATTCGACGAAGGCCACACCGGCCCTGAGCGGCGATATTCTGGGCGACTGGCGCGAGGAAGTGATCTGGAGGACAGCCGACAACACTGCGCTGCGCATCTACACGACGACCATCCCCGCGACCAACCGCATCTACACACTCATGCACGACCCTCAGTACAGGGTAGCGATAGCCTGGCAGAATACCGCCTACAATCAGCCGCCGCACCCAAGCTTCTACCTCGGCGATGGGATGAGCGCCCCGCCCACGCCTAACATCATCACCTCGCTCGGCGCACGCGTCCCCGTCATCAAGGGCATTACGACCGACACGGGCACTTCTTCCACAGACCGCATCACCAACGACACGACCCTCGTCTTTAACGGCACGGCGGACGCCGGAACGACTGTCTCTGTCGAGCAGGCGGGCGCGGGCGTCATCGGCACGACCACCGCCGATGCGGACGGCAACTGGAGCCTTGACTACACCAACACGACGCTGGCTGAAGGCAGCTACAACTTCACGGCGAGAGCCATGGACGCCAACGGGAGCAACAGCCCCGAGTCCGATCCTTTCATCGTCACAATAGACACGACCGCACCCGCTGCGCCCGTTATCGCCAGCATCACGGGCGGCCCGCTCGTCTTCAAGGGCACGGCCGAAGCTGCGAGCACTGTTACCGTCACAAAGGCCGGCACGGGCCCAATCGGCACGACCACAGCCGACGCGGGCGGAGCATGGACGCTGACTTACTCGGCGGCCCTGCCCGCAGGCACACATACCTTCGCTGCCTCGGCGACAGATATTGCGGGCAACCTCAGCTCGCCCTCGCCTGACCTGACTGTTGACACCAGCATTACTGCGCCCATCATCACCGGGATGATTACGGACGCCGGTATCTCTGCGACAGACCGCATCACCAGCGACTCGACCCTTATCTTTAACGGCACTGCCGACGCCGGCAACACGGTGGTAATGAGACGCGCCGACCTGGGCGTCATCGGCACGACGACCGCCAACTCCGGCGGCACATGGAGCTTCGATTACTCGAACACGCCGCTGCCTGCCGGAAACTACACCTTCACGGCGACGGCCACCAACAATCTGGGCAACAACAGCCTCTCTTCTCCTGACTTCAACGTCACCATCGAAGAGACTCCCCCGAGCGTCGTCTCGATCAACCGTCTCAATCCGCTCGGCGCTTCGACCAACACCTCGAGCGTCACCTTCCGCGTCACCTTCAGCGAACAGGTGAGCGGAGTTGACGCGGGCGACTTCTCGCTCTCCTTGACGGGCTCTGTCAGCGCTTCAGTCTCGGCAGTCTCTGCCAACAGCGGCACGAGCATGGATGTGACGGTGAGCGCCATCAACGGCAACGGCACGCTGCGCCTCGATCTCAAGAGCGGCGGGACGGGCATCATTGATACGGCGGGCAACGCCATCGCGGGCGGATTCACAGGCGGGCAGAGCTATACGATCAGCAGCATTGCCAACGGGACGTGGATCAACGCGGCGACCGGCGGGCTATGGAGCGCGAGCGGCAACTGGCTGAGCGGAGTAGTGGCCAACGGCGCGAACTCGACCGCTGACTTCAACACCATCAACCTGACGGCGAACAACACCGTACGTCTCGACTTCTCACGCACGATTGGGAACCTGACATTCGGAGACACAAGCACCACGACGGCGGCGAGTTGGACTCTGGACGGAAACGGCGACCCCTCCAATGGGCTCACCCTGTCCGTCACGTCCGGCACGCCGACCATCACGGTCAACGCATTAGGCGCGGGAGCGACGGCGACCATCGCTACGCCCATCCTGAGCAGCGCCGGATTGACGAAGGCTGGCCCAGGCACGCTGGTCTTAACCGGGACGAACACTTATGGCGGCCCGACGAGCATCAGCAATGGGAATCTGCGTCTGGGCCCGGGCGGCAGCATTGCGACGACGACAATAGATGTCGCGGCGGTGTCAACGATATTTACTATTGCCGGTGGGACGCTGAATGCCGGCGGACTGGTAACAGTCAACGCGGGCGCTTCTCCTGCCAGCCTGATCATTGATTCGGGCACAGCCAACTTCAACGGCGGCCTACGCAACAACAACAACGATGGCGCGCTCATACGCGTCAACGGCGGCAACGTGACGGCCAGCAGCATCACGCTTCAGCGCGGCAGCTACACGACGACGCCCGCCTTCACGACCGGCCTTGTCATTACCGGCGGCTCGACGACGGTCGGCACAATCGGCGTCGGCACAAACAATTCAAGCAGCGCGATGTCGGTAGAGGGCGGCTCGCTCACGGCCACCGGCACGATCACCGTCGGCAACCAGGCGACGGCTGGGCGCGGCGGCGCGCTGCGCGTCACGGGCGGAACTTTTATCGCCGATGACGATGTCAACGGTATCGTTCTGTCGCGCACGAACGGCACAAACGCCAACAACGTCTCTTCCGCCACGTTCACGGGCGGCGTGAGCACGGTCGAGAAGTTCACGCTCGGCTTCGACAGCACGGTCAACGCGGGCTCTGCCACCATCACCGTCAACGGCGGCTCGCTCTACATAGGCTCCGGCGGAATCGTCAAGAAGGGAACCAGCGGCTTAACCACCGCGATCAACCTGACGAGTGGCACGCTCGGCGCGTCTGCTGACTGGGCTTCAACGCTTCCCATGACGCTCACCGCCAGCAACAACATCACTATCAAAGCCGCGGATGCTGCCAACCTTCCCCAGGACATTACCCTGAGCGGCGTCTTATCAGGCACGGGCCGCTTCACCAAGACGGGCGCGGGCACGCTCACCCTCTCCGGCGCAAACACCTACACGGGCACGACGACCGTCAACGCCGGTACTCTGCGCATCAATGGCGCTCTCTCGACTGCAGCCAGTGCATTCTCCATCAACAGCGATGCCACTCTATCGGGTAACGGCATGGTCGCCAGACCCATCACGCTCAACTCCGGCGGCCTCATCTCTCCCGAAGCCCCGGCGTCTCCGACGGCGACGCTCGGCGGCGCATCGCTGACCTGGAACGGCGGCGGCACGCTGGCCTTCGACCTCAACACCTCATCGGATCGCCTGGCACTGACGGGCGCGCTGACCAGGGGCACGGCTGGCACTTACGAGTTCGCCTTCATCCCCGGCAGCGGCCTGGCCGTGGGCAGCACCTACACGCTCATTAACTTCGCCTCGACCAACTTTGCCGCCACTGACTTCACCTACACAGGATTGCCCCCCGAGTTCAAGGGAGCCTTTACGATCAACGGCAACAGCCTTGTGTTCACCATCCTGGACACGATACCACCCGTCCTCTCGCTGCCCTCCGACATCACCCTCGATGCCACCAGCGCTGCCGGAGCCGTCGCCACCTTCACCGCTTCAGCCAACGATGCCATCAACGGCAACGTCCCTGTGACCTTCAGC
>DASVQM010000043.1:0-64919 GCA_036389095.1 Pyrinomonadaceae bacterium
TAAGGAGAACACAGCGACGGTCTATACGGGAGATGCGGCATTGATGACGGCGGGGCCGGGAGTGAGCACGGCGACGGTGCGATTGGGAGCGCACCTGAGTGCGGAGGCGGACGGAGCGGGCAATGAAGGAGAGATGACGAAGGCGAGGGTCACCTTCGAGTTGTTCAAGTCGAACAATCTGACGGGCGCACCCGACCAGATCATCAGCGGTGTGGCCGTAGATTCAAATGGCGACGCTCTGGCGACAGTCAACGCTCTGGCAGCCGATATCTACAACGTCAACGTCCGCGTTGATGCTGCAAATCAGTATTGGACGGCTAATCCGATTGGGATCGGCGTGCTCAATATAGTGGTTCCGGCCAACGAGCAGCAGAGCAGCGGCGGCGGTTGGGTCTCCGACGCGGCCAGCACTAACGGCAAGGCCAACTTTGGCTTTAACGTCAAGGCCGCCAGGAAGGGCGAGCAGGTGAAGGGTAATCTGACTCTCGTCTTCCGTGGCACGGACGGCTTCAACTACATAGTCAAAAGCAATGCCTGGCAGGACGGTTATCTACAGTTCTTCGCTGAGCCGGGTGTCTCTCCTGCGGTCTACACGCGCTCTGGTATCAAGGGACGCGGTAACGTCCAGAAGGTAGACCCGGCGACGGGCCAGACCGTAGCTTCGTTGGGCAACTACTCCTTCGAGGTGTTCACAATGGACGGCGACCTGCTAACCCCTCGGCAGTCGGATGCCTTCTCGATCACGGTATGGGATAGCAACGATCAGGTCTGGCATCAGGTGGGGTCGCGCACCTCGCCTGTGACGCTGGGCGGCGGCAACATAACGAACAAGAGCCAGTAGGACGCGCCCTGCGACGCTCTGCAACGGAGCGGTGGGCCTGTTGGGCCCACCGCTCCGTTCGTTTTGGGCCAATCGCTCCGCATCCGCATCCGCGTCCGATAAGGCCGCTCTCACCCGAGGGGGTTGATTTTTTAAGTTATCGGACTCGGTGGTCGGTATTGATGGGGTGTCTTCCATTGTGGTGCTGGCATGGGTCTGTTCTTCAATCTGGCTGATGATTGCTCTAAGTGAAAGTGTGGGGCTTTGGTCAGAGGGTTATGGTAGACTGAAAGAAAACGAAGGGAGGGAATTATGGAAGAGGAAAGAGTATCGCTTACGATTGAAGGCCAACCGGGAGGCGAGGTTAAAGTTTATCCGAAAGACCACGGGGACGCTCCGCCCCCGCCCCCTTACATGGGGAATCTTGACGCGGATGGACGATTGACGATCTCGCTCCCGCCTGCTAACTACGCGGTCGCCAGCCCGTCGCACGAGACGCAGCCCGTGGAGCTGAAGGGCGGGGAAACCGAGCGAACCGTGCGGCTCAAAGAAGCATAGCCCGCAACCTGCGCATGGTTTTTGCCGGCTCGGGCCTCGCGGATGTTCTACGGGTCAGAAGAAAAAATTTCTCTGCCCGAAAAATTATAATCATCGCCGGAGAGAGGGCGGTCGCACTGGCCGCCCTTCTTCTTTTTAGTCGTCTGTCGTGTGTATAAATTCAAGTAATAGGAGGGAAAATATTTTTTTATGAAGCTCTCGGAGGTTTGGATAAAATCTGGTTGACACGAGCACTCGCTCATACTATTGTCACCCCGCTCTATTGATTGACTCTGCGGTCGCTGCCGGCCTGTAGCTGAAGCGTCTTAACTCACATATGCCATAAATAGGGAGTTAGAGGATTTGAGCCGGGCACGCCGACACGGATTTAATCCTCACGTCTGCTGGTATCAAGAGTGTTTATTCTCCACGCGGTTGAGTTAGTTGACAGGCCAGGTTTCTTCACGCTCTTCAGACAACAATCGCCCGGAAGCCTCGGATAGTTCACGCGTTCTCTCCATGTGGAATTAGAGTGCAGGTGACCGGCGTCCGTGGCCAGCCAAACGGACTTGCAAGTGAACAGGCCGCACATCTACGAGATGCCTTACATAAGAGGCCGTCTATCACCTCGGAGGCAAGCTGATGAAAGTTATTCAGGAAGAAGATCAGTATGTGCTGAACTACTGCGCGAAGTACCTGGCGCGCGACAACACGGACGCGCGCCATAATTACGGCCAGTTCGACCAGAGCGATCAGCGCGGGCGCATTTGTGAGTCCTGGCGTTTCCCCATCGTCGATACTTACAGCGACGGCGTAGATCACGTCGGCAGTTATTCCTTCAATCAGGTGACCTTCGTCTACCGTGCGCCGGAGGGGCAGGCCGCGCCGCAAAGGGTCGCGCTTATCGGCACGTTCGCTAACCTGTATGAGTCCATCCCGCTGCGCCAGATTCCTGATACTCAGTTCTTCACGCTCACGGCAGTTATCCCGAAAGGGGAAGTTCATTTCTATCAGTATCTGGTAGACGGTCAGGCCGTGGTTGACCCGGTCAACCCGCAGCAGGTCACACAAAACAACGGCAAAAGGTGGTCGCGCTTCTTCACACACCTGGCCACTGAGCCCATTAGCTTCGAGCGTTGGGAGCTGGCGATTCTCAATCGCGTCTCCGAGCACATCCTGCCGTTCGAGACCGCAGAGGGACGCAACTTCTTAACCCGTTTCTATAATTTTCTTGATCGCCAGTCGAAGGAGACGCAATACGTCCACGCCTACCGGCTCGATCAGCCCGTCGGCGTGGCAAATTACATAGACAAGCTGGTCGCCAAGGAAGAGAACCATCATCTGACGGATTACAGGATTTGCCTGGCCCTGATCGACCAGCTGCTCAGGCAGCGCAACCCCTATGTCGAGCCACGCCTGATGTCCAAGGAGATGTATCGTGACCTGTACGATCAAATGGCGACGGGCAACGTCCCCGGCTGGGACTACAACCGCTACAACAGCCCGTCCTACTTCCTGCAACTGCTACGTCGTCACGTCTTCACAGGGGCCTTCGCCCATCCGAAATACGGTGGCAACATAGGGGCCGTCGGCTGGGCCTACCTGGAAGAGAAGTACCGCGACGATGCCGGGCAGACGCTCTTTAACTGGCGTCGGATTATGGAACGACCGCTCGGCGAGAGCCCTGATTATCACGGGTAAGCAATTCTCTTTCGGAGGTGCTCTATGCAAACACAATTTGACGCCGTCATTATCGGGAGCGGGGCTGGCGGTGCTCCGATTGCAAGCGTGCTGGTGCAGGCAGGCAAGACAGTCCTCGTGCTCGATAAGGGGCCGCTCCTGCGGCCACAGTACCAGGACGGGCAGGGCCTGAGTGATTTCAAGCGCGACGAGCTGTTCGCCACAGGGCCGGAGAAGCGCATAGAGCTGCCGGGGGTGGCCAATCGCGGGGCCGCCTACTATTCAAGTCACGTCGAGCCGGATGTCAACGACGAGCCGCACATCTACCGTGAGCGTGACGGCTTAGACCGCGCCACCATAGAGGGCTACACCGCCCAGGTCGTGGGGGGCGGCACGCAGCTCTACGGCGGCGTCTCGCTGCGCTTTTCCGCGACGGACTTTCGCCTCAAGAGCTTCAATGAAGGGCGCACCGACCTGCGCAACGACCCGAACGGGGAGGTGAAGCGCGAGGCGCGCGATTGGCCCATCACCTACGACGATCTTGAGCCGTACTACTGCACGGCGGAAAAACTGGTCGGCATCAACGGCACGGTCGCCAATCAGGCCAAGCGCTTCAGCGAGGACAACTATCAAACGCCGCTTCCGCCCAACCCGATCAGCCATTTCATAGAGCAGGGAATGGATGCTCTCGGCATGAGCCGTTATCGCACGCCGCTGGCCGTCATCACGCAGGATCACGCGCCGAGCGGTCGCAGGATGACGAGCGACCCGAAGACTGCCTTCGTCAATCGCTACGGCGACCCGCTCGGCTACAAGTCGAACACATGGGTCTCGCTGCTCTCGCCCATCAGCAAGCAGCCCAATTTCGAGCTGCGCGCAAACTGCGTCGTGACGCACCTGGAATGCGACGGCAGCCGCGTAAGTAAAGTTCATTACCGCGACCCGGGCGGGACGAAGCGCATCGTCGAGGGCAAGGTGGTGGTCGTCGCCTGTTCGGCAATCGAGAGCATACGGCTGCTCAAACTCTCCGCCCAGTTGAGCCAGGCTTTCGACCAGCGCATCAACCAGAACGACCTGCTGGGGAAATATTTTCTCACGCACAGCTTCGGCGGCGGCGAGGCGGAGATGCCTGGCCGCTACGACAAGTCCATGACGCTCGATAGCGACTGGGCTTCGGACTTCGGGGCGACGGAAGATTTCCTGCGCTCGCGCGGTCTCTGGGCAGGGGGCACGATCTACAACAACACATCTGACCGTGCGCTGCCGATCTCGCTGGCGCGCACGCACGGCGCGCAAGACCTTGACAACATCTGGAAGGCTTTCGTCAACGACGCCAGCCTGACGGGCGACCGCCTGGTCGAGTTTCTAGATCAGAACTTCGGCACGCGTCTCTCGATCACCTTCATGGCCAACCAGGTTCCGGTCAAGTCCAACCGCATCGAGCTGCACCCGACCGTCAAAGACAAGTGGGGTCGCCCCGTCGCCTACATCATCAAGCAGTGGCACTCGCACGACATGGCTTTGATGGACACCTTCGCGGACATCTGCGGACAGGTGTTAAGGGCTGCCGGGCCCGTGACGCCGCCCAGCCAGGGAGGCGTCTACCAGGCCGAGAACGCCTACGCGCGCATCGCCAACCACATCCTCGGCGGGGCACGCTTCGGCACGGCCCGCAACGACTCCGTGCTCGACCCCAGTTGCAAGGCATGGGATTTCGATAACCTCTACGTCACGGACGGCTCGTTCATGCCGACTTCGGGCGGCGGCAATCCGACTCTCACGATTCAGGCCAACGCATTTCGCGTCGGGGATATTTTGAAGACGAGGATCTAACTTTATGCCAGTCTTACAGGGAAAATCCAGCTTTAACCAGATCTACACAGACCCCTGGAATGAGATATTCAAGGTGGTCTTCTTCCCGGATCGCATCTACCACGCGCAGTATCTCAACGCCACGCGCAGCGACCGCTATCGCTACAACGTGCAGGAGGTGCGCTCCTATGCCGACATCATCGTGATGAAGGGTGAAGTCTACATGGACGGGGAGTTCTTCTGTAACTTCCTGCGCATAGAGTATCGCGCGGGCCGACTGGTCGAACAGATTCGAGAGCGCGGGCGTTTCCTCAAGGATGAGCTGATCGCCTGGGTCAAGCTGTTGCCGGGCGAGGAGCAGGACGGCCCGTCCGCTTACGTCAAGATGCATTTCGACGCCTGGATCAACGCTTTCCAAGTCGAGCTTTGGGAGACGCTTGAGGCGCCGCCGACCCGTCATCACGACTTCACCGTGCTCGACATGATGGGCCGCAACCGCGCCATCACACGCGTGAAAGATTTCATCCCGCACATGCGTGACATCAGAGCCCTGCGCCGTGTCGCGCTGGCCTTTCGTGAGAGCGACCGCGATCTGCCCTTCGGCTACAAGATCAATGAAGAGAACGCCGGTTGGGATAACGACTTCGCACGCTCACACCAGGAGCCGCGCACGAATGCGCCCAGCTCTCAGGAGAACACGATTGCCGACAACAACTACTTGATCAACTTCCAGCGCGGATGGTATCAGCATGTGGACGACATCGCGCCCGTGCGCTATCGCAACGCGATGATGGAGCCGGATCACAACCCCGATGCCAAAGACGACAACATCATAGAGATGCGCTGGCTCTTTCAGCGAGAGTTCGCCGGGTCAATGATCTTCTTCCACGAGGTCACCGTCCCGCCCGGCAAGGTCGAAGGCACACACCAGCACATCGGCTCCGAGGAGCTTTACTTCATCACGGAGGGACAGGGCATCGCCTACATGCGACAGGGCGACGACCCGAAGATAGATGCCTTGACCGATCAGCAGCGCACGGAGCGCGGTATCTCAAGGGCGACGCGCGAAGTCTTCGGCCTCGGCCCGAAAGAGTTCTGGGCTCTTCCCGTCCGGCCCGGCAGCATGATCTTCACCAAGAGCGGAGGCATGCACGGCATACGCAACGAGGGGGGCGTGCAGCTCAAGTTCGTCGCCTTCCTCTATCACCAGTAAGCCAGGTCTTCAACTTACGAGTAGAGCAACATGGAAATCATTCATTCCGATAGCGTCTTTCGCGTCGAGCCGGGCACGCAGCCCAACTACAACTCGAACAATCCACTGCTCAAGCTGCTCGGCATGTTGGAGCAGGTGCAACTGGCGGCGGAGCGCGAACACTACATCATGGGACAGGCCCAGTACCTGTTCCCGTTCGACTTTCTGGAACTCTACGGGCCGCCGCCGCCCGATCAGGACGTGCTCGACCCGAGGCAGCAGGACAACAAGGAGACCTTCCAGAAGCAGAACGTGCGCAGCTTCAACACGGCGGACACGCACCTCTTGCGCGGCCTCGTCACGGCGGGCGACTGGACTGGCCCTTTCCTGCGCATCTCCTATCGCGGCGGCCCTGACTCCAGGCTCTCCGTAGCCTCCGGCCACCAACTCGGCGAGCGCATCAAGCTCTGGCTCAAGGTCGGCAAGGCTTCCACGCAGACGCTCCTCTCCGTGCCCTACAACCAGGAGTCCGACCGCTATGAGATAGAGTTGTGGGGCTTCCCGGGCAATGACCTGCGCAGCCTCCTGGACATTAAGGGACAAGCGGCCCTGGACCGCGGAGAGTTGTTAGTGCGCAGCGACCTGATGAAGGGAAGCGCCGCCGACTTCAAGCGCGAAGGGCTGAACGATAAGTACATGGGCGACATCGCACCCGAGAACTCCATGCACCCGATTCTGCCACTGCACATAGAGGCGGCCTGGGCCAACGACGCGCAGACCGTCTGGGACTCTAAGGGCGGGGCCAACTACCAGTACGAGTTCAATATGATCTTGCGCGGGTGGGATAACTTTCTCGGCACGGGCATAAGCGCCAACCCGCACGGCGGCCTTGGCTTTCTGGAATACCGCAACCTGCTCTCCAACTATTTTCGCTATGCCGGAAGCGGCGAGCTGGCCCGTACGCTCGAACCCTGGAATTTCGATGCTTTCGGTAATAAGGGCAGTGGGCCCAGGCGTGAAAACTTCATGGCCGTGGATTATATGGACTTGCACATACTCAAGACTGACTGCGGGATAGGGCTGCACCGTCACCGTGATAATCAGGAGATTTTTTTTATGATGTCGGGGCGCGGCTATATGGTCGTCGGCGATTGGTGCAAGATGCCGCAGCGCGAGCGTTGCTTTGAGATTCGCACGCTGCGGGCGGGCCACTTCGCCATGCTCAAGGGCGGCAACCTGCACGGTCTGATGAACCCGACGGACGAAGACCTCTCGCTCTTCATGTTCGGAGGCTATGACTGATACGTTCATGATGCGAAGGCGACATCGTCGCCGCGTCTCGCAGCGATTGAAAATCCGAATAGCCAGTGGCCCACTCAGAGGTTGAAAACGAAGCTTGCCCACTGAACTAACCATCAAGGTCATCTATCCGCTTCAGGGCGGAAGGATTATTCTGCGCACGGACGCCAATTGGAACTCTGACGTGGAAGCGGCTCAGGTCAGCGGCGACCGCACCGTGACCACCTTCCGCGTGAGCACGAGCCGTCCCTTCTTCTATTTCAAGCCGTGCGTCATAGACCAGTTCGGGTTTCACTGGTCGAAGGGCAACAATTATCTGGCGATCACGGGCGCGGGCGATACGAAAAGCATCTATCCCTACTTCTTTTCCGATCAGGGCGGCACGGTCTCCGACATCCTGGAGTTTTATTCCGGCCCGTCGAATATTCTTCATCGCGTGCGCGTCTACCAGCCGCCCGGCTATTTCGAGAACACGATCAAACGCTACCCCGTGCTCTACATGCATGACGGGAACAACCTTTTCTTCCCTAACGAAGCCTTTCTCGGCAACACGTGGGGCGTCGGCCAGACGATGGACATGCTGGATTCGATGAACGTGATAGATAAGACGCTCATCGTCGGCATCTATCCTTACGACCGTATGAACGAGTACACCAAACCCGGCTACGAAGCTTACGGTCGCTTCATCGTCGAACAACTGCGCGGTTTCGTACGCGACCGCTACCGCCCGCTCGACGGCGCGGAGAATTCGGCTGTCATGGGCTCATCCCTGGGCGGCGTCGTCTCTATGTACCTGGCCTGGCAGTGGCCGGAAGTTTTCGGCAAGGCCGGTTGTCTGTCGAGCACCTTTACCTACCGCGACGATCTGATGCAGCGCATCGCCAGCGAGCCCAAAAGGGCGATCAGGGTTTACATAGACAGCGGCTGGCCCGGCGATAACTACGAAGCCACGCGCAGCATGCGCGACGTTCTGGCCAGGGCGGGCTACGAGTTCGGCAAGGACCTGCTCTATTTCGCCTTCCCCAACGCCCTGCACAGTGAAACGTATTGGAGTATGCGCAGTCACATCCCGTTTCAATTCTTCTTTGGGAAGACCCCGGACTTTAACCTCTAGAGAGAATCGGCCAGATGCCACCAGACAATCCCGCTCTCCCCGAGAAACCCGCCAGTATTCGCAATGCTCCTCTGCCAACACGCGCCGCCTATCGCCGCTCTCCCGATGACTGGCGCGATCAGGTGCTCTATTTCCTCCTCCTCGACCGCTTCAGCGACGGGCAGGAAGAGAGCCGCCCCTTGCTCGACAGGCAGCACAGGGGCGCAGCGCGCACGGCTTTGCCCGACGGGACGCCCTGGCGCTGGGCCAACTGGGCTGAGTCCGGCGCGCACTGGTGGCAGGGCGGAACGCTCAAAGGGCTCAGCTCTAAGCTTCCATATTTGAAGAGACTCGGCGTTACGGTGATCTGGATCAGCCCAGTCTTCAAACAGCGCGCACGCCTGGATACCTATCACGGTTATGGCGTGCAGGATTTCCTAGACATAGACCCTCACTTCGGAACCACCCGGGACTTGATAGACCTAGTTGACGAGGCTCACCGGCAGGACGTGCTGGTCATCCTGGACATCATCTTCAATCATTCGGGCGCGAACTGGGTCTACCCCGGCGGGCAGAGGACGCTGCCCTACAAGCCTTATCCTGGCCGCCACCCATTCGGCAGGTGGCTCGGGGCCGGAGAGCAGGAGATCAACGGCGTGCAGGGCCCGTCCGACGGTGTGTGGCCTTTGGAGCTCCAAGACCCTGAATGTTACACGCGCGCCGGGAAGGGCAATCTGGGGGAGGGCGACATCGGCGACGACAACGCCGAGCATAAGCGCACGGACTTTTTCGATCTCAGAGATTTTCATCTCGAAGCCGACGGGCTATTGAACGATCTGGCGCGTTGCTACAAGTATTGGATTGCGCTCACGGATTGCGACGGCTTTCGCATAGACACGCTCAAGCATGTGACGTTCGAGCAGGCGCGAAATTTCTGCGGCTCGATCAAGGAGTTCGCCGCCGGTATCGGCAAGAGCGATTTCTTCCTCGTCGCCGAAGTTGCTGGCGGCGACTACAACCAGGAGCGCTATCTGGCGGCTGTGGACAGGAATCTCAACGCCGTGCTCGACATTGGCGACATGCGAAGGGTGCTGCACGGCGTCGCCAAGGGCTACGAGCACCCCGCGCGCTACTTTCTGGACGGCTTCGACCCGCGAAATACGATGGCCGGGATGGGCTCACACCGCAACCTGGGCAAGCACCACGTCTCCGTGCTCGACGACCACGATCACGTATGGGGGGATAAGATTCGCTTCTCAAGCGAAGCCGCCTCGGAGCATCAGGTGGCCGCAGCCGTGGCCCTGCAACTCTTCTCGCTCGGCATTCCATGCATCTACTACGGCACGGAGCAGTCTTTGGCCGGGCCTGAAGCCTCCGAGCGCGGCTTTCTGCCGAACTGGAACAGGGCGGACGGCTCCGGCTATGCCACGCGTTATCTTCGAGAAGCTATGTTTGGCCCCACTCATCCAAGGCAGCCGAAACCGGGCGACCCGGCAGCGCCGGAGGCGGCCTTGAACAAGTCTCTGCCCGGATTCGGCCCCTTCGGCACGGCTGGCGCTCATTGCTTTGACGAGCATTCCCCGGCCTTCCTGCGCATCGCCGCCCTCACGGCTGTGCGCCGTAAGTATCCGGTGCTGCGCTCCGGTCGGCAGTATCTACGCCAGCTCTCATTCTTGGGCAAGCCGTTCGCATTCTACGGGCCGGGCGAGATAGTCGCCTGGTCCAGAGTGCTCGGCGAGACGGAAGCGCTCTGCCTCTTCAACTCCCACGGGAGCGCTGGCCGTGGCGCGGACGTGCTGGTGGACGCGAGCCTCAACCCGACGGGCAGCTCGTTGACCGTTGCGCTCAACACGGCCCAGGCGGCCAGTCCTCAGCCATCCTCTTACAACGGCTTTCACCCGGTCGGATCGAGCCTGCCCGTGCGCCGTCGCCCGGATGGAACAGCCTACGTCGAGGTTCGCAGCGTCACTGCCTCCGAAGTCCTCGTGCTCTTAAACCGGCCATAATCAACTGAATTGTTAGGGAGCCACCGATGGTTAACTGGGAAGCTAGAGAAGGGTCGCCTCTGCCTTTGGGCATCACGCACCTGGCGGCGGAGGGCGCATATAATTTCGCGCTCTATTCCCGCCACGCCTCCGGCGTTACACTGCTGCTCTACGGCGCGCAGGACCTGGTTAACCCTGCCAGGCAGATCAAGCTTGACCACCTGCGCAATAAATCGGGGCGCGTCTGGCATTGCCGCGTCAAGGAGACGGAGCTTGCCGGTTGCAAGTACTACGCCTACAAGGTGGAAGGGCCTTTCGACCCGGCCAACGGCGACCGCTTCGACCCGCAGAAGATTCTGCTCGACCCTTATGCGACCGCCGTCTTCTTCCCGCCAGCCTTCAGCCGCGAAGCGGCAAAGCACCCCGGCTCGAATGCCGGTAAGGCCCCACTCGGCGGCATCAATCCGCTGCCTGCATTCGATTGGGGAACGGAGCGCCGCCCACGCCACACGGCGGATATGGTCATCTACGAGATGCACGTCAAAGGCTTCACGATGAGGCCCAGCTCGGGCGTGACGGGCGACAAGCGCGGGACATACCTCGGCGTCATAGAGAAGATTCCTCACCTCAAAGAACTAGGGGTGACCGCCGTCGAGCTACTGCCCATCTATCAATACGAGCCGGAGGAGGGAGGCAACTACTGGGGCTACATGCCGCTCAGCTTCTTCTCGCCGCATCAGGGCTACTCGCACGCGTCCGACGCGGCTCAATTGATCAACGAGTTTCGCTCGATGGTCAAGGCGCTGCACGAAGCCGACATCGAAGTCATCCTCGACGTGGTTTATAACCACACGACGGAACGCGACGAGCATGGGCCCACCTACAGCTACAAGGGCATTGATAACAGCACCTATTACCTGCTCGAAAATGACATGCGGAAGTATCGCAACGACTCCGGCACGGGCAATGTCCTGCGCACGGCTTACCCTAACGTCCGTCAGATGGTCGTTGACAGCCTGCGTTTCTGGGTGAAGGAGATGCACGTTGACGGCTTCCGCTTCGATCTGGCCTCTATCTTCAGCCGCAACAACGACGGCTCGATCAACACGGAAGACCCGCCCATCATCGCCGAGATCAGCCTCGACCCGGAACTGGCGGGCGTGCGCCTCATCGCAGAAGCCTGGGACCTTGGCACTTATCAACTTGGCAGAAGCTTTCCCGGCCTCACCTGGCAGCAGTGGAACGGCAAGTATCGGGACGAGGTGCGCAGCTTCGTCAAGAGCGACCCCGGCATGGTGGCTCGTTTGATTACCAGGCTCTATGGCAGCGACGACCTTTTTTCTGATCGCGTGGACTCGGCCTGCCATCCTTACCAGAGCGTCAATTACATCAACTCGCACGACGGCTTCTGTCTATACGATCTTGTCTCCTACAACACCAAGCACAACGAAGCGAACGGCCAGCAGAATACGGACGGGACGAACGATAACATTAGTTGGAACTGCGGCTGGGAGGGCGACGCGGGGCTGCCGCCCGATGTCCTGGCGCTGCGTAAACGTCAGGTCAAGAACTTCTGCTGCCTGCTCTTTCTCTCAAACGGCACGCCCATGTTTTGTGCCGGAGACGAGTTCATGAACACGCAGCGTGGCAATAACAATCCATACAATCAGGATAATGAGATTACCTGGCTCGACTGGGACTTGCTGCAAAAAAACAGCGACATCTTCCGTTTCTTCCAAAGCATGATCGCCTTTCGCAAGGCCCATCCATCGTTGGGCCGCAGCCGTTTCTGGCGCGAGGACGTGACGTGGTACGGGACGGGCAAGAGCGTTGATTTTTCTTTCAACTCGCACACGCTGGCCTTCTGCCTGCGTGGCGGCTCAGAGCAGGACAACGATCTATACGTGATGATTAACGCCTACTGGCAGGAGCTGCAATTCACCGTTCAGGAGGAGGGAGAGGGCAAGTGGAAGAGGGTTGTTGACACGAGCCTGCCGAGCCCATCCGACTTTAACGCTCCGGGTGCGGAAACCGAGTTGCAGAGCTTGAGCTATACGGTGAAGCCGAGATCGGTCGTTATTTTATTAAGGTAGGCGGCCAGCACGCTGCGGCGCTCAAATCCCGGCGTCAATCTGTTCTCAACAGATTCTCGGCAACTGCTCGCCGACGAGCATGTCAACGATGCGCGTGCCGCCGAAGCCCGTACGCATTGCGACGATTCCCTGTGGTTCGTGTTTCACTTCGCCGATGATGCAGGCATCGCGCCCATAATGGCTCTGCTTCATGCGGGCGACCATTGACTGGGCTGCACCGGCTGACACTATCGCAACCAGCTTCCCTTCATTAGCGACGTAGAGCGGGTCCAGTCCCAGAATCTCGCACGCGCCCTTCACCTCTTCGCGCACCGGAATGAGGTCTTCCTGAATCTCTATGCAGACTTCGGAGCTGAGCGCGATTTCGTTCAAGGTCGTCGCCAGGCCCCCGCGCGTCGGGTCGCGCAAACAATGAATCGCATCCTGTGAGCCCGTCCGCGCAGCCTCTTCGATCATCTCCCGCACGAGCGTACCGAGCGGCGCGGTATCGCTCTCAACCTCCGTTTCAAGCTCAAGCTCGCCGCGAGCGATCATGATCGTCGTTCCGTGATCACCAACGAGCCCACTGACAATAACTTTATCTCCCACCTCGGCGCGCGAAGCCGAGAGCCGTATGCCTGATTCGATCACGCCGATGCCTGCGGTGTTGATGAAAATCTTATCCGCGCTTCCTTTCTGTACGACTTTCGTATCTCCCGTGACGACAGAGACTCCGGCCTCATCCGAAGCCTCGCGCATTGACGCGAGTATGCGCCGCAAGTCCGCGATGGGGAAACCTTCTTCGAGGATAAACCCGGCGGAAAGATAGAGAGGACGCGCGCCGCTCATCACCAGGTCGTTGACCGTGCCGTTAACGGCGAGACGGCCTATGTCGCCGCCCGGGAAAAAGATGGGAGTGACGACGTAAGAGTCTGTGGTGAAGGCCAGGCGCGATGCGCCTCCGCCGTTGGCGATCTCGAAGACGGCCTGATCTTCGAGGACTTCGAGCAGAGGGTTGCGCAAGTATTCCAGAAAGAGCCCCTCGACCAGCTCATGCATGGCGCGGCCTCCGCTGCCGTGTGCGAGCGTGATCTGCTCGTCTCTGAATTTGTGCTTTCTACGCCGCGCACGCTCCACGCGCTCGAAGAGCGGTGAAGGGTTAAAGTCGCTTGTCATCCAAGTCACATCGCTTTCGACAGCTCGGGCAAACTTGTGCTTTCGGTGCGCGACGCCGAACGCTCGGCAATCTTCGAGAGCCGACCGAAGTTATAGTAAGCGGCGCACGCGCCTTCTGAGGAGACCATGCAAGAGCCTATAGGCGTCTCTGGCGTGCAGGCCGTGCCGAAGACCTTGCACTCCCACGGCCTCTTCACGCCCTTGAGAATCTCGCCGCACTGGCAAGCCTTCGGGTCGGCGATGCGTAGTCCCGGCACGTCGAATTTCAGCTCGGCATCGAAGGCGGCGTATTTCTTCTGAAGCCTCATCCCGCTGTGCGCAATCGAGCCCAAGCCGCGCCACTCGAAATAGTCGCGTGGCTCGAAGACCTCAAAGAGCACTTCCAGAGCTTTACGATTACCTTCGCGGCTGATGCAACGCGCGTACTGATTCTCAACCTCTGCGCGTCCTTCCACCACCTGCTTCACGATCATGTAGACCGATTGCAGTATGTCCAGCGGTTCAAAGCCGGAGACGGCGACGGGCTTGGCGTATTCTCGCGGGACAAATTCATAGGGGCGCGTTCCGATCACGGTACTGACGTGGCCCGGGCCCAGGAAGCCGTCGAGCTGCAAGTCCGGCGAATCGAGCAGAGCCTTCAGCGCGGGCACAATCATGATGTGATTACAGAAGGCGCTGAAATTCTCAACGCCATCCTTCGCCGCCTGAAGAATGGTCATGGCGGTCGAAGGCGCTGTCGTCTCAAAGCCGAGCGCGAGCCAAACGACCTGTTTGTCGGGGTTCTTCTTCGCAATCTTCAGAGCGTCGAGCGGTGAATAGACCATCCGCACGTCCGCGCCCGACGCCTTGGCATCGAGCAGGCTCGTGCGAGAGCCGGGCACTCTCATCGCGTCGCCGAAGGTGGTAAAGATCACGCCGGGCGTTTGAGCTATCGAGATCGCATCGTCAACGCGCCCCAAAGGAATCACGCAGACGGGGCAGCCTGGCCCGTGAATCATCGTGATGTTTTCGGGGAGCAAATCTTCGATGCCATACTTGAAGATGGTATGTGTGTGGCCGCCGCAGACCTCCATGATCTTGAGCGGGCGCGAGGTCAACTGCGCGATCTGCCCAGCCAGTTTGCCCGCGATCTCTCCCTGCCTATACTCGTCTATGAATTTCATGCTCTTGCCTCCGTCAAACCTTTTCTTCGACAACCGAGCGATGTTCAAGGAACGTGTGCACCAGGTCCCAGGTCGTGTGATAGAGCGCGACGTGCGATTCCTGTATACGGTGAATGCTGGGGGTGGGAACCGTGAGACAGAAATCGAGCGCGCCTGTTGAGTGCATAGCTGCCATCTTGCCACCGTCGCCACCGGCGTAACCGATAGTGACGAGCTTCATCCGCCGCGCGGTCTCGCAGGCGCGAACGATGTTCTCCGAGTTTCCGCTCGTCGAAAGTCCGAGCAGGATGTCGCCCGCACGTCCCAGGGCGATGACCTGACGCGAGAAAATGTCTGCGAAGCTCACGTCGTTTGCGACGGCCGTCACCATCGCCATGTCGTTCGCCAGGCAGATGGCGGGCAGCGCCCGGCGACCGACGGTGATCGGGTGCATAAACTCGACGGCGATATGCTGCGCGTCGGTCGCCGAGCCGCCGTTGCCGCAGACCAGCAGCTTGCCGCCCTGGTGGAAGCTTTGCGCCATCCTGAGCGCCGCCGCGAGAATCGCGTCCTTGTTATCTTCAAAGAAGCGAGCGCGCACCTCGTCGCTCTCACGCACCTTTTCCAGGAGCGAGAAGCGCAGCTCTTCGGTCAGCTCCGGCGGCTTCTTTCTGTCTTCGTGCAGGAAGGGATAGAAGGCGCGAGAAAAATCTTCAGTCGTTTTGGACACCTTCCCCTCCTTCCTCTAAAGACATGCTGAACTGATCGAACTCCGCCTGGTAATCGCCGATCTCCTTTAAGACGCGCAGCGTCTCTTCGGCCTCGTGCTCATCAATTTTGGTCATGGCGAAACCGACGTGAATCAACACGTAGTCGCCGACCTTCATATCGTCAATCATTCCAGTATTGATGTTGCGGCGGACTCCCCCGACATCAACCTTGGCTATCTGGTTTTCCGCATCAACAATCTCTACGATCTTTCCCGGTATCGCCAAACACATATTTTAAATCCTTCCTGATACGAGCTGCGCGTTCGCCACCGCCGCCTGGCCCACGCTGATGCCGCCGTCGTTTGTCGGCACGCGGCTGTGCGTCAATACTTCAAAGCCATCAACCTTGAGCATACGGCAGACGTGTCCCAGCAGAAACATGTTTTGAAAGACTCCTCCCGATAACGCTACTCTATCAAGCCCGCGCTCATCTCTCACACGACCGGCGATGGCCGCGATCAGAGAGGCTACCCCGATGTGAAGCTTTGCGGAAATAACGGGCGGCTGATACCCGTCGAGCAGGTCTTCCACCGCTTGTCGAATGACACATTCGGCCTTCACGCTGCTCCCGTCTGCGCTCATCTCAAACTCGTAGCCTTGAACGCAACCGCGATCGGCTATCGCTTCCAGCTCAATGGCCGCCTGCCCCTCGTAGTTGACAGTATTTCTCAGACCCAACAGGCTCGACACGGCATCGAAGAGGCGGCCCATGCTCGAAGTCTCCGGGCTGTTCGTGCCCGTCGCAATCATCCTGCGGAGCGTCGTCCAGGCTTTCGCATCCATGTTTTGAATGCAGGGAAGATCGAGGGACAAAAAATCGTCGCCGAAGGTTCGATAGAGGTAAGCGGCGGCCATGCGCCAGGGTTCGCGTATGGCCTTTGCGCCTCCGGGCATCGGCATGTACGCGAGGTGCGCGAGGCGTTCGGCTTGGCGGAAATCAGCGACGAAGAATTCGCCGCCCCACATACGCCCGTCGCTGCCGAAGCCCAGCCCGTCCATCGCCACGCCGATGACTTCGCCCTCTACCTGGTTATCGGCCATGCAGCTTGCGATGTGCGCGTGATGGTGCTGGACGCCGATCTGAGCCTGGCTCGCATCGAGCGCGAGCGCGTATTTCGTCGAGAGATATTCAGGATGCAGGTCATAGGCGACGACATCGGGCCGCAGATGAAAGAGATGCTTGTAGTGCTCTATGCCTTGCTTGAAAGAGTTGAGGGTCTCAAGATTTTCCAGATCGCCTATGTGATGACTCAGAAAAGCGTAGGGCCCGCGCGCCAGGCAGAAAGTGTTTTTCAGCTCCGCGCCGCAGGCCAGAATCTCCCGCTCAAATTTGAACCCGGTCTTGATGGGCGATGGTGCGTAGCCGCGCGAGCGCCGCAAGATCATCTCATGCCCCAGGGCGATGCGCGCCACCGAATCATCCGTCCGAATGTGTATCCGCCGGTCGTGAAAGAGAAAGTAGTCGGCGATGTTGTTTAGTCGCCGGACAGCCTCACCGTCTTCATAACAGATCGGCTCGTCGGAGATGTTGCCGCTCGTCATCACCAACGGGCGGTCTCTATTTTCCAGGAGCAGGTGATGCAATGGAGCGTATGGCAGCATAAACCCGAGCGTGCGAAGGCGCGGCGCGACTGCCTCGGGGAGGCCAACGCCGACTCTCTTTTCGAGCAGCACGATGGGGCGTCGCGCAGAGGTCAACAGAGCTTCTTCCGCTTCGTTGACGAAGCAATACTCTCTGATCATCTCAACGGATTCGGCCATCAAAGCGAAGGGCTTATCTTCCCTGTACTTTCTCTGCCGAAGACGCTCGACGGCCCTGGCATTCAGCGCGTCGCAGGCGAGGTGAAAACCGCCGATGCCTTTGATGACGACTATCCCGCCCTGGGATAAGAGCTGCTGCACGCGGGCGGTGATCTCCTCCCCTGAGTCAAGCTCAACTGTGCGTCCGTTGGCATCCGTCAGGCGCAGTTGCGGCCCACACTGCGGGCACGCCGTCGGCTCGGCATGAAAGCGACGATCAAGCGGATTCTCATACTCTGCGCGGCACTCTTCGCACATCTCGAAATCCCGCATCGTGGTTTGCTGGCGGTCATAGGGAATGCCTTCGATGATCGTAAAGCGCGGCCCGCAGTTGGTGCAGTTGATGAAGGGATAACGGTAGCGCCTCTCCGCCGGGTCGAACAATTCTCTTAGACAGTCTGCGCAGGTACTGATGTCGGCGGAGATGGGCGCGAGCTTCTCTCCGTTCGACGTGCTCTCAAGGATGCGAAAGTCGCTGTAATGCGCGAGGTCTAAATGGTCGCGCCGCTCGACCGACTCGATCATCGAGAGCGGCGGAGGGTTCAAGGTCATCTCGTGTATGAAGCGATCAATGAGGCTCGGCTCGCCCTCTATATCTATGAGGACACCGGCGGGGCTATTGAGCACTCGACCCTTGAGCGCACCACGGCTCGCCAGCGAGAAGACGTAGGGGCGAAACCCCACGCCTTGAACCATGCCCCGTACCTTTAGTTGCGTTCGTGTGGGCATATTTAAGATTGCGCCAGGGGAATCGTGGACGGCGGATTAACGGAGAGGCTGATTCCTTCATCCGGCAATCCGCGATCGGCAACCGGCGTTTGCAGGAATCGCAGCCATGCTTCCATGCCTTCGCCTGTTTTCGCCGAAACTTCAAAGACACGCATACCCGGACGCACCGCTTGAATATTGTCGTGCGCGGCCTGCCGGTCAAATTCGACGGCTGAGGCCAAATCTATCTTGGTGATGACGGCTACGTCCGCCGTGTTGAAGATCGTCGGGTACTTGAGCGGCTTGTCTTCGCCTTCGGTCACGGAGAGAAGCACCAGCCGCAGCTCTTCGCCGAGATCGTAGCTTGAGGGACAGACCAGGTTGCCGACGTTTTCGATGAACAGCATATCCAGCTCTTCGAGCGTCCATTCTGCAAGCGCGCGCTCGACCATCTGAGCATCAAGATGGCAGATCGTGCCGGTCGTGACCTGCTTGACCGGAACGCCGCTGCGTGCCAGTCGTGCGGCGTCGTTCTCCGTGGCGAGGTCTCCGACGAGCGCGGCGACCCGGCATTCAAGCCGCAGTTGGGTAAGCATCTTTTCCAGCAAAGCTGTCTTGCCGGACCCGGGACTTGAGACCAGGCTCACCACACGCACGCCCGCTTCGAGGAAGCGCCTGCGCAGCTCGCGCGCCAGCAGGTCATTCTGCTTCAACACATTTTGTCTGACTTCGACGAGGCGCGGCTGTGTGCTCATTCGTTTATCTCCAAAGCGACGACTTCGAGTTCTTTCCCCCGCACGACCTCCGATGTCAGAGCGCCGCAAGCGCCGCAGCAGAATCTTTGCAGAGAAGCGAGCGCCGTTTCCGAGCGACAGCCCTGACAATAGACCACGACCGGAACCTCCTCGATGATGAGACTGGAACCTTCGAGCAGCGTGCCCGCGCAGGCCACCTCGTAGGAGAAAAGCAGCGCATCCTTGACGACGCCCGAAAGCTGACCGAGCTTGAGATGTATCGCGTGCACCTGAACACCGCCCCGCCGCTCTGCCTCCTCCGCAGCCATCTCGATCATACTCATAGCGATGGAAAGCTCATGCATAAGAGAAAGGTTGAAGCGGAAAGCATAATTTAACAGTGAGAGACAGGATGAACAGGATAAGAAAAGCAAAGAAAATATTCAGCAAGCAGTGCTTTTATCTTTCATCCTGCCTTCTGTTTGTATCCTGACCGTCTCTGTCCACCCCTGTTAATTCCTTCTTTCCGCCTTCATCCTTGCCTTTCCGCCCTGATGTCGAACTTGAACTTCAGTTCGTCTTTCATCTTGAGCGTGCCCCCGGCGACCGAGACAGGCTTGATGTGATAATCGGTCTGCCGCAATCGAAACTCGCCCTCGGCGCGCAGGCTATTTCCACTCAAGGTCAACTGCGCATCTATCTTGTGATCGCGCGTGACGCCGTGCAGCGAAAGGCTTCCCAAAATCCCGATGCGGTAACGGCCTTCACCAACAGGATTGGCCTTGACGCTCTTGCTCACGAAAGTGATCTCTGGATAACGGGCGATTTCGAGCACCTCATCACGCATGGCACGCTCCATCTCGCCCTTGTCCTTGTCGCTCACCTTGTTGAGGACGGCGAGCGAATCGGCCTGCACGAGCATCAGGAGCGACGCCGATTCAAGCGTGCCGGGCACGAAGCTCGCGTCGCCGCCGAAGCCGCGAATCGCAATCAAGGGGTCGTGGCCGAACATGGAGAGCAGGCCCTCAGCCGAACCCTGAACGGTGAAACGGCTCCGGCCCGCCTCGATTCGATAGCGAACGGTGCTCATCACATCCTGCTGATTTTGATATAGCGTTTGATGTCTGGCAGGCTCACGACGACTGCGGCAGCGGCGAGCAAAAGCGCTGCGCCCCCGACGATTGGCCACATACTAGACGAACCGCATTGCCTGCGCTCTCTTTTCTCAAGCGTTTGATTGTGCTTCATGACAGATCATCTCCCCTTCTCTTCAGTATTACTCACACCGTCGCCCCTGCGACGTTCCTCCCCGAGAATCTCGCGGACGAGCGACTCGACCACTTTGACGGCTTCGCCCACGGCTGCCTCCACAGGCTCACTCAAACCCATGTGCCCGTCTTCCGAACGAAGCGGCTCGGGCTCGCACCCGACCAGCAGGATACGCTTGAAGCCGCCTCCCATTGACTTGACCAATTGGAGCACCTTCAACGGATTCATCCCGTGCGTCTCGACCATCATCGCATCTGCGTCCGAGCCGTCCAGCTCCGTCAGGTCAGGCTCGATGGTATAGAGCGTGCCCGGCTCGCCGCCGCGCGGAGTCGCGTCAACGAAGATGGTCACCTCATAACCGTCGAGCAGCGCGTATGCCAGATCGAAGCCGCGTATGCCAAAGTCAACGACGCGCACCTCTTCAGGCAATTGACGCCGGGCCAACGCACGCGCCACCTCCGAGCCGAAGGCATCGTCGCCGAGGAAGATATTGCCTATCCCTGCGATAAGAATGCTCGCCCGCGTCATGCGCTCTTCCCATCCCTGCCCTCTAGCGGCTCGACCTCTTCGGGGGAGAAGAAGAAGCGGTGGCCCGGCTGTCGCAGCATACCCAGGTCGCGCCCGGGGTCGTCTTCGAGCACGACCGCCAGATGCACCTTGCTCTCGTAGTCCTGCTCGATTGATTCGATGATCGCTATTTGCCCGGCGAGCGCAAGGTCGAGAATGTCGCCGCCTTTGCGCGGCTGCAAACGGACGCGCATCCCCGTCTTGAGTGCGATGCCGTTGGACTGCACCCAATCCAACGGCATCTTATCTTCAAGCAGATGCCACTCCCATTCGTTGTGCTCAAAGCCTTCCGGCATCAAAGGATTTTTCTTCACCTTCACCTTGCCTCTGTCAACTCACCGCTCATTTTCCTCGCGCGGGCTAATAGTACGCATCGCGCCGTGTAGCTTCATCATCTGCTCGGCTGGCATCCGCTCCGTCCTCTCAAGGATGCGGCGCGCGCGTTCGTCGACGCCTCTCATCTCACGCTTCTCTTCATCCGTCAGTGTCATGATGCGAAGCGTCAGAATCTCGTCTATCTCGGTTCCGTCGAAAAGGTCTCCGGCGCTTTCGGGCGCGATTTGCGGATAGTCGTAAAGAATGATCGGCGAGGAGAGCAAGCAATCGCGCGCCCCCTCTTCACCGACGAGGACGGGCCAGGTTCCTACGTTGTGGCATGAGGCGGCCATCTCCTGAAATTCTGCGGGCGGTTCCAGCAGCGAGACGAATTCGCCGCCATCGCGCACGCCCAGGATGGTATGGGTTGAGACGAACGAACGCATCAGCGCCTCGTCGCGGCTTTTTACTCCGGCGTCTTCGAGTGCCGTCCCGTTCATGATACGCACGCGCACTTTGTATAACTGTTGGCCCAGGGCTTCGGCTGCCACTTCGATTGTGCCTTCAATGAGCTGTTGCCTGCGAAGGATGACTCCGACGACCTGCCCACCCGGCTCGCGCAAAGGTTCTCTCTCGCGGCTCGATGGAAAGGTAAAAGCCTCCAGCCTCTCTTCCGCGACGAGCTCATCAAGCTTAATACCCGGCAAGCTCACCTCGCGCTCGACGGCTTCCTGCCACGTTTGATAAATCTGGCCGCCGACCTCCAACGCCCCGACCGCCTGAAAATCCGTCTCGGCGACTTCCTGTAACTCCGGCAAGGGAGCGGGTAGTTGGCCCACCTCGCGCGCGAGCAAGTGAAGGAAACGCACCTTCACGTCAAGCACGCCGAGCTCATCTCCGTTGATCAGGCATTCGGTCTGCATCACGGAAGCCTCCGTGCCCCCTTGCGCCTGACTGTAGCTTTCGGGACACAGCGCGCCGAAGTTCCAGCGCTGCTGATTCTTGACCGACGACGAGCGATACGGGTAGAGGATGTACCCCTCATAAAGTACGGCGTCAGCGATCTTTTCCACCCGGTCTGGATTCATACTCGTATGTTTTCGGAAGGCGGACGAGAGAACAACTCTTTTTCAATCCGCGGCCTGCATCCCGCGTTCCGCATTCAAAAGGCTTTCTAACGCCTGCTCCCATGACGGAATCCCGCGCCGCATCTTGTACTGGTGGAGACGGTCGAAAACGTCCCGGCGCAGCGAGAGCCATACGCTATTCGGATAGTAGAATTCCATCATCTCTTGCCAGACGCTCACGGGCAGACGATATTTGGCCTCTTTCTCCCAGGAAATCTGCGAAACCTGCAAGGCTCCGTCCGCCGCCTCGTAAAAGACCGTCCCGCTGAAGAGCAGCAGGAGCGGAACTTCGCCCTCTTCAAGACCGGCGAAATACTTCGTGGCCGCCACGTTGAAATCGAAGGTGCAAGGCACTGGCAGCTCAACCAGTGTGCTCCCACAGAAGGGCGTCATGACCAGGCTCGCATGAGTCCACAACGTCGTGCGTAGGGTCTGCCCCCATCGTTCCGGCTCGCCGAAAAGGTCTAGCAGGCGCTCCTGTTCCCGCTCGTTATAACGGCGGCGCGCAGCCTCTATCTGAATCTGAGCGCGCAGCGCCACCGTTTGAATCGGTTCATCGGCAACAAGGTTTGTGACCCTCAGCTTGAACGAGAGCAGCGGAGAGGCCGCGTAAGCGACGGCCTCGGCTCCCTCCACTTGGAAATTTAAGTCAGGCACGATTTAAGCAAAAAGGTAGAAGTAAAAAGGCAAAGTCAGGCGGCAAACCGCCTGTTTCAGATTCGGTGAAAAGAGCATTCGCCGTTTCGGTCTTCCTTTTGCCTTTCAACAGTTTCCTTTCGCCCTCTCTTTCAGTCGCGCGTAGAACTGCCCGATCTCACGCCAGACCTCCGTGCCGCCGGAGAGACCGCGCCAGTGCGCGCGGATCAGGCCGACCAGCCTGTAGCACTCGTCAATCGGGACGATGTAGTATTCACTCGCGCCCCTCACACGATTGACGAGCAGCGCCTCAACGTCAGGCTCCATCTCCTGCAAGACGGGATTGTCGCGCACGATCTCTTCCCACGAATCCAGACCGAGCAAGGATTCGGTTGGCCCAGCCGGGCTCGGATAGAGCGCGATCACTCTAGCGTCCGGCGTACTGTTGTAAAAGAAGGCCAGTTGAATCGGAATCATCAAGCTGTCCCACTGCGAATCCGTCAACTCAAAATCCGGCAAGGCGCGCACGCGGCGTGGAACGCGCCTGTATTTCTTCTCTATCTCTCCGCTGAAAAGAATCGAGCAGGCATTGCAGGCGCAAATCAGTTGTCGGCTCAAGGGCTCGATCAGGTGTTGATGCTCAGCCGCAAGCTCCGCGCTGCACATCTCGCACCGCTCGGCGACGACAGCCGCAGCGCGCGGGCGCACAAAGCGCCTTAGAGCGCTCAGGTGGCGAGACGCGGCTTGCGGATGACGGGCTTGCCGCTCATCCTCCTTTTCGTAGTTGCTTGCCATTCTGTGATTCTTTCGGCCTTCAAGGTCTCTCGACACAATCCGCCGCCGCAATCCGTAATCGCCTTAGGGCGCCGGGAAGTTTGGGCTGTTCGGGTCTATCGGGTCACGGTCTTCAGGATTGATGCTCGTTGAATCCCTCTGCGTCGAAGCACCTGCGGGGCGATCTGCATGCGTCGTCCCGGCATCGCTGCGACCGGCTTCCTTCCCCTCGGTCGTAGCTTTCTCCTCTCCCTTACCCGTGCCCGCATCATGCGCGGGCGATTTGCTCTTGGCACTATGTTCCTTATCCATTTCGTCCATCGTTCGATCCTCCTCTTCAGTTGTCGTCTCGCCGCCAATGGTTCCCGGACGAACGAGACGGGGCAGGAAAATTTAACTTGTGACCGGATGAGGCAAGGCCACCTTCGCACGGCCCTGCTCCATTAGCAGCGGGAAAGGCTCAAGTTGAAGGCCCGGGTGATCGAGCCCGAGCCCGGCACGCACGCAATCGTAGCGCCCGCCGCAGGCGTTGCAGACGATATTGTTCGCCTCAAGATAAGCGGCCTGCAATCCCTGCCCGCACCTGGGGCAAAGGCTACGGTAAGCGTAGAACGTCTCTTCCAAACGGCAGAAGAGAAGAGCGCGACCGGCGACTTCGACCGTCCGCAAGTCTCCCTGTCCGAGAGTCGCCAGGCCGCTCACTTCATTCCATCCATTGCCCTCTGTTCGCTCGGCGGCGACAGCTTCGCCTCGCGTTCTCCCCAATGGCACAAAGCCCGTCGGCGCGGGCGGCTCCAACACTCCTTCGGCCTCTATGCCGGCGACATCGGGTGCCGCTTCGTAGATGGCCTCTTCGATGGCGAGCTTCAAGGTCATGGACGACGAGGGACAACTCTTGCAGCTTCCCTCAAGACGCAGGCGCACCGTCCCGTCATCTATACCCAGCACTTCGACATTGCCGCCGTGCGAATGCAGGTAGGGCCGCACTTTATCCAGAGCCTGCATTACCCGCTCTTCAAGCGCGACCGGGTGCAGCCCGTAGAGCAGCAGCATCCCCCCGACCAGCTCATCGCCCGCGAAATCGTTGATGATAGACTCGCCCGCCGTTTCCCTCTGCGCCGTAATCTCCATCATGCGCTCTAACCCGGCGCCGTGGAATTCCATCAAAGACTGTAGAAGCTCCACGGCGTCGGCCCGCGCCTGCGGGTCAGCCATCGCCTCGACCTTGCGCGTCAGCTCCTCAATCCGCTGTATCAGTTGTTGTGGTTCCATAAGATAGCGACAAGCGGCAGGTGACGAGTGACAAGTTAAGGACAAGCATTTAACTTGTCACTCGTCACCTGTCACTCGCCACTGCTTTCCTTACTTCATTGCGCCGAACATGGGCGAGTGGCGCGTCTCCAAGACCTTGCCGTTGCCGAGGTACATGTGAACGCCGCAGGGCAGGCACGGGTCGAAGCTTCTGACGGCGCGCATGATGTCTATGCCCTTGAAGTTGTCCGGGCCGTTCTCCTCGAAGATGGGTGTGTTCTGCACGGCATCCTCATAGGGGCCGGGCGTGCCGTAAGTATCGCGCGGGGTGGCATTCCAGGGCGTCGGCGGGTAAGGATGATAGTTGGCGATCTTGCCGTCGCGGATAACGACGTGATGCGAGAGGACGCCGCGCACGGCTTCGTGAAAGCCGCAGCCGATGGCATTGTCCGGCACTTTGAATTCCGACCAGGTCTTGGTTCGCCCGGCATGAAGCTCTTCGAGCGCCTTCTCCGCAAAGTGCAGGGCGGCGGCGGCGGCGTAAGCCTGAAAGTATGTGCGTGCGCGGTCACGCTCAAGCGCATTCGACCACTGCGGAATCTTCCACTCGAATTCGACCTCAGGCTTGAGGGCCGTCTGCGGCAGGTAAATCTTGACGCTGTGGCCTGTGGCCTTGATGTAACCGATATCCACAATGCCTGCGAGCGCCGTTGACCACAGGCGCGCGATGGGCCCACCGCCTGTATCGAGCGCAAGGTATTTCTTATCGCCCGGCTCGTTCTCGCTGTACCAGCGCGGGCACATGACCCAGGAGTAATTGCCGTCGAAGTCGCGCTTTTGCGGGCGCGGAATCGTCGTCTGATTCCAGGGATGCAGTTGGTCGACGGGGTTGCCGAGCGGGTCTGTCTTGACGAACTTCTCGGACTGATCCCAGTTATCGTAGTAGGAATGGCCGAGCAGGATGCGTATGCCGAGGTTGATGTCAACCAGGTTGTGCGTGACCGCTTTGCCGTCCACGATGATGCCCGGCGTGACGTACATCGCCTTGCCCCACTCATCCATGTTCTCGTACCTGTAGTCGCACACCGCCGGGTCATTGAAAGAGCCCCAGCAGCCGAGCAGAGTGCGCCGATAGCCGACCTTCTCGTAGCCGGGCAGCGCCTCGTAGAAGAAGTCGAAGAGATCATCATGCAGCGGCACGACCTTCTTCATAAACTCGACATAGCGCATCAATCGCACGATGTAGTCCGTAAAGAGCTGCACGGTCGGGACCGTTCCCACGCCGCCCGGATAGAGCGTCGAAGGATGAACGTGCCGACCTTCCATCAAACAGAACATCTCGCGCGTATAGCGGCTGACGTGTAAGGTCTCGCGGTAGAACTCGCCGCTGAAGGGATTGAGGGCCGTCATGATGTCGGCGATGGTGCGATAGCCGTGATCGGCCGCGTGCGGGGCAGGCGTCCGCTGCGCCTTGGCCCAGACGGAAGGATTGGTCTCCTTGACCATCTGCTCGCAGAAGTCCACGCCGACCAGATTGTCCTGAAAGATATTGTGGTCGAACATGTACTCGGCGGCTTCGCCGAGGTTCACGATCCACTCGCCGATGGCGGGCGGCCTCACGTTGAAGGCCATGTTCTGCGCGTAGGTGGCGCAGGTCGCGTGGTTGTCGCCGCAGATGCCGCAGATGCGCGAGGTGATGAAATGCGCGTCGCGCGGGTCTTTGCCCTTCATGAAGATCGAGTAGCCGCGAAAGATCGAGGAGGTCGAGTAGCACTCGGCGACCTCCTTGTTGGCGAAATCGATTTTGGTGTAGATGCCGAGGCTGCCGACGATGCGCGTGATCGGGTCCCAGTTCATGTCCACCAGCGTTCGCGGCTTGGTCGGAGCCTTCGTACCAACTGTCGTTGTCGTACTCATCGTTTGTCGCTCCTTCTCAGTAGGTCTGGGGCTTGTAGCCGGTGGTCAGCTCAGCACCTTTGTGTCGCCACTTCGGCTCCTTGTTGACCGTCGTGTTGGTGATGGCGCGAAGCTTGCGAATCATGCGCCCGTAGAGGCCGATGGTTCCGGCAGAGATTTTCGCGCCCGGCGGCTCGTCCATAAACGGCATGAACTTGTCCGGGAAGCCAGGCATAGTGCAGCCGATGCAGATGCCGCCGACGTTCGGACAACCGCCGATGCCTGCCATCCAGCCGCGCTTGGGCACGTTGCAGTTCACGACTGGCCCCCAGCAGCCCAATTTGACGATGCACTTGGGCGAGCCGTACTCGGTGGCGAAATCGGCCTGCTCGTAGTAGCCCGCGCGGTCGCAGCCTTCGTGGACCGTCTTGGAGAAGAGCCAGGTCGGACGCAGCTGATCGTCCAAGGGAATCATCGGAGCGAGCCCGGCCAACTGGTAGAGCAGATAGAGCACCGTCTCCATGAAGTTGTCGGGCTGAACGGGACAGCCGGGCACGTTGACGATGGGCAGCCCGGCCTTTGATTTCCAGTTCCATCCGAGATAGTCTGCGAGGCCCATGCATCCGGTAGGATTACCGGCCATCGCGTGTATGCCGCCGTAGGTGGCGCAAGTGCCGATGGCGACCACGGCCACAGCCTTCGGAGCCAGACGGTCTATCCATTCCGTCGTCGGTATGGGCTGGTTCGTCATCGGGTCGTTGCCGAGCGCCGCCCAGTAGCCTTCCGCTTTGATATTCTCGTTCGGAATTGAACCTTCCACGACCAGGACGAAGGGGTCAATCAATCCCTGCTCGGCCTGATACCAGTACTTCATAAAATCGTCGCCGACTTCATAAGCCAAAACGGGATTGTGCAAGTGTACTTTCGGGAGACCCGGTATCGCTCCCATCACGACATCCTCGACGCTCGGTTGCGTCGCGGCAGTGATGGAAACCGTATCGCCGTCACAACTCAACCCGGCTGTGATCCAGAGAATATGCACTTCCTTGACCGCAGGTGGACGTTGAGTGACCCGACCGTATGGAGCAAGTTCTGCTGCCATCGCTGTCTCTCCTTTCAATCTATGTTGGTAACTGGTTTGGTGGAGGGTCGGTTTGCTGTCATGCAAACACGGCGCGACCATCAGCCTCTGCTCACATTCAGGGTCAGGCCATCAAGACCTCCCCGCTCTGCTGACAACATCCCGGGCTCGTGCTTGCTTGTAAGGACGGACGTAAAGAGGAAGAATTTCTTTCCGCAACAGGGGGGCGTTACGGTGCAATGGGGGATTAAAAAAAATTCAATGGGATAAAGCTTCAGCGAAGAGTTCAGCGCAGCATTTGAGCGGAATGTGCCGGGTCGCTCCGTAGCTCGATGAATTCTTCGCCGAGAAGGTTAATTCAACCTGGCTGTCAGAAATCTTTATTCAATATGCGCGTAGTGTAGCGCCCTGTTTTATTTGTGTCAATTAGTTCGCTGCACCGAATTAATATGAACGGGCCCAACGGGAATATTCTGAGGGCTTACTCTTCGCTGCGAAGAGTAAGCCCTCCATAAAGTTTGAGGTAATATATAGCGGTTTGCCAATGGAAGGGACTGCTGTCAGTCGCGCCAAAGGTCTCGGGCGGGTGCTTTTGCTGAGTAAGACCCACCCTTTGACCTTCGGTGCGACTGATGAGCCTAAAACCACCTCCGCCTCGTCCGCGCTGTCGTCTTCAACTGAAAGGACCAGATCAACTACGTCGTGAGGCAATTCCAGGCAGGTCAGACTCGATGTTTTCGCCGCATTATAAGCGGGCATAATCAAGACGACTTTCGGCCTCTGGTTTTCCGGGGTCACGTTCATGTGTGATTCACTTATCCGGCTTGAGTCTTGTTCGCAGCGGCGGCGTTACTACGAGCACGCTTCTAACCGCATAGTCTGGGCGAATGATCGCACAGCGATGATGTGATCTGTGGGGGAAGCAATTTTCCAACAATTTCCGCGAACCATCTTCCGCTCTAACACGCTGGCCCTTCTTTTAAGCCCTGTGCTAATTTTATTCGATGAAACGGATTCGACAGGTTCACTTTTATCTGGGCGTGCTCTTCGCGCCCATGATTATCTTCCTTGCATTTTCCGGCGCTCTCCAAACTTTCCGGCTCCAAGATGCTCCGAAAGACGGCTCTTACACTCCGCCCTCCTGGATCGTGCGGATGGCCGAAGTGCACATTAACCAGCGAGCCGTTCGTGATCCGGGCCGCCGCCCGTCCGTGCCTCTGAAATGGTTCATGGTCTTACTGGCTCTCGGCCTGATTACGACGAGCCTTCTGGGCGTCTACATGGCCTTCAAATTCAACTATGATAAGCGCGTCATTATCGGGCTCATGCTTTTGGGCTTCGTTATTCCTGTCGTCTTACTCTACTTGTAATCTTGAGCGGGCTCATTGTGACGAAAGGCCGGAGCCGCAGCATGCGCGGGCCGAATTTTTCAGGAACTCGATTCTGTTTGCAGCGTGCCTTCTGAGCGTAGGCGATAAAATTGTCCCAATCAATTAGTTCATCAGGAGAAAGCTGACTCACGAATAGCATACTCCTGAAGCTTGGCTCATCTCGTCCGGAGGTCTTATGAAACGACTTCGATGCGTCTTCTGCCTCTCGCTTCTCTTTGCTTTGGCGGGCAGCGTATGTGGCCAGCAACCGTCCAGGAAACCACGCCCGGCCAACAACCCAACAACACCTGCGCCCAAAGACGAAGCGGCCAGCCAGCAGCGCATACTGGCAGTCCTGCGCGTTCATGGTTTCGCCGACCGTGTCCTGGCCTTTAACGATCTCAACATCAAGACGACGACACTGGCTACTCTGGCCGGGATGCTCTGGAAAGACGATGAGCTTTATGCCCGTCAGCTCTTCACAAAGGCGCTGGATTTAGCAACGACCGCAGCCTCTCCATCCGAAAAGAAGCCTGGGCCCAACCTTTGGCGGCGGGTCGTGACGCTGATCGCGCGTCGAGACCCTGCGTGGGCCAGGCGCTTAACGGATGCCGCGCTCTCCTTCGATAGCTCCAATCCGAACACGACCAGCCGCATGGAGACTAATTTCAACATCGCCGCCGACCTGGTCAGAGACGATGCTTCGAGTGTCCCGGAGTTTGTCGAGCGAAGCCTGCGTAACGGCGTCCATCCCTGGATGAGCTCGCTGCTCATACAGCTTCGCATCAGGAACGAACCGGCAGCTAATGCTCTGTTCCTGAAAACGCTCGATCAACTGCTGAGCGAGCCCGCCGTAGATGCTGAGCTTTTCTTCAGGCTCGGCACGTACGTCTTCACTTCACCGAAGCTCGATGGCTCTGCCGACCCGACCGTGGTGGCCTTCGTCGCGCTCAGGAATGTGGGACTGGGCGTGCCTGATCTGACGGCGGATCGTCCGGGAGTGCCGCCCACTTTGGTGCGCGCATACCTGAATACCGCCGCGAAGCTCATGCTGCGTCCGATTGCCGACCCGAAGCAGCGTCAGCTCTACTACGTGCTGGGTTATTTCATGACGCCGAAGGCGGAGAAATTCGCTCCCGAGCTGGTCTCTGTCATGACGGCGGCCATGTCAACGCTGGCTTCGACCGTTCCACCGGAACTGGCGCAGGAATCATCTTATGCGAATTTCAGAGTCACAGCCCCGAAAGAGCCTGGCGAGAGGCTACAGGATATTGAGAGCCTCCCCGATCAAAACACGCGCGACATTGGATACATGATCTTCGTCTACGAACTCTGGCAAAAGGGTGATTTCAAGCGCGCGCGCACCATCGCGGCCAAGATAATGGACACGGGGACGAGCGCACAGCTACAGACATTGATTGACTTTGGAGAAGCCGCCAGATTGCTCGACAAGGGCAATACGTCTCTGGCCGAGGCGGAGAAGATAGCCGGCAAGCTGCCGCTCGGAGTGGAAAGCGCGGTGCTCTGGCTGGGCATAGCCTATGCGAGCGCTGAAGCGGGTGATATGCAGCACGCAGATGAGGCGCTGAGCGCAGCACTCAAAGCGGCCCGCAGCGTCGAAGACGCGCGCAAGCCATATCTCATGCTCAACGCCGCCATTCAATATGCGCGTTTTGATCGTGTCCAGATGGTATCGGCGCTGGCGGAAGCCGTGCGTGAGTTTAATAATCAGACGACGGAGGCGCTGGCCAGGGTCATCTGGCGACAGAAGGTGACGATCGGAGTGGTGGGGCGCGAGTTCCTGTTGAAAATGAGGGGGGTCGAATACGGGTTCGGGCCATCCATGCCGAAACTGGCGGCGATGGACATGGAGGCCACGCTGGCGGAAGTGCTCAAGTTAAAGGGTGAACAGCAGCAGGCCCAGGGGCTGCTGGCACTGGCCGGCGGCCTGTTGAAGTAAGACCCGCGAGGTTGATAGCCTGACGCCGCTCTCCCATCAGGGCGGCGCTGCCGGTCGTTTACGTAGTTGTTCGGACGCCGGGATTGTTCGACGATATTCTCCCAGAAATAAAACCTCACTGTCCGACGCAGAATTTTATTGACACCCGTTGCTTCTCCCTTTACTCTGCCTCCGCTCGACATCATTCGCCCGCGTGCGACTCACTCTTCAAAAGCCTCACGCCGGCGGCTTTCCCTTTATAGAACGACGAGAAAATTGCAGTGTCCTACTCCTCCTATGCTCAATCCTCCATCGAACGGCAGTAATGCTTTCCCTGGCTGACTTCGTATAGCGGGCTGTCCACACACTCTCTTTACTCCTTTGCATTGACGCTCGAAATCGAAAAGCTTCGTCTGTGTGCCTGACGGTAAAGACGAAGCCTGAAAACAACAGAGCCGCTGCCGCACATCTTCTTGCACAGAAGGTGTATCGCCCTTTGAGCTTCACGCCTCGGCGCGAAAGCCGCAGCGGCCTCAAAATCATTAGGAGTTGATGTCTCATGATACGCCGACCCTTATCTCCGATGTTACCCGCAATCCATGACCGTCACGCGACCCCCTTTCAGAAAGAAAAGAAGATCAACATGCATAGAATCGAGCAACCCAAACGCCGCTTCTCATTAACATTGATGCCTGTCTTTATCATCCTCTCCTTGATGATCGTAGTCGGGCATTCCACCAGAGCGATGGCCCAATGGTCGACCAACGGGTCGAACATCAACAATACGAATACAGGCAACGTCGGTATCGGAACGGCCACGCCCTACGACAAGCTCACGGTTTACGGCTCGAATATCAAATCCATATTCGGCGAGGCGAACGCGCACACCAACCTCTACTCCACCTATAACAATCAAAACTGGAACGCTCTGGAAATCTTCAGTAATGGCGGGGCGTATTCGGGGCTGGTGCTCTCCAACAATGTGACGAGCGGAGGCATCGGCGGCGTCACGTTCGCCAATAAAGGAGCCGGAGCCGAGAGTATCAACGATCTGCGCTTGGGAGGCATTTTCGCTTACACGGACGGAGCGGCCAACAGCGGTTATCTCAACTTCTGGACTGCGAATGGCGGGACATTCGCAGAGCGGATGAGGATTACGAAGGCTGGCAATATCGGTATCGGCACGACAAATCCCGCCTATAAGCTGGATGTCAACGGGGCGATCAATGCCACGGCCATCTATCAGAACGGAGTCCTCCTGAACGCGGGCGGCGGCGGCGGAACGATTACGGGTGTGACGGCGGGCGCAGGTCTGACGGGAGGCGGGACGAGCGGCGCGGTCACGCTCGACTTAGGAGCCGGGACGGGCCTTTCAGTCGCGGCTGACAGCGTCTCCGTCAGCTACGGTTCGACGGCGGGGACGGCTGTGCAGGGAAACACCTCCGTGACGATTGCAGCCGGGACAGGCATCTCCGGCGGCGGAGCGGTGACGCTCGGCGCTGGCGGTTCCATCACACTCAACAACATTGATACAGGCTCCTCTCAGCCGATCTTCAAGCAGATAGCTAACGCGGCTGGGACGACGCAGTTCGCGGCCTCTTCCAACAACGACTCGCTGCGCTTTGAAGGGACGGGCGGAACCAGCATCTCTTTCGATGCGACGAGCAAGAAAGTCATCATCAACAGCTCAACCTCCGGCTCGACTCTTTCAGCCGCGAACATCTCGGCGGGACAGTTCGCCCAGAACACAGGCGGCGGCGACTTCACCTTCCCCGGCAACGTGACCGTAATGGGTAATATCGCGGCCAAGTACCAGGACGTGGCCGAATGGGTTCCAGCCGCGCACCTCATGCCAGCCGGTACGGTCGTCGTCCTCAATCCGCTGAAGTCAAATCAGGTGGTGGCCTCTTCACAGGCTTACGATATTAAAGTCGCGGGCGTTGTCTCCGCACAGCCTGGGCTGGTGCTGGGTGTCGGTGCGCCGGACAGGGTGCTTGTTGCGACGACCGGCAGAGTGAAAGTCAAGGTGGACGCCACGCGCGCGCCCATTCATATCGGAGACCTGCTGGTGACGAGCGACAGGGAGGGCCTCGCCATGAAGTCTGAGCCCTTAAGCCTGGGCGGGGCGCAGATACATCGTCCGGGAACCTTGATCGGCAAAGCCCTTGAGCCTTTGGAGAGCGGAGTCGGGGAGGTTCTGGTGCTGCTCAGCTTGCAGTGAATTTCCAGCGACGGCGATTCAGCCAACCAGCACGGGCGCGGCTGAGGCGTTCTCCCATGCCCCCTGTCATCGCACCGGCCCGGCGCTCGTCAAGCCGTGAGCGCCGAAGAACAACACCTCAATGGTCTGAGAAACTTCAAGAATTATGCGTACCCCTTCCTCAAACGAAACGCAGATCAGTACACGTCACTTCAAGTCGGCGCGTCCCTTCAGGCCGCAGCCACGGCGAAGCCATTCCTTATCGCGGCGGGTCAAACCGTCTGGACGACGCTTGAAGGCATGGCTATCTATCTGTTTATTGACAGCGCTGCTCTCTTCCTCTACGCCTGCGGCCCCTGTGGTTGTGAAGGGGCTGGCATCCGAGCTGCGCATCAGCCTGGGCTTCTGGTTACAGTCCGGCGGCTTGAAATCCACCCTCGACCTCCTTTTGAACAGGGGGCGGACTGGGCCTGCGGCTCAAGAGAAACAGGAAGAGCGCGAGCGGCGCGTGGTCAGGATAGAACTGTTCCCGAACAAAATAACGCTTCAGACCGGCGAGCCCTACTTCTTATCCGCCATCGCTTACAACAGCAATGATGTTCCGGTTGGCGGCGTGGACTTCAAGTGGCAGATAGACGGCAGAAGCAATGACTCGAAGGTCGCCATCTCTGCCAACGGAGAATTCAGAGCCGATGTCGAAGGAACATATCATGTGACGGTCGAGGGGGCCGGGCGCACAGCTCACTCCGTCATCAAAGTAAAAGGGACGGCCAGGCAGGAGGGCGCTCCTGAAAACAACAGGATGAGGAAAATATCATCGCAGGATTTCCCGCTGGTTTCCTCGACCGCAGCCGAGCAGAGCCGCAGAGAGATCAAAAGCTCACATCATAGCCGTGCCGCGCGCATCGCTCCTGATGCTTTCGGAAAGCGCGCGACGCCCGCGCCCGGCGCGCTCTCGCTCGCTGCCATTCAGTCAGGCATGTACGGCGACCCGTATGGTTGGAATAACAGCAACGCCGGATGGGCCTACTCCCCTGCAAACGAGCGCGGCAATACTCCGGGTCGCAGCATCATCGGCGGGGCGACGAGCGGCAACTTTAATCTGACCGCACCCATCGTCTCGCTCCCCGGTCGCGGTCTGGACCTGGACCTGAGCCTTGTCTATCGCAGTCGCATCTGGAGCAGAACGGATACCAACATCACGCTTGATATAGACCAGGACCCGGTCGCCCTCGGATGGTCTTTCGGGCTCAGCAAGGTCGTCAACATGATTGACAGCGGCGCGATCATCATCGAAAGCGACGGCACGCGACACAGCTTCACCGGATGGCTCACGACGGACATGAGCGATGGCAGTAAAATTTTCACCGCAGAGACCACAGACGGCTCATTCATCAAGTATGTCTGCCAGACCAAAGGGCTCGGGACGCCGGAGGTGAGCACTGTGGCGAAGGTCTATTACCCGAACGGAACGATCATCGCTTATTCGGGCAAACAAGACCCCAATGCTCAGGCCAATGTCTATAACCTCTATCCGGTCAGCATCTTCGATTCCAACGGCAACCTGATTCTGATCACTTACGAGAACTTCAGAATCAAAACCATGAAGGACACGCTCGGTCGCGTCGTCACATTTCATTACGAGACGAACGGCCTGTTGACGGCGATTACGGCGGCGGGCGTTAAAGACGACGACGGGAACACTACGGTTCGGACTTTGGTCAGGCTCACCTATAAGACGCTCGCGCTCGATTACGGGTTCAACGGTCTGACGCCGGTCGTGCGGACTCCGCCGCCCGTCAGTGTGCCCGTCCTCAACGCCATCTATTATCCCGGAATGGGAACCGGATACTGGTTCGGCGATACGGACTCATATTCATCTTACGGGATGATTAGGAAGGTCAGCGAGCAGCGCGGGATGACCTTCTCGAATGCCCCGCTCAACGAACAGGGAATCATCTCGACCGGCTCCGTGACGAAAGAGACTGTTTATAACTATCCATTGACGCGTGATGACAGCCTCGCGGACGCGCCCGCTTACACGACCGTGACGGAGAGCTGGGACAGCAGCGATACGGGCGCGGTCGTTACCAGCTACAACTTCCAAAAAGATGCCACGACGCGCACCACTACCGTCACGCTGCCCGATCAAACGAAGGCCGTCCAGTATGCCTATCACCATCCGGGACAATTGGATGACGGGCTGGTCTACCGCGAGGAAAGGCTGGACAGTAATAACGTCGTGCTGCAAACCGGAACAGCCGTCTGGGAGCCAGGCTATACGGGCGTCTTTCGTCTTCAGCGGACGAGTCGCACGGATGAGCGTAACCAGACGACGACGGCGGTCTACGATTACGGAACCAACCAATATAATCAGGTCTACGAGCTGAGCCAGTACGGCTTCAATAACGAGCTGCTACGCAAGGTGCGCCGCACCTACCAGAATATAATCTCCGCCGCGACCATCAATTGGCCGCGCCCGCTCATCCTCGGCCTCGTCACCTCCGAAGAGGTGCTCTCCTCAGATGATTCCAGAGTATCCTGCGTCGAATACGAGTACGATCATTATAACGTGGGCCCTTATGATCCCAACGCTCCGTTCACGAGCGACATGGTCAGAACCGTCGGCGTGACGCAACACAATTCGGGCACTTACGACCCGTATTTCTGGGGCTACTACTCGACTACTATGTCTGTCTGGACGAGGGGCAACTTGACCGGCATCGTGACCTACACGGATGCACCCAATCACGCCGGGCCGATCGCTTCCAAATTCTTCTATGACATCACGGGCAACGTCGTGAAGATTGTGAGCCCCGGCGAGAGACAGCGAAACTTCAGCTATACCCTCGACACTCAATTTGCCTATCCGACCACGCTCCGTGTCGGCGAAACAGACCCGAACTCTACGGCTGGCCTCACACTGGGCAAAACTTACGACTTTAATACGGGGCTTGAGCTGACCTCGACGGACGCGATGTCGCGCACGACGACCGGCAAATACTCAACCGACACCTGGCGTCCCGTGAGAGTTACGACGGCGACCGGCGCAAGCACGACCTTCACTTTCGATGATACGGCGCTCACCTTTACGCAGACCACTTATGACGCGGCTGGCAGCGTGGCGGCCAAAAACAAGAGCACGATGAACGGCCTCGGGCAGGTCATTCTTGAAGAAGCCCTGGCCGATTCCAATAGCTGGGATGTCGTCAAAACCAGATATGACATCTTCGGCAGGGTGTGGCAGAAGTCCCGTCCATACCGCAGCGGCACGAGTGCTAATCAGATTAAGTGGGGGGAGAACTTCTACGATGCGCTCGGGCGTCTGACAAAAGTAGTTATGCCCGACGGGAGTATGACGAAGACGGACTACAACGAGGCTGCGCGCCCCGCAGGCGCTTCGGTTGAGCCGGGCCAGACCATAAAGAGCACGGATGCATGGGGACGCCAGCGCTGGGGGCGCATGGACGCCGACGGGCGGCTGGTGGAAATGATCGAGCCCAAGCCTGACGGGAACGGCTCTGTCTCAGCCGACGGACTGCTGACCACTTACCAGTATGACACGCTCGGCAATTTGACGCTCGTCACGCAGGGGGATCAGAGGCGTCTGTTCAAGTACGATTCTCTAGGCAGGCTGACGCACCAGAAGCTTGCCGAAAGGAGTGCGACGCTCGACGATAACGGGATTCGCATCACCTCCGGCACGGCCACTTGGAGCGATGTCTTCAGCTATGACGAGCGTTCTAATCTGGTGAGTCGGACGGATTCACTCGGAGTGAAGACAATCATCTCCTACCTGAATGCCGACAACCTGCCCGATCCTCTCAACCGCCTGCAATCTATCTCCTACGATACGCAGGGCAATCCAAACGTCCTGGCTGCTCCGAAGATCAGCTTTACGTATATGACGGGCGGGGACACGGCACGCCCCAGGAGCATTACGACCGAGGGTGTCAGTACGGAAGAGTTTAAGTACGAAGACGCGGAAGGGCGGCGCACGGAGAGAAAGCTCACGTTTCTAAATCGCCCCGCTTACCCGATGGTCACGCGCTACTCATACGATAGTCTGAACAGGCTGACGGATATCTACTACCCGCAGCAATACGGGTCCGGCACTGCGACGCCGAAAGAATTTCACCAGGACTTCGATACGGCCAGCCGCCTTCGCGGCGTGAAGGTGAATGGGACGGACTATGCCTCTCAAATCACTTACAACGCGTCGAGTCGCACGACTTCACTGAAGGTCGGGCCGGGAGGGACGAACCAGATCACGGAGAACTATGGCTATGATCCGTTGACGGGTCTGCTGGCGAGCCAGAAGGTCGTTCGCGGAGCTGAGACGCCCGAGAACACTCTGCTGAATCTTGAATACGGGTACTTGCGCCCCAACACGACGAGCGGGGTCACAGGGCAGTTGACGCAAATACTTAATAACCGCGACCACAATAGAGACCGCAGCTACAGCTACGATGCTTTAGGACGACTCGCACAGGCCAGTGGCGGGCCGCCCGCCGCGCCCATCTGGACACAAACATATACCTATGACCGATACGGCAATCGCCGCAACGTGTCGGCTGTGGGCCACACGGCGAGCCTGGATGCGCCCGAGGGGCTGCAAATGAATGGGCCCACGCAGGAGCTGGCTTTGAATTTGAATCCGGCGCTCCCGGAGGCTTTGCGTGAATCCCTGGGGGAGAACCCTTCGCCCTCCCTCTCGGATTCTCCGCTCACGCTCTGGGGGCCCGGGGGAAGCGCTTCGGAGGGCGCTGCTGCGAGCCGCGCTAAAGATTCCGCGACGCTCAAGCCAGAGCCTCAGTCCGGGCCCATCAACCTCTCTGTCGCAAATGTCTCGGCCTCGCAGGTCAACCTGAGCTGGACAGCCGCCCCAGGCGCAGTTGACCGTTACGAGCTTCAGCGCAGCCAAAACATTTCGGGCCCATACACTCCGCTCTCGACCACGACGGCGACGACTTATCAGGACAACAGCGTGAGCGGCGGCGTCGCCTATCTGTATCGCGTCCGCGCGATTTACACTGGGGGCGGCTCCTCCGCCTACAGCAATGTTCCCGTGGCGACAACCGTCGTCTTCGCAGATAACCAGTTATCAGCCGGAGCGAGTCTCATACGGGCGCAGCACTTGACGGACTTGCGCCAGGCGATCAATGCCCTGCGCACGGCTGGCGGCCTGGCCGCCTTTCCCTGGACGAACGCTTCGCCTGCGGGGACGGCGATCAGGGCCGTAGATATACAGGAGCTTCGCAGCGGCTTAGATCAAGCGCTCACCGCCCTGGGCTCTCCGACTTCGCCTTACACCGATCCAAGCCTGCCCGGTGTGTCAGTGCGGGCCGTGCACATAGACCAGCTACGCCAACGCTTGAGAGGCGCGAGCGCAACTAATGGCCCGGCAACGCCTCCGTCTTCTCCGACCGCGCTCGCCGCCGCTGCCCTCTCCAATTCACAAATCAGCCTGAGCTGGACGGATAACAGCGCGGATGAGGACGGGTTTAAGATCGAGCGCAAGACAGGAGCCAACGGCATGTATGCACAGGTGGCGACCGTCGGAGTCAACGCGACCGGCTACACGGATTCTGCCGGGCTCTCTGCCTCTACGCTCTACTATTACCGCGTGCGAGCCGTCAACCCTTCGGGCGATTCCGGCTACTCGAACGAGGCTTCGGCCACGAGCAGCGCGAGCCCCGTGCCGAGCGATGGATTCGCTTCCCTCTCCTTTGACGCGGCGACCAATCACATCACGACCGCCGGTTTCCAGTATGACGAGGCGGGCAACCTGACGAGGGCGCAAAGGCCGGACGGCCTCTGGCAGCGTTTTCAATACGATGCCGCCGGACGCCTCGTCAAAGTTAAGGATGATAATAATCAGACGGTCGAGAGCTACACTTACGGCTATTCGCGGCGCAGGCTGATGACGCAGTATGGTAACGAAGCTTCCAGCCTGCGCACCTATTACGTCTGGGGCGCGGAGGGCGTCCTGGCCGAATACGTCGAGAATGAGACGACTCCTTCGACCCCCATCTGGGCGAAAAACTATTTCTACCTGGGCAGCAATCTGCTGGCGACACAAGAGGCTGGCCCAGGCGTAGAGACGCTGCAATTCCATCACCAGGATCGCCTGGGAGCGCGCATCATCAGCAACCCTGCGACGGCAACATCGTTCGAGCAGACGACGCTGCCCTTCGGCGTCGCGCTCGACGGCGAATCGACGGGCGCGATCAGCCGTCGCTTTACGAGTTACGAGAGAAGCTCTGGGACAGGTCTGGACTACGCGTCGAGTCGCTTTTATGATTCCTCGCAGGGTCGCTTCACGCAGGTAGACTCGATTGGCATGGACGCCGCGAGCCTCTCGAATCCGCAGAGCCTCAACCTCTATGCCTATTGTGGTAATGATCCGATCAACTGCCTCGACCCTTCTGGGACGGATGAAACCACGGTGACGTACAGGCCGCCGGGGTTTCCGCCGACAGGGCCCGGCGGAGGCTGGCTGAGCGGGAGCCTGGGAGGCATCTTCTCCTTCGGTTTCGGTCTACTGGGCGCACTGCTCGGGTGGGGAGGCACATCGCCCATGACAGGTCATATCCTGGGCCTGCCCTTTATCACCTATCCGCCGACGGTCGGCTCAAGCGGCACGCCGCAAACGGCGGCCCCGCCCATGGTCACGGTCGCCGTTTACGGCAAGTACACGGCGGAGTATGAGGCGCTGCATTCCGGCAACGAATCCTTCGTCAACCGCGCGCGCGATATGACCAATGGCAATGTCAACTTTCAGGGAACTTTCGATTACGGGATAGACATGCTGAGCGAGGCGGAAAGGCTCTCGGCACGCGTGGGCGCGATCAACTCTCTGAACTTCATCGGTCACGCGACGGCTCGCGGGATGGTCGCTCATGACCAGTTCAACCACGGGGTTTACATAGCGAATCCGGGCAATGCAGCCTGGAACGGTTCGGCGACAGATTTCCTCAGTTACTTTGAGGAGCAGAACGGCAAGTGGACAAATAGGGTGTACGGGGCGACGACGGTCGAATATCTGGCCGAGAAAATTCTCAGCGGAAGTATTAACATTGCCGAGAACGGCGAGATAACCTTCTGGGGGTGCAGCACGGATGCCATGGCGAGCCACCTTCAGTGGATGCTCAAGGAGAAGCGACCCGACATCAAAGTGACGGGAGCCGTGGGAGAAGTGAGGGTAGATAAACCCGTGCTCGCCCGCCCGGATCACGGGTGGAATACCTGGACGGGGCGCGACCATACACGCAGTTGGGCCCGGACGAGGAGGTACAAGCAACCATGAGAGCCATCCTATTACGACTGACGCTGCTCTTCTGCGCATCCACCGTCTGCGCTCAAGAGTCTTTTCGACTCCCGAACAAAACGGAGAGGCCCGTCGTCAGCTATCTCAAAGAGATGAAGGTCAGGGACACTTCGCGTCAGCTCAGCGACGAAGAGAAGCATCAGCTTTGTCGTCTCTTTGTCAAGGCCTTCATCATTGCCCGTAGACAACAGCAACAGGATTATCTCATCAACGCCGACGCTCCCATCTATCGCCTGCTGGTGACGAACTTTCCCGGCCTCAAAGCGAGAGCAGGCGCGGACGGTATCTTTCTGGGAGACATCACGAGCTTTTTCAATGCCTCTGCACAGTACAGGCCGGACGTGCTGGCGCTATTGCGGCAGGGCATTGATAAAAAGTACTGCAAAGAATAAAGGCTCGCTCTACGTGCGTCAGCCCGTCCCGGATTCATCAAATGGGCAGTAGTAGAGGGTGGGCGGAACTTAATTCCGGGGGCAGAACCCAGATGCTATATCAACCGGCCAGGATTTTATCATTGCTCCTGGGGCTTTTAGTCCTGACGGGCTGCACGACCAACTCGACCGCCGTTGATAGGGGGAAGCGCTCTTCGGCGCAGCAGATTGATCGGGAAAGCGCGGCGCAGAATGCGGAGGCATTGATGCAGGCTGTCCGCAGCAGCGATACCGCCAGGGTCGCACAGCTTCTATCGGGCGGCGCAGACCCGAACGCGAAAGGCGCATCATCCAGCTTCACACCTTTAATGGTGTCCGCGATCAAGGGAGATGAAGAGATTGTCGAAATGCTGCTCAATGCCGGGGCAGACATGAACGCCACTGATGAGTCGGGGAATACCCCCTTAATGCACGCGGTTGAATCCAGGGAGGCGAAGGTGCTCGCGCTGCTGCTGGAAAAGGGCGCTAACGCCGAGGCTAAAGATCGCTTTCGCGGGGCGACGCCCCTACACCGGGCGGCGGAGCGTGCTGACTTAGCGACGTTCAATCTGTTATTGCCGAAATACGCCAATGTTGACGTGAGGGATAACGACGGGGTGACGCCGCTGATGGACGCGGCGGGAAGCAACAGCTTCCCTCTCGTCGAGGCCCTGCTTGATAGGGGCGCAGAGGTGAACGCCAAAGACAACAAGGGCGGCACGCCTTTAATGAGCGCGCTCGGCTCTTTGAAAATGGCTCAACTGCTCATGGCACGCGGCGCAGACGTGAACGCGAAAAACAATGACGGGTGGACGCCCCTGGAAATGGCGCTCTTGAAAGGATGCCCCGAGATCATCCAACTGCTTGAGAGCGCCGGAGCGACAGAATGATCGCCCCGGCCCATTTATTCACTCAAGGTCGGATATGCCTCGTGCGCGTTTACCCCTCCAGACAGAGCCCATACTGCGAGCCCCGAATCAACGGTCACAGCAGGCTGCAATTCAATCAGAGGCAGGCGACAATTCGCCTTCCCCGCAGCCACGGGCCTTTACAAAATAATCCGTAAAATCCTTAAAAGAGAGGCCGAAACTGGCAACGCCGGCGAGCTTTGGCTAATCTAAGCCTGGTTCGACAACGGCGGGATTAGTCTCTCTGAAAGACCTTACTCTCAGGTCGTTGTTCGACGGATGCCAAAGGCCGGATATCTGACCGGAAATGATTTGTATTTCATCCCCCTGGCTGCTGTTTCTTCTTTATTCCCGGCCAAAATTTAATAACTGCTGTGTATCGCCTCGGCGCTGTAGGAATTCACCCTGCGCCTTCTCCTGCCCGATGTGCGGACAGGGATTTGAGACATCTCAGGCGATGCTCCGCCCTTGATTAGAAAGGCTTGAATAACCCCGTGTTTTATCAAAGAACACTCCGCTCGCGGCTATCGGTTCGGATGCTGGTGCTCTTCGTCGCGCTGGTTTATTCCGGCGAGAGCCTGCGCGCTTTCGCTGCCTGCGAAGGGTCTGTCTTTACCCTCGCACGGACTTATACGACGGGGAGGGCTCCGCGCGCCATCGCCATCGCAGACTTCAATGGCGACGGGAAGAACGACCTGGCCGTCGCCAACCAGTCTTCTGCCAACATCTCCATCCTGCTCGGAACAGGCGACGGCAACTTTTCCGCGCCGACCGATTTTGCCATCGGTACGCAGCCTTACTCTGTCGTGGCCGCAGACTTCAATGGTGACGGGAAGATGGACCTGGCGGTGGGCAAGGATGACCCGGACGCCGTTTTAATCCTGCTCGGGACGGGCACTGGCAGTTTCGTCGCACAGCCCGGCATCACCGTTTTTGCCAACCCCATTTTTATGGCGACCGGAGATTTTAATAACGACTCGAAGACAGACCTGGTCGTGGTGGCAGACCAGACCTTGCGTCTCACGATCTTGCTCGGCACGGGGACGGGCACATTCGGCACGCCCTCCATCATCTCGCTCAACGCAGACCCCAAGGCGGTCATCGTCGGGGATTTCAACGGCGACGGGAAGAGCGATCTGGCCGCCGCCGCCGCCATTGGCAGCGACTATCGCGTTGCGGTCCTGCTCGGGACAGGGACGGGCACATTCGGCGCGCCCAGCTACTTTGCCATAGGCGGGCTCTCTTTCTCTCTGGTCGCGGGTTACTTCAATAATGACACTGCGCTCGATCTGGCAGTGGCGACCAGCGGCAATACAAACCTTTCAATTCTTCTGGGCACAGGGACGGGCAGTTTCAATCCGGCCACTAACATTACTTTAGAGCTTACTGCGAGGTCTGTGGTCGCAGGCGATTTCAACGGCGACGGAAAGACCGATTTAGCCTTAGCCATTAGCGGCGATAGTTTGAATAGCAGCGGTCACGTCTCTATCCTTCATGGCAACGGCGATGGCAGTTTCGGCCAGCGCACGAACTATAACGCCGGGCGTACGCCCTACTTCATCGCCGCAGCAGACCTCAACGGCGATACGAAAAGCGATCTGGCGGTGGCTAATATCGGGGACAATCTCAATGATAACGGCGAAGTCGCAATCCTGCTGGCAACCCCCGGCGGCGCTTTTTCCGGCTCCGGCAAGCTCCTCTCGTTCGCGCCCAGGGTCATCGTCCACGGAGACTTTAATAGTGACGGGAAGATTGACATCGCCGCCCTGCAAAGCAACAGCGTCGGTGTTTTTCTAGGGACGGGACAGGGCACTTTTTCCGGGCCAACCAATTTTGCTTTCACAGGATTTCCAGACGGGATGGCCGCCGGAGACTTCAACAACGACGGCAAGCGTGACGTGGCGGTCACGACGCAATCTCCTAATGGCGTCGCTGTTTTTCTGGGGACGGGCGCGGGCGGCTTCACCGGGCCGACAGTATTGAGCGCCGGGTCAATCCCGTACGGCGTCACCGTCGCGGACTTCAACGCGGATGGTAAAAGCGACCTGGCGGTAGCGAATGCGGGCGCGAATAACGTCTCTATCTACTTGGGTGACGGGACGGGCGGCTTCGGTGGGCCCACCAGCTTCGCTACGGCTCAGGCTCCTGCCGGGCTCGTCACAGGAGACTTCAACGCCGACGGCAAGACAGACCTGGCCGTGGGTAGCTCAGGGTCTGTCATCTCAATCCTCTTGGGGACGGGCACGGGCAGCTTTAGTGGGCCCACCAACTTCGCCGCCGGTCAGACCCCTGAGGCGGTCGTCACAGGAGACTTCAACGCGGACGGTAAAGCCGACCTGGCGGTGGCGAACCGCAACTCTAGCAGGGTCACGATTCTTTTAGGCAGCGGCACAGGCACGTTCGGCTCGCCCTCCGGCTATATCGTCGGAGGAAACCCCTTTGACCTGGAAGTCGGAGATTTCAACGGCGACGGTAAGACAGACCTGGCAGTCCCCAATTACACGCTCAATCTGGTCTCCATCTTGCAGGGCACAGGCACGGGCACTTTCATAGGGCCAGCCTATTACCCTACGGGCATCAATCCTATAGGCGTTGCGGTTGGAGACTATGACAACGACGGTCGTAGTGATATGGCGGTGGCAAACCTCACCGGCAACAGTATCACCATCCTGCTCAACGGGTGCATCGGCGCGGCGACCTCCCTTCCGAGCGTCTCGATCAATGATGCGACGATCACGGAGGGAGATGCCGGAGTAACCGGCAGTGCGATGTTCACCGTGAGCCTGTCGGCGGCTTCAAGCCAGACCGTGACGGTGCGCTACTCCACGGTATCTCTGCTTCCATCGTTCGCCAGCAGTTACCAGCCTGCATCCGGCACATTGACCTTCGCCCCCGGCGAGACGACCAAGCTCATCCCCATACAGATTAACGGCGATACCGAGGTCGAATCCAATGAGCTTTTCTTTATCAGTCTCACAACTCCGGTCAACGCCCTCGTCGCGGACGGGCTGGGTACGGGAACAATCCTCGACGATGATATTCCGCAGACGATTCAATTCGGCCAGGCCAGCTACGCCGTGTCGGAAGGCGCGGGCTTCCTCAACATCACAGTCACGCGCAGCGGCAGCACCGCCGACCCTGCATCAGTCAAGTATTTCACCAGCGATGCGACGGACGCCAACTTCAGGTGCGACCCCAACACAGCGGGCCAATCCACAGGCGTCGCCTCGCGTAAGTGCGACTATCACATCGCGGTCGGCACACTGCGCTTCGCCGCCGGTGAGACTACCAAGCAGTTCACCCTGAGCGTGGTTGATGATGTCTACGTCGAGGGTGCTGAAACTTTCATGCTCACCTTGACCAATCCCATCGGAGTGCCGCTCGGTCAGAACGTCAATGTTCCGATCACCATCCAGGACAACGACACCACGCCGGGCGCAGCCAATCCGATCGACGATACCCGCTTCTTCGTCCGCCAGCTTTATGTTGATTTACTGAGCCGCGAGCCTGACCCCGCCGGGTGGCAGGGCTGGACGACAAGGATAGATCAATGCGGCCAGCCGGGGCAGCCTCCTCCTCCCTGCGATCGTGTCACCGTCGCTGGCGATGGATTCCTCCGCTCAGGTGAGTTCTTCGACCGCCAGTTCTTCGTCATCAGACTCTATCGCACGGGACTGGGCAGAATCCTTCGCTACGATGAAGTGGGAGACCTGGCCTTCGTCAGCGGATTCCTCACCGCAGAGCAGCTGGAACTCAACAAACAGGATTTGGTCAACGAGATCATCACCAGAGGGGAGTTCGCCTCTCGCTACAACGTGCTCAACAATGGGCAGTATGTGGACACACTGTTGCAGACGGCAGGCGTGGCGGCAGAGATTCCTGCCAGTGTGAGGCAAGGATGGATTACGGCGCTGGAGACGAACACCAGGACGCGAGCACAGGTCTACAGGGAAATCTCAGAGCGGCAGGAAGTCAGTCATAAGTATGCGCACGAGGCGCAGGTGGTCTCGGCCTATTATGGATTCTTCACGAGGAATCCGGACGGAGCGTATTTGAATTACTTGCAGCGACTTGATAGCGGAGAGATCACGCTCGGAGACCTGGCCAATGCTTTCGTCAATGCCGCTGAATATCGTTCCAGGTTCGGGCAGTAAGAGGAATCTAGAGTCCCTGATTAGACCTGAACAGGTCATGTTGGTCGGCGTGCGCTTTGTAGCACTAAGATGAAAAGGCCCTGCGACGAGGCTGCCGGACAGGTCGCTCTTGATGCCGAAGCTTAGTTGAAACACAAAAACTCGTCTTGACAGGGTTGGCTCATGTGGGGCGCGCAAGAAGTCTATCGCTCAAAACGACGCGCGAGCAGAGCCTTCAACATTATGTGATAAAGAGAAGGATAAAAGCGACGCGATTGAGGCGTCGGGTTGAAGGAGTTGTTAGGCGCTGTTTTAAGGGGCGCTGGTGTTGCAGGGGACAGGCTCTATGTCTGAGCCGGTGCGATCATGATTGATGGCATCGACTAACCAACCGTTTTCTCCATGTTCGAGAAGAATAGTCTGCGGAGCATCGTGTCGCGGAATACGATTGAGGCACTCCTGTGTCGAAAGCGAGTAGACAGTAGAACTCCAAGTCTCGACCACACGCACCTCAGCGTGTTTCTCGTCATCACTGACCTTGAAGGACTGGAACTGCTGTTTCTCAAGACGTGAGTCGACAAAGACTCCGTTGGATTTCAAGCTCTGAATTTGTGCCAGCTCGGACTTGAGAGCCTCTCCCTGATAGACGTTGTAGAGCGGGCGCGGGTCGAGGGTTCGCTGTGATTCGATTTCAGCCTGATCGGCCAGTCGAATAGCCGAGATGAGTCTGGCTTTGTGCGTGGCCACGAGGTCTCTGGTCGGGGCTAGCTGCTGAGGGCTTACCTGCACGGACGGCTCTGACGCCCCGGTTGTGAGAGAAGCGGAAGGCATCTGGGATTTGATGAGCGCGACTATGCCTACGCCTGCCAGTAATAAGACCAGGATTACTCCGAACACCCTGGCGAAACCGGACTTGCGTCTTGGCTGCACCGGAGGCTGTAATGATGGATAAGATGGCGGCGCTTGATAAGGTGAAGCTATGGTCGGCGGCAGACTATTGCTGCGCGGGTGCGACATGTACTCCGTGACCTGATCGTCATAAGGAGCGGACAAGAGTGCTCCATCATCCAGGCAATAAGTTAATCCGTTATCTGCGTATGTGCGGCGGCATGTGGGACATCGTTTCATTTGAGTCCTCCGTGAAGTTAGTGAGATGTTTAGCTGCCGACTCTTCCCCGGCATTCGAGGTTGTGGAACAACTCAAATCGTGATGCCGTGCTGCTCGCACAGTTGAGCGCCCTGGCGCATTGCATCAAGATAATTGTCTCATGCTTGTGCGGCCAAGTTGCCGAGTGCGCTCAGGGGACCGACTGTCATGATCTTTACCTATGCCTGGCGTGGATGGCCGCGAGCGGAAAAGAGACTGTCAAAAACAGTGTGAAGATATGCCGTTGCGGGAGAGGTGTCAATGATTTTCGACGCGTATAAATCCCCTTTTCATACTGTGCTGCACTCTTGAAAAGTGCAGACTTGCCATTGCGTCGCTCTCTCCTTACGGCCTTTTGTTGGCGACGCCGGAAGAGGATCGAGAGATATTTCTGGATACACGCTCAAGCTCGTCCATCCAGACTCCATGCTCCTCGTAGAAATCTGTTATTTCACCCTTCGGGTCATAACGAAAGACCAGCGAGCCTCTGAAGATGATCTCGATCACGCCGTCCTCATAGCCTATGTTGAGGTCGCCCTCCGTGTAAACGACACGCGACGAGTCTGAGGTCTCATGACGACCATACACGTCCAGAATGCGATGGGCGATGGACAAGATGGACTTAAACGCTTCCTCTTCGATCACTTCTTTTCCGCCTTTCTTCTCTACTCACCTTTGGAGTTTCGGCTTCGGTCTCGTCTGCTCTGCCTGTCTTAACCTCTCTGTGATCGCAGACATAGCCTTCGACAATCGAGATTGACTTGAGAGCAAGCTTGTCAGCGTCTTCGAATAGATTAACCGGGCTCTCTTCAACCAGTGTAACTAATACTAGAAGGTAGTGCGTAAATAATCCAGTGAAGGCGTGTTCCCTTCTTTACCTACTTGAAACTATCTTGACAGCTTTTGAACCTTCCTATATTGTCGCCGATCAAAGGAGCGAGGCGGATTATGAGAGAAGATCAACCGACCGATCTGATAACTACACGCGAGGCGCGCGATCTGCTGGGCATCAGCCGGTTTAAGATGGCAGAACTGCTTAAGGACGGCGTTATCCGTTACTTCCCTGACCCGCTCGACAAGCGAGTGAAGCTCGTCAGCCGCACTGAGACCATGGCGCTCAAAGTGAGGGACAAGGCCGCATGAAGACTATCGTTTTGGCCAACGCCAAAGTCTATGACCGAGCGGGAGCTAACAACCCGTATCATGTCTCAGCGCGAATCCGTAAACTCTTGACTAAAGATTTCCTGAGCGCTGAATATGTCGAAAAGCATCGCAATCAAGAGGATATAGCGCATGACTTTGGGCTGTGTCAGCAAACTATTTGTAATTACCTCCGCAAGCACGGATTGATCGCCAGGCATGAAGGGCGGCGGCTTTACCCCCCACCGACGAATCTTGAAGGGTTTGAATCTCCCTCGTCCGACTGGCACGCCTATTGGCTGGGCTTCATAGCAGCGGACGGATGCGTGTTCACCGCCGACGGCAGACGCACTCACAATATTGTCAAAATTGAAATCAAGGGAACCGATATTGACCATCTTAACGAATTCCGGCGCGGACTCGGAACGCCTGTGACGATCAAGCCGACGGTCGAGGGGAAAGTATGTATAACCATTCACAGCAGCCGATTTGTGAAGATTCTACAAAAGTGGGGTATCGTCCAGCGTAAATCCTTGGTGATGCCTTTCCCTCTTCTGCCCGCTCAATATCTTTGGGCTTACATTGGCGGCTATTTCGATGGCGATGGCACAATTTACTGGCGGTCTTGGCGTGGTCGCTCTGTTCCTCCGCAGCCCGTGTGTAGATTTATCAGCGGCAGTCATGACTTTTTGTTTGACCTATCTTTGAGGCTTCAGCGGGATGGCATTGAAACCAGGCCGATTCAACACAATAAAGGAAGTCGCGCTATGTATCTGCCTTTAAGCAGCCGCAGGGATAATCTTCGGCGCTTTGCAGGGCTTTTATACCCAAAGGCTTGTATTGCACTTCCTCGCAAATGCGCCGCTTTCGAGCCGCTCTTTGAAAGGATGCCGCTATGAAAGTACTCGTGCTCGCCAATGCGAAAGGCGGGACAGGTAAAACCACTGTGGCCGTCAACCTCTCTGCCTGTCTTGCTCTACATCACGGCAAGCGTGTGCTGGGCATTGACCTCGATTCGCAGGGGAATTTCGGCATCTCCTATGGGGTTGACCCACGTCAACTAACCCACACGGCATACCACATGCTGACCGCCGAAGCGCCGGACGTGCGCGCCTACATCAAAGAGATTAAGCCTAATCTACACTTGATCCCGAACGCCATCTCGCCAGACCTTGAGAATCGCCTTGAGGCAAGCCACAACCGCGATTCTCTTCTACGGCTGAGATTGCGCCAGATCAAAAACCATTACGACTACGTGATCATAGACACGCCGCCGGCGATGCGCACCGCCACCATGAATGCCATAGTTGCGGCGGATGAGGTGATAGTCGTCGTGGATTGCGGCTTTTACGCCCTCTACGGCCTGACAGACCTCATGCGGCAGATAGCGCGCGTGAGCGATGCCTACGAGAAAGACCAGATCGTCATCCGCGGGCTGCTCAATATGTTCAATCGCGGGCAGAACCTGGACCGCGACGTAAAAACGGAAGTCTCGGAGTTCTTCGGCGGGCTGATGATTCAGACCATCATTCACAAGAACGTGCGGCTCGCAGAGGCGGCATCAGCCAGTCAGTCTATCATAGAGTTTGACGCCTCAGCGCCGGGCAGCTTCGACTTCCTCAAACTCAGCAAGGAGTTGTTATCCGAATATGAGCCAGAAACGCAAACGAGGGCTGCAAAGCGGTCTAAGTGAGATCGTCGCCCGTCAGACAGCGCCAGCTCCCGACAAGTCCAAAGAAAGCTCAAGCCTGATCGCCAAGTTCCGCGAGCAGCCACAGGGCGATGCTATCTACGCCGCCAATGACGATTATGCGGCCAGCACCCCCCTCCCACCTCCTACCACCTCCCTCCAACCAGGTGAGGCATCTCCCAAGCCGATAGCCCCGTCGCGCGACTTCGCACGCGTAGCGAATTCGATCACGCGGGATGCCATGCCTGGCGGCCTCTTCAAAGGTACAAGCAAAAAGCTGTATGACGCTCTGTACTTGCGCACACGCGGCGCGGTGGTTCCGCAGAGAGAGATTAAGGCCCGGCAGAGCGATCTCATGCATTGGGCTGGCGTCAGTCATAATACTTTGCGCTCGCATATACATCATCTGGAAGCCGTGCGCTTGATCGAGATCAAGTGGGAACTGGGCGATAATGATGGGGCCATGTACGAAGTGAGATTGCCAGAGGAGGTGGCCTTCCTCCCCCCTCCTACCACCTCCCTCCAACCACCTCCCCCCTCCAGCCAGAAATTGGGGGGACCCTCCACCCAAAAACTGGTAGGAGGTGGAGGGGGTCAAACCGTTGATAATGCTACCACTTACAGCGATCCTAAGACTTTCTTTAAGACTAATACTGAGTATGATGATGATGATGAGGCTTTCGCCCCCCTCGTCGGCGTGTTGAAAAGGGCGACAGAGGAAATCTCTGGACGCGCATCTTCTTCAGCCGAAGCAGCACGCTGGGAAGAACTGGCCAACGTACTCGTCGCAGAATTGAAGATCGCCGCTGCGCGTACGACGGTCTCCTCCGTGCCTTCATTTCTGGCAGAGCACCTTCGCCGCCGTCTCTGGAAAGTGGATAAACGCCAGGCAAGAGCGGAAGGCAGGGAACTACCGGATGAAACCATGAAGACTGCACCGAGCTTAGACGCCTCGAAGTGCCCGGACTGCGCAGGCTCAGGCTGGCACTACCCGGAAGGCATGGAGAAGGGGGTGAAGAAGTGCCGGCACGAGAAGCTCAATGTGCCCCGGGAGACAGATCAACCAGCCACCTAGAATATGCGTTTCACAGGGTTTCATACAACGATAAACTGAGGCGGGAGAAGGGAATTAAGAGAGAGGGATTTTCTGCTTCAAAGTTGTGATTCCGATAATGGCGTTTTTCGGAGTTATTTATCGATAGATGAGAAGGCTTTGCGTTAATAGTCGCGTTTGCATGAGTCGTGAGCCTTTCATGGATGCGTCCGAAATTGGTCTGAAGCGCAGGGCGATTTTGCCGCTGCTCCTTTTTTGCACCACAGTCGTCGTCTTCAGCGTCTACGTTCAGGCGGTCAAGAGCCAGACTCGCAAGCCAAACATTATCTTCATCATTACTGACGATCAGCGCTGGGATTCACTGGGTGCGGCAGGTAACAGGCTTGCGAAGACACCTCACATAGACAGACTCGCGCGTGAAGGGGCGTCGTTCCGCAACTTCTTTACGACGACTCCGCTATGCTCGCCCAGCCGTGCGAGTTTCCTTACCGGGCGATATGCGCATACTCATGGCGTCATTAACAATGACAAGATCGGATTGGATGTCATCAGCCATACGCTGATGACCTTTCCGCGCCGTTTACGCGAAGCCGGTTATGAAACGGCTTTTATCGGCAAGTGGCACATGGGCCCGGATGATTCGCGCAGGCCCGGCTTCGATCATTGGATCAGTTTCAAGGGACAGGGTGTCTATCTAGACCCTGTTGTAAATATCAATGGAGAGCAGCGGCAGCTCGATGGCTATATGACGGATTGGCTTAACCGCTGGGCCCTAGAGTTTGTCGAGCGTTCTCACAACAAGCCCTTCATGTTATACCTGTCGCACAAGGCTGTTCACGCCCCGTATCTGCCAGCCCGACGACACGAAGCCCTGTACGGGGAAGCTGAATTCATCCCACCCGCTTCTGCCAGTGACGACCTGTCCGGGAAGCCAGTGCTGCGGCGTCAGGTCGAGCCCATGGACTGGACACAACTGGAAGGCGTGACGCCTGAGCCTCCTGAATCGCGGCGCGGGCGCGGTCAGGATGCGGATTCGATAGTCCGCGACCAAATGCGTTGTCTGGCTGCCGTAGATGATGGCGTGGGAATGTTGCTAGGTGAGCTGACAAGAAAGGGACTGCTTGAGAATACGATCATTATCTTCACGAGCGATAACGGCTATCTGCTGGGCGAACATCGTCAGTTCGACACCAAACGATTCGCTTACGAGGAATCCATTCGCGTGCCGTTCATCATTCGTTATCCGAGATCGGTTAATGCGGGCACGACGGTTGACGCTCTGACTCTGAACATTGATGTCGCGCCGACGCTGCTCGAACTCGCGGGCGCAGAGCCTCTGGAAGAAGTTCAGGGAAAGTCGTTTGTGCCGTTGCTGCGCGACCGCCATACAAAGTGGCGCGAATCGTTTATGGCCGAGTATTTCATGGAAAAAGTTGTGCCGCGCGCCCCCAGTTGGCAGGCCGTGCGCACCACGCGATGGAAATACATTCATTACGTAGGATTGGAGGGGATGGACGAGCTTTATGACCTGCAAAATGATCCGCGAGAAATGAGAAACCTGATTTCCGATGCCTCCGCACACTCAACACTCGCTCAGCTGAGGACGGAGCTTGAAAGGCTGAAGCGAGAAACAAGATGACGAGGCGCATTTAGTCTCGGAAGACCTCATCCGACTACGCACCGAACGGGAGCGCGACGCAGCTTCTCTTTCATCTTTATTCATAGCGCAATTTCAAAGAACTCAGCTTGAGTTTTTAGCGACGAAACAGGTCTGAGCGGGATTGATGTCGCTTTTCAGAGAAAGCCCTCTATTCAAAATCAGGCTTCCCGTTATATCCTAGATAGGAGCCCTGCCCGTCCTCATCGCGGCATTCAGGCATCTACCCATCCCGGCCAACTATTTTCTCAAGGCTATCCCGGCCTGTACCTTCAACCAATCAAATTAAAGGAGTAAAGGATGAAAACGTCACCCGCCAGAGCGAATGAGCGATCTTCTGCAAACGGACAGAAGGCCCCCGTAGATAAACCAAAATGGGTGGGGCATGCAGAATGGTTATGTGCATTCACAATACTTTTTACCGGATACCTCTGGTATTCGAGCCCGGTCAAGACGGCGGCGCAGTCTTATTTCAGGCTGGGCCTTGTAGTTGTGGGAGCCGTGGGGTACTGCTTGATACAGGCGTGGAAGTGGGGCCGCTCACATGAGGCAGCTTCCAGGTAACCCGTCCCTCAAATCTCACGCCTTGTCTTCAGCAGCGCCCGTCAGAATGGCTCTCATTCGATGAGAGGCGAGCCTTGATTCTGAGCCTGAACCTTGATTAAAATTTAATAGATTCTTGCCGAAGCGATAAACCTATGATGTAAGGAGTTCCTCGCATGAGACGCTCAGGAAATCTATTAACTTTCCTCTGTCTTCTGTGTGCGCTGTTCATGATAACGATCTCGACTACTGTCACGGCGGATTCTTCAAATGCGCCTTCCGGCGTACCGTCGAAGGATGATCGTCATCTACCTTTAGCCGAACTGTTCCCGCAGCCGACTCTGCTGCCTCCGAAGCTGATTCAAGCCAATGAAGCGGTGGAAGCCTACTTCATGTTTGATTGCCCGGAGCACCCGGAAACCTTTGTTTTCAAGCTCACGGACCCGGCCAAGATAGAGCGGGCGAGAGCAATCCTGAATGGCACGGCGTCGGGAATGGTTGCCGGGAATATTATCCGGCAGCCGGTCTACTACAATGCTCCCTGGAGCTTTTACCTCGACCCGAAATCAATCTCTTTCCCCGACATGGCCGTTGAGGTGTGTGATTCGAGCATCAAGGGGATAGAAGACAATCTGAATTCCGCTTATCCTACCTGGTGCTCCTGGTGCACGCGGCTGCTCAGGGAGTTACCTCCGCCCACGAAACCGGGAACGGCGAATCTGAGCCCAGCCGTTTCCATGATGACACCCTATATCAATAATCTTCCTAAACTCTCGGCCCCTGCGACCATTACGCTCATGGCCGCAGCCGATGATCCTGACGGCACGATCAGCAAGGTCGAGTTCTTCGACGGCTATAAAAAGATCGGCGAAGACACCACGTATCCATACACCTTTACGTGGAACAATATCCCGGCTGGAAGCTATCCCGTTTCAGCCAAAGCTTTTGATAATGCGGGGGCGACGGGCTCCTCTCGCAGCATCACCTTGACGGTCGGGGGCTCATCAAGCACTAACCCGATTGACGACACAGCATTCTTCGTGCGCCAGCACTATCTGGACTTCCTCAACCGCGAGCCGGACCCGACGGGCTTCGCCGCGTGGGTGCATCGCATAGACTTCTGCGGCCAACCGGGCGAGCCTCCTCCGCCCTGTGATCGCGTCGAAGTCTCTTCGGCCTTCTTCCGCTCGCCTGAGTTTCGTGACCGTGGCTACTTCGTCTACAAGCTCTATGCCGCGAGTCTTGGCAGAAACCCTGCCTTCCCTCGTTACGCCGAGTTCATTCCAGACCTTGCGAAGGTCAGCGGTTTCCTGACGCCGGAGGAGCTGGATGCCAGCAAGACTGCCTTTGCCGAGGAGTTCGTCAAGCGCGCGGAGTTTCAGAATCGTTACAACGCAACGTCCAACGCGCAGTATGTTGATCTGCTGCTACAGACGGCGGGAGTGACCTCGACCGAGAGGGATAACTGGATTGCGGCGCTCAATAATAATCAGAAGACCAGAGCCCGCGTGCTGCGGGAGCTGGCTGAAACTCCTGAAGTGGATGCCAAGTTTTACGTCGAGTCTTTCGTCGTGATGCAATACTTCGGGTATCTCAAGCGTGACCCCGACGCGCTTTATTTGAACTGGATTCAGACCATGAGAGCAGACCCGAACAACTACAGGCAGATGGTTAACGGGTTTGTGAACTCCGCCGAGTACCGCTTCCGTTTTGGAAGTTAGCAGAGACCCTGCGGCCTCTCAGGATGAAAGGTTTTCTCTCAGGGAGCGGCGCTTGGGATTTAGCTTTTGACCTGCTCACTGCGCGCGCAGTGAGCAGGTCAATCATTTCTATACGGGCTTCGGGTCGCGGGCCCGTTTCTTTCTCGATTAACTGGGCCCGGTTCGGCTGATAAAGTCTTTGAGGTCTTTGGCGAACTCCACGGGCTGTTCCCAGTTGGGGCTGTGCCCCGTTTTCGGGTAGACCTTCAAAACAGCGCCCGGTATGGCCGACACTAGAGCGTCCTGCTCGGAGCGAGGGAAGACGGTTTCCTGATCACCCCAGATGACGAGCGTCGGCGCTTTGATATTGCTCAGGTTGGCCCTCGAATCAGACGCGATCATCCCTGCCATGACCGCGTGCCAGACACGCGCCGGTAGCTTCAGACTCTCACTGATTACCCGCTCCATAAACTGCTCCGGGACAGGTTGAGAAAGTATGCCGCTTTGGAACTCCCGCACGAATTTACTCGGCACGGGGTCTTGAAGTCCGTTGACATTCCTCCGTAGCTCAAAGACGACATCATTGCGAACGGTCGTCGCGGAGCCCACGAGCACCAGGCGGGTGACGCGCTCGGGCGCTCTGGCCGCGACGTGCTGCGCGACAAAGCTTCCCATCGAATGACCGACGATGGTTGCTTCCTTCAATCCTTTCGCATCCATGAAGGCCAGCACGTCGGCGGCGAAATCCGTGAAGGTGTATCCGCTCGCGGGGCGGTCGGAATCGCCGTGACCTCTTTGGTCAAGAACATAGATGTGATATTTCGCATCCATGAGCGGCAGAATGCGGCTGTAAGAGAACCATGAATCCGAGTAGCCATGAAGCATGATAACGGGCTGGCCCGACGGGTCTCCCTGCTCGGCATACCGCAGCCTCACCCCCGTCTGAAGCCGCACGTCCGAGAAGCGCAACGCAGGCGAGTTCCCGCTCGTCGAGGCCGTTTCAGCTTTTAAGCTCATGCCGGGCAAATCCGCCGCGCGAAGCTCTGTGTCGGCCATCTCCCATGCCTTCTCAAATTCTCTTTGCGCCGTCCGCGCGGAACTGTCCTTGCCCTGACGCTTGAGGCTTTCAGACAGGCCGAACAGAGCGCGGCCATTACGCGGGTGTTTGGCAAGCTCGGCCCGGTAGACTTTCTCCGCTTCCATCTCATCCCCGCTCACGAGCAGCACAGCGCCCAGCAACTCGCGCACAGGTAAATCCCAATCCGGCGGCTCGTTGTAGCTCACGGCGTCTTCGGCCTCAATCGCTTTCCGCAAAAGCTCAAGCCCCGTTCTCTTATCACCACGCGCGAACGCGATTTTTCCGGCGAGCATCCGGTCGGCGACTCTCAGCACGTCCCGGGCCGAGCTGTTGCCAAACGACGCGTCGACAGGGATGGACATAGCCACGGATTGAAATGCTTTAAGCTCGGCTTCCGCCTCGGCGATTCTATTCATTCCGGCGTAAGCCATGCCGCGCGCGTAATGCCAGAAGGCTGTGGTGATCTTCAGTTCGCCGTCCGGCTTAGGCGCTTTCAAAATTTCGTCCCACTGATGAAAGCGTACCAGCGTAACGGTCGTGTACGGCATAAACATTTCGAGCATCGGCATCATTTTGACGTGCGGCTTGACGCTCGCTTCAAGTTCGCGGGCGGCCTTCAGCGCGTCCGCGAAACGTCCTCTCATGGCGTTGGCCGATGCCAGAAAGTGTAGATTGTGGTTGTAGTACATCGCCGGGTAGACGCCCCCCGGCCCGTTCTTAGCAATGTACTCGCGGTCGACAGCAATGGCTTCGGAGTTAGCCCGAGCCGCCTCGTTGTAATCGCCCGTGCGTATGTAGATGTGCGAAGGCATGTGTACCAGATGCCCTGCCTTGGGAGCTAGTTTTGCGAGCCGCCCTGCGCTCGGCAGAGCCCGCTCAGGATTGGGCGAAGCCTCTACGGCGTGAATGTAATAATGGTTAGCGCCGATATGATTTGGATCGCGGCGCAGGACGCTTTCCAGGACGGCTATGATTTCTTCCGTGCCCTCGGCGGGCTTGCCTTCGGGGCTCCAAAGTTTCCACGGGCGCAGATTCATCATGCTTTCGGCGTAGAGCGTAGCGGCATCCAAATCGTCAGGATAACGCTTGACCAGTTGGCCCATCGCGTTCTTGTAATCCAGCGCGAGCTTCTGCCGATCAATCTCCGGGTCGTTTGCATACCTTCTGGCTAGAGCCTCGATGTAGGCGCGTTCTCGTGCGGACGCTTTCCCGGCGAGCGAGAGAGCTTTTTGTAGATTCGCATTTGCCTCTCTGAGCTGCGGAGCATCGGCTTGCAGGTTATAGTTTGAGCCGAGCGCGACCGCAACGCCCCAGTAAGCCATGGCCAGTTGCGGGTCGAGTTCGGCAGCTCGCCTGAACGAACGCACAGCTTCAGCGTGGTTGAAGGCATACATGTAAGCTATGCCTTGTTGAAAAAACTTTTGTGCTTCGACATTAGAGGTCGAAACCGAATAGTTAACCTCGCCTAATCCGGCGACCAGGGAAGCCTGTGCCGTACCGTTCTCGGAGTGATTGTGCTGACCAAAGATAACGGTGGGCACGAGCAGCGTAAGAGCAAGTATTAAGCACCTCATTTGAAATCTCCTCTGTCGGCTCGCAAGCCGGAAATGGAGTGACGCCACGTCACACTTATCTCTATACGCGAGAAAAAGTCCCGCCTCCGCTCTGAAATTTTTCTGAAAAATTTGTGAAAGCCAGTCAGGTCGAATGTACCGATTACCTGTTCGAGCCGTTTGCCTGAAGCGAGCTGAAGCGCCTGCTTGAGCGACACCATTCGCAGAGAACATCAGGTTGAGTTAAGCCTACACAAAAGGGCTGGGGCCAGACCTCCGACCACAGAGCTGTTGAGTTAGCCCCAACCCTTTAGCCTCAGGACAGCCACTTGTGTACAAAGGTAGTCGCCGCCTTATTCCGGTCGAGCAAGATAGAGTCAAGCCCGGCCTTCCTTGCCCAAACCCTCTCTTTGACAACTTCGGAAACATTCTGTAGCATCCAGAACTTCAATTGCCTGGCGTTACCTCTTTCACGGCTTGCGCGCCTCCCGACAATTTATCCATATCCCTCACCGAGAGAGTGAATAATCCATTAACTCTTTTCTTGAAAGATCAATGATGAAACGAATATTTTTAACCCTCGCCACGGCCCTGTGCCTGGATTTAAGCTCGCCCGTGCCGACGGGCGTAGTCAGCTTCAACTGATCACCGGGACGAAATGAGCCTGCCAACTAAGAGAGATGGGCTTTGGGTGAGCCTGCTGGTCATCCTGCTGGTCATCCCGGCTCATGGGCACGACCTACAGGCGAGTTGGACTAGCGTGCGATTTCGCCCCGACTCGATGGAGCTGAAAATAAGGATGGCTGCCGATACGGTTCGGTCTCTGATACAGGACGAGGCCCCGCTGGCTACTTTCGAGCCGGAGAATTTTGAGAAAGTGCGACCGCTCCTCCGTGAGTTCGCAAAAAAATTATACGAGGTGAAGGCGGACGGCCAGCCTCTCGTCGCGCTTCAATCGGATGTGGCTGTGGTCGAGGACAACATAGAGTTTCGATTGATCTATCCTCGCACGACCCGCGGCCCCCTGTTCTTGAAGGCCAATTATCTGGACAGGGTGATACCGGGTTATTTCGCGCATGTGAACGTGACGGACGAGGCGGAGCAGCCTTTGTCCAGTCAGATTCTCAAAGCGGAGTCTCCCTCAATGGAAGTGGCTCTGCCGTCGGAGGCGTCAAGGCGCGCCGTAGCCGTCGCGCAGGGCTCTTCATTTAAGACCTTTCTCAAGCTCGGCGTCGAGCACATCCTGACGGGTTACGATCACCTGCTTTTCCTTTGCGGGCTGCTCGTCGTTTGTCGCCGCTTCAAATCTATGGCGGCCATCATCACCTGTTTTACGCTGGCCCATTCGATCACGCTGGCGCTGGCCGCACTCGATCTGATAACGATCTCTGGTCGCATCGTAGAACCGCTGATCGCCGCCTCTATCGTCTTTGTCGGCCTCGAAAATCTGCTGCGCCGCGACGAGCCCAGGTGGCGCTGGGCGCTGACTTTCGCCTTCGGGTTGATTCACGGTTTCGGCTTTGCCGGTGTGCTGAAGGAGGTCGGGCTGGGCTCAGCAGGCAGTGGGCTGCTCGTGCCTCTCTTCTCCTTCAATCTGGGGGTGGAGTTAGGGCAGATTGCCGTGACGGCGATAGTTCTGCCTCTTCTGTGGTGGCTGCGCAGGCTGCATGCCTATGAACGCTACGGCAGACAGGTCATCTCCGTCATGGTCGCCCTCATCGGCGCTTACTGGCTTGTGGAGAGGATATTTTTCTCCTGACAACAATATCAGAGCCCCGTCGCGGAGAGACCTCCGTTCCGCATACTGGAACTTTCATAAATCCCAACATACAGTCAAGCGACTGGATTATTGGGGATATTGCGACTCTTTGTTCCGCATCGTGGAACAAACCATATCCCCGATAGTTCTCATTGTCATTCGCTTTACAAGCCCCTAATCTGTAAGGACAAGAAGAGTTCCTCAAGAAGCCCGGGGCCGCGAAAGCAAGATTTCTGCCCGACACCCCACGGCAGTGAAGTTAAAGCAAAGCGTATTACTCGCCACACAAGCAAAGAAATCAAGCGTTTTTTCGGCCATTTCTCATTAGCTCAAGGGTAAGAAGCTTGCTGCGTCTCAAGACCAGACGCATGTAAACAAGATTGAGCGGATAACCCCTGAAATTTGAGCCGCACCTGTTTTAGCCGACGGTAAAGATAAGAAGGAAAAATTTAAAATGAGATTCAAGACCAGCCCCGTCATCATACTCGCCCTGGCGATACTGCTTCTCTGCGCGCACACGGCGCAAGCGCAATACCTGATGGAGAACCTCGGGCGAGGCGTCGTGGCGGTTCGCCAGAGCAGCACCGAAGTCTATATCGGGTGGCGGCTGCTCGGCACAGAATATCCGACCGACATCGGCTTCAATCTTTACCGCACGACGGGCTCGGGCTCGCCCGTCAAGCTCAACTCGGGTCCGCTCACGCAAACGACCGATTTCACGGATACGCCCGGCGCGTTCGCGCAACCTTTGACCTACACTGTGCGGGCCGTCGTCAACGGCACGGAGCAATCCGCCTCTGCGGGTACGTACACGCTTCAGGCCAACGCAGCCGTGCGCCAGTATCTCTCGATTTCGCTGCAAATCCCCGCCCCGCACACGACGCCGGACGGCGTCAGCCACACCTACAGCGCCAACGACGGCACGGTCGCAGACCTTGACGGCGACGGCGAATACGAAGTGATTATGAAATGGGAGCCGGACAATTCCGGCCTCGGCGATACCAATTCGGTCGGGTGGAGCAGCCCCACTTTCGTGGATGCCTACAAGCTGAACGGCACGCGCTTGTGGCGTATCAATCTTGGCACTAACGTCCGCTCGGGCAGCCACTATACGCAGTTGCTCGCATACGATTTCGACGGCGACGGCAAGGCTGAATTGGCGCTCAAGACCGCCGACGGAACGGTTGACGGGCAGGGCAATGTGATCGGCAACGCGAGCGCCGACTGGCGGGCTCCCGCTTCTAGCCCTAACTGGGGCCGCATACTCACGGGGCCGGAATTCCTGACCATCTTCAACGGCCAGACCGGGGCCGCCATGGCGACGACCAATTTCATTCCCGGTCGTGATCCTTTGAACGGTTGGGGCGGAGTCGGCGGCAACGGCGGCAACGATAGCATCGGCACGCGCGCTGATCGCCCGGGCATCGCCGTCGCTTACCTGGACGGCCAGCGGCCCAGCCTGGTCTTTCTTCGCGGCTTCTACGGTCGCTCGGTCATGGCCGCCTGGGATTGGCGCGATGGCCAGCTCACGTCGCGCTGGGTCTTCGACTCGGCGCTCTCCCCCTGGATCAATCATCCTGTAACCTACCCTTACACGACCAACGTCGCGCAGCTCTCGACCTACAGCGGCCAGGGCAATCACCAACTGACGGTCGGCGACTTCGACGGCGACGGCAAAGACGAAATCAACATCGGTTCGATGGCTGTCAATGACGACGGCAACGGCCTCTTCTCAACAGGTCTCAGGCACGGCGATGCCTTGGATAGCGGCGATCTCATCCCTTCGCGTCCCGGTCTTGAGGTCTACGGTGTGCACGAAAATGAGAATGCGACGGTCGCCTGGGGGACGCCGGGCGCTGCCATGTATGACGCGCAGACGGGCCAGATGATCTGGACGACGGCGGAAGGCATAGACGTGGGCCGAGGCCGCTCCGCAGACATTGATCCCAACTATCCAGGCTACGAGGCCTGGGGAGCGCCGGGCGGATTGCGTCGCGGCGACACGGGCGAAGTCATCAGCGCCATCGCGCCGCCGAGCGTCAATTTCGTCGTCTGGTGGGACAGCGATCTCACGCGCGAGCTCGAAGACGGCATCAGCATTACGAAGTGGAATCCGGCGACGCAGAGCGTGACGACGCTGCTGACGGCCAGCGGAGCCGCCTCGAACAACGGAACCAAATCCAACCCCACGCTGCTCGGCGACATTCTCGGCGACTGGCGCGAAGAGGTGATCTGGCGCACTTCGGATAACACGGAGCTGCGCATCTACACGACGACTATCCCCGCCACCAACCGCATCTACACGCTGATGCACGACCGCCAGTATCGTGAGGCAATCGCCTGGCAGAATAATTGTTACAACCAGCCGCCGCACCCGAGCTTCTTCCTCGGCGAAGGGATGAGCGCCCCGCCCACGCCTAACATCGTCACCTCTCTGGGCCCACGCGCCCCGGTCTTGGGCGCGATCACGACGGACGCGGGCTCATCCTCCACAGACCGCATCACCAACGATCAGACTCTACTGCTCAGCGGCACGGCGGACGCCGGAACGACTGTCACCTTAACGCTCGCAGGCTCAGGCGTGATCGGCACGACCACGACCGACGCCGCCGGCGCTTGGAGCTTTGATTACACGAACACGACGCTTGCCGAAGGCGACCATATCTTCTCGGCCACTGCGACCGACGGCGGCGGCAGACAAAGCCCCGTTTCCATAGCCGTCACGGTCAAGATAGACACGACAGCGCCAGCCACCCCCGCCATCAAGAGCATCGCGGGCGGCTCGCTCGTCTTCAAAGGCACGGCTGAGGCCGCAAGCACTGTGACGTTGACGCTCGCCGACTCCGGCGTGATCGGCACGACAACGGCTGACGCAAACGGCACTTGGAGCCTGACCTACACGGGCGCACTGACGCCCGGCAGCCATACCTTCTCGGCCACTGCCTCCGACACGGCTGGAAACCTGAGCGCGCCCTCCGCTGGCTTCACCGTGGACACAAGTATTACCACGCCCGTGATAACCAATTTCATCAGCGACGCCGGCATCTCTCCGACAGACCACATCACCAGCGATTCGACACTCATCCTGAACGGCACGGCTGATGCCGGCAACACGGTGGTAATGAGACGCGCCGACCTGGGCGTCATCGGCACGACCACCGCCGACGCCAACGGCGCATGGGCCTTCGACTATACGAATACGCCGCTCTCTTCCGGGACTTACACCTTCACGGCGACTGCCACCAACAATCTGGGCAACAACAGCCTCTCTTCACCTGACTTCATCATCACGGTGAAGACGACGGCTCCGAGCGTCGTCTCCATCAACCGTCTCAATCCACTGAGCGCTTCGACCAACACCTCAAGCGTCACCTTCCGCGTCACCTTCAGCGAACAGGTGAGCGGAGTTGACGCGGGCGACTTCTCGCTCTCCTTGACGGGCTCTGTCGTCGGCTCCATCGCCTCCGTCTCGGCCAACAGCGGCACGAGCGTGGACGTGACGGTGAGCGCCATCAACGGCAACGGCACGCTGCGCCTTGATCTGAACGGCGTCGGCACGGGTATCTTCGACACGGCGGGCAACGCCATCGCGGGCGGATTCACAGGCGGGCAAAGCTACACGATCAGCACGGTGGCAAGCGGAGCCTGGATCAATCCCCTGACCGGCGGGCTATGGAGCGCGAGCGGCAACTGGCTGGGCGGAGTCGTCGCCAACGGCGCTGATTCGACAGCCGACTTTAACACCATCAACCTGACGGCCAACAACACCGTACGCCTTGATTCCTCCAGGACACTCGGCAACCTGACCTTCGGCGATACCAATACTTCGTCGCCAGCCAGTTGGACTCTGGACGGCAACGGCGACCCCTCCAACGGCTTTACGCTCGCTGTCTCGTCCGGCACGCCGACCATCACGGTCAACGCCCTGGGGACGGGTGCGACCACGACCATCAGCACGCCTCTCATCAGTACGGGCGGGTTGACGAAGGCAGGCCCGGGCACGCTCATCCTGAGCGGCACGAATACCTACAACGGCCCGGCAAACGTCACCGGCGGCACGTTGCGCCTGGGCGCAGGCGGCAGTATCCAGACCACGACGATGGATGTCGCGCCGGTCTCTGCCGTGCTGAATATCGCTGGCGGCTCGCTCAATGCGAGCGGCCTGGTGACGGTCAACGCTGCTACCGGCGGAGCCACTCCGGCAAGCCTGATTCTCGATTCGGGCACTGCTAACCTGAGCGGCGGCGTACGCACAAACGCCAACGACAGCGTCATCATACGAGTCAACGGCGGCACATTCGACGCGAGCAACGTCACGATTCAAAGAAACTCCGCCGCTACGGTCGCCTTTACTTCCGGGTTCATCGTCACGGGCGGGACGGCGACGGTCGGCACAATCGGACTCGGGACGAACAATTCAAACGGGGCGATGTCCGTCGAAGGCGGCTCGCTGACCTCCACCGGCGCGATCACTGTCGGCAACCAGTTGACGGCTGGACGCGGCGGTGCGCTGCGCGTCACGGGTGGAGCCCTCACCGTCACAGACACGGCCAACGGTATCATCCTCTCGCGCACCAATGGGGCCAACGCCAACAACGTCTCTTCCGCCGCGTTCACGGGCGGCGTGAGCACGGTCGAGAAATTTACTCTGGGATACGACAACACTGTGACCGCAGGCTCTGCGACCATCACCGTCAACGGCGGCACGCTCTACGTGGGCTCTGGCGGTATAGTTAAAAACGGCACGGGCGCTTTCGCCACGACCATTACTCTGACGAGCGGCACGCTCGGCGCGGCGGCCAACTGGTCTTCCGTACTGCCCATGACGCTTCCCACAGGCAATAACATCACCTTCAAGGCTGCTAATGCCTCTAACGCGGCCAGGGACATCTCGCTGGGCGGCATCCTGTCGGGCGCAGGCCGTTTCACCAAGACGGGCGCGGGCACGCTCACCCTCTCCGGCGCAAACACCTACACGGGCACGACGACCGTCAACGCCGGTACTCTGCGCGTAACGGGAACTCTCTCGACGGGCGGCGGCGCAGTCACGATCAACAGCGATGCCAGCTTGTCCGGCAGCGGCACTGTGAGCAGGGCCATCACGCTCAACACAGGGGGCTCGATTGCTCCCGAAGGCACATCTTCCGCCGCAACGCTCGGCGGCACATCGCTGACCTGGAACGGCGGCGGCAAACTGGCCTTCGACCTCGGCACTGCCTCCGACAGGCTCGCCTTGACGGGCGTGCTCACCAGGGGCACGGCTGGCACTTATGAGTTCGCCTTCATCCCCGGCAACGGCCTGGCCGTGGGCAGCACCTACACGCTCATTAACTTCGCCTCGACCAACTTTGCCGCCACTGACTTCAGTTACAGCGGCCTCCCGTCGGAACTTAAAGGTGCATTCTCGATCGTCGGGAACAGCTTACGCTTTACCATCCTGGACACGATACCACCCGTCCTCTCGCTGCCCTCCGACATCACCCTCGATGCCACCAGCGCTGCCGGAGCCGTCGCCACCTTCACCGCTTCAGCCAACGATGCCATCAACGGCAACGTCCCTGTGACCTTCAGC
>DASVQM010000044.1:0-47527 GCA_036389095.1 Pyrinomonadaceae bacterium
TGACCTTAACAGATATTGATCTGCGTGCGGGTCCGCGTTACGCTGCCAGTCCTCCTTGACCTGTAGGCCGTCGCCATCCACCAGATACTTGTACCGATTATAGGCTTCGTGGTTGCTCTCCATGTTGCCCGCAGCATCGAATGTGTGCGAGTTGACGCCGTCGGCGAGAAGACGGCCATCTGCATCATAGTTGTACTGATTGGAAGTCGTGATCGTCCCAACGGCATAATTAGAGGTCGAGGTCATCCTCATCCCCGTATAGTTGAAGGTAGCTCTCTTGTACCAGTATTCGGTCTCGCTATTGTTCGGATCGTTGGCCAGCAACTCAGCCTTGTGCGAGGTCAGGTTATCCCATACATCGTGCTCGTAATGCCTGGCCCACGAATCGTAGTACATGGACGAGCTATGATCCACGCTGTAAAAATCCGTGAGCCTCCCCACCTGATCGTACATAAACTTCTGTTCCGGCAGGTGAGTGCCATCGGGTAATCCGGTCAGCACACTCTTCACCCGCCCGTCGGCATAGAAGTCATAAGTTGAACTCTCCGTCGCCCCGCCATTGAGCGTAAGGCTGCTGCTCCTGGCCTGCAAACTCCTGTTATAGTCTATGCTCAGCTCACGATTGTTACCGTATTTGATGTACTTGGGCGCGCCCCAAGCCCTGTAGCGCAACTCCGTGATGAAGCTCGTCACGTCGTCGAAGCCCGAACCTGTGACGGACGTGAGCCGTCCCACCGTATCATAGGAATAGTTGATGTCATTGCCGGTCGCGGTCAATTTCTGCAACTGCCCGCTCAGCGTATACTCGTAGGTGATGGGGAAGCTGCCCGTCAACCCGTTAAAATGTTTCGTCTCCACATGCAGGCGCGAAAGTGCGTCGTATTCATAGGTAGTGCTGCCTGACCCGTCTCCCATCGCAATACGGTTGCCAGCCTCGTCATAATCGAAGGTCACGTCGGCGGTGGGCCGCACGTTCTGCCCCGTCGAGACCTCGCTCAGATCAAAAGAGACTTTCTTGATCAGATGTCGCGCATTATATGTAAAGAGAGTCTTCACCCCGCGCGCGTCCTTCACGCTCTCCAACATATCGTCAGCCCTGTAAAGATAGACGGTCGGAGAAGTCTGAACGGGGAGCTGTTTCTTCCAGAGCCGACCGTACCCGTCATACTGGAAGGTGGTCGTCTGATAGTTGCCAGCTTCGCCCTCCGGCTCGGTTGCCGGGGCCTCACCTGCGTATTGTCTTTTGCGCGTCACCTGGTCCAGAGCATTGTAACGCATGGTCGTCGTCCGATACACGAACAGCTGTTGAGACTGATTCCGACCGAATTCTTCCACCCGCACCACCCGGCCCAGCGCGTCGGCATAACTCTTCCGAGTCCTTCCCACCTCATCCCTCGACGTGACCGCTTCACCCCCGGCGCACCCACACCCGGCGTAGGTCGCATATCTCGTCGTCCCATCGGTATTGATCCTCAGCCGTGGCCTTCCTTTCCAGTCATAGGTCTGCTGCGCATAGCGCCAGCCCCCTTCATTGCCCGCCAAGATGTCATCTCCGGCTGCGACCCAACCTGGGCCCATCTCCGTCGGATTGCTCTCGAACTCCACCCTCCCCATCACATCATAGGTGATATGCTTTCCGCTGTAACGGTTTTCACCAACGCCCGCCACAGGCGCATCCTGCGCCGTTTTGATCACGCGGCCTGCGCCGTCAAACACACTGATGGCGTAGGCAGTCTGCGTCATGGACTGCACAGAAGTCCACGTCACCACATAGTTCGAGCCGTAAGCGTACTGCCTGAAGGCTCCGTTGACGGAGTTCGACGTGCGATCAACTCTTCCGGCAGCATCGTAGGTCGTAAGGTATTCCGCCCCTTTCGGGTCTCGTCTGTAAGTGACAGCACCCGTGTAATAGTCATACCTGGCGACGGACTGATAGTTGTCAGGGTCTTTGACGGAGGTCGGATAAGCGAAGGTGTTGCGATTGACGTTATCCGAGAAAGAGTCGGCATAGCTGATCTCAATTTTGTGCCCTTCCGGGTCACGACTGAAGATGAGGGAGCCGTCCGTGTCATAGCCCATCTGCGTAGTCAAAGCGGGATTGCCGGTGACGTTCACGTCATAGCGCGAAACGGAGGTGAGATTGCCGCGTATGATCAAACCCGCGTGATAGCTCTGCTCATGCTGAGCGGCGTTCACCGGAGTCGAATTTACCATCGTCGGGGCTAACTGCTCTCCTGCGCCGTCATAGGCGTAGACGGTCTTGGCCTTGTCGGCCTGACCCTCCACGATGCGCCGCTCGGTGACCAGTCCGATGATGCGCTTGTCGAGATATGCCGCATCCATCTTGTATTCCGTATAGGTCTCTCGCAGCAGCGTCCAGCCCGAGCCGTTCGGAGCATATTCCCTGACCACATGCGGAAGGCCGTACGCAGCATAGCTGTCATAGTCAACAGTCGTTCTCCTGACATTCCCTTCGGTATCGCTGACCTTGCTTTCAGTGGGACGCGGATTGACCTGGTAGGTGTACTCCGTATCTCCCGGCTGCTTGTCCTGCGTCCATGAGGTCTCACTTGTGCGCACCAGCACATTATCGGCATAGGTCTCGACCTTCGTGGTCAGCCCCTTCTGCACGCCCGTCCCGAAGAATTCCTTGTTCATCACTGTGACGGAGGTCGAGGGGATACCGGGAGGAGTCGTGTAGATCACCTTCGGCAGCGTCACCGCCCCCACGCCGCTGTTCAGGGCGATAGAGAATTCGGTGACGGCCTCGGCTCCGCCGTTCCAGTTCTCGGCCCAATCCCTGCGCTCCGTAAAGCGCGGGCAATCCGTGCGCGCCGTCGCGTCATTGGCCAGGTTGTAGCTGACATAAGAGAGCGCGTGGTTGTCCTGAGCCGGGTCACTGTCGGAACCGTAACGTGTGATCTTTGAGACCTGTCCCCAGGTGCTATAGGTAAATTTGTAATAGCTGCCGTCTTCGAGGCCCACCATTGTGAGCACAGGGAAGGGAGTATTGTTCTGCACTCCGATCATCATCAGCTGGCTGTTGTTCCCACCTCCGACTTGGAAGTTGGCGTGGAAGGAGTAGTTGCTGTCGTAGCCGAAAGAGACCAGCACGGTCGGCTCGGCGGGGGGCTGTCCTTGAAGGGTGCGCTGCTGCGTGATAGTTGTGGGATAGCCATTTACGTAGTTGAAGGTGAGGGTGCGCTCCAGAGTGTCCGTGATGGTCTGGATGCGGCCCGAGTTATCATTAAAGTAGCCGATGGTGATCAGGTTGCCGTTGCGGTCTTGAATCCGTGTGCACTGATAAGCATCGCCCTTGAACTGATAGAAAAGCTGTGTCCCATCCGGCGTCCACAGCAGCATCTGGCCGGTATCAAATCGGAGATAAGAAGAGTCGGCTGATTCATAGATGGTGGTATCGCTGGTCTGTCTCAGCTCGACGCGAGCGCCTGAAGGCGTAATCAGCAGATAGGAGGGCTTGCCGGTTTGCGTGTTAGTGAAGAGCGGCTGAATGACCGGGAAGCCCAGGCGGAAGCCGGGAGAAGGGAAGCCGTGGTCTGCGTCATAGGCGATATAAGAGCCGGAGCGAGTCCACACTAATGAGTTGTAGGAGAGCGATAGTCCCAGGTCTAAGCCGGCGCGCCCCGGCAGGCTGACCACCGGCAGGCTCCAATTGTAGTTGCCCGAGAGCAGGTCTTCTCCACCTGTGCCGGTACGATTAACGGGATCGACGCGCGGGGTGGAGAAGTCCACCGCCGGCGCATTACTCTCGGCAGGCTGTAATGTGCCGTAGATCACAGCGTCCCTGACTTCCACGCCCGTGTTGTAGAGCGCCGAGTCAACCAAGAGCGGATAGGTCGGAACTTTAGTGCTCGTGTAAAGCAGCGTCGCTCCCTTGTAGTACTTGACGACTCCGCTCTCTACGGCCACCCTGAACCGATCATTCGGAAGATACGGCCCGACATTCACACATGGAGGGCCTGCCTCGCAAACGTAGACGTATCCGTCGTTGGCCGGGTCGAGTCCGAAGTCTACGTCGTCCCAATTATAGCTGCCATCGCCATTGCTGAGGCCAACCATCCTGGCCACGGTGTTAGTCGGGGCTGTAAATTCCAGGTAGCCGTCGCCCGAAGCGATGGCCCTGGTGGAACTGGCTCCCGAATTACCCCATATTGAGGAGAGGTCGGTCTTCGTCAGGTTATTACCCGAGGCGCTGGCTCCCAATAATTTAGTCCAGACGACGTTCTCCATGGTCGGCTGAGTGCTGAACAGGCCCGAGACGACGGCATTATTCAGAGTCCCGTTGTTATTGGACAGCGCACAGTCTACGAGCAGCGGATAGGTTGGCGTGCGCGTGCTCGTGTAGATGAGCGTTCCATTGCGCCTGTACCTGACCACTCCACCCTCTATGGCGACACGATATGTCTCTCCGTTCACATATGGGCCGAGCGCTGCCGTACATACGCCGGACTCGCAGGCATAGACCTGCCCGTTGCCAGCCAGGTCAATGCCGAAGTCCACGTCATCCCAATTCTGGCTACTGTCGCCGCGGCTAAGGCCGGCAATCCTGGATTCGGTTGTCTGGCCGGTCGCGGTGAATTCCATGTAGCCATCTCCACTGACGATCGATTTGGTGGAGACGGCCCCGGCATTGCCCCATCCAGTGGGCGCGGTCTTGGTCAGCGTGTTGCCTGACGCTGTGACGCCCTGCATATTAGTCCAGACCACGTTCTCCGTTGAGGATGACTGAAGCAGGGGAGCGAGAAATGAAGGGAGGCTCGCGGCCATCCGCTCAGCCAGCTTGATCTTGAAAGGGGAATCGGAGACTGAACCGTGATTGACGCCAAGCAGTGACTCGATGAATGGAAAGCCATCGCCAGCATTGGCCGCGATCAGACCGGCGGGCAGAGAAGGCGTTTGCTCAGACACGGCGCTGTTGACGAGCGGGTCGCCCGGCGGCCCCGCCGGTGCTCCGCGAGGATGGGTGCAACCACGAAGGCGCGGCGCGCAGCGTGTGGATGGAACAGGAGCCGGAGCGTGCGGCGGCTGGTGGCGACGATTGCGAATCTCGTCCAGGTTGGGAATGTTCGACAGAGGGCGTCCCGACGGTGGGGCCGGAGGAGAGACCCTGTACCGCTCACCCTGAACATTTAAGGCAGTGCCCTGCACACCGCTGCTCGTCGCCAACTGCGCATTGTTGCCAGAGGTCTGAGTCGCCGATCTGGTATTAGCAATAGTCGGAGCTGCACTCACAGCAGGCGTCGCGGCCTCCACTTTGCGGATCGCAAAGGGAGCCAGGAGGGAGATAGTAATCGCGTATGAGAGCAGCAAAGAGAGTGAGCGGGCGCGTAAGGTCGAACCGCAGTGAGGAATAGGCATGAGGAGAAATCGTTCCTTTAAGGGTTAGGTTAGAATCGTCCGGTGCGATGAGGCACAGGAGGATGCCACAAGAATCCACAGAAAGAGCGGAGCAGTGAAGACTCTCAGGCTGTGCAGGTAAACCGGGAAATAAAATATGGGGGAATCCGACCCGCGTGACGTGTGAAGAGTTATAGATGAAAAATGACGAAATAGGTTGCCAGAGGTGAAGGCTAAATTTTCAGAACATAAATCGGCAGTCAACGCCCAGGGTCGAGAGTCCGTTGACAATGAACACCCGTGTACCTCCGCAACGCTGGCAGAGGTCTTCAGAGTCATCAAAACCGTTGAATCATCAAAACCCAAATCCTCAAAATACCCTGAACCACCACTCTTCTTACTTAACACTTTAGTTCGACAAAGCTTCGTTATGATGAGCGTTTAGTTCCGATCAATCTTGAGTACCGGGAGGGAATTATTGATGCCTGCTTCGATGAGGTATGGCGAAGAAATAGATCAGTCATAAGATGTATTCTATGCTGCGGCGCAATCTGACAACTCATTGAACCCGAGACCTCGATAGCACTCTTTTCATGCCGCAAAATACCAGAGGGTCTCCGGTAGTTAAGCACATTTTGACGAGTGCCAAACTACTGAAGTGCAAAAGCTAAATCGCTATTATGAGCGTGCGAGAATCGCAGGGTGGAAATCCCGCCTTCTCGTTCATTATTTTGCACTCGATTTACCATCTTCTGATGTGGCCGAGTTGACCGGCCTTTTGTCGGATACATAATCTGCCGAATGTCGTAATCATAACTTGTCGCCGCGCGTAATGTGCAGCAATATTGAATGCTTTACGCGCAACCCTGGGCGGTCATGGGGCTTGGGTTGGATTTGCAGTTATGGTTGCTGGTAGCTGATGACATGCACCTGTGCCGTAGTCGGGTCGCTAGTGAAGATGAGGATTCCCTCGGCGCTGGAGCGGGCTGGGATGAAATCGAAAGTGGTGGAAGCCGCCTCTTCAGTGCTTCCGCTTTTGAGCTTTCCTTCGACGGTAACCTGCGCGCCGGTCGCGTCGCCTTCGTTTGTTACCTTGATGGGCAGGTAGTAATAATTCTCTTCATGGCGAATTGTGCTGCGCTCTACGCGGAAACTTGTTGGCCTGTTTGCGGGACTCAACCATAGGGCGACGACTACACAGACGACCCCGGACACTAAGAGGAGCGAGATAATTAGTGAAACCCACTCGGCTTTCGTGCGCCGTTTGGTCGGGTGCTTGCTCTTCTTTCCGGTCATAGCGCGAGCCTTCCCGCCGCTCCGCCAATGGTCGCCGGAAGCCCTAGCACAATGGTGTAGCTGACCCATTGGCTGAATGGGTCTTCGGGGCGAAGCAACTGGAATAACCAGAGCATCGAAAAAGAGATCAGCAGGGAAATCAGGTAGGAGGCCAGTGTCTCGCTCATCGGGCTTTGAAAAAGTCCGGGCTGCGAACGGCGCTTTTTTTGTGGGCCGAAGTTGGCTTCAAAGACGATGATGTAGGAGAGCAGTAGGGAACTGGCGATGAGGGCGAGCAGCCAGGCGGAGGAGAGCGTGCTGGCGATCATAGGAATCTCGTCCGTCGGTGCTATCGAAGCGGAAATGATGACGGCCCCCAGCATGGTCGCCCCGGCATCGGCGAGCGTCCCGCGCCAGGCGTGGTCGTGCCATTGATGCTCGGAAGGGTCTGCGCCGGAGCCTCCATCGCCATCGCCTCTGAGCAGGATGTTGTTGGCGATTCCGATGCCTATGCTGAAGGGCAGCGCTTCCATGATGATGCGGCCCATAGTGGCCTCAAGCCCTGTGTCAAATTTGACGACTCCGATCAAGATCAAGCTGAAGGTCGCGCTCAGCAGGGCGATGGCGAGCGCTTCCAGGCTATCAGTGAGAATGCGTGGCCAGGTGCGCGCGCTCTCTGAGCGAAAGCCGCCGCGCAGGTCGAGCGTGACGAGAGCGGCATAAGCGATTCCGAGCGCCAGCAGCATTCGCGGCGGCGAGGTGAAGTTGCCTTTCCACCAGACCTCCATCGTGTAGAGGAACGGCGCGCCGAAGAGAAACGCCCCGGCCACGCCCCGCATCAGGTCGTCAAGCTCGTTCCGCCAGGGCGATGTGCCTGTGCTGCGCGGCATAGTGTTATTCAGACCGAAGGCTTCGGAGCCGGGCGAGCAGAGAGCCGTCTCGACACGGATGGCGTATGCACGGTCTCCCCGGCGAAAGATTTCCAGCTTTGAACTATTTCATGCTGCCCGCGATGGCCAGCCAATTCTACACAGCCGCGAGCGAGAATTGAAAGGCGCGGCCGTATGGCCCTCAATAGATAAAGAGGCCGGGTGGGCGAGGGCGGCCTCTTTGACTTCGGTCTGGTGAGGGTCAGTACGGGCTGCCAAGCTCCTGCATGCTTTTTACTTCCTTGTATCCTGCGGGAATATCGAAGAGCGCGGCGTCGAGCGTGCCGTTGGAGATGTCCGTGACCTCCTGCCTGGATGACGAAGCGGGGATGCTCATATCTTCGCCGGTATTGAACTTCATTGTGGTGGTTGTCATCACAGGGTAGCCCATCTTGGCTATGCCTTCGGTCTTGTAGCGTACCTCGTCCACGCAATCCGAGCCGTCCGTGGTAAAGCCTGGCGTGGAAGATACTTCAGCCGTGCAGCTCATGCCGCCGGGCAGGTCTACGTACCAGCCGTCGGTCTCCATCTCCATATTCATCGCGGCACAGGCCCCTTCCGAGGCTTCGATGACCGTCTTAGACTTGATGCGCCTGGCCGTCAAACCAAGCATCTCGCGGCGCTCGCCCGTGTCCGTATTGGTGGTCGTGTAGGTGACGACACCTCCACGGCGCCTGGTCGTACCGGTCCTCTGCGTACTTGTGCCGCTCGCCCCATCTTTATCGAGAGGGGTGATAAGGTAGCTGCGGGTCTTGTCGTTGATCTGGATGGTGCGCTTGAGGTCGCACTGATAGATGCTCGTGTAACCCATGCCTTCGGTGCGCTGGCGTGCGCCCTTGATGTAAGTCGTGCTCGTCAGGCTGCGCTCGCCCGCCATGGTCTTTGTGGTGATTTTAACGTCGGCCAGGGCGATTGAAGCCGAACAGAGAAGCGCGAGCATGAGCGACAGGGATTTTACGGCCTTGCGCCCCCAGAAAGTTGATGCCCATCCCGCCGGAGCCTGCTTCGCCTCCGTCAAAGATTTTCGAGACGCGCGCGCGGTGCGGCGCTTGAAGTGAAAGATGCCCATCAGGGTCAAGAGCCTGTATTCGGAATTGGCCCCGTTATGATCGTTGTTTATCAGCATGCCTATCTCCCGTGATGCAAAAAAATGATGGTCTACTCTTAAACGCGGAAAATGGCGACGGTATGAATCACCGGCCAGGGAAATTTATAGCGGTTCTCAATTAAAGCCGTCCTGAGCCGTCCCTCGGCCGCAACGCGCCCGCAAGTGGATGAAGGTATTTGAGCCCATTCATAGTACAATTCGGTTTATGAATAAGCGTGCGAAAAAACGGTTGAAAGAAGCGATAGAGAAAGAGAACCTGGAGCGGGCGAAGATAAAGAAAGAACAGGGTCGCTCTTCTTCCAAGGAGCTACAGGAGCGGGCCGGTTTCTTATCGAAGCCAGCCAAGAAGCGCGGCTAGACGGCTCGCTTAATCAGGCGATCCCCGAACCCTTTTGAATGTCGACTGCCACTTTCATCTCAAGATATTCCGAGCTGCTGCCGAGATAACGACCAGAGACAGGCATCACCCCGCGCGGGTGATTGCTGACGCCCACGACGACATGCTTTTCCGAAGTTAATTCGCCGATGGTCGGGTCGTAGCCAATCCAACCCCTTTCCGTCAAGTAGACCTCGGCCCAGGCGTGCATCGCTGCGCGCCCGGCTTCGGCGGCGGCGCAGTCCAGGTAGCCGCTGGCGAACCTGGCCGCAATCCCGAGGCTGCGCGCTGCTTCCATCATCAACGTGGCCATGTCGCGGCACGAGCCGACCCCGGACTCAAGCGTCTGCGCGGGCGACTGCACCCCCTTTTCGTCGCGTCTCTGATAACGTATTTGACGATGTATCTCCCGGTTGAGGGCTGAGAGCGATTCCAAGGCATCATCGCTGCCAGAGACTATAGGCTTCATCCAGGATTTGACGAGAGCCACGTCCGTGTATATTAAATTAAGATAAGCGGAGGCCACGGTCGCTTCATGCACATCATAGGTCACGGGATAGCGCACGGGCTCGCGCGCCGTGGTCGCCCCATTTTTAAGCGGCTCATGGCGCTCGATGGTCACGTCGCTGCGGATGCTCAGCTCATCGGAGGATGCGGGAAAATCGACCAGCGCGACGGAGTTGCCGAAGACATCGCGGCTCCACAGCAGCTCATAGGCGGGGCTGATCTGCAAGGTCATGTTCACGACCCGCACGTCATGCCCTTCGCGCGGTCTGAGCACTAATCTGTGGCGGGCGAATCTGACAGGGTTGCGATAGCTGTAGGTGGTTTGATGAAGAATTCTTAGTCTTGTCATAAACTTGATGTGCTTGCCTGACGTGAGCTTTACTTTCAAACTGTGTCGCGCGTGAGGCATACTCGTCATCAATTTTTCGCGGCTCCGGCGTCGCCCCGGCTGTAGCGATTGACGGGCCTTGTTGTCAGGGGGATTTTTTCAAAATGAGATTTCGTCTGGGTTGTGAATTATCATATAGCGTAACACAAAGCTCCACCTTTATTCTTAATGTCCAGGTTCTTCCAAATGATAACCTGAAAATATTGGAAGAGACGTACTCGACCAATCCGCTCGTCGAGGTCGAACAGTATACGACCTTGCCGGAGCGTAATCGTTATCTGCGATTCGGCGTCGAGCCGGGCGAGCTTGTGTGCAGCTATTCGGCGGAGGTCGAGATACTGAATCGCTTTGACGATCCCGCCCGGATCAGGGAAGCACCCATCAGGGAGCTGCCGCCGGATGTCCTGGCCTATTTGAACCCGAGCCGCTATTGCCAGTCGGACATGCTGGTCAGGCTCGCCCAGCATGAGTTCGGAAACCTGGAGCCGGGTTATTCCAGAGTGACGGCGATATGTAATTGGATCTATGAAAATATAGAGTATCTGCGCGGGAGCAGCGACGCGCACACGTCGGCCATCAATACGGCCACGGAGCGGGCGGGCGTGTGCCGTGATTTCGCCCACCTGGCGATTGCCTTCTGCCGCGCGCTACAGATTCCCGCGCGTTTCGTCTCCGCCTACGCTTACAATCTGGACCCGCCCGATTTCCACGCCTGTTTCGATGCCTATCTGGGTAATCGCTGGTATCTATTCGATGCGACGCGCCTGGCCCCGCAGACGGGCTTAATACGCATCGGCGTCGGGCGCGATGCCGCTGACACGTTCTTTGCCAGCAGCTTCGGCCAGGCACAGATGAAGGAGATGAAAATCTTCGTTGACCAGGTTCAGTCCGCCGGTTTAGAGGCCGCGCCGCCCGAGTTCACGGTCGAAGCCATCGTCTCTTAGGCAGGTCGGATAGGCGAGCGCCCACGCTACCTTTGGTCTGTGACGCGGACTTTCAGCTCTTCGTCGTTGCAGCGAATCTCCGGGACGTACATCGCATGGCCAAGCATCGGCAGGGCGTGGAAACTGCCCGGAGCTTCCGCGCGCAGGTCATAGCGAATCTCCCATACTCCCTGGGCCAGGCTGTCAACAAAGAGCGCGACTTTGCGGTCTCTCAACTCCTGGTAGACATAGCTGCTACGGCCCGTGTAATTAGCGTTCCTAACCTCTTCGTTTTCATCCGCCCCGGCGGCGCGCATCGCTTCAGGGCGCGCATGGCTGCTGTCGGCGGGAAACTTGCGCTCGACCGCGCCTGACCTGAGCTCTCTGGCGCTGGCGGATTCGCCGCTTCTGACCTCCACGGCCTCGAAGCCTGCCGGCTTGAGGTCTTCAAAGAGCAGGTATTCGTAGTTGTTCTTCGCTTCGATGGTGACGACGACCTCTATGCGGTCGCCGCTTGCGACATCCTCGCCGTTGCGCAGGGGCACGCGGTCGTAAACGTAACCCTTGAGCAGCGTCGGGCGTCCAACGAGCTTGAAATACTCGCGGCGCACGAATATCTCATTACCGGCAGCCTTGATCGGCTCTTCGAGGCTGAAGAAGCTCGCCTGCGCGGCGAAATAGAGCGGGCTCGTTCCGCCTTTGCGAAGGATGCGTATCTCGTTTGCGCCGTCGCGTATGAGCTCGCGTGGGATGTGGAACTGGCTTGGAGCGCTCAAGGCGTCGGCGGCAGCCAGCCGTTTGCTGACGACGGAGCGTCCGTTGACGAGCACTTCGTATTCCAGGTCGGGCTTGCCCTCGCCGCTGCGGCGCAGGTAATCGTTGAGCGCGAGCACGGTGATGGCCGTGTCGCGCGTATTGCTCCACTGTGCGCCGCGACGATTCTTGATCAGCCAGTTGGTGACGGGCTCGACCAGCCTGTTCTGCGGGTCAACGGTGAGCAGCGCACGCAGCGCGAAGGATGTGGCCTCGACGCCGCCGTCAGACCAGCGATAATAGATGCCGTCCTCGCCCCAGTGAGCCGTCGCCATCTCGGTCGGGTCGGAGCTTTGCGCGCCGCGCTGAATGACGGAGGTGTCCGGCGTGCGGTCTATCTTGACGCCGTTTTCCAGATTGCGTACGAGCGTCATGGCTTTGTCCTGATACCCGAAATAATGTGCGCTCAGCGCGAGCAGTGCGCGCGTGTAGGCGTTCAATTTATCGCGGTTGGCCCAGAGATTCTCGAAAGCCTTTGTCTGGGACTCGCTCATATCGTCCTGATCTTTTTCTTCGGCGGCGTGATGCGCGGCGAGGGCATGCAGCAGCCATGCCTGGCGATCAAGGCTCGCTTCTTCTTCGACAAGCTCCTGATCCAGATACTCGACGGCGTTATCCAGAGCTTCGGAGTCGACCTCGATGTTTGCCCCGCGCGCCAGCACCAGGCCCCAGACAACGTAAGCCGTCATGAAGTGATCGGACTCGTCGTCTTTCCACCAGCCCCACCCGCCGTCTTCATGCTGCATGCCGTAGAGTCGTTCAAGGCTCTGCCGTGTGATGGCGTCAAGCTGTTTGAGACTGCGCTTGCCGTCTGGGTGCGTCGCCGCAGCGCTCGCGGGCTCAATGCCGCCGAAGACTCTGGACATCGCCACCTCGGGCGAGAGGCCGAGGTCTTTGAGCGTCTTCGCCGTGATGACGGCGGGAAGAAAGCGGCTTATCGTCTGCTCCGTGCAGCCGTACGGATAGTCGATCAGGTAGGGCAGAGCGTCCAGCATCGTGACGGCCATGCTCGGCGCGACCTGCACTGTCAGTTGTGTGGATTCCGGCTTGCGCGCCGCCGGGACGTCCAGGCGCACAATGGCCTCGTTGGCCCTCAGCTTGCCGGACTTATAAAGGAACTTCTCTATCCCGTGCTCGTAGACGGCGAAGTTGTTTTCCATCGCGTCGGAGTATTGATCGCCGCGCGCCGTGACCCTGATTTTCGCCGCGCCCGAGCGTGTGACGTTGACGAGCCAGTCAACACGAGCTTCGCCGTTGGCTTTAACGTCAACCGCGGGCGGCGCGGAAGTCGTGAGCTTTCCGTCAACGAGGCGACCGGAGATGGTCAAGCCTTCGGCGCTCAGCTCCGGCGTCGCCTTCAAGGGCTGGTCGGTATTGTTATTGATGACGGCTGAGACCGTCACCTGATCGCCGACGAGAAAGAAGCGCGGCGCTTGCAGGCGCACGATGAGCGGCTGCTTGGTGCGCGTGTTGGCCGAGCCGATGCCGAACTGGTTGCCAGCCGAAGCCACGCGCGCCGTGGCCTGCCACCCTGTCAGCGAGTCGGGATACTTGACCTTCACCGTGGCGACGCCCTGTTGGTCTGTCACCACGTCGGGCTGCCAGAAGACCGTCGAGCGAAAGTCGCTGCGCACCTGCACGGCAGGCTCCTGCGCGGTCGGCGCGGGGGTCGCGGAGGCGCCCGGAGCGAGGAGCGCAAAATTCTGCGGCCTGCGACCGCTGGCTGCGCCGAACTCGGCCCTGGCAGCAGTCATCTCATCAGCCGCCGCCGTGATCGTCACGGTCTCGGCCACTGCGCCGACAGAGCCGTTGATTGCGCTGATCTCCGTCACCGGAGAGTTCATGCCGTCTACGCTCAGCTTCTGGAAAGCCGCTCTCTCCTGATCGCGCGCGTTGACGAGCTGCTGGCCTGGGCCCGCGACGAGCTTGATGTAGGTTTTCTGCTGAAAGGTGCTGATCGTCTGGACATACTGAGCGCGCTTGGTTCCGTAGTAGAACTGGCGCGGGTCTGCGGCCAGGTCTTGCTGGATGTAGAAGACGGACTCGTCAACGAGCCCGAGCGCGACCTCAGCCGGGACGGGTTGGCCCATCTGGTCGCGCGTCGTGATGGTCAGCATCCCTTCCTCGCGCGGTTGATACTGTTCGCGGTCGGCCTTGACGGAGACGTTGAGGAACTGCCGCGTGGGCGGCACGATCACCTGCCTGGTGTCCACGAAAAGCTGGCTGTCTCGAACCATAGAGACGCTGAGGAAGATGTTCGGAACGTGTTTCTCTTCGATGGGCAATTCGACGAGCCTGGCCGTGCCCGTCATGTGGATGAGGCGATAGCTGTCCAGGTTTTCGCCTTCGACGCTGAAGAGCACGTAAGCGCCAGCCGACGGGGCGACGATCATGACGGGCGACGTTTGACCCGCGACGAAAGTATCGCTGTCGAGGATAAGCTGAAGCCCGCCGTAGCGATAGCCGACATCATTCGTGGCATTGGTCGCAACCCAGACGTACGTCTCCGCGTTGATCTGCGACGCGCCGTCCCGGCTGCTCCAGGTGATGTGGTAGTAGCCTTCGCGCGCGGGCGTGAAGCTGAACTCAGCCGTGCCTTCCGCATTGGTTCGCACGGTCTCGCTCGTAATATCCTCATGCTCATAGCCGCGAAACTTCAGTCGCCAGCCCTGTAGCGGCGGCTGTGTGTTGGGCCATTCACCGTAGCGCTCGCGCAGGCGGCGCAGCTCATCGCCTTTGACCTCCTTGCCTTTAGGATCAATCCAGACCTCGTACCAGTAATCGCGCGTAACCTTGATGAGCCCTTCGGCCACGACCGGCTGATTGTTCGCGTCAAGCGCTTTGGTCTCGATCTGAACCCTATCCTGCGGGCGATAGATGTTGTGCGCCGCTCGCGGGTAGACGTAGTAGCGCTGGCGCGTGACGCGCACGTCCTCGCTCGCCACGACCTCGCGCCGCGAGGCATCGCTGACGCGGGCGACGATGCGATATTCAAAATCCTGCTGCGCGTAGCGCGGCGTGTCCAGGACGAGCGTCGCCGTCCCGTCGGGCCCGAGCTTGAGCCGCTCGCGTTTGACGATCTGCCCGCCGCCGCCATAATTGCTCTGCGCCTGAGACGGAGCGTCGTAGTACCAGGGATAATCGCGCGGCGGAGTCCAGTAGTGATAAAAGGGGTTCTGATAGACGAGCACTTCGACCGTGCCCTTCGAGACGGGCCCGCCGAAGTAGTAGGCGGCGCGAACTTTGATCTCGACTTTATCGCCTAGACGAAACGCCCTCTTCTTTCCGTTCTCTTCCGGCGTGCTGATCGTCACTTTGAACTCGGGCAGCTTATACTCTTCGAGCCGGAAGAGCGTCGCGCTTCCGATCCCGTGGCGGCGACCTTCGTCCCAGAAAGTGACCTGGTATTCGCCGAGCGGCATGGTCTCCGTCACTTCCAGAGAACCCCACGCGCTGCCGAAGGCGTTGAGCGTGGCTTTCCCCTCTGTGACCTTCGTCCCGCGCGGGTCTGTGATCTGAAACTCTATGACCTGATGCGCCGGTGTCGAATAGACGCCCGCCCCGTACTTGCGCGCGATGAACTTCCACTGCGCCGTTTCGTGCGGGCGATAAGCCGGGCGGTCTGTGAAAGCGTAGATGCGCCAGGTCAGCTCGTCCGGGCGGGAGTGATTACTGTTGCCCGTACTGAACGCCTGTCGCCCGTCGCTTGCGGCGCTGACGAAAATCTCCGAATAAGGTTGAGAGTTGGCCGCAAGATCGAATCGCGCGAGACCGTCGGCGTCGGTCGTCGCAGACTGTTCGTGCCAGACCCAATCCTGCTTCTCGTACACCTTCTGCCAGAGCTTGACGCTCGCACCCGGGAGCGGCGCTCCCGTCATGGCATGACAGAAATAGATGAGCGCACGCCGCCCGGCGGTCTTCAGGACGAGAGTAGCGTCTGTGACGAGCAGGAGGTCGCGCGCGCGCGTGCCGTTGTCGCTCGTCGCTTCCAGGAGGTAAGCGCCGACAGGAAGCTTGCCGTCGAGGCGCATCATCTCGCCGCCGGGTTTATGGTCGCCTTTGTCGCCGGTCTCTTTCGACCAGGCCCGCACCTTCTCGCGCCCGGCCGTGCCGATCTGCTGAATCCACATCCCGCCGCTCGTATCCTTGTTCGGAAAGCTCACGTCGCGCGGCAACTCGACGCGGTAGAGCGCGAAGTCAATCCGCCTGACGTTGCGCCAGCTCAGATAAGTCTGAACTTCGGAATCGGGCAGGAAGATGTTCGTGGTGTTGATCGAGACGTTCGGCCTGGTGATGCTGTCTACCTGATACTCTGCCTGATCGTAGTACCTGGTTTCGCCTTTGCGAAACTCTTTGAGCAAACGGCGATAGAGTTCCAGTCCACGAACGAAATCCGCCTCCTGGGCCCACTCTCCATTTTCTAACTGGCGAATCGGCCCACGGCTCGCCATCCAATCGGCATAGAAGAAGAGCGCGTCGTCGTACCAGTCCGAACCCTTGCCGGAAGCGAGCGCGGCCTCAAACTCTTCGGGCACACGCTGGCGCATTTGATACTCGCCGTGCATGCGCAAGGTCATCGCCAGAAGGTAATGGGCGTGTGCTTTATCGTCGGCGCTGGTCGCTATTTTGAGGACGTTCTCAAGAATCTCCGTGGGCAGCACGTTGCCGTAATAGCTATAGTAGTAATTAGTCTCGGCGTAAGCCGGGCTCGTGATAGACCAGACGAGCTTGATGTAGCGCGCGCGTGCCGCCTCCACCTCGCGCGCACCGGCCCACCAGTCTAACGCACGCTGGTAATAGGGCCAGGCCGTGGCCCAGTTATGTGATTCACGACGGGCCCACCAGAAATCGCCGAGCGACTGTTGCGCCTCGGCCCACACAAGATCGTGCTCTCCGCTGCTGTCTGCGCGGTCACGAACCAAATCTTCGAGCTGCTCGCGCGCGCGGTCGAACTTGGTAGAGTCGGCGGTCTCGGTCGCGTTCTGCGCGCGCCACAGCGTATCGGCGAGCCGGAATTGAACCCAGCGCGCTTCTTCTGCGGGCGGCTTCAAGGCAGCAGCCTTCTCGTAAAGCTCATACGACCGGGCATAAGAGGCTTCGCCGTAGTGCCTCTCCGCTTCCGCCTTGAGCTGCTTGTAATCGGTTTGCTGCTGCGCCTGAACGACGAGCAGCGCGTAGAAGATCAGCAGGAGAGAAGCGCTCGTTATTTTCATAGACTAAAAGAGAGTGGACAGTGAATGTTGATGCCTTCGTCGCACGCTGCGAAGGCGGCGGCTCAGTGAATGCTTCTTGATTGATGGCTGAACGGCTGGCATGGTTGTCGCCGTCCCGAAGATTTCGCAGGCTCTCGGCTGAGAGAGCCAGGGAGACGCCGCGCCCTCTCGGAAGCCTTCCGACAACAGAACGCTGTGGAGAGGGAATCTTGCAACCGCCGAAGGTGTGAACGAAATTTTTGATCGCGGAGGGCAAGGGATTTCACTGCGGCCACGTCAAGCGGCCCCGACCGTTCTTCAACGGACAGAGACGGCATTGGCCCATACAACTCGGAGAGCCTTTACGAGTTGTCGAAGTAAGGTATCATAAAGATCGTAATCGCCAGCCGGGCTGTAAGGTGAGCATGATTATATTGCCGGAATCCGACGAAGACCTCTTGCGAGAGTGCGAGATAGAGACTTTCCGTGCGAGCGGGCCCGGCGGCCAGCACGTCAACAAGACGGAAAGCGCCGTCCGGCTCAGACACCTCCCCTCCGGTCTGGTCGTCACTTCTCAACAGGAGCGCAGCCAGCATCGGAACAAGTCCTTGTGCCTGCGCAAGCTCCGCGAGCGTGTCGAGAGGTTGAACTATCGCCCGGCAAGACGAGTCCCGACGCGCGTCCCGCGCAGCGCCAGGAATCGCACGCTGGAAGCAAAGGCGCGACGCTCGCACATCAAGCGCTTACGCTCGAAGCCGTCCGGCGAGGAATGAACAGGCCGCGCGGCTATAGCAAAGTTTGAATCATCCGAATAAAGGGAGATGCAGAAATGATAACTGTCGCCAATCGTATCTATGTCAAGAGGGAGTATGCCGACGCCTTCGAGAAGCGTTTCCGCGAGCGCGCCGGGCTGGTGGACAAGATGCCCGGCTTCGTTTCCAACCAGGTGCTGCGCCCGGTCAACGAGGGCGACCCCTACGTGGTCTTTACCGTCTGGAATAGTCGCCAGGACTTCCTCAACTGGGTGCGCTCCGATGCGTTCGTCAAGGGACACGCTCAGTCCGGCACTTTGCCCAAGGAGGCATTTTCCGGCTCGAACGTCCTTGAGATGCACGAGGTCTTACAGGATTCATCACGCCCGGAGCTTGAGCCTGAGCCGCCGGGCGGCCCTTTCAATATGCATTAGCCCCTTCAACTATCCAATGGCCGCGTCTCTGCCGTCGCTCGCTTTCGCCGAGGCTAAGCTTCTTGATGCTCTCTTCTAAATACTCGGACACAAGTCGGATTAAGGTAAGAAGGCGTAGCTGTCAGTAGCGCCCTCAGGTCTCGGGCGGGTGATGCCGCTTGAGAACCCGCCCGAGACCTGTGGCGCTACTGGCTTGAGCCGCCACCCCGACTTAATCGCGTCCGAGTACTGATCTTCAACGCGGCGCACGAAAACTCAACGGAAATTCGCCGACGCCGATGGGCGCTCTACGAAGGGATGCGATGGCGGCAAAAGAGCATCCGCCGATCCGTCTTTCTCGGCGAGAGCGGCGGTCTGCACGAGAGCCAGTGACCGTGCATAGAGCGGCTGCGTCCTGGAGGCTCAGCCGCCTCCATAGTTACCATCAGAACAGGGGCGGGCGGGTTCGGGCGGCAGGCCGCCGCGGCCCGGGAGGGGCTCTGGGGAATTTGTCAATCTGACTATTGACATTGGATATTCCCTCATAATATCTTGCCCCACGTTGAATCGGATTCCCTTCTGGTGAGTCTTGACCATCAGTTCTTTTCAACCCTCGTTTGACTCGAAAGGAAAGTTCCCATGAAGAAAGCAAATCGCAGCGCCTACGGTTCGCTAGGTCTCCTCCTCTTCTGCGGGGCACTCGTTGCCCTCTTAACCACCGTCCCCACAGTTTCGACCAACACTGTCGAAGCGCAGGGCAGAAGGTATACGCTTAGAATACAGAATGATTCTCGCTATGACATCCATCGCCTGTACATGTCATCGAGCGAGGAGCGCAATTGGGGCCCCGATCAATTGGGAAGGCATATTCTGGCCACAGATACCGCATACACAATTACGGATATTACCCCTGGGGAATATGACATCAAATTCGTTGACGAAGACGGAGACTCCTGCGTGCTCAAGAACGTGGCCGTCTTCAAGAACACTAACTGGGTGCTCACAACCGACTGGCTGACAAGATGCGAAGGCTATAGAAGGTGACACTTGATCTATAGCCCAATCAGCAGGCGACGCGGCGCAGCCTTAAAGAGTTATTGCCCACGAATACCTCTATAACAACTCTGCGAAGGCTGCGCGTGAAGCGCAGCCTTCGGGCTGATCGCTACCCGACCGTCAACATGGCTTTCAACACGCTGCGTATCGGAAGGCAATCGAGCGGCGCATCCCTGCACAGGGCGGGCACGCCGCTCGAATGATCTCTTGCGGCGGGCGCTCTAGCATCTCTTTGCAGTAAAAGCCTCATCAGCCTCTCTCTCATGATCGTCTCCGCGCGATGGGTGGAGTGCTGCTCGCCGTGCCCTTGGCGGTTCGGCAGCAGTGTGCAGGACGCCTAAGCCTTGGAAGTTCCTGTTCTCTAGCAGTTGGTTTGGAGATGGCTTATCGGAGCGGAGGGGTTTAGAGGGCACGCGCTATCGGTGCATTTGACCGGGCCCGTCAGTGGCCCTCTGTATAAGTCTGCGCGGTCACAGGCAGGTGCTTGAGCGGGCTGGCTCTACGACTCATTATTCGAGCTTCACTCTCCAAACGCCGTCTTCTCTCAACCAACCCTTTCTGCAAACATTCGCCCTCGCCTGCCCGCAGTTCGACCGGACGTTCCATCGAGCCGACCGAGCATATTGTGATGGAGCCTGATAGTTAAATGAAGGGCGCAAAGAAAATTCTGCTGATCGGCTGCGGGGGGGCTGTTGGTCGTCTGCTTCTGCGGCTTCGTTCTGCTCATAGCCCTCCTCTGGCAGGTGGCCGACGATGCGGAGGACGCGAAAAAAAGCAGGGTCAACATCGTCGTCCAGCATAAGCTTTTTGATGACGGCTCACTGACGCTCGGACAACAGTGCCTGAGTCATGCGGTTGCAATTACAGATCAGGCGTGGGAAGTTTCGGCGGCCCGCAAAGAGGCGCGCATCGGCAATCGAGTCTACAGGGCGATAGAAAAGGGTGGCGGCTCTACTAACTTCAATTTCATTAACGATCGGACGCCGCAGGGCTGGCCGCAACCTTTCAGCAGGGTTCCAGCCGTCACAGACCCGGTGGCGCACGAATTCAAACTCGACGCGCCGAAGACCTATTATTATCTGGTCGAGGTGAGCGCCTACGAGTGCGCTCGAAACCGAAAGCCGGGCGCGCACAGGTTGCACGCAACGCCGACGGGACTTATGAAGCTTTCGTTCTACAGCTTCCCATAGACAATGACGAAAATAACCTGCGCGATACCATCTTCATCGAGGACAGGCGGAGTGGGAAAATCTACGAGGTGCGCGGCTTCGATTTCCCGCGCCCTTTCACGGATTTGGCATGGAGGGGCAACCGCACGCTCGTCTTCGATCAATGGATGCAGCCGCACTACGCCGTGCATTACGAGCTGGGCCTGGGCCGGGGTAAACTAATCGCCGCCGCGCCATTTTGGGAGCGTGGCTTCGAGCCTTAAACGGCTGGGGATTAAAAGAAGGACGAAGGCAGAAGTGCTTAGGAAGATTGCCTTGATGCCGGGGGGCGCGCGGCGCTGCTTGATTCGGTCATCCTATCTCTTCGTGTGCTGATGACACAGGCTATTGATAATCGGAAGTCGCTGCGTCAGGCCAGAGCCGCCATCGAAGCAGGCAAGGGCCTGGATGTCGTTCCCCTATTAGTGTCTTTAGCCGAGAGCGGAGATGCGGAAGCGCAATTCCTGCTCGGCTACATGTATTTCGCAGATTGCGATTATCCTTTCCCTGTTTCGGTCGCGCGGGAGTGGCTGATGAAGGCGAAAGAGCAAGGGCACGCGGGGGCCTGCTATCAGCTCGCCTGGTTTCCTGATGCCGAAGGCATCTGCTCGATTGACGATAGGGCTTCCGCCGCGCTGTTGATCGAAGCAGGCGAGCTGGGCTCAGTCGATGCGCAGCGAGAGCTGGGCGCGCTCTTCGCCACGGGTGATTGGAGCGAAGGAAAAGATGAAGCGAGAGCCGTAGAGTGGTACATGAAGGCCGCGCAGCAGGGTCATGCTGAAGCGCAGTATGATCTGGGCTTCATGCTGCTCGTCGGAGAAGGCGTTGCCGCGGACGCGTCCAGGGGGCTTGAGTGGCTGATCAAGGCTGCGGAGCAGGAGGATTATTCAGCGTGCAGGCTGTTGGCAGACATTTATGCGGACGGCCTGTTCGGTCTTGAGAGGGATGCGCGAAAGGCTCTCTATTGGAAGGAGCGTTGCAGGAGGCAGGGCGAAACGTAAGAAGGCGTTCGAGCGATATCTTGATGTGGCTTTGTCTAAGGAGGGGCGCTATGCGGGGATTGAAGTCTTTGGAGATGCTCTGGCAAGACCTGCGTTTCGGTACGCGTATGCTCTGGAAGAATCCGGGCTTCACGGCAGTGTCAGTGCTGACCCTGGCTTTGGGGATAGGCGCAAACAGCGCCATCTTCTCTATCGTCAATGCTGCGCTGTTGGAGCCGCTGCCGTACCCCAACTCGGAAGGGCTGGTGATGGTGTGGGGCAATTTCCAACGGCTCAACATGAACAGGCTGGGCGTCTCCGCGCCGGAGTTCTTCGACTATAAAAGCCAGAACGACGTTTTCTCGGAGGTCGCGGCCTATCAACCGCTGACGTTCAACTTAACGCAGAGCGATGAGCCCGAGCGCATCAGCGGGGCGCGCGTCTCGGCGACACTGTTTACGCTCCTGGGAACGCAGCCGCTCGCCGGACGCACGCTGCTCGAAGAAGAGGAGAGACCGGATCGCAGTCGTGTCGCGGTGTTGAGTCAACGCCTATGGCAAAGGCGCTTTAACTCCGACCGCGCGCTCATAGGAAAAAGCGTCGCCCTCGACGGTGAGAGTTACACGGTCGTGGGCATCATGCCGCAGGGCTTCCGTTTTCCCTTGAGCGAGCCTTACGACACCGAACGCTCGGACGTGTGGGTTCCCATCGCCTTCACCCCGCAAGAACTGAGCGACCGTGGGCGCTACTCATTTCGTATGATCGCGCGACTCAGGCCCGGCGCATCGCTTGCGCAGGCGCGCGCCGAGATGAACACCATCGGGCAGAGGTTGGAGCAAGAGTACCCGCGCACCTACAGGGGGCCGAAGGGGGAGGACGGCGGGTGGCACGTAACCGTCACGACATTGCGGGAAGAGGTCGTCGGCAACGCCAGAGTGTTCCTGCTCATACTCCTCGGCGTTGTCGGCTTCGTGCTCTTAATCGCCTGCGCCAATATCGCCAACCTGTGGCTGGCCAGAGCCTCTACGCGCCGGAGGGAAGTTGCCATCCGCACGGCGCTCGGAGCCGGCAGGGCGCGTCTCGTGCGACAGTTTTTGACGGAGAGCGTGATGCTCGCCTTGCTTGGCGGCGGGGCCGGGCTGCTCCTGGCGATGTGGGGAGTCGAGCTGTTGAGCGCAGCGAGCCCGCGCGGAATCCCGCGTCTGGATGAGGCGGATTTGGACATACGCGTGCTCGGCTTTACGCTCGGCGTGTCGCTGCTGACAGGATTGCTGTTCGGTCTCGTCCCGGCTTTACAGAGTTCCAGGGTGGAGCTGAGCGAATCCATCAAGGAGAACAGTCGAAGCGCGACGACGGGCTACGGGTGGCGACGCCTGCGCGGTCTGCTCGTCGTCAGCGAAGTCGCGCTCGCGCTCGTCTTATTGATCGGCGCGGGACTCCTGCTCAAGAGCTTCGGACGGCTGCTGGCTGTTGACCCCGGCTTCAACGCGGAGAATGTGTTGACGATGCGGATGTCGCTGCCGCCGTCCAGATATACGGGCCCGCAGGAAAGAGTTAATTTCTACGGCCAGCTTTTAGAGGGCGTCAAGGCGCTGCCCGGCGTCGAAGCGGCGAGCATCACGACGGCGCTGCCCTTGAGCGGCGTTAATTTCGGAGGGCCATTCTCAATCGAAGGACGACCGCTCGATATGTCGGGCAAGCCGCCACACGCCTACGTCCGTACAGTCGCGCCCGACTACTTCAAGGTGATGGGCATCGCTTTCATCAAGGGACGCGATTTCGGGGCCGTGGATACGGACAAGTCCCAGCCCGTCGTCATCATCAACGAAGCCTTCGCGCGCGGCTTCTTCAATAACGGCGAGGCCATAGGACAGCGTATCAAGATCGGCGCGCCGGGTTCTCCGCGACCCTGGATGCTCGTCGCCGGAGTCGTCAGGGACGTGAAGTCTGACGGCCTGGATGCGGAGGCGACGCCGGAGATGTACATGCCATATTCGCAGGACATCGTTTCGGCCATGACGCTCGTCATCCGCACCAGGTCCGACCCGGCCAGCAGCGTCGCCGCCGTCAGGCATGCGTTGCAGGCGGTGGATAAAGATCAGCCCGTTTATAACATCAGGACGATGGAGCAGTTGCTCGGCGAATCCGTCGCGCAGAGGCGTTTGAATATGCTGATGCTCGGCGCTTTCGCCCTCCTGGCATTGCTGCTCGCAACGACCGGCATATTCGCGCTGATGGCCTATACGGTTGCGCAGCGCACGCGCGAGATCGGGATACGCATGGCGCTCGGCGCGCAAAAGAGCGATATTCTCAAGCTCGTCTTCAGACAGGCGATGAGCCTGACGGTGCTGGGTCTCTGCCTGGGCCTGGCTGCCGCCTTCGCGCTGACCCGTTTGATGACGAGCATGCTCTTCGGAGTCAGCGCGACAGACCCCCAGACCTTTATCGGCATCGCACTATTGTTAACGGTCGTGTCGCTCGTCGCCTGTTATATCCCCGCGCGCAGAGCGATGAAAGTAGACCCGACGATTGCGCTGCGTTATGAATGAAGAGCTGCCTTTAAATTAAGACGAAGGGCGCTGAGGATGTGTGTTGAGACATGAAGACCGGCGAGCTTTGACGACGCGCCGGTTGCGCTGCGTTGACAGCCGTCTTTCTCAGGTGTCAATAATGAATGAGGGAGGGAAAAGGTGAGAGACTTTATTGTCGCGCTTTTATTAAGCGGCGCTGTGCTGCTGTCATGGCCTGCGCTCAGTGACTCTTCATCGAGCGCCTGCGGGCAAAGCATCGTCACGGCGTCACAGGTCAATGGCACATGGCGCAGCAGATACGGAACCTTTAAGGTCTGGGCGCTCGGCAATCAAAAACTGCGGGTGGATTTTTCGGGCTTCTATGAATACCAGTCGCCGCAGGGGCCGACGGCAAACACCGGAGAAGGCAGCGGCATCGCGCTCATCGAAGGCGATACGGCCATCTTCAAACCCGAAGGCGCGGAGGATGAATGTCAGATCAAGATGAAATTCACGGGAGGCAAGCTGATCGTCTCGCAGGAAGGCATCTGCGGCTTCGGTCAGAATGTGAGCGCCGCCGGGACATATCGAAAGGTCAGCAGCCGCAAACCTAAATTCAATGCAAGTTGAAGAACTCCTTCCTGGGCCCATGACTGAAACGCTTTCAAGGAAAAGATGGCTGAAATGAGAATGATTAAAACAATCCCGGTCGTTGTAAGCTCAGAGGAGAAATTCTTGACAGCATCTACAAATTAGTCATAGAGTTGGCCCGTTCTCACGGGAAGCAGCTTTGCGGCAGCCCGCGCAACCACGCTGCCGCGCCTCTAAAAGCCTTGCCATATGTGTTCTCCTGAGATGGATATAAGCTCTCAAGATAGACCGGAAATATCGAAGCCTTGAGCTGCTCTTGAGTCTTGATAATCACACGGACGTAAGTTAGGACAGGCTGGCTTTGAAAGATATTCATAGCTCACGGATGCGCCGATTCAATCAACCATGGGATACGAAGATAATCAAGAACTCGACGGAAAAGCCTATCTGCTGGGATTGGTCGGGACATTGACGGGACGCAAAATACTGCTCGACGGCGAGCGTGTCATCGTCGGGCGTGATGCCAGCCGGTGTCATGTTGTTTTGGAGCAGGCGGTCGTCTCAAAGCAGCATGCGATGTTCGAGCTCGACGCTCAGGGACGCGTCACTCTCGCCGACCTCAACTCGAAACAGGGGACGTTCGTTAACGGCGAGCCCATCACGCGGCAGGAACTCAGAGAGGGTGATCGCGTCGGCTTCGGCCTGGGCGGCGTGGTCGCCTTTACCTATTACGCGGCTGCGCGCCGCACGGGTGCGGGCCAGTCGAATAGTCATCATACGGCTGTGCCGGTCGCGTTGAGCGAACAGGGCACGGGCCAGTCGGCCCTCGCCAGGACAGTCGGTTTCGGAGTCCACCTGGCGGAACCCGCCGCGCCTCATCACGCGACGATGGTGCTGCGCGCTGCGAATGTGCCCGCGCTGCGGCTCGGGCGAGCACCGGATAACGACATCGTTTTAGATGCCCCGAGCGTCTCTCGCTATCATGCCGCGTTGACCTACAGCGATGGAAACGCTCAGCCCATACTCACAGACCTTGGCAGCACCAACGGCACGTTCGTCAACGGCGAGCCTCTGGCCGAGCCTAGACAGTTGACGCCTCATGACCTTGTGTTCCTCGGCGGATTTCTGCTGCACATAGACGGGCGCAACATCAAGCGACACGATTTGAGCGCGAGCCGCATCACCGCCCGCAACATCACGAAAGAGCTTTCCAACAAGACGATCCTGCAAGACATCTCGCTCGCCATCTACCCGCGCGAGTTCGTCGGCCTGATGGGCCCATCCGGGTGCGGCAAGTCAACGCTGATGGATGCCTTGAATGGTTTGCGGCCCGCGACGACGGGGACGGTCTATATTAACGACCTGGACCTCTATCAAAACTTCGACGCCCTGCGCCGCTCCATCGGGTACGTTCCGCAAAGGGATGTCCTGCATGATGCCTTGACGGTCGAGCGTACACTCTACTATGCGGCGAAGCTGCGTTTGCCGGAAGGGATGCGGCAGGAGGATATGCGCCGCATCGTTGACGAGGTGATCGAAACGGTCGGGCTCAGGGAACAGCGCGGCACGAGCTTTCGTAACCTTTCGGGCGGACAGCAGAAGCGTCTGAGCCTTGCCTTCGAGCTGATTACCAAACCGAGCTTTATCTTCCTGGACGAGCCGACATCGCCGCTCGACCCGGAAACGACGGAAAACATGATGCTGCTCTTCCGTCGTTTGGCCGACGAGGGCCGCATCGTCGTGATGGTCACGCATAAGTTCGAGAAGTTCACGGAGATGCACCAGATCGCGCTCTTGACGCGCGGCGGACGGCTGGCGTTCTTTGGCCCACCGCGCGAAGCGCTCGAGTATTTCGGCTGCCAGGAACCCGGAGACATCTATCGCCGCATCGCTGCCCGCGACCCCGAAGAGCTGAGTCGCGCATTTCAGGCTTCACCGCAGCACCAGCGCTACATCGGCTCGCGCATCGCCGAGATGCAGGAACTGTCGCGCTCGACCGGCTCTTTACAGAGCGCCAGCGCCGCGAGCGAGCAGGGCGGGCCGGAGCGGCAGTTGGGCTTCAAACAATGGCTGACCCTGACGCAGCGTTATCTTGAGGTCAAGCTCAAGGATAAACGCAACACCCTCCTGCTGCTCGCGCAGGCCCCTTTCGTCGCGCTCATCCTGGCAATCATCACGGGCGATTCCCTCAACGATTCCAAGACCATATTCATCGCCGCGATCATCTCCATCTGGTTCGGGGCCAATAACGCCGTGCGCGAGATCGTCTCCGAGATACCGATCTATGTCCGCGAGCGCCTGGTCAACCTGAAGATTCCCTCCTACGTCTTTTCAAAATTCACCGTGCTGAGCGCCATAGGGTTGATGCAGTGCTTGTTGTTCGTCGGCATCCTCGTCGGCTTCGGGCGTTTCAGCAAGGGAGACTTCTTAGCGCTCACGCTCATTCTCTATCTCACTTCTCTGGCGGGCGTGGCGATGGGCCTCTTCTTCTCGGCGCTCGTCAACTCGACCGAGAAGGCCATGAGCATTCTGCCGCTCATACTGATTCCGCAACTATTGCTCGGCGGTTTTCTCAAGCCGCTCGACGACCTGTATGTGAACGCGCGCACGGGTAAGCCCGCGACCGCTGCGGAGTATCAGCGGTTCGAGGATGCGAAGGGACAAAAGCCGGGCCCGCAGGCGACGCGCGCTATGCCTGGCGCTCAGCCCGTGATGCCCGGCGCCCTGCCCGACCCCGTCAGCAAGTATGAAGGCTTAGGGCCAGCGCGTTACGCCAGCGCACTCATGGCCGCGCGCTGGTCAATCGAGGCTTTGGCCCATGAAGTGAGCTTGAAGGACGAGACGGCGCGCGATCAATTGGCGACTCGCATGACCGTCACCGAACATAGGCGAGCCCTCGCGGGAGATTCGGAAGAAGAGATCGCCGCCGCATACAGGAGCCGTGTGCTGCTGGACTTGCTGGCGCTCTCCACCTTCAGCGCTGTCTTCCTGGCACTGACCATGTGGGCGCTCAAGCGCAAGGATGTTTTGTAGAGGGGCGCGGCACAGCTCCTCCTCAGATGTTTAGAGATGTGAACGGGAAAATGTCCTGGGTGGAATGCCCTTGACCCGGCTGCAAGATACCTGTCAGCGTACCTCGCACGCGCGCCGAAGCCTTGCTGCTTATCTCATCGCTGAAACCGATTCAAAGGGGAGGTTAGATGAAACGGCTTGTCCTACGCGTCCTGCTTTGCCTCGCCGTCATAGGTCTGCCCTGCATGGAGGCCCTGGCACAGCGCGGCATACATCCCATCACGCTCGTGCCGCGCTCAAGCGCCGCCGTCATCAAGGTCAACTGGGCAGTCACGCGCAAAGATGAACGCTTGAAAGCCATCGCCAGGGGCAACGAGTTTGAGAAGGTGATCGCAAGCTTAGGCGTCAACAGCGATCAGGTGTCGGAGTTCGTCGTCTTCACCGGCATCGGCACTGCACCCGGCGTCCCCGTGGGTGTGATATTGAGCGGCTCATATGATTCGCAAGCTGTGATTGGCCACCTTCGAGAGCGGGGATGGAGCGAGCATCTATACAAGTCGCACAAAATATATGCTCATCCGTCAGACAATTCCCGCATGGCTTTGCTGAGATCGAATTTCCTGGTGGCAGGCTCGCAGACGGGCGTCGAAAGAGCCATTGACGTAGAGTTGAGCCCGCAGACGGCGCTCGCCAGAAGACCTCCCTTCAGCTCAGTCCTGGCCAGGTTTACCGCGAGCAGGCATCCCATCTCATTCGTGATGGGCTTGCCGCCGGAATACCAGGCCATCGCGGATGTGGCGGCGGAGGTCGCCTCGGTGTTGATAAGTTTTCCCGGCTCAGGGCCATTGGGATGGGTGATGGGTAAAATCGGATGGCCGCGCTCGCTGGGGTTTTCCATTACGAGGCAGGGCGAGGCCTTCCCGGTGGAGTTGCTGGCCGTGATGAAGGACGCCAACGCGGCTGGCATCGTTTCCGGGGCTTTCAATCTCGTTCAGGGTTTTGATCTCAGCATGCTTTCGGGCAGCATGTCGCAGGCGGATAGAGAAGCCCTGAAAAATATCTCCGTCACCCAGGACGGCCCGCTCCTGACGATAAAAATGTTGATGAGAGAGCAGGATTTGCCACGCTGACCTGAGCGGACACAGTAAGCTTTGACCGGGGATGAACAGATGATTTGTGTAAAGTGTGGAAGCTCAAATGCTGAGAGCGCTCGCTTCTGCAACGATTGCGGGGCGGGCCTCACCAACTCGTCAAGAGAGACCGAGGTTCTCGTGGCGACGCCCACCGCCCCCGACATCTCGCAGCCTCAACACAGAAGTGCTAACGGGCTGATCGGTGAAGTCATAGAGGGCAAGTATCGCCTGGACGCGAAGCTCGGCCAGGGCGGCATGGGCGCTGTCTATCGCGCGACGCGTTTGCGCATCGGCGATGAGGTGGCCGTAAAAATCCTGCACCCGGAGCAGGTCACGGACTCGAAAGCGGCGGAACGATTCCAGAGAGAAGCGCAAGCCGCCGCACGCCTCAAACACCCCAACGCCGTCATCATCCATGACTTCGGCAATTCCGCTGCGGGCCTGCATTACCTGGTCATGGAGCTGGTTGGCGGAGTTACCCTGCGCCAGATTATTAAAACCGAGAGGGCGCTCACGCCTGCGTCGGCGGCCGAGATCATCACACAGGTATGCGCGGCGCTCGACGAAGCGCACCGCCACGGCATCATCCACCGCGACATCAAGCCCGATAACATCATGGTTCACCAGGGAGTCGCAGGCCTCAGAGTCAAAGTCCTGGACTTCGGCATCGCCAAGCTGCGAGACCAGGCGGTGAGCAACCTGACGCAGACGGGCAGTGTGATGGGCACGCCGCACTACATGTCGCCCGAGCAGTGCATCGGAGAGGAGCTGGACAGTCGTTCGGACATCTATAGTTTAGGGATTGTGATGTACGAGATGCTGGCCGGAGTCGTCCCTTTCAACGCTCCTTCCTCGACGGCTGTCGTCGTGCAACATGTGACGCAAGCCCCACCGCCGCTGAGCGCACTCAACCCGGGCATCCCCGCCGCAGTCGAAGCCGTCGTCATGCACGCCTTACAGAAACAGCGTGAAGCGCGACCGCAAACCGCAGATGATTTGGCAAAGGAGTTCACAGCCGCGACCAGAGGGGTTAGCGGGGCCAGTCAGGCAGCAACGATAGTTAGCCCTCAGCCCTCGCACCCCCAACCGGCGGCCAGCCCCGGAACGCAGCCGACCCTCGCCATCACACCCGCGAGTTGGGACAATCGCGGACAGATGCCGCCCGGCTCTTCGCCATATCCACCGGGCCCATCTGCCGCTCCTCAATCAAGCGGCAGATATATACCCTTAATCCTCGGCCTCTTGATCGGGCTCATAGCGGCTGGCGGCATAGGCTTCTGGCTTCTGCAAGCGGGAGCGGGTGAGGAGGACAACACGACCGCTAATAGGACGCAGACTAAGAACAGCGAGTTGAGTGATACGAGCCAGAGAGTCGAGCAGCCTTCGGCTTCGCCAGGAGCGGCGATTGGGGAGGCGGCGGCCAACAGCAATCCTGTCATGAACAGCGGCCCGGCCGGAAACCGTAACCGGGCGGAGCGTGTTGAGCCCAGAGTGGCGAGCGCGCCCGCCTCGACCGAACGTACGGAAGCCAAAATAGTGAACGGGTCTGCGCTGACCGAAAGCGACCTCGCGGGTATCTCGGCGGACGGCCTACAGCGACTACGCAATGCCGTCTTCGCGCGCCACGGGCGAACATTCCGAACGCCCGAATTGCAGCAATACTTTAATACCCGTCCATGGTACACACCGCGCAGCGATTATAGCGACGCGGAGCTGACTTCGACCGACCGCTATAATATCGAGTTGATTAAAGCGGCGGAAAAGCGAGCGGGCTGACGTGTGAGTCTAAAGCCGGAGGCGCAGGGATGAGATGCTTCGTTGCCTTGACGACCTTGCTCGCTCTCTCGATCTTTCACACGGCCTGCACTTCAAAGCCGCAGACCTCAACCGTCGCCGACGCGCCGACGCCTGCAAACTCGATCGCCGAATCGCGCGTCGTCTGTATAGACCCGGGGCATCCTTCGGAAATTAACAGTGGACGAACCCTACAGAATGGGACGAGCGAAGTTCACATCGCATGGGTGGTCGGTCTCAAGCTGAAAGAGCTGCTGGAAGCGAAGGGGCTCAGGGTGGTCATGACGAAGCCGGCAGAAGACCAGCTCGTGAGGAATAAAGAGCGTGCGCTGATTGCGAATGATGCCGGTGCGATGCTGATGGTGCGACTCCATTGCGATAGCAGCGCGGGAGAGGGCTTCGCCGTTTACTATCCAGACCGGCAGGCAACGGTGGACGGCTTGAGCGGGCCGCCGCAGGAGATCATCACGCGCAGCAGGCTAGCAGCCCGTTCGATGCACGAGGAGTTGGAAGCCGCGCTGCAAGGCGAGTTAAAAGCGGGAGGCGTGCGTGGTGATTCACAGACGAGCGTGGGCTCAAGGCAGGGAGCGCTGACGGGCTCTATTTACTCAAAGGTTCCCGTCGTCACCGTCGAGATGGTCGTGCTCAGCAACGTCTCGGATGCAGAGTTTATCAAGTCGGAGACGGGGCAACGTAAAATGGCGCAGGCGATAGCCAATGGTGTGAAACGCTTTGTCGGCCCGGCGGCTTTCTAAGGCTTAACGGAACAGAAGCGTGCGATGAGTTGATATCGGAGACTTGAAAAAAGTGATCTGCTCGCGCTGTCAACACTCTAACGAAGACGTGGATATATTCTGCCGCGAGTGTGGCAACAGGCTCGGGAGCGCCCCGCCCGAGCCGACGCTTGTTTATGACTCCGCGAACAGGCCCGGGCAAGGCTCATCCCTCACGGGTAAGATCATCGAGGGCAAGTATAAGATCGAATCGCAGATCGGCGTCGGCGGCATGGGCACAGTCTATCGCGGCTCGCGCCTGCTGATCGGCGACGAGGTGGCGATCAAGATACTTCATCAGGATAAGCTCAGCAGCGACCCGCAGGCGGCGATGCGCTTTCGTCGTGAAGCGCAGGCCGCCGCCCGCCTCAAGCATCCGAACGCCGTCAGCATCTATGACTTCGGCATCTCTGCGGATGGATTGCAGTATCTGGTCATGGAATTGATCGAGGGGCGCAGCCTTCGCCAGATCATAGAAGAGCAGGGGCCGCTCGCCCCGTCGGATGCCGCAGAGGTCATCAAGCAAACATGCGCCGCGCTCGACGAGGCCCACCGCCATAATATTATCCATCGAGACATCAAGCCCGATAACATTATCATCAATGTCGTTGACGGCGGGCTGAGAGTCAAGGTGCTGGATTTCGGCATCGCCAAGCTGCGAGATCAGTCGGAGAGCAACCTGACGCAGACCGGCAATATAGTCGGCACGCCGCACTACATGTCGCCCGAGCAATGTCTGGGAGAAGAGCTTGATAGCCGCTCGGACATCTACAGCCTCGGAGTCGTGGTCTATGAAATGATGTGCGGGGTAGTGCCTTTCAAGGCTCCTGTCTCGATGGCGGTCGTCGTGCAGCACGTCAACCAGCCGCCGCCGCCCTTGCGCGCAAAGAACCCTGGCATCTCGGCGTCAGTAGAGGCCGTCGTCCTGCATGCCCTGGGCAAGAAACGCGAGTCGAGGCCGCAAACGGCGGGCGCGTTTGCGAGAGAATTCGTCTCGGCTGTGAGCGGCGTGCCGACGGTTCAAATGCCCAGGCTGACAAATGAGCAGCCTGTCGTCACGGCGAAGCCGCCATCCCCGGCAGGCGATGCCACGCTCGTCCTTGCGTCGCCCCCTATCAATCCTCCATATGCTGTGCCGGGCGCTCAGCCGCCCGCGCAGGTGACAGCCTCGCCCAGCATGGCGCGCGTCGTCATGTTGACGACGGTGACGACGCTGCTTGTCCTGGGTCTCGGGGCGGCGGTCGCGTGGCTTTTATTTAGTGACGGAACTGAGACGGAAACGTCGCGTGAGGCGGGGACGGCAATCAATCGAAACCAGGCGACTCCGGCCAACAGCGCGACTCCGATCAGCGCCGGCAATAGAACGAACGTCAATAGAGAGGTCGTCAGCGTACCGACACCGAGCCCCACTATCGCTCCAACGGCCCCGGTCGCGGACACGTCCACGGCGCGAACGGCCGTCTTATCCGTCATGAGCCGTTGGGCCGACAGCCTGAGAAGGCGAGACCTCTACGATAACGTGAGCCTCTATGCCGACCGTCTGAGCACTTATTATCAACTCTACGGCATCAGCAAGGATAAGGTGCGTGCCAATCGTCAGTCCTGGTTTGCGAAGTACTACTCTTCGGCAGATGTGCGAGTCAGCGACCTCGACGTCACCTTCGATTCGTCCGTGACGACGGCCACAGTCTCCTATACTAATACCTATGATTGGCGGGGCGGCACGAGGTATTTGACGGGCAGATCACGTAACGAGATAGTGATGTCGAAGATGGGCGGAAGCTGGCTTATCACAAGCGAGAAGCATGTCAGCACCGTTTATGAGAGTAGCGGGAATTGAATCCGGCGGCGAGCCTGCAAAAGACGCAAGGCGCGTCTGCGCGCTCCCGGCTCGCCCTCAGATCAACGCAGCAGAGATCCTTCTCGAACGCTTATAGAGGTTTGCAAATGAGTGCGACCACTTCGCAGCACGCAGATCAGTACGGCCAAAGGTCTCGGGCGGGTGCTGTTGCCGATGCAAGAACCCGCCCGTGCCCTTTGGCCGTACTGACCTGTAGTTGCATCCGTTTGTAAAACCGCTAGAGGCGTGCGTACCAGTTCCAGATCAGCTCCGTCCAGGTTTGATAGCCTTCGCGCGTCGGGTGCGCGCCGTCCTTGCGGCGCGGCACGACCAGATCGTTCGAGTTATAGAAATGGCCCGGCTGAAAATTCTCCTCGATGACGCGCACGATGCCCTTATCGGGCTTCCAGCTCGGTGGGCCTATCCAGTAAGCGGGACGGTTTCCGATCTCCTCTACCATCTGCTTGATGATGGGCGCGCGCACTTCCGGCTGCTTGATGAAAATCTCGTTTGAGCCGAGCGCGATGAACACAATGTCGGGCTTGTGTTTCTCAAGCATCTCTCTCAATCTTCCCGTCTCAAACCAGGAGCAGGTCGTAGAGCTGCACCAGGGTTCTCCGGCGTAGCGCCCGCCCGCCGCCTCGACCTTTTCGCGCAGGAACCAGCCGATACCCTCGGCCATCGAATCGCCCACGAGCAGCACCGTCTTGCCTGTGAGCGATACAGGATACGCGCCCTCGCCGTCAGACCAGGTGGTGAAGGTAAATTTGCTCCCATCCCTGAGGCTCACATCACCGCTGGCGACCATCCCCGTCGCGCTCGTCAGTTGAAGCGTCGCCTGTTCGGACGAGAGTTTCCAGGGCAATTGTTGCTCGGGCGCTCGGGACTCGATAGTGATCCCGGCGCACTGGCTGTCAGCGAAACTCATCTTGAAACGCAGCGTGCGGTCTCTTTCAAGCTTGAGGCTCAACTCCTGAGGCTGGCACTTCGTCCCTGCGGGCGCTGTGATTTGAGGCAGGGGGCTCACGGAGAGCGCCTTGACTATGGTAATCGTCCTCGTCGCTTCATAACCGTTCCAGTTGCCTTTCGCAATGACCTGTCCGGGCTCAATGGCGGTCAGCGTTCCGTCGCTGCTGATGGAAGCCAGCGAGGTGTTGGAGATGCTCCACTGAGGCATCAACGGCTCGCGTATGGTTTCCGCCTCGCCCGCCGCGTGCACTGCGTCCGGGTCGCTCGACTGCGCCCCGTACTCCTGGTAGGCCGAGAGATGCACGGTCTGCCCGGCAGCGATATGCGTGATGGGAGCAATGCCTATCTTGATGACGTTGCGCGTCGCCCTATGACAGGAAGAGAAGAAGAGAGCGGCCACGATCAACGCAGAGCAGAGAGCGAAGGGGGGGTATTTCGCTTTCATTCAGAGATTCTCCAAATTCGTAATCTGTTTCCAGTGTTTAGAAAAATTCCTTCCCAAGGGTAATCAAGCGGCGTGCGAGGCTGTTCGATCTGCGAAAGCTCCAAGAGCCAGGGACGAGGTGTCAGGAACAGATTTGCGGCATAAAGACGCACATGCGCCCTAACATAATATTTATTTCAGAATCCCAGAAGCGCCAGTCATGCGTGCCTGGCCGTTCATAATACTCGTAATCGAGCTTGCGCGCTTTGAGCGCTTCGGCGAAGCGTGGATTGCCGAGCGCGACCTGCGGCAATGGATCGCTCTTGCCCGTCGAGACGTACAGGTGAGGGAAGCGCGTGTCCTTCGGCAAAGGCTGTTGGAGCAGCACTACGACATCGTTCTCCGTGCGCGTCTGGCTGCGCTCGTCGCCGAAGACGCGACGCAGCTCGGCCAGCATACGAGGGCCGGGTGATTTCCCCAGCCGCGCCGTCATGGGCACGTCGAAGGCTCCGCTGAAGCTCGCCGCAAAAGCAAATAGCTGCGGGTATCGCAGGGCAAACTTCATCGCTCCGAGCCCGCCCATTGAGAGGCCCGCGATGGCGCGTCCTTCCCGGCTCGCAATCGTTCGATAGTGAGCGTCAATATGCGGAATCAGATCGCGTATGATCGCATCCTCATAACGAGCGCGCGGGTCGCTCGCGCTGTTGGCATACCAGCTGTCGCCGACGCCCGGCGTGACGATAATCAAGCGATAGCGCGCAGCGTATTGAGCCAGCTTCGAGCGATCCCACCAGTCATCCTCATTACCCGTCAACCCGTGCAGTAGATAGAGCACCGCGTAGCGCTTTGAGCCCTGAGCATAATCGGGCGGGACGAGCACGCGGTAAGGCAATGGAGCGCCGCCGAGACTTGGCGCTTCTATCTTCTCGCGCGTCACGACCGGCGCTCTTGCCGGTGAAGGCTGCACGGTTGCGGCGGACGGCTGAGGCTTGACCGAAGGCGATTGGCTAACCAGAGCCGACTCAACCGGCAGTAAGATGGCGATGAGCAGCATGAACAGCAGCACGAGGTTCAACACGCGCAGGCTGATCTTCTGTGATAACTGATTCCGGCTCATCGCTGCCATCTGAACGATCTCAATCGGTGAGAGTGAAGAGTAGCAAAAATAGTTCCAAGCCAACTGTAGAAATCTGCTGAGGCGCTTCCGTATCGAGGAAAAATCTTCAGCCTTGGGCTTCGGGATTCCAGGCCGTCTTGAGAGGCCGCTATGCTGAGCCATGCCGAAGCACCGAATGTGCGCGACTCTATCGCTCCGGCATGCTCACTGTCAAGCTTTTCGCCCCTTGGAGCGGGAGATTCTGCGGCGCTGGCTGTGAATGGTCTCATCTCTCTTGCTCTGCGTTGCAGAGCGAAAACAGGATGAAATACTTGAAGAAAGTTCTGTTATTTGGTATGTCAGTACTGGAAAAAAGCAGAGCCTCATGGAAGATGGCCGAATCGTCCTTCTATTAGCTTCAGGGACACCGGTTGATAAGCAACACAGAAAGATAGACCGATCACCTCGCTCAGGCTAGAGTCCTTTATCGCAAGCCTGAATATTTCGCGGAGCAGGCGCTCCTCCTATTAAAGTGAATTTTTGCGAGCCTCTGATTGCCCGGCTTCAAACGCCCATTGCGACAGGGTCACGTATCGTTAGAGAGCAATGATACGTGACCCTGTCGCAATGCGCCCGGTAACTTCACAGCGCGCAGCCGCGGGGCTCTTATCCGAACCTCAAGAAGATGAGTAACGACATGATCTGTGATGCCTGTAAGACGACGAACGAGAGCGGCGATCTTTTCTGCCGCGAATGCGGCCACACTCTGACCGATGCCAGCCAGATGCCCACGATACAGGGCGTAGGCAATATCAGCGCGCCCTTGCCTTCGGTTTCGGGCACAGCCGCGCGCGGTGGCGATCCCTTGATCGGTTACGTCATAGATGGACGCTATCGTATAGATGCAAAGCTCGGCATCGGCGGCATGGGCGCGGTCTACAAGGGGACGCGCTTGCTCATCGGTGACGAAGTGGCGATCAAGGTTCTGCACAAGGAACAGGTCGCAGTCCCGGAGGCGGCTGAGCGCTTCCGCCGTGAGGCGCAGGCCGCCGCGCGGCTCAAGCACGCGAATGCCGTCAGCGTCTACGACTTCGGGGTCTCTCAGGAAGGACTCTTTTATCTGGTGATGGAGCTGGTCGAAGGCGAAAGCGTGCGCAGCATCATCAGGCAGCGCGGGCCCCTGACGCCGACGGCAACCGCCGAGATCATCACACAGGTATGCGCGGCGCTCGACGAAGCGCACCGCCACGGCATCATCCACCGCGACATCAAGCCCGATAACATCATGGTTCATCAGGGAGTCGCAGGCCTCAGAGTCAAAGTCCTGGACTTCGGCATCGCCAAGCTGCGAGACCAGGCGGTGAGCAACCTGACGCAGACGGGCAGTGTGATGGGCACACCGCACTACATGTCGCCCGAGCAGTGCATCGGAGAGGAGCTGGACAGTCGTTCGGACATCTATAGTTTAGGGATTGTGATGTACGAGATGCTGGCCGGAGTCGTGCCCTTCAATTCGCCGACTTCGACGGCGGTCGTCGTGCAGCACGTCAACCAGCCGCCGCCGCCGATTCGCGCGATGAACATGAGCATTCCGCAGCCCGTCGAAGCGGTGGTCTTGCACGCGCTTGAGAAGCGTCGTGAAGCGCGGCCACAGACGGCAGGCGCGCTCGCTCATGAGCTGAGCGCCGCCCTTGGCATGTCCGCTCAACCGGGTTCGACGGTGGCGGCCCATATGATACCGCCCACCTCGCCCTCCGGCCCTCTACACGGTTCGGGGGCGATGCCGACGATGGTGATGGCGGCAACGCCTTCAACGGGCAGCCCGGCGGCTATCATGACGGGCCCACAATATTTTACCGGCAGCACGCCGCAGGTGCAGAGTAAGAGTAAGTACATATTTATCCCGCTGGCCGTCATCCTGGTAGCCGCGCTCGGCGGGCTCGCCTACTTTCTATTGACGCGCACGGCGGCGAAGACGGAAGGCTCTCTGCCAGACCATTTCGGCATCTTCGTCAGAAATAAAGAGGCGCTTGTCGAGCTGCGCCGTGCGGAGTTCCGCGACGTGATTCAGGGACGCGACGCGCTGCTGGGCGATTCCTCGCTCCCGCGCGTCGAGCCTAAGCCGACCCTTATCCTCTATGCCGAGGGCCAGGACATCCCCGTCGCTGATCTCAAGCTCGTGCAACTCGATTCGATAGACCCCGGCGGCAAAGTGCCCTATTGGAATTACCAGGTCGCGCCCGTAGAGGGCCGCGCTGGCATGAAGCAGATCAAGGTTTCGGGAGGACTGCCGAGCGGCAAATACGCGTTCGCGCTTCTGAACGGTTATATGGATGAAGGGAATCATAAGTTCTGGCCTTTTCAGGTCAGGGACGACGCGCCCGCGCCTGCCGATACTCCGCAGTTAGCAGCGCTTCCGCTCAAGCCCAAGCCGTCTCCGACCGTCAGCACGCCAGCGCCGCAGCAGCAGACCGCATCCGCGCCCTCGTCCACGACGCCGCCCTTACCGCCGCCTGTCGGCGCAGGGCTCGCCTACTGCTCGGCCAATAACGTGGTGCTGCGAAGCGCGCCGAATCTCAATGGCCCAAAGATCGGGAAATTATCTATGGGCCAACGGCTCTACGTCATCGAGCTTTCATCGAATTACGATACGTGGAGGGGCATTACGGCGAATTGGGCCTATGTGCAGCCGGAGAACAGCACTGTGCGCGGCTGGGTCTTCGCCTATTTCGTCAGACGATAGCAGCTCGCATAGTTGTGCCAGATGGCTTGATGCCGCCAGTTGTTCGGGGATGACGGGTAAGGACATGGGCCTCGAACAAAGGGTAAGGCCGCTGGGCCTTGACTCCGGCGGAAGGAGAGCAAAGAGCGTCGGGCGCAGTAATTCCAATACTCGATTGAAAGGCTATGATGCGACCAAATATTAAGGATCAACGGCTTCACGGCGCGCGCCGGGCGGGCGTGCGCCTCAGCACTATTCTACTTGCGCTCTGCGCCATCGCACTGCTTGCGAGCGGCGCTTGGCTCGTGATGGGCGGCACGCAACAGGAGAATAATCAGGAGAACAATAATCAGCAGCCTGCGGCAGCTGGTAACGCCGTGGAGGTCAGGCCGCAGACGCAAAATACGACGAACGCGAATCAAGCGAAGAATCAGAACAGGCCGACTTTTACGAACCTGGACAGGAACGGCAACAACAATGAAGAGAGAGGCGGCAACTCCTCCGCTCCCCTCACCTTCTACCAGGCCCTCGAACAGCAAGAGATAAAGCTCACGGGCTGTCCGAAGGACGACCCCGTTGCGCGCCGCATACTCGAAGAGTACGGAGCGATCTTCGTCGCAAACAAGAGCGTCATGCCGCCGCCCGTCTGCATGTTTACCAACGAGGCCGATGTCTCGAAGTTTCAGAACGACGCGAAATTCGTCTCCGCGCTTATCGGTGGGACGAACATTCAGCTACAGCCTGCGGCGATGGAGGCTCTGCTCGCGGCGCGCAGGGAAGCGATTGAGCAGGGGTTGAACATTACGCCGCGCGGTGGCTCCTCGGCTGCGCGCCGCAGCTATGGCGAGACGTTCCGGTTATGGAATTCACGTTTCCAACCGGCCTTGGCTTATTGGAGCAGCCGTGGACGACTCTCAAGCCAGCAGGTGACCCGTTTGCGCGGACTGCCGATACACGATCAGGTCGCGGCGGTGCTCGAACTGGAAAAGAGCGGCATATTTTTTAGTAAGGATTTATCGAAATCAATTCTCTACTCGGTGGCGGCCCCCGGCGCGTCGCAGCACATTTCCATGCTCGCGCTCGATGTCGCCCAGTTCGGTAATGGTCGCGTGCGCAGCATCCTCGCACGTCACGGCTGGTTTCAGACTGTGAAAAGCGACCTGCCGCATTTCACTTACCTGGGCCTTGAAGAAAAAGAGCTGCCCTCAAGGGGACTGAAAAAAGTTCAGATCGGCGCGCAGGCGTTCTGGATTCCAAATGTTTGAGACAACGATTAGAATGGCGTCAAGGCGATTTCGGTGAAGAGCATCGAGCTCAAGGCCGCATCTGTTAGCACCAACGCCCGACACGCCGCTTGCTGTTCTCGAAGGCCGTCAATCCCGCTCCGGCATCGCTTTGATAATCACGCTTGCAGAGGAGACTTCAGCCATGAAAAGATCAGCTCAACGCCAGGCGGTTTACTTACTGGCTCTCATTCTGGCCATCTGCGCCGGTTGCAGTTCTCCGGCCCCGAAGGCTCCGAAGGCTGTCAAGACCGTAGCTTTCATCACCAACAGCACCTCCGACTTCTGGAAGATAGCCAGTAAAGGATGCGAGAAGGCCGATGCCGAGCTGGCAGATATCAAGGTCAGCTTCAAGACCACGAATGAGGGGACCATTGATGACCAGAACCGGCTCGTACGGCTGGCGCTCGATAGGGACGAGGCCGACGCCATAGCGATCAGCCCGATTGATCCCGTCGGCCAGAAGGCTGTCATCAACGCTGCGGCGAAGAGGGCGCTGGTCATCACGCAGGACAGCGACGCGCCCGATAGCGACCGCACGCTCTATCTCGGCGCCGACAATCGCGCCGCCGGGCGGCAGGCCGGGGAACTGGTCAAGAAGGCCCTGCCCGATGGCGGAAAGATCATGGTCTTCGTCGGCAAGCGCGACGCGCAGAACGCACGCGAGAGATTCGACGGGCTAAAGGAATCGCTGCAAGGCTCGAAGGTCGAAATCGTAGACCTGATGACGGACGAAGCCGACCCGAGCCGCGCCGGTCAAAATGTTTTTCAAGCGCTCAAAGATCATCCTGACCTGGCGGGCATGGTCGGCCTCTGGTCTTACAACGGCCCGGCGATACTGCGCACACTCAGAAGCGTCGATAAGGTCGGTAAGGTCAAGATCATCTGTTTCGACGACGACCGCGATACGCTGGATGGAATCAAAGAAGGGGCCATCTTCGGGACAGTCGCGCAGCAGCCTTTTGAATACGGCTACCAGGCGATTCAAGTGGCGGGGAAGATTCTCAGGGGCGACCGCTCGGCGATTCCGGCTAACAAAACGATCTTCATCCCGACGCTCGTCATCCAGCGCGATAATGTCGAAGATTACCGGAAAAAATTGGACCAACTGCTTGGCAGCACAGCTCACAGCTAAGCACATGGGATTGATGCTCTATGGATGTTACCGGCTTAAATCATTTCAATATCACGGCTCCCTTCGAGCTGCTTGAGAAGGTCAGAGACTTTTATGTTCAAGTCCTCGGGCTCGTGGTCGGAGAGAGGCCCGGTTTCAGGCGCAAAGGATTCTGGCTTTACGCGGGAAATCAGCCCATCGTTCATCTGACGGCTTGCGATGCGGGGGATGCCCGCGCCGACGGTGAATCCGCGTCCTCCTTCTTCGATCACGTAGCCTTCTCTTGCAAGGGGCTGTCCGTCATGATCGAGCGTCTCAAGCGGTTGGATATTCCTTATGAGCTGGTCGAGATTCCTTCGCGCGGACAGGTGCAGGTTTTCCTACGCGACCCGGCGAGGGTGGGCGTCGAGCTGAACTTCGCAGACGAGTCTACGGCCTGAGCGAGAATGCTCACGAACGCCTCTCACTGCGCGTGCCCGGCGAGCACTCCTAGAACGCAGGTTTGTAGGTGCATGTCGAAGGGCATGATCAGATAGTTTTCGCCCGCCCAGACTGCGCCCCCGTCGAGCAAGGCCGGATTGCGCACTGACCTGGCGTTCCAGGACAGAACCTTCTCGCCCGTCTTTGCGTCGTATACATCCCAGAAGATGTCGCCCTCGCGCGGCACTCCGCCTCCGAATAGAAACACGGGTGTGTTCTGCCCGGAGTAGCTGTAGACGGCCAGCCACCGTCCGCCCGGAGACAATAGAACAGAGCCCCAATGCTCGCTCGCTTTTCCGTATGCGTGGCCTTTGTACTCGAAGACCTCCGACTTTGAATCATCCTGAGCATGCGGGAACAGCCTCTTCGGCCTGCCGGAAATTCGCGTCGCCCGACGCCACTCTTCTTTGGTGGCCGAACGGACGCTCGATAAGTCTGCGGGATTCACCGCGTAGAAGTTTAAGGCGTACCAGCTATCATCAGGCTTCTCCCTGCTGCGCTCGGAATAGATTTCGCCCCAGTAGCCTTTAGCCGTCATCCCTGCAAATAACAGCTCCGGCGCGTTCTGTCTTGCCCTCACTTCGTACCATTGCGGAGTCAGCAGCGTGCGTTCGCTCCCGCGCTCGCTCTCAATCCAGGACTCCGGGAAGCGGACTATCCCGGCGACGCCTTTCAAGACCCTCGGTAGCCTCGCCTCATTACCGGCGCAGCCGGGCAGATGAGATAGAGGGTTGGGCGGTCGATTGACATGAAAGCTGTTCAGGAATCGCTTCACCCCTGCGTCTGAAAGCGCTTCGACATTATCGGCGACAATCATCAACATGTAGACGCGAGAGTCCGCATTAATCAGACGGCCTTTCGAGTAATCATTGCCCCGCTCATTGGCGTAGACAAACTCGCGCCCGGGCAGGCCGTCCACCTCGACCCTCGATTTACTGACAAGCTTATGCGGGGCCCCGGCCATCATCTCCACCAGCCCATCCAATAACGAATTCGGCTCGACGCCTTTGGCCTTCAATCGCTCCGTGCACAGGATATTGATCGTATAGAAGCTTAGACCAGTTGAAACGTCCATCGCCGTATACGTTTCGCCCGTCAATGCCGCGTCGCTGAGCGGGTCGTCGCTGTCATGCTGCGGCTCTGAGGGCAGCTCTACGGTGAAAGCTTTGTCCGGCGGGGAGAATGGACGCCAGCCCGCCTGGGCCGAGCCCTGGTGTAAGTCAAAGCCCGCGCGAGTCTCGGTTTCAGCAGAAGGGAAGCCCGCAAAGGTCAGCCCTGGAAGCGACACGGGCTCAATCACGCCCGGCGTCCTGAATGACGGATTGACTCTCCGTGGCGTCTTGCCCTTGAGCACGAAAGACGGCTTCGTCCCGGCGCTGCTCCGCGCCGTAGGCGTTGCGGAGAGGGATAGAGGCGAGATCAATGCTGCGGTTAAAAGTAGAGTTAGGGCTTTCATATCACAAATCAAAAGGAAGAAAATTTTTGAGGAGTTGGCGCGGTCGAATGCTTTACACGAGAGAAAGCTCGAAGGGCGCTTGTTCGGGGCGGATGAGCTTTAAGCGACAGATGAGGACTTGAGCGCCTGCGAGAGACGCCGCTCAAGATTCTAGCCTAGTTGGACGGAAGGGTCGAGCTGAATTTTTTAAAGTAAACGCCGATGAGTGACCGCTCGGCCTAACTGTACTAATGCGTACAGACCACCCGTCTCTCGCCTTGGTAGTCTGAAAGCCTTGTAATATAAAGATTAGCACCTGTAGCTCATCTGCCTGAGGCTTGCTCCTCAAGCCCGCGCCCGATTCAAGCCCGCGCCGGTTTGAGGAGCGCTTTGGCCGTTGACTACAAAATGCTAATCTTGAAACGAGAGTATTACGTTATGGCAAGAGGAAAAAAACAGCGAGGCGATAATGAGAGACTGGTACTTATCGCCATCATCATCAGCGTCATATTGCTGGCGCTCTGGGGCGTCATCTCATTTCGCATCACTTAAAAATTTCAAGGGGGAACGAGTGAATGCCTGAAGACCCAAGGGAAAAGGAACCGAAACCGCCATACCCGTCGCAACCGCAGGAAGCGCCGGGACTTGAATCGGAGATGACGCCCGCGCCAGATTATGGCGAAGACTCTTACAGGGGCCACGGGCGGCTGAAGGGCAAGGCCGCGATCATCACGGGCGGCGACAGCGGTATCGGTCGCGCGGTCGCGCTGGCCTTCGCGCGTGAAGGGGCCGACGTGCTGATCTCTTACCTCAACGAGGAAGAGGATGCACAGGAGACGGCCCGCGTGGTTGAAAGGGAAGGGCGCAGGTGTTTGACCGTTGCAGGTGACATCGGCGAGGAAGCGCACTGCCGGGAGATAGTGCGACGCGCCCACAGCGAGTTCGGCAAGATTGACGTGCTCGTCAATAACGCCGCCTTCCAGATGTCGCACGAGAGTATTCAGGAAATCTCTTCGGAAGAGTTCGACCGCACTTTCCGCACCAACATCTATTCGATATTCTATCTCTGCAAGGCTGCGCTGCCGCTGATGGAGAAGGGCGGCTCGATCATCAACACGGCCTCCATCCAGGCATATCAGCCGACCGCAGCCCTGATGGCCTATGCCGCCACCAAGGGCGCTATCGTCACCTTCTCAAAGGCGCTCGCCGAAGAGGCCATGAAGCAGGGCGTGAGAGTCAACGTCGTCGCGCCGGGCCCCGTCTGGACGCCGCTCATCCCTTCCACCATGCCTGAGGAAAAGGTGAAAACCTTCGGGCAGGATACGCCCGCTGGCCGTGCGGCACAGCCCGTCGAGGTCTCCCCCCTCTTCGTCTTTCTGGCCTCCGACGAGTCCAGCTACGTCTGCGGCGAGGTGCTCGGTGTGACGGGCGGTAAGCCTTTGCCCTAAAAGTTCCCGGCATCATCCCGTAAAAACAGACAGGCGCGAGAGCTTTATGGCTATCGCGCCTGCACAAGTTTTGTGACCGCCCCAGCCATCTCACCTTTCGGGATGGATGGGGATTGACCTCAGCCCTTAGGAACTGAATCTTTCGCTCAGTGAGCGCATCATAGGCAACTGAGGCGGCATTGTACCCTCCATCATGTTGAAGAAGGAGGAGGGGCGCGGCGGCTGAATGTTCTCGAAATAGTCCACCGCTGCCACGCGCAGCCCCACGTCACGGCCCAGCCGCTCGCTGAGAAACCATTTATGTTCCAGCACCTGCGGCCACGCCGAACTGGCTTCGCTGCTTGTCAACCTGACCCCGGCCAGCCTCCTCAGCATACGCTTCTGGTCTTTAGGATACTCAGACAAAACCTCCTCAATCACATGTTCCAACTTGAAAGATATCGGCATAAACCCTCCTTAAATATTGAGCGAGCACGTCTCGCTTTAACACCTTATCGAACTTTTTGTTCGATATCTTCGATGAAAACTGTAGCAGCAACGCTGTTCCCACAACCAACTCATTGTGATAATCTCAACCATTAATAACTTTAATATCTCTAAGTGGTGGAGAGATACGAGATGGAGCTGTGGCAGTTGCGAACATTTCGCATCGTGGCAGAAACTTTAAACTTTACGCGGGCGGCTGAGCGGTTGAACCTGACGCAATCGGCGGTCAGCCATCAGGTCAAGGCTCTGGAAAAAGAGCTGGGCGAGCCGCTCTTTATACGCACCAAGCGCGGGGTCAAGCTGTCGCAGGCCGGAAAGGCCGCCCTCGAACACGCCGAGCGCATTCTGGACGAAGCACAGGCCATGCGCGAGCGCGTCTCCGGGCGCGAGCATTCGCCTTCGGGTCGCGTCCGCGCCGCCGCCGCCACACAGGCTTTCGTCCATCTCTTCGCCTCTCTCTTTGAGTCATTCATGCGCGCGCACACGGGCGTCGAGCTATCTTTCCGTACCACCGTCAGCACAGACCAGACCGTGACGGATATTCTCAACGGCGCTGCTGACGTAGGCTTCGCCTCCATGCCTGTCTATTCACCGACGCTGCACGTCACGGAGCTTTTCGAGGATGAGTTAGTACTGGTCGTCGGCAAAAAGCATCATCTGGCCAGCGGGCATAGCGTGAGCGTCGAGGAGGTCGAGCGCGAGCGTTTGATTCTCTTTGAGCGGGGTGCATCCATTCGCCGCACGACAGATGCCTTCTTCAAGCGCGTCAATATTCAGCCGACCCTGGCCATGGAATCCAACGACACCTATTTTATCAAGCTCATGGTCGAGCACGGTCTGGGCGTTTCGCTGCTGCCTGCCTGGGCGGTGCGCGATGAGGTGAGGGCCGACAGGCTCACAAGGCTACAGATTGAAGGGCATCGTCTACAGCGGATGGTCGCGATGGTCTCGCTGGGTCGGTTTCAGGCTTCACCGACGAGGGCCTTTCTCAGCTACATACTTGAGCATAAAGCCAAGCTGCAAAGAATGGCCGAAGGTTATTTTGAAGAGAGCTAGCAAGCACGCGCGCGATACGGGCGAGCGAGCAGCGATGTCGAAGGGGCGGCACGTCTTCGTCTAAAGATTCAACCACGAGCCCCCAGCTTGTTGCGCAGCGCGTGCCGGTAAACCTCCACGTACTCGCGCGCCGAATCGCTCCAGGAAAAGTTCTGGGCCATGGCTTGCTGGCGTAGCTGGGCTATGTGCTGCGGGCGATCAAACCAGGTCGAGACGGCCCAGCCGATGGAATAATAGAGCGCGAGCCCCGTCGCGTCCTGAAACTTAAAGCCTGTGCCGCCCCCGGTCGCCTCGTCGTAGTTCTGCACCGTGTCGTCCAGCCCGCCGGTCGCGCGTACAATCGGCAGCGTCGCGTACTTCATAGAGTAGCTCTGGTTCAATCCGCATGGCTCGTAGAGCGACGGCATGAGGAAGAAATCGCTCCCGGCTTCGATCAGGTGGCTCAGCTCATTGGAGAAGCCTATGTGACTGCCGACGCGGCCAGGATTGCTGGCCGCCAGCCATTGAAAGAAGTTCTCCGTCTCCCTGTCGCCCGTGCCCAGGACGACCAGTTGCATGAGCATATCCTTTAAGGCTTGGGGCAGCGCTTCGCGCAGGAGAGAGAAACCCTTCTGCTGCGCGAAGCGCGAGACGATACCGAAGAGGGGCAGCTCCGCCCTCTGTTCGAGGCCGAAGCGTTCCTGCAAGGCCGCCTTGCAGACGGCTTTCCCGCTCAGGTCGTCGGGCGTGTAACGCGCCGGAATCAACGAATCGGTGGCCGGATTCCAGTGTTCGTAATCCACACCGTTGAGGATGCCGAACAGGTCGCCTCTACGTCTTTGCAGATGCGTGGCCAGGCCCATGCCGCCCTCCGCACCGAGAATCTCTCCGGCGTGAGTGGGTGAGACGGTCGTCAGCGCGTCGGCGAAGTGAATCCCGGCCTTCAACAGATTGAGCTGGCCGTAGGCTTCAAAGACCTCCTGGTTAAAGTATTCGCCACCCACGCCGATGTAAGCGAAGGCGCTCGCATCGTAAATGCCTTGATAGCCGATGTTGTGAATGGTAAGCACGCTGGCAGTCGAAGATAAGGGAGAGAAGAATGAATCCCAGGTCTTGAGAAAGGCAGCCACAAGGGCGCTCGGCCAATCGTGAACGTGCATGATGTCTGGGATGAACTGCCGGTCTTTGCAGATTTGCGTGGCGCTTTTCGAGAGCAGCGCGAAGCGGAAGGCGTTATCAGGATACTCCCTGCCGGCGAAATCATAGATGCCTGGGCGACCGAAAAAGCGCTCGTACTCGATAAACCAGACAGGCACTTCCCCATCCAGCGCGCCGCTGTGGACGCCGACCCAGTTCTCCTCTCCCTGGCCCATGTGCACGCACGACGTACCCTCGAAGGTGATACCGAACTTGGCGCGATCAATCGAGCTGTAGAGCGGCAGGACAATGCGCGCGTCGTGGCCCAGCCGCCGCAGCGCCTTGGGAAGCGCCGCGACCACATCGCCCAGGCCGCCGGTCTTAGCATACGGCGTGCACTCAGAGGCTACGAAGAGAACACGCAGCCCCCCCGCCTGATCGGCTGCAACTAAGGGCGCGTCGTCCGGGGCCGTATCATCAACCACCAAAGCCTGCGACAGAGGGTCTGGAAGCATAATCCTGGCAATCTCCTTATCCACGCGGCGATTAAGCCGGAGAGGCTGTCAACTGCTCATGGATGCCCGAGCGCAGCGTATCCCTCTTCGATTCGATGGACTCTTCCAACGTGTCGAACGATTTCACGAAGGCCGCCAATCCATCCTTTTGCAGCTTCTCCGTCACCGCCTTCATATCTATCCCTTCTTGCTTCAACTCCCCGATCAATGCCCGGCACTCCTCCAACCCTTCCTCCAGCGTCAACCTCACTCGCCCTTCATTTTTGATCGCCGTGTATGTGGCAGGCGGCACCGTGTTTACAGTCTCCGCCCCGATCAGATTGTCCACATACAACGTCGGCGAATAACTCGGATTCTTCGTCCCCGTCGAGGCCCACAAACATCTCTGCACCTGCGCCCCAGCGCTCTTCAAGGCGGCAAACCTCTCCCCGTGGAAGATCTCCTTGTACTTC
>DASVQM010000045.1:0-40678 GCA_036389095.1 Pyrinomonadaceae bacterium
AAGAACCCGCCCGAGACCTTTGGCGCGACTGATCTTCAACTCTCTAGACAAAGCTTGCTCCGCTGGAGCAGCGACATCTGTAGCTACTCTCAGCTAAAAACATTCCTGCTCCGACGGAGCTTGTCTTTCACACTCTTACCCGCCGCTTCACTCTCACTTATTCACCGGGGCGGAGTTTCCATCCTTGGGGCTTTTCATGGGAAAGCCGCGTTTGCGCATGAGCGCGTCTATCCTGGCTTCGCGGCCACGGAACGCTCTATAACCTTCTGCCGGGTCAACCGTGTTGCCGACGGTGAAGATGTACTGGCGCAGGCGTTGCGCGACCGTTCGATCATAGGGGCCGCCCGCCTCCACGAAAGCCTCGTAGGCGTCGGCTGTCAGCACGTCCGACCAGAGATAGCTGTAGTAACCGGCTGAATAGGCGTCGCTGGAAAAGACGTGACTGAACTGCGGCGTGCGATGACGCATAACGATCTCGCTCGGCATCCCCAGCTGGGCCAGGGTCTCGCGCTCGAAAGCATCAGGGTCTATCTTGCGATCACCCGCCAGATGCAGCTTCATATCCACCAGCGCGCTCGATAAATACTCTGTCGTAGCGAAACCCTCGTTAAAGGTCGAAGCCCGCTTGATGCGCTCGACAAGCGCCTGCGGGATGGGCTTTCCGGTCTGGTAATGAACGGCGAAGGTCTGAAGAACCTCGGGGGTCGAGAGCCAGTGTTCCAGAAGTTGTGACGGGAATTCGACATAATCTCGCGCGACCGCCGTTCCCGAAAGCGACGGGTAGGTGACGTTCGAGTTGAGACCATGAAGCGCATGACCGAACTCGTGGAATAATGTCTCGGCATCATCCCAGGAGATGAGCACGGGCTCTCCGGGCTTGCCCTTCACGAAATTAGCGTTGTTCGAGACAATCGTCGTAATCTCGCTGTCCATCCGTTCCTGGTTGCGGTAAGCGTTCATCCACGCGCCCGAGCGCTTGCCTTCGCGTGCATAGGGGTCGAAATACCACAAGCCTATATGCCGCTTCGTCGTCCTGTCCGTCACTTCCCAAACCCGCACGTCAGGGTGATAGACGGGGACGTTCGTCACCGGGGTGAAGTTAAAGCCGAAGAGCTCTCCTGCGACCCAGAACATACCCTCGCGCAGCTTCTCAAGCTGTAGGTACTGTTTCACCTCGTTCTGATCCAGATCATAGCGAGCCTTACGCACCTTTTCGGCGTAGTAGCGATAATCCCAGGGCTCTATCTTGATATTGGCCCCTTCTTTGCGCGCGAGCGCCTGCATGTCCGCCACTTCCTCGCGCACGCGTGCGACGGCTGGCTTCCAGACCGCCTCCATCAATTCGAGCGCGCGCTCGGGCGTCTTCGCCATGGTGTTCTCAAGCCGCCAGTGTGCGTGCGTCGGAAAGCCCAGCAGCTTGGCCCGCTCGGCACGCAGTTGCAGTATCTCCGTGATGATCGCATTGTTGTCGTGCTCGCCGCCGTTGTCGCCCCTGTTGACGAACATACGCCAGGCTTTCTCTCTCAGCTCGCGCCTGTCCGAGTAGGTCAGGAAAGGGTCTATGGATGAGCGCGTGTTTGTGATGAGCCAGACGCCGGGCATCTTCTTGGTCGTGGCTGCCGCCGCCGCCGCATCGCGCACGGACTGCGGAAGGCCCGCCAGCTCGGCCTCGCTTTTGAGCACGAGGAATTGATCGTTCTCTTCGGCGAGCACGTTCTGGCTAAAGCGCGTGTAGAGTCCTGCGAGCTTCTGGTTGATCTGCGACAGACGAGCCTTGGCGTCGGCCTTGAGTCGCGCGCCGGAGCGGACAAAGTTCGTATAGTCGAGCCAGACGAGGCGCTGCTGCTCCGGCGTCAGGCGAGCCTTGTCGGGCGAGTTGTAGACGGCTTCGATGCGCCGGAAGAGCGCTTCGTTCTGCGTGATTTTATCGTTGAAGGCGGCGAGCTTTGGGGCCATCTCGCGCTGCACGGTCTGAAACTCCGGCCCGTTCATGGTCGAGCCCCAGACACCGTAGATGGTTGTGACGCGGTCGAGCGTACTACCTGCGCGCTCCATCGCGGCGATGGTATTCTCGAAGGTCGGCGCGGCCGGGTCATGGGCGATGCGCTCAATCTCCGAGAGGGTCTCGGTCATACCGGCTTCGAGGGCGGGCTTGAAGTGCGCGACCTGTACGCGGTCGAACGGAGGGACGCCGCCGTATGGCCCGACCCACTTGGCCAGGAGCGGGTTCTGGCTCGCCTGCGCGCTGGCTTGTGGCGCGCCCGGCTGGGCCATCGTAGATGTTTGAGCTGCGGTGTTCCGGCCGTTTGTAATGTTCACGTTATTAGCAAGGACACCACCGGCGATCACGGTCGCAAGCAGTAGCAGCACGCGGCTGCGAGTGATAAAGTCGCACATGAGTAGTATCTCCTGTTGCGTTGAATCATCCCAGCGCCTCCAACCGGCACGGCTGAGAATAACAATAGACTGACTTTGTTTGTGACAGCCTGAAGTATACAGCAGGCAAAGGGCGACACGGAAATGAGCCTTCGACCTGCTTATGAGCCCGCCTGCGATTCCCGCCGTTCAGGACTGCGGCGCGAGACTCCCAGCGCTGCGGCGTGCTTCCCCTCTCGGACTTACCCTGGCCGGGGCGCGGGGGTTGTATTGTCCGTGTGCGAAACGTATATTTATCTCGCCTTATAGCGGATTGCCAATGAGTGCGACGACCAAGCGCAGCATTTGAGGTCAGTCGCGCTAAAGCTCTCGGGCGGATGCTACTCAACAAAGCACCCACCCGAGACCTTTGGCGCGACTGACAAAGCAACATCCGTTTGCAGTCCGCTCTAGCAGCATCAGAGCTTAATCCCTCGCTCAATCATTCAACCCCTTGAAGATGGAGAAGCGCCATGAATAACCAACGCGAAATACTGGAAGATCAATTGGAGAGTTATGAAGCGCAGTTGCGGGCCGTCGAATCATTCATCAGAGAATTGAACGACACGACTGCCAAAGTCGGCGCTGACAGGTCGCAGTTTGCAGACGATCTGTTCGAGGCCGAGCACAACCTCAAGTACTACCAGGATGCATCGGAGCGTGTCAGGAAAGAGCTAGCGGATTTGGACAAAAAGAAGGAGACGCGCAAGGAAGATGAGCCAGTGTCGAACCAGGCGCTCAGAGAATGCATCGGCGCATTGCTCGTCTCTTCGGTAAGCTTTGCAGCCGGTATGCTCGTCGGCTCGAAGCTCAGGTCGAAGAGTGGCAGCGAAGAGACGCGTGAGTAAATAAAAGACCCGGGGTTTAAGATATGCCCAAGCTCAGAAATGTCGTGCTCTTGTTGCTCGCATGCGCGCTCGCCTCCGTGGATTTCATGTTGCAGGCACAGCAGCAGCCGCAACAACAACGTGCCGCATCTGCCGAGACTCGCACTCGCAGGGCGCGCAGCGCTGATTCTCACCTGACGGGCGTTTACCGTATAGATGTCGCAGGCAGCGATAAATTGTATTCAGTGATCGCGGGCGCAACCAGCAATCTTCCGTTCGGCGAGCAGCAGCGCTTCTTCATTGATTTGGCGACCAGACTCACGCCGCCCGACCTTCTCGCCATAGAGAGGCGCGGGCGCAGTATCACCATCGCCTCGTCGCGCGCTCCGCGCATCAACTTCGAGGCGGATGGAATAACGCACACGGAAACTGATACGACCGGGCGCATCGTCCGCACCAGCGCTTCCATCAGCGGCGACCAGTTGATGGTTAATACCAGCGGCGGCACTCGTGACAGATTCGTCGTCACTTTCGACCCCGTCGGCGAGGGCGACAGGTTAAGAGTTATACGGCGCATCTATGCCGAGGAGCTGAGTCAACCGATCATTATTCACAGTATCTATAACCGGATTTCCGAGGTCGCACAATGGACGATTTATGGTGAGCCGCAGACGACGGCGAGCCGCCAGACAACGACGCCCGGCCCCTCATCCCCGGCGACCGATGATGAGGTGGAGAGTCTACGCAACGCCTTGAATGAGTGGGTCGCCGCCACCAACTCCCGTGATATTAACCGGCTGACGACATTTTATACGACGATACTGCAAGCTTATTACCTGACACGCAACGTCCCGCGCTCGTTTGTGAGGAATGATAAGTTGAACTCATTTAAGAGGGCGGATGTCATACAGGTGCAGGCGGCGGAGCCCGAAATACTTTTCAATCATCGGGCGGGCACGGCTGTCATGCGGTTTCGCAAGAATTACATTACTGAAAGCGGGCGGCAAAGAAAGAGCGGCGAAGTTGTCCAGGAGCTGCGCTGGCAAAGAACAGGCACGGGCTGGAAAATAATGAGCGAGCGCGACGTGCGCGTGATTCGATGAAAGCAGGAGCGGCTCAGTTTGGCAATCGCGTTGTTCGTCAAGACCGCCGCGCGATTTCCAAACTGAGCCGCTAAAGAGAGCTTGACCGCGAATGGCCCTAACGGTTGACGGCGGCCATTCCGGCTGCACTATAGCGCGTGCCTGCCGCCACGCCTTTCGGCGCAACCTCGTCTATGCGGCGTAGCTCTTCGGGCGTGATCTGCACTTCAATCGCGCCGACGTTCTCTTCCAGGTACTTGCGTCGCTTCGTGCCCGGAATCGGCACTATGTCCTCACCCTGGGCCAGCACCCAGGCGAGCGCCAGTTGCGCCGGGGTGCATCCCTTCTCCTTCGCTATCTCTTCGATGCGCCCGACCAGCTCAAGATTCTTCTTAAAGTTATCGCCCTGGAAACGTGGCGCTTGGCGGCGGTAGTCGTCAGGAGCTAAATCATCGAAGCTTTTGATCTGGCCTGTGAGAAAGCCACGCCCCAACGGACTGTAGGCAATGTAGCCTATCCCTAGCTCGCGGCATACGTCGAGCAGGCCGTCTTCGGGCTCGCGGCTCCACAGAGAATATTCCGTCTGCAGAGCGGCGATGGGATGAACGCTGTGAGCCCTGCGAATCGTCTCGACCGCCGCTTCGGAAAGCCCAAGGTAGCGCACCTTCCCTTCCTCGACGAGTCCGGCCATCGCCCCGACCGTCTCCTCTATCGGCGTGTTGGGGTCAACACGGTGCTGGTAGTAGAGATCTATCGTCTCCACGTCCAGGCGACGAAGGCTCGCTTCACATGCCGAGCGAACGTATTCGGGGCGTCCGTTGATGCCTAAGAAGCTGCCGTCATCTCCGCGCACGTTCCCGAACTTGGTGGCCAGGACGACCCCTGCGCGGCGACCCTTGATGGCCCGCCCCACCAGCTCTTCGTTCTTGAATGGCCCATACATGTCTGCCGTGTCCAGAAAGTTGACGCCCAGTTCCAAGGCGCGATGAATCGTAGCGATTGACTCCTGCTCGTCACCTCCGCCATAGAACTCCGACATGCCCATGCACCCTAGACCGAGAGCCGAGACCGTGAGCCCGTTTTTACCAATCCGACGTGTTTTCATCTTTGACCTCCGCTTGAGATAGCGACCCCGTAAATCCTAAAGTAGAAACATCCGCCGACCTTCCATGACGCCGACGCGTGCGCGCGCCGGTCGCTTTAATGCGACGCGTATGCGGCGGCGCAGGCGGTGAGGCGGGCGACGCCTCCCCACTCCTCGAAACGCCTCCTCGCGTTCTCGTCAATGCGCGCAGTAGTCAGATAGGGATTCGCCACGTCACGCGTCGAGGGAAAGATCAACACGAGCGCTCGCCGCACTCCCCAGCCCTGTCCGACAAACGGGGCCCGCCCCCTCACCTCGTCATAATTACGTGGCGGGGCCGTCTTGCCCAGCAGCTTGCCGTTCATCGCTACAGACGCCTCGCCCAGCTCTCGCGGCGGGCCTATGTCGCCCACGACTGCGTAGACGGGAGTCGTCCCGCCGGGAGTCATGGCGACCACCAGGTCGCCCACCCTGGCCCCTCTTTGCGCAAAGCCGGAAGTTCCGTGGCTTGGGTTTCCGGGCAGGACGAGCGCAGGCACTTCGAGCGCATCCACGTAGTTTGTAATATCGCACACGTCGAAGACCCCGGGCCTGTGCAGCGCCGTTGCGGAGACGAGGTAACCTCCCACCAGCGGGCATGGCTTGCCGCCCTTGAAGGGGATAATGCTGGAACTAATCCTGGTTCGCGCCAACTGATCTGCGGGCCAGCCGTTGGCAAAGGCCCTCTGTGTAGTAATCCTTCGGTCGCGCAACTGATCCGTGTTAAGCCCGGCGCACCTGTCGCTCATAGCGTTGCAGAGATTATTGAGCGCCGTCGCCTTCCCCCAGAAATCCTCCACGCTGTATGAGCGACGCGTGCCGTCCGTGTTGACGTTGAGGGATTCCACGAAGAAGAGCGACGAGCCGCCCGCGTCCGACCAGACAGCCGTCGCGCCGCCCGGCGCGTTGCCGTCAGGCTGCATAAACGCACGACTCATACGGCATTCCTGGCTGAGCCCATTCACGACGCACAGCGCCATGATAACGGCTGAGAGCATGATGCGTGTCATAAGCACCTCCCTTATGCATGGGCCCATACGGGTCGCGGCGCTATGCCGGGACAACGGCCCGCACGATCTTCATTGACTGTTGCTGCTTCCCTGCTTATCAAAATATATGACAAACTCGTGGCCGACGACCATAGCCTGAAGGTCTGGAAACTTTTATGAGGGTCTGCGCCGGAGGCCCTTCATGATGCCGGCGTTACCTTCAAGCGTGATCGCGGTCTGGCCTGCGTCTACGTCTAAAGACCAGCGATCATGCTCAAATGTTCCTCCGAGAATGATACCGTCTCGACGCGGGAACATGTATAGGGAACCGCTGATGTAGCAATAATCAACCTCGTGCTGCGGCAGCAGCACCTCAAGCTGGCCGCGCACCGGAATCAAAGCCTCATCCCCGAACAACGTCCTCGCCCCGAGCCCCGTACAGTTCACGACGACAGGCTCGCGCAGGGCCGCTATCTCCTCGCGGCTTCGGAACTCCCTGACGACGATCTTCCCACCGGCGATGTGAAAATCCCTGAGCAGCGAGTTCAGATAGACGGACGGCTCGATGAGCATCGTCTTGAACTGCGCGACGTAGGGGAAGCCTAAGCGCTCGCCCTGATCCTGATAAACGTGTGTCTCAGGGTAGAGCTGCGCGCCCCCGATCAACTCTGGATTTTGCGGCGGCTCATTCCTGAGCATGAAAGTCTCTATCCAGCTCACGCCGTAGTCCGCACCGACCAAGTTCTGGAATGCCCTGTTGGAAATACGGCAGGCCAGCTTGAACTTCTCTATAAACGGCGGCTCGACTTTTTGCGAGTTGAACGAGGATGTCGGGAACCACAACGCACCGGCGATGTTGGATGTCGTCTCGGGCGGCTGGGCCTTCGCGTAGATCGTGACCTGTCCGCCCCTGCGCTGAAGCAGACGCGCCGTGGACAATCCCATGACGCCGCACCCAAGGACGGCGAAGCTATCCTGCATGCTCTCACGCGCGAGGTCTGCGGCCATTGATGCCGTGCCCCAGGAGAGGGTCACTCCGGCTCCGCCGTGACCGTAATTGTGTATGATGAGCTTTTCGCCCAGGCGCTCGGCTCTGACGACAAACCCTTCCGAACGATATGGCCTCAGTCCGACAACCGTGCGAATGAGACGTTCTTTAGAGATTTTGACGGGAGCAAAACGACGCTTACGGTCGAGGGCCTCTGCGGTTGTCGAGAAAGGCGACAGTGGCCCGCTTCCCAGCGCATAGAGGCCCGCCCCGAGCGCGGATTTCAAGAAGCTTCGACGATACATCTCCTGTTTGACCATCGCCAATTATCACTCGACCGCTGGCCCGGCGCTCAGAGAGAGAGAGACGGGCCGCGCCGAAGCACACAACTTACACCAAAGGAAGAAGCATGAGAAGCAGGCTAACGGCGGCTTGACGGCCCGCGTGGGCCGTCAAGCCGAGTTCGCGCCGTTCGCCGTAGCCAGCTCACGCATGGCCGATGCGAGCCGCGCCGCGACGGAAGCTTCGTCCTCTTCGATATTGGCGAAGAGCCTGAGCACGCCAGGCCACTGCGAACGCCTGTAGAATCGAAGCATCTCTTCGGGGTCGAAGCCGGCCTCATCGTCAAACGGGTAGATCAGCCCACGCTCGACAAACGCGTGCAGATCAGTGGAACCGTAATCGAGCCCTGATACATAGCCGCTCGGACGCCCCGCCGTCACAGCGTCCAGGAGCACGCTTGAGTTGCCCCCGAAAACTATATCCGACGCCTCTATGTCCCGGAACACAGGGCCGCCAGGACTCCGACCGAGCCTTTGATCGTGCCTGGAATCAACCCACGCGTCGAGCCCCCGCCAGAGGTTCTTCGGATGCGGGCGAACCAGTATGCTCCGCACGCGTGGATGGCCCAGCAGACGCTCGACGACGGCACGCAGCCTCTCTTCGTTCACGTCCTTGCAGAGGAAGATCCCGACCGAGCAGCGCTCGGGCAGTAGCCCTTCCGGCATCGGAGCATAATGTTGCCGCCGACCATGTATGAAAGTGCGACCCAAGGGGCAGCCCGCCTCCGCGTAGGTCTGCCGCGCGGCCTCGCAATGAACCAGCGCCAGATCGTATGAGAGCCTGGCGACGGGGCGCACTAGCATGCCGTGCGTGATGAGCACGACGGGGACGCCGCATTTTCGCGCAGCAAGGTTGAAGGCGATGCCATGCGGGTTGCTGTGGCTGGACATCACTGCCAGCCGAAAGCGCCCGCTCTGGAAGATGCCGAGATAGCGCGCGTAGTAGCCTATCAGCTCGACCGCGCGCAGCACCTTGAAGAACTCGCAGCGCCGGTGCAGCATGCGCGCTATCCTGATGATGCTTCGCGCAGAGGCGAGGCTACCTCTCAGCGCATAAAGAGCCGACGAGTCAGGACGCCTGCTGTACCTCAGCTCAGTCCAACCCAGCTCAGGAAGCAGCGATGGCAGCCTTTCCAGAGCCCTGCGCTCGTTGCTGAGGCGTGCGACCCAGACCACGCCGTCCAGGCGATCACACCTACGCACCTCCAGAAATCTAGCCAGCCCGCCGAGGAGAGCCACCGTGGAAGGGATAAAGGTATCGCGCGCGCGCTCCATGAGAGCCGAGCCCAGACGCAAGCTGCTGTGTTGGGACATGACGAAGCGTGCGATGCCCTCGACCACTTCGGCCTCGTCGCACCCTAGAAGGCTCTTGATACCTCTACGGAGCAGCCAGGCGCGGGCATCTTTGGCGCTGGCTTCGCCCTCGTCTCCAAGTCTCGACCGGCGTTTCAACTGCTCGCTGACACTCATGACATTCAAAGGGCGCGGCGGTTAAACGGCTTCACGAAGTCCCCTGAGGAGATTGACGATTGTGGACTCGTGAACTCGCCTGCGCGCGGCCACATCGCTGTTAGCGTTGTGCGGCGCGAGCAGGCAGCCCTTCATGGCGCGCAGAGGGCTGTCCGGCGGCAGCGGCTCGATCTCGAACACGTCGAGCGCTGCACCTGCAATCCGGCGCTCGCCTAGCGCGTGGACGAGCGCCTTCTCGTCAACGACCGCGCCGCGCGCCGTGTTGATGAGGTAAGCGGAGGAACGCATAAGCGACAGCTCTCTATCTCCTATCAAGTGAAATGAGGTCGGATTGAGATCACAGTGCAGCGAGATGAAGTCGGATTCCTCAAGCAACTCTCGCAGCATCGTCATAATAAGCCCGGTCTCGTCTGCAAACGGCGCGGACACCGGCAAAGGGTCTGTGCCGAGCACCTTCATCCCGAAGGCACGCGCGCGCTGCACCACGGCTTTACCTATGTTGCCGACTCCGACGACCCCCAACGTGCATTCTCTGAGCGCTATGCTTTCAGGCTTGGCCCACAGGCCCCGCCGCACGTCACCATCCATCCAGGGAAGCCGCCGCGCGAAGCAGAGCACGTACCCGAGAACCGTGTCGGCCACGGGGTCTGTGAAAGCGTTGGGCGTGTTGTATACGCGAATGCCCAGCAGGGCCGCCGCGCGAGCGTCTATAGAGTCAATGCCCGTGCCCCATTTCGAGATCACCTTCAGGCGGGGCGCTCCGCTCATGACACGCTCTGTGAACTGGTCGTCGCCGCAGATCACGCCGTCTATCGTCGAGACGAGAGGAAGCAACTCATCCTCACTCAGTCGTTCGAGCACCTGCGCGATGACAAGCTCGACGCCTGCGTCCTCAAGGCACGGGCGAAACTCCTCTATGACCGGAAGCATGTACGGTGCGCTGATGAGAACCCGCCATCTCATAGGCGCTCTCCCCGTCGAGCGACATGCTCTTCGTATGTGAGGAGGAGCGGGTCGTCCTTCATGAGCAACTCGACCAGGCGCAGGTCTGCGCCGGTGTCCACCGCATGAGTATCAACATCCGTCTCGACCATCCGCACGCGGCCACCATGCTCGATCACACGCAGCATGTCTATGGACTCGGCACATTCGAGCGGGGTCGGCGGGAGGCGCGCGAACTCACGCAGGAAGTCGCGGCGAAACGGTATCACGCATACCTGCTTGAAAAGCTGTGGCGGCCCGCCTTGCAACTCCGCGCCACGGGCGAGCGCCGGAATCGGAGAGCGCGAGAAATATAGCGCGTCCCCGTGGACATCCGTCACGACCTTGATGGTGTTGGGATCGGCGTACTCATCGAGACTTTCAATCCTTCGCGCCAGGTTCACACACACAACGGACGAATCCAGCCGCATGGGAGCCAGCGCGGCGTCGAGCATGCCCGGTGTAATCATCGGCTCGTCCCCCTGTATCATCAGGACGATCTCTGCCTCGAAGCGCTCGGCGGCCTCCGCAACGCGGTCACTGGCCCGTTCGTGTTCAATCGAAGTCATGATGACAGGGCAGCCGCAGCTCTCGACGGCGGCACGAATCTCCTCGTCACAGGTCGCAACATAGAGGGCGTCGAGGCTATGACACATGCGGGCGCGGCGGACTACGTGCTCGATCATCGGTCGCCCGAGAAGGGGCGCTAAGGGCTTGCCAGGGAAACGAGACGAACCCATTCGCGCCGGAATCACTGCGACGACCCGCAACATGGCCCTCCAAATCTTTCCGGCATCGAGCAATTCCGACGACGATGCGAACGAGCGCAACACCGAAGCGCATCCTTCAGGTGAAGTGAATCCATCACGTCGGGCTCTTTTCTCCCATCATTTTGGCTTCGGGCGCTCCCTTTGCCGCTGCCGCGTGTTCAATCTCGGCATTTACTTTACCGCCGACGAGAATCGCCGCCCCCGTCAGGTAAAACCAGAGCATCAGGATGATCACCGCTCCGAGAGAGCCGTAAGTCAGGCTGAATCTGTCGAAGTAGCGAAGGTAGAGGCGGAAGCCGAAGGAGACGATCAGCCACAGGCCGACACCCGTCAACGAGCCGGGCGTAATCCAGTACCACTTCTGATGATAAAGGTCCGGCGCAAAGTAGTAGATGAGGGCGAAGGCAAAGAGCACGAAAAGGAGGACGATGGGCCATTGGAGAAGATTCCAGGCCAGCTTGAAGGCTTCACCCAGACCCCAGCGATTTGCCAGGCCCTCGCCGATCTCGCCGCCATAGAGCACGAGCGCGAGCGCCGAGATGATGAGGAGCGCGAGCGCTATGGTGAGGCCGACCGAGGTCAGGTGAACCCTCCAAAAGGGGCGCGATTCCCTGACCCCGTACGCGGCATTCAAGGTCTCGCTGATCGCTCCCATGCCGTAGGAGGCGAACCATAATGCCGCCACCAAACCGAATGAAAGCTTCCCGCCGCCCGTGTCTTTGCTGATCTCGTTAACGGTCGTGTAGATAAGCTCCGAGGCCGAGCGCGGCACGACATGAGCAAGATAGCTCAGGAGATTCCTGCGCAGCTCCGTGCCCGCTTCCGCGAAATAACCGAGCAACGCCAACAGGAACAGCAGCAGCGGAAAGAGCGCAAGCAGGAAGTAGTAAGACAAAGCGGCGGCGCGTGTGAAGATATCGCTCTCATAAACCTCCAGCCAGATGCGCCGGGCAAGCTCTCGCCACGTCAGCCCGCCCAGCCTCCAGATGGACTCTATAGCCTTCGCGTCTTTGGCATTCATCGGCTTGAAACTAGCACCGGACGCAACCGCTTCACAAGAAATTTTCGAGGGCAGCGTTCAGTTATGAGGATTCCGTATCGCTGGGATATTTACGAAAACGCCCGGACGCATACCTGCGGAAATGCTCGCCGTGCGGCCTGGTCTGGTAAACAGCTCGGAAGACTCTCTCAACCCCTTGGCTTCCAATTCTCTGATGATGTCTTCGACCTTCTCTGTCTTGATAAGCTGTTCGAGGCGGTTTTCATTGATTCCGGCAATTCGTCCGAGAATGTATCCGGCAGGCGCTCCGTGGCTACGCCAGCGGGCTATCTCGATCAACCTATCCAGCACCTCTCTCCTTCTTAGCTGAGCAAGTATCTTCCCGCTTCTGCTTTTCGTTATCCAATCGAGCAGATTGCTGGCCTTGTTTAAATCCGTCCACGTCCCGGACAGCAGCAGCTCGATAAAACCCTCTGCCGGAATCTGCGCCGCGACTTTCGGCCTCGACTTCGCCAGCACGATCAAAGCGCGAGTGACGTTATTACGAACGCTCCCGCTACTGTCCCGGCTGGCATCAACTAAAGCCGTAATCTGGGCCTTTGATTGTCGCGCATAACCCAAAAGCTCTGCGGCCACAGTCCGCTGTTGATCGTCCGCAGCACTCTTCAGCACGTCGCGCAGCAAAGCCTCGTTGGATAAGGCATAGGCTCTCATCTCAAGCTGTATGGAACGAAGAGGCGGGTACTCAGACAAAGCGTAACCCTGCGTGTGATCTTCGCCGAAGCTTCCCTTCTGCACCCCCTCCAGATTGACCTTAATGAACCGCTCATACAACTCGACGATCTTCCCCGGCAAGCGCAAGGTAGTTCCAGGGCGCGGATTGTAGCGGATGGCTTTGCCTGAAAGCCCTATGAAAATTATCCAGTCACCCCTCTCATCACAGCAGATGGACGTAATATCTGACGGGGCATGCCCCGTCAGAAGTTTGACGGCTTCTCCCAAGCGCTCTACTTTCTCTGCGAAGACCTCTGCCCTGAATTCATCTTTTTCATGAACCGGCAGGGCCGCCCTGACCTTCTTGAGATCAATGCCCGCATACCCGAAGAACTCAATCCACCCGACGTGCCGAGGTTTATCCTGCCCAGACGAGCCCGACGCCAGGAGGACGATCAGCAAGAGAACCTGGTGCTTCATATGGGCCTCGAATGACAGGTGTTATGTCTTACGGGAGGCGGCTGCGCCATTCTACTCCTTACAAACTGAATGCGTGCTCGCCTCCTGGCCGTTCAAGGCTGAATTTCGGTTAACATCCTTCTTCTGTAAAGAGAATTTATCGGAATTATGGCGGCGAGAGAGAAAACTCCACTCTTATTTCCCTTCTGTTATCTCTACTAGGCAGGGGATGAAACGCTGTGAAACGTAAACTGTGGGGGTTGATCTGAGTGCCGGGGAGGGACACGGACTACGCCGGATGCTCTTTTGACAGCTCAACGCTCGATTATCGATAAGTTACTGCTCTTTCTTGGTCAACTTATCGTGCTTACATTTACGGACTCCGCCATCAGGGCCGTTTGGGTATTCCCACCCGCTACCAGAGCAAGCAGGACAGTCCTTAGCGGCCTCTGTGGGCTTTCCAACGGCCTCGTCCGGTGTTTCCCAGCCCTGCGCCTGCGCCTGCTTCTTGTCAAGCTTCCAGAGCCTTCTACGCAGATGCTCGGCCAGGAAAGCCGGTACGTTCGAGACTGTTGTCCGGGCTGCTGCCATCTTCAACTCTGCCACGAGCACATCCATCACCTCGCTCCACTTAGCCTTCTCACCTTCGGTCAAATCTCTTCCGATGATCTCTTTGGCCGCGAGGTTGAGGCGCGCGCTAGCGTCATCATCATCGCTTCGCTCTGTATTAGTCTTAAAGAAAGTCTTAGGATCCTCGGAAGTTGTTGAATCTATTGGAGATGAAGTATGCCTAGTCTGACTAGTTTCTAGACTGACTAGTCTGACTAGTTTCTGGGCATGGCTAGTCAGACTAGTCTGACTAGTCTGACTAGGCATACTTATCTCTTCTGGAAGGAAGACTTCATACTCATTTCCTTTGTGCTCGCCTGCGATCTGTGAGACCGCAATGAGCCCGACGCTCTTCAAGTGCGCGATGTTGGCCTCGAAAGTCACGCGCGCGCCGATGTGGGCCTTGGCCATCAACCTCGGGCGACTGATTCGTATCTTGCGTGTGGGAGCTATGGCCCCGCGAGTCAGGGAGAAGAGACAGTCGTATAGCTGCTTGCTCTTGCCTTTGAAATAACCGCTCGGCAGGACTTCACGAACAATAGAGTTGGGCGTTTTCATGAAGTCGCGCTGCGGGGCAACGGGCGACTCCTCACTATGACTAGTCTGACTAGTCTGACTAGTCAGACTAGTCATACTTGTAATCAGGTCGTCGTGAGGCATGCGCAGTGCTGGCGGCACGCTCAATCCGAGCTTCTTCTTCGGTCCGGGCGTACGCATTGTGCTTTGATTATCAGGTTTGGCTTTGACCATTTAGACCTCACTTTACGGCTGCGATCTTCTGTCTGGACATCTGCAACCGATCAAGTATCTCATCCGTCAGGCTCCACAACTGGTCTGCGGCCCGGTGGCTCTTGGCGTAGAGCACAGCGGGCAGCTTCTGTGAGGGCGCTTCGGCAACTTTCGAGTAGTCATGAAGGTTGGTATCGAAAACGTGTCCGACAAGCCCTACGGCGGCCTCTACGGCCCCTCTGGACTCAGCGCTCAGGTTCCTCTGCGGCTTGTAGAGGTTGATGACGGCCCCCAGCATTTGAAGGTCTGAGTTGACATTCTTTCTGACCTGTTCGATGGTGAAGGCCAGATCGGAGAGGCCCTGCAAGCCCATCGCATCGGCAGCGCAGGGAACCAGCACGTAGTCGGACGCGTAGAGGGCCGCCGTCAAGAGCTTGCCCAGTTGAGGCGGGCAATCAATAAATATCAGGTCATAGGACTTGCCGTGTTCTTTGAGCTGGTTTCTGAGTCTATGTGTCAAATAATCCGGCTGCATCTCGAAACGCGCGAGGCGAATATCAGCCGGGACGAGATCAAGATTCTCAATCGGACTCTCGACGATGGCGTCGTCAAGAGGCATCGGCTCTCGCTTGATACTGCCTTCGGATTCGGGCTCGATCAGGACATGCGAGAGCGTGGCCTCGTATACGTCAGAGTCAATCCAGGAGCTGGTCAGATTGCCCTGCGGGTCGCAATCTATCACGAGGGTTTGATAGCCGCGCAGCGCGCAACATGCCGAAATCTCGCGGGTGCAGGTCGTCTTTCCGACTCCGCCCTTCTGATTGGCGATTGCAATGGTGGTTGTTTTCTTCATCTCAGGCTGCTCCATTCATTCTCAAAGAGCTATGCCGCCGCCTGGTCTGCCGCCTCCTTCAGGCGGGTGATGTCGGCAAAACTAACCAGTTTTTTGCGACGATCCAGAGGATGATCATGAGTTTTCAGGATGCCGTCGCGTATCAGGCGCGCCATCGTCTTTGAGGAGACGCCCAGAAAACTCGTCGCCTCCGTCGTTGTCATCCACTGTCTGGCCTTTTCCACGTTATCCATCCGGCAATAAACCTCCCAGTGTATCGGCCCAACAACTGTAGCGACCCTTTTACTTCACGTCAATAACTTTTCCATCGCTTTCCATTATTTTCCGGCCCGACCGGCTACCTGAGCTGCACGCTCTGTCTGTCTGGAACCGTCCAGGCGTAGATCGTTCGATAGCCTCTGTACCAGGGCACTCTGACCTTTTGCTCCGGCTTCCAATCGCCCATATCGAAATCGTGCGAGATGATGCGTGTGCCGGGTCGCAACTCGCGTAAAAGCTTGGGGCGTAAGAGCAGGTTCAGCTTCCGCGACAGGTAGAGTGTCACGATGGTCGCTTCGCGTATGTCTGCGGTGAACATGTCGGCGTTGATGAAGCGCACGCGGTCTGTGACTCCTAATCCCCGTGCGCGCTCTTCCGCTACCCAAATTATCCTGGGGTTGATCTCAATGCCGACGGCGCGAATTCCATAGAGTTGTGCGGCGGTAATCGGAATGCGACCGTCGCCGCTGCCCAGGTCGTAGAGCACATCTTCCTTCTTGATATTGGCGAGGCGCAGCATCTCCTGCACGGCGTTCGCGGGGGTCGGGTAATAGATAACATCGGGAGCGCGCAGGCGCTTTCGTGATGGGGCGGCATGACGCTCGCTTGATCCCCGTCGCAGCGTTGTCCGTCGCTTCTCTTTAGATTGCGCGGAGAGGAGCGCTCTGGAATTATTGAGGCGGGCGCAGGCCCGTGCGTATGTCAATGGCGATAACAGCGTAATGCCTGAACACAGGAACAGGCTGAAAAGCACCCTACTGGCTCGCATACCTTTGATGTCCAAAAGTTCTCCTCTACCGGAGAGGCTTAAACTGAAGAGTAGAGATGCCTCGCGCCGATCTTATTCGAGCAAAGAGAAAAGAGAGCAGCCGGAGCGCCTGGTCGCAGCTTCGGTCGAATCAATCTGCCGTAGAGCCGGGACGGCAGTCAATTGCCGTCCCGGCTGCGCAAGCTGAACCGCTACTCAATCGGATGCTCTCTCTCTTCAGTCGCCCACAGGCCACACTCTCAGGCGTCTAAAGGCGCTGCTAAAAAGCGTGCATTAGATGCTCTATCATGAATCCATCTCTCGCACGGGCGGTCTGATCTCAAAATGAGCATGATTGTCGTGACCTGTCGCGGGCCTGCACAAACCTTCGCCGATGAGAACCGAATCGTTGAGCAGGACTCTATCCGCCAGTGGTTGCTTGCGGAAGGCTTTAATTTGCGCTCTCATGGCGACCCTGTGGTATGCCACGCTCCCGACCTCGATTCCGCCAGCGCCGCCGTCCTTACGAGGCAGGCGTATATCGCAGACGAGCCCTGATTCGTGGCCGACGTGCATGGGGGTATTCCCGCCCCGTGGCCTGCTCGTATCATTGATTCTGAAGAGGGAAGCGGTAGGGTTAGAGCTCAAAAAATCATCCTTGTACCTGGCTCCTGTTGCTGTCAGCGTTTCGGCCAGCCAGTTCGTACCGAAATCGTGATTGTCGGAGGTATCAGCGACTTCGTCGTTGATGAAACCTTCTTTCTTTGACCCGGCGGGCATTCTCATCCAGCGCGGGGCATTCTTCGCCTGCAACCACAGGTGAGTGCTCTGACCGACATTGATGACACCGTCGTTTTTGCTGATAGCGACGATGTCAAAGCCATTCTTGATGGCTTGAAAGAGTTGAATGGTCTGGACAAACAAAGGCCCTACGGCGTCATCGGCCGTGAGCCAGTCAAAGCCTAATTCGATGAGCCTTTTTTTGACTGTGATCACATCATTCGGCTTGTTGACACCGCCGAGCCCGACGCTGCTTTCAATGGTGACCGCTGGCATAGTAGCTTCTCCTTACTCCATCTGTGTGTGTATAAAGCCGCCTGTTAATTTAAATTCAAGCTCTTGACGCGATTGCCGAGGACGGTTTGAGTGAGAGGGGCTCCTTTCATGTCAATGCGGTTGTGCGCCGGAGGTTCCAGAGCCGGATGAATTCCGAATTAGCGGGAAACTATCAATGGAAAACGGATGAGACTTTATGGCCGAAGGGGCATAGCAGTCAAGGATTTTCCAGCCGCTTGAGGAGACGGAAAATCGAAGAGGGAAATTATCGTCGGGAAGATTTGAGGAGGCGTGTGGCGGAAGGAATTTCCGAAGTGCGGCTCAGTGGGCGGAGGCTAAGATGGAAGGCTCGCGCGAGTAGGCATGGAACTCGACTTCGATCAGCGCGACCTTCATCCCGGTAGTAACGGAATAGAAAGGCATCTGCATATCTGTCACCCGAACGGGCGTGAGCCCGGCCCGCTCAAGGGTCTTGAGAGTCTCGTTGAGGCGAATCTTGTGCGTCAGAGTGTAGAGCCGTTTGCCTCTCACCTGATTCATCGCCGAGCGATAGGCTTCGAGCCCGGCGCGCGTCCGCAGCGGGTCGAAGACATCTATGGTCGGCAGGAACGGTGTGACGGAGATCATAGGGGTCGTCGGCTTTAAGCTCGCCATCAGACCGGAGGTGGTCGGGTAAGCATTGATCCAGACATCCACGCCGCTCAAGATCGTCTGTTGTTCGGCGGGCAGAAAGCTGAGCGCGTTTCGGTCATCTAAGAAGTAGGCGGCTTCGCGCAGATAGCTTCGCGGTTCCTGGAAGACCGTGGACTGCACTTTATCGCCAAAGAAACATTGATCGAGCGTCGCCGCCTGGCGGTAAGAGCTTAGAACCTGCATGCCTATCACGACGGCGAAGCAAAGGGCCAGCGCTGTCACCCTGTACGGGTTCACAGTCCCGAGCTTGCGGTAATACTCAAGCAGGGAGACGAGGACGGAGATGATGAGCACTCCGCTCAGGACTTCCAGAAAGAGGCCGTATCTGAGATTGCCCGTCGAGGCGCTCCACAGAAACATGGCGCAGAGCGTCATAGCCGCGAGCTGCCTGGTCGATTCTTTCACCTGTGGGGCCAGGAGGCCGACGAAGGCGAAGATAAAGCCGAGCGCGATGCGGCCAGTGTAAGGCGCACCGGCCCCCGAGAATTCCGAGCCCCGCTCCGGGTAGAGGTAAACCCATAGCGGCCAGAGAACCGTTTCGATGATGTTCTTGGGCCCATTGATGGGATCGCTGATATTGTTCGGCAGCCAGAGGACGGAGCGAAACAGCTTGTTATAAAAGGGAAAGACGGGGCTGCCCGTCGTCCTGATCATGTAGGCTGTGAAGGGTGCGGCGGGCGCCAAGGCGGCGATAGTCCCACCGAGAATCGCCCTCGGCCTCAGCGACGCTCTTTCTCTGTAGGCGTTGTAGAGCGTGAGGCCCGCGATGGGAATGACGAAGGCGAGGTTCGTCAGCTTCATGGCGAGCGCAATTCCCAGAAACAGCCCGACGTGGATGAGCGTGTAGTTTTTCCGGCTGATCTTCTTAAAGTTGAGCGCGAGGCAGGTGGCTTCCAGTAGAAGGGGCAGCGCGAGGAGGTCTACGAGGTAAGTGCTCAGCAGGTAGAGAACCAGCTCCGTCGAGATGACGACGATGCTCGCCAGCCGTAGGAAATATTTATTGCTGATGAACTGCTTCAGTATTTGCTCTGCGATGAGTGCCGTCCACAGCATGGCTCCCGTATTGATGAGCGGCCCGAGCCTATGGCCCAACAAGTATTTGCTGATGCCCGCGACCATGTCCGGCAGGGGATTGAACTGTATCGAAGTGGGCAGGAAGTCTCCGGGCATGAAGGGCCAGCCGCGCAAAGCCCTTTCCATGTGCGCGAGGTGATAATTGAGTACGTCGAAGTTGTGATCGGGGAAGGGGCTGCGCAGGAAGAAGATCAGTAGGAGCGGGGCGGAATATGCCACCCATGACAGTTTTCCTGTAAAACCCTCCGGCGCTTCTTCACGAAAGGTCGCGTGGGCCAGGAGGGCCAGGGCCGAGACCGTGGCGGTTAAAGCCCAGGCGATCAACTGCTGATCTATGCCCCAGAAGAACTGCCTGACGACGGCGACAAGATACAGTAGTAGGAAAAGGTCTGTCAGCCTGTACCTGTGATGAATGAAACGATTCATGTACCTTGAGGCCCGTCTATTTGTGGCGGTTTGAGGCCGCGGGTTTGCGGCAGAGAACCTGGTACTGCGTCCCCAGGGGAAGGCTTGAGACCAGAGGCTCTATGCCCCGAAACCAGCGCAGGCATCTGGGGAAGATGAACATGAAATCCGTCCGCAACAGCTCGAAGCCGCTCGCCCTGAGCAGTCGCCTGGCCTCGGTCGGCGCGACGGGAATGGCGTCCTGGTCGAAAGGGCAGCGACTCATCACGTATCTGGTCGCCGGGTTCCACGAATTGTTTTCCCAGAACGCGAAGAGTCCGCCCGGACGCAAGCAACGATAGACGTAATCCAGGGCGGCGGCGCGTTCACCCGGGGGGATATGATGAAACACGCCGTTGCAGTATGCCAGGCCCACCTGCGCATTCGGTATGTAATCCTCAGTATGGAAGAACCGGACGCGCTCGTCGGCGTGCTCCGCCCCTGCTCTCTTGATTGAGTCGGCAGAGACATCTACGCCGACCAAAGATTCAGGTTCCAGTATGCTCAGGATATGAGGAGAGGCCGTGCCTATCCCGCAGCCGAAGTCGAGCACGGTTTCTGCCCTGAGACCCAGCGCACTCAACTGGCCCTGCAACCACCTGACTCTCCCGAGGGCGAAAAAGTCCTTACTCTCGCCGGAGACGGATATGCCTTCGGCAAGCGCCGCGTCGTACACCGTCGCGTACTGATCGAAGCTTGCTTCAACTGCGCAGCCGGTCTTTCCCTGTAACATAAGGATTCTTCGTAGATACTTGATCGCACCCGACAGTGTGTGACGGAAACCGAAAACACCGTTTCGATACCGCTGAAAGCACCGTTTCTATCTCAGCGCCGCTTCAGGTTGAGCACGCTCATGAAGAGGGCTCCGAAGACGCTCTGCAAGCCGAGGGCGATAGCCGTCACGGAGGGGATAATCACGCGCAGCGTGTCCGACGGGTCAAGGGAGCCGAACCCCTGTATCTCCCATGAGAGGACGGAACAGAGAGAGCCTGCGATTCCTGCCAGGATGAGGACGACTCCGGCGATGAGACCTTTCTCCAGAGAGAGCGGGCGCAGATAGCCGAGCTTGACATCCTCGGGCAGCAATCCCTCGCTGATGGCGAAGAACTTGGTCAGCACTGAGAAGATCACAGACTGGTAGCCGAGCGTAATGGCTAGAGATGCATAGAGCAGCGTGTGCACGTCCAGGGTCACGCCTTCGATGACCTGCGGGCCGGGTAAAAGGTAGAGGGCCAGGAGCGTTCCAGCCGCCATCAACAAGAGACCCGGATAAAGGAAGAGCCAGCGCGGGGAGTAAAGGAGTAGGAAGCGCAGGTGTCGCCATCCGTCGCGCCAGCTCCTTAAGTGCGGAGGGCGGCTGCGTCCATCGGGCGAGAGCGTCGTCGGAACTTCCGTAATCCTCATCCCTCTGAGCGTCGCCTTGACGACCATCTCGCTCGCAAACTCCATCCCGGTCGTACGCAGGTCCAGGCGCAGGGCTGCCGCCTTGGAGAAGCCTCTGAGGCCGCAGTGGAAGTCGCCCATAGGGCTTTTGAAAAGCAGCTTACCGATGCCGGTCAAGACGGGATTCCCCAGATATTTGTGTAGCCGCTTCATCGCGCCCGGCTTGATGCCTCCACGGAAGCGGTTGCCCATCACCAGGTCATGACCTTCTTGCAGCTTCTCCAGGAAGGGCTTGAGACTAAGAAAGTCGTAGCTGTCGTCAGCATCTCCCATGATGACGTAGCGCCCGCGCGCGGCGCGTATGCCGCCCATCAAAGCGCTGCCGTAGCCCTTGGAAGGGACGTTGACGACACGCGCGCCGTGCGCGGCGGCAATCTCCTGCGAGCCGTCTGTCGAGCCGTTGTCGGCTATTAAGACCTCGCCCTCTACGCCCGCCGATTCCAGAAAGCGCCGGGCTTTGTCTATACAGGTGGCGAGCGTTTCGGCCTCGTTCAGACAGGGCATGACGATGGACAGCTCAAGCTCCGGGAACCGGGCGTCCTCGACGCGTGTGGGGATGGATGCATTCGCCGAAGCAAGATGCTCCGAGGGAAGATTGAGTGAGAGTGCTTCCGCCGTTGATGACATTTGAGTTTGATTCGCTCCCTGTAAGTGCTTTGAAAGGATTCGTTCAGGGAAACCCTGTGATGAGAGAGATTCCCCCTTGGGAGTCCTTAACAAATTGCGGGCCAGAACGGGTGATGATGGAAATTCCCGAGGAGAGGGCGTTAGCGGGCGCTGTGATGTGGCCGGTTATGCCCGGCGCGAGCGCGGGTGACGTTTATGGGCAGTCCGTGGCTGCCGGAAAGTGTCACCGGCTTGTCGCAGGGCGCGCGGCTATTGACCGACAGGCTTCCTGAAGAGTTTTCAAAACGGATGTCCCGCCCGAGGTGCTCTGCGAAGTTGCCGTAGATGTTGCGATTGATCGTGCCCTTCGGTTGATCTGCGCGTATCCTCAACTCTGCCTTGAACGGTTCTGCCTTCTGCGCAACGGTCGCGGTCGTCAACGAAGCAGTGAATACGATCATCAGCGCTGCAAAAAGGCAAGCGCCTGCCGAACGGCGTCCGCACGGTTGTGCTCGTCATCTTAATCACCTCAAGTTTTTGGGTTGAGCCAGTCCTCGTATATCAGATGAGGATTGATGGTACAAGGGATTTTGTTCTTGAGTCCGATGGCAATAGACTGACGATGCTTGATGTGGACGGCGTGCGTGTGTGTAGAGCAAGCGAGCCGGAGCCTTTGCTGAGCCTTAGATCGGCAAGGTCTCTTTGCCAGGCTCAAGCAAAAATCCTTGACTTCTGAGCCCTTCAATCATAAATTCACCGCAGTTCTTCACGCACCGGTCTTTTATTGCTTCGGTTTTAAGGGGCAAATATCTTAACCTCGCTGGCCCTGGCAACAAACGGGATATAGCATTCGCAGCGCGACGACCGGCATTGATAAGAGGACGTATCGCAAAAGTCCCACTCGGACAGACATTGGATGAACCGATGGCGAATCATGATTGGCCCAGCGCGCAAGAGGCAGTCGCTCACTTCATCACTGATTGACAGCAGAGTCCCTCAGACGTAGACGCTTGCCAGGACTTCACAGGCGCAAGCCAACGATTGATAGATAAATTCCTATGCCGTCTCTTCAGCTATTCATTCCTCGTCATCTCTTTGATAGCAGCATGCGATAGAAGCAACGGCTTTCCGCCCGTGCACATGCTCAAACCCTCGGTCGCCAGACCCTTTTTGACAGATCGGAACCGACAGTGCCTCTCAACACCGCATATCATCCGCGCATGGTTTCCATTCCGGTCAGCCCCTACTGCGAAATGGCACGCTGGCTCTTAGACCGCCTCGCCATCCCTTACGACGAAGAGCGTCACGCCCCTGTCTTTCACGTCCGAGCGACGCGGCGATACGGCAGTAGCGACGGCACTGTGCCCGTGCTGGATACTTCGGATGCGGCTCTGCTCGATGCACGACAGGTCTTCGATTACTACGAAGCGCGTTGCCCGGAGCAACGGCGGCTCTACCCGGCTGATACAGGGCTACAGGCAGAGACGCGGCAGCTCTTCGATCTCTTCTTTGATCAGCTCGGCGTCGCCGTCAGGGCCTGGGCCTACGCTTACATGTTGCCCTTCAATCGTGCTGCGGGCGTTCGTGTGTGGACGACAGGCGTGCCCTGGTGGGAGCGTCTGGCCGTTCCGCTCTTTTATCCCGTGCTGGTCAAAGCCGTAAGGCGCAGCCTTGAACTCAAGCCCGATACCATAGAGCAGCAGCGAGCCGTGATGGAGAGCGTCTTCGAGCAGGTGGAAGCGCGACTCGCGGACGGCAGGCGCTATCTCGTAGGCGAGCGGTTCACGGCAGCCGACCTGGCCCTGGCTGCGCTCGCCGCGCCCGCCCTGCTGCCGCCGCAATACGGCGGCCCCATGCCCGCGATGGACGAGCTGCCGCAGGCGATGCGCGCCGATGTCGAGCAGATGCGCGCGCGCGCGGCGGGGCAATTCATCCTCCGCCTCTATAGAGAAGAGCGACCGCGACCGGCCATTGATCCCGTCACGGCTGGCACGCACAAGCCCGGCGACACCTTCAAGGATAAACTCTTCATTTGGCTGACGAGTCCGCGCCTGCTGCGAGCCGTCTTTAAGATTCTGCGCCGCCGTGCCCCGATACTTCTCATAGGCAAGCGCGCCATCGTCACTCTCCACGACGATGTTATCGAAGTCCTCTCGCGCGACACCGATTTCACTATCGCGGAAGTCAACGAGGAACGCATCAATGCTATTGATGGGCCCTTCATTCTCGGCATGGATCGCTCGGAGCGATACGACCGCGAATCGGCAGTGCTCAGGCAGGCCGTCAGACGAGACGACCTCGAACGCATTCGCAATTTCGTCAGGCAGAGCGCGGAAGGATTGACCAGGGCCGCTCAGCCACAGGGGCGCATTGATGTCATTGGCGGGTTGGCGCGCGTCGTGCCCGTCCGGCTTGTCGAATCCTACTTCGGCATCCCCGCGCCGGACGAGCCGACCATGATGCGCTGGATGCGGGATGTCTTTCACGACATCTTCGCCAATCCGGGCGGAGACCCACTCGTCCATCGTGACGCCCTCAACACTGTCGCGGAGCTGCGCGCGCACATGGACGCCGTGATCGCTCGCCGCAAGTCTCAGCAGGGCGAGCCCGGTCAACCCGACGACGTGCTGGGGAGATTGCTTGCGCTGCAAGATGAGGCCCATCCGTGGCTCGATAATGATAGCGTGCGGCGCAACCTGGGCGGGATGATCGCGGGCGCTGTGGACACGACCAACAAGTTCGTCTCGCTGGCGATAGACGAATTGCTGCGTCGTCCCGAAGCGCTCGGTGAAGCACGCCGGGCAGCACTCGCCTTTGATATGGATGCGATGCGCGTCTACGCCTACGAGGCCGTGCGCTTCAATCCGCATCATCCCGTGCAGGCCCGTTTCTGTAGGAGCGAGACGGAGATTGCCAGGGGCACAAAACGCGCCCGTCGCATCCCTTCCGAGACCTCCGTCTACATAGCGACCCTCTCAGCCATGTTCGACCCGGAGAAGTTTCCCGAGCCGGACGAGTTTCGCGTTGATCGTAATGCGGAGTACCTGCACTTCGGTTACGGGATGCACCGCTGCTTCGGTCAGGCGATAAACGGCGTGCAGATACCGGAGCTTCTGGCCGCTTTGCTCCGCCTGCCCAACCTGCGGCGAGCTTCAGGCAGCGCCGGGCAGCTCGTTTATGACGGCCCGTTCCCACAGCGGCTGATACTGGAATTTGACAGCGACGGACAGGCCCCCGGAGGACCAAACCCATGAGTCACACCGTTCTGACATTCATCACCAAGGTCGAGCCCGCCAGAGTCGGAGAACTCAGAGCCTTGTTGAAGGAGATAGCGGACAATCTGCTGGACAATCCGTATATTCCGTTCCCCTCTTTGAAGCTGCTGCACTTTGCGAGCCTGGTGCTGAGCGAGGATGAGAGCTATGGGCCCTACCTGGTTTTCGAGAACAACTTCGACGGCCCGCTCGACCCATACCTGGCAGACCTCTACGAGCACGCCGCCGACGGACTCCATCGCATCTATAGCTGCTGCCTGGATTACCCTGCCCGAAGCGCCTCGGACCGCGAGCAGATCATCGCTTACCTGCGGTCTCACGTCGTCCGGCCCAACGCCTATCACGTCGGCAACGTCGGGCGCACGCTCAAACGCATCAGGCAGGAAAACGAGCTGCGCGACGGGCTGGAAAATTATCTGGACGGCCTCGTCAGAGAGGGGAGGGCGAGCGAGCCTCCCGCCTCTATACGTAAAAAAGTACAGGATTTCGTCCAGGGCAACACGGGCTACGCATGGGCCAGGCAGACGGGCCCGCGACAGTCCACCATGGAATATTTCATCCCGAGGCTCAACATCACTCTCGCCGCGATCATCGCTTTTCTGCTCTTGCCCATCTTGATTCCAGTATTCATCATCTGGGTCATCATGCTCCGCATGAAGGAGAAGAGCGATCCCATACCGCCCAACTTCGGCGACCAGGAGCACGCCCGAAAGCTTGTCGAGCGCGAAGACCGCACGCACATCGTCCAGAACCACATGGCCAGCATTACGCACGTCAAGCCCGGCGCTTTTCGTCGCGTGACGCTGAGAATCGTGCTCTGGCTCGTCAATATAGTTGCGCGCACTATCAACGACGGCAAGCTGAGCGGCATCCCGAGTATTCACTTCGCCCACTGGTCTATGATCGACAATGGTCGGCGTCTGCTCTTTGTCAGCAACTTCGACGGGAGCTGGGAGAATTACCTGGACGATTTCATAGACAAAGCGAGCACGGGCCTGACAGCCATCTGGACTAATACGGTTGATTTTCCCAAGACGAGCTGGCTGATCTTTGAAGGCGCGCGAGATGGCGCGCGCTTCAAAGCCTCAGGGCGCGACAAAATGACCTACACCAATGTCTGGTACAGCGCTTACACGGACTTGACGACGCAAACCATAGACAATAACAGCTCCATCCGCGAAGACCTCTTCAAGCCGCTTGACGAGGCGCAGACGCGTACGTGGCTGTGGCGCTTCTAAGTAAGGGAGAAAACTCATGGCAGAACTGGAACGACAGGACATACAGGGCTTGGTCATCAGCGGTTACGCGCATCTACCCTGTGCCAGCTATCAACTACTGCGTATCGAAGATGCGGCTGCGGCTCAGCGCTGGCTGGGGCGACTGATCGAGGAAGTCACCACCTCCGAGCGTAAGCAGGAGGGAACTTGTCTCAACGTGGCTCTGACGCACAGAGGCTTGGAGCGCTTAGGGCTCGACGCCGATACCTTGGACACCTTCGCGCGCTCCTTTCAGGAAGGGATGGCCACGACGCACCGCTCGCGTATTCTGGGCGACGCGGGCGAGAACGACCCCTCCAACTGGGAATGGGGCGGCAGCGACGAGGCCAAAGCCGTAGACATCCTGCTGCTGCTTTTCGGGGCCAACGAAGAGACGCTCGAAGATTTGATCAGGCGGCAGCGGGCCAATTTCACTGCCAGCGGAATCGTGGAATTCCGCGCGCTCGGAGCCGGGCGACAACCGGACTCCCACGAGCATTTCAGCTTCGCAGACGGCATGGGCCAACCCGTCATCGAAGGGAGTCCTTCGGCTGATAAAGCCGCGCCGAGAAATCTGGTCAAGGCGGGTGAGATTCTGCTCAGCCACACCAATGATTACGGAAGGCCCGCAGACACTCCGCAGGTCAAGCCTGCCTTAGACCCCAATCGCATGTTGCCGGATGCGCCGCCCGTCGCGGGCATCACCGTTGAAGCGCCTCTCATGCGAGACCTTGGCCGCAACGGCTCTTATCTGGTCTTTCGCCAGTACGCGCAGCACGTCGCGGACTTCTGGCGCTTCATGGACGACGCGACGCGCCGCGCCGACGGGGAACCTGACCGTGCCGCCAGTGTTCGCCTGGCGGCCAAGTGCGTCGGGCGCTGGCCGAGCGGCGCTCCCCTCACGCTCTCGCCCGAGAAGGATAATCCAGAGCTTTCGGATGCGGATGATTTTGGTTACTACGATACGGACGCGCATGGCTTCAGATGTCCTATCGGCTCACACATTCGACGCTCCAACCCGCGCGATTCGCTCGGGCCGGATCAGCAGACCGCGCTCGCTTCGGCCAATCGTCACCGCATCTTAAGGCGTGGCCGCTCCTACGGGCACAGACCCGAAGACCCGCGCGTCGATGACGGCGTTGATCGCGGCTTGCATTTCATCTGCCTCAACAGCGACCTCGAACGTCAATTCGAGTTCGTCCAGCAAACATGGATAAATAATCCTGTCTTCGGCGGCCTGAACGGCGAAGTTGACCCGCTCATTGGCAATCTGGCGAGGGGCGACGCGATTATGACCGTCCAGGCAGACCCACTGCGAACGCGCGTTCATAATCTCCGCTCCTTCATCACGCTCAAGGGCGGCGCTTACTTCTTTTTGCCGAGCATGACGGCGCTGCGCTATCTCTCAAGCCTGTAAGCCGCCCGGTGCTGGGGTCTTATGTGAGCATAAACCCCAATGATTCCGCCCATGTTTTGTGCGAAATCATTGGGGCCTTCATTGTCCGGGGCCGGCGAAACAGCAAATTTGTCGGAGGCTAACTCTTTCATCTCTACATTTAAGTTGCGAAAGATAGGAAGCGCTAGTAGAATGTCCTCATCTGGGCGGAGGGTGAATCTTTCCGTCCTCCCGGTTGATGGGGTGAGGACATTGACCGGACCAGAACAGGCGCGAGGCCACCATGGCTGCCGCGCCTGTTCGCTTTTTATCGGCAAGTAGCCTTGCCCCGCTCTCTACCATCTCAATAACCATCCTTCTCAGGAAAATTTCATCTCAGTGCTGTATCACTTCTACCCCCTGTTGGTTTATTATCCCCCCGCACTTCAAGCTTTCATTCAAGGGAACCTTTTTTATGGTCAGAACAGCTTCGGTCATGGTTGAGCTGGGCACAGCGGCTCCGCCGTTCAACCTGCCGGACGTGGTCTCTGGAAAAACGATCACGCTCAGAGACTTCGAGGACAAGAAGGCGCTTCTGGTGATGTTCATCTGCCGTCACTGCCCTTACGTCAAACATGTCCAGGAGGAGTTGGCGCGACTTGGCCGCGATTACCAGGGAAGAGAAGTGGGCATCCTGGCCATCAGCTCCAACGATGCGGAGCAGAACCCGGACGACGCGCCCGCGAGCCTCAGGGAGATGGCCGAAGAACTCGGGTTCACTTTTCCATATTGCTATGACGAGAGCCAGGAGATTGCCAGGGCATATTCGGCGGCCTGCACGCCTGACTTCTATCTCTTCGATCAATCCAGGAAGCTTGTCTATCGCGGCCAGCTAGACGATAGCCGTCCCGGTAACGGAAAGCCTGTGACGGGAAGTGACCTGCGCGCTGCGCTCGATGCCGTCATCCAGGACAAGCCCGTCAATCCAGATCAGAGGGCGAGCCTGGGTTGCAATATCAAATGGAAGGCCGGACAAGAGCCCCGTTATTGAGCTAGCCTATGGTTATAAGTCATAACCACAGGAATTTTTTCCATGCTCCGTCCGATAACGAAGTGCGACTTCGTTTGGCTTTGCCTATAAATTCAAAAGGGCAAGGACATAATGAAGCATCATTCAACGCCCGCCCCAAGATAGTGTTGGCCCACCCGATTTTATAGGCAGAGCCACTTCGTTCGGCTTGTCTCTAAAGTCCCTTTTGACCTCAAAGTCTGAGGTCTGACCATAAAGTCCCGCCTTGCAAAAGATTTTGCATCCCTAAAATACTTTCCACCCTTGCAATATTTCTTGCTATGATACGCGAGCACACTTAGCCCGTGCCGCCAATTGGCAGCTAAACTCCCAAATTGCTAGAAGTCTTAGAGCAGTATCAGCAGCAGGTCTAGTAAAGTGACATCGTTTGGTATCTCGCCCGCGGCCCTGATGCCGTTCGGTATTTCGTCTGCAAAAACGGGGACAGCTAAAGCCATAACTAGCAGAGCAACTCTAATTATTTTCATGGTTTTTCCTTTATGGGATTGATTGAACTAACCGCCGCACGCCTCTCTAGGATGCGGTGGTTTTCCTGTACATGCAAATGTTTTTGCATCTCCGAGAGAAAGGCGTGCCTCACATGAAGTTAGCTATCACCGAATTAGAGAAGCGATGCGGCAACGCGGCAGAACTGATCTACGCCGGGCGGTATGAAGAGGCCAGAGATGAGTTAGGCGAGTTGTGGGCCGGAATAGGCGAACGTCCGCAGTTAGACTTTGAGCCTCGGATAAGGGCAGAAGTCTTGCTACAGTGTGGCACGCTCTCAGGCTGGCTTGGCTCAGCCTCGCAGCTTGATGTACAGGAAAAAGCCAAAGACCTACTGACGGAAGCGCTCCGAATCTTTCAGACACTCGATCTTAAAACCAAAGTATCCGAAACGCAGTATGAGCTAGGGATGTGCTACTTCCGCAAGGGTGCATATGATGAGGCCAGAGTAGTTTTAGAAGAAGCTATAAAAGGGCTTAAAGATGAAGAACTGCAAGCGAAAATTTTAATCAGGCAAACCATTATAGAGATTTGGACAGGCAAATATCTTGAAGCATGGGCGATGCTTGATAAAGCGCGGTCTGTTTTTGAAAATGCTAATGATGCCTTGAAAGGTAGATGGCATGGTCAGATGGCCTTAGTCTTACGCAGGCTTGCTACTACTGAGCATCGAACCGATTATTTTGATAGCGCCATTATTGAGTACACAGCCGCAATCTATCATTATGAGGAAGCAAAGCATGAAAGATATTGCGCGACTAACCTTAATAACCTAGCATTTCTTCTCTACAAATTAAGTCGTTATGAGGAAGCGCATGAGCATCTTGATCGCGCCCGCATGTTCTTAGAGAGACTCAAAGACGTTGGACTACTGGCACAGGTAGAAGAAACAAGAGCAAGAGTTCTGTTAGCAGAAGAACGCCATGTAGAGGCAAGACGAGTTATTATTGAAGTAGTAGACACTTTCGAGAAGGGCGGCGAACAAGCCCTTCTAGCCAACGCGCTCACGATCAAAGCTATTATCGAAGCAAGGCTCATGGACTTCGATCATTCACTGCATACATTTCAGCGTGCCATCAACATATCGGAAAATGCAGGTGCAATCTCTATCGCGGGCCGTGCTGCTATGTCTATGATCGAAGAACATGGAGAAGCGCGACTCTCTGACGTAGAAATCTATCAATCATACCGTCATGCTGATAAGTGGCTGGCTGTCACTCAAGACGCAGAGGATATAGCCCGCTTGCGAGCCTGCGCCCGCATTGTCATTCATAGACTGTACGGGCCTGATCTTGACGAGTATTTTACCTTGCCGGAAGCCGTCTTGAAGTATGAGGCTCGCTTTATAGAGCAGGCGTTAGAAGAGGAAGGCGGTAGCATCTCACGCGCTGCTCGTCGCCTCGGACTCTCACATCAAACGCTCGGTGCTATCATCAATACGCGCCATAAAAACCTACACGGCAAAAGAAGCCCTGAGATTAAACGTAGAAGAAGCATCATCACTAAAGGCAAGTAAGTGTCCGATTTGCCTCCAGGGTGGCTTTGCCCATAAGGTCGGCTAGAGAGCCAAGATGTTGAGTCGTGCCGTAAGCCTCCCCGCAATATCGAGTGCCGATTTTAACTTTAGGGGTAAAGCCAACTTCGTTCGAGCCATTTGACATGGATGCTTGATGTCAAGTATAAGGTTCGGGCTCTTGGGAAGAGAGTCTAGTGATTTACTTATGAGCTTAATCCTTATTCATCACGACAGCCACGCAGACCATCATGCCGAGCATCATCGGCAGATGGCAGCGCGTCGGCGGTGGTGAGTGATCAGCTTGCAGGAGAGCTGAGAGAGTAAGAGGAAAGCTCACAACCGGAAGCCTTCGAGAACCCGCTGCCAGAGACCAAAAGGTCACAGGCGGCGGGTTCTTATTTTGTATGCTTCGCGCCGCAAGGCCGTGAGCAGCGTAATTCAGGATGACAAGTTAATGTCCGAGACGCTTTCCAAAATTCCCGGCGGCATGCGCTATTACTTCGGCGCGGAGGCGCGTCTGCGTCGTCTGGTCGAAGATACGGCGATGACCGTCTTCAGCGGTTGGTCTTATGAAGAGATTACGACACCGACCGTAGACTACTACGCGCTCTTCGAGCACGGGATGGGCCCACGCGAGGCCCACCGCGCTTTCAGATTTACAGACACGGACGGGTTGATGCTGGCTCTCAGGCCGGACGTGACATCGTCTGTGGCACGCGCCGCCGCCACGCTCTTCGCCGAACGTCGGAGACCGCTGCGACTCTGCTACGCGGCTTCCGTCTTCCGTCAACAATCACAATCACACGCGCAGTGGAGAAGGGAACAGGCGCAGACGGGCTGTGAGCTGATCGGCGCGGAAGGCGACGCAGCGGACATGGAAGTGTTGGTCATCGCCTGCGAGGTTCTCAAACGTCTCGGACTTGAGGGCACATACTCGATCACGCTCAACAACGTCGAAATCTTCAAAGGCATCGCCGAAGGTCTCTCGCTCGACGAAGGTTTGCGCGACGAGATGCGGCAGCTCATGGATACACGCAACGGGGCAGACCTGGAACGCTTTCTCACTCCTTACACGTCAGCGTCCGAGCGCAGGGCTTTCGCGCGGCTCACTCAGCTTTCGGGCAAGCGCAAAACTTTAGATGATGCTCTCCCGGTGATTACCAACGCGCGCTCGCGCGCCGCCCTTGATCGTCTCGAAAGATTATGGCGCGTCATCGAGTCGCTGGAGATGACGGAGCATTTCGAGGTCGACCTCGGCGACGTTTCGGGGCTCGATTACTACACGGGCCTGACTTTCAAAATTTACGTGAGCGGCGCGGGCGGAAGCTGCGGAAGTGGGGGACGCTACGACCGCCTCACCTCAAACTTCGGCCAGGCTGAACCGGCGATTGGATTCGTGCTCGACCTGGACGCCTTAACGGACGTGCTGTTGGCTATGAAGGGCGCTTCATCTTTAGACGCAGAGCCGGAGCCGCAAGCACCCTCTGTCAGCAGCGACGACAGCACTGCTCTCTTCCTTGAAGCCTTGAAGAAGCGTGACCGTGGCGAGCGCGTGCTCATTAATTCGCAGTGAGGTGAGGTAGTGATGAAATTGACAATCGCCGTCGCCAGAGGAAGATTGCAGTCTCAAACTCTTGAGCTGTTGGCCCAGGCAGGCGTGCGTATGGCCGAAGAAGCAATCGCGTCTCGTCGCCTTGCCATCGAAGACGAAGCGGGTCGCTATCGCCTCATCTTCGTCAAACCCGTGGACGTGCCCGTCTACGTCGAGCACGGTATTGCGGACTGCGGCTTCGTCGGGCGCGATGTGCTGCTCGAATCCGGCGCAGACCTTTTGCAGCCGCTCACGCTCGGAATCGGCTGCTGTCGCATCGCCGTCGCGGCCCCTGGTCTTGCGCCCCTGAGTGATTGCGGGATGCTCCGCGTGGCCACAAAGTACCCACGCATCGCCGCCAGGCACTTCGGCGCGCGCGGCGTTCCCGTCGAGATCATAGAGCTTTCGGGCTCGGTGGAGCTGGCCCCTATACTGGGACTCGCCGATTGCATAGTAGACCTGGTGGAAACGGGCCGGACGCTCAGAGAGAACGGCCTGCACATCGTCGAGGTGATTGAGGAATCGAGCGCGCGCCTTGTCGTCAATCGGGCCAGCTACCAACTGAAGGCCAGGGCCATTAGTCGCCTGATCGGCGCTCTGGAAAAAAGTCTCGGCGAAGGAGAGCGCGCATGATCGAGATCATAGAGAGCCGGGAAAAGGAGCGGCTCGCCCGCAAGCTCCGAAGCATACGCGAGAGAAACGTCGCCTTGGACACGGAGTTGATGAACGAGGTGACGGCGATCATCCGCGAGGTGCGCGAGCGCGGCGACAGTGCTCTTATCGAATACGCAGCCAGGTTCGACGGGTGCGCCCTGCAACCCGAAGAGCTGCGCGTCGGCGAAGAGACTTTGCGGCGCACGGCTTCGCTTGTAGACGGGTATGTGCTCGAAGCTATCCGCGAGGCGATTAAACGGGTACGCATCTTCCACGAGTTCGAGCGCGAGGATTCATGGGAGATGGAGACGGAGAGCGGCGTCAGCCTGGGCCAGCGCATCACGGCGATTGATAGCGCCGGGCTCTACGTTCCGGGAGGGACGGCCTGCTACCCGTCATCCGTGGTGATGAACGTCGTCCCGGCACGGGTCGCGGGAGTCGAGCGCATAGTGGTGGCCACGCCTCCGCGTGCACTCAATGAAAACCCCGCGGTCGCGGCGGCGCTCGTCGAGCTTGGCGTCAGTGAGGTTTACGCCGTCGGCGGCGCGCAGGCCATAGCGGCGCTCGCCTACGGCACAGAGACGGTGCCGCGCGTTGATAAGATCACGGGGCCGGGAAACAAGTACGTCGCGGCGGCCAAGAAACTTGTCTTCGGAGTGGTCGGCATTGATTCCATCGCCGGGCCGAGCGAGGTCGTCGTCCTGGCAGACGAGACGGCGCGCGCTTCCTTCGTCGCATGCGATCTGCTGGCGCAGGCCGAGCACGCCGAGGACGCTTCGGCTGTGCTCCTGACGACGAGCCGTGAGCTGGCTATGGAGGTTGCCGCGGAGATCAGCCGCCAGGCGCCAGACCTCCCGCGCGCCGGCTTGATCGAAAGCTCACTCAAGAGCTACGGAGCGATCATCATCGTCGAAGGGATGGACGAAGCCTGCGCCATCGTCAACGAACTGGCCCCCGAGCATCTTGAGATTATCGCCCGCGATGAAGACCTCCTAGCCTCGCGCATACGCCACGCCGGGGCCATCTTTCTCGGAGACCAGACGCCGGAAGCCGTGGGCGATTACATGGCCGGGCCCAACCACGTCCTGCCGACGGGCGGCGCGGCGCGATTCTCCTCGGCGCTCGGCGTCTACGACTTTATGAAGAGGACTAGCATATTGAAATTTTCGCGCAGTGAAATGCGGCGAGCCGCCCCGTTGATCGCGTCGTTGGCCCGGGCCGAAGGCTTAGACGCACACGCGCGCTCGGCCTTAATCCGTCTGGACGGGAACGACTGAAGATGCACCAACCATTAAATTCCATCAAGGCGCGCGTGCGCGAGCTGAAAGCTTATTCGCTTAGTCCGGATAGACCGGCGATCAAGCTCAATCAGAACGAGAACCCCTGGGACGCGCCCCTTGAGATCAGGCAGGAGACCTTGAGGCGCATGAGCGCGCGGGCTTGGTCTCGCTATCCAGACTTTGTGCCTTTGAGCCTGCACGAACGACTCGCACGCTTCAGCGGGTGGAAGCCCGAAGGCATCCTCGCCGGCAACGGGTCGAACGAATTGATACAGGCGCTTTTGATGGTGACGGTCTGTGAAGGCAAGCGAGTGCTGATCAGCGAGCCGACCTTTGCGCTCTACAGGCAGATAACCACGGTGCTCGGAGGCGAAGTTGTGAGCGTGCCGCTCAAGGAGGATTTGACTTACGACGCTGCGGCGCTCAAAGAAAGAATCGAAGAGCTGGCGCCGGATGTGACCATCATCTGCTCGCCCAATAATCCCACGGGTTGCCGCCTCGCTGACGCAGACCTCGTCGCGCTGCTCGAAGCCGCGCCTGGACTCTTAGTCATAGACGAGGCTTATTTCGAGTTCAGCGGGCGCACGGTCGTTCCCCTGCTTGAGCGTTATCAAAACCTCGTCGTCTTTCGCACCTTCTCGAAGGCGATGGCGATGGCCGCGCTGCGCGTCGGCTATCTTCTGGCCGCGCCGGAACTGGCGCGTGAAATCTCTAAAGCCGTACTGCCTTATAATCTCAACGCCTTTTCGCAAACCGCCGCAGAGGTCGCCGTCGAGATGTACGAGTCGGCGCTCAAGCCTTCCATTCGCCGCATCATCTCTGAGCGTGATCGTCTCTCGGCTGCGCTCAAGCGCATCGAAGGACTCAAGCCCGTTGCCTCCGAAGCCAACTTCATGGTCGTTCGCTCCGCCATTGAGCCGCGCCGTGTCTTCCGTGAATTACTGCAACGCGGCCTCCTCATACGCGACGTGAGCGCCTATCCCATGCTCGCCGAATTCTTTCGCCTGAGCGTCGGCACGCCCGCCGAGAATGATCTACTGATCGAGTCATTGCGCGAGATTTTCGCATAAGGAGAGAGCGATGAGCACACAAACACAAACCGCGCCGCGCAGGGCGCGCATCGAGCGCAAGACGAAGGAGACAGACATACGCGTCTCGCTCAACCTGGATGGCAGCGGCGCGTCCAACATCGCTACGGGGATAGCGTTTCTGGATCACATGCTTGAGCTTTTCGCTCGTCACGGGCTCTTCGACCTGGACGTTGAATGCCGTGGCGATCTTGAGATTGACGATCATCATTCGGTTGAAGATATCGCCATCTCAATCGGCGGGGCGTTCACACAGGCGCTCGGCGACAAGGCCGGAATCGTGCGCTACGGTTCTGCGATGGTTCCGATGGACGAAGCCTTGTGCCGCGCCTGCGTCGACCTCTCGGGGCGCTTCTTTCTGGTTTATGAAGTGGAAACGAGACGACAACAGATCGGCAATTTTTCGGTCGAGCTGGCTGAGCATTTCTGGCGCTCGCTGGCCGAAAGCGCACGCTGCAACCTGCACATAGACCTCCTGCGCGGGCGTAATACTCACCACATTCTGGAAGCGACGTTCAAGGCTGCGGCGCGTGCCTTCAGGCAGGCGGTCGAGCGTGATGCGCGTGTCCTGGGAGTCCCGAGCACGAAAGGGGTGTTGTAGGAAGCCTATGCCAGGTGTGGCGATCATTGATTACGGGGTGGGCAATCTGCGCTCTGTCGAGAAAGCTTTCGCGGCAGCCGGGTGTGAGGCACTGGTGAGCGATCAGGAGAACGTCCTGCGCGAGGCTGACAGGCTTGTGCTGCCGGGCGTCGGCGCGTTCGCCGCCTGCATGAAGGCTCTACGTGCGCGCGGCTTTGATCAGCTAGTACGGGAGCGCATCGCTGTGGGGACGCCGCTTCTGGGCGTGTGCGTTGGGATGCAGATGCTCTTTGAAGAGTCTGAAGAGTTCGGCCTGCATGCCGGGCTCGGGCTGTTGCGCGGCAGAGTCCGCCGCTTTGAAGACAGAACCTCGCGCATCCCGCACGTCGGATGGAACGAAGTCAGCCAGCGTCAAGAGCATCCCCTGTGGCGCGGCATCGAAGATCATAGCTTCTTCTATTTCGTCCATTCCTACTACTGCGCTCCGCTGAGCGCTTCGGATGTGATCGGGGAAACGGAGTATGACGTTTCGTATGCTTCGGCGGTCGGGCGCGGCGCGGTGTGCGGTGTGCAGTTTCATCCTGAGAAGAGCCAGGCCGCCGGTCTGCGCGTTTTGAAAAACTTCGCGGAGAGTGATTTTCATTCGAGGTAATTCCTGATGCTGGCGAAGCGGATCATTCCCTGTCTGGACGTAGACCGCGGGCGCGTGGTCAAAGGCATTCGCTTCACGTCGCTCGTGGATGCCGGCGACCCTGTCGAGCAGGGCAAGAGGTACGATGCAGAGGGGGCGGACGAGCTTGTGTTTCTGGACATCACGGCTTCTTCAGACAAGCGCGAGATTGTCGCCGACCTGGTCCGGCGCGTGGCCGACGAAGTCTTCATCCCGTTTACCGTCGGTGGGGGCCTGAACTCCGTCGAAGACATCAGGGCGAGCCTTCGCGCCGGAGCCGATAAGGTCTCTCTCAATACGGCTGCCGTCAAACGCCCTGCGCTGATCAGCGAGGGAGCGAGCACCTTCGGCAGCCAGTGTATGGTCATCGCCATCGATGCGCGCCGCAGGCAGGCTGATGATGCGAGCAAAGGATGGGAAGTCTTTACGCATGGCGGGCGCGAGGCCGTGGGCTGGGATGCGATTGAGTGGGCCGAGCGGGCCTTCTCTTTGGGCGCGGGTGAAATTCTTCTGACGAGTATGGATAGAGACGGCTCGCGCGACGGCTATGACCTGGAGCTACTGAGGGCCGTCAGCTCCGCCGTCCGTATTCCCGTCATCGCTTCGGGTGGAGCGGGCCGTCTTGAGCATTTCCAGGAGGCTCTCACCGAGGGCGGCGCGAGCGCCGTGCTGGCCGCCTCGCTCTTTCATTTCGGAGATTACAAGATCGCGGACGTGAAGCATTACCTGCGCGAGCGTGGAGTCATAGTCAGATGAAGATCGTTTCGGAACAGTTGAAATACGACGAGCGCGGGCTCATTCCGGCCATCGTGCAGGACGCGCGCACGCGCGAGGTGCTGACGCTGGCCTACATGAATGAGGAAAGTTTGAGGAAGACGCTGGAAACAAAAGAGACCTGGTTCTGGTCGCGCTCGCGCTCCTCTTTGTGGCATAAGGGCGAGACTTCCGGGCACTACCAGCGCGTCCTTGAAGTGCTCCCGGATTGTGACAGGGATGCACTGGTGATCCTGGTCGAACCGTTGGGCCCAGCCTGTCATACGGGCGCCCGGTCTTGCTTCTCGGATGAGCTTGAAGGCGCGGCGGCTGCTCAGCATGTGGGAGAGGGGGCGGATTTAGGGGCCGTCTTGCAGCAACTCTATCTCCTCATCGAATCGCGCAGGCGCGAAAGGCCCGCGGGCTCTTACACGACGTATCTCTTCGATCAGGGCCTGGATAAGATTTTGAAGAAAGTCGGAGAGGAAGCGAGCGAGACGATCATCGCCGCCAAGAATGAGGATCGCGCCGCCCTCACAGAGGAGTCTTCCGATCTCCTCTATCATCTGGTAGTGATGCTGGTCGAGCGAGGCGTCACGCTCGCGGAAGTGGGCGACGTGCTCACGAAGCGCAAAGGAAAGGGAAGATAATTTATGGCCGTGGAAGAAAAGGAACTCGGGAGGCTCTTGGATTTCGCCGTGAGCCTGGGGCGCGAGGCGGGTGCGATCACGAGACGCTATTTCGGCGGCTCGTTCGTCGTTGATCGCAAGGCTGACGACTCGTTTGTCACGCAGGCCGACCGTGAAGCTGAAAGATTGATACGCCGGACGATTGAAGAGGCTTTCCCGGAAGATTCGATTCTCGGCGAAGAGGAAGGCGAACGCCCTGGCGCTTCAAACAGGCGCTGGATAATCGACCCGATTGATGGAACCTACTCGTTCGTTCACGGCGTCCCGCTCTACGGCGTGCTCATCGGATTAGAGATCGAAACTGAGCCCTGCCTTGGCGTGGTTAACCTCCCGGCCCTAGACGAGCTTGTGTATGCTGCGCGCGGGCATGGTTGTTACCTGAACGGCGAGCGTGTGCGCGTCTCAGAAACACGCGCGCTCGAAGACGCGCTGCTGCTGGCGACGGACTTCGGTGTCTGCGAGCAGTACGGCTTCGGCGCTGCTGCCGCACGCCTGGAGTCTGCGGTCAAGGCGCGACGCACATGGGGCGATGCCTACGGTCATGTGCTCGTCGCAACGGGCAGGGCAGAGATTATGCTGGATCCTGTGATGAACGTCTGGGACTGTGCGCCTCTATTGCCCATCCTGGAGGAAGCAGGGGGCACGTTCACGGACTGGAACGGTGTGCCGACCATCCACGGCGGGAATGCCGTCTCGACGAACGGAGTGCTGTTCGAGAGAGTGATGGAGACGATAAGAGCCGGTTCGACGGAGGGCTGATGCTGATTATACCCGCCATTGATCTGCGCCAGGGGCGTTGTGTGAGATTAACACAGGGCCGCAAAGAAGAGTCGAAGACCTACGAGGGCGACCCTTTCGAGATAGCGCAAAGCTACGAGGAGGCCGGAGCGCAGATGCTCCACGTCGTTGATCTTGATAGCGCCTTCGGTGAAGATCGCTCAATCAATCGTCAAGCGCTCGGTCGGATTATCGGCTCCGTCGGCGTCCCTGTGCAGTTCGGCGGCGGCTTACGAAGCCGTGCCGATGTCGAAGAGCTGATCTCAATCGGCGCGCACAGAGTAGTGATCGGCACGCTCGCCGTCGAATCGCCGGAAGAGTTGGAGAGGCTTGTCGAGCGCTTCGGTTCAAGGATTTGTGTCGGAATTGATGCCCGTGACGGGCAGGTCATGACGCGCGGTTGGGAAAAGCCCGGGCGCATCAGCGCGGTCGAACTCGCCCGTCGCGTGGCAGGCGCGGGCGTCGAGCGCATCGTCTATACGGACGTGGCCCGCGACGGTACTCTCGGCGGCGTCAATATTGAACAGACCTGCATGATCGCTCAGGAGTCCGGCTTGAAGGTCACGGCCTCCGGCGGCGTCTCAACGCTAGAGGATATTCGCAGGCTGAAGAATGCCGGCGAGTGCGGTATAGATAGCGTGATCGTGGGGAAAGCTCTCTGCGAGGGACGCTTCACGCTGGGGGAAGCTTTACGAGAGGGCCGGGCCTCTTTGTGAAGCCCGCTTATTTTTACATGCCGCACGATATACACAACCTGCGTTATCGGACTCTGTGGGCAGCGAAGCTTTAGCGAGGGGCGCTCCGTTTGAATGAGTAGTCAGGTGGCGCCGGAGGCGGAAGGCGGTTAAAATTTCGGCGGTTGAGCAAGCGATATGAATTATGCGCCGGACGTAGTGCAAGAATGAGAGAAATGGTTGAATACGTAGAGCGGGGCTCAGTTGTATTAGAAAATTTGAATGGGCCGATTACGGTTTTCATCAGGAGGGCTCAATGGCGGAACGGTTAAAGGATAAGGTTGTCTTGATTACGGGAGCGAGTGCCGGTATCGGCCTGGCCTGCGCGCGCGTGCTTGCCGCAGAGGGAGCGAGGCTAGTGTTGACGGCCCGCCGTCAAGAGCGGCTGGAAGCATTGGCGGAAGAGCTGCGCGCTGTTGGAGCGCAGGTGGCCGTCATCGCCGGTGACGCACGCGAGGAGGAGGCGGCACGCCGCACAATAGAAACTGCCATTAGCACGTTCGGGCGACTGGATATTCTGATTAACAACACCGGCGCTGGCAACTATAAAGAGCTGATCGAGACCAGCGTCGAAGAGTATGACGAGTTGATGGATACCAACATGCGCTCGACGTTCCTGTTCACGCGTCATGCTGTGCCCCACATGATCGCTCAGGGTGCGGGGACGGTGGTGGTGATCTCATCCATCGCTGGCCGTTACGGCTTCGCAGGTGAAGCCGTCTACTGCGCGACCAAGTTTGCACAGGTGGGGTTTGCGCAGGCGCTCGATCAGGAGTTGCGCACGCGTGGGATTAAGGTCAGTCTCATCTGCCCCGGCGGTGTCAAGACGGAATTCGCAATCGGTAAGGGACGCACAGAGGAAGGCGTCGAGGCATCGAGCATGCTTGACCCGGCGGACGTGGCCCAGGCAGTTCTTCTGGCCTGCACACAGCCTCCCGGCTCAAGGATTATAGAGATTCGTATGCGGCCAATGTCAGAACCGCTGGCATAAGAGCGCTCGGAGTTATACTCGGCTTCTTGGGCTTCAACATAATTTTCGCAGCGTGTTTGGAGGAATGAAAGTCAAGGTCATGCACACCTCGCCCATTCTGTTTGACACTTCCCTCACCTCCCACGTACACTCTGCTCCCTCACTTGCCCCCACTCTAACCAGGTGAGACAAGTTGAGACCGGAGGCAGGCGATTTGCGAGG
>DASVQM010000046.1:0-27522 GCA_036389095.1 Pyrinomonadaceae bacterium
GTGAAACTGTATGAAACTTGAATTCTAGGTCGCTGGTTGTTCGCTTTCCTGGGACATACTCGGGTTCTCGTGCCGGCACTTCTTCACCCCCTTCTCCATGCCCTCAGGGTAGTGCCAGCCTGTGCCCGCGCAGTCCGGGCATTTTGAGGCATCCGGGCTCGAAGCAGTCCTTATGGTTTCATCTGGTAGTTCCCTGCCCTCTGCTTGCGCCTGTTGCTTATCGATCTTCCATAACCTGCGACGAAGATGCTCGGCCAGAAATGAGGGTACTGATGAGATGGTGGTGCGAGCTGAAGCAATCTCCAACTCGGAGACTAACACGCGTGCGAGTTCGGCCCAGCGCTCGCGGTCTGCCGGACGCGGCAAGTTCCCGGTGACCTTGAGCGTGGCTTCGCTGAAAATCTTATTCAGCTCTGATAACGCGAAGCGTTCATCATCTTCCCCGGCTGAAGAAATTGATGATGAGGGCGATGCGTAGTCAGGTTCAACGTCAAATTTATTTTCTCTCTTATATACTATCCCAATTTTTGGGATAGTAGGTATCCCAATTTCTGGGATAGTGGTATCCCAATTTTTGGGATACTCGCTGGGATACTCGCTGGGATACTCGCTGGGAGACCCCCCCCGCTCGACGATCTTTTTCGTCTGAGGGTCGATCTTGATTCCCTCCACCTTTCGGCGGCGCTCGATCTCCTGTGGTTTGTAGACCCGGTAGCGCGGCCCGATGGGATTACCCTTCATTTCGGATATGACCTCAATCGAAAATTTCTCTTGAAGCCCATAGAGCGCCTTGTGAACCGTGTTCCGTGAGCGGATGCCGCTCTTCTTCATGAGCTCGGCGGGACCAAAGTGCCGCTCAGATATTCCTTTGCTGATCGTCTCACGATACATGATGGAATAAATGCTTCTTTCCGAGCCGGTATGTGTCGCATCAAGAGGCGTAATCTGTTCCAGGACGGCAGTCTCGGCGGCGGCGGCCTCTTCTTCTTTGGCCACATTCTTATGAACCCTCGTCTTAGGGTTAGTCTCCGAGATGCTGGCTGGGATACTCGTTGGGATAGTAGCTGGGATACTCGCTGGGATACCTTTCGCCTCTTTGGCGCTAAAAGAGGGACGTTCGTCATCGTACTCGTCGAGCAGGGCATCGAGGTTCTGCCTGGGCTTCTGTCTGGGCGGAGCCAGAGCCTTATCGAGCGCTTCGTCTAGACGCTTCTGATCTTGTTTCTTCATCGCCTAAAACCTCTCTGATTTCGGATACGAGCTTGCGAAACGAGAAGGACGCTGCCGACTCAGCGTTGCTCTCGACAACGGCCTGTAGAGTCGCTGTAGCTTCACCGACGGCCACCGCACGGGGAATCGTGGTCTGAAAAACAAAATCCTCAGTAAACTTCTCGACCACTTTTGCGCGGATGTTCTTATCCAGGTTCTGACGCGCCGTGTAGAGCGTTGAAAGCGCCATGAGGAGCATGTCAGGGGAATGTGCTTTCCTGACTTTGGCGACCGTGCGCAGGAGCTGTCCCAAACCCAGGAGGGCGAACATGCTGGACTCTATAGGCACGATGGTCAGATCGCTCATGGCCAGCGCATTGAGAGTCGGCACGCGAAGCGATGGGGGCGTATCGATCACACAGTAATCGTACGCCTTTTGAGCGGGCGCGAGCTTTTGCTTCAAAAGCAGTTCTCTTGAGACGGCCTGACCATCCAGCAGCGCTTCGGCGTCGGCATCCAGACAAGCAGGCAGCACGTCCAGGCGAGGCCGCACGTTGACTATGTAGGAGGAGAAGTCACCACGCTCGTCCAGCATCAGCCTGTGTGAGGTGTGGCGGTTCTCCTCCAATTCCTGGAGGTCTACGCCGAGTGCCGCCGACAGATTCCCCTGCGGGTCCAGATCGACGGCGAGTGTGCGCGATCCGGTGTTGGCGAGAGTGACAGCCAGGTTGAGCGCCGTCGTCGTCTTTGCACATCCCCCCTTGTGGTTTGCGATGGCAATCGTCTTCATGGATGATCTTCCTCCGTAGTCAACGAGAAAGAACGGATGCCGAACCGAGCGTCCATCTCAAGCGGCCCGCGCAGCGCGTTTGATTTTCTCGTACTCCTTTCTGTGGGCCTCAAGCGTGTCCCAAATATCTACGTCACGCTGTAGATTCAGCCACAGCTCCGGGCTCGTGCCGAAAACACACGAGAGGCGATGCGCCATGTCCACTGTCACCGGACGCCGCTCGTTGATGATCTCGTTGATCGTGCGGCGGCTGACACCCGTGAGCCGCGCTAAGTCCGTCTGAGTGAGCCCGGAATCGGGCAGGAAATCCCCCAGCACGGCCCCCGGGTGCGAAGGGCGTCTGTTCCTGTTGTTAAGCATAGTGTACCTCTTGATAGAAGGGGCCGGTTTACTGGCCGAGCCCTGCTTTGACATGTTCAATAACTGCCCTCAATTTAAGTTCAATGGTAGTCCTCAAAATCTACGTCTAACGCGTCCCCGTCCATAAATCTAAAAGTTATTCTCCAATTAGCTCTGACTGTTATCGCCCACGTTCCTTCCCGCGCTCCCTGAAGCTCGTGCAGGTGATAGCCCGGCAGATTCAAATCCTGCACGTTTGCCGCAGCGTGTAAAGCGTCGAGCTGGAGCGTCAGTCGCACTGCCATGTCCGGCGGAATACCCTTGCGGCTACCGGACACAAAGAGCTTTTGCAGCCCCTTGTGTCTAAAATTCCTGATCATCTTGTCAAACATCCCTCCCAAATACAGGTGCGGAAAACGTAACGCGCTGGGTTACGAGCGGGAATGTAACCAAATATGTTACACATGTCAATCAGATTGATATCCGCAGGGTCGCACACTGACCGGCAGAGCGACCGCACGAGCGCACCGGCGTACTTCATCAAAAGGGAAGGGAAGCAGCAGGCTTCAAACAGATTACGGGCGTGACGCCGCAGGCCGCTTGTCTAAAGTCTTAAAAGACTGTAGCCGCCAGGATGCTGGAAATGTCCGCAGGTGGAAAATTATGAGTGCCGGATAAAGACGAAAGGGGTGCTATGGAGGCGTCGGGTTGAACGAGTTTGTCAGGCTGCGGCCAACTGATGGGCGCAAGCCCTCTAGATAATGGCCGGATAATTTTGATTCGGCTATTCGTTAAGATTATCAAGAGCGTTGAACCGCCAGCCGCTCCTGGTCTGCACGAAATGATAGATGACGACTTCATTGCCGGCAGCATCCGGGCAAGCGACGGTAAATCGCTTCGGGTTCTCAGGATCAGGGGCCAAGCTTGCCTTAGTAAAGCATCGAGCCGCGTCGGTTTGTGTGTTGAAGACTTCGCGGTAGCGCCTGAGAAATTGGGCTCTGTTCTTGACGCTCGCTATTCCATAAGACATACCGATTGGATATTGGGACAGGCTGGCGACAGTCTCTTTATCCCCCTTGATCACTGCCGCTTTGAACCTCTGCCAGAAGCTTCGTGCTGAGGGTTCGCCCCGAGCAGATGTTCCTGATACCTCTGCCAGGCCAGCCGCTACGCACAGCGCTAAAGACAAGCACAAGATGGTTATTCTCTTCATCGTTCCCTTCCAATCATGCCTGTGGCATCTACTTTCGAGCGCGAGCATTCAATTTACAACGCAAGGAAGCATCATGAAAGCCCGGCGATCGGGCGGGCGGCTGCGATGAGATGTTCCGGGGCGCTCACGACGTAAGCTCTCAACGCCGATGATGCTTTCCGGACTGTTCCTCAATGTCTGAGATGTCCCGGGCGAAGCCGCTGAACGGCTGGAATTGGCAGGCGGCGGGCGAGCGGCCTCTAAGCGATAGGGAATGAAGCAGCATGAGAGGCACGCTATCCCGCCGTCGGCATCTGCATCCTTCGAGCGTTCATCGGAAACCGCCTGGGCTGTCAGGAAACAAGAGGGCTCCAGGTGACGCCGGTCTGCGCCTTAGCACCCGTAGTGTTGCTATCCGAGCCGCCGAAATACATGAACGCTCCATAAGCAGCGGGTACTCCGCTGCGGTCCTCAGATGCCTGCTCGGTCGAGGCAGTGTCCCGGATAAGCACCGAAGGGCTGTAGACGGTGAAAGAGTTCCATGCGCCTTCGGACGGGGTGAGGATCGGCTCCTCTTTGCTCATCTTCCAGACCAAGCCGTCATCCGACTCCGCAAGTCCAATCATCCAGGCATCGGTTGTCTCCTGACCGCAGAAAAACAGCAGATACTTCCCACCGTAGCGCACGATTCGAGGGAAGCCGATTTTCCTTTTCGTCCAATCAGGCATCGTCTGACCGGGCGCGGGGAATAGTGCGTCGGAGCGATACGACGGAGTTGTCGCCGTGAGAGAGTCGTATTCGGCCAGACCCAGACTATAGTATTTCTCCCCGTTCACAGACTTCCCGCCGATATACCACATTCTGACCTTCTCTCCTTCCAGCAACACCGTGGGAGCTTGCACTGTCAATGAATCGAAGGCGGTCGAATTGGTATTGGCTTTCAGGACGGTTATCTTTTCGCCGAAGGTAAATCCGTCTGCGCTTGTCGCCAGACAGATTTTGAAAGCACCGTCATACAAGCTACTCCACACATACATCTTCTCTTGATGAAAGAGCGCGTGTGGAGAGTTGAGGCGATTTGTCGTGCCGCTATCGCCGGGCTTGAGGACAGGCTCGGGCGCGCCCGTTGTGCTATTTGATTTCCACCAGGCCCAATGCGTGCCATCCTTGCTCAACGCCAGAGAGAGCACGGCATACTCCGGTGTTCCGGTGCGAACATAGGCCAGGAATCGGTAGGCCGAGAGGGGTGAGCCCGCCATCCCGAAGAAAGGGTTCCGCACTACGGAAGCTTGATCTGCGAGCGTATCCGTGCCTCCCGGAGTGATGACCGGCTCATGATTCTGTTGGGCCCATTGGGTGAAAACTTCTTTTTGACGTTCTGCTCGTTTCTGTACCATTTCTGCTTCTCCTTTTGAAGCTTTTAGAGGTTGCGAGGAGCAAATAAGTGGATAGCTCAGAATCTCTGTTTCTACGGCGAGGAAATAAGCTTGGCGAATCCTGAAACCATATCCACAGGGGAAGTGAGTTTCCGTTGCATCGAGTGCGAGGTTTTGAGGCTTATGCCGGGCGAATATATTTATCTGCTACAGAAAGCTTGCGGATGTCTAACCGGCTTAGTCCAGCGAGGCTGTGAGAGCACCTCTCGGTCGGGTCAATGAGGAGCGATGGTGTAAGCAGCAATATTTATGCCAGCTTCTCCCGGGCCGCTTAGCCCTCATCTGTGATGAAAACTTGCGCTTTTAGCCGAATGAAAAATTTGACGTGTCTACTACAAAGGACACAGCCCCTTAATGTGTCTACATCAATGAACATTATTGACGCAGCGTGTTCGCCGGGTCTGAAAAGTCAGAGGCATCATGCCAGCATTAACCCGCGCCGGGCGAGGGTCATTCGAGCCGGAGGCAACCGGACGACGATGAAATGATTGCCGTCGAGGCTGATGGCGTAATGAGTTGTCAGGCGCGATGAGATGATCAAGCTTCGCGTGCGGATTGCTCGCGCAGGTTCATCACGCGGGGGAGCAATATTTCTTATAAGGGATGATTTCAGTCACTCTTACGTTTGAGCCTGGTCGGATAACATATTCGGAGACTCCGTATTTGTTGGCTCCAGGCTTCCAGTCATACGTGTAGCCAAGTCGCGTCCAAGGATACCCGACAGGAATCAAATATGATTCCGAGATGACATAAGAGCTGAGCATCTGGTTTGCAAACCAGCGCAGATGTGTTTCAGAGATGGTTTCCGGGAACGCTTCGCCACAGTTGGCCGGTATCGGATAAGAGCAGGGGAGCGTAGTCGTCGGGTCCGAATTCGCTGTCGGTCGAAAAATATCCCCTTCCTTTACCTCCATCACCACGAAATCGCTGATTTTACGATTCGGGTGCAAGCCGAATAACTGGTGCAGTCTTAGTTCCAGATCGCCGGAAAAGCCACGGCAAATCTCCTGAACTTCGGGCACGGCAGTAACCCACAAATAAACGGGCAGCCTGGTTGCGCCCAAATGATATTTAAAATCGGTCAGTGTGACGACGCTCACGGACTTGGTGGCCGGGTCGAACTTCAGCGGTCTCAATGGGCGCAGGTTGGAAAATTTATACACCGATGCATCATAAATAGCGGCATTGTAGGCTGCCAGAATGTCCGACTGGTCAGGCGCGCTCTGCTGAGCCGAAGCAGCTTTGCCATGCCCTATTGCCGATAGCAGCAATAAGCTGATGGCGACTCTCTTCATGAAGAGAAGTCCCTGTCGGAGACGGGTATCTAAAGACGTGAACGTGAGAATGATACGCATATCGCTCTCCTCCTCAACCGGATATATCTTCAAAGGGATGCTGTGAGGCGCAGAAGCGCTCATCGCAATAGCGAGGGGGTAAGAGTATGAGTGCGGGGTGGGGCGTGTCAACGGAATAGTGTATGTATGATTGCTGTCGAGGTGTTGGGTTGAGTGAGTTGCGAGGCATGCGCTCGGGTGAATCATCTAACGCATCAGGCATGCTCTAACGGATACCGCTCGCAGGCCATCCTCGAAGCATCTTCGGGCGAGTATCCTTGATCCCTGTAATCTTTTGTCAAGGTCGCCCGAATACTCGCGTTGTCATCGAAAGGATGCTGCCGGAGGGTTTCTGCATGGCTCTGCGCCTCGCGCTCGCCCCAATGCGGGGAGAGCATGGAAAGCAACTCAACCTGCCGCCGGAACAGAATTCTCCGGCAGTCTTGATGCTCAATCCGATGTGCCAGTTCGTATTTGGACGCGAGGCTGAAAGTAACGCTCTCGAAGACGTTGAAGAGGAGTTCGTCCAGGTCACTCGTCGTGAGGCGTCTGAGTTCTTGCCCGCGCTCAACGACGACGTAATGATAACCGCGAGCATCAACTTCGATGTGAGGGCGCGCACCATCCTCTGAGTGTCCATAGGTGGGAAGAACATATCCAGAGGCATCGATCAGTGCGGCTAATCGGTCAATCTCGATTTTGATTTCAGATAGCGTCATCATCATTCTTTGCGACGGAACTGCTACACGCCAAACGCCCGAACTAACCCGCCGCCGGGCATAAGCGGCAACGCGAAAGAAACCACAGAATATTTATGAAAGGCAAGCCAAGGGCGCTCCGGTTCAAAGAGTTGTGATGCTTATCTGTAAAGTCAGATGATCTACTTACCTCTACTGCCCGCCGCTAGATGTCAGGCTTCTCTTTTGCCTGAAGCGTCTATAGGGCGAAGAGGGGAGCCAATCGGGAGCACGCTCGCCATTGGCGACGCGCATCCCGACTACCAATCCGACCGAGGCCATCGTCTGCGCGCCGCCCCAGTCCCACCAGGGCTGCACGCTGTCAGCGGGCTGGTGGTAATCGGTTTTCAACCATTCGCGTGCACGTATGACCGCCGACGGCACGTCCTGCGGCAAGCCCATTAGCAGGAGCGGCGGCACTCCGTGTAGCGCGAATGTCAGTTGATCGCTGCGGTAGAAGAGTTTCTCCTCCGGCAGGGGATCCGGCCTGAGCGAGAGACCCATCGCAGCAGTTACTTCTTTGAGGAGCGCCCCAAGCTCCGAGTGTGCCGCGCCGTAGCCGACCACTTGCCTGACTGTTCCGTAAGTCTCCGTGCCGATCCCGTCGAAGTTCAGTGCGGCGGCGAGCTTTTCTGACGACCATGTAGGATATCCCTCCCAGTGTTGAGAGCCGAGCAGCCCGTGTTCTTCTCCCGTCGTAAAGAGGAAGATGACAGAGCGGCGCGGGCGCTCCGTTGAATGGGCCAGGGCTTCGGCGACAGCCATCACCTCCGCGACCCCGAGCGCATTGTCGGCAGCGCCAGGGTAGACGCGCCCGTCCATCCCCACCCCGTATGCATCGTAGTGAGCCGTGAAGACTACAGCCTCTTCTTTTAGCGACGGGTCGCTGCCCTCCAATAGCCCGACGACGTTGCTGCCCGTCGCCTCCTCAATCTTCATCCTCGCCCTGATAGTTGCCCCGCTCAGCTCGCGCGGCGCGAAATCACGCCGGACAGCCGCCGAAAGCGCCCAGGCCAGAGTCTTTCCCGCTTCGGCAAATAGCTTTTCTGATCCCTGCGGGCTCACGTAAACGACAGGCGGCAGTGTGGTTTGCCGGGCCGTGGAGATGAGCGCGCGACTGCGCCGGGTCTTATCTGTTGTGTAAAACTGAGCGGCTGGATCAATCCGCGCCGCCGGGGTAATGGGAACGTGGGCGATGCGCCGCCGCATCAGGTAGTCGGCCATCTGCGGGTAGGGTTCTTCCGCCGACTCGACGTTGACGACGATGATAGCGGATGCCCCGGCTGCGGCGTAACCGTTGATCCTGAAGCCGGTGAGCGCAAACATGGCCTCGCGGGATTGCCATGCCTTCTGCGCGGGGTTGTCACTCGCCCGCGAGCCAAACGGCAGCCCGTACAACATCACGACGATCTTACCCCGAACATCAGCTCGCCTTTTCCCGTAGCCGTAGCCAACGAAGACCGACGGGCCGCTCACCTCTGCCAGCTCGGCCTCGTAGGCTGGGGCGAAGACGAACTCCTCGCCTAGTATGAGAGATTCCTCGTCAACGATAAGGGCGGACTGCGGCAGCACCTGTGTCGCACGGAACTTGATCGTTTGCATGTACGAGCGGCGGGCATCGCCGAGCGGTTTGAGCCCGAGTCCGGCCAGACGATCTGCCAGGTAGCGGGCGGCCCTTTCGCCGCCCGCCTGCGCTGTCCCACGCCCCAGCATCTCGGGCGACGACAAGTCGGCGGCGACCCGCCTGATCGTCTCTGGATTGATATCGCGTACTGCGCGGCGTTCTGCCTCGGTCAGAGTCGGAGGCGGCGCGGGCGCGGGCGTTTGTCCCTGACACCGAAGCACTGTGGCGGCTGGAATGATTAGACTGAGCGAGGCGACTAAAAGAGCGCGACGAAGGAGGTCAAAGGAGCGTTGCATAGTAACCTCACAAATGAATGGTTCGAGATGCCGGCAGCAGGGGCGAGAATTTTTTCCCGCCACGACCACTCCGAATAGAGAGCACCGCGAGAAGTCCTCAAGGTTAATTGGCTTTACACTTCATAATAAAGCAGGAGCATAACGCTCGGAAGTCATCCTCAATGACGCACCATATTACATCAATATTTATGATCAGCTCCTCTTCTCTTCAGCTTTAAGATTATGAAGCAATCTATGTTTATTCATGAACTTGCTTCGAATTGCGAGGCCAGGAGCGCAGCTTGAGAAAAGGAGTAGATATTCTACACCGTTGGGTGTAGAATATCTACATGCCTAAGAAAATTCCCTACCAGAACAGGATAGAGTTACTACAGGGCACGCTCGACCTGCTCGTCCTCCAGACCCTGCAATGGGGCCCACAGCATGGCTACGGCATCAGTCAGGCCATCCGGGTCAATTCGGGCGAGGTGCTACAGGTCGATACCGGCTCGCTCTACCCCGCGCTACACAGGCTTGAGCGACAGAAGGCGATCAGTGCGGAGTGGAAGATTTCCGAGAACAATCAGCAGGTCAAAGTCTATCGGCTGACTGCGAATGGTAAAAAGCAGCTCGCAAGCGAACTATCTAGATGGGAGCAACTCTCTGAGGCCATCGCCCGTGCCTTGAACCCACAACGGAAGGAGAATGAGGTATGAGGTTAAGGCTGTGGTCGCGGCGGCGTGATTGTGAAGAAGAGCTTGATGCAGAGCTGCGTAGTCATCTGGCGATGGCCGTCCGGGATCGCGTCGAGCGCGGTGAGACGCTTGCGGAGGCGGAAGCGGCTGTCCGGCGTGAGTTTGGCAATGCGGGGCTGATCAAAGAGGTGACGCGTGAGATGTGGGGCTGGATGTGGCTGGAACAACTGCTCCAGGACATCAAGTATGGGGCGCGTTTTCTGCTGCGCACGCCGGGTTTTACCGCTGTTGCCGTCCTGACGCTGGCTTTGGGCATCGGAGCCAACACGGCGATCTTCTCCGTCGTCAACGCGGTGCTCCTGCGGGCGCTGCCCTACAGGGACGCCGATAGGTTGGTGACACTCTGGGAGGAGAACAGGAACGGCAACAACCCGCGCAATGTCATCTCGCCGACCAACTTTCTTGAATGGCAGTCGCAGGCGAAATCTTTCCAGGAGATGGCCGCCTTCTATGACGCGCGCTTCAACCTGACGGGCGCGGGCGAGCCCGTCGCCGTGCCGGCGCAGGTGGGGACGAGCAATCTCTTTAGCGTGCTCGGCGCGAACGCGCTCGTCGGGCGCACATTCACTGCCGAAGATGGGAAGCCCGGGCGCGGCGACGTGATCATCTTGAGCTACGGGTTCTGGCAACGACAATTCGGCGGAGCGCAGGACGTTGTCGGCAAGACGGTCGCGCTCGACGGCGAGACTGTGACGATCATCGGTGTCATGCCCGCCGACTTCAAATGGTTTATCAAAGAGAACTCGCGCAGCGGTCATCCAGCAGAGTTGTGGGTTCCCACCAGGCTGCGCCCTGTGCGCGGGCGCTATCTCTCGGCGGTGGGACGGCTCAAGCCGGACGTGAGCGTCGTCGAGGCGCAAGCCGAGATGAATACCATCATGAGCCGTCTGGGGCAGGAGCGACCCGAGTACAACGCGAACACGGGCGTGACGCTCGTCCCCGTGCGCGAACAGCTCGCGGGTGAGATCAAGACGCCGCTCCTCATCCTGCTCGGCGCGGTTGCCTTCGTGCTCTTGATCGCGTGCGCGAACGTGGCGAACCTGATGCTGGCACGCGCCGCCGCGCGCTCGAAAGAGATCGCCATCCGCGCGGCGCTCGGTGCGGGCGGCGGACGCATCATTCGCCAACTGCTGACGGAGAGTTTGCTGCTCTCGCTGATGGGCGGCGTGCTCGGCGTGGGGCTTGCGATGTGGGGTGTGGCCGCGCTCGTCGCTTTGAGCCCGCCCAACCTGATCGAATCGGCGCAGGTCGGTGTGAGTCTGCCGGTGCTGGCCTTTACGCTCGGCGTCTCTATTTTGACAGGCATCGTCTTCGGCCTCCTGCCCGCGCTCGAAGCGTCGCGCACGGATGCGAACGAGGCGCTTAAAGAGACCGGGCGCGGCAACACCAGAAGCCGCCGTAGCCGTCGCGCGCGCTCCGCTTTCGTCGTCGCGCAGATCGCGCTCGCGCTCGTTCTTTTAGTCGGCGCGGGGCTTCTCATCAGGAGCTTCACGCGGCTCGTCGCGGTCGATCCCGGGTTCGATCCGAAGAACCTGCTGACGTTACGCGTACAACTGCCGGCGACGAAGTACAAGGAAGACCCTCAAGTCGTCAACTTCTTCCGCCAGGCCACAGAGCAGCTCGCAAGCGTGCCGGGCGTGCGCTCCGTATCGGTCGCCAACTACCTGCCCTTCTATACGGGGCTCGGCGCGCGCACCTCCTTCGCTATCGAAGGGCAGCCGGAGCCAGCGCCCGGCAACGAGCCGAGTACGGACGTGCGCGTCACAGACGAGAACTACTTCCGCACGCTCGGCATCCCTGTCCTACAGGGGCGCACCTTCACGCCGCAGGAGGCAAACGAAGATCGGCACACCATCGTTATCAGCGAAGCGCTCGCGCGCAAATACTTCCCCGGCGAGAACCCCGTGGGCAAACGCATTGCCGTCTCGATGATGGAAAATCCTCCGCTGAACGAGATCATAGGCGTCGTCGCCGACCTGAAATATAGCAAGCTCGACGCCGAGACGTTTCCGATGGTCTATTGGACACACCCGCAGCTCACCTACTCGCAGATGACGCTCGTCATACGCACCGACGGCGACCCGCTCGCGCTGGCGTCGCCCGCGCGGCGCGTAATCCAGTCAATTGACCCGGCGCAACCTGTCGCCGACGTGCGCACCATGGAGAGCTGGATCGGCGAGTCTGTCTCGCGCGCCCGGTTCGGGACGCTGCTCTTGATGGTCTTCGCCTGCATCGCGCTCTTGCTCGCCTCGGTCGGCATCTACGGCGTAACGGCCTACAGCGTCACGCAGCGCACGCATGAGATAGGCATACGCATCGCGCTCGGCGCGCAGGGAAGGGATGTGCTGCGTCTGATTGTCGGCCAGGGGATGCGGCTCGCGCTCATCGGCGTAGCGGTCGGAGTCGGCGGGGCTTTGCTGCTGACGCGTGTGCTGGGGAGCTTGCTGTTCGGCGTCAGCCCTACGGATTTACCGACGTTCATCAGCGTGGCGTCATTGCTCGCGCTCGTCGCTTTCCTGGCTTGTTATATGCCCGCGCGACGGGCGACGAAAGTCGATCCGATGCTCGCCCTGCGCTCTGAATAGCAGACCCTAAGGGAAGGCGGAGCAATGAGCCGGAGCTTTGCATACGGAGTCCGATAACAACGGTTAAGGTTTTTCGACGCGTAAAGCTAAGGCATTCGTAAATACAGGTTGGCCCGGCCAGGCGTTGAGCTTGGCCGGGCCACTCGGCAGGCAGAAAGGGCGGTGTTTCACCTTTTTGCGTCATGCCCCTCGATCGTTTGAGACATCAAGATAGAAGTGCTTGACCTCGCCCAGCATAAACGTGTCGTCGAGAAACTCGACGGCCCCGGTCTTGACATCGTAGATGGCCCCGATCAATCCGATCTGCTCTTTTTCGATCATCTCACGCAGGACGATGCTGCGCTCGATGATGCTCTCGACGCTGCGCCTGACATGAATGCGCGTGACTTTATTGACGAACTCCGGATTGCTTGAGGTGCGTTGCTGCTCGACGGTTCTTTCCAGATAAACGGAGGGCTGTATCAAATTCAGTAACGTCGTCAAATTACCCAGTTGAACTCCGTCGCAGGCTCCGTTGATCGCGCCGCACTTGGTATGGCCCAACACGACCACCAGTTTGGAACCGGCGAGTTTACATGCGAACTCCATGCTCCCGAGCACGGCATCGCTCACGACGTTGCCCGCCAGGCGAATACTGAAGATGTCGCCCAGGCCCTGGTCAAAGATCAGTTCCGCCCCTGTCCGGCTGTCAATGCAGCTCAGAATGGTGGCGAAAGGAAACTGCCCGTCACGCGTCTCGTTGACTTGCTGCAATAGATTGCGATGCGCTTTCAGGTTATTGATGAAACGGTAATTGCCTTCGCGCAGAAACTGTAGCGCCATCTGCGGCGTGGTCGTCGTTTGCGTCTCTTTCGTGTGTGTGTTCATACCTTTCTCATGCTCCTTCTTTACCGACCTTCTCCTTCGTCAAGTCTTCGATCAGCTTCCCGTGGCGCTTACGCGCGCCGTCGGAGGCGGGTGCGTCGGGCGCTACTGTGTGTTCGATCTGGACGTGCGGAATATCCAGCGTGTTGTCAATCTTATACTTCTCGCGGAAGCCGACCAGCTCAAGCCTGATGCTGCGCTCCGGCGCTTTCACCCTGCTGAACTCTTTGATTAACTCCATCACATCATGGTCGATGTAGACGGTCTCGGAAGCATCTAAGATGACGTAGCTCTCCGGCGGCAGATGTTCCAGGGTTAACTTGATGGCAGCTTTATTAAGGAAAGAAACTTCCTGCGCGAGATGTATATGAATGATGTCACCCTCATGATACTTCTTGCGCTGAAAGAAGTAGGCGCTCTTCTGATTCTCGCGGAGGATGAAGGCGACGCTGACGAACAGGCCCATCGTGACGCCCATCAGCAAGTCGGTCAGCACCACTCCCGCAACCGTCACGATGAACGGCACGAATTGATGCCATCCATGCTTCCACCATCGCTTGACGAGAGCCGGGTTCGCCAGTTTGTAGCCCGTCAGGATGAGGATCGCGGCGAGCACGGCGAGCGGGATTTTGTTGAGCAGAAAGGGAATCGCCGCCGCACAGACGAGCAGCAGCACTCCGTGCGTAATACACGACAGCTTGGTTTGCGCGTCGGCGTTCACGTTTGCCGAAGAACGGACGATCACGGAGGTGATGGGCAGACCGCCGACCAGTCCGTTCAAAATATTTCCGATGCCCTGAGCCTTGAGCTCATGATTCGGCGGCGTATACCTTTTGTGCGGGTCGAGCGTATCGACCGCCTCTATGCACAGCAGTGTTTCGATTGATGCAACGATGGCTATCGTGAAGCCGTAAGTCCAGACCTTCTGATTGGTCAAGCCTTTGAAGTCCGGGAGGTTGAATTGGGCGAAGAAATCACCGAGGCCGCCGCTCAAAGGTAAGTTGACGAGATGCTCTGGGCTGATCGCCAGGCTTGAGCCGGCGGCGATGAGGATTTCGTTCAGGACGACGCCGAAGACCACGGCGACCAAAGGCCCAGGCAGGATTTTAATCTTCTTCAGCCAGGCGACCCGCTCCCATACCTTCATGATGAGGATGGAAATGAGGGCGATGATGACGGCTCCAAGCGTGAAGTAGTTGAGCGCCTGGGTCAGAGAGCTGAAGGTGTTTCCGCCCGACGTATCGAGAAAAGAGAAGTTGCCCGCGTAATCCTTATCGAACCCGACGGCGTGCGGAAGTTGCTTCAAGATGATGATGACGCCGATGCCTGCGAGCATTCCTTCGATGACATTCGACGGCAGATAGTTGGCGATGCTCCCGGCCTTCAGGAAGCCTAGAGCGAGCTGAATCACACCGGCAATTAAGATGGCGCACAGAAAGATATCGAACGCGCCAAGCTCCGTGATGGCCGCCAGCACGATGGCCGTCAGACCGGCTGCGGGCCCGCTGACGCTCAAGTGCGACTTGCTGAGTATGCCGACGACGAGCCCGCCGATAATGCCCGCAATGAGACCCGAGAACAACGGCGCGCCGGACGCTAAAGCAATGCCCAGACAAAGCGGGAGAGCAACGAAGAAGACCACCAGCCCGGCAGCCAGGTCGCCGCTCACATTTGAAGAAATGTTTGTCTCTGCTTTCACTTCAACCTTATCCCCCAACGCAACTCTGAGCATGAGTTACGGCAAAATAGAATCGTTTAGGATGGCGACCGCCACTTCCAGCGCAGCTCTCCCTTCAAAGCGGTCAAGCACATGGACACACTTCCGCGTGACGATGCTTGTTAAAGGCGGCGATGAAGGAAGCTGCGTCCGAACAGGCAGCTTTTAATTAGGCGATGGGTTTATGACGAAAGGATGTAGGAAGAGGGTGGGCCCCGGCGTCCATAGGCGTGTGCGCTCCAGCGTAAAGCGATGGTTGGCCGACGCTCGCACGCACCCGTAACGGTGGCGTTTTCATACGCGGCGATGAGCGGCCTGAGAACCTGATGCAGCGCTTTGCGCGCCGAGGCAGCCGTCACCTCATGCTCTTTGACTTTGCCTGCATGAATCTCTTCGCCGGTTGACTCCTGATCTGTCTGCTGCGGAAGAAGTTGATTGCCGTGCGTCGTGAAGTGCCGAGTCGAAGCGCAAAAGAAGAAGACCATCAGACACGCGAGCAGGACGCGCAGCTTGCTCCCCCCGCGCGTCGAAAGTGTCTGTTGGTTGGTTTGTTCTGTGATGCCCAGCAACTCTGTTGACTGTCCCCCGAATGGCTAGCTTGCCATGCAGCACGAAATGGACGCTGCTTTTTTGGAATCGAATTTTTCATCTAAAACGGGATGGTTGTCAAGGCTTGCTCCCAGGGCCGCGACGCGCTCAGCGCCCCCGCTACAGCGCGGTGGCCACTCCGGGTCGCCCGTCAGGGTAAAAACGAGCCAGGCGGCCTGCAATCGCCTTCAGAGGGCATTCAGGAAGGCCACCAGGTCGGCTCTCTCCTCGTCCGTGAAAACGAAACTGAAGCGTTTCTCGTAATGGCGCACCACGTCCTCAAGCGTCGCAGCCGTCCCGTTGTGGAAGTAAGGGGCGCGCGCCGCCAGCCCGCGCAGCGTCGGCGTCTTGAACAGCCCCAGGTCATCCCAGCGCCCGGTGATGTTGCCGAGACCCGCGTCTGTCAAACGGAGGGTTTCGCCCGTCCGTTTGTTGCGGAAGGTGTAGAGCGGCAGGTCCGGGGTGCGGGCCTCCTCCGAAGCGGTGCGAATGTCGAACAGGCTGTTGTTGATGTTCGTGCCGTTGTTCGCCGAGTTGTGGCAGACGCGGCAACTGCGATGGCTCACGTTGGTGCTATTGAAGAGCGCCTCGCCACGCGCGATCTGTGCGCGCTTTGGATTCTCGTCATTGGCCCAGGCCTTGAAGAGATCGAAGCGGCCAGCAACCTTCGGCATGGACGACAATGCCTCAGGCCCCCCACGCGCGCCGTCAGCGTCCAGACGCCCGACGCCCGTCACGGTGAGCTGTGCTGTAGAGAGCGAGCTTTCAAAATCTACTATATCGGCGACGACTTCAGCGGTGGGCGGCGGGCCCTGCATGCTGCCCTTGATGAGGCGGTTGGTCAGGTTGACTAGTCCGGCGGGCTGGTCAGCGCCAACGGTGCTGCCGCCGTCCCAGTTGACCGTGGCGCTCCCCGTGGCGAAGTTGATCGTCGGCATGGCGCGTCGCCAGTGCACCAGCAGGTTGAGGTTCGCGTAGCCGTGCGGGTCGTCCACGGCGATCAGCTCCCACTCGGAGTCTGGCCGGGGAGCGCCGCCCCTGCGGAATACGCCGCGCGTCAGGAGCATGCTGTAGGCGGCGCGTCGCCTCTCAGCCGTGGAGACATCCATGTCGGGGTTGTCGGCGTCGAGCTGGTTGAAGACCGGATGAGTGCCGTCGGTTTCGTCGAACAGGCGTTGCAGCGTGCCGGGGGTGATGCTCCAGGCATCCTCCGGGATGTGGCACGACGCGCAACTCTGTCCATTCGCACCCTGAGCCTGGAAGTACGCGCCGCTAAGATTGACTGAGCCCTGCGGGCTGAAGGTCGCAACCTCTCCGCCGGGGTTCCCTATCGGGTGGTTATTGGGGATGCCGTTCCGGTACTTCGAGGCGGTTGGCGCGACCGGCCTGGAACGCAGATAGTATGCGAGCCCCAGAGCCAGACCGAGCAGTGCAACCACGGCGGCCACCGCTCCTATCCGAAGGCCGAGCCTACGCGAGCTATATCTCTTCAATGCAATGTCCTCATCTTCTCTTGCGGCAGCAAGTGTTGCGTCTCCCGCCGCCGCGCCCGTCGCCATCGCCAGGGTCTGAAATCCTGCTCTGCTTCCATCATCGTCATTGCGGGAGCACGGATGGAGACATTATCTACCATCAGTCTAAAACTAATCCACCGCATTGGCTGAAGAGTTAATCGGAATACGTTGTGGCGCGTGTCGGCATGAATGTTATAAGACGCGGAGGGCTCTGCTTCGGCGGTTAAGGTTTTTCATCACCTGAAGGGTCATGTGGTTGCTTCCGTGTTATTCAGGATCAAACTCGGCAGCACGGTTTCGGACTTCACTCCTTCCTCTCTCCTTTCAAGGATAAAAGATCGAACCGCCGTGTCCAGGGCATTGCGTGTGGGCCGTTTATCTATTGACGGGTGCGGATGATCGGTAGTAATTTATGCCCGCTTACGCAACTCTGCTCGACGAGTTTCTCGTGTGAGTATTAAGGCGCAGTTTTTCTCTCTGCCGCTACGTTTTCTCAACCCCTCAAGCCAAGTCAGTTGACAAGCCACGGGTTATGAGGGCTCATCAAAATGGCCTGGCCTTGATTGTCTCCTCCATCGCGATGCTCTCACCAACAGGCTCATGAGAAATAGATCGGGGCGATGAGACATTATCAAAGTGTGAAATGTTTTTCTCATCGCTTCTCCGCAGTGCGCCGGGAGAGGCGCGACTGGCGGTTGCGGGCCAGGGTCGTCGCAAGAGAGGCGCGCGCCAGATTACAGCAAAAACAGATCAGCTTAGGAGGTTCGCAATGGCATCACAAGAGCAGTACGACGCAATCGCTCAATCTTACGTTGAGGAGTTGCGGGCGCTGACCGCGCCGCGCGCCTTTATGACTCAGACGGAGCGCGGCGAGCGCGGGGCGGCTCGCGGCCCTGTGACGGCCACGGAGTTGGTCGCGCAGGCCGAGCATCTTTCCACGCTGTCGGGCGAGTTGCAGACGGCGGCTGAGGGCAAGCTTCAGTCGGAAGAGCCCGCCGTGAAGGCGGAGGCGGCGACGCAGTTGTTGGCGAAGGCCCTCGGCGACCTTGAGGCCGGGATGTTCCTGCTGCAAGCGGCGCGCGACGAGGAGGCGGGGGTTCTGGGAACTTCAGCCCCGGCTGCGACCGAGCGCAGTAGAGGCGCGACTGCGGGGAAACTGAGCGAGCATCACAGGATTCTGCTCGGTCAACTAGAGGTCGTTTCGACCGCCAGGGCTCAGCGCATAGAGCGCGGGGCCGAGGACGCTCCAGGGTCGGCCGAGCAGGTCAACGAAGCCGTGCAGCTGACTCTGTTCCAGATTTCGGAGCGGGCGACCGAAGCCGGGCAGAAGACCTTCGAGGGCCTCCTCGCCCTCAGCCTGGGGGAGATCGGCAAGGCCATAGGTATGATCGGCGCCAACGTCGCCGAGCATCTGGGCGTTGCCGGAAAGCTGATGCAGCTCTATGACTACTTTCGAGGCTTCGTCGTCAAAGCCTATGAGGCCGTGCTCGCGCTGCTGGGGCCGAATCTGGCCAAGAAGGTCGGAGAGTACGTCTCCGAGTGGTGGGAAGACTGGCGGCAGAACCAACTCTTCCAGACACTCGTTGAGAAGCTGTACGAGACGGAGGCGACCAGGGAGTACATCGCGCAGAAGGTATCGGCCAGCCAGGCCGCTCCTGACGCGTTCTCGGCGGCGGCTGAGCGCGTGCAGAAGCTGGGCGAAGAGTACAAGGTGCAGGTGCGTCTGGCCGAGAAGCTGCTCACGGGCTTCAGCTACGTCGCCGGGGCGGCTGCCGGGGCCCTGCCCGCTCCGGCAGGCGTGCTCATCGTCGGCGCGGTTTACATCTCGCTGTGCGGCTACATCGTGCTCGTCGGGGCCGACTACGTTGACGCGCAGAGCGTAGCCAAGCTCGGGCGACTGCCGGGCGTGCGCGACGTGATAGAGGCTAGCCTCTAAGACCGCAACGCCAGGGGAAAACCGTAGATGAGATACGTCAACCTTGATATCGAAGCTTTCGACTACGCGCGGGAAGAAGGCCGCGAGAAGTTCAGCGTGCGTGTGGCCGCCTCGCACGTCGGCGAGCAGAAGATAACGGACGCCGAGCCTGTCATGCTGCCCGCGGATTTGCGCACGCGCCTGCGCCTGCTTGAGAGTCGACGGCTGAACGTCGCGCAGACCATAGCCTTTGGCGAAGACCTCGCCGCCGCATTGCTGCCCCCGCGCGCGCGCCTCTTCTTCACGCGCAGCCTCGAACGCTTGAGGGATGACGAGGCGCTCCGCGTGCGTCTCAAGCTGGACACGCTCTCGCTCGTTGACCTGCCCTGGGAATATGTCTACGTCGCCGAGCCCGACACCCCGGCCAACCACAAAGGGCCGGGCGGTTTTCTGGTGCTCAACCGCCGCCTGTCGCTCGTGCGCTACGAGGTCATAGGGCAGGCGCAGGGGCAGCTCGGCCCGGTCGGGGACGAGAGCCTGCGCGTCGTCAGCATCATGGCGAATCCGGCGGACACACCCGAACTGCACCTGGACGCCGAGAGGGAGTTGATGGAGCGCGCGCTGAGCGGGATGACCAGGGTCAAGGTGGAGTTCTACCCGGACGCGACGGTTGATACCCTCCTCGACGCCTTATCCAGGGATGCACATATTTTTCACTTCGCGGGTCACGGCAGGTTCGAGAGCGAGCTTGGCGAGTCCTTCGGCAGCCTTGAGGGGCAGGGCTATCTCTCGCTCGTCGGCGAGAACGGAGAGGAGCACCGCTTCCCTTCGGGTACGCTCGCGCTCAACCTCAGGCATCGCAACGTCCGGCTCGCCGTGCTGGGGGCTTGCGAGGCTGGGCGGCGCGATTCCGTCAACGCCTGGACGGGCGTCGTCCCGGCGCTCACGCTGGCAGGCATCCCCGCGGTCATAGGCATGCAGATGACCATCCGCGACCGCAGCGCCATCGCCTTCACACAACGCATGTATCAGGCTCTGGCCGACGGCAAGAGCGTGGACGAAGCGGTCGCGGTCGGACGCATCGCCATCTTCTCGCGCGCCACAGAGCCGGACGAGCGCGACTGGGGCGTGCCGGTCCTCTACCACCGCGCCGAAGAAGGCGTGCTCTTCCCGAAGGCGGCTGAGGCGACGATGACCGCCGGTGGGCCCATCGCACTCGCCGCCACCCCCTCCGCAGGCTCCGCCACGGCGGAGCCGAAGACGGACACGCGCGCGCTCCGCACGGCCCTGGTCAACTCCTTCAGCCGCGAAGAACTGGACGCCCTCTGCTTCGACCTGCAAGAGGAGCTGCGCAGCAAAGGACTCTACGAAGGGCCCATCAACCTGGAAGTCGTCGGCGGCAGCGGCAAGACGGCCATGGTGCTGAATCTCATCCAGTACCTCGAACGGCGAAAGCTGCTCCCGCATATGGTCGAGCTGGTGCGTAGCAGCCGACCGGGTATCGTTTAAGGGCGAGCAAGCGCCGCCTCAACACTCACACGCGAGCGGGCGGCGTCCTGCTGCGGAAGGCGTAGACGTGATATGCAGTACAAAGAGATCAACCTCGAATTATTCGACTACAAGAGGGACGGCGAGAAGGAGAGTTTTCGTCTGCGCGTCACAACGCCGCTCCGCAAAGAGCAGAGCATCGAGAGCGCCTACTCGGTCTGTTTCGGCTCCGAACTGCGCCTGCGCCTGCGTAAGCTGGAACTGGGCACGCTCGACAAGACGGGCGAAATGTCGGAGCTGATCAAGCTCGGCAGGCAGTTGGGGCAGTTGCTCTTCCCCGGCGATCTGAGCCAACATCTCTACTACTGCCTCAACGAAGTCGGCAACGAAAACGGTTTGAGGATTCAACTCAAGACGGCGAGCTTCGTCCTCGCCAACATCCCCTGGGAGTACGCCTGGGTAGAGCCGCTTGACTCCTCACCCGTGAGCGGCTTCCTGGGGCTCAACAGGCGCATTTCGCTGGTGCGCTACGAGGTGCTCTCGTCTCCTCTGAGCCCTCTCAGACCCGTGCCGAATGCCAGGCCGCGCCTCGCGGCGCTGTTGGCCGACCCTGGCCCTCCCGACTACGAAACCCTCAGGCTCGAAGTTGAGCGCCAGAAGATGGAGAAGGCGCTAGAGAATTTGACGCGCGCCGACGCGGCCAGAACCCCTTACCTAGACTATAAATTTTATAATGAGGTGACGATCACAGACCTTGAAAACGTCGCCGACGAGGACGTGCACGTTCTACACTTCGCGGGCCACGGCATGTTTCAGGCGGAGGAAGGAGAAGCTTTCAAAAGCATCTCCGGCTCCGGCCACATCGTCATCTTCGACGATGACAAGAACCCGCGTAAGTACTCCGTCGAGAGCCTGGCGCAGACTCTCAACGGCTCCGCCGTCCGTCTGGCGGTGCTGGGCGCATGCGAGACGGGGAGGCGCAACAACGAGTGCGCGTGGTCGGGCATCGCCCCGGCGCTGGCGCGCGTCAACATCCCGGCCATCGTCGCCATGCAGTACAAGATCAAAGACTCTAACGCCATCGACTTCAGCCGCCGCTTCTACAAGAACCTGGCCGAGCACCACTCGATTGACATGGCTGTCACCGCCGGCAGGTTGGCCGTCAAAGGCCGTAACACGGACGACGACCGTGACTGGGGCGTGCCCGTCCTCTACCTCCGAGCGCAGGAGAACGACGGCGTCATCTTCCCGCCCGAAGAGGCGTCACCGGTGACGCGGCGAGACAATTACCAGTCAGAGGTGTTGGGGAATGCCGGGGTGGTGCTGCTCGACGCTCTGGCGACCCTGGGCGAGCGGATGCTCGATCGCCGTCGCCAGCCCCCGGCAACTATGAAGCGCTGCGCTAACTGCGGCGTAGGGAATCCGGCCGAGGCTAACTTCTGTATGAACTGCCGCGAGCAATTCGCTAAGTGAGGGACGACTATGAGTGACGAAAGCGGGCAGAGGAAGTGCATGGCCTGCGAATACGTTGTGGGGTGCGAGGGCGCTCACTTCTGCCCGAACTGCGCCGCGCCGCTCGACGCGCCCGCAGACGCGGCGCAGCCGCCCCTCGCCGCGGAGCCCCTCCCGGGCCCGCGCGCAGACGCCGACGCGCGGATGATCGTCCTGCGGACGTACGGAAAGAAGCCCTTCGCCCCGGACGATAAACTGCACCTGCCGCCAGCCTCCGCGCACCGCCCCTTGAAGCGCGAGCAGGAACTGGGGCGATTGCTGACGACGCTGCGCCAGCGATATACGGTGCTGCTGCATGGAAGAGAAGGTGTCGGGAAAACAGGGCTGGCAGCGCAGGCCGTTGAGCTGCTGCATGCGGAGGGGCTGTTCAAGGACGGGGTCGTCTGGATCGAGAGCGTGTGCGATGCTTCCGTCGCGGCGATCTGCGACGCCATCGCCGCGCACATGGGCAACGTCGAAATCCCCAGGCTCAGTCCGCCGGAAAAGCTGGGGGCCGTCTACCAACTCCTCGACGGCCGCGACATGCTCATCGTCCTGAACTTCGTGAAGTCGGCGGAAACGGCTGCCGTCCTGGCCCGCAACTGCCCGGACGACACGGCGCTGCTCATCATCAGCGCCGCGCAGGGGGAGTTCGAGGGGTTCGATGAAAACATCGTCCTAGACCAGGCGACGCCTGAGGACGCGCTGTCGTTCTTCAGGAATCGCATGCTCGACGAACGCCTGCTCGGCGAGGTCTGCACGCTGCTCGACAACAACCCGCTGGCCCTGCTCTACGCCTCCGGCTACGTGAAACGCTTTACGGAGTTCTGGCTCAAACAACTTCACCGCGATATCAGCGCCCGGATGAAGAAGCTGCGCGCTGCGGATGTGGAAGAAGGGCATCCAGAGGTTCGCGTCGGGTTCGGAGTCACCCTGCGCACGATCAGCGAAGGCGAACGACATCTTCTGGCTCTGCTGGCCGCGAGCTTCGACACGAGCATGGGTGTCGAGCTACTGAGCATGGCCTCGGGCGAGGAGCAGGGCCGCTGCGCCAGCCTCCTCGAAAAGCTGGCCGGGCTGTCGCTGGTCGAGATCGAGCGCGAGGGCTTCTACACCATGCACCCTCTGCTACGCAGCCTGCTGTGGCAGGAGTCACGGGTCGAGCCCTACGGCGACTACGAAGAGAGGCTGATGCAAGCCGCTCTGCGCTACGTCGCGCGGTACGGCGAGGACGACTCGCAGCGTTACGACAAGATGGAAGCAGAGCTGGGCAACCTGCTCGGGGCCGTGCGCCGCGCGTACGAGGGCGAGCGTTGGCCCGTGGTCATAGAGTTGTCTATGAGCCTCGTCGGCGTCTTGCAGGAGCGGAACTACTGGGGCGAGCTATTGGAGATCGGGCAGCTCGGCGTCGTCGCGGCTGAGAAGGCGGAAGATGCGAAGTCTTGCTCCCGCCTGCTGCGCGAAATGGCTGCGACCTTAAAAAATCAGGGCGAGTACGCGGAGGCGCGACGACTGCTCTCGAAGTGCGTCGAGCTGGGCCATCGCTTAGACGACCCGGCGCAGAAGGCGGACATCCTGCACCAGCTAGGGCAACTCGCCCACGGCGAGAAAGATAACCAGCAGGCCGAAGATTTGTACCGACAGTCACTGGACATCTACAAACAGTTGGGCTCCCAAAAAGGGATCGCCGCCAACCTCCACCAGTTGGGACGTATCGCGCAGGAGCGGCTCGATTACAGTGAGGCCGAGCGCCTCTATGAAGAGGCATTACGCCTGCGGAAGGCTCTAGGCAAAGACGGCGAGTTCGAGGTCGCCGAGACGCTGGGCGGCCTGGCCCTCGTCTACGATAAGACAGGGAACTACACGAAAGCTGAACAGCTCTACAAGCGAACGCTCGGAATCTACCGCCTGTCGGAGCAGCACCAGGCACAGTACGCCGCCTGCAAGCACAACCTGGCCAGCCTCTACTTCGCCAAGGGCCTCTACAAAATGGCCGAGAAGTATTATCAGATGGCGCTCGACACCAGGAAGCGGCTGCTCGGGGCGAAGCACCCGGACGTGGCGCAGAGCTTGAACAACCTGGCAGCCGTGTATTACGCGAGAGGCGATTACACGACCGCCGCGCCGCTCTGGCAGCAGGCGCTGGACATCTACCGCGACGCCTTCGGAGAAGAGCATGTCTACTACGCCGCCGTGCTCGGCAACCTGGCCGGACTCTACTACATCGCGCGCAACTACGAAGCGGCTGAGCCGCTCTACCAGCAGGCGTTGAAAATCCGCCGCGCGACCCTTGGAGAGAAGCACCCGGAGGTGGCGCAGAGCTTGAGCAACGTGGCTTTGCTCTATGGCGCGACGGGCCGCCACGAGGAGGCCGCCCGCTTCATGGAAGAGGCGGTCAAGATTAACCGCGAGCTGCTGGGCGAGTCGCACCCGACCTACGCGGAGAGCTTGAGCAACCTCGGCCTGCTCTACAGGGAGCAGGGGCGCTTTGCCGAGGCCGAGTCGCTGCTCCTGAGCACGCTCAAGATAAAGAAAGAAGCCTACAGGAAGAACCACCCCGAGGTGGCGCAGAGCCTCAACAATCTCGCCAAGCTCTATGAGGAGATGCACGACTACGCGCAGGCCATCTCCTACATGAGCAAGGCCGTCAAGGTCTACCGGGCCGCGCTCACGGGCGAGCATCCTTACGTCGCGCAGAGCCTGACCAGCCTCGGCCTGCTCTACGAGCTGGTAGGGCGCTTCGATGAGGCCGCGCCGCTCTACCGGCAGGCCGCCGAAATCTATCGCAACACGATGGGCGACGACCACCCGGACTACGTCACCACGCTGAACTACCTGGCCGCGCTCTATGCCACGACGCACAAATTCGCCGAGGCCCGGGAGGTCTACCAGGAGATTCTGCGCGTTCACCGGCTGAACAAGCGGGAAGACGAGCAGGTGGCGCAATCTCTCTACAGCCTCGGGCACATTGCGCAGGTACTGACCGAGTACGACGAGGCGCAGAGGTATTTTACGGAGAGTCTGGAAATTAAGATGAAGCTGGTTGACCGCCTCGGCGAGGCCAAAATACTCGCGCGCCTGGGCTTCATCAAGCACAAGCAAGAGAAGTATGACGAGGCCACGGAGCTATACATGCGCGGGTTGGCGATCAGCACGGAGTTGAGCAAGCAGGGCAACATCGCGCAGTTACTGCAACTGCTCGGTCTGACGCGCATGGAGCAGCACAGGCTCGACGAAGCGCGCGAGCTTTTCCTGCGAAGCCTGGAAATCCACAGGCAGCTCAAGGCACAGAGTCAGGTAGCCGAAAATCTTCGGCTCCTGGCCAACGTCGCGCGCCTGCAAGGCGACGCGGCAGAAGCGCAGCAGTTTGAAGAGGAGAGCCATAAAATCTCCAAGCACCTCGACGCGGTCGAAGCCTTGCGTAACAATATCTCGAAGCCCCTGGACGAAAAGCATGTCCGCACGCTGAGCAACGAGCTGGGCGTGGACTACGACAACCTTTTGGGGCGGGACGAGAGTGTTAAGCTACAGGAACTGGCCGCGACCGTTTACCGGCAGCTCTGACGGCCCGGGCCGCACTCTTATGGAATCCAGGCAAAGACAGCTTGCGCGCGGCGAGATATTAGTGCATCGCGTCAACGCCGTGCGGGCCGCGCAGGACTACGCCATGCTTTCGGGCTACGGCGAGATGCCGTCGGTGCACGCGCCCAGGGACGCGCACGAGTACACGGACGAAGAGTTTTTCTGGCGCGACGTGCTCAACAGTGGGCCCAATACCGCGGCTGTCAAGACCGTCCGCCTGCGTGCTTTCGGCCTCTCCCGTTGGGTTCCGCGCGTCCCCGGTCTCTACTGGAAGGATAGCGCGCAGCAACTGCGACAGCGCGCGAGGCAGTACAAGCTGCCGGTTCAGGTGATGCAGCCGGATTCGGAAGGCAACGCGCGGCCAGGGGCGATCTTCTCGCCCACCGGGAAAACGCTGCGGCTGCTCGGCGGCGTGGGCAATGTGCGTCTCCTGCCGACCATCTCCGGCAGCCTCCTGGTCGCCTCGTCCTCTGGCAAGTACTGGCAAGGCGTCCCGGTGCTCCTGCGCTCGGATGTCTGGCAACAGCTCGGCAACGTAGAGGAGGGGACGGTGGCCGACATCCTGGGGACTTGGACGCCCATGCCGCGCGACGTGGCGCAGGGACTGGGGGGCGAGGCAGGCATCCCGCGCTACTGCCTGGTGGTCTCAGAAGCCAGGGACATCCAGCTCAGACCCGGCGCGCAGATGTCGGGCTTATCCAGCGCCTGGACGCTCTTCGAGCGGCGCGACGCGCAGACCAACCTCTCGCAGCTCGATTTCGCTTACTGCCTCTTCAGAGCGAACGGCGCGGCGTCGCCCTCAACGAGCATCAAGGGCCTGCTCGAAGAAGACGCGGCGGGCGATTGGCTGAGGGCCTACGTGGACGAATTCAACGGACGCGCTCTGACGGATTATGACGAGGAAATGCCGCGACTGGACCCGCTCCTACCGATCAACGAACTGATGAGCCGCGACATCAGACCCGGACGCCTGCGCGCCTTCATTGACGAGGTGAAGCAGCAGGCTCTCTCGCCGGAGGTCTTGAACTATGACGAGCTGCCCGGGCTACTCGTGAAGCACTTCAGCACGGAGGATCTCACCGCCCTGGCCTTGGATTACCTCTCGCTTGAATTAGAGAACCTGATCGGACAGGTCGCGGGGAAAGCCGAACTGGTCACGGCCCTCATCGACTACTGCCGCGAGCAGCGACGTCTGCCCGAGCTGATCGTGGGGGTCGTGAGAGAACGTCCGCACCTGAGTCTCGCGCTGGCCGCGCCGCAGTGAGTTCACCAACCCGAACAGTTTATAGTCATACGCGAGCCTCTACACATGGGCCCACGCGCCGGGGCCATCACCGCGAGTGAGTTTGCTTCTCCGCCACGCGATGGCGGCGTCAGGGTAGAAAGCAATTTCGGCGCGGTTCTACAACGCCGCACGCCTGCTCAGGCTGCGGCGGCAGACGGAGTTCTACAGGCTGGATGTCGAAGCGACCATCGGTGCGACCATCCGCGAGTTGGGCTTCCCGACCTTCCGCGTCGTCGGGCAAATCAACGTCGAGGGCGATTCAGGCACGTTGCTGATATTCGTTCGTGACCCGTCTTTGCAATACTTCATCCCCGACAAGGGGAGTCGCCTGACGTGGCTCAGGAATCGTCGGGAGGGAGGAGACTGGAGTTTTCTCGGGGAGATGAATGACATCCAGTAGCGATGCGAAATTTCACACCTCTGAACCCTTATTTCACACCTCTGAACCCTTAGCTAAAGCTTAGCCTCGCCGCGCTCTTCTCCTGCAAGCGCAGCCGATACAGCGTGGCCATACGCTCTCTGCGCATCTCCTCTGCGATTTCCCCACAGCTAGGCTTTCAGGCGTCACCACCTTGGCGGATAAGGGCCCGGGGCCTTTCAGAGTGGAGCTGACAAGCAAAATCGGGTTGAATCACGTCTTACGTCGGTAATCCGGTCAATAGATAGATACAGGAAAGAGAATTTATCGGAATTACGAGCATGAGAGCGGAAATCTAAAGGTCAGTTCCCTTCTCCGGCATCTATTTGGCATTGTGTGAAACTGTATGAAACTTGAATTCTAGGTCGCTGGTTGTTCGCTTTC
>DASVQM010000047.1:0-7758 GCA_036389095.1 Pyrinomonadaceae bacterium
CCGGTATTCGAGCCTCTTGGGCAGTGACCAGCTCTGGAGCATCGGAGAGGTGACGGGCAACCGGACGTTGGAGTTCAACAACGCGACGGGAGAGCCCTTCAGTCTGGATGTCTTGGTCACCGGATTCCAGAACGGAGCGACCGGGGGTGGTGCTGCTGGCGGCGGTGAGGCTGCTCAGAGCACTTCGTCCGGCGGTGGTAGTGGTTCGCCTACTACTACGCTCTCTTTACCGGTGCCAAACACGTTGCTGCGCATCACGATCAACCCGTTGACCAAAACGATCACTTCGCGGGTAATCTCGCGGTAAACGAGATAGTCATGGTGTCGCCTTGTCGGGGGGCGACGGCGTGACTTACATCGGTTCAGAGTGTGGCGAGGTACTTTCCCTGCTACACTCTGAACCGATAGTAAAGAGTTCTTGAGAGCTACAGGAAAATCAAGCCCAAAGAAGCTTCACTTCAATCCGACGACGCAAACTTAAACAGGCACTTTGAAATATATACATCTCGCAAAGCGGCTCGCCCGAGCCGCTTTGCCTCAATCCTGACGCTTTATCGGGGGAACGAAGCATCAGGATTGCCAACCCGATATGATGGGCCGACTTGGGGGAGCCGCTCATCATATCGGGTTCGACTGAATACAGAGAGGGCTAATCAAATATTTCATTGCGAGGGGCATGGGGGAGGCGACCGCCGGGATTGTGTCGCAGAGGCACACAGTCCCGGCGATTATTTCCATCTGGCAATGTTGCCATCAATGATGGTCTGCTGATATATGTATCCGTCGAATTTCCCGAGCTTTCAGGCGGGCGTACTCTTCGGATTACGTCGCATCGGAAAATCCATTGGCCCATCGGCTATCGAAAAAAGATGCAAACACCCCCGGCACAGTCGGCCCCTGAGAAGATACATCGCTATCCATGCCCGGCCTGCGGCGCGAACCTTGTGTTCGAGCCCGTAGACGGCTGTTTGACCTGTCCCTATTGCGGGCACAAGGAGTTGATACCGACGAGCGGCGAGCAGGTTCAGGAGCGCTCTTATGAGGAATACCTGCGCCCGCGCGCAGAGCAGTTGCAGGTATTGGCCCAGGACGCGCTCGAAGTGCAGTGCAGCAGTTGCGGAGCGATTGTCACATTCGTGCCGCCGGAGGTGGCGCGCGAGTGTGACTTCTGCGGCGCGAAGATCGTCGCGCAGCCGAAGAGCGCCGACCCGACCGTCGCCCCCGAGGGCGTGCTGCCCTTTCGCATCACGCAGCCGCAGGCGACCGCCGCCGTCCGCCAGTGGCTCTCTTCGCGCTGGTTTGCGCCCGACGCGCTCAAGCGCTTCGCCAGCCCCGAAGCCATAGATGGCATCTACCTTCCCTACTGGACGTACGACACGCACACCACCAGCTACTACACGGGCCAGCGCGGCGAGTATTACTACGAGACCGAACATTACACGGAGACGGACGCGCAGGGCAATCGGGTCTCGAAGACGCGACAGGTGCGAAAGACCAACTGGTATCCGGCCTCTGGAACAGTCACACGCTGGTTCGACGATATTCTCGTTCCGGCCACGCGTTCTCTTCCGCAGAATCGTCTCTACGAGCTTGAGCCCTGGGACCTGGCCGAGATCAAAGGCTATGAACCGGCCTATCTCTCCGGCTACAAGGCGCAGCGCTATCAGGTGGAGCTGGGCGAGGGCTTCGAGCAGGCCAAGGTGCTCGCGGCGCGAGTCATCGAAGGAGACGTGCGCGCAGACATCGGCGGCGACGAGCAGCGCATCAGCGATGTCAAGACGCATTACTCCGGGATAACCTTCAAGCATCTGTTGCTCCCAGTCTATGCCGGGGCCTACAGATTGAATCAGAAGGTCTACCAGATAGTCATCAACGGGCGGACGGGCGAAGTCCAGGGCGACCGCCCCTACAGTATCTGGAAGATCATATTCTTCGTCCTCACGATACTCTTCCTGGTTCTCATCTTTCTACTGCTGCTGTCGCTCACCAAGAGCTGACGGGCGCGTGAGGCGGGCGCGGGCGTTTGGCCGAAGAGCGGGGGCGGAGCATTTACGTTGCGACGGCTTTAGCCTTTGGAGTCGTCGTCTATCAACTCGGGCCAGGCTTCCTCGCCCTCGTCCTCATGCCGCTCAATCGAGGCTTCGATGGCTTGCAGCTCTCTTTCGAGTTCGGCGTTTCTTCGTTCAAGCTCACTGATGCGCCGCTTGTGCTCACGATTGATCGCCTCCATGAACTTCAGATACACGAACTCCATTCCGGCCACGCAGGCCAGGGTGAGCGCGAAAATGAAGGCGACGTATTCCATCCCCTGAGAGTCTCCCGGCGTGTGGGCCCAATCCACACGGCGCTTGCATCCAGATGCAGGCTCGTCCCGGCGTTCGCATGAAAGCTTGCGGCGTAGTTTATAAGGTCTGGGCGTATTCGATCAATAGCTGCTCCTGCGTGAGCCGGAAAGGCGAAACCGTGTGGACTCGGACATTGATGATATGGGATTACTCAAGACACCATATCGGGTAGCAAAGCCGTCGCGGCTCGGGCATCCGGGGCGTCCGAAATATTATAATTTTCTTGTGCTCGGATTTATTCCGCCGCGAAGTTGCGGGAAAAACGGAAACCATCGTCAAAGAGCATAGGAAATGGCCTTGACAGGGCTGCGAGAGGAACGCGGTTTGCCACAAAAGGGAGGCGCGGATAAGGCGTATAATTTTGAACGGGAGATGCATAAATGATGACATTACAGAATAAGATATTACCGGTCGCGCTGGTGGCTGCTCTTTTGGGCGGCGGGGTCGGCGCGTTTGTGACTCGTCCGAGCAATCCTTCGACGGCCAGCACGACGACGACAGCGGCTCTGCCCTCTACGGCGGCGACGACTGCCGACACGGCGACACCGTTGACAGGTGAGCGTGCACAGGCCGACACGGCCAGCGCCACTGGCGAAGATCAAGAGGCGTTTCGTGAGGGTTTTGCGGAAGGCTACCGCGCGGCGGCTGACAGAAGCGGCTCGACGGCGGCCAGGCGTTCCTCGGCGGCTCCGGTCGTCTATCGCACGGCCAGCAGCAGGCGGGCTCGCTCGGTTAACTCCGGCAATTCTCGTCGCGTCTACTACGATTACAACACACAGCCCCGCCAGAGGTCTTTCTGGCAGAAGCACCGCGATAAGTTGACGGTGGCTATGGGCACGGGCGGCGGCGCGATCCTGGGCGGCCTGATCGGTGGCAAGAAGGGTGCGGCCATAGGCGCGCTCGCGGGCGCTGGCGGTTCGGCGCTCTACACCTACAAGCTTCGCAATCGTAGCCGTCGCTACTAACTCGACTAGAGAGGCGTGATGATGCAAAGCCTGAAGAGACTTGCGCTCGGCGCAGTCTCGGCTCTGCTGATCGCTCTCGTCTCAATCATCTGGGCAGCTCCTCTCGACGGGGCTGCCCATTTGTATGGGCGGGAGAGGGTGGAGCCGAGCGGCGCTGGCCCACGGTTGACGCGCAGTGGCGCTGCTGCTATTGCGGCGCGGCAGCGTGAGAGCCTGGCGACTAATCGGTCGCTGCCGCGCACGGCCCGCTTTCGTGAGAGCGCGGGGCGCGGCCTGATCGTCTCGGCCTGGGTGAACGGCGCAGGCGTCTACTCTTTCGCGGTCGATACGGGAGCGGGCGCGACCATCATCTCCGAGCGCGTGGCCAGTGAGGCGCGCGTGAGCTTCCAGCGCGGGCGCGCAACTATCATGAGCGGCATGAGCGGCGCGGGCTCTGCTGCCGGTCGTGAGGCTTCCGTACGCAGCCTGGCCATCGGCGACGAGAACAACTTTTTGCCGTCTCAAAGCAGTGTCGTCGTCACTGGAAGCTTGCCGCCCGGCGTGGACGGCGTGCTCGACCCGACAGAGGCGTTCTGGCCGCTAGGCTATTCGATTGACATGCGGCGCGGCGAGATCAGCGCCTTCGACCCGCGCGTCGCTCCGCTGCGCACGGCAGATGCGCCGCCCGGCGGGGCCATTGTTCCCTGGATTTTCGAGCGCGGCAGCCGCCGTCCCTTCGTCATGCTGGACGGCGGGCAGCGTGCGCTGCTCGATACGGGCTCGGAGTTCGGGCTGGCCGTGAGCGAGAGCGCGGCGCGAAGCATAGGCATCGCAGACCGTTTCGGCAGGGAGAAAGGGGGCGTGCGCGATATCGCAGGCGGAAGAATAGCGGCGCGCAGAGTCGCGCCCGCGACCGTCCGCATAGGCTCGCTCGTCCTGCGCTCAGTGCCGACAGACCTGCTCTCGGGCGTGGTGGACGGCTCACCCATCCTCCTCGGTCGTGACGCGCTACAACCTTTCCACCTCTCCTTCGACCCCCTCCACCGACTAATCCTGATCGCACCGTAAGAAGGGCAAGGCGGAAGGACGAAAGGAAAGCTTCAACGGCTTGAATGCTTTTGCTTCATCCTTCCGCCTTCATCCTTCTCTTTACGCTGCTCGTTCCTGTCTGAGTCCGGCGCGATGCAGCTCTTCTTTCATCTTCAGCTTGGCCAGCTCGTTTCTGACGAAGTGCGGGAGTTCATCGAGGATGAAGGCGGGTTTGGAGCGTCCGTCTTTTTTTACCGGCTGATGATGTTGGAGGAGCTTCCACTCTTCACGCGGGATGCGCTCGAAGGCTGCGACCACTTCCGGGTCGAACTGTACTCCGGCGTGGGCCTTCAGCTCGGCGAGCGCCGCTTCGTATGATTTGCCGTTGCGATAGACGCGATTGCTGACGACGGCGTCGAAGGTGTCTGCGACGGCGAAGATGCGCGCGTTGAGGTCTATCTCCTGACCGCTCAGGCCCAGGGGGTAGCCAGAGCCGTTCCACTTCTCATGATGCTGTGCGACGACGCGCGCCGCTCCCTCCAAAAATTCTATGCCGCGAAGTATCTTCTGTCCGAGCAGTGGGTGCTGGCGCATCCTACCCCACTCGTCTTCGGTCAGCGGGCCGGGCTTGCGAAGGATGGCGTCGGGCACACCGATCTTGCCTATGTCATGCAGCAGCGCTCCGAATTCCAGCGAGCGCATCTGCTCCTGGGCCAATCCCATCTCGCACCCCAGACGCAGGCTGAAGCTCACGACGCGCTCGGAGTGACCGTGCGTTTCGGCATCGCGCGTCTCAAGCGCAGCGGCCAGAGCCTTGAGCGTGATGCGGTAGTTGTTCTCAAGGGCATGGAAGGCGCGGTTCAATTCAGCCGTCCGCTGCCTGACCAGGTCTTCCAGGTAACTTTCGTAGTGACGCTTGGCCGCGCGCAGCGCGTGATGTTCCAGGGCGCGCAGCACGACGGCCTCGACGTGCCGGATGTCGAAGGGCTTCATGACGTAGTCGAAGGCTCCGACGCGCAAAGACTCTATGGCGCTCTCCATTGTCTGCGCGCCGCTGATCATGATGATGAGCGTTTCGGGCGCGAGCTGTTTGACGTGCGGAACCATCTCTAAGCCGCTCATGCCCTGCATCATGATGTCGCTGACGACCAGATCGAAAGGCTGTTTGCGCAAACGCTCAAGCGCCTCCGCGGCCGAACCGGCGGCGACGCATTCATAGCTCACGCTTAACAGCTCGCAGAGGATAGCTCTCACCTCCGGCTCATCGTCTGTGATCAGAATACGGCTGCGGCCTCTGTTTATTGCCTCCATGATTCGGCTGCCCTTTGTGTGTAATCCGAGTGAAAAGCAATGGGAACGCTTAAGGGGAGAACTCGTCCCGGGTAACGAAAATCCGGCCCCCTCTCAATCAAGAGATACTGCCGGGGTATGCTCGCCGCTCTCGGCAAGAGTCATGCCAGCACAAACCGCTCCTTCTACGCCATCTCACCTGGGCCTCACCGCGCAGACCTTCTACGCTTCAAAGTCAAGACGTACCGTTTCGTCAAAGTCCCTTGCAGAGCGGCCTCATCTGCGAAAGGCCATGAGATAGTCCCGGCCTGCGTACTGCGTATGCGAGCCCCTGAGGGCAAGGCTCGCTGATCGCTTCAATTGCCGGGCTGTGAGGCATAAGGCCACGGCGCGCACTCCTGCCAATGCTGCAATATGCAGCGATATTTCTAAGTTCTTTGACTGCGCCCCAGGTCGGCAGGGCTCTCGCCCGGGGTGTCAATGAGGATGATACTCCTCGGATGAGTGTCCACGGCCCGTTCGCCTCCGGTTGCAGCCGGGCGCGTTCTTCTCTTTCTATATCAACGACATCGCTTGAAAGACTTTGAGCAGCTTCTGAAGCTTTGACTTTCCACTGTAGAGCGAGGAGCGCTCGCGCAAGCCGCCACGCGCAGGATAGCGAATCAGCGTTCGCTTGCGTACGGGTACGGTTATTGCCATAAGCGTGCTGCGCCCGGTAGTTAGAGCCCACGAACCAGACAGCCAAAACACCGATCAAGCCCTCAGCAGTATGGAAGGAGTCGCAAGTTGAAATACCCAACAAAGTCTTCGGTACTGACAGGGGTTGCGCTCCTCTCATTGCTGCTGGCGCTGTGCGCCGGAAGGCTGACGAGCCGAGAGGTCGAAGCATCTGCGGTAGAAGCGGGCAAAATCTCTCCGGCGCTGCTTGCTGAGTTGAAAGATGCGCAGGCCGGGGCTCGCATCAAAGCCATCGTTCAGCCGGGCACGGCGTCGCTATCCTCGCTCGACATACTCCTGCGCAGCCTGGGCGCTCGGATTAAGAACCAGTTGCCGCGTCTCAACCTGCGCGTTATTGATCTGCCCGCCAGCGCTGTCGTGAAACTGGCCGCTCACAGCGAAGTCCGCTATATCTCGCTCGACAGCGAGATCAGGACATACGGGCACATCACGACGACGAGCGGCGCGGAGGCCGCAAATAATACTGGGCTGCTGGGGCTCGGCGGCCTCGACGGCTCGGGCATAGGCATCGCCGTCCTGGATTCCGGCATAGACTCTAACCATCGCTCCTTCGTCAACGGGCTCGGGCTGAGCCGCGTCTCCATCAGCCAGGATTTTACGGGAGAGAACCGCACGGACGACCCCTTCGGGCACGGCACGCATGTGGCTTCGGCGGCGGCTGGCAACGGGCAGGTAGCGAGCGGACAATATCAGGGGATCGCACCGAACGCTCAGATCATCAACCTGCGCGTATTGAACTCGCAGGGCACAGGCTCCATCTCCTCTCTCCTCAGCGCCCTCGACTGGGTGCTCGGCAATCGCACTCTCTTTAACATACGAGTCGTCAACATGAGTCTCGGCACGACCGCCGTGGACTCATATCGCAACGACCCGGTGTGCCTCGCCGTCCGACGCCTCGTCGATGCCGGTGTCGTCGTCCTCGCAGCCGCCGGCAACAACGGCAAAGACAGCTCCGGCAATAAAATCTACGGGCAGATTCACTCTCCCGGCAACGAGCCGTCGGCGATCACGGTGGGTGCGGCCAACAGTTTCGGGACAGATGCGCGAGGCGATGACGGGGTGGCTTCTTACAGCTCGCGTGGGCCCACTCGCAGCTTCTGGACTGACGCGAGCGACATCAGGCATTACGATAATCTGATTAAGCCAGACCTCGTCGCTCCCGGCAACAAGGTGGTCTGGGCCGAGGCTTTGAATAATCATCTGGTCACGACCTACCCGCAACTTGATGCGGGCGTCAGCTCCAACAACACGCGAAAGATGATGTACATGAGCGGCTCTTCGATGGCCACGCCCGTCGCCGCCGGTGCCGCCGCGCTCCTGCTGCAAGCCAACCCCACGCTGACTCCCAACCTCGTCAAGATGATCTTGATGTACACGGCGCAGCCCCTGGCCGGTTATAACCAGTTCGAGCA
>DASVQM010000048.1:0-115273 GCA_036389095.1 Pyrinomonadaceae bacterium
AGGTCTCGGGCGGGGTCCTGCATCGGCATCACCCGCCCGAGACCTCAGGCGCTACCGACAAGGCAACATGCGTACACTTCGCAATCCGCCCTAGAGCCGGACGTATTCAAACTCGAAGGGCTTGCCTTTGATTCCGGCTGCGGGCGGCGCAATCCAACTGGCGATCTTGCCGGGTTCCGTCACCGGATGCATCAGGCTTCGCACGTACTCGCGGTCTTCCAGTATCGGCAGCCACTCGGCGCGTCGCCGCTCAAACTCTTCCCGCGAGATGAGATTGCCATGAATGTCGAAATGATGACCGGCAAACTCGCCGACGTGACGTTGAAAGCGCGTGCTCGGCAGGTAGAGCTGCGCTTCCAGGCCCTCGTCTGAGAGGAACTTGTTCCAGCGCTTCATGGCACGCTCGCAATCCTTGACGTACTCGCCGCGCAGCACTTCGTTGAGCGCATTGCGAAGCGGAACCTCGCGCGGCACGAGCCGTCCATCCTCGACCACCATCAACGTAAAACTCTGGTTGGAGGCGCTGTGGTCTTCGTACTGCTCGCGCTCTTTGTAACGGCCTTTGAGCCCGGCGGCGAAGAAGTCCGCGGAGTTGGAGCTGATCTCGCCGCCGAAGAGGTCTAGCGAATAGCTGAACCAGAAATTGATATATCGCTGGATGATGTCGAGCGGGATGCCGCCCGCCTCGCGCACCTCATGGTTGGCGTTCTCTTTCATCAACCGGGCGGTGCGCTTGACGACGCGGCCTACTCCCGTCTCGCCGACGAAAAGGTGATGCGCCTCTTCCGTGAGCATAAACTGGCAGGTGCGCGCCAGGGGCTCGAAGCCGGATTCGGCCAGCGCCGCGAGCTGGTACTTGCCGTCTCGATCAGTAAACATCGTGAAGCAGAAAAAGTTGAGCCAGTCGTCGCACGGCTGATTGAAGGCTTCGAGGATGCGCGGCTTGTCAGGATTACCGCTCCGGCGCTCCAACAGGGCGTCGGCCTCGTCGCGCCCGTCGCGCCCGAAATAGCGTTGCAGCAGGTAGACCATGGCCCAGAGGTGACGACCCTCTTCGACATTCACCTGAAACAGATTACGCAGATCATATAGCGAAGGGCACGTCTTCCCCAGCTCGCGCTGCTGTTCGACCGAAGCAGGCTCCGTATCACCCTGCGTGACGATGATGCGGCGCAGCGCGTTGCGAAACTCGCCCGGCACTTCCTGGTAAGCAGGAGCGCCATGGTTGTCGCCGAATCCGACCCGCGCGTCTGCTTCGGCGGGTTTGAGGAAGATGCCCCAGCGATAATCCGGCATCTTGACGTAATCGAAATGGGCCCAGCCTTCGGGCTCGACGCTCGTCGCCGTGCGCAGGTAGACATCCTTGTCCTGAAACCCTTCCGGGCCCATCTCGCGCCACCAGTCCAGATAACTGGGCAGCCATTTCTCCAACGCGCGCTGAAGACGCTTGTCCTCCGAGAGATTCACGTTGTTAGGAATCCGTTCGTATAACTCCATCATGCTCCTCGCACAAGATCAAAGGTAAAAGGAAGAAGGTCAGGCAGAAACCGAGTCCTTAATAACAGCGCTTTCGTCCTTACCTTTGCCTCAATCAAGTTCTCTTAAAGTCGAATTGTGCCTGGGTGGGCTTTCCGTAATTGGTCAGCGCGCCTTGCGGGCCGACGGCGTTCGGGCGCTGGAAAATCCAGTTTTGCCAGGCCGTCAACCGCCCGTAAATTTTCGTATCGAGCGTTTCCGGCCCGGCGAACCTGAGCGATGCCTCCATCCCCGTGAGCGCGTCCGGCGAGAGCGAGGTGCGCTCTTCGATGGCGACGCGAATCTCGTCTTCCCAATCCAGGTCGTCGGGCGCGAAGGTGACAAGCCCTGCCTCTTCGGCCAACTCCGCGTCGAAGCGGCCTTCGTGCTCAAGCACCTCGTCGGTCTTCTCAGGCGTAGCCAGGAAGCGTGATTGCAGTCTGGTCAGGCCGTTGCTCATCGGCAGCGCGCCCGCGTTCAGCTTGCTCGCCGCAACCTCGACCGGGGCGTCCGGCGAGTTGAGCATGTAAGTGCGGTCGGCTGAGAGCGCCAGCTCAAGCAGATTCCCCGCAAAGCAACTGCCGGGCTCGATCATCGCAAAGAAGCTTTTCGCCGTCAGGTCTAGCCGCCTGAGCACTCTCGCCATGTATAAGATGATCTCGCGTATTAACCAGTGGTCTCTGTGCGCGACCAAAGTCTCGTCAATCGCCAGGAGGTCAGAGATATTCCCCAGGGTGCGCAGGCAGACGAGCCCCGTCTCCAATTCGTTGACGCGCAGGTGCAGCAGCGCATCGTCCAGTTCACGATAAACTTGTAGAGGCCAGTAGGATTCGCCGAGTCGCGCGATCTCTTCCGGCGTCGTCGCCGCAGTCGTGCCAGGCCCAGGGCCGCGCACGGTCAAATCGGCGTAACGACCCACACGATTGACCTTCAGGCTGACGTATTCATACTCGCGCCCTTCCGCCGTCGTCTCGACTTTCAGCGGGCCGAGCTTGATGCCTGGGCCCACGCTCTTCTCATCGACGGAGGCGAGTATTCCCCGGACGCGCGCGGCGACCCCTTCCTGAAACTTGCTGGTCGGGAAATAGTCGTCAATCAGACCCCATTCCCGCGCGCGCTTGCCCTTGAGCCCTTCGGCCAGGGTGGAAAAAACATCTGCCCGGTCACGCCGCACCTTGCGCTTATCAACCAGGCGCGTCAAGCCTCCTGTGCCGGGCAACACGCCGAGCAGCGGCACTTCCGGCAGGGAGACGGCGGAGTTGCCGTCGTCCACCAGATAGATTTCATCGCAGGCGATGGCCAGCTCATAGCCGCCGCCGGAAGCCGTGCCGTTGAGAGCCGCGACGTAGCGCTGGCCTGAGCGCAGCGATGCATCCTCAATGGCACATCGCGTCTCGTTGGTGAATTTGCAGAAGTTGACCTTGAAGGCGTGCGAGGATGTGCCGAGCATGTAGATGTTAGCGCCCGCGCAGAAGATTCTGGGCTTGAGGCTGGTGACCACGACGACGCGAACCTCCGGGTGCTCGAAGCGCAGGCGCTGCACGGCATCAGCCAACTCTATATCAACCCCCAGGTCATACGAATTGAGCTTGAGCTTATAGCCCTCGGCCAGCGTCGCGTCCTCCTGCACGTCCATCGAAAGCGTGGCCACCGCTCCATCAATGGTGAGTTTCCAGTGATTGTATCGTTCCGGCGAGGTCTCGAAATTAATCATGTACGACCAGACTCCAGATATTCTGAGATCAGACGATCAACAATATTGCTGATGAGCGAACCAAAGATTATAGCGTTTGAGCGGCGGGAATGCATTACCACACGAACACAATTAAGGGCAGCCACGCGCGGGCTGCCCCTCAACCCAATTTAACGATTGATACACCCGGAAGGGCTCAAACCTTCGACCTCCTGATCCGAAGTCAGGCGCTCTATTCAACTGAGCTACGGGTGCATAAGATGCCCGAGCATTTTATTGGTTTTCCGCCACTCTGTCACGCCGGGACAGAAAATGATGGCCGCGACCTGATCGGCGCGGCCATCATTAAGGGACAGAGATAGTGCTGCAATGCTAATTCCTATTTTTTGCCGTTCTGGCCGGGCTCGTCGGCCTTCGTCATACGGCAGTTGCCTTCAAAGACCGCGCCCTGCTCGATGACGAGCGAGGGCGTCTGAATATTGCCGGTGACCTTCGCCACTCGTCCCAGCTCGATGCGTTTAGTGGCCGTGATGTCGCCCTTGACAGTCCCGTGAATCTGCGCGACGGCGACCTCGATATTGGCGTCAATCAATCCGTTGGTGCTGACGATCAACGTGCCTTCATCCGAATGGACTTTCCCCGACAGATGGCCGTCAACGCGTAGCATTCCTTTGAAGTTCGCCTCGCCCGTCAACTCCGTGCCGTTGCCGACGAAGCCGCTCAGCAGTCCTTCCTTAATGTCGCGCGCCAGCGATTCGCTCTCGGTCATGGCCGAGGTGGTCGTCTGCGTATGAGCGGGTGTCTGATTGTGCGTACTGCCTTCGTAGAGCGGCGCGGGCTGGGGCGGCTGATCCATGGTCGCTTCGCTCTCGTGTTTATCCTCGTGCGAGGTCTTATTAAATCTCAACATTCGCTCAAGCTCCTCTTCGGTTGGTAAACGACTGCTGCTGCTCTCGCCTCGGCAGCCTGTAGTCAGGGCCATTGTTAATGAGGATTGTAATGGGGATGGAAATGAGTGCAACCCTTCCGGCTCTCGCGCTCAGATGAAAGAGCGCTACCTGGTCAAACTCGACTCTACTGCTATTGGCGCGGCCCGTCAATGATTCTCTGGCTGCAGCCTTGCGAGCGCCGCCGGAATTAGAGCGCAACGCTTCGGCGGGCGCGCGGGCTGCACAGCGATTGAAAGCCCTGGCGGTAGTCTCGCCGCGTGACTTAGCTCAGGATGGCGCGGCTATGCTCTTCTGCGGCGTCGCGGGCCATGTTTCAGTCGGCAGTGGCTTTGCCCTGAAATTCTTTGCGTATGAAACGCACCAACTCTTTGATCTGTTCCGGGTTGAGGCGATCTTTGAAGGCGGGCATGCCGTCGCCGCCGTTGGCGATCTGCTTGGCGAGCTGCTCTTCATTGTGATTGAGCGCGTGGCCTTCTTTGAGGCTCGGGACTTTAAGCTGTTTGCCCTGGATCTTGACCGTGCCGCCTTCGCCTTTCGGCGCGTGACAGATAGTACAGCTCTCGGCATAGATGACGCGTGTTTGGGCAAATTCATCTGCTGGTGTCGGACTCGCCTGAGCGCTTGCTGCCGGAGACGCTGCGGGCGCTGGGCCCGTGTTGGCGTTCGATACCGGATTGGTGTTTGAAGTGTTGTTGCAGGCGAGGGGGAAAATGGCAAAGGCTGTGGCTGCGAAGAGCGCGAGTTTGATGGGTTTCATCCAGTCCTTTCTCCGAAAGACTAAGGCCGTCCAGGTGTATGCAGGGAATGGTTAAAAGCGAGGCGAGTATAGATCATGCCCGCGCCGATTTTCAAAAGGAGAAGAGCGATGGGGAAGAGCTTCATGCTCAGCCTTTGAAATGACCGCGGCTTTCCTGCCGGTCTGCCTTGCCGCGACCGCTCAGCGTTTCTTGAGCGCCGCGATCCAGACGGCGATCTCGCGCTTCTCGCCCTCCGATATTTTGGTGGCGAAGGAGGGCATGGTCGGCTCAAGGCTATAGGAGGCCGGGTCGTTGATAATGCCTATGAGGTCTTCGACGCTGCGGCGCGGCTTGCCGGAGACTCCTATCAGGCGCGGGAAGGGAAAGACGCCCTGGCCGCGCGTGCCGTGACAGCCGGAGCAGTTTGTGATGTAAGAGTCCGGCGGCGATGTTGCCGAGGCGTTGGTCGTCGCCGGAGACGCGCTGGCTGTGGGCGCAGGAGATGGGCTTGCGTTCGCTCCATGAGCGCCAGCAGCCGCTCCGCCAGCACCGCCTCCATCGCCCGTCGCGGCCTGCTCGTCTTCGATATTGGATTCGCTCGTGCGCGTGCGCAGGGGCGTAAAGGGCGCGGCGCGGAAAGCCTCTTCTTCCTTCGATTGCCGCGCGAGCTGGTCGCGCACGCGCGGGTCGCGCGCATCCTCCACGTAAGCGATGACGGTCATCGTCGTGAAGAGCGCAAAGCCCAGGACGAAGAGCGCTATGCCCAGATTGCGGCGCGGCCTGACCATCATCTTCCTGAGCGGCGGCGGATTGAGGAATGGCAGCGATGCGAGGCCGATGAAGATGAGCGCGGGAAGCGCGACCGCGACGGTCGAAGCCAGGCGACCGGGCAGATACTTGAGCAACTGGAAGAGCCAGAGAAACTGTGCGCCGGGGCGCGGCAGGTAACCCGGCGCAGCCGTGTCTGCGGCTGGCCCGAGCGGCGCGTAGAATCTGGCGGCCCAGAGCGCGAGCGCCAGAAAGACCACTCCGGCGGCGACGGCGTTGCGCGCGACCTGCCCGAACATCCATCCTTCCAGGCGTCGCTCTTCCTCATCGCTGACGATGCCGCGCTCACGAAAGACGAAGAGTCGCGCCGTGATGAGCAGCAGTATCATCACGGGCACGACTAGGACGTGCAGGGCAAAGAAGCGAGCCAGTGTGACCGGGGTAATCTCCGTGCCGCCGAGCAGCCACTGGCGCGAAGCGTTGCCGACAAGGGGCAGGCCGCCCGCTATGCCCTCGGTGACGCGCGTCCCGAAAAAGGCGCGCGCATCCCAGGGCAGAGAATAGCCCGTCGCTCCGCCCGCCAGCACGAGCGCCAGCAGAATGACCGTGGAGATCCATCCGACGGGCCTGCGGCTATAGCCCCTGCGCCAGAACATCTGCGCCAGATGCAGGACGAGAAAGAGCGTTAACCACTGCGAGCCGTAATGATGCAGGGAGCGCAGCCAGGAGCCGGAGGGCAGCACCTTTTCGATATAGGTGACGGTGGTATGCGCGCTCTCCGCCGAAGGGACGTAGTAGAAGGCGAGCAGCACGCCCGTCACGGCCTGCACGACGACGAGCATGGCGACCACACCGGCGGTCGTGCGGGCCCATGCTTCAATGCCAGAAGAAGGCTCGTCCACCAGCGAGCGCTCGATGTCTTCGAGCGTCGTCCAGCGCGAGAGCCAGCGCCTCACACTTCGCGGCAGGTAAGGGTTCTGCTCGTCTTTCATCCGCGCGCGATGCGCTCCTCCGTATTGTTGATGAAGGTCTTGTACTGCACCTGAAGCACGCCGTCCTTCTCGCGCGTCGGAAGCGGGTCCAAGCCGCGCCGCGACGGGCCGCTCACGCGCGAGCCATCGCTTGCGAAGTAGCTGTCATGACAGGGGCAGAAGAACCCGTTCGTGTCGTCACGCCAACTGACGTTGCATCCCTCGTGCGGGCAGACGCTCGACAGCGCCTGGTGGTTCTCGCCCGGCAGGATATAGACGAAGTGCTCCTCGCTCGTCGCGGCCCATCCCGCCTCGTGCTCCGCGATGATGCTGCGCATGATCGGCTTGTCGCCCTTGAGCTGCGAGACCGGAGCGACGTTAGACCATTTCGCTTCCGCCTGGCCGTAGACGGGACGCAGGTAGCGAAAAGCGGCGGTCATGATGGTAGCGGCCACGCCTGCGAAGATCGAGAGAGGAAGCAGCAGCAGGAAGTTTCTTCGCCCCGCATCGGGCATTCCTGTCTGCTCGGGCGAAGCGTGATCGGCGGTTTCGTCTGGCATATGTGTGAACTGTGGAAACTGATCTGGACTTTTGGAGCAGTTGCAATCCGGCAAAGATCGCCGCAGAATAGCTTTTGTTCTGTCGGCGCATTCTAACCCAAGCGTCGGAACTGCGCGATACTAATTTGAGAATATTTCTTCAGAGGTAGAATCAGAGATGGGTAATTCTGAAAACACGGGCGAGTCGGGCCGCTCTTCACTGCGCCTGGCGGGAAACGCCACGGAGTCCGAGCAGCCCCGCCCGAAGCTGCCGCGCCAGTTCGTTAACTTCACTTTCTATCGCGCCCGCCCGGAATGGCGCGTGCTGGACGAGGCCGAGAAGGCTGCGGCCAGGCAGGAGTTCCAGCGAACGGTCGCAGAGTTTCACCGCGAGATGCTGATTCATACTTATTCACTGGTGGGCCTTCGCACCAACGTCGAGCTGATGATCTGGCGCATCGGCTATCAGCTCGATCCCTTTCAGGAGATGACGACGCGCCTCAACCGGACGCGGATGGGCCAATACCTCGAAGCGACGCAGTCTTTCCTCTCGATGACCAAGCGCTCGATGTACATAGACAAGGATAATCCCGAGCACGTCGAAGATCGCCTGCACATCGTCCCCGGCAGGTCGCAATATCTCTTCGTCTACCCGTTCGTCAAAACCAGGGATTGGTACACGCGCTCGCCCGAGCAGCGGCAGGAGATGATGGACGAGCACATCCGCATCGGCTCGAAATACCGCTCGGTCAAGCTGCACACGACCTACTCCTTCGGCCTTGACGATCAGGAGTTCGTCGTCGCCTTCGAGACTGATGAACCGGCGGATTTCCTTGACCTCGTGCAGGAGCTGCGCGAGACGAAAGCCAGCTCCTTCACCCTGCGCGATACGCCCATGTTCACCTGTCGTCAACGCACGCTCGCCGAATGTTTGGACGCGCTTGGATAAAGAAGGCGACAGGCAAAAGTGAAGGATGAGAGCGAGCCTTTCATCACTACTTTTACCCGTCGCCTGTTGCCTTGGCGAAGCACGCCGCTGCTGTGCTATTCTCCGGCCCGATGCGTGGCTCAAGCAGGTCTTTGGAGCGCGGCGTCAATGCGGGCACTTCGTAGAGCGCGCTTGATTGGAGGAATTCGAGATGACTGAGATCGGTATCGGTTTGCTGTTCGCCTTCTGGTTCGTGCTGGCCTACTTGCTTATCTCCAAGCTCTTCGGGGCGAACGAGCTGGGCCAGACTCGCTGGCGCGAGATACTGCGGTCTTCCTCCGATACCGGCAGATCACTCGGCACGAAGAAGCCGCAGCTCTTCCTCTCATCCTCGGAAATGAGCGAGCATCATGCCCGGTCAAAGAGCGGCCCTTCTTCGGCGAGAGATCGTTGAGAGGGCAGCCAACAGGGCTGTATGATTGCCTGGGGCAGGTGTTTCGAGTATCAAGGGGCGAGGGATGAAGGCGGCGCGAAAGTTTTTGATCAGCGGGCGAGTGCAGAGGGTGGGCTACCGTTTCTTCGCGCAGCGTGCAGCCGCCAGCCACCAGGTCACGGGCTATGTGCGCAACCTGCCGGACGGGCGCGTCGAGACTCTGGCCGAGGGCCCACTCGATAGCGTCGAAGCATTCAAGCATGAGCTGGCAACAGGCCCGGCCTTCGCCGAAGTGGAAAACATCGAGGAGATAAACGTCGAGCCAACCGGCGCGTATTCTCATTTCAGAATAGAAAAATGAAAGGCGGAACTCAGAACTCAGGACAGGGAATAAAAGCGGTCTCGTGCTTCTCATTCTGAGACCTGAGTCCTGAGTTCTGTGTCCTGTATTTCCGACCCTTATGAATGAACTCAAAGCTCTGATCCGTGAAGTGCCGGACTTTCCCAAGCCCGGCATCAATTTCTATGACATCACGACGCTGCTCAAGCACCCGGAAGGGCTGCGCCGGACGGTTGACGCGCTCGCCGCGCAATTCGAGGGCGTCAAGGTTGACACGGTGATCGGGATAGAGGCGCGGGGCTTCATCTTCGCCCCGGCCCTGGCCTATCACATGGGCGCGGGCTTTGTGCCCGTGCGTAAGCCGCGCAAGCTCCCTGCGGAGTGCGCCTCCATCTCCTACGATCTTGAGTACGGGCAGGACACGCTTGAGATTCACCGTGATGCGGTAGAGCAGGGCCATCGAGTCATCATCGCGGACGACCTGCTCGCCACGGGCGGCACGGCCCGCGCCGTCACCAAGCTGGTCGAAGACCTGGGCGGCGAGGTGGCGGGACTGGTCTTCGTCGTCGAGCTGGAATTTCTGCCGGGACGCAAGCGCCTGGAAGGCTACGACGTGCGCTCGCTCATTAAATACCAGTCTTGACGGAAACTGGACTGCGCCGACGCGCATCTGTTAATTTCATCCATGTAGTGCTCCCGTAGCTCAGTGGATAGAGCACCTGCCTCCTAAGCAGGGGGTCGCAAGTTCAAGTCTTGCCGGGGGCATATCAATTTTAGTCAGAGGACTCATACCGGGTTGCAGTAATAAAGGGGACGTAAGATTGTGCAGTCAGTACCGCTAAAGGTCTCGGGCGGGTCGTTGCGGCGCTAGAACTCACCCGAGACCTTTGGCGGTACTGACCTCTTTGCCTGTTGCAACCTGATATTAGGTTGAGTCCTTTTTTTTATACCAGCCCAGTTGTTGGGCCCGCTCCGCGATCAACGCTTTGTCGAGGCGTCACTGAATGCGGCCTCCACAGCCGGGCCGACGACGTAGCTGCCGAAGATATCTCTCCTCATACGCGAATCGCCCGCGAATAACTTCCGAAACTCTTCGAGGTTCAAGCCTTTCCGCGTCTGTTCCAGATTCTCCCCGCGCGCGACAGCCGCTTCGACCTGCTGCTTGATGGAAGCGAATAGCCTGGACATGAGCTTGAGATAGGAGTCATCGTGAAGGATGGGCCCATGGCCCGGGATGATGGCGCTCGGGTGCAGGGCGATCAGCTTGTCGAGGGTCGCGCTCCAATCTCCCGGGTGCGATTGAGGATTGCCGACATAAGGCACAGGCCAGATCACCAGGTCGCCCGTGATGAGGATTCCTTCTTTGGGCAGGTGAACGACGATGTCGCCGCCGGTGTGGCCGCGCCCCAAATGCAGAACCTCTACGGTGCGACTGCCCCTGTAGAGCGTCAGCCGCTCTTCAAGCGTCAAGGTCGGCAGGACTATCTGAGCGCCGGGAGTCTCTGCCATGTAGGCTTCGGCAATCTTGATGTCGCTCGCGTAGGTTGCGCGCTCCTCGGCGTCCATGGGCCCACCGAAGACGCTCTCGTTCTTCGCCAGTCTTCTTTTGAGCGCCGCGATAAATCCCGGATAGCCTCCCTCCGACATCGCCATCTTTCTATTGGCCAGACCCGTAGTCGGCAAATATTCTCGCGTCCTGGCATGGGCGATAAACTCTGCGCCGGGGAAGGCTTCACGAAAGACCTGATTGCCCATGATGTGGTCGTCGTGCCAGTGGGTGTTGATAACGTACTTGACGGGCTTGCTGGTGATGCGTCTGAGCGCCGCTAAAATCTCTTTCGCAGAGCCGGGGGTGAGCGTCGTATCAACGACGATCACGTCTTCATCGTTGATAATGAATACGCTGTTGGCGTTGACGGTCAGACCCGGCGGCTCCCTGCGAATTGCGGCATAGACGCCGTCGGCAACTTTCACCACCTCGAAATTTCCGGTTTGGCCTGAAGCGACGAGCGGCCAGCAAAGGATGAAGGCGAACAAGCAAGCACGGGCCAGAGACATAAGCTTCCTCCAATGTCAGTTGTCGAAGAGTTCAAAAGGGCATGAGCAGTTTGCCAATGGATGCGAGCGCTGTCAGTAGCGCCAGAGGTCTCGGGCGGTTCTTAGTTGCAGCAGCAAGCCCGCCCGAGACCTTTGGCTCTACTGACCCGAACCTGAACATCTACGATTCGTGCCCGGCATAAGTTCACCTGCCGGGCAACAAATTCGCTCGATTTATGAGAGGAAAGCGGCGATGGAGAGAGGGCTGACCGGACATCGAAGGGGTTCGTGCATTGTGCCGTATGTTCATACGAAACTTCGTATGAATGAAAGCATACGGGCGCGCAGTTGACGCTCGGTTGCGCGCGGTGGTGGGCGCGAATCCGGGTAGACCGTGAGAGGTGGACGAAAGGGTTGCGGGCGTCGCGGAAGGGTTGGGCCAATCGCTCGGTCTGGATGGCTGTTCAGCCTCCGGGAGTGGCTGGCGTGTGGCCCGCGCCCGCATCGCTCTCGGAGGTCGTGGACGGTTTGTCGCCCACCTTGCCCTCTTTTTCCACGACGATGATGTGCTCGCCGATAGTAATCATGGTCACAGGAACGAAGCCCTGCTTGATGGCCTCGTCAACCTTCTTGTGGAGCTTGGTCTCCTTACTTCCCGTAAGAAGCTTGTACTCGTAGGTCTTCGTGGACTGCGGCTCACGTTCCATGATCATCAGCAGCTCCGCCGTGAACAAGCCCTGTTTGAAAATGATCGTCCGCGACAACAGGCGAAAGCCTTGCCCGGCAAGCTCGTTCAGCTCTTTTTGCATCGTCTTGATGCGTGATGTCGCCAGGATTTTATATGTGTAGGGTGCGGCCACGGTTTCCGGCGTGCGCTTGAGCAGCAGCGCCATGTCGAACGCCTGCGTGGGCCCACCGAACATGACGCGGAAACCCTTGGCCGCCACTTCGTCCAGCTCTTTCTCCATCGTCTGGATTCGCTTCGTCGAGAGCACCAGGTAGGTTTGATCGTCGTCAATTTTAACTTTATCTGTCCGGGCGCTCTCCTGCGCCTTTGCCGACGCGACCAGCGCCAGCAGTAACATCAATCCCAAAACGTATCTTCTCATCTCATCATCTCCTATGATCGGGGGGGGTAGCGGCCTGCTGAGCTTCTAACAAGAGTATCCTTGGCGACATAATATACTTTGAGAGAGCGAGTCGGCGCTATCGGCGCGAAGCCGGTCAGAGACAGCGGGTCATTCTTCCTGTAAAATGCGAAGGACACGAGGCCGGGGTATTTGGCGGCTTGTCGAGTGCGTTGGAGCGCCATCGCTCGGCAGAGAAGCGCAAGCGACAGCCAGCGTGAGGTGATCGGCGATGAAGGATGCTCTTGAAGATTTCAGGCTGACGATAGAGAGCGGCGCTGAGCGATTGCTTGTGCTCTCTGAGGCGGAGAGCGAAGAGAGGCGCGCACCCGATAAATGGTCGCCCAAAGAGGTCTTGGGCCACCTGGTTGATTCCGCCGCCAATAATCATCAGCGTTTCGTTCGTGCACAGTTTCAAGACCACCTGGTCTTTCCTGGCTACGCGCAGGAAGAGTGGGTCGCCGTGCAGCATTACCAGCAGGCATCATGGCCGCTCCTGGTCGAGCTGTGGAAGACCTACAACCTGCATTTGCTGCACCTAGTCTCGCATATACCGGCGCAAGAGCTTACAAGGATTCACCGCGAGCACAGTCTGCACAAGATAGCCTGGCGAGTGTTGAGCGAAAGCGAGCCCGCGACTCTCGAATACCTGATCCGCGACTACATCGGACATATGAAGCATCACCTGCGGCAAATCTTCGATGCCTAGACGCTTTCCGCCGGCATCGCTGGCCGCCGCCGCTTCAGGCACTCCGCCTGGCGGCAGTTAACTTTCAATCTTTCGATTTACCGCCATCTGCTGTATACGTTACTTTGCGCGCGCGGGCCGACAGCGCGCAGGCGCTGGCGCTTTGAGCCCAGCCGGGCGTTGGCCGATTGCGCGCCAGGGAACTCTTCTCTCAAGAGGAATGATGAAATGGTTGCTTGTCGCAACTGCGGGCAGTTCAACGACGATGCCGTGCGTATCTGCCGGTTCTGCGGGACGAGCCTCGCTCCGCAGCCTCAGGCCACGCAGCAAAAGGAATACACGCCGCCGCCGCCTTACGGCTGGGCGGAAGGCTCGCCGCCCGCCGTCGCGCAGCCCTACGCGGCCCCACCAGCCGTCGCCGGTTACAGGTGTCCGAGGTGCGGCGCGGCTTACCTGCCCATTGTCGAGAGCAAGGTCTCTTCCGAAGGGATGCTGATCTTTGTGCTGCTGCTCTTCTTTTGCCTGCCGCTCTGCTGGATCGGCCTGTTGATGAAGCAGGAGACGCGCGTCTGTCCTGTCTGTCATGCCAACCTGGGATGAGCTGTTCGGGCTCGCCAGCGGCCTCTCCCGCTTGTGCTGAGAGCGGCCATTGACTCCTCAAAGCATTTGGCTTAGAACAGTCTGCACACCCTCGCCAGTTGGCAAAAGCCGACCAGCACAATCGTCGTCAAGCTTAAATGGTCAATGCATATCAGAGGAGTAATCGAATGAAAACACTGAATAACTTTATCGAAAATCTCTACACCGGCGACAGGATCACGGTCAATGGGCTTCGTCTGATCCCGCTTTTCATCAAAGAAGAGAAAATTCTGCCCTACCTTGAGCTCGAAGAGGCGCTCAAGCAGAACATGGTCGAGATTACGGAGGTCTCCGAACAGGGAAGCGTGCCGAACTTGCAGGTCACCAACAAATCACTCAAAGACATACTCATCCTCGATGGCGAGGAGTTGATCGGGGCCAAGCAGAACCGCATCGTCAATACGACGATCATCGTCCCGGCGCATTCGAGCGTCGTGACGCCCGTCTCCTGCGTCGAGCAGGGGCGCTGGCGCTATACCTCGAAAGAGTTTTCGACCGGCGATTCATTCTCCTACCCGAGCCTGCGCCGCCAGAAGCATCGTGATGTCACGAGCAGCCTGCGCGCGACCGGCAGCTACACCGCAGACCAGTCGCGCATCTGGGACGACATCTCTATGAAATCCGCGCGCATGAACGTGACGAGCGACACGATGGCGATGAGCGACATCTTCGAGAGTCGAGCGGAAGGCGCGTCGAAGATGGAGCAGGAGATTCCGCACCAGGATAAGCAGGTCGGGTTCTTCGCCTTCATCAAAGACGGGTTTGCCGGGGGCGATGTCTTCGGGTCTGCCGAACTGTGTCGCAAGAAACTACCGAAGCTTGTCCGCAGCTACTACCTGGACTCGCTGGACGAAGGGGTGAAGTTTCCCGCCATCACCGTCGAGCAGATTTTCAAGCAGATTCAGAGCGCCATGCCCGAGCAGTTCGCCGCCATCGGGAAGGGAACCGAAGTGCGTTTTGAATCGCAGGACGTGCAGGGAGCCTGCAAGGTCGTAGACGATTTCATCCCGCACCTGATGGTCTTCCCGAAAAATTAAGAGCGCCTGAGAAGGGGTCAACAGGGATGGACAGAGATGGTCAGGATAAAGAGCAAGCGATGATAAATTCAAGCAGCAATGCTTTCATCTTTCATCCTGCTTTTAGTTCTTATCCCGGCAATCTCTGTCCATCCCTGTCAATTCTGCTTTGCCCCTCTCTCTGGTGAGAGATGAGCGATGGTCGCTCCCCAGCCACCGGCAGCGGGCGGCGCATCCGTCCAGGCTTCGACAAAGGGAGTCCGCGACAGAACAGCGCGCACCACCTCGCGCTGCACGCCTCTGCCCTTGCCGTGAATAATCCGCACGCTGCGATAGCCCGCCGCTTGAGCTTCGATTAAATATTCTTCGACGACGCGCTTTACGTCGCGCGGCGCTATCGAGTGCAGGTCGAATACGTCGCTGATCTCTATGCGGACTGGTTCGGGAAAGGGATCGAACGGGTCGGTCGCGTCGCCCTCTTCACCTGCTGAGCGCTCCCGTTTCGTCTCGCGCTTGGCGCGCGAGGGTGCGGCGAAGAATATCTTTATCAGGTCGCGTATAGGCATCAGGTTTTAGCGTTGAGCGGCAGCAAGCTGGGGCGCTCAGCCTGAGCGCCGTGCGGCTTATCTTGACACTCACCGCGGCGCAACTGTACACTCGCGCTCTTTCATATCCTAATCATAGCAAATATGCAGCAGCAGCCGACGAGCGAGCGTGATTCGTCAACTGAGCGGCCTATAACTGATCGGTGACTTCAATCGAAAGGACTCAAAAAGTGATGGGCAAGCGAAACAAGATTACTGTGGTGGGCGCGGGAAACGTCGGCGCGACGGCGGCGCACTGGCTCGCAAGCAAAGAGCTGGGAGATGTCGTGCTGGTTGACATCATGGAAGGCGTGCCGCAGGGCAAGTCCCTGGACCTGGCGCAGGCCGCGCCGATTGAGGGCTTCGACGCGCGAATGGTCGGCTCGACCAACGACTACGCTTTGACCAAGGACTCCGACGTTGTGATCATCACCGCCGGGCTCCCGCGCAAGCCGGGCATGAGCCGCGATGATCTTTTGAAGACGAACGCCGACATCGTAACGAAAGTCGTCGAGCAGGTCGTCAAGTTTTCGCCCGATTCAATCCTGATTATCGTCTCGAACCCGCTCGACGCGATGTGCCAGGTGGCGTTTCGTCGCTCGGGCTTCCCCAAGCATCGCGTCATAGGCATGGCGGGCGTGCTCGATTCGGCGCGCATGCGATGCTTTCTGGCAGAGGCTCTGGACGTGTCGGTCGAAAACATCACGGCGTTTGTGCTCGGCGGCCACGGCGATACGATGGTTCCGCTGCCGCGTTACTCGACGTGCGCGGGGATACCGATCACGGAGCTGCTGCCGAAAGAACAGATCGATGCGATTGTGAAGCGGACGGCCAACGGCGGCGCGGAGATCGTCTCGCTCCTCAAGACCGGCTCGGCTTACTACGCGCCGTCGGCTGCATCGGTCGAGATGACCGAAGCGATTCTCAAAGACAAGAAGAAGATTCTGCCGTGCGCCGCCTATCTGGAAGGCGAGTACGGCGTCAACGGTCTTTACGTCGGCGTGCCTTGTAAGCTCGGCGCAAAGGGTCTTGAGCAGATCATCGAGATCAACCTCACAGCCGAAGAGCGCATCGCTCTGCAAAAGAGCGCGGCCTCCGTACAGGAGCTCGTCAACGTGCTCGGAATCTGAAGCAGGCAGAAGTGAAAAGGCAAAAGGTAAAGTGAAGCGACGAGAGCGAGTCTTTCGTCCGTACTTTTACCTTTTGCCTTTGCCCGTTCTCTTTTAGCTTACCGCTTTACTGGCGGTCGTTGTTAACAGTTCGGAGATTACTCTCTGTAGCTCGTCGCGCTTGATGGGCTTGACGAGAAAGCGATCACAGCCTGCGGCGTGCGCTTCAGTTCGCTCCACCTCAGTGTCGTGGCCGGTGAGGACGATGGTCGGAATGTGGCCCAGTTGCTCATCGCTCTTGAGTGTCCGTATCAACTCGCCGCCGTTCATGCCAGGCATTGACCAATCCGTGAGCAACAGATCGATACGCTTGGCGCGCAGTATTTCGAGCGCCTCCACGGCGAGGGGAGCAATCTCCACCTGATAACCCATACGCGCCACGAGCTTGCGCAGGAGAAGCAGTATCTCCGGCACGTCGTCGACGATCAGGATGCGATGTGCGTCGGGAGCCTGATTCTGCTGGCTGGCGGGCAGGATGAGCGAATAGATAGTGCCTGTGCCGACCTGGCTGCGCACGGAGACGTTGCCGCCGTGGGCTGCGGCCACACGCTTGGCAATCGCCAAGCCAACGCCGCGCACGACGTTCGTACGCAGGTCGCTCGACTGCCAGAAAGCATCGAAGACGAAAGGCACTTCTTCCGGGGCGATGCCTTTGCCGGAATCCGCGACGTTGATGACGACGAGTCGCCGTCCTTCGTCGCCGACGCGCGTCCCTGTGATCGCCTGCGCCTCTATCTGAACAGCGCCGCCGTCGGGTGTCGCGTCGAGCGCTACGGTCAGGATATGGCAGAGCGCGCGGCGAGCCTGCCTGCTATCAACATGCATCGTCAGGTCGCGCATGCTGATGTTGACGTTAAGCTCGACGCCGCGCAGCGCCGCTTCTCCGCGTAAAGGCTCTGCCACCTCTTCCAGCAGTCCGAGGACGTTAACGTCTTCCAGCTTGAGAGAGAGCGGCCTGTCCTGTTGCTGGGCCACTTCCAGATGATCGTCCAGGAGTCGGCGCATGCGGTCGCCGTTTTCCAGGGCCGAGCCGAGCAGTTGACGATCTTCCATATCGAAAGGCTCCCTGGCTTGCAGCTTCGACTCGAAGAGTTCCAGCAGGCCGAGGACGCTCGTCAAAGGAAAACGTATATCGCGCACGAGAGTGTTGACGAAACCGCTCTTGAGGCGCGCGATCTCGCGCTCGGCTTCCGTCACAATCTCAAGTCGCTCGCGCAGCAGAACGGCCTGCGCCACGGCGGCCACATGATCGGCCAGAGGCATGAGCCTTTCCCTATCCCCGGCGGTGTAGGCGTCCGCGCTCGCACTTGCGAAACAGAGAAGCCCCAGGCACCTGCCGTCAAAAGAGAGCGGCAGCGCGAGAGCCGATTGCGCGTCGCGCCCGAAAGCGTTCTCCGCAGCGGCGTCTTTCAACTGGCCCACGCTGAGCAGCCCTGACGCGCCCTCATTCAAGACACGCGTGAGAACGCCTTCATCCGTCCTCAGGGGCGTGGCCGCCATCGTCTCGCCCGCCTGGGTGTTACGCGGTGCGCGCCAGATGCGGATTCCTTTACCGTCCGAAGCGGGCAGAACCAGGCTGCAAGAATCGAAGGGCACGGGACGTGAAGCCTGCTGCTCGAACGTGAGGGCCTCCAATATGTCCTGCGGCGTGTGCGCGTCGTTGATGCGCGCACAGGCGCGCGCAAACGTATCTGTCTTCTGCTTGATTACAGAATGGGGTTCGATCATGTGTGTAAAAAAACTCCCGAGGGGTGACTTTTGGAGAGAGTGGAAAGGCGGCGGAGAGCGACCATGCCAGCCTGTAATCGAGTTTATACAGATCGGCCCCTGATGGCAAGTAAATTTATTGGCGCTGCCCGCTGTGAGCGGACGGTTCAGTGCGAGAGGTTCATGTTGGCGAGAAGGGTCGTGTATCTGGGGTCTGAGCGAAGGCTGTCGAGCATAGGGTCAACCTTGAGGTGAACGAGCCAGGTGTCGCGCTCCCTGTAAGCCTGCTCCAGGGAGTCGAACGCACGATCTTTATCGCCCAGCGCGGCGTATTTGACGGCTGTGAAATATGGTGAGATGTAGGTTTGCTGTGACTCTTTATCAAGCTCAATGCGCATCAGCCAGTAGCCCCGGACTCCTGATTTCTCATAGGCCGCTCTGAGCCGCGACCCGAATTCCGGGTTGACCCGTTCGAGGTCGGCGACGGCCTCCTGGTACATCCCCTTTTGCTCATAAGCTTCTTGCAGGCGCTCGTGCGCGCGCGGGAAGGTCGCGTCCATTTCGAGCGTCTTGCGATACTGCTCGATGGCTTTATCGTACTGGCGCGCAAGGTGATAGGTTCTCCCCAGGTTGGTATTGAAGATCAGCGAGAAGGGGTCTAGCGCGAGCGCGCGTTTCAGCTCCGTGCTGGCTTCTTCCATCCGTCCCATCGAGAGCAGGTGCGCGAAGCCGTAAAAATAGTGTGCGTTGGAGTAGTTCGGATTAAGCTCTATGGCGCGTTTGAATTCACGCTCCGCTCCCTGCCAGTCCCATTCGTAGACGGTCTTGATGAAAGCCAGGGAAGTATGAGCTTCGGCGAGCGTGTCGTCTAAAGCGAGCGCCTTTTGTGCCGCCTCCTTCGCTTTGGGGAAAGCATCCTTCGGCGGAAGCACGGCGTTGGTGCTGAGCACGTTGTAGGAATCGGCCAGCCCGGCATAAGCGAGTGCGTAGTTCTGGTCGGCCTTGATGGCCTGCTGAAAATAGTCTATCCCTTTCATCAGGCCGTCGGTCGTGCGACGGTTCCAGTGGTAGCGGCCGCGCAGGTAAAGCTCATAGGCTTCGGTGCTCTCTGTGTAGCGTTTGGTCAGTTGCTCTTTCTGCTCGCCGGAGAGTTTGAGGCGCAGCTTCTCGGAGACTTCGCGCGAGATGTTCTGCTGCACGGCGAGCAGGTCTGAGATTCTGCGATTGTACTGCTCGCCCCAAAGCTGCGAGCCGTCGCGCGTGTCCACCAGGTCGACCTGAATGGTCAGCATGTCACCCCGCTGAAGCACCTTTCCAGTCAGGACGGCGCGCACGTCCAGCTCGTGCCCGATCTTTTGCGGGTCAAGCTCCTGCCCCTTGTAACGAAAGGCCGTGCTGCGTGCCATGACGCGCAGTTCCGGTATCTGCGACAGGCTGTTGATGAGGCTTTCCGTAATCCCGTCGGAGAGAAAATCGGTGTTCGGGTCGTTGTTGGCGTTGACGAGCGGCAGGACGGCTATGGAGTCTATCGCCGTTCGACTGCTCTGCATGAAATAGAGATAGAGAAGGCCCGCAGCAAAGAGCAGGATGGCCGCCGCTGCGGGGAAGAACCATCTCTTATGCTGCCTGATCTCGCTGACGATGTACTCGGCGCTCGAAGTGGGACGCGCCGCCCCGACTTCATCGGTGCGCGCCCCCGAGATGTGCATGTTCGCCGGCAGTGTTTGCCCGCCGCTTGCGACAATCTGACCGGAGCCGGATAGAGCGCCGGAGCCCGTGCGCTCAATCTCTGCGTCAACCTCCATGCGTTGCTTGAGACGGCGCAGGTCGATCATCAAATCCTTGATTCCCTGGTAGCGCTCTTCGCTGTCTTTGGCGAGCGCTTTCATCACGATGCGCTCAAGCTCTGCGGGAACACGGTGAGCGAAGCGCGCGAGCGGCGGCGGCTCCCTTTGCAGTATGAGCGAGATCACGTCGCTCTTGGTCTCGCCCTGGAAGGGAGGGCGGCCCGCGATCATCTCGTAGAGCACGATGCCGAGGCTCCAGACATCGCTTCGTCCATCCACGGTCATGCCGCGCGCCTGTTCCGGCGACATGTAAACGATAGTGCCCATGACGACGCCCGGGTCTGTCTCAAGCAGGGTCGAAGCGTCCGTCTGTTTTCGATTAGAGGCTTTCTCCGTCAGCTTGGCGAGGCCGAAGTCCAGCACCTTCACGTAGCCGTCGGGCCTGAGCATGATGTTTTCCGGCTTGATGTCGCGGTGCACTATCCCCGCTTCGTGCGCGGCGGAGAGGGCGGAGGCGACCTGCACCCCAACGTCCAGCACGTCGGTAATCTCCATCCGCTCTTTCCGCAAGCGCTCACGGAGCGTGATCCCGGCGATGAACTCGGTGGCGATAAAACAGGCGGAGTCCGCCTCTCCGATGCCGTAGATGGTCAGGATGTTGGGATGATTGAGCGCGGAGGCGGCCTTGGCTTCCTGTATGAAGCGCTGCATGCGCTGCTGGTCGGCGGCGATTTCTGCGGGAAGCACCTTTAAAGCGACGGTGCGGTCGAGCTGCGTGTCCTCGGCCAGATAAACCTCGCCCATGCCGCCAGCGCCAATTGGGGAGCGAACCTCGTAACGACCGAAGCGTGTTCCGGGCGGAATCGTCATCTATATGCGGGCATCAACCGTCGCCGGCTGATGGGCGCAGAGCTTATCATTCGAGCCGGAAATTTACCATCCGACTTTATCAGAGCAAATCTTCCCGTCCGGCAAGAATGCTACGAAGGAAATTTAACAGGGAGGGACAGAGATTGTCAGGATAAAGAAAAAGCATGGACAGATTCATCGAGCAATGCTTTTGTCTTTCATCCTGTCCATCCTGTTAGAATCTGCCTGGCGGCTCCCCTCATGTTAAAGACTTTGAGGCGCGTGAAGCTTAATGCTTGAGCCATCCGAACAGGCCGTGAACGACCGTCTCGCGGTTCTCTTCGTAGATGGCCTTGGTGAGCGGGATGGACATCGGGCAGACCTTGACGCAGTTCTGAGCGTTGCCGCAGTTGGTGATGCCGTCCTCCTGCACGATGGCTTCCAATCTTTCGTCGCGCGTCATCTTACCCGACGGGTGCATGTTCATGAGGCGCACCTGTGCGATGGCCTGCGGGCCGATGTACTGGTCGCCGTCGTATTGCGGGCAGGCTTCGAGGCAGCAGCCGCAAGTCATGCAGCGCGAGTAGGCGTAGCGCTCGGCCACTTCATCCTGATCCATGCGCGGGCCCGGGCCCAGGTCGTGCGTGCCGTCGATCTCTATCCAGGCGTGGACGCGCTTGAGGTGCTCGAACATGCGCTGGCGGTCAACGACGAGGTCGCGCACGTTCGGGAACTTAGACATCGGTTCCAGCGTGATCGGCTGGTCTAGCTGATCAACGAGCGCGGAGCAGGATTGACGCACGCGACCGTTGATGATCATCGTGCAGATGCCGCAGACCTGTTCCAGGCAGTTCATGTTCCAGACGGGAGGCGTCGTGCGCTTGCCGTCCTTCGTGACGGGATTCTTTTGAATCTCCATCAGGCAGGAGATGATGTTGAGGTTCGGGCGATAGGGAATCTCGAAGGTCTCCCAGTATTGAGCGGCGTCCGGCTTTTCGCGTCGGCGTATGCGTATCTCGACCGACTTCGGCGTGTTGCGCCGCGCCGTCTCCCTTCTCTGTGCTGTGTGTTCTGGTTTCTGGGCGCTCATAGCTCGTCGGATTTCCCCCCTGCCTCCTCTATTGATTTGCCCTGCTGCTGCCTGGTCTCCGCCTCGCCGTGATTGACATCGCGGACTTCCTCTTTGTTCTGATTCCACACGGCTGGGCCCGTCAAATCTTTGGGCTTCTGCTCCCACCCTTCGGCGGGAACCTGCGGCGCTCCGTCTTTGGGCGGCAGCGCCGTCGTGGCTGCTGTTGCCGACGCTGCGACCGTCGCCGTCTGTTTCTCCTGTTTACCCTTGCTGTAATCACGCTTGCGCGGCACGATCAGGGAGATATCGACGGGCTCGTAAGAGATGACCGGGCCCTCGCCGGAAAACTCCGCAATCGTCGTCTTTAAGAAATTCTCGTCGTCGCGGTTCGGAAAGTCGGGCTTGTAATGCGCGCCGCGCGATTCGTTGCGATTGAGCGCGCCGAGCGTTATGACGCGCGCCAGCTCCAACATGTTCTTCAGGTGACGAGCGTGCGGCAGCGCCATCGTCGCCCAGAGGTTGGAGTCGTTGATGGAGATGCGCCGGTAGCGATCCATCAATTCAAGCAGATGATTGTCTGTCGCCTGCAACTTGTCGTTGTAGCGTACGACCGTCACGTTGTCCGTCATCCACTTGCCCATCTCTTCGTGCAGCTTGTATTGATTCTCCGTGCCGGATTGTTTGATGAGCGCGTCGTTGATCTCCTCCTGCCGCTTCAACTCCTGCTCGTAGAGCCTTGAGCCGTCCGAGCCTCCGTTGCGCTCGACGTTCTTGGCGAACTCGATGGCGGCGGGCGCGGCGATGAAGCCGCCGTAGACGCAGCTCACCAGCGAATTAGCGCCGAGACGGTTCGCGCCGTGAATCGAATAGTCGCACTCGCCTGCGGCGAGCAGCCCCGGTATGTTCGTCCGCTGTTCAAAGTCTACCCACAGGCCGCCCATCGAATAATGCACGCCCGGAAAGATACGCATGGGCACATGGCGCGGGTCGTCGCCGACAAACATCTCGTAGATTTCCAGGATCGCTCCGAGCTTGCGGTCTAAGGTTTCCGCAGGGATGTGCGAGAGGTCCAGATAGACCTGATTGTCGCCGCCAATGCCTTTGCCTTCGAGGCAGACCTGAAAGATCTCGCGCGTGGCGATGTCGCGCGGCACAAGGTTGCCGTAGGCCGGATACTTCTCTTCCAGAAAATACCAGCGCTCGCTTTCAGGGATGGAAGAGGGAGAGCGCGGGTCGCCCGTCTGGCGCGGAACCCAGACGCGACCGCCCTCGCCGCGCGCAGACTCGGACATCAAACGCAGCTTGTCTTCGCCCGGAATCGAGGTCGGATGCACCTGTATGAACTCTCCGTTGGCGTATTTTGCGCCCTGCTGGTAGCAGGCAGAGACCGCCGAGCCAGTGCAGACCATAGAGTTAGTTGATTTGCCGAAGATCAGTCCGGGCCCGCCCGTCGCCATAATCACGGCATCGGCCTTGAAGGCTTTCAGCTCAAGCGTCTGCAAGTTCATCGCCACCAGCCCGCGACAGACCCCGTGGTCGTCAAGAATGAGCGACATCATCTCCCAGCCTTCATACTTCTGCACCTGGCCTCCGACCTCGTAGCGCCTGACCTGCTCGTCCAGAGCGTAGAGAAGCTGTTGGCCCGTGCTCGCTCCGGCAAACGCCGTGCGATGATGCTTCGTGCCGCCGAAGCGACGAAAGTCCAGCAAGCCTTCCTTGGTGCGCGAGAAGGGAACGCCCATGCGGTCGAAGAGGTAGATGATGGCAGGAGCCATCTCGCACATGGCGCGGGCCGGCGGCTGGTTGGCCAGAAAGTCTCCGCCGTAGACCGTGTCGTCGAAATGTTCCCAGGTCGAATCGCCTTCGCCTTTCGTATTGACCGCGCCGTTGATGCCGCCCTGCGCGCAGACCGAGTGCGAGCGTTTGACGGGCACGATGGAGAAGAGGTCAACCGAGTGGCCCGCCTCGGCGATCTTCATGGCCGCCGCCAGACCCGCCAGCCCGCCGCCGACGATAGCTATTTTGATGCCGTTGCTTCCTGCATTTGCCATTAATAAAGTAGTCCTCCCAGCACGCCTCCCTTTTGAAGAAAGGCCGTCATGGCATTGATGCCGACCACGAGCAGCACCGCGCCGAACGCGATGCAGGCATAGCCCGAGAGCCGTTGCGCCCGCCCGCCGATGGCGATGCCCCAGTCAACCAGAAATAGCCAGATGCCGTTGGCGAAGTGCCACACGGTCGCCGTGATGCCGACCAGGTAGAGCACGAATATCCAGGTGATGCCGAACTCCGCGGCGACGATGGCAAAGGCTTCGTTCGGGTGATGCGCGACCGGCCTCCCGTACGTGCCGAGGCCGGGGATGATGCCGAAACGGAAATTGAGGACGTGAAAGGCGATGAAGAAAAAGAGAATGATGCCGGTGATGCGCTGAATGGTGTAGAACCAGTTGCGCGGGTACGGGTAAGAGATATTGTTGGGCCGCATCTCCCAGGTAATGACGAGCCCGTAGACGGCATGATAGAGCAGCGGGATAAAGATAAAGGTGGTTTCGACGAGAAGGATGTAGGGGATCGCCTGGAGGTCTGCGACCGCCGTGTTGAAATTCGTCGCACCCCACTCAGGATTGACCGCCTTCGAGTTGGTATAAAAATGCTCCAGCAGAAAAGCGCCGAGCGGGACGATGCCCGACAACTGGTGAAGCTTGCGTAAGATGAATGTCCTGCTTAAACGAATAGCCATACCTTTGGAAAACACTCCTTCGCCGCAAGGCTGTCTAGAGCAAAGCTGACGGTCTACAAAAAAGTGCGGGTTAGCTGGATTCGGTTCGAACGCCTGGAATTATAACGGCCAGCGCCCGAAAAGCAACCTTGACGGCCCGCCCGCGCCTCCCGGCCCGCGCCTCTTTCTTCAACCGCGCAACAAGCCTGAAAGCCAGATCAAGAGCAGAACCACAGGGCCCAGGATGAGCGCATAGCCTGTCATCAACGTCACAAAGCTCGTCGCAGACCACAACGCGAAAGCCCGCCTGTCCGCCCCTCCGGGCGCGATGTGCTGCCTGTCCAGTCGAAGCGCGCAACGCATCTCTCCCACCTTGCTCGACAGAAGAGCGTCGTCGAAGGGCAGCGCGTAGAGATTTGAGCTATAGCGCCCACGCACGAAAGCCCTGTAGACGCCGCGCCGGTTTATCAACAGCCCGAAGCCGAAGCCGAGCAGGTTGAGAACCTAGGCGGCGTAGTTGGCCGGGCATCCCGTCGCAATCTCCCAGGCGCTGATCTCCGTCTCGCCCTCCATCGTCGTGCTGTACTCCGTCAGGATATGATGCAGGTCGTGATACCTGACCGCTCGCACGCGCGCACGCGTGTTGGGAAAATAGAAGCGCAGCCACCCGTACTCGACCCGCACCCAGCGGTCCTGGTATCCGCCGCCCGCGCCGAAATTATTGAGCGCGAAATATTTTGCGCGCGCCTCGCGCAGCGTCAGCTCAGAGCTATAGACAGCCATCTCCCGCCGCCCGTCCTTACTTCTCCTGAAGTCTCCCCCACCACATCATCTGATACATGATAAGACCCGCCAGCTTATAAGGTAAAATGAAAAATATTGCGTATCCAATTCAGCTAAACTTATAATTCAGGACTCAGAACTCAGGACACAGAACACAGAATGAAAGGCTTTGCTTTTATTCTGACTTCTGAGTCTCGGAGTCCTGAATTCTGCCTTATGCAACTTGAGACTCTGAAAATCTTTTGCGACCTTGCCGAGACGCAGAGCTTTTCGCAGGCGGCGGAGCGAAACTTCGTCACGCAGTCGGCGGTCAGCCAGCAGGTGCGCGGCCTGGAAGAGAAGTTCAAGCGGCGTCTGCTTGAGCGTGTGCGGGGCCGCCGCGAGGTGCGCCTGACGGATACGGGTGAAGCCTTCTACGAGGAGAGCCGCAACGTGCTCGCCGCCTACGCACAGTTACAGGAACGCTTGCGCGGCCTTGACGGAACGATCAGCGGGCGGGTGCGCGTGGCGACCGTCTATAGCATCGGCCTGCACGAGCTGCCGCAGGCCGTGCGCCGCTTTATGGCCCTTTACCCGTCGGCCAAGATCGATCTCGAATACAGTCGCACGACGCGCATCGTGCGCGATGTCCTGAGCGGGGCGGTCGATCTAGGCGTCGTCGCCTACCCGGAAAAGCGGCGCGGTCTCAACATCGTATCTCTGCCCGGCGACCGGCTGGTGCTCATCTGCCCGCCTTCACACCCGCTGGCGACGCGCCGCAAAATCCGTGCGGCTGAGCTACAGCATCAGGACTTCGTGCTCTTCGAGCGCGACATCCCGACCAGGCGTGCCACCGACCGCATACTGAAAGCGCACGGCGTTACTGTCCGCCGCGTCGCCGAGTTCGATAACATTGAGACGATCAAGCGCGCGGTCGAAGTCGGTTTCGGCGTGGCCATCGTGCCGCGCCCGAGCGTGCTCGACGAGCAGCGCAGCGGCCAGCTCGCCGTCGTCGCCCTGGCCGGGCCGGAATGGACGCGCACCGTCGGCGTCATTCACCGCAGCGACCGCACGCTCGGCGCAGCCGCACGCAAGTTCATAGAGCTGCTGAAAGGCAGCGACAAGAAAGCAGTGAAAAGTGACGAGTGACAAGTGACGAGCCTGGATAGTTCTTAAGTTCTTAACTCGTCACTTGCGGCTCGTCACTGTAGTTAAAGGGGGAAGGGAAGCTGTCTGATGAGTTGATAAAAAGTTCGGCGACGAGGCTCGCGGAATTGATTCGCGCGCGTGCTGTATCGCCCGTCGAGGTGGCCGAAGCGTACCTGCGACGGATAGAGAGATTCAATCCGCAGTGGAACGCTGTCGTGACGCTCGCGCCCGATCTGTTGGAACGTGCGCGCGAAGCGGAAGATAGGGTCATGCGCGGGGAGGTGTTGGGCGCGCTGCATGGTGTGCCCTTGACGATCAAGGATACGATTGAGACTCAGGGGCTGCCTGCGACGAGCGGCTCGGTTGTGCGCGCCCGGCATGTCCCTGCCGAAGATGCCCCGGCGGTGGCGCGGTTAAAGACCGCGGGCGCGATAGTGCTCGGTAAGACGAACGTCTCGGAGATGGCTCTGACTTATGAGTCGGACAATCCCTTGTTCGGGCGCACGAACAATCCGCATGACCTGCGACTGACGGCGGGCGGGTCTAGCGGAGGCGAGGCGGCGGCGATCACAGGCTGCTTCTCTGCGGCGGGCCTCGGCAGCGACCTCTCCGGCTCGATTCGCATCCCGGCCCACTTCTGCGGGATTGCCGGATTGAAGCCGACGACCGGGCGTGTGCCCGGCGCCGGACACTTTCCGCCCTCGACCGGGCCTTACTCGCTCGGCGCGACGATTGGGCCCATGGCGCGACGAGTCGAAGACCTCTCGCTCATGCTGAGCGTGATCGCGGGATTCAACGCGCCGGAGTTTGTCTCGGCTCCATTGGAGCGCGCGCGCGAAACGGGACGTTTGCGTCTTCAGGGCTGGCGCGTCGCCTGGTACACGGACGACGGCTCGACGCCTGTGACCGAGAGCACGCGCCTTGCTGTGCGCGCGGCTGCAAGCGCTCTGGAAGAGGCCGGGTTGGTGGCAACTGAAGTATTGCCGCCCGGCATCAGTCGTGGGCCAGACCTCTGGCTGTCACTTTTTTCGCGGGCCATACTGGGCCATCTGCTCGACATCTATCGCGGACGTGAAGAGGAGGCTGGCCCGTTCGTGCGATTCATGCTGGCTTCAATGAGGGATGGGCCGCCGCCTGCGCTTGATCGGTTCCTAAGCGCATGGGAAGAGCGAGACCGCCTGCGCGCGGCGCTGGTCGAATGGATGGAAGAGTGGCCGCTCATCATCGCGCCCGTGGGCGCAAGTCAGGCGTTTGAGCACGGCACGCGCCGCTTGGCGGTCGGCGGCCACACGCTCGGAGTCTTTCGCGCTTTCGGCTACTCTCAGACCTTCAATGTCTATGGTCTGCCCGCAGCCTGTGTGCCTGCGGGGCGCTCGCCCGAAGGCTTGCCCATCGGCGTGCAGATCATCGGTCGGCCATTTCAGGAAGAGGCCGTGCTCGCGGCGGCCACTCTGGTCGAAGAGGCGCTGGGCGGCTGGCAAACGCCGCCTCCGGCCCTTTGGCCGGAAGGGCACAATCCGTTATAGTTCCGGCTACAAAATTTCTTGATCGAAGATGCACTCATGCGTGAGCGCGTCTCATCCCCTGATTTCGGAGGTATACAATGATGCCAGCATCCCTCTCCCTACTCTTATTCCAGGCCGAAGCCGGAGCCGCTTTGCTGCTCTTTTTCTTTGCTTTCATCGCCATCGCCATGCTGGTTATCGCCGTCAAGACGATCAAGATCGTCCCGCAGGCGACCGTCATGCTGATCGAGCGCCTGGGCCGTTTCAGCCGCGTAGCGACCGGCGGCCTCAACATCATCGTGCCGTTCTTCGATAAGCCCCGCAGCGTTTACTGGACGAACACGCGGCCCGGTCTCTCTTCCATAGACCTGCGCGAGCTTTTTATAGACCTTCCGCCGCAACCCGTCATCACGCGCGATAATGTGACGATTCACGTTGACTCCGTCGTCTACTGGCAGATCACAGACCCGATCAAGGCCGTCTACGAAGTGGCCGATCTCGTCGGCGGTATAGTGCAGTTGACGATCACGGGCATGCGCGCCGTGATGGGCGATATGGACTTGGATCACACGCTCTCTTCGCGCGATCAGATCAACGCCAAGCTGCGTCTGATTCTGGATGAAGCGACGGACAAGTGGGGCGTCAAGGTGACGCGCGTTGATGTCAAGAACATCAACCCGCCCGAAGATGTGCGCCTGACGATGGAGAAGCAGATGACCGCCGAGCGCAACCGTCGCGCCCTGGTCCTTCAGGCTGAAGGCGAGAAGCAGGCCGCCATCACGCGAGCCGAGGGAGAAAAGCAGGCAGCCGTCACACGCTCCGAGGGTGAGAAGGAGTCCGCCATCCTACAGGCGGACGGCGCGGCGCAGGCACGCCTTCGCGCCGCCGCCGCCGAATCCGAAGCCATCGCGCGTATCGCGCAGGCCATGCAGGGCCACGGCAACCCCGCGCAATACCTGATTACGGCACGCTACATAGAGTCCCTGCGCGACATGACGCGCGGCAATAACTCCAAGGTGATCTTCATGCCGGTCGAGACTTCGGGCATGCTGTCGAGCATCGGCGCTGTCAAGGAGATGTTCGACGCGACGGGCGAGAAGCGCTCGGGCCAGGACGACGGCACTACGCCACAGCCTCCGCGTCCGCGCCAACTGCCGACCTGAAGCGTGGCCTGCAAGAGTGATTGGCCGTTGAGAGTAGAAGAAAGAGAGAGCGGCGAGAGTCAACCTGACTCTCGCCGCTCTCTTTCTTCGGATGCCGTGCGGGCTATAGGAGCTGCCAATGGAGGCGGTGCTGACCTGCATTCAGCGCTCAATGCTCGCGCTCATTGGCAAACCACTATCAAGCCCTGCTCAGGCGTTATTCCACGTCGGCCCATGCTCTGCCGTTTTTGTAGTGCAGCGTGACTTTGGAGATTTCCAGCAGGTTCAGGTTTTCCCATTCGATGCTGTTGCCATCCTTGTCGACGACCTTCAAGTCCCACTTGGCGGCGCGCTCACTGCGGCTGAAGGTGATGTCAACGCTCGCGCCGTTGGCCAGCGTGTCCTGCCCCAGGATGTCCTCTTCCCAGTCGTTGGTGGTATGCGGAGAGACATACAGCTCGTTAATTGACACGCCCGTCTGGTTGACGAGGGTGAAATCCTGCTTGCCCTGGGCTTGGCCTGCGGGCATGAGCATCATTGAAAGCGCGCAGACGGCGACGAGCGCTGCCAGGCGGCGAAGGGTGATAAGGGAAACGTATTTCATTGTCCGGGTGAATCCTTTCGAGTTGATTGGTTGATGGCGAACGAAGCGCCTGATAGTGCAGTGCAAGAGGAGAAAGATACAACTGCGTGGATAAACGGTTGATGACGCGACGACGTGCTTACGAGAGTGTTATCGCATAGGTGATCGTCGTTCGGCTCCGAGTTGATTGAAGGGATGCTGCCTTTCGGCTGCGGCGACTGGCTGGCTGCCGCGACTGCGTATTGCCCTGAGTCTGGCCGCTCGTCTTTTCGGCGCGCGTCCGGCTCTTTCGGTTGCCGTCGCCGATCTTAACATTCTTTGAGGCATTGGCCCAAAACATTCTTTGGGCCAATGCCTCAGCGGAGCTGGTCAAAGGCAGCCGTCCCGTCACGCGCTATTCAGTGACGGCAGTCGCCTTGCCATTCTCGTAGTGCAGTGTGACCTTGGCAATTTCCAGCAGGTTGAGATTTTCCCATTCGATGCTGTTGCCGGACTTGTCCTCGACCTTCAAATCCCACATCGCCGCTTTCTCATCGCGGTGGAATTTGATGTCAACGCTCTGGCCGTTGGGCAGTGTGTCCTGCCCCAGGATGTCCTCTTCCCAGTCGTCGGAATCATGCGGGGAGATGAAAACCTTATTGATCTCTACGCCCGTCGCATTGACGAGGGTGAAATCCTGCTTGCCTTCCGTCGCGTTGGCGGAATTGCTCGTCGAGCTTGTATTGGTGGTCGCCGTGTTTGTCGTGTTCGAGGCCGGGGGAGTCGTCCTGTTGGCCGTGTTGGTGACCGTCGTCGTGGTGGTCGTATTGGTCGTCTTGTTGGCGTTGGCCGGGGCGGTCGAAGTGCACGCCGCGCTGGCCACCAACGCGGCGATCAAACCGCATAGTAATACTTTATTCTTCATCTTTGACTTCTCTCTTTCCATTGGTGGTCTGATATTGCTTGCTAACTTACAGGATCAATATTCCGGGTTATACATGATCGGGCCCATATCCCGGCCCGATAGCTGCCAGCGAGCACACCTCACAAGAAAAGAGAAGTTGAGATGCGGAAAATTTGTCGGCCTGGATGCTTATAGGTGAAGCGGTATGATTTTCCATTGCGGTGACATTAAACCCGTGCCAACTCTATGATAAGCCTCTACGCAAGTCAAGCAGAGAGCTGGCGTATGTCGGCCCGGTCTCAAGGATAAAGGGCCGAATCTATTGATCGCTCAGGGAGTGGCGCGACAGCTCCGTGTAGCGCGAGCCGCCCGGCCCCAGCTCGCTTCGGATGAGGATTAGCTCGGCGACGCTAAACTCAGAGGGCGCGAAACCCTTCTCCTCGTGAAGCGCCGCGAGCCTGCGCGCGCCTTCAGGACGGCGCAGGCGTGCGATAGTGATGTGCGGGTGAAAGGAACGCGCTTCACGAGCGAAGCCCTCGCTCGTGCATTCGTCTTCGAGCCTGTGTTGGAGCCGGGCGAGCGCTCCCTTCGCGTCCGCGACTCCGAGCCACAGAATGCGCGGGAGACCGTGCGGCGGGAATGCCCCAGCGCCTTCGATACGCAGGCCGAAGGGCTCTGCGCTCTGCGCAGCCCTCTGCGTCGCCGCTCGCAGATTAGCCAGGCGATCCGGCTCAATCTCGCCCAGAAATTTCAGGGTGATGTGGAGCTTTTCCGGGTGCTCCCAACCGGCGCGCACGTCCGGCATAAGGCGGCGCAGCTCAGCCATATGCTCCCCGGCACGCGCCCGTATCTCTGCCGGTAGCTCGACGGCACAGAAGACGCGAAGAGATGGATGAGGGCGTTTGGATGAGGGATGAAGAGAAAGCATTTGTCTTTTCTTAATCATCCCTTATCCCTTATTTTGTGAGGACGAGCGTTTCTCTGGTCGCGTTCATGACGGCGGAGGGTGTGAAGGGGAAGACGCGCGGGGTGACTGCGCGCCAGTCCGCCAGTTGATCTTTCCAGTGCGGGCTTGACGGGTCGCCGGATTGACCGAGCGTGATGCCCAGCTCGGTTTTATCCCAGTCGCCGGGGTCTGCGATAAAGCGCATGGAAACATTATTGCCGACGTTGACGGAAGGGTAATCTCCCGCCCCGTTTTGCGGAAAGGGCGGGATGGTGAACTGTAAACCTATGAGCGGCGCACGCGCGAGCGGGTGCGGGAACGTGACCTGCTGATAGCGCCCCCACGTCCACTGCGATTCATCCGCGCCGAGGCGCTCGCCGATCATCCGCCGTGCTTCCGTGTAGCTAGCGTAGATCAACTCCGCATAGCTGTTGAATTGCTTCGGCAGCCATGAGCGCGGGCGCTCCGTGAGTATGCGATCAATGAGGGTATCGCTGTTGTTCCAGTCGTAATCCCCGGCAAGCTCTACGCCGAGCGCGGCCACGAAGATATGACGGCTAAAGACTGTGCGAATCGTCGCCGCGTAGAGCGCCGCGACGGAATCCGCCTGCATGCGCCCGTCCCAGCTCTCCAGGCGTTTCAAGCTCTCAAGCCATTTGGCGTCCGTTGCTCTGGATGAAAGCTCGCCCCGCGCCGCGACGACCGCGCGTGCCATGAGCGCGGAGGCCGCCGCATAGGTATCGCCCTGGACGGCGCGAAAATCTTCGGCCCTCAATTTCTCTTTGCCTTGCAGCAGCTCGTAGATGCGGCGTGCGCGGTAGGGCGCGGCCCAATGATGCGTGAGGAAGTATGGATAATCACGCCCGACTATACGCTGGTTGGCCGTCACGATGATGCCCGAGGGCGGATCGAAGAGGTGCGGAAGCTGATCGAAGGGAATGTAGCCCGTCCACTCTCCGGCGTCCGTCGAGCCGTCGTAAGGCGTGCTTCCGTCGCCTGATCTTCTGATCGGCACACGCCCCGGCGCGTAGTAGCCGATGTGGCCCTCCGTGTCCGCGTAGACCATATTCTGCATCGGGCCTGTGTAGCTTGAGAGCGCTTCGCGGAACTCCTTCCAGTTGCGAGCGCGGTTCAGGGCGTGGAAACCCGCGATGTTCTGAAGCTTCGGGTCGAGCGCCGTCCAGCGCAGGGCGTAGCGGACGGAATCCTTCTCAAAGACGATGGGCCCATGACGCGTCACCGTCACGTCGAGCGCGACCGATTCCGTCTCCGTCCCGATAAAGCCCTTGCGGACTTTGATCTCCTCGCGGCGCACAAGCGCTTCGCGCCAGCCCGCGGGCGTCATATAGCGAGTGGGATGCTCGCGGTCGAACTTCTCCATGTAGAGGTCTGAGATATCCGGGCCGACATTGGTAAAGCCCCAGGCGATTGAGGCGTTGTGGCCGATGACGATTCCAGGCAGGCCCACCGCCGTGACGCCCGCGACGCGCACGCCGGGCGCGCTGAGGTTCATCATGTACCAGATCGAAGGCGCTGAGGCGGGGAGGTGCGGGTCGTTGGCCAAAAGCGGCTTGCCCGAGGCGGTTCGCTTGCCGCTCACGACCCAGTTGTTGCTGGCCAGGCGGTCTACGTCCGAGAGCCCCACGCGTGCGAGCGCCCGTCTTCGCCTCTCTCTCTGCAAAGCCAGCTCACGCAGCGCAAGAGAGTTGATGTCGTCCGCGCCCGAGGATGAAGGGCTCGCTGTCGAAGCCTTTCTCACGGCGTTGTCCGTGCCGACGACCAGGAGGTCTAGCGGGGAGGTTTCAATCAGGAGTGCGTCTCGCTTCTCGGCTGGGAGAGCGGCGATGGCGGCGCGCATGATGTCGAGCTCCCAGGAGTCCGTGAGCACTTCAAAGAAGAGCTTGGCCATGAGGAGCGAGTCGGCTGGCGTCCAGGGGCGGGGCCTGTACTGAAGTATCCTGAACTCCGGCGGCAATCTTTCGGCGTCGAGCGAAGCGATGTAGGCGTTGACGCCGCGCGCATATGCTTCGAGTATGCTGCGCTCCGTCGCAGGCATTCCGGCGACCTCCGCTTCCGTGACTCCGGCGAAGCCATAGCGGCGATGAATCTTGTCCAGCTCAAGCGCGTCGCGCCCGAAAATCTCCGCCAGCTCGCCGCGCCCCGTGCGTCGCATCAAGTCCATCTGCCACAGGCGGTCGCTCGCCACTGCGTATCCTTGCGCGAAGTATAGATCGCCGTCGTCGCCCGCTTCGATATAGGGAATGCCGCGCTCGTCGCGCCGTATGAGGACGCGCCCGCGCAAGCCTGGAAGACTGATGCTTCGCTCTTTCGCCGCCGCTGGGCCAGCCTGCTGCGCGGCAACGGCAGCCGCATTCATCCATGCGCCCGGCGACATGAGCAGTAGTAGAAGAGAGAGCGTGGTGCAAAGTTTTTTCATGAGCGGGGACTCCCGTATAGGCGGACGGTCGCTTAGCCTAACACAGCCGCGCCTGCTCCGCGCTTGAAAACTTCCTCGGGCTGATACGTTGACGCTCAGCCGCGTGAGCCGCTACAATCCGCGCGACGTTTGAGGAATGGCGCGGCCCTTAAGATCATGAGCGAGCCTTCCACAGCCGTCACATTAGAAAATCATCTGACAATGCAGCCATTAAATTTCATGTTTCGTTCCGGCTTATCACGCATACTCTGTCTCTGTCTTCTGTCGGTCGTCTGCTTGTCAGCGGCGGCAAGCGCGCAGCAGCGCCCGCTTCTGACCGAAGACGTGGACATCATTCCGCCCGGCTCCTTGCGCATCGAGGCGGGCATTGATTTCATGCAGAACGCGAAGTTCCCGCTCTCGGGTTTGACGGGCGACCTGACGCGAGTCGGCGTCATCGGCGTCAACGTCGGACTCTCGCCCAACGTAGAGTTCCAGATTGACGGGACGGTGCAGAACTTTGTGAGCATCAACTCGATGAACGTCCCTTCGCCGATTCCGCTCGGCTTTGGGCCCGGCACGAATTCGACCAACGACACTGGGGATTTTACGCTTTCGACCAAGATCAAGCTGCGCAACGAGACCAAGAACGGGCCGTCGCTGGGGTTTCGCTTCGGCGTTCAATTGCCGAACTCTAACCAGGCGCGCGGCATCGGCGTCAATCAGACCAACGCCTACGGCGTGATCCTCATCGGCAAGAAATTCGGCCATAACGCGCGGGCCAACTTCTTCGGCAATCTCGGCATCGGGATTCTGACCGCGCCGACCGAAGCCTTTACGCAGAACGACGTGCTGCTCTATGGCTTCGCGGGCATCATACGCCTCAATCGCCAGCTTAACTTCGTCGGCGAGATCAACGGTCGGGCCAACACGCGCAGTGGCCGCGCGCCGCTCGGCACGGAATCGCAATCCGAAGCGCGCTTAGGATTGCAGGTCAAAGCTTCAGGGCTGCGCTTCGATTTCGCAGGCATCGCCGGGCTGACCGATTTCAGTCCCCGCTCCGGCGTCACCTTCGGCGTGACCTACGACACCCCCACCGTCTTTACACCAGCCAAATGAAAGCAGTGACAGGTGGCGAGTGACAAGTTATTAAGCTTTTAACTTGTCTGGCAGCTCGTCACTCGTCACTTGTCACTCGTCACTGTTTTTATGGATTGGTTACGCGACAACCTGCACTGGCTTCAACAGTCGTTCGCACACGTCGTCGAGTGGCTCGAACGCTTTGTCATCGGCGTGCCGATGTATGTCGCAGCGCCTTCGATGCTCATCATCGGCGCGCTCGACTCTTCGCTTCTCTCGCTGCCGGAGATCAACGATTACCTGGTCGTCATGCGCTGCACGAAAGACCCGATGGCGGTCTTCTACTTTCCTTTGTTCGCGGCAGCCGGGTCTGTGATGGGATGCCTGCTGCTCTACACCATCCTGCGGCGCGGCGGTCAGGCAGTCCTGCGGCGGCGCTTCCGCTCCGACCACATAGAGCGCGTCGAGCGCGCCTATGCGCGCTTCGGTTTTCTGGCGCTGGCCGTCCCGGCGCTGCTGCCTCCTCCCGTTCCCTTCAAGATTTTCGTGGCGACCGCCGGCGCGCTTGAATACCCGCGCTGGCGCTTCATGCTCACCGTCATGATCGCGCGTTCGCTACGCTACTACGTAGAAGGAGTGCTGGCGGTCTTTTACGGAGAGCGCGTGCTGCAATTTCTCAAAGAGAACGGAGTGACCATCTTAGGCATCGTCGCCGCCCTCTGCCTCGTCGGTCTCGTCATCTATTTCGTCAAGCATCGCCATGACCCGGCCATCGCCGCGCCGGAGAGCGAGATGGTCGAGACGGAAACCAAGAGCGGGAGTTAGAGTGAAAGGAACGTGTAGAAGTTTTGAAGTGGCTTTTACGTAAGATCACGAACGGGCTCGGCCACGTCTCGCAGTACCTCCTGGCCTACGGCCCTTTCGGGTTGTTCGCCATCGCGCTCCTGGATTCGGCGCTGATTCCGATGGCGGGCGGCCCCGACGCCATCATGATACTGCTCTCGACGGCGCGGCCCGCGTGGTGGCCCATCTACGCGGCGGCGGCCACGCTCGGCTCCGTCATCGGCTGCGTTATCCTCTACTACATCTCGAAGCGGGCGGGGAGGCGCGCGCTCTCTCGCTTCTCCGAAGCGAAGCAGAAGCGCGTCAAAGAGTTGATCGACCGCTACGACGTGCTCTCGGTGCTGGTCGCTTCCCTCTTGCCGCCTCCGTTTCCTTTCAAGCTCTTCGTGATCACGACGGGCGTCTTTCGCTTGAACGTGTGGCGCTTCGCCTTAGCCGTCGCCGCCGGTCGCGCCTTTCGTTATCTGCTCGAAGGCTACCTGGCCGCGCGCTACGGCGAGCACGCGAAGGAGATCGTCGCCCGCTACTATCCGGCCATCGGCATCGGTCTCGCCGTCCTGATCATACTCTTCTTCGTGGCTAGAAACCTGCGGCGTCGAGGCACGAAGAACCCGGTCGAAGATCAAGAGAGAGCCGAAGAGCAGTTATCTTAAGTGAGACGGGCGCAGGAGCGTTGGTCAGCCGCTGGAGCTTTGCGCCCCTGCCGCTCCTCTAACAGAGGGCTTTAGAGGCGTCCGCCGAGTTGAAATCAAAGAGACGCGCCGAGGCCAGATCGCGGACGCCGTGCTCTTCCAGGCGCGTGAGCATGCGTATGAAAATCTCTGCGGTGGCGAGCGCGTCATCAGCCGCTCGGTGGCGATTGATGATCGGTATCGTAAAGTGTGCCGCGACCGTGTGCAGGCGATAGTTCAGCAGACCCGGAAAGATGCGGCGCGAAAGCTTCACCGTGCAGAGGTGCGTATTGATCATGCGGCGACCGGGAAAGACGCGCTTGATCTCGTGGTTGAGGAAACGCACGTCGAACTGCGCGTTGTGCGCGACGAGGACTGAATCGCCGACGAAATCCAGCCAGTCGTGGACAATCTCGGGGAAGACGGGAGCGCTCTTGACCATCGCGTCGGAGATGCCTGTCAGGCGTGCGATGAAAGGCGGAATCGGTATCTGCGGGTTGACCAGCGAGTTGAACTCGGCGACGATACGACCCCGGCTGACGCGATAAGCGCCGACTTCCATAATTCTCGACGGTGGCGTCTTGGCCCCCGTCGTCTCCACGTCGACGACGACGAAATCGGTTTCGTGCAAAGGGCGGGTCTCGACATCTTCACAGACGAGTTCGACGATGCGATCTTCGCGCAGTGACAGGCGGTGATCGTCCTTGACGAGATCGGCGACGACCAGCGCGGCCAGCTCCGCATCCAGGTCTGAGAGCTTGAGAACGATGTCGGCGATGTCTATGGCAGGAGCGCAGCCGCCGCACACGCGCAGCATATCAACCGTCTCCTGTACGAGCGCGGAATCTGAAACGAGATTGCGACGGGCCTGCATGACGAAGGATTGTAACATGCGCCTTGATTACAGAAAATGAGGTGACAATTTGCGAGCCGACGAGGTAGTCGAGAGATTCAGACGGACGGACGCGCTGCTCGAAGGCCATTTCATCCTGTCGAGCGGCCTACATAGCACAGCCTACCTGCAATGCGCGCTCGTGCTCCAACACGCGGCGGAGGCGGAGGCTTTCGGGCGCGCGTTGGCCCAACAATTCAAGGGGCAAACCATCCAGGCCGTGGCCGCGCCCGCCATCGGCGGCCTGATTATCGGCTACGAGGTCGCGCGCCACTTAGGCGTGCGCTTTATCTGGACGGAGCGCGACGCGCAAGGTCGCATGACCTTGCGGCGCGGCTTCACCGTCAGCCGGGGCGAGGCGATGCTGGTCGTCGAAGATGTGATTACGACGGGCGGCTCGACGCGCGAGACCATCGCGGCGCTGCAAGCGGCGGGAGCGCGAGTGATCGGCGCTGCCTCCATTATCGACCGCTCACAGGGGCGCGCAGACGTGGGCGTCCAGCGTATCGCCCTCGCCACCCTGGACGTGCCAGCCGTCGCCCCCTCAGCCTGTCCCGCCTGCGCACGCGGCGAAGAAGCCATTAAACCCGGAAGCCGAAGAACAGTGGCAAGTGACAAGTGACGAGTGACAAGACCGGACGAGTTTTATAAGTTCTTAACTTGTCACTCGGCGCTTGTCACTGCTTTCTTATGAATTACAAGTTGACGATCCAGTATGACGGGACGGATTTTCACGGCTGGCAGGCGCAGGGCGAGCAGCGTACGGTGCAGGGTGAGCTGTCGCGCGTGCTTGGGCTGATTGAAGGGCGGTCGGTCACGGTTCATGGGTCTGGCCGGACGGATGCCGGGGTGCATGCCGAAGGTCAGGTGGCGAGCGTTCATCTTGAGCGCGAGGTCAGCCCGGAGAAGCTGCGGGCGGCGATCAACGCTCACCTCGCGCGCGACGTGCGCGTCCTCGAAGCCTGCCGTGTGCCGGACGATTTCCACGCGCGCTATTCGGCGCGCGGCAAAACATACTGCTACCGCATCTTCAATGGGCCCGTCGTCTCGCCCTTCTGGTATCGCTACGCGCTGCGGGAATCGCGCCCGCTCGATCTTGAGAGGATGAGAGCCTGCGCGCGTCTTTTCCTGGGCCAACATGACTGGACGGCCTTCTCCTCGGCGCAGTCCGACTCGGAGACGCGCGTGCGCAACGTCACGGGCCTGGAAGTCGTCGAGCGCTGGGACGAGCGCGGTCGCGGTCGCCTGATCGAGATCGAAGCGAGCGCCGACGGTTTCCTGCGATACATGGTGCGCTCGATTGTCGGCACTCTCCTCGAAGTCGGGCGCGGGCGTCTGGACGAAGCACGGGTCGAGCGTGCGATTGCGAGCGGCGAGCGCGAGCTTGTGGGCGCGACCGCTCCCGCTTGCGGGCTGACGCTCCTGCGCGTCCGATATGATTGACATAGGCCGCCGTAGAAGTAAGAATGTGCGGCGTCGCTTCGGGGTGGAGGAAGTAAGGGCGGCGAGGCGTCTTCTGTGTCCTACACATTTGTCCGGGAAGGAATTGAATGTTCGCGGAATTCTCTGAGGTCGTAGAGCGCGGAACGCGCGACGAGATGTTGCTGGCGGCGCTCGACTGGGAGCGTATGCCGCGACACGTCGCCATCATCATGGACGGCAACGGTCGCTGGGCGGCACAGCGCGGGCAGCATCGCGTGGCGGGCCATCGCGCCGGGGTCGAAGCCGTGCGCGCCGCCGTTGATACGGGCGCGCGCCTCGGCTTGAGCGCGCTCACGCTCTACGCTTTCTCGACCGAGAACTGGAAGCGCCCGCGCCTCGAAGTTGATGCGCTGATGCGTATGCTTCGTCGCTACCTGCGGCTTGAGCTGGACGAGATAGACAGGCAGAACATACGCTTTCAAGCCATCGGGCGCATAGAGGCGCTGGCGGAAAACGTGCGGCGCGAGATCAGCCGGGCCACCGAGAGGACGGCCGCCAATACCGGGATGGCCCTTAACGTCGCTCTCAATTACGGGGGGCGTGCGGAGATCGTTGACGCGTGCCGCGCCGCCATGTCGCGCCTCATCGCCGAAGGCAAAGGCCCGGCGGAGTTGACGGAAGAGAGCATCTCGCGCGAGCTTTACACGCGCGGGCTGCCGGAGCTTGATCTGCTGGTACGCACCAGCGGCGAGCTGCGCATCTCGAATTTCCTCTTATGGCAGACCGCCTACAGCGAGATATACGTGACGGAAACTCTCTGGCCCGACTTTCGTCGTGTGCACCTGCTCGAAGCCATCGTGGATTTTCAAGGACGCGACCGCCGCTTCGGCGGGCTCAAATTAGTGGCCAACGCGAAGTAGGCTCGGCTGTTCGCGCTTCGTCCCGTGGGCCCAGAGAGGAGGCGTCTGAGGCCGGGCCGCCAGCGGCAGAAGGTAATCTCAAAGCAGTGAAACGTCCCTCCTCCTTTATCTTTGCGGCTCTCTCCCTATGGTTGCTCCTACCGCTGTGCCCGGTCGCCTCAGCCGGCGAGAGGTGGATCAGCGTCCGCTCTCAAAACTTTCTCCTCGTCGGTAACGCCGACGCGAAAGAGATCGGACGGGTGGCAACGCAGCTCGAACAGTTTCGTGAGGTCTTCTCTCATCTGCTGCCGGGAGACCGGCGCGACTCGTCCGTGCCGCTCGTCATCGTCGTCTTCAAAGACGATCAATCATATGGGCCGTTCAAGCCTCCGTTTCAGGAACAGTCGGCGGACGTTGGCGGTTATTTTCAATCGGGCACGGAGGGCGATTACATCACGCTCTCGGCAGACGATCAGCACGAGCGGGGCACTCAAGCGCTGGCCTATCACGAGTACGTTCACCTGCTCGTCAAAAACAACTTTCGCCGCGCGCCGCTCTGGTTCAACGAGGGACTGGCCGAATACTACGGAACCCTCAGAGTCTCGAACGGCGGCAAAAAGGTCACCATGGGCCAACCGCTCAGGCAGCATCTACGCACGCTCCTTGACCGCCAGCTCCTGCCGCTCGAAACGCTCTTCGCAGTCACCAACGAATCTTCAAGCTATACAAAGGCGGACGAGCGCGCCGTCTTTTACGCGCAGTCCTGGGCGCTGGTTCATTATCTGCTGAACGGCAGGAATGGTCTGCGCCGCCCGCAGGTCTCGCGCTATCTTGAGCTGTTGAAGAACGGCGCGACGGGCGAGGATGCTTTCCGCCAGGCTTTTCAAACCGGGTACGCAGCCATGGAAGCGGAGCTGCGCCAATATATTCATGCCGCCGTCTACGCGCCGCACGTCAGGACTTTCGATCAGCCTTTGAAGTTCGACATGAAGGTCGAGAGCGCGACGCTGACCGAGGCGCAAGTCCAGTTCTACCTCGGCGACCTGCTCCTGCACATCAACCGCACGGAAGAGGCGGCCCTCTATCTCCAGAAAGCCATCGCGCTTGATCCCGATCTCGCCGGGCCCAACTTCTCCCTGGGCGTCCTGCGCATGCGTCAGGGCAGGCTGGCCGAAGCGAAGCGATACTTGGAGCGTGCCTTGACCGCCGATGCCGGAAACTTTCTGGCCCACTATTATTACGCCTACCTGATTAGCCGCGAGATGCCGGACAATCCCACTGAAGCTTATTCCCCTGAAGCGGCTGGCGTAATACGCGCCGAGCTGCAACAGGCCATCAAGCTGGCCCCGCGCTTTGCGGAATCCTATTACCTGCTGGCGACGATCAACCTGGCCAGATACGAGCAGTTGGACGAGACGATCACGCTCCTCAATCAGGCATTGACGCTCTGGCCGGAACGACAGGCGTTTACGCTTCAGCTCGCACAGGCTTACATGCACAGGGAAGAGTTCGGCACTGCGCGACGGATTCTTGAGACGATGCTGAGCCGCAGCAGCAGCAGCAGCGTTGCCGACCAGCAGGCGATGGCGCAGGCACGAACTCTGCTCGGCAGCGTGGCTTTCACGGAAGAGATGGCGGCCCGCCTCAAGGCTAGAGATGAAGAGGCGGAGGCCGTGGGTGCGACCCGCGCCAGACAACCCTGTGATGTGCCGCAGCCCGGCCCGCAACTCAAGAAGCTGCGCTTTGAAGGCGAGCAGGCGTGCGGGCGGCTCGTCCGCGTCGAATGCCTGGAAGGAGGGGTCATGCTCTTTGTCGAAGTGGGCGACCGCACGCTCAAACTCGGCAGCGACGCTCTCAACCACATACGCTTCGTCACTTATACGACTGAGGCGAGGGGGCGCATGGAATGCGGCCCGCGCGAGCCCTCCAATGCTGTGATCGTGACCTATCGCGCGCCAAAGGAAACGAGCGTCAATATCGACGGAGAGGTCATCGCCGTGGAATTCGTCCCGGCGGATTGGACGCAATAGGAGAAGAAGTGACAGGGAGGGACAGAGATTGTCAGGATAAAAAGAGAAAGCAGGATGAGAACTAAAAGCAGGATGAAAGACAAAAGCATTGCTTGATGAACATTTTCTTTGCTTTCTCTTTATCCTGACGATCTCTGTCTCTCCCTGTTAAATTTCTTCTTTCTATCTCTGACAGGTTCCGAAATCTGCTTAATGCTTGAGCCATCAACTTAATGTCGCGCATCATCACCGCTCTCATCGTCCTTCCCATACTCATCGCATCGATCCTGATTGAGTGGCTGGCGCTGCTCTTCGTGTTGCTGGCGCTGGCGGCGATGGTGCTGGGCCTCTACGAGTTCTGGCTGCTCGCGGGCAAGCGCGCGCTGAAGCCTAATGCCGGGGTGGGCTTTCTCGGCGCGGCGGCGCTCTTTACGCTCTTCTACCTGGACGCGACCGCGACGGGGCCGGACTTGCTCCTGTTGACACTGATCGCGCTGACGATTGTCGTGCTCGTGTCGGAGATGATAAGGGGAGCGCCCTTTGACAAGATGATGGCTTCGACGGGAACGACGCTTCTGGGCGTCTTCTACGTCGTGCTGCTCGGAGGCCATCTGGTCGCCGTCCGAACGGGATTTCCGCAGCCGGTGTCGGCACACCTGCTCTCGTTCTTCTTCCTCATCATCATGGGCTCGGACACCGGGGCTTATTACACGGGGAGGGCTTTGGGGCGTCATAAGCTCGCGCCGAAAGTGAGCCCGGGCAAGACCTGGGAGGGAGCTGTCGGCGGCATGGCGGCGAGCCTGGGGATGGCAGTCCTGGCCCACTACTGGTTCTTTCGTGAGCTGCCTTTGAAGTGGGCCCTTCCGCTCGCGGCCTCGATGAACGTGCTGGGCGTGCTGGGAGATTTGACGGAAAGCGCACTCAAGCGCGGCGCGGGCGCGAAGGATGCGGCGCAGATTCTTCCAGGCCACGGCGGCCTGCTCGACCGCCTCGATAGCTTGCTCTTCAACGCTCCCGTCATCTACTATTTCGCTCACTACTACTTTCGATGAGCATCCATCTTCCTGACCGTCAGACCGTACGGGTGAAAACAAGGGGCCACCGGCGATGACGAAAAAGACGCTGATCATCATCCTGAGCGTTGTCGGCGCTCTGGTGCTCCTCGTCGTACTGTTCGTCGGCGCGATCCTCGGCCTGGTCTTCTACACGCTCTCAAGGAGCGAAGCGGCGCAGACGGCCAAGGGCTTTTTGCAGAGCAATCAGAAATTGAAGCAGGATATAGGCGAGGTCAAAGACTTCGGCTCGATCATCACGGGCAACGTCAATACGCAGAATAACAGCGGCGAGGCGACGCTCAGGATCAAGGTGATCGGCGAGAGACGGACGGTGAACGCGACCGTCGTCTTGATGTACAGAGAGGGTCGCAACTGGCGCGTGACGGATGCTACTTATATCAACGAGCAAGGGCAGACAGTAGAGCTGCTGGACAAGTACGGCCCGGCCTCGCCGGAGCAGTAGAAGAGAGAAAGCATGAAGCCCACAGGCGTCGCCATCTTAGGCTCGACCGGCTCCATCGGTTGCAACACACTGCGCGTGGTCGAATCGCTCGGCGCAGAGCGTTTCCGCGTCGTCGCGCTCGGGGCCGGGAGCAATACTCGCCGTCTCGCCGAGCAGGTCGCGCGCCACTCACCCGAGCTTGTCTCGGTCGAGAGCGAGGAGTGCGCCGCGCAGCTCAGCGAGCAGTTGAGAGAGCAGGGCACGACAGCACCGCGCATCTCAATCGGTGAAGCGGGACTGGTCGAAGTCGCCACGCACGCGGGAGCGGACTCTGTCGTCTCGGCGACGGTCGGCGCGGTCGGCTTCGTGCCCACACTGCGCGCGCTCGAAGCGGGAAAGCGCGTCGCCCTGGCCAACAAGGAGACGCTGGTGATGGCTGGCGAGCTGATGACGCGAGCCGCCCGTGAATCCGGCGCGGAGTTGCTGCCAGTTGACTCCGAACATAACGCGCTGCACCAGTGCCTGCGCGGAGCGAAGCGGGCGGAGGTGCGACGGCTGGTGCTGACGGCATCCGGCGGCCCTTTCCGCACGAAGCAAAGGGAGGAGATGGCGAAAGCTTCCATCAGCGATGCGATGCGCCATCCGACCTGGAGCATGGGCGCAAAGATTACCATTGACTCCGCGACGCTCATGAACAAGGGTCTGGAAGTGATCGAAGCTCACTGGCTCTTCGGCTTTGAGGCCGACCGGATAGGCATCCTCGTCCATCCAGAGTCGGTCGTCCATTCGATGATCGAGCTGGTTGACGGCTCTGTCCTGGCGCAGATGGGCGTAACAGACATGCGCCATGCGATTCAATACGCCCTGACCTACCCTGAGCGCTTCGCCTGCGATCTTCCGCCTCTCGATCTGGCCAAGCTCTCGACGCTCCATTTTGAAGCGCCGGACCTTGAGCGTTTCCCCTGCATCGCGCTCGCCTATCGGGCTCTGCGCGTGGGCGGCACGCTTCCCGCCGCGATGAACGCCGCCAACGAAGAGGCCGTCAGCGCCTTTCTGGAAGAGCGCATACGCCTGACCGATATTCCGCGCGTCATCGAATCCGTCATGGACGAGCACCATACGCAGGCGATCATGAACCTCGAAGACGTACTCGCGGCAGATCATCAAGCGCGACTCTCGGCCAACGCCGCCATCGCATCGCTCGCGGCGAATGTCGAAGCGGTCGGAAATTAACTGGCATGGACAGAGATGGTCAGGATAAGGAGAGAAAGCAAAGAAAATAAAAGCACTGCTGCATGAATGTTTCATCTCCGTTCTTATCCTTCCTTTTCTGATCCTGACAATCTCTGTCCATCACTGTGAGATTCTGCTTGAGCCCTCCTTTGACCTTTGCCTTTAAGCGCCATGCCGCGTAAACTCTTATGCAACCCGGTCGAATATCGCTGACTCTAAATCGGTGTGCGTGTGGGGCTTTGACCGAGAGTTTGGAGAAGAAACGAGAAGCTTGTTCCGATGAATACTGTAATTAGCATCCTGGCCTTTATTTTTATCCTCGGCGGCGCCGTCGTCCTCCACGAATTCGGACATTTCATCGTCGCCAAGCTGCTGAAGATTCGCGTCGAGACCTTCTCCGTAGGCTTTGGCCCGCGCATCTGGGGGCGTAAGTATGGGACGACGGATTACCGTCTCTCGGCCATTCCGCTCGGCGGCTACGTCAAGCTCGGGGGCGACGAGTCGAACGCGCCCATAGAGGGCGCGGGCGCGTCGGATATCCCGCCCGAAGAGCAGTTCAACCTGCGCCCGCGATGGCAGAGAATCGCCGTCGCCGTCGCCGGGCCCATCATGAATATTCTGACGGCGCTCACGATCCCCTTCGTCGGCGCGCTCATCTTCGGCGCTCCCATCACGCCCGCTCCGGTCATCAACCAGATCAAGCCGGGCGGCGCGGCGCAGGTCGCAGGTCTTCAACGCGGCGACCGCATCGTCTCCTTCAACGGGGCTGAGAATCCATCCTGGGAGCGCATTCGCGGCGATGCGCTGCTTTCGCCCGGCCAACCCATCCCGCTCGTCGTCGAGCGCAACGGCGAGCGCTTGCCTTTAACGATCACGCCCACCAGGCTGGTCGATAGCGGCGAGACCATAGGCATGCTCGACTTTCTGCCCGATTACGGCGACCTCCCTGTGATTTTGAAAGAGGTCGTGCCGGGCACGCCCGCCGAAGAGGCCGGATTGAAGGTGGGTGATCGTATCATCTCCATCGGCGGCGAGAACGTGACGAGCGCCGAGCAGGTCTCGCAGTACATACGCGAGCATAAGGGCCAGCCGATCAAGATCACTATCGAGCGCGCGGGCGCGCGACAGGAGATTACGACGCAGACGCGGCTGCTCTCGGATGGCAAGGAGCGCCTGGGGATTACTCCCGACGAGGACATGCCGAACCAGCGTCTCGGCCTCTTTTCGGCTGCCGGTTTCGCCGTTCGCTCCAACATCGAGATACTGCGTTTGACGGGCAAAGCGCTCGGACAGTTCTTCACCGGCCAGCGCTCCGCCAAAGATACAGTCTCCGGGCCGATCGGAATCGCACGCGCCTCTTCGCAAGCCGTGACCATCGGCGGTTGGAGCGGCTTCTTCACCATGCTCGCCTTCTTAAGCCTGAGCCTGGGCGTCTTCAACCTGCTGCCGATACCCGTGCTCGACGGCGGGGCGATCTTTCTCCTGCTGGTCGAAGCCGTGCTCGGCTGGGTCGGGCTGAAGCTCTCTATGACCGTGCGCGAGCGCATACAGCAGGTCGGCTTCGTCCTCCTGCTGTTACTGATGGGCCTCGTTATCTTCAACGACTTGAACAAGGAGTACTCACGCTGGGGCACACCGTCGTCTGAGCCGCAGCAGCAGCAGCAACAACAACCGGCGGCCAATACAGCGCCGCAGAAATAGTCCGGGGATTAGCTCCCTAGAGAGAAGAAGCTTTCCCGGTTCCGGCGGATACTCATATGCGAAAGTCTAAAGCGGTCAAGGTCAAGGATGTGACAATCGGCGGCGGCGCTCCCGTGGCCGTGCAGTCAATGACGAAGACCGATACGGTTGATGTCGCGGGCACGGTCGCGCAGATCGAAGAGATGCTGCGAGCCGGATGTGAGATCGTGCGCATCGCAGTGCCGGATAAGGATGCCGCCATCGCCCTCAAAGAGATCAGGAAGCGTGTGCCGGATGTGCCGCTCGTGGCCGACATACACTTTCATTACAAGCTCGCGCTCCTTGCTCTTGAGGCGGGCATTGATAAGCTCAGGTTGAACCCGGGCAATATCGGCGCGCACGAGCGCATACGTGAAGTCGTCCGCGCCGCGCAGGCGCAGAAGGTTCCGATACGCATCGGCGTCAACGGCGGCTCGCTCGAAAAAGACCTGCTCGCCAAGTACGGCACGGCGACTCCCGAAGCGATGGTCGAATCGGCGCAGCGACACATACGCATACTCGAAGACTTAGGCTTTACGGATACGATCATCTCGCTCAAAGCCTCGGACGTGCATCGCACGGTCGCCGCCTACAGGCTCCTGGCCGAGAAGGTTGATTACCCTCTGCACCTGGGCGTCACGGAGGCGGGCACGGCCTTTGCCGGAACCATCAAGTCGGCCATCGGTCTCGGCGTACTGCTGCACGAAGGCATAGGCGATACCATACGCGTCTCGCTCGCCGCAGAGCCGCAGGAAGAGGTGAGGGTCGCGTGGGAGATTTTAAAATCGCTTGAGATGCGCAAACGCGGCGTGACGGTCGTCGCGTGCCCGACCTGCGGGCGCTTAGACGTAGACAACTTCGTCGAGATAGTGACGGAGATCGAGCGACGCCTGGCGCACATAGAAGAGCCGCTGCACCTTTCGATCATGGGCTGCGCCGTCAACGGGCCGGGCGAGGCGCACGACTCAGACCTCGGCGTCACCTTCGGTCGCAACGTCGGCATGATCTTCAAAAACGGAGTCCCGATGCGCAAGGTCGCGGGCACGGATATCGTCGAAGCCTTCGTCCGCGAAACCGAAAAGCTGCTCGCGGAAGGGAATTATAAAGAGAAGGTCGAGCCCGAGCTGGTCACGATCAAATAGTTGTGCGTTGGTAGCAACCGGAAATCTAAAGAGGCCGTCTTCTACTTGCGAAGACGGCCTCTCTCGTTTCCACTTCCAACGCAAACCGCGCTGGAGATTGACTCGGCACGCTTAGGTCTGAGCGCTCTCCCGAGTTTTCGATTCCTGGCCCTCCGTCAGATACTTGATCAAGACCACCTCGTTATGACGCTCGTTAAAGATCATCTCGTCCACCAGTTCGCGCGCGATGAGTATGCCGAAGCCGCCGGGGCGAATGCCTTCTTCCTCGCGCACCTGTTCGTGTTGCGTCGGGTCGTCCGCCGGGTTGAGAAAGGCCGCGATGGCTCCTTCGGGACGATAGAGCGATTCGATGCTGAAGCCCTCGCCGGGGTCTTTGATGCGATAGAGAATGATGCGCGGCGAGCGCAGGTAGCCGACCTCGACAAACTGGCTCGGGTCGTTCTTACCGCCGTGCTCTATGGCGTTACGCAGCATCTCTCGAAAGGCGTAAGTAACGCTCTCGCGCGTGAGGGTCGGAAGGTCTGTTTTCAACTGCGACATCAAACGCTCTAAAGGATCGATGGCCGCCATGTCGCAGGGCACGCGCAGCTCTATCCAGTCCGGCTGCGCGGAGAGGACTTCAATGGAGATTTCCTTCGGGGCCAGCTCAAGGGCTGTGCTGATGGCCGAGAGCAATTGGCCGACATCGAAGGGCTTCGCAAGAAAGTCGCTGGCCTGATCGCGCAACGCGCTGATGGCCGCCTCCGGCGTCGAGAGCGCCGTCATCACAATGACGCGCAGCTCCTTATCGCGCTCGCGCACTTGCGAGAGCATCATGAGCCCGTCCATCTTGGGCATCATCACGTCTAGAAGCGCCAGATCGAAGCGCTCCCGGTCGAGCGCCTCCAACCCTTCATAAGCGTCGCCCGCGATCAAGACCTCGTAGCCCTCGCGCTTGAGCGCAAAGCTGATGAGGTCTTGCAGTTCCGCGTCGTCATCTACAACCAGAATCTTTTTCCCCATCACTTCTCCCTCGGTCGCTGCTAAAGCGTCATCCGGCACAACTGCTTTCTAAGCCCCGCCAGCCATGGCGAGCAATAGCGCATCGGTCGCCACCTTGCGATTGATATTCACGTCCAGGTTGCGCCGGTGCTGCTCAAGTCGCGCGAGCCAATCCGAGGCACGACGGCTCTCAAGCGCTGCGCCGAGCTGCTCGATGCGCTCGATCATGTCGCTATTGACGATCTGCTCTGCGGGTGCGCCGAGCGCGGCGGCCCAGGCGTCGTGAATCAGAGTCGCCAGCACGTCGAGGCGCGGCTCGTATTCATCCTTGCGCTTGGCGTCGGTCAGCTCTTCCGAGGCGCGCAGGAGTCTCGCGCGGTCTGGCCGCGTGACGAGCGCTTCCAGAATCTCAAGCATAGCTTCTCGCCGCTGGCGATAGCTCTCAAGGTCTATGGAGAAGGCGCGACCGATGCTGCCCTGCGCGGCGCGCGCTCGCAAGGCAGCGTCGCGCGCCGTCGTCTTCTTGTCGGAGGCCAGACGGGTCTCGATCTCTGCGGCGGTGAGCGGCGCAAATCTGAGCGTCTGGCAACGAGAGCGAATCGTCGGCAAGAGCGCAGCCGGACGCGCCGTAATCAGTACGAGGTGCGTCGAAGGCGGCGGCTCTTCGAGAGTTTTCAAGAGCGCGTTGGACGAGGCTTCGTTCAATTTGTCTGCCTCCTCTATGATGAAGAGGCGCGCCGCACCCTCGAAGGGACGAAAGTTAGATTCGCGCTCAAGCTCGCGCATCTGCGGCACGTTGATGAATCTGCCGCCCGGCCTGACGAGCCCGACATCCGGGTGCGCGCTCCAGATCAGCCTCTTATTCGCTTCCGTATCATCCGAAGCGGGATAGAGTATGTGCGCGGCGCGCACGCATGAAGGGCAAGCGTCGCACGCTTCGTCGCCCACAGGCGCGCGGCAGTTGAGCGCTTTGGCAAGCTCGATGGCGAACAGCTTTTTCCCCACACCGTCCGCACCGGCAAACAGCAGCGCGCCCGGCACACGCCTGGATGCGATCATCCGTCGCAGTATCTCTTTAACGCGCTGGTTTCCGATGAGACGCTTGAACATGAGATCAGGAGGCCGAAGAGGGCGTGGGAACGCTCGGCGTAGCTTGCCGCTCAGGGACGTGGCCCTTTAGCCCACGCTCTTCGAGAAACGGCGTCACCAGCTCCAAGACCATGGCGTGCGTCTCCTCAACAGAGCCGCTCGCATCAAGGACGCGCACGCGTTCTGGCTCGGCCTCGGCCACTTCCAGATAGGCTTCGCGCACGCGCGCGTAAAATTCTATATCTTCGGCTTCGAGCCGGTCTTTACTGTGCCCGCTGTCCTCTCGCCGACGAGTTCGCATCAGGCATTCGGCGACCGACACGTCGAAGATGAGCGTCAGGTCCGGCTTGAGCCCTCCGGTGGCGAGCGCGACGACCGACGCGATCAGCTCATGAGTAAACCCTCGTCCAGCGCCTTGATAGGCGACCGTCGCGTCGGCGTAGCGATCGGAAAGCACTATATGGCCGCTCTCTAAAGCGGGACGCAGCAGCGTGCGTACGTGCTGCGCGCGGTCGGCGGCGTAAAGGAGGAGTTCGGCCAGGGGGTCAACCTCCGCCTGCGCATCGAGTAAGGCGAGTCGCAGGCGTTTCCCGAGCGGCGTCCCACCTGGCTCGCGCGTGGCCACCACCTCGAACCCGCGCATCCGCAGCACGCTTGCGAGCATGCGCAGTTGCGTGGATTTCCCACTCCCGTCAATGCCTTCAAAGGTGATAAAAGCGCCTGCCACGCGTGTCCTCGGCGATGTCTTTGGGGTCAGGAGAAACTCTCAAGAACTGGCGGAATTCGTCGGATCAGCCGGAGAAGAGGGCTCCATGGCGGACGCGCCCTGCGGTTGTGGGCCGCGCAAATCGCCGCTGCCACGCCGCGCGTGAGTAATGGTGGAGATGGCGTGCTTGAAGATCAACTGCTCCTGCGAGCCGGATTCCAACAGCACCGAAAACTTGTCAAAGCTCTTAATCCGCCCGGCGAGCTTCGCCCCGTGCAGCAGGTAGATCGTCACGTTGCTGCGCTCACGACGCGCCGTATTTAAAAACGCATCCTGAATATTCTGCGGTGTCGGCTTTGAATCCACCATTGTCTCCGGTCGGGTTACAGCTTACAGAGTACGGTGATGCCAGATTACACCACGCATACTACAGTTACAAGTAAAGAGCGACCAAAAATAGTGACGAGTGAGGAGTGATGAGTTAAAAGCAACTGCCTTCCCGCAGATCACTCATGACTGCTTACTATCTGGCCACTCGTCACTCCTCACTCATCACTGTTTTTATGACCTGTTCTTGCAGGCGCGGGTCGTCGCCGAAGCCCTCGAACCATTCGACGCCGGGCTCGCGTCGAAACCAGGTGAGCTGGCGCTTGGCGTAGTGGCGCACGTCGAGCTTCGTCTGCTCGATGGCGCTCGGCAGGTCTCGCTCGCCGCGCAGATACTCGACGACGCGGCGATAGCCGTGCGCGCCGAGCGCGTTTGAGGTGGGCGGAAAGCCGCGCTCAAGCAGGCTTTGCACTTCGCGGACGAGCCCGGCGGCGAAATGCGCTTCGGTTCGTTCATTGATGCGCCGGTACAGCTCCGGGCGGGGCGGAGAGAGTGCGATGAGTCGCAGGCGCGCGGCGCTCTCGTGCGCCTCCGGGCGCGCGGCCAACTGTGTCGAGATGGGCTGGCCCGTCTGAAAGCGCACTTCGAGGGCTCGCTGTAGGCGCGGCCAATCGCGCGCGTGCAGTTTAGCGGCTGCCAGCGGGTCAACGCGCCGCAGCAGCCGGTAGAGATGCGAGGGGCCGTGCCGCTCTCTAATCTCGGTCAAGCGTTGCCGCAGGCGCTCGTCCGTGGGCGGGCTCGGAAAGAAGGGCTGGCGCAGCGCGCGCAGGTAAAACCCCGTGCCGCCGACGAGTATCGCCGTGCCGGAGCGCGCTTCGATCTCTTCGATCTTCTCTGCGGCTGCGCGCGCCCATTCGCCAGCCGTGTAATTGATCTCGGGCGATACGAAATCAATCAAATGATGAGGCACGCCGCGCCGCTCGCCGACAGGCACTTTGGCGGTCGCAATCTCTATCTCGCGGTAGACCTGTACGGAATCACAGTTGATAATCTCGCCGCCGAGCGCTAAGGCCAGCTCTATCCCGAGCTCGCTCTTGCCTGAAGCCGTCGGGCCCACGACGGCAAAGACTCTGCGCTTTTGTTCTTCGGAGGGATTCACGCTTGGAAGGAGACTAAGAGGCGGACGATTGCGATCAGCCAGATCAAGAAGAGCAGCACGAGCGCTGCCGTAATTTGAGCGCGTGAAAAACGCATCGCAGATTTAGCGCAGAAGCTCGGCCAGCTCATCTTCGCTCGGGCGCACGAGCGCGCGCCCCTGGGCTACAAAGACTGGCACCAGACGCTGCCGTGTCAACCTGTGCATCGCCCGCAGCGCACCGAAATCGTTGGCCACGTCGCGCTCAAGGTATGCGACCCCGCGCCGCTCAAGCCACGCCCGCGCCCTCGCGCACAGAGGGCAGCCGGGCACGACGTAGAGCGTGACCGTCGCTTTCCTCGTCGTCTCGTCTTTGATCTCTGATTCCGAGGGCATGGCTCAATACAAACGTGTGACTTCGATGCCTGTGTAATAAGTCTTCAGGATTTTATCGAAGGAGAGACCGGCGCGGGCCAGCCCGTAAGCCCCGACCTGGCACATCCCGACGCCGTGACCCCAGCCGCGACCCGTGATCGTAAAACCCAGCACGCGCCCGGCCTCGTCGTAGCGCCGCTCGACGACGAAAAGCTGCTCGCGCAGGCCCAGGGCCGAGCGTATGCGCCCTCCGCGCAGGTGGTTCGTGCCGTTCGTGCCGACCAGCTCAAGGTCTGTGACGCGCCGCGACCAGCCACGCGCTGCGACGCGTAAGTCCATGAGCGAACCGATGCCTCTGGCCCAGCGTGCGAGGCGTGCCCCGGCCTCCGCGACCGAGAGCGTGACTGTCCAGTTGGTGAAGGGCGAAAAGCGGTCTGCCGCCGCGCCGTTCGGTGCGGGCCGCACTTCCAGGTAGTCAACCTGTCCGTTCCTGTTGAGATGAAATGTGATGGGCTCGCCGCCGACCACAGCCACGGAGCGCATCTGGTAGACGCCGCCTCCTAAGGCGCGAAAGAGATAGGCATCACTGCTGACGCTGATCGGTTGATCGCGCCCTCTGGTCGCCGAGCGCAGTATGAGTGCATCGCTAATGGTCGGCTTGGCTGTTCCTTTCTGAAGCTGAAGAATGCCGCGCGCTTCCAGAAGGCTGGCGATGGTGTGAAGGGCGCGGGCTCTGGTCATGGGCTCGCGCGCGTGCAGGCTCGCTTCCGGGTAGAGCGAGAGATGTCCGTCGCGCAGGAGCATGGCCACGTCCGCACGATTGCGCGCGGGGATGTCGCCCGCGTCCCGCGCCGCGAGCAGGTAGTCCACATCCGCATCGTCCAGTAAAGTATCTGCGTAGGCAGGGCCATACACGGCAGCCACGAGCGCCGTGCTGAAGGCGGGCGGGTGTGTCGCATCCTCTGCGACGACGGGTGCGCTCTGGCGCGAGAGGCGTGCAGCCGTCGCCAGCCAGTTGCGAACCTCCGCGGCCGTCACAGCCGACGCGAGCCAGGCGTCGGTGATGCGTGAAGCGAGCGTGAAATCGTTGACGGCCAGAATCGCCGCATCGCGTGCGAGCGCGGCGTTCTGTTCGTCGCGTATGTCGGCCAGCTCGCGCGAGCTGCGTATGGTGAAGGGCGCGAAGTGTGCGCGCCCCTCGATGGAGCATTCGCGCCCGCGCAGGTACGGAGTGGCTTCGTTGAAGATATTCTCGACATGCTCTGTGCGACCGCCGCACGTCGAAGTGTAGAGCGCATTGATGGGCTCGCCCTTGTAGGTGGCGACCATTCCGCGCGTCTCGTCAACGGCGCGCGTCGAGAGCGGATGCTCTGTGGAGAGCCCGCCGTAGACCTGCGAGCGCGTGGTCGGCAGAAGGTCGAACCCTTCGGAGGCGAACTGGTTGCGATTCTTGACGGCGTAGGTGCGGGCCGCGACCGCCTGCGCTTTGAGAGCTTCGATAGTCCCGTAGCTCGGCGATAATTCGTTCGGAACGACGCCGCGCACGTAGTCTTCAAGGCCGATGACGTTGACGACCGTCAGCGCTCCGCCCGGACTGGCGAAAACTTCCAGGCGTCCGCGATACGGCTTCTCATTAAAACGCACGGGGGCGTTGCGCTCATCCTCGGAAGCGAAGAGGACGGGCGCGCGCGAGCTGAGCAGCACGGAGCGGCCCGGCGCGGCGTAGGCGACCAGCTCGCGCGTCGGCGAGCTCATGCGCGCGACCGGGCGCACGGTTCCAGAACTCGTCACGCTCGTTGTCGAAGACGATGGAGCGATGACGCGCGGGCTCTGCGTAGAGGAAGCGGGCGCTGCCGTGCGCGCGTCAACGATTGAGGCGTTGGTGAAGCCTTCCTCGGCCAGGCGAGCGCGAAGCTCCTCGGCCCGCTCGCGCGACCCGGCGCTGCCGACCTGCACTCTCCAGGTGTTCGTCGCCACGTCGAAAACGATCTCGGATTCCTCGCCCGTGCTATTGTGAATCTCTGCGGCGGCGCGCTCGGCGTCAACCCGCGTCGCCGCTCCGGCGATCACGACGCGAAAGCTCGTCGCGGGCGGCTGTGGTGAAAGCGAGCGCGACTCAACTCGCACGCGCGCGACGGCGAGCGGCGTCGGCGCTGGGCCATCCTCCGTCAAGCTCAACAATCTCCCGCTCGTAGAGATATTGACCGAGCCCACGTTGGTCGCCAGACCGATACGCATGACGGGCTCAGCGCTCAGGCGCGAAGTCTCTACTTGAGCGGGCGCGGACGAAGGCTGCGCTTCCCTCTGTGCGCGGCGCGGGCGCGTTTGCTCGGACGACTGCGGCCCGTCCTGCGCGAGCGTCGAGACGGCGACGAGCGCGCACGCGATCAGAAACGCGATCAATTGAGAGCAATGGAAACGGCGCATCGGATTCGGATGGCTCACATGAACCGATTGATATAGAGAGCTTCGGCGATCATGATGCCGCCTAATACTACTACATTTTGAAAGGATAGAGGGTCTTGATTAAGCCCCTGGTAGTGTCCTGATCGCAAGAATGTTTCCCCATTGACTTTTTACCGTAGCCTATTCGATGATGACAGGCGATGAGCAGCGAAGCCGATACATTACCAACCCTCCAAATCATCCTGGAGAAACTCAGCGCTTTAACTGATGAGGTGCGAAGCGGATTCAATGTGGTTAATCAACGCCTTGATCGGATTGAAAGCCGTGTATCTGCAATCGAGCATCAACTTGAACAGATGGATATTCGACTTGACGGCATAGAAAGCTTCGCGCACCAAACCCGCTCCGAAATATTGGCTCTGCGTAAAGACTTCAAAGAGTTCAAGCTTCAGACGGACGAGCCCGCCACTCAGAGAACGACGTAAGGCGTTCTTAGTCCGCGCCCCACGCAAGCGCAGCTTCAAGGCTCCTTGAGCTGGCAGCACAAACCAGAACAATCAAGCCCGCCCGTAGCTTCCCGCTCTTGAATATCTCAAACCGTGTCCGCTGCCTTGAAGGCTAGCTAGCGTAGCGCTCTTCGACGGTCGCGGCGAAGACGAACATGCCGATGATGCCGATGACTGAGGCGGTGATGAAGGGCACGGGCGGCGCGATCTTCCAGAGCAGGCCGCCGATGGCTGCCGCAGGCGTGATCGAAAGGCTGCGCACGAGGTAATAGAGACCGACGGTGCGGGCGCGCAGGTGCGGCACGGCGAAATCCACGATCATGGCCTTGCGCGAGGGCTCGCCGATCTCGCGTAGTCCACCGATGATGAAGGCCGGGACGAGCATCCAGAAGCCTTTGGCGAAGACGACCGCCGACGGAAAGAGGGCGAAGCATAAGAAGGTGATGATGACGAAGGGCTTGCGACCGATGCGGTCGGCGATCTTCGCGGCTGGAATGTAGACGATGATGGCCGTCGTCATCTGAACTGCGACCAGCACGCCGTATTGCGGGATGCTGATGCCGATGATATTGGTCACGTAGATGATGATGAAAAGCTCCGCCATCGCTTCGCATGTGCGGATAATGATGTCGGAGATGAGCAGCCGCTTGAGCGCACCGTGGAAAGAGTCCCACACGCCCCGTAGGCGCGCAGGTTCGCCGAGGATGATCGGGATATTGATGGCCGAGAGAATGAGGATGGCGATGGCTGCCAGCAGAAGCGTCGCGGCCAGACCAAAGCGCATACCGGAGCGGATGCCGTAGCGGGCTACCAGAAAGCCTCCCATAATCGGTGCAACCGTCATCGGCACGCGCTTCAATATGGACTGGACGGTAAAGCCCATCGCGCGCCGCTCCTTCGGCAGCGCGTCGCCGATGACGGCGAAAATCGCCGGACTAGCCATGCTGGCCCAGGCCATCGAGAACGCGAGCCCAAGGAAGAGGAAGGGCCAGGAAGGGCTCAGCAGGTAGATCAGATAGCCGAGGAAGGCGAGCGCGATGAAGGTGAGAAAAGCGCGTCGTCGGCCCACGCGGTCGGCGAGCCATCCGCCCGGATATTGATAGATAGCGTCGAAAAAATCCCTCGTCGTTCCGAACAGCCCGATGACGCCCGTGCCCGCGCCGAGCGCTTCGAGGTACTTGGGCAGGAACTTCTTCCAAAGCTCTTCGCCGAGGCCCAGCAGGAAGACCGCCGCCGAGACAGCCGCGACGTTTCGTTCCAGGCTGAGAAAGTGGGCCACGCGCTGGCGTCGTCGCGGCTGAGCCTTCAACTCTTCCATCTCTTCTTTGCTCTCAAACGATCGCTCGAACCTTCTTCACCTTATCCGAAAAAGAGATTGCGCGCGAGCCCGACGAGGCCGCCACAGATGACGACCCACAGCACGTCCATCTTGAAACGGTACAGCAGCAGGAAGGCGGCGAGGCTCATCAGGGCTGCGAAGATGTCCGGGCCGCCATGGAGCCCGCGCGGCCAGATGACCGCCGCGCCGAACACGAGCGCGAGGTTCAGGATGACCCCGACCACAGCCGCCGTGACGCCCGAGAGCGCCCCCGTCAAACTCTTATTCCCGCGCAGCACCTCTATGTAGGGCGCGCCGAGAAAGATGAAGATGAAGCACGGGAGAAAGGTGACGTAAGTGGTCAGCAAAGCCCCCGTCACGGCGCTCGTCGTCTGGCCGAGTCCCTGCGGATTGTTCCATCCGGCCATGAAGCCCACGAACTGCAAGACCATAATCAGCGGCCCCGGGGTAGTTTCGGCCAGCGCCAGCCCGTCCACGGCCTGACCGTGCATGAGCCAGCCGTAAGAGTTGGCGGCCTGTGTGACGTAAGCGAGCACGGCATAAGCGCCGCCGAAAGTGACGAGCGCCGCCTGCGTGAAGAAACGGTATTGCTGCGCGTGAAGGCTGGCCCAGCCGCGCCAAATGATGAGCGCGGCGAACGGCAGCAGCCAGAGCGCCAGACCGCAGGCGAGAGTCTTTATGGCGCGTCGGCGGCTGGGAAGCGTGTGTGGAGGAGGCTGCGCGTGATCGTCTATGACGAGCGGGAGCGAGTCTTGGGCCTTCTCTTCATCCTTTGTTTGAGCGCCGGTCGCTCTGGGTCTCGCAGCCGCCGCGCCGAAGACCTGCGGCCAGCGCCGCGCGCCGACGAGCCCCGCAAGAGCCGCCGCCAGCACGATGAGCGGGAAGGGGACGTGAAGGAAATAGATGGCGACGAAAGAGGCTGCGGCGATGATGAGATGCGCGCGGCGCTTAATGGCGCGGCCCCCGATCTTCAGGACGGCTTCGACGACGATGGCGACGACAATCGGCTTAAAGCCGGAGAGCACGGCGGCGACTACCCTGACGTTGCCGTAAGCGGCGTAGACGTATGAGAGGGCCAGGAGGACGAAGACGGAAGGGAGGACGAAGAAAACCCCCGCGACGATACCGCCCCAGGTGCGATGCAGCAGCCAGCCGATATAGATGGCAAGCTGCGTCGCTTCAGGGCCCGGCAGCAGCATGCAATAGTTGAGCGCGTGCAGGAAACGCTCTTCGCTGATCCAGCGTCGCCTCTCGACCGTCTCGCGGTGCATGATGGCGATCTGTCCCGCCGGGCCGCCAAATGAGATGAAGCCGAGCTTGACCCAGAATCGCAGCGCCTCCGTGAACGGGACGCGGCGGTGCTCCTGATTCGACGCTGCCCGCTCGCGTCCGAGCACGTCTGCGCGTTCCGGCATCGCTGCTCTTTAGCCTTTCCCCTTTTCCAGCGCGGCGACGGCCAGCGTATGAAAGCCGCGGCGCACGCTGTTGATATTAACGAAGGGAAGCGAGCGCGCGTGCGTGCGATTGGTGAGCAGGATAAAGGTGCGCTCGCGCTCGGCGTCCGTCCAGCAGCTCGTGCCTGTAAAACCCGTGTGGCCGAAGCTGTCCGGCGCAAGAGAGGGCCCGGCGGTCGAGCCGTCGGTGGCGGCGAGCTGCCAGGCGACAGAGCGCGCTTCCTCCAAGCCTTCCGTCAGGTTCGCGCGAAAGAGCGCGCACGTTTCCGGCGCAAGCAGCTCTGTGCTGGCGGGCATAAACTGTTGGGCCAGGCGAAGGGTCTCGCGCGCCGTCGAAAAGAGCCCGGCGTGCCCGGCAGCGCCGCCGAGGAAATGGGCATTGCCGTCATGCACTTCGCCCCAGATCAGGTGCTCGCGCCAGTGGGCCCACTCTCGCGCCTTCATCGCTCGACACATCTCGCGCTCGAAGGCGTTGCCCGTCTCGCAGGCCGCGACCTCCGCCCTCATGCTCACGTCAGGATTAAAGAACGTGCGCTTGAGCCCGAGCGGCTCAAACAGCTCGCGGCGCGCAAGCTCGGACAGCATTGCGCCCGACAGCCTTTCGAGCAGCAGGCCCAGCGTGATGAAACCGAGGTCGCTGTAGCAGACACGCGTTCCCGGCTGAGATTCCAGCGGCTGCTCGGCGATCACACGCAGCACATCATCTCTCTCCGTGGCTTCGATGTAGAGCGGACGCCAGGCCGGAAGCCCCGAAGTGTGCGCGAGCAGTTGGCCCAACGTGATCGTGCATTTACCTTCGCGGTCGAACTCCGGCAGGTGCAAGCCGACCTCGCCGGTGAGCGATAGCTCGCCGCTCTCTATCCTGCGAGCGCAGAGCAGGCCCGTCACGAGCGGCTTTGTCAGCGATGCCAGATCGTAGATCGTGCCCAGCGTCGCGGCGTGCTCCTCCTGTGCGGGCCCACGCACGGCCTTGCCCAGCGCACCGGCCAAGATGGCACGTCCTCCTTCCGCGACCATGTAGACGGCAGAAGGGAAGTCGCCCGCCGCCATCCGCTCGGCGAGCATTGAAGAGATGTTTTCGTCTTGCCTCAACATAAAGCGGAATTAACAGGATGGACAGAGATGGTCAGGATACAGAAGAGCAAAGACAGATTCGGTCAGTAATGCTTTTGTCTTTCATCCTGTATTTATCCTGACAATCTCTGTCTATCCCTTTTAATTCTCTTACCTGATAGCGCTGACGCCGACCTGAGCGGCGTGCTCGTGAATGCGTTCGAGGGCACGCAGCGCAAGCGAGAGCGCGCGCCGTCCTTCGACGCCCGAGATGGGCGAGGGCCCACCCCTTGCGGCGGCGTCCAGAAAGGCTTCGATCTCGGCGCGCAAAGGCTCGACATCTTCGATCTCAAGATGATGTACGTGGACGCCTGGGTGTGTGCCCTCCTGCCGGGCCAACGGCGCGAGGCTGCTGATCGAGGCGTGGCGCGTCGAGTAGTCAACGGCGATGTAATCGTGCGGTTGAAAGAAACGCATCTTGCGAATCTTCTCCGTGCCGACGCGCGAGGCCGTGATGTTTGCCACCGCGCCGGAAGCGAATTCCAGCCGCGCGTTGGCGGCATCAACGCGGCGCGTCAAGACCGGGATGCCGACGGCCCGCACGTCCGTCACCTCGACCTCGCTGCCGACAAGCCACTGCACGATGTCCAGATCGTGAATCATCAGATCGAGCACGACATCTATGTCGAGCGAGCGCGCCGTGAACTCTCCGACGCGATGAATCTCGAAATAGAGCGGCCCGCGAACGTGCGGGCGCAGCGCCGTGAGCGCCGGGTTGAAGCGCTCAAGATGCCCGACTTGCAGCAGAGCGCCTCCAAGCTCAGCCGAGGCGATCATGCGGTCTGCCTCCGCGAGCGTGCGCGAGATGGGCTTTTCGACCAGGACGTGAATGCCCGCTGCGAGCAGGCCGCAGGCTATCTCGCAATGCGACTCTGTCGGCACGGCCAGCGAAACGGCATCGCAGCGCCCGATGAGAGTCCGCCAGTCGGTCTCCCACTCTGTCCCGCGCTCGGCTGCGATTGCGCGGGCCGTCTCCTCCGAGAGATCACAGACGGAGACGAAGCGAGCGCGGCCCTCGGCGGCGAGCGCGGCGTGAATGCGCGCGTGCTGGCGACCGAGATGTCCGACGCCGACGACGGCTGTGCGTAGAGTCACGGTTTACAAGTTCCTGTTTTTAGATTAGTAATCATTAGTCGTCAGCAATCAATTATCGGTAGCCAGTCGAGAGCTTAAAGCTCCCGGCCTGATTACTGACGATCAACTGCTGACGACTAATAAAGCTTCTTAGGGTGACTATACTTGCAATGTTCGACGCTTGCCAAGCGTGCCTGGCTGCTCTTCTTTCTCGCCGCTTTTATTCTCTACCTCTATGGTCTAGGGCGTCTGCCGTTGATCGGCCCGGACGAGCCTCGCTATGCGCAGATCGCGCGCGAGATGCTGGAACGCGGCGACCCGGTGACGCCGACGCTCGGCGGCCAACCCTGGTTTGAAAAGCCCGCTCTGCTCTACTGGATGATGATGGCGACCTTTGGCGCGTTCGGCGTCTCGGAGTGGGCCGCGCGCCTCGGCCCGGCATTGTGCGGCCTGCTCACAGGGCTCCTACTGTACATGGTCTGGCGAAAGGTCGAGCGAGCGGGCGAGGCATCAGCGACGCGGGCGGGTGGCCTCGGTCTGTGGAGCGGCGCAGCGATATTGTCCAGCGCAGGGATGCTCGTCTTTTCACGCGGAGCGAGCTTTGATGTGGTCGTCACGATGACGCTCACGGCTGCGCTCGCCTGCTTCCTGATCGCCGAGACATCGACGAGCGAACGGGAGCGCCGCCGGTGGCTCGCGGGATTTTATGCCGCAGTCGGGTTATCGCTTCTGGCCAAAGGATTGATCGGCATAGTCATCCCGGTCGGCGTCGTCTCAGCCTATTTTCTCCTGCGACGCGAGTGGCCCGCGAGGAGCATCTCGTGGAGCGTGCTGTGGGGAGTGCCGCTCGCGCTCGTCGTCTCAGCAGCATGGTATGGGCCCGTCACGGCCCGTCATGGCTGGACATTCATAGACCAGTTCATTATCCAGCATCACTTCGCGCGATACCTCTCGAACAAATACCATCATCCGCAGCCCTTCTATTTTTACCTGCCCGTCCTTGCGCTCTTCACTCTGCCCTGGACGCCGTTTCTCATCGCCTCGCTTGCAGGCGCGCGGCGCTGGAACTGGCGTGCTGCGGAGGCGCAGAGCAAGCTGAGGGTCTTTGCGCTGGTGTGGCTGGTTGTGCCCGTCGCTTTCTTCTCGCTGTCGGGCTCTAAGCTGCCGGGCTATATTCTGCCTGCGCTGGGCGGGGCGGCTTTACTCGTCGGCGAGCGCCTGCGGACTTTCACGCGGGACGAATCGAGCGGCCTGCGCTCGATGCGCGCCACGGGCGCTGGACTGTTGCTGTTGGCGATTGCGATAGTGGTCTACCTGATCTACGTGGGCCAGGTCTACTGGGTGAGGGCGCTCGTGGTCGCTCTGCCGCTCTCGCTCGTGGGCCCATTCGTGATGGTGCGCGCGAATCTGCGAGCGTGGTCTGCGGCGCTCGTCATCGGAGCGACGTTTACCGCGACGCTGCTGGCCGTCACCTTGGTGCTTGAGCAGGGCGCGCGCGGCGAATCGGTGCGCGACCTCATCCTGGAAGCATCGTCGCGCGGCTACTCGTCCGCGCCTGTCCTTGAGCTGCACACGGTCGAGCGCACGGCGGAATTCTACGCGGCGGGTCGCGTCGTTCGCGGCCCGGACAATGACATCATGAAGTTTGAAGGAGTGCCGGAAATCGCAGAGGCCGTGCGCCGGAGCCGTGGCCCGGCGCTGGTCATCGTCCCCTTGGAGCACGTAGGACTATTGACCAGCTACGCGCCGCTTGCGGTGGAGGTGATCGGCGATAACGGCGAAGTTGCGCTCGTCGCCGTGAGGGTGCGCGGTTGACGAACAAAGCTCAGTGGGGCTCGTCGTGCAGAGCTACTGGCTGGCGCGCAGTGCTCTGTCAAAAAAATCTATCACGCGCCGGTCGTAGGTCTCACTCTGTTCGCCTGTCGCGGCCCGCTGGTTGATGCCCGTCAGCGGAAGATCGGTTTTCGCTTCGACCTGTGCCTGTTTGGGAAAGCACTGCGCGAGCGAGACGGTGGAGTCGCGCAGGCGTCCGGCGTCCGCGCCGGTCAGCAGAAGCACCTGCCTGTCCGCCAGCGTAGCCGCCTCTGCGCAAGAGGCCGTGGCGTCGTAGCGGCCCAGAAAGTAGAGACGCAACCCTGTGCGCCCGAGCATACGCAGCAAACCGTTCTCAAGCCCCAGATTCTCTCTCATCGCCGCAGAGAGCAGCTCATCAGGCGAGGCCGGGACGGAATCCAGGGCAAGGGCACGCACGTTCCGGTTGGGCCCGGCGGCGCGCAGCGCTGCGTAAGCCCCCATCTCGACGCCGTAAATCCCCAGCGAGTCGCCGACCAGCGTTTGGCCCTGCGTCGTCTTGAGCCCGCGCAAATACTGAAGCGCCGACGCCGCGTCCTGCGTCTCGCGCCCGCCCAGTGATGTCCAATGCACCGGAGGGTCTTCGCCGTGCCCGCGCAGGTCAGGCAGAAGCACTGTGTAGTTGGTCGTCTCGTTGAGCTTGACGGCGAGATTGAAGAGGTGCGAGCGGTCTGAGCCGTAACTATGGAGCAGGAGGACGGCGGGCGCTCCCTCCGACCCGCGCAGCAGCCAGCCGCGCGCCTCCGTGGCGTCGGCGTTGGCCCACGTTTCGTTGGTCGCTTTCAGACCACGCGCGCTCAGTTGCGAAAAGGTCTCGGGCGTGACGAGGTAGGCAGAGCGCGGAGGGCGCGTCACCCTGTAGACGATCCACCCGGCCACGAGCGCAACGGCCAGCAAGAGCACAAGCAGGATAGGCAGGAATGCCTTGAGTAGTTTTTTACCGGGCCTTCGTCTGGGCGGCATCTGAAGAGCAAGGATGAAGGATGAAGGATGAAGGATGAATGGCTGAGTCCAGTTTCACTTGAATTAACCATTCAACCCTTTTTCATCCTTCATCCTTCATCCTTCATCCTTTCTCTGGCTCGTGCAAAATCATCCGGGGTGTTGACATTGGTCAAAAAGAGTTCTGAGTCTTGCAAGTCCGCCAGCTCGGTAGGAGCGACCCGGCGTGTCTCGATTTCCGGGAGCAGGTAGCGCGGGCGTCTCTCTCCGGCGGCGATCAAACGGGCTGCGCGCGGCGCGCACGCTTCCCGCCGGTAGAGTGCGCAGAGCGGTTGCAGGCGTCCGTCCGTTTGTACGGGCACGACCGCATCAAAGTTTTCGCGCAGTGAGGCGAGTCGCATGAAAAGCTCTCCGGTCACGAATGGGAGATCACAGGCGACCACCAGGGCCCAGGGTGCACGGCAGGCCGCCAGCGCCGCATGCAGGCCGCCGAGCGCGCCCCATCCCGGAAATACGTCCTCTACGACCGGAAAAGCGCCCGCCAACCTTTCGTCTCTTGCTCCCACCAGACGAATATCAAGGGTCACTGCGTAGAGCGCTCCGGCAATCCTTTCGACGAAGGAGACGCCGCCCAGCTTGAGTCCGGCTTTATCCGTGCCCATCCTGCGCGAAGCGCCCCCCGCCAGAATGAAGCCTTCGATCTCAAGCATAGCCCGCCCGCTCGTTATACTCTACTTATGGACGCGAGGATGCATCGTAAAGGCGCACGTTATCATGCGGGGCGACGTAGCGGCAAGGGAAACATTTTCGCTTCGCCGCGCATCATAGTGGCGCGCTAAGAATGGACGGTCTTGAAATGCGCGCCGGTCGCAGCGGCGAGCACCGAAGGCCGGACGGGCCAACGAAACTTTGCAGAGCTTGACCCTGTCGAAAGCCAAAGCTATAGTCATCCGTGGTGGCTTTGGCCCTAGAGTTCCCCCGCCGCCTGTGCTTGAACAAAAGCCCGGCGCTCACCGTTTGAGACGGCCCGCGAGTGCCTTCTCAGCAGTTCCCAGAGGTCGTTTAATGAAGAGAAATTTCGCAGTGGTTGTCGCCTTAACTCTCCTGCTCGGCGCGTTCTGCTTGAACGCCTCGGCGCAGACTTCAGCGGAGAGCGCCAGGGGCGCCGATGCCCGTCTGTTTCCGCTGGAGGATGTGCGGCCCGGCATGAAGGCCGTGGGGTGGACTGTCTTTTCGGGAACTGAGCCGGAAGAGTTCGGCGTCGAGATTCTGGGCGTGCTGCCGGGTTTTCCAGGGCCGCGCCAATCTGCCATTATCGCTCGCCTGACGGGCGAAAGGGCCACGAAGACCGGGGTCTTCGCCGGAATGTCCGGCTCGCCCGTCTATATTGACGGGCGGCTTGTCGGCGCTGTCGCCTTCAGCTTTCCTTTCTCGAAAGAGCCGATTGCCGGTATCACTCCGATCAAGCAGATGATAGATATTTTCGAGCGCGGGTCAGGCGGGGGCGCGCCCGCCAGGCGCGAGCCGCGCTCTGTCTCCTTTACGCAGTTGGCCGCAACCGAATGGACGCCGACGCTGCCAAAACCGGCTTTCACGGGCGCGCCGCTCCTGGCGCAGGTCGCCGCCGGTTCCCCGCTCGTGCCGTTGATGGGCCAGCAGTTTCAACCCATCGCAACGCCCATGGTCTTCGGCGGCATCAGCCAGGACGCGCTCGCGCTCTTTACCCCGCAGCTTCTGGCCAGCGGGCTCTTGCCGGTCTCGGGCGTCGGCGGCGCTGCCGCGATCACGCCGCTTGCGCCCTTCAACGATAAGACGCTCGCGCCAGGCACTTCGGTGAGCGTGCAGCTCGTGCGCGGCGACTATTCGATAGCCGCTTCGGGCACTGTGACGTTTCGTGACGGCCATCGCATATACGCTTTCGGCCACCCCTTCCTGAGCCTGGGCGTGGCCGACATGCCGATGACGGAAAGCTCCGTGGTAACGGTCGTGCCCAACGCCAACAACTCCTTTAAGCTCGCCGTCCCGAGCCGTATGGTCGGCTCTATCTCGCAGGACAGGGCTTCGGGCATCTATGGCCAACTGGGCCAATCGCCTAAGATGATTCCCGTGAAGATCAATCTTCACACGAGCCGCGACCGCACGGAGGTCTTCACCTACGAAGTGGCGAGCGATTCTTTCCTGACGCCGCTCCTGCTCAACCTGACCATCTTTAACACGATCACGTCGAGCGAGCGCTCCCTGGGCGACCAGACGCTCAGCCTGCGCGGCCAGATCAACGTCAAAGGTCAGCCCACCATTCAGATAGACCGTCGCATCTCGGCGTCGGCGAATGCTGCGCTGTTGGCTGCCGGAACGGTGGCCGTGCCTGTGAGCACGCTGATGTCCAGCGGGTTCGAGGGCGTCGAGCTGAGCGGCGTGACTCTGGACATCTCTTCGACCGACGCGAAATACGCAGCCTCGCTTGAGCGCATCGCGCTTGATCGCACGGAGACGAGACGCGGCGAGACGGTCGAGATTCAGGCTTACGTGAGGACGGATTCCGGCAAGCAGTTCGTCCAGCGTATTCCCGTCCAGATACCTTTGGACGTGCCCCTCGGACAGCTACTGGTTTTCGTCGGCGACGGCGGAGTGCTGCAAGAAGGCTCGGCGGCCAAAGCATTCGTCCCGCAAGACCTGGGCCAACTCGTTGACGCGATCAACAAGGTCAAGAAGAACGACCGTCTCTACGTCAAGCTTTTCCGCATCACCTCGGGCGCGGTCATCGGCACGAGCGAGCTGCCGAACCTGCCGCCCTCCGTCATCGCTACCCTGAACAGCGACAGAACCTCCGGCGGCTACACGCCGACCGTTCTTTCGCCGATCTATGAAAAGGAGCTGCCGCCCGCTGACTTCGTCATCACGGGCCAACAACTGATCGGCATAGACGTAGTGCGTTAATACACACAGCAGCAATGCAGCCAGGAAAACGAGGTGAGGCCCAAATGAGTCTCACCTCGTTTCCTTTATGGACGTGCTCAGATGCGAGGCAGATTCAAACAGGGAGGGACAGGAGAGGCAGGATAAAGAGAAGAGATGAACCATTCATGCAGTAGAGAGATGAACAACTCAGCAAGCAATGCTTTTATCTTTCATCCAGCTTTTAGTGCTTATCCTGACAATCTCTGTCCATCGCTGTTAATTTCCTTCCTCACTTTAAGCGCCTGATCTTCCTTTGACGACGAAGAGGAATCTTTGTTCCGATTCGGGAAGATGGACGGTGATATAGTTTAGAGCACGACGCTCAAGCTCTTCCCGGAGCGTCGGGCCGCCGAAGAGAAGCAGCGTGCTCAAGGGCGGAGACCAGTCTAGAAGCCTTGGGAGCATCTCCTTGAAGCGGTCGAGCGCGCGGCAGGTGATGAAGTCAATCTCCATGGGCTCGGTCATCTCGAAGCGTTGATTAATTACCTGTGCCCGCCCGCTCTCGTCCAGAAGCCGCAAGGCTTCGCGCAGGAAGATTGCTTTCTTCGCCGAGGCTTCTATGAGCGTCGCGCGCAGGTGGGGCCGGGCAATCAAACATGGAATAATGGGAAGACCTGCGCCGGAGCCAACGTCGGCCACGCGCGCCTCCGCCGGAAGGTGTGAAAGCGCGAGCAACGATTCAAGGACGTGGCGCGTCGCAAACTCCACGGGCGGGCACGGCGCGACCAGATGCAGCCGGGCGTTCCATGCCTGGACGTGCTCGTAGTAACGGCGCAACCGCGCGATAGAGGGCGCGCTCAATCGGACGCCGTAGCGCGGGGCGTGCGCCTCAAGCGCGTTTGTAAATTCGTTCGCGTGTGAAAGAGTGTCGCTCATTCCTGCTCAAGTATGACCGGATTAGCTTAACGAAACTTCTTCTGACTGCACAGGGCCGAGAGACCTCAGGATGAAAGAATCTTTAAGCGCCGAACATGAACGGCTGGGCCAGGCCGTGACAAAGATCATCGCCGAATATGCGCGCCGTCTGGATAGCGCGCGCGTCACGTCCGAGGCCTCGCCCGCCGACCTCGAAAAACTTTTCGACGAGCCGCTGCCCATAACCGGCACTGAAGCGGACGCGATTTTATCGCGCTTCACGACAGAGGTCGTGCCGCACGCGATGCAGATACCCAGCCCGCGCTATTACGGCCTCTTCAATCCGACGCCCCTGCCGATTGCCGTGTGGGCCGATGCGCTCGCCTCTGCGATCAACCAGAACGGCGCGGCCTGGCGCAATTCTCCCTCGGCGAGCATCATCGAAGCGCGCGTGCTGCGCTGGTTATGCCAGCTCATAGGCTACGACGGAAAGTCCTACGGCACGCTCACGAGCGGCGGCTCCGAAGCGAATCTGATCGCGCTCAAGTGTGCGCGCGACCGTGCCTGCGAGAGCGCGCGCGATAAAGGGGTGCGCGCAGCCACGGGCGAGCTGATCGTCTATGCTTCGGAGCAGTGCCACTACTCCCTGGAAAAGAGCCTGGACATACTGGGCCTGGGCCGCAAAGGTCTGCGTAAGATCGCAACCGATGAGCGCTTTCACATTCGCGCGCTTGCGCTTCGGGAAGAGATTGAGCGCGACCGGCGCGACGGGCGCGTGCCCGTCTGTATAGCGGGCGCGGCGGGCGCGACCTCGACCGGCATCGTTGACCCGCTGGAGGAGTTGGCCCGGATTGCGAGCCAGTACGGCTGCTGGTTTCATGTGGACGCGGCCTATGGCGGCGGGCTCGCTTTCTCCGACAAACACCGCCATCTCTTAAACGGCATAGAGCGCGCAGACTCCGTCACGATTGATCCGCACAAGTGGATGTTCGTGCCCTTCGCCTGCGGCGCAGTCCTCGTGCGCGACGGCGCGCGCGTGCTGCGCGACGGCTTCGACATCACGCCCGAGTATTTGAGCGAAGAGCGCGAGAGCCTGGGCGATGCGGAATACGACTTTTTCCGCTATGGACAACTGGGCACGCGACGCTTCAATGCCCTGAAAATCTGGATGGCCCTGAAATTCCTGGGCACACGCGGCTACGCCGGGATCGTCGAGCGACAGATAGAGTTGACACGCTACCTGGCCGCGCGCATTGACGAGTTGCCGGATTTCTCCCGCGTCGGAGAGGTCGAGACGGCTGTCTGCTGCTTTCGCTTCCTGCCCTCCCAGCTCTTTGTCGCCGATAAGGATGCGAGCGACCGCCTACAGCGTGCGCTGCAACAGAGGGTCGAGCGCAGCGGCGAGGCTTGGATTTCTACGACCTTGCTGCACGGTCGGCGTGCGCTTCGCGTCAACATCAACAGCTTTTTGACGGAGCGTCGTCACGTGGATGATCTGGTAGAATTGCTGCGGCGCGAGAGCGCGAAGCTTTTGGCTGAAGGCGTAGGGCCATGACGGACGAAGAGATGCAGAAAAATATGGATTTCATTATTGAGCAGCAGGCGCAGTTTGCCGCCAATATACAGATTCACGAGGAACGGCTCGCCAGAATAGAAGAGAACATGATTCGACATGATGAGAAACTGGCGAAAATAGAAGACAACCTTGATCGTGCTATCGGGCTCGTCGGCGCAATTGCCGTTGCTCAAGCCGACACTGAAGTTAAGCTGGCGCGGACGGACGAGAGGCTGAATGCCTTTATCGTGACGGTCGAGCGCTACATCAGCGAGGGGCGCAACGGTAAGCATGGAAATTGAAGAGTAAGGCGGGGCGGGCCACCGATAAGGTCTCGGACGGCCGTCCCGCCGCGCAGAGGAGAGTTCATATGAGTGTTATCAAAACTCACGGGCCGGTCGCGTTGTGCGCCGTCGTGCTGCTCGCTATGCTTTGCGGCAGCGATGCGGCGCTGGGCCAATCACAGGGGCCGCGCTCTTTGCCCGCGCTCAAGACGCGCGCCGAGTTCGATGCAATCGCGCGCACCTATGATGCCGACACGCCTTACCCTCTGCCTCACGTCCTCTTCGTCATTGATCGCAAGGACGGAAACAAAATCTATTACGTCAACACGAAGCGCTACAGCTTTCATAAGGATTTCGTTAACGGCACGTACCTCTCTTTGGAGCGCGGGCGCGAGTTTTTCGAGAACAACTATCTGAAGCCGAATCGTCGTTTCATCATGGGCACGCTGGCCTTTCAAACGCCCGTGCGGCGCTGGACGTTCGAATTCTGGGAGGGCGACCTCATCCCGGCAGACCAGATCAAGCTCACCTCGGAGATCGTCAACAAGAGCTTCTTCGAGCCCGTCGCTTACAAACCGAACTCGCTCAGGCAGGAACAGGCTTCGGCAGAAATCCCGGGCTTAGAGCGCGTCCTTCAAAGCGAGATCACAAAGGAGCAGGAGTACCAGGCTTTGAACGTCGCGCGCAGCATCGGTCGCATTCACATCATCCCGAAGCTGGACGAGCACGTCGAGATAGGTTTTAACGAAATCCTCATCCTGGACGAAGTGCCCGTCAGCCTTCCGCCCGTCGCCGGAATCATCGTGACGAAACCCTCCACGCCGCTCTCGCACATCAACCTGCTGGCGAAATCCTGGGGCGTCCCCAACGTCTATATCAAGAACGCGCAGGAACTGCTCAAGGGTTACGACGGCTGGTGGGTCTCCTTCGATGCCAGGCGCGATGCTTATACGATCAAGCGCGCCGATCAGGATCAGCTCAAGGAATACCAGCGGCGTCTGGCCGAACGGCTCGACGTGATGAAGCCGCGCTTCGACCTCTCCGTCCGGCGCATCGCCGGTCTGCGCGAGCAAACTGCCCGCTCCGTCATCGCCTACGGAGCGAAGAGCGCCAACCTCGGCGAAGTGATGCGCTCGCGCCTGCCCGGCATCACCGTGCCCGACGGCTTCACGCTGCCCTTCTATTATTACGACCGCTTCATCAAGGAGAATCAACTGGAAGAGCCCATCTACGAGATGCTCAACGACCAGCGCTTCGTCCACGATCCGGCCTATCGCCGCGAGCGTTTGAGCGACATGCGCGCCCGCATCATCGCGGGAAAGATGAACGAGCGTCTGCAAGCCGAGGTCGCCGGACGCATCCGCGCGCAGTTCGCCGGTAAGGGCATGTTCGTCAGAAGCTCTACTAATAGCGAAGACTTGCCGAACTTCAACGGCGCGGGTCTCTACACGACGATGCCGAACGTCAAAGGCGAGCGAGAGATGGTCGAAGCGATCAAGGCGGTGTGGGCCTCCATCTGGAATTTTGAAGCCTACGAGGCCAGAGAGCGCGTCGGCATAGATCACATGAAAGTCTTCATGGGCGTGCTCATACAGGAGGGCATCAACTCGGAAAGCTCCGGCGTGATGATTACGACAGACCCTTATGACCGCGATAACAAGGGCGCAATCTACATCAGCGCCAAGCGCGGCCTGGGCATCAAGGTCGTCGAGGGCAGGAAGATCGCCGAGCAGGTCATCTTTCGCCCGCGCACCAACGCCGTCAGCGTGCTCACCCGTTCGGAGGAAGATAGCCTGCTGACTTTTGACGAGCAGGGCGGAGTCCGCGAGATTCCGATCACGGGCGAGAGAGCCGTGCTCACGGATGACGTGGTTCGCCGCTTGGTGAAAGCAGCGACCAGTATTAAGCGACTGTTCGGAGGCCGCGAGCAGGACATCGAGTGGGGTTACATGCGCGGGCAGATTTACATTCTGCAATCGCGGCCCTATATTGCCGGAAGCTAGATGAAAGAGATGAAAAACAGGATGCGAACCGCTTTGGTCTGGGCCTTCTTCTGCCCCGCAGCCGTCGCTCTCAACGGCTGCGGCGGCGCGCAGAGCGTCACGAGCCAGAACACGACTTCCGGCAATCAGGCGACCGCTTCAAACAACGCGAATGCGCCGGGCGCTCGCGTGCCGCAGGCGGCGGCGTCGCCTAAAGCTGCCGCTGCGGCGACGGGCAGCACGGGAGAGTTCGTTGATACTTCTAAGTCGGATGCTGAGATCAAGCGGTTGGAGGATAAAGCGAAGAAGAACCCGGCAGATCAAGCGACTCGGCTTGCCCTCGCCAAAGCCTACGCTGATCGCGGCGACGCGCTGACCGGAGTGCGCCAGTATCGCGCGGCCCTGGGCGATTACAGGCGCGCGCTACGCCACGACCCCAACAACGAACAGGCCCGGCAGATGGCCGGAACGATCACCGGTATCCTGAAGAGCATGGGGCGCGATGTTCCCCCTGAAGGCCAGGAGCCACCACCCTTAAAACAGTGATGAGTGACAAGTGACAAGTTTAAAGCTTAGTTCTCGCTTTCTTCTTGCTCGTCACTTGCCACTTGTCACTCGTCACTGCTTTCTTATGTTGATTATTCCGGCGATCAGTCTGAAGGACGGGCGGTGCGTGCGCCTCAGGCAGGGGCGCAAGTCTGAAGTCAAAGTTTATGACGACGATCCGGTGGAGCTGGCGCGTAATTTCGAGGCCGCCGGAGCGCGTATGGTTCACGTCGTTGATCTGGACGGGGCGTTTGCCGGAGGCAACTCGCGCAATCGCAAGGTCGTGCGGCGCATCATCCGCGCCTTGGAGATTCCCGTGCAGTTCGGCGGTGGGATGCGTACGGTCTCCGACGTGCAGCAGATGATAGAGTTCGGCGCAGCCCAGGTGGTCATCGGCACGCTGGCCGTCGAGTCGCCCGCGACGCTGGAGAGTTTCGTCCAGCTTTTCGGTTTCCGCATCTGCGTCGCCATTGATGCGCGCGGCGGGCAGGTGATGGTCGAGGGATGGGAGCGACAGGCCCAGATATCCGCCCTTGAGCTTGCGCGTCGCGTCGCGGATGCGGGTGTTGATCGCATCGTCTACACTGACGTATCGCGCGACGGCACGCTCGAAGGCGTCAACACCGAACAGACTTGCGAGATTGCACGCGCCTCCGGCCTGCGAGTGACTGCCGCCGGCGGCCTCTCCTCGCTCAATGACATCAAGCAGCTTTTGAGCGTTCGCGGTTGCGGGGTTGATAGCGTCATCATCGGCAAGGCGCTCTACGAGGGACGATTCACGTTGGAGGAAGCATTGCTCGTGGTCTAATGAAGGAGGTCGGCGTAGAGCGGCAAGCGTTCCTCATTGTTTTCGCCGCCGACTGCGCCAACTCGCTAAACTAATATGAACGATAAAATCTTTGTTGACGGATTGCTGGCGGGCCGCGTGGCATTTGTGACGGGCGGCGGGACTGGAATCACCGGCGGGGTGGCACGCGCGCTGGCCGAAGCCGGAGCGCGTGTGGCGCTCGTCAGTCGAAAGATAGAGCACCTCGAACCGGCGGCGGAAAAGATTCGCGCCGCTGGCGCAGAGGCGCTGGCCGTGGCCGCAGATGTACGCCATATGGAAGAGGTTGAAAGAGCCATCGCCGCGACGCTCGAAAAGTTTGGCAAGCTGGACATAGTGGTTAACGGGGCGGCGGGCAATTTTCTCTGTGCGGCTGAGGAACTCTCGCCCAACGGCTTCGGCACGGTCGTCGACATTGATCTCAAGGGCACATTCAACGTCTCGCGCGCGGCCTTCAGCGAGCTTAAAAAGCAGCGCGGCCTCGTCCTCAACATCAGCGCGACGCTACACTACCTGGGCACGCCCTATCAGCTTCACGTCTCTGCCGCGAAGGCAGGGGTTGACGCGCTGACGCGCAACCTGGCGGTCGAGTGGGGACGCTACGGGATACGCGTCAACGCCATCGCGCCCGGGCCCATCGAAGACACGGAAGGCATGACGCGCCTGGTGCCCGAACAGGTCAAGGAGCGCCTGCGTCGCCGCATTCCGCTTGGCCGCTTCGGTCGCATACGCGACATAGAGCAATCGGCGCTCTTCCTTTGTTCGGACGCCGCGAGCTTCATTAACGGCGCGGTGCTGGTCGTGGACGGCGGTCAATGGCTGTCAGCCAACGTCCTGGGCCAATCATAGAGAAGGAAGGGAAGAGCGCCCTCTCCGGTATTAAACGCCTGGGCGGCGCCGGGCGGATGGCACACCTTAGCGAGCGGTCTCCTTTTGCCCCAGGGATTGTCCTGTATGCTCTATCTTCAGCCAGCATCATTCGCAGATTTCGAGCGCGAGGCGGGGCGCGGCAATGTCGTCCCCGTCGTGCGCAGCGTCCTCGCGGATCTGCAAACTCCCGTCGGCGCTTTCCTCAGAGTCGCCGGCCAGTCGAGCTATAGCTTTCTGCTCGAATCGGTCGAAGGCGGCGAGCGCGTCGCGCGCTACTCTTTCCTCGGCGCAGAGCCTTTGATGATCGTGCGCGGGAGAGGCGGCGAAACCGTTGTCGAGAAGAGCGGCGCGAGCGAGACGCTGCCCGTGCGCGCCACGGAATTTCTGCGCGAGTATTTTCGTGATCGTGAGCTGGCTCGTCGCGCGGGGCTTCCTCCGTTTACAGGCGGCGCGGTCGGTTATCTCTCCTACGATGCCGCGCGCTGGTTCGAGCCCGTGCTGGCTAATGAGAGCGAAGGGCCCACAAACACGGATGATGCCGTCTGGATGTTTTATCGCACGCTGCTCGCCTTCGACCGCGTGCGACAACAGATAGAGATCATCTCCATCGTCTTGACGGAGGAGGCGGAGGGCAGCCGCACGCGTCTGAAAGAGCTGTATGACGGCGCTGTGGCAGAGACGGCGCGGATAGAAGAGTTATTGTTGGCAGGCACGCCGCCGCGCCAGAGTGTGGAGGCCGCCGCCGGGGTGGCCGAAGGCGTTCGCGCCGCGTTTGAATCGAACTGGACGCGCGAGGGTTTCGAGGCGGGCGTGCGTCGTATCAAAGAGTATATCGCCGCCGGGGATTGTTATCAGGCCGTGCTCTCGCAGCGTTTCGCCAAGGAAACGATGGCCGACCCCGTCGCCATCTATCGTGCTTTGCGCGCGACCAATCCTTCTCCCTACATGTACTTTCTGCGCATGGGCGAGGAGACCATCATCGGCGCATCGCCTGAGATGCTCGTGCGTTGTCGCGGCCAGCGTCTGGATTACAGGCCCATCGCGGGGACGCGCAAGCGCGGCGCTACGGAAACGGAAGACTGGATGCTCGGCGAAGAGATGCGCGCCGACGAAAAGGAGGTCTCCGAGCACACGATGCTCGTTGACCTGGGCCGCAACGACTTGGGCCGCGTCGCCGAGTACGGCTCGGTCACCGTGGAAGAGCTGATGAGCGTCGAGCGCTATTCGCATGTGCAGCATCTTGTCAGTAGCCTTCGAGCGCGATTGCGTAGTGGGCTTGATCGCTTCGACGCTCTCGCCTCGTGCTTTCCCGCCGGGACTGTGACGGGAGCGCCGAAGGTTCGCGCGATGGAGATCATACAGGAGCAGGAGCCCGAGCCGCGCGGCGTCTACGCGGGCGCGGTGCTCTACATGGACTATGCCGATAACCTGGATTCATGCATAGCCATTCGCACCATCGTCATGCGCGACAGAAAGGTGCTGGTTCAGGCTGGCGCAGGCATCGTCGCCGATTCCGTGCCCGAGCGCGAATATGAAGAGACGGTCAACAAGGCAAGCGCCCTCTTCCGCGCCGTCGAGCTGGCGGAAAAGGGGTTGTGAAGAGCAAAGACGAAAGAAGAAATTAACAGGGATGGACAAGAGAAAGGCGGAAGGCGGAAGGATGAAAGAAGAGTGATTCAAGTTGAGCTGTCTGCGTTTCATCCTTTCGCCTTCCGCCTTGCTTTCTCATCCCTGTTAATTCTGTTTTGAAATGAGAAAGCAAGAGCGCAAAGGCAGTAAGCCGTCCCGCAGTGATCGCCTCTCAATAAAATTGTTGATGATCCTCGCGGGGCTCATCCTCGGTCTGCTCGTCGTCGAGGCGGGCCTGCGCGTCGTCGGCTATTCGTTTCCGATCTTTTATACGACAGACCCGGAGAGGGGCATCGCGCTTCGTGCGGGCGTCCGAGGGTGGTATCGGCGCGAGGGCAAAAACTACGTCAGTATCAATAGCGAAGGGCTGCGCGACCGTGAGCATACGAAGGCGAAGCCGCCCGGCACTGTTCGCATAGCCGTCATCGGAGACTCTTACGCCGAAGCGCTGCAAGTCCCTTTGGAGAACACCTTCTGGGCCGTCATGGGCGAACAGCTTCGGCAGAAGTGCCCGCAGTTTGCCGGGCAGCAGGTAGAGGTCATCAACTTCGGCGTCTCAGGTTACGGCACGGCGCAGGAACTCATCACCTTGCGACAAAAGGTCTGGGACTACGCGCCGGACCTTGTCCTGCTCGCCGTCTGTACAGGCAATGACATTACGGATAACTCGCGTGTGCTGAAGAAGACGGATATCCCTTATTTCGTCTACCGCGACGGGCATAACCTCACGCTCGATAATTCGTTTCGTGATTCGCGCTCCTTCCGCTTGCAGAGCTCTGCTCTGAGCAGCATGGGGAGATGGCTCAGAGACAGCCTGCGCTTCGTTCAGGCCATACACGAAGCGCAACTGGCCATTAAGACCTATCTCGCGCAGAGAAGAGCGAGAAGCGAGGCGAGGACTGCCGGGACTACTCATGCTGCTACTGCGGCACTCGTCCAACAGGCCGCCGCCCAGCCCACCGACCTGGCTCGCTCACAGGAACTGGGTCTTGACAATCTGATCTATCAGGAGCCCGCCGACGCCGTGTGGAGGGATGCCTGGCGAGTCACAGAAGGGCTCATCGCTCTCATGCGCGACGAGGTTGAAAGCAGAGGGGCTCGATTTCTGGTCGTGACGCTGAGCAATGGAATTCAGGTTCACCCTGACCCGCAGACGCGCAGCGCCTTTATGCAGCGCCTCGGCGCGACAGACCTCTTCTATCCAGACCAACGCCTCAAGGCCCTCTGCGAGCGTGAAGGCATCGCCGTCCTGACGCTCGCCCCCGCGCTGCAAGCCTACGCCGAGCAGCAGCAAGTCTTCCTGCACGGCTTCGACAAGAACATCGGCAACGGCCACTGGAATATTCTCGGCCACCGCATCGCCGGAGAAATGATCGCCCGTAAGATTTGCGAGGGAATCTAAGCTTGCCGGAAAACGGACAAAGCAGCCCCGCTGCGCCGGGAGAAAAATTAACAGGGAAGGACAGAGATGGTCAGGATAAAGAAAAAGCAGTGAACAATTCACGCAGTAAAGAGATGAACTGTTCATCAAGCATTGCTTTTATCTTTCATCCTGCTTTCTGTTTTCATCTTGTGCATCCTGTTAATTCTTGCTTTCGGGTCTCGTCCAAAGTAGAACTCCCGCCAGCTTACATGGCTGGCGGGAGCGCACCGTTTCTGAGGCCGGTTCTTAATTGAAGGGTACGGTCGAGGTGGTGAACGTACCGTTCGTGCCGTTGATGGAGAGATAGTTATTGCCCCATGAATTGATCTTTCCGTTCGCGTCCGAGAATGCTACGCCGACATTGTTGTGGATAATCATGGATTCGGCTATCTGAATGGTCGAGAAGGTAATGTTGCCGCCCGCCACGAGTCCGTTCTGCCGGTTCTCAGAGATTAAGGAGTGCATCACCTGTACCACCGCCGACGATGAGACGTTGATGGCCGCAATACCGTTACCCGTGTTGCTGGACATAACGCTGTCCTTAACTCCTGCGCGGACGTTGTCTTCAATGCGGAGACCGTCTCCGTTAAAGATCAGCTTGGTATTCTCGATGGTTCCATGAACCAGATTGCCCCCGGCGCTGTCCAGCTTGATCCCCGCGCCGACATTGTTTCTGCTTATGGTGTTAGTGACAACGAGGTCTCCGCCATTGGCGTTGAAGAGAATGCCATCAAGGGTAAAGCCGTCAACGATGCAGTCCTGCACAATCACCTTGGGCTGGCCGAGACTGGTGGGCGAGACGTAGATACCGCGCAGGCCGGATTGTGTGCCCGCCCCGCCCACGGTGTTTGTGCCATTGATTGAGATGCCACGCAGGCGCACGGTCTTTAGCGGGTCATTAGTCGGGTCAGTGAAGACGACGACGATGCCGTTACCGATGGCGGCGGCGATTCCGGCGAAAGTCCCGGTTCCATCAATGGTCATGGATTTGGTGAGCGTGACGCTTCCGAATCCGGCGGGGTCGAGGGCATCAATCTCGCCGTTAATCGCCGTCTTGCTGACAGCCCCGGCAAATGTCTTGCACGGGGCGGTGCGGCTGCACGGGTTAGCGTCGTCGCCGGTGCCTGATACCCATGTGCGTAGTGCCTGCGCCTGAGTCAGCGAAGTACAGAAAGCGACGAGAGCCAGTGCCGCGACAAAGTGAAGGGCAGGTCTGAATGTATTCATTTTGGGAGTCTCCTGTTAGCAGTTGGGGTTAAGTGTTACTCAGGGCAGCAGTGAACCGTTGATCGCTACACCGACGCAGTGAATACCCGGGTTGAGATAATGGCTGAAGGAAGGTGGCTGTTCAAAAACAGATGAGCGCGGCTATCGGCAATATCCTTGAATATGGACGACCCTTCGGCGAGCCTTTCAGGCGCAATGTCAACTTTATAATTTAGACTTCCGATGTGTCAACAGCACAAAAGTTAATTCTTATCTTCCTTCTTCCCGCGCGCCGCTCAGTTATCTGCAAGCTTCAAACTCGGGCGGCCTCGCCGCGACACGATTCTTCAGACGGCATCTTTGCTTAGATCAAGCCCTCCCGCTACAATGGCCCGAGAGGAGAGCCGGGCTATCATACTCGTCATAGACAACTACGATTCCTTTACTTACAACCTCGTGCAATACCTGGGCGAGCTTGGCGAGGAGCTGGACGTGCGCCGCAACGACGAGGTGACGATCCAAGAGGTCGAAGCGCATTGTTGCCCGGACAAGATTTTGATCTCGCCTGGGCCGGGCACGCCCGAGGACGCTGGCGTCTCGATGGAGATGATCGAGCATTTCGCGGGACGCATTCCCATCCTCGGTGTCTGCCTGGGCCATCAGGTCATCGGGCAGGTCTTCGGCGGGCGAGTCGTGCGCGCCCCCTCGCTCGTGCACGGCAAGGCGACGGAGATTTGCCACGACGGCAAGACTATCTTTGAAGGGCTCGAATACCGTTTCCAGGCCGGGCGCTATCATTCACTGGTCGTCGAGCGCGAAACGCTCCCCGATTGCCTTGAGATTTCCGCGACGACGCCCGACGGCGTCATCATGGGCCTGCGCCACCGAAAAATGAAAGTCGAAGGCGTGCAGTTTCATCCCGAATCAATCCTGACGACCGAAGGGAAAAAACTGCTCGCCAACTTTTTAAAGCAGTGACGAGTGATGAGTGACGAGTGACACGTTAAAGAGAGCTTCGCTCTCATCCCTCGTCACTGTTTTTGCTCTTGCTCGTCACCTGTCGCTCATCACTGTTCTTATGAGTTGGAAGATGCATGCGCGCGTGGATGAATCTCAGGCCGTGGGTCTGCGCCCGCACTTGATGCGCCTGATGCGTGGCGAGAACTTGAGCCGTGCTCAGGCCGCGGAGCTGCTCGACGCCTTGCTTGACGGCGCGGCGACGGATGCGCAGATCGCCGCCGCGCTCGTCGCCCTGGCCATCAAGGGAGAGACGGTCGAAGAGTTGGCCGGGATGGCCCAGGCCATGCGCTCGCGCGCCCGTCGCATACGCTGCACACACGCGCGCTTCATAGATACCGCCGGGACGGGTTCGAGTTGCGCGAAGACCTTCAATGTTTCGACCGCCGCCGCTTTCGTCATCGCAGGGGCTGGACTCCCTGTCGCCAAGCACGGCAGCCGCGCCGCCACCAGCCGCTCCGGCAGCGCCGATGTCCTGACCGCGCTCGGCGTCAACGTCTCAGCCGCGCCCGAAAAGTCCGAAGCCTGCTTGAGCGAGATCGGTATCTGCTTTATGTTTGCGCCGCTCTACCATAATGCCACGGCGCGCGTCGCGGGCGTGCGGCGCGAGCTTGGAGTCCACACGACGTTCAACCTGCTGGGCCCATTGACGAATCCGGCGGGCGCGCCGCGACAGTTGATCGGCGTCTGGCACGCGGCGCTGGTCGAGCCGCTGGCCCGCACGCTCTGCGCGCTCGGAACCGAGCACGCCTGGGTCGTCCACGGCAGCGACGGCCTGGATGAAGTGACGATCACGGGACAGACCTTCGTCGCCGAAGCGCGCGGCGACCGTATCAGGAGCTTCGAGATAGGGCCGCAGGATTTCGGACTCAAGCGCGGCACGCTTGAACACTTGCGCGGCGGCGATGCCGAGGCCAACGCGCGGACTATCCGCGAACTCTTCACAGGCGCGCGCCGCGACGAGGCGCGTGATCTTGTCATCGCCAACGCCGCCGCCGCCCTCTTCGTCGGCGGCGCAGCCGACAATCTCTATGATGCCGCTCGCCTAGCCGAGCGGAGCCTTGATAGCGGCGCAGCCCAAAGCAAGCTTGACCGGCTCGTCGCGGCGACCAACGAGTGAAGCGGGAAATCAGTAGCGCGTAGATGAACTATAGCCGCTCAAGAAAAGCGAAAGGAAGAAGTTAACAGGGATGGACAGAGACGGTCAGGATACAAACAGCAAGCGGGATGAAAGATGAAAGCATTGCTCCGTGAATATTCTCTTTGCTTTTCTCATCCTGTCCATCCCTGTTGATTCCCTTCCTGGAATTTGTCTTCCGAGCTGATGGATTTTCTGACGGAAATAATCGGGCTCAAGCGAGAGCGGCTGTCGCGTTTGAAAGATGCCACGGTCGCGGATGAGTTGCGCGCGCGGGCTCATGAGGTACGAGAGAGCGCCAGGCCGCACGCGCTCAGTCAAGCCGTCAACGAGAGCGGGCGTATTAATATCATCGCCGAGATCAAGCGTGCCTCGCCGTCGAAGGGGGAGATTCGCGCCCACGTCGAGCCGTCCTCCGTGGCGCGTAAGTACGAAGCAGGCGGCGCGGCTGCCATCTCCATCTTGACCGAAGAGGACCGCTTCCGTGGCTCGCTCGATGATCTTCGCGCGGTGCGACGGGCTGTGCGGCTGCCGCTGCTGCGAAAGGACTTTATCTTCGACGAGTTTCAGCTTTACGAAGCGGCGTCGGCGGGCGCTGATGCGTTGCTTCTGATCGTCGCCGCCCTCGACGACCGTCAGCTTACGCGACTCATACGCACCACGGAGGAAGAGCTGCGGATGGATGCCTTGGTCGAAGTCCATACGGGAGAAGAGATGTCGCGGGCCCACGCGTGCGGCGCGACGTTGATCGGCATCAACAATAGAGACCTGCGCAGCTTCGAGGTCTCGCTCGACACTTCCGTCGAGCTGGCCCGACAAGCGCCGCCCGGCGTCTCGCTTATCAGCGAGAGCGGTCTGCGCAGCGGCGACGACCTGCGCGCCCTGCGCGCGCTCGGCTACAAGGCGTTTTTGATCGGCGAGACATTGATGCGCGCCGACGAGCCCGACCTGGCCTTGCGCGCCCTCATCCATGATGCGGAAGGAGGGGAAAGCAAGGATGAAGGATGAAGGCGGGAGGATGAAACACTGGCTATGTTGATTGAATCATTCATCTGATATAGCAACGCTTTCATCCTTCCGCCTTCATCCCTGCTCTTCATATGGTGCAGATCAAAGTTTGCGGCATCACGAATCTGGAAGACGCGCTGCTGTCGGTCGAGGCCGGTGCGGATGCGCTGGGTTTCAACTTCTATCGTCGCAGCCCGCGCTTCATCACACCCGAGCTGGCTCATAGCATCATCGCTCGTTTGCCCGAGAGCGTTTTGAGCGTCGGTGTTTTCGTTAACGAGGAGAGCCCGGAAACAGTGTTGCGCATAGCGGACGCAGCCTGCCTCGGCGCGTTGCAGTTGCATGGCGACGAGACGCCTGAATTCTGTCGCGCGCTCGGTGGCCGGTTCCGCATCAAGGCGTTGCGCGCGAGTGAAGATTTTACGCCGGAGAGCGCCGCCGGGTACGAGGTGGACGCCATCTTGCTCGATGCTTTTGACCGCAATGAGCGGGGCGGCACGGGGCGCACCTTCGATTGGCGACTGGCGCGTCGGACGCGCGAGCTGGTCCCGAAACTTTTCCTCGCGGGCGGTTTGTCGCCGGACAATATAGAGGAGGCGATTGCCGCCGTCGAGCCTTACGGGGTGGACGCCTGTAGCGGCCTGGAATGTGCGCCGGGTCGCAAAGATAGCGCGCGCGTCCGCGAGTTTATCGCCCGCGCCCGCCGCTCATGTTAAACCTTGACGCCAGGCCCACCCTATCAGTTATGCTGAATCTGTGAATTGCAATCGAGCGCGCCGTTCGTCGCTTCTATTCAAGCCACCTTGTTCCCAGCTCCTTCCGAACTTTTTGATCTTGATAGACAGTCGCCTATCTCAAGGCAAACCATATGAGCGCTATGGCGCGAGCAGCTAATAGTGATCGCCCGCAGGCGCGCGATCAGGGACGTGTCCTGCTGGTCACGGACAATCTGGCGATGAATGTTTACGGCGAAGCCCTGGAGCGCGCAGGCTTCACGGTCGTGGGCGTCGCGGGCGGCGTCGCGGCCCTCGTCTCGCTTCAGCGCACGCGCCCGCACGTCGTCATCGCGGATGAAAATTTGCGCGGCATCAGGGCTGACGAGCTGGCGCGCATGCTCGGGCAATCGCAGGACGCGCTGCCGCTCATCCTGATCGGCACAGCCGAGAGCAGCGGCGCGCGACGTTCAGCCGCCCTCGCCGCAGGCGCATTCGATTACATCTCCATGCCCGCCGAGCAATCCCTGCTCATGGCGCGCACTTCTCAGTTGGTCGCGCTCAAGCAGACGATGGATCGCCTGCGCGCAGAGGCTGATCGTGACTACCTGACGGGGCTGGCCAACCGCCGCCGCTTTCGCACGGCGCTCGGGCAGGAAGTCGAAAGATGGCGACGCTACAGCGTGGCGTGTGCGCTGCTCCTGATCGACATAGACTTTTTGAAGCGGATCAACGACGCGCACGGCCATTCGGCGGGCGACGTGGTGATACGCCACGTTGCCAGCGCGCTCGTCGAGCTGTCGCGCGACAACGATACGGCGGCGCGCCTCGGCGGTGAAGAGTTCGCCCTGCTCCTGGCGGGCGCGAATGACGAGAAGGCCATGGCCGCCGCCGAACGCCTGCGCCACGACATCTCGCATGAGCCGCTCGAAGGCATAGGCACTGTCACGGTCAGCCTCGGCGTCGCCTCCTGCCCCGTGCATGCCCGTTCCGAGCGTGCTTTGTACGCCGCGTGCGACATGGCGCTCTATCGCGCCAAGAACGATGGGCGCGACCGCGCCGCCCTCGCCTCATCGCTTAGCGCATAGCGGCTGATAACGCTATGATGAGAGCGTCAATTAAAACTCCTAAAGCTACCGTTGCCGTCAAAGAGGAACTAACGGGGATGGACTGAGATGGTCAGGATAAAGAAGAAGAGATGAACAATTCATCGAGCAATGCTCTTATCTTTCATCATGCTTTTAATTTTCATCCTGACCATCTCTGTCCTCCCCTGTTAAGTCCTGCTTTGGTCAGGATGGATTATGAGTAAGAGCGCGATTACAGAGCCGGACGAGCGCGGGCACTGGGGGCCGTATGGCGGTCGCTTCGTGCCCGAAACTTTGATGGCCCCGTTGGAAGAGTTGACCGCCGCCTACTTGGTCGCGCGGGAGGACGAAGCTTTTCAGGCGGAATTTGCCTCGCTCCTGCGTGATTATTCTGGACGCCCGACGCCGCTCTTCCGTGCTGCGCGCCTGACGGCGGAAGCGGGCGGCGCATCCGTCTATCTCAAGCGCGAAGACCTCTCGCACACCGGCTCGCACAAGATCAACAATGCTTTGGGCCAAGTCCTGCTCGCCCGTCGCATGAATAAACGGCGCATCATCGCAGAGACGGGCGCGGGTCAGCACGGGGTAGCGACGGCCACCGTCTGCGCGCTGTTCGGGCTCGACTGCGTGGTCTACATGGGCGCGGAGGATGCTCGTCGCCAGAGCTTGAACGTCTTTCGCATGCGGCTGCTTGGCGCTGAGGTGCGCGAAGTGGACGCGGGCTCGCGCACTTTGAAAGATGCCATTAACGAAGCGCTGCGCGATTGGGTGACGAATGTCGCGGATACATACTACCTGCTCGGCAGCGCCCTGGGCCCACATCCTTACCCGCTCATGGTGCGCGATTTCCAAAGCATCATAGGACGCGAGGCGCGCGCGCAAATTCTTGAGCGAGAGGGACGCTTGCCCGACGCTCTGATCGCCTGCGTCGGCGGCGGCTCAAATTCCATCGGACTGTTTTATCCTTTTCTGGCGGACGAGCGTGTGCGCATGATCGGCGTCGAAGCGGGCGGAAGCGGCGACGAGCTGGGAAGTCATGCGGCGCGCTTCAACACTCAAGGAGGCGGGAGTCCGGGTGTGTTGCAGGGCACTATGAGTTATGTCCTACAGGACGAGCATGGGCAGATTGCTTCGACGCATTCTGTCTCGGCTGGGCTCGATTATCCTTCGATTGGCCCGGAGCACGCTTACCTGCATGACACTGGCCGCGTCGAATACGTCTCGGCCGCTGACCAGGAGGCGCTCGCAGCCTTTCGACTCCTTTCGCAGCTCGAAGGCGTTATCCCTGCGCTCGAATCTGCCCACGCCGTCGCACACGCGCTCAAGGTCGCGCGCGAGATGACGTGCGAGCAGCTACTCATCGTCAATCTTTCCGGGCGCGGCGATAAGGATGTCAACACGGTCGCAGATGCTATCGCCGGAGAAGCGCTGTGAGCCGCATCGCGGAGACTTTCGCGCGCCTGCGCCGTGAGCGAAAGCGCGCACTTATTCCTTTCATCACGGCGGGCGACCCTGATCTTGAGACGACGCGTAAGCTGCTCGTCGAGTTGGCCCGGGCGGGCGCTGGCCTGATAGAGCTTGGCATTCCCTTCAGCGACCCTCTGGCCGATGGGCCCGTCATTCAACGCGCTTCTGAGCGGGCCCTGCGTCATCGTCTGAGCATCGAAGAGATTTTAGAGGCAGTCGCCGGCGCACAAAAAGAGATGGACGTGCCCGTCGTGCTCTTCAGCTACTTCAACCCGCTGCTACATTATGGTCTTGAGCGTTTGAGCCGCGGGGCTAGAGATGCGGGCGTTGACGGCGTGCTGGTCACAGACCTCGTGCCGGAGGAGGCTGCGGATTTCTCCGCCATTCTCAAGGCGCACGAGCTGGACATGATCTTTCTGGTCGCGCCGACCTCTACGGATGTGCGGCTGCGGATGGTGGCCGAGCGTGCCAGCGGCTTTATCTACGCCGTCTCGCGCGCGGGCGTGACGGGAGCGCGTGCCGAGATGAGCCTGGATGCCGAACGACTCGTCGCGCGCCTGCGACAGTTCTCAGACCTTCCCGTCGCAGTCGGCTTCGGCATCTCTAGCGCCGAACAGGTGTCGGATGTCTGGCGTTACGCCGACGGGGCGGTCGTCGGCTCTGCGCTCGTAGCCGAGATCGAGCGTGTGCAGGGCAACGCAGACCTCGTGCGACATGTCGGCGAATTTGCGCGCCGCCTGCTTCCAGATCAATGGAGTTGATGCTTGACGGAGGGACTAAGAATCTAAAAGCGATGAGTAAGGGTCGGACGGGAATCGAGCCGGGTGCGGCGGTCGTTATCGTCCTGCATTCCCCGCGCGAAAAATGCTGGGGCGTGCTCGACGAAATCAGCGCGGCTGGCGTATTCTTGCGCGGTCTCGATCTGAACGCTTTCGATGATTGGACGCATGCCGTGTTGGCGGGCGAGCCTTTCATCGGTTTGACAGACCTGTTCTTCCCGCTGTGGCGCGTCGAACGTATCGCGCGAGACGAGGCGGCGGGCGGCGTGCCGTCGCTCGCAGAGCAGTTTGAGAAGCGCACGGGCCGCCCTGTCGAGGAGCTGCTGCTGCGCACATGAAGCGACTTGCATTGCTCGCTTCGGAAGTGCTATATCGTCCGGGCAGAAGGCGTCGCCTCACATTCCGATCCGGCGCATGCCTCGGAGCGGTTCGGGCATCCCGGCAAAATCGCTTGTCGGAGAGAGCCTCCGGGCTGAAAAATAAATTTGTTGCACCCGTGAAACACTGTTCCATTCTCGCGGCGTCTGTGCTATACTCGCTTTCGATCTGTGGCAGTCCGCAGAAAAGCTCTGGATAACACTAACGCTTGAGAAAAGGGATGGAAGAAAGAGATGTTTGTCATGGCAGATGATAAAGCCAGCGCTGATCGCGGTAAAGCGGTTGAAGCGGCGCTGCTCAACATTGAAAAGAAATTTGGCAAGGGATCGATCATGCGTCTGGGCGAGCGTGAAGTCTCGGACATACCGGCGATCTCTACGACTTCATTGAGTTTGGACGCGGCGATCGGCGTCGGCGGCGTGCCGCGCGGTCGCATCGTGGAAATTTACGGGCCGGAAAGCTCCGGCAAGACTACGCTCGCGCTGCATATCGTCGCAGAGGCGCAGAAGGCCGGAGGGGTGGCCGCCTATATTGATGCCGAGCACGCGATGGATGCCGAGTACGCGGGCAAGCTGGGCGTGGATGTGGACGGGTTGCTGATCTCGCAGCCGGATTCGGGCGAGCAGGCGCTGGAGATTGCCGAAGCGCTGGTGCGCTCGAACGGCGTGGACGTGATCGTCATAGACTCGGTGGCGGCGCTCGTGCCGCGCGCTGAGCTTGATGGCGAGATGGGCGACAGCCTTCCCGGCTTGCAGGCACGCTTGATGTCGCAGGCTCTCAGGAAGCTGACGGCGATTGTCTCTTCGTCGAACACCTGCTTTATCTTTATCAACCAGATTCGTGAAAAGATAGGCGTCATGTTCGGGAGCCCTGAAACGACGACGGGTGGACGCGCGCTCAAGTTCTATTCTTCACTGCGCCTGGACATTCGCCGCATCGGTGCGATCAAGGATGGTGATCGCGCGGTCGGCAATCGCACCAAGGTCAAGGTCGTCAAGAACAAGGTCGCGCCTCCCTTCCGCGACTGCGAGTTCGACATCATGTACGGCGAAGGGATTTCGCGCGAAGGCGATCTGGTCGATTTAGGCGTCGCCAACAAGGTGATCGAGAAGAGCGGCGCGTGGTTCTCCTACAAGGGTGAGCGTCTGGGCCAGGGCCGCGAAAATGCCAAGCAGACTTTGCGCGACAACGCGGAGCTGCTCAAGCGCGTTGAGAACGACGTTAAGGTCGCGCTCGGCATAGCCCTCCCCAAGACCGAAGATGAAACAGCCGAAGCTGCTCCGGCGTCCAGTCGTAAGGCCGCCAAGTAAGGCTCCGGGTAGAAAGGTAGAAGGCAAAAAGTAAAGGGCGGTTGACCGAAAGCGTCAACTTTTGCCTTTTACCTTTTGCCTTTTTCATTTATTGTCGCGTTGATGAAAAAGAGTGTTCTGATCGAAGGCGGCACGCTGCTCACGATGGACGGGGAAGACCGCGTCTTGACGGGCGACCTCTATATTGAAGACGGTCGCATCGTGAGCGTCGGCGAGCGGCGCGACGCGACCGGAGCCGAGCTTGTCATAGACGCAAGCGCTTGCGCCGTCCTGCCCGGCTTCGTGCAGACGCACGTACATCTCTGCCAGACGCTCTTTCGCGGCGTCGCCGACGACCTGCCTTTGATTGATTGGCTGAAGAAAAGAATCTGGCCGATGGAGGCGGCGCATACGGCAGCGTCCGTGCGCGCCTCCGCACGCCTCGCCATCGCCGAGATGATCAAAGGCGGAACGACCTGCGCGCTCACGATGGAGACGGTCAATCATACTGCCGAAGCCCTGCGCGTGGCTGAAGAGACGGGATTTCGCGCCACCATCGGCAAGTGCATGATGGACAAAGGCGAGGAAGTTCCAGGCGCTCTGCACGAAGAGAGTGAAGCCTCCATACGCGCCTCACTCGCGCTCATAGAGGAATGGCATGGCCGCGCCGGTGGCCGCATACGCTGCTGCTTCGCTCCGCGCTTCGCCGTCAGTTGCACGCGCGAACTGTTGACGGATGTCGCACGCCTGGCGCGCGAGCGCGGTGTGATGGTGCACACGCACGCTTCTGAGAATGTGGACGAGATAGAGATGGTGGAGCGCGAAACCGGCATGCGCAATGTCACCTATCTGGATTCGCTCGGGTTGACGGGCCCGCATGTTGCGCTTGCCCACTGCGTTCATCTGGATGACACGGAGATCGAGACGCTCCGGCGCACCGGCACGCATGTGCTCCATTGTCCTTCATCCAATCTCAAGCTCGGCTCCGGCATCGCCCGCATCAGCGAGATGCTTGAGCGCGGTCTGTCCGTCTCACTCGGGGCCGACGGCGCGCCCTGCAACAATCGTCTTGATATGTTGACGGAGATGCGCACAGCCGCCCTGCTGCAAAAAGTCTCGCGCGGGGCGGATGCTCTGCCTGCGCGCCGCGTGCTGCGCATGGCGACCATTGACGGGGCTCGCGCTCTCGGACTTGATCAGGAGATCGGCAGCCTGGAAGCGGGGAAGCGAGCCGACATAGCGATCATCAATCTTTCCGACATACACATGACGCCGCGCCCGGCCGACCCCATCTCGACAGTCGTCTATGCAGCGCAGTCAAGCGATGTCAAGACGGTTATCATTGACGGCCAACCCCTCATGCTTGAGCGCAGGCTTTTGACTCTGGACGAACGCGAGGTGATTGACGAGGCCGAGCGCGAGTCAGCGCTTTTATTAAGACGCGCAGCCATCTAAAGAGTCCTGTCTAAAGAGAGTGGATTTGTGCGGAGCATGCAGAGCTGTTGATATTTGACCGCCATAAATGGCTGTGCCAGCTCAGGAGGAGCGAATCCGGGGGGCGGGTTCGGCTTCCGAGCTGGCACGGGCGGGCACTATCGAAGTTCGGGCCTTGGATGGTTTGTCTTGCGACATGCTGACGTTTGGTGATCAGCCCACCCTCAACGCGGGCCATTATACACTTCTTCTCAAAACTGTCAACGCTTATTTGTGACTAATTCAACAAACCCGCGCGACAGCCAGTATTTGCTGGCATTCCCTTAAATTTGACTATTGACCAATGAAACATGCTTGAAATATTGAATCAAGCGTGGGTTCCAGTACCTTTAATTTTCTCACGTCAAGAGTTGGAAACGCTGAAAAGTCGCCTCTACTTACGCGCCTCTCATGGCGGTTGACAGTGTCGCGGCCAGTTCTTATACTACGCGCTCTTCCAGTAAGCGCGGCCAGGTAGCTCAGTTGGTAGAGCGCGGCCCTGAAAAGGCCGGCGTCGGCGGTTCGATTCCGTCCCTGGCCAACTCAAGTCAAAAGGTCAAAGGCAAAAGTAAGAACAGCGCTCGACGCTGCTTCACTTTTGCCTTTGACCTTTTTCCTCTGCCTTCTTCAGCGTTGCCAATAATGCTTGATCTTCTGCGAGAGCATGGGGAAGGGGACATACTCTGCCTGGCGGCCTGCGCGGCGCAGCTCTTCGACCATCCTCATCGCTCCGTCGGCGTTGCGCGTATGCACCATGATGGTCGAGGCGCGCTGCCTCTCGGGCTGCGAGGCGAGCCAGAGGGCGACGGCGTAACCCGTCCGCTCGTCATCCGTCGTTTCGGAATGATAATGCTCGGGCAGAAGGTCGTGATCGAGAAAGATCGCGTCGTAGAAGTTAGCGCCGAGAAATTCAATGGCCGTCTCGACCGTCTCGGCGATGTCCAGGTAATCGCCCTTGAAATGTTTTTTGAACCATTCGTGCCTGCGACTGTCATCGTCGAGCAGGAAAACCCTGATCGGGCTCCGCTCCGCCCTGATGTCATTGAGGCCGAGACGCGCCAGCACTCCACGCCAGATACTCATCTATTATGAATAGCTCCCCGGGCTCTACCGCATAATTATTCCGCCCGTCTAATCTTTAACACTCAAGCTTTGGTCAACTATAGCATAGACGGGCGCGGCGCGGTCCGTCTCGGCGGGGGCACTTACGAGGCGGCGGCGAAGATTAAGACGACGAGTGTCTATACCAAATTTATTGTTGTTTGAGACTGGCTCTTGCAATCTGCGTCTCGGGTGCTATAATCCGCCCGCCTCTCAAGGTAGACGCTGGAGGTGATCCTGGGGTGCTGTGGAAAGAACGCTGGCTTCCCCTGCCTTGCGTTCCCTTTTGTCAGTCAGGTATCGTCAAGCTTCCGGTCGTTCGTGCGCGCTTAGCATGTCATCCGATAACGCCAAAATCCATCCGCTCTTCAGCGTGCATGACGCCGAGGTGGAAAAAGCTCCGGCGCAAGGTCGCGCAAACGCAGCGGAGCAACCGGCAGCCTGTTCTTACTGTTTCGGCACGGGGATGGAAGTGGTCGCCGGTAAGGGCGCGCGTCGCTGCCGCTGTCGGACGCAGGAGAGCCAGTCGAAGCTGCTCGAAGCGGCACGCATCCCGCGTCGCTATGACAAATGCACATTGCAAAGCTATAAAGTTCCGCAGGGCAAATATTTTGCCATCCAGGCGCGCGCCTTCAATTACGCCAGGACGCTTGCCGAGGAATACCCGGCGGTCAATCGCGGCATAGTCTTCATGGGGCCGGTCGGGGTCGGCAAGACGCATCTTTCGGTGGCGATCATCCGCGAGTTGATTGAAAAGAAGGGCATCACCTGCCTCTTCTACGAATTCGGCACGCTCCTGAAGGAGATACAGAACTCCTACAACCCAATCTCGCAGACTTCGGAGCTGAAAGTGCTCGCGCCGGTCTTCGATGCTGAAGTGCTCGTGCTGGATGAGCTGGGCGCATCGAAGCCTACGGATTGGGTCAGGGATACGATGATGCAGATCATCAACACGCGCTACAACGATAAGAAGCTGACGATCTTTACGACCAACTACCTCGACACCAGGCGAGCGGAGCGCGACGAGACCCTGGAAGACCGTATCGGCGTGCGCCTGCGCTCGCGCCTCTACGAGATGTGCAAGACCATTCAGATAGAGGGCGAAGATTACCGGAAGAAGTTTGATACGCAGCAAGCCTGAGAGTGAAAGATCATTCCTTACAAGACCGACGCCGACCTTGGAAGCTTAAAGGGTCGGCTTTTTCGCGGGCAAATTCGACGGAGCTGCGGCGGGCGTGGTTCGTGCACGGTCGGTCGTTATGTATAATGGCTCGATTCGACCGGAGCCGGAATTATGAGCGTCACTCGTCTGACAGATTCGATTTGATCAAGCATGCCTAAACGCACCGACATCCACAAGATTCTTCTCATAGGGTCTGGGCCGATAGTGATCGGCCAGGCCGCAGAGTTCGATTATTCGGGCACGCAGGCGTGTCGTGCGCTCAGGGCCGAGGGCTACGAGGTGGTGCTCGTCAACTCTAACCCGGCGACGATCATGACAGACCCGGAGACCGCCGATAAGACCTATATCGAGCCGCTGACGGTCGAGACGCTCAAGGCGATCATCCGTCGAGAGCGGCCGGATGCGCTGCTGCCGACTGTCGGCGGGCAGACCGCTCTCAATCTCGCCATCGCTCTTTCCGATGCGGGCGTGCTCGAAGAGTACGGCGTGGAGATGATCGGCGCGAAGCGCGAGGCCGTCAAGGTGGCTGAAGATCGCAGGCTCTTCAAGCAGGCGATGGACGAGGAGGGGCTGCCGATGCCGCGCGGCGGGTTCGCGCGCTCCTGGGCGGAGGCCGAGGAGCTTGTGAAGACGACGGAGTACCCGGCCATTGTTCGACCGTCATATACGCTCGGCGGGACGGGCGGCGGCGTCGCTTTCAACCCTGAAGAGTATGAAGAGATCGTGCGCGCCGGTCTCGCCGCATCGCCCATTCACGAAGTTCTGATAGAGGAATCCATACTCGGTTGGAAAGAGTTCGAGCTGGAAGTGATGCGCGACCTTTCGGATAACGTCGTCATCATCTGCTCGATTGAGAATTTCGACCCGATGGGCGTGCATACGGGCGACTCGATCACGGTCGCTCCAGCGCAGACGCTCTCCGATGTCGAGTACCAGCGCTTGCGCGACATGGCTATCCGCGTCATACGCAAGGTCGGGGTCGAGACCGGCGGCTCAAATATTCAGTTCGCGGTCAACCCGTTGAATGGTGAGATTCGTATCATCGAGATGAACCCGCGCGTCTCGCGTTCATCGGCGCTCGCCTCCAAAGCGACGGGCTTCCCCATCGCCAAGATCGCTGCCAAGCTCGCGGTCGGCTACACCTTGGACGAGATACCGAACGACATTACTCAGAAGACTCCGGCATCCTTCGAGCCGACGATTGATTACGTCGTGGCCAAGATTCCGAAGTGGGACTTTGAGAAGTTTCGCGCCGCAGAGGACGTGCTGGGGACGCAGATGAAGTCTGTCGGCGAGGTGATGGCCATCGGTCGCACCTTCAAAGAGGCGCTTTTTAAGGGACTGCGCTCGCTCGAAGCCGTCAAGCCCCTGCGCCTGGAAGATGTCTCGGACGACGAGTTGCAGCGCAAGCTCGCGCGCCCCAACTCGCAGCGCTTCTCCTATATCACCTATGCGCTACAGCACGGTTGGCCCATCTCCGAAATCCATCGCCTCTCGCGCATAGACCCCTGGTTTCTCGAACAGCTTCAGGACGTGATGCTCATTCAGGAGGAGATAGACGGGCGCAGGCTGGAAGAGATTCCCATCGAGACGCTGCGCGCCTTTAAAGAGGCCGCGCTCTCTGATCGCCGCCTGGCCTATCTGACCGGCAGCTCCGAAGATGAGGTGCGCGCTCATCGCAAGCGGCTCGGGCTGGTCCCGGTCTACAAGCGCGTGGATACGTGCGGCGCGGAGTTCGAGTCCCACACGCCTTATCTCTATTCGACCTACGAGGAGGAGGACGAATCCGCGCCGACCGATAGGCGCAAGATTATGATCCTGGGCTCCGGGCCCAACCGTATAGGGCAGGGCATCGAGTTCGATTACTGTTGCTGTCACGCCGCGTTCGCGCTGCGCGACGCCGGATTCGAGACCATCATGGTCAACTGCAATCCAGAGACCGTCTCGACCGATTACGACACCTCAGACCGTCTCTACTTCGAGCCGCTGACATTCGAGGACGTGATGAATATCGTTGACTTAGAGCGGCCCGAAGGCGTGATCGTGCAGTTCGGAGGGCAGACGCCTTTGAACCTGGCAATGCGCCTGCACGGGGCGGGCGTGCCCATCATCGGCACGTCGCCGGACTCGATTGACCTGGCTGAAGATCGCAAGCGCTTCGGGGCTCTCCTGCAAGAGCTTGGCATCCCGCAGCCGGAGAACGGCACGGCGACGACCATCACGGACGCCCGCGAGATTGCCGCGCGCATAGGCTACCCGGTTCTCGTGCGACCGAGCTACGTGCTGGGCGGGCGGGCGATGGCCATCGTCTATGACGAAGAGAGCCTGGACGGATACATGCGTACGGCTGTTGATTTCTCAGCGAAGCGCCCCGTGCTGATTGATAAGTTTCTTGAGCGGGCGGCGGAGTTCGACGTTGACGCGCTGGCGGACGAAGAGACCTGCGTCGTCGCGGGCATTCAAGAGCATATCGAAGAGGCGGGGATTCATTCGGGCGACTCCTCATGCGTGCTGCCGCCGGTACGCATAGACCCCGAGCACCTGGAAACGATGCGCCACTACACGCGCGAGCTGGCGCGTGCGCTGCGCGTGCGCGGACTGATGAACATTCAATATGCGATCAAGGATCATCGCGTCTACGTGCTCGAAGTCAACCCGCGCGCCTCGCGCACCGTGCCGTTCGTGTCGAAGGCGACCGGATTCCCTCTGGCGCGCATCGCGGCGCTCGTGATGGCCGGACAATCGCTCTCAAGCTTCGACTTGCCCGCAGACCTCACGGTCAGCCGCTTCTTCATCAAGTCGCCTGTCTTCCCCTTCGTCAAGTTCCCCGGCGTTGACCCTATCCTGAGCCCTGAGATGCACTCGACGGGAGAGGTGATGGGCGTCGGCGAGACTTTTGGCGAAGCGTACGCCAAGGCGATGATGGGCGCGGGCGTCGAGCTGCCCACGGGCGGCACGGCCTTCATCAGCGTCAACGATGCGGACAAGGGCCAATCCGTCGTGCTGGCGCGTCGCCTCGCGCGCCTGGGCTTTAAGCTCGTCGCCACGCTCGGCACATCCGAGCGCCTGCGCGAAGTCGGACTCCATGTCGAGACCGTTTTCAAAGTCAACGAGGGCCGCCCGAACATCGTAGATCACATCAAGCGCGGCGAGATCGCGCTCATCATCAACACGCCTCTGGGTCGCGCCTCGCACTTTGACGAGCAGGCGATACGCCGCGCCGCCTTGCAGTACAGCGTCCCGTGCGTGACGACGATGACGGGCGCGGAGGCGATTGTCGAAGCCATCGGCGCCCGCGGGCGCGACTCCGCCATTAAGGTCTACGCGCTACAGGAGCTGCACGCCATGACCGGCTCCGTCCATTAAGGGTGAGGGCCTGGCTCTGTTAACCGATAGAGCGAGCGACGATTTATGAGCGTGGAGATTCGGGCAGTAGTGATTACGGTCAGCGACCGCTCTGCGCGCGGCGAGCAGGAGGATGTTTCGGGAGTCGTGCTCGTTGACTTGCTTGAAGGGATGGGCATCCATATCGCGGCGAGGGAAGTTTTGGCGGATGATCTTGAGCCGCTGGCCGACAGATTGCGCAGCTATGCAGAGCGCGAGGATGTGAACCTGATCATGACGACGGGCGGGACGGGCTTTGCGCCGCGAGATAATACGCCGGAGGCAACGCGTGCGGTGATTGAGAGGGAAGCGCCCGGGCTCTCTGAGGCGATGCGAAGCTGTACGCTTCAGCAGACGCCGATGGCCATGATCTCGCGCGGGGTGTGCGGCATACGCTCCGGCGCTTTGATCATCAACCTGCCGGGCTCACCCGCGGGCGTGCGCGAGAGCTTCGCAGTCCTCCGGCCCGTCCTGCTTCACGCCGTTGCATTGCTCGCGGGGCGGCCCCATAATGAAGCGCCCTGAGCGGGAAATTCCTTTGACAAGGCGACGGGGCCGAGCATAGAATTTTTTCAGCTCCAACGCCGAAGAAAAAGTCTTTCATACTTTCAAGTCAGCTAGTGCATACTGAAGCGAGCGAAATGATGCTGCTGAGCGCAATCCTTCTACAAACTCTGGCTGGCCCGGCGACCGGGCAGGTCGGCGGCCCCATCACGGCCTACTGGCCGGTGATGATCTTCTTCGTCTTCGCCGTCATCTTTCCCGTGCTGCCGATTGTGCTCGGAAGATTCGTGCGCCCGAGCCTTTACCAGAAGGACAAGATGCGTCCTTACGAGTGCGGCATAGACCCGAAGACCGAAGCTCACGACCGCTACACCGTGCGCTATTACATCGTCGCCATGCTCTTTCTGATCTTCGACGTGGAGACGATCTTTCTGCTGCCGTGGGCGATCATCTTTATGGGAGAGGATTTCAACTTCACCAAGTTCGCCCTCGTCGAGATGTTCGTCTTCATCGGCATTCTCGTCGTCGGTTACTATTACGCCTGGCGCAAGGGCGCGCTCGAATGGGCATAAATGCAGTGACGAGTGACGAGTCAAGCCGTCACTGCGCTCTCTTAGAACTTGCCACTCGTCACTTATCACTTGTCACTGATTTCTTATGGCTGAACATCAAGAAGGATTCGTCCTGACGACGGTGGATTCGATCTTCAACTCTTTGCGCCGGACTGTGGGCGCGAAGACGATAGATTTGGCCGCCCCGGCTGTCAATTGGGCGCGCAAGTCTGCGCTCTGGCCGATGACGTTCGGGTTGGCCTGCTGTGCCATCGAGATGATCGCCACGGGCGCTGGCCGCTTCGACATAGACCGTTTCGGCGCGGGCGTCTTTCGTCCGAGCCCGAGGCAAAGCGATCTGGTTATCATCGCGGGCACGGTGACTTTGAAGATGGGCCCGGTGGTGCGCCGCGTCTACGATCAGATGCCGGAGCCGAAGTGGGCCATAGCGATGGGCGCGTGCGCTTCGACGGGCGGCCCGTTCGATTCCTATTCCACGATGCAGGGCGTTGACCGCACGATTCCCGTCGACGTTTATATACCGGGTTGCCCGCCCCGCCCCGAAGCCCTGCTCTACGGCCTCATGCGCCTACAGGACATCATCATGAAGGAAGCGCCCTCGGCCTATATCTTCGAGTCGGACGGCACGGTTCACCGCCAGCGGCAACTCGAAGGCGACGACGACGTTGAAGAGATTTCGCCCCTCGACGGCGAGACGGAAGAAGCCGTCGCGGCCTCAACCAAATAGAGCGCCGAGCGGGCAGCGCCGATCCGGCTTTCCTCAAAGCGCAGTTCCCGAGCAAAAATCCCGTCAGCTTCACAATCCTATCAGGTGGCGTGTGTCGTTCAGGGCGAGCACGCGTATGAAACCGTCTGCGCGTAGCTCGAAACGTGTGATGCCGCAATTTGAGGTGGCAATCCAGACGGGGCGCAGCTCAGGCGCGTCCAGTGCGCCCATCAGGTGTAGGGCGAGGATGCAGATTGTGCCGGTGTGAGAGAAGATGGCGATGCGCCCGCCCTTGTGGCGCTCGATGGCCAGGTCCAGCTCGCGCGAGGCGCGGTCGAGCATCTGGCGATAGCTCTCGCCGCCGAGCAGTACATGCTCGAAGTCTCGACGGATGAGGGCGGCATACTGTTCCGGGTGCTGCTCGGCGGCCTCCTCGAAGGTCAATCCCTCCATCGCTCCGACGCTGCGTTCGCGGAAAGCCTCGCGCGGCTGAACCTCAAGGCCCGTCAGACGAGCGAGCGGCAGCGCTGTATCATAAGCGCGTGGCAGATCGCTCGCGTAGATTGCGTCGAAGGTCTCTGTCGAGAGGGCTTGCGCGGTGGCTTCGGCCTGGCGGAGCCCGCGCGCGGAAAGCGGTGTCGCGGTGTGCCCGCCGAAGCGCCCCTCGGCATTGCCCTCCGATTGACCATGCCGTATGAGCAGAACGCGAGTAGTCATAAGTAAAAAGGTGAAAGGAAAAAGGCAAAGTCAGGGCGCAAACCCACTTTTAATTAAAGCGCTTTCGTCCTCAACATTTGCCTTTTACCTTTTGCCCTTTTCCCTGCGCTCTATGCTGCGACCGCTTCGGTCTTGAGCTTCTCGGCCTGGTAATGAGTGACGAGCGCGTTGATGATCTCGTCGAGCGCGCCTTCCATCACCAGGTCCAACTGGTGAATGGTGAGGCCGATGCGATGATCTGAGACGCGGTTCTCTTTGAAGTTGTAGGTGCGTATCTTTTCGGAGCGGTCGCCGCTGCCGACCATCGAGCGGCGCTCGCTGGCCTGGGCTTCGTGCTGCTTCTGCTCTTCCATCTCCTGCAACCTGGCGCGCAGCACTCTCATGGCCTTCTCACGATTCTTGATCTGCGATTTCTCGTCCTGCATAGAGACGACAGTATTGCTCGGCAGGTGCGTGATGCGAACCGCCGAGTAGGTCGTATTCACGGATTGCCCGCCCGGCCCCGACGAGCAGAAGGTATCTATGCGCAGGTCTTTCGGGTCAATCTTGACATCCACCTCTTCGGCTTCGGGGAGGACGGCGACGGTGATGGCGGAGGTGTGTATGCGCCCGCTCGTTTCGGTTTGAGGCACGCGCTGGACGCGATGCACGCCCGATTCGTGTTTGAGCTTCGAGTAGACCTTCTCGCCCTCGATCAGGGCGATGGCTTCCTTGAGGCCGCCGATGCCCGACTCCGAGGCGTCCAGGACTTCCATACGCCAGCCCTGGCGCTCCGAGTAGCGCGCGTACATCCTGAGCATCTCGGCGGCAAAGAGCGTCGCCTCGTCGCCCCCCGTCCCGGCGCGAATCTCAAGGATGACGTTCTTCTCGTCGTTCGGGTCGGAGGGAATGAGCAGGAGCTTGAGGTCCGTGTCGCACTGCTCAAGCTGGGCTTCGAGCGTCATGACTTCCGCATAGGCGAGCTGGCGCATCTCTTCGTCGTCGGCGGTTTCATGCAGCTCGCGCGCTCCGGCCAGCTCTTCGCGCAGCGATTTCCATAGGCGGTACTTCTCGACGATCTCGCCCAGGCTGCGATGCTGCTTCGCCGTCTTCGTATAGGCAGCATGATCGGAGAAGACCTCGGGCAAGGAAAGCTCCTGCGTCAACTGCTCATAGCGTGCTTCGATCTGTTCTAATTTCTCTAGCATAACTTTCAGGCCAGCGGAGCGGCCTCCGCTTCTTTGGATTGCGGCTCAAGCTTGAGCGATTCCTTGAGGGCTTCGATGGCGACTTCGAGCTGTTTGTCGTCGGGCTCTTTCGTCGTGATGTTCTGCATCCAGATGCCGGGCAGCGTGATGAGCTTGAAGACGAGCCCGCCCTCCTTCTTCGCCGAGAGGCGTATGATCTCGTAAGAGAGACCGGCGACGACCGGAATGAGGGCGATGCGCACGAGCATGTTATAGAGGAGCGAATCGAACTTGATGATCGAGAAGAGCACGATGGAGACGAGCATCACGACCATTAGGAAGCTCGTTCCGCAACGCGGATGCTGGCGCGGCTGCGGGCGCGCGTTCTCGACCGTCAGCGGCAGCCCGGCCTCCCAGGTGAACACTGTCTTGTGCTCCGCGCCGTGATACTCGAAGACGCGCCGTATGTCCTTCAAGAGCGAGAAGCTGAAGATCATAATCAGGAAGAAGGCCATGCGAATCATTCCGTCAATCAGGTTGAATGCGACGGAAGGGCGTACAGGATGGAGGTAGGTTCGGACGCTGCGGTAAGAACGCGCGTACCAGGCGTCGCTCTCAGCGCTCGTCGTCGTGGCCGAGGGTGAGGCTTGCGCCGTGGTCACGGTCGCCGCGTTCTGCGACGGCGGCGGTGTCGTGGCCCAACCGGCGGCGATAAAGAGAGCGTTGGTCAGAAGCAGCGGCGCGACGATAAAGAGCAGCACGTTGAAGAAGAGCGCAAAGGCGATTGAACCGGCGGCGGCTGCCGTCCCGCCCTTTTTCATCTCGTCCTTGGAGCGCTTCTGCGTCGGGATAGGGATCAGTCCGGGCACAGCGCCCGTCAGTCCAGCGAAGTCGCCCTCGCCCTCTATGACGGCGGGCGTGAGCGCGACCTCGACTTCTGCGGCTTCGGCCTCCTCCGCATCGGCGAAAGCCTCGTTGGCCGAAAAGTTCAAAGCCTTGATGCCGAGCCCCATCGATTGCACGAGTATCGCTCCGCCACGCAGTACGGGCAGTTTGAGGAGCGGGTATTTGTCGCTCCACTTGGGCAGCGCGGCAGCCGTGTTGACTATCGAGCCGTCGGCCTTGCGCACGGCGATGGCGTAAGCGTTGGGCGTACGCATCATGACGCCTTCGATGACGGCCTGGCCGCCGACGATTAAATCTCTTTCGCTTGTACTCACGATGGCGAAAAATCCTTCCGGGAGAAGAGGGTTGATAGAGCGACGCCGACGCTTCCTTACTGATTCGGTCGCCTCTCGGTGCTTATGATGCACGACAGCGCGACCGACCGACCAGGGAAGCGTCGGCGTGCGATTTCCGATTGCGGGCTAATGTTGCGGCGCGGTTTTATCTCGGGCCTGCATGGTTTGAATGGTCGCCTCCGTCGCGCGGCCTTACTTGGCGGAAGCCGTCGCCTCTGCGGGCGCATCCGCCTGCTTCCTGGCATAACGCTTGTTGAAGCGGTCAACGCGTCCGGCCGTGTCCACGAGCTTCTGCTTGCCTGTAAAGAAGGGGTGGCATTCCGAGCAGATTTCCACATGAAGCTCGTCCTTGCGCGTCGAGCGTGTGCTGAAAGTATTGCCGCAGGCGCACTGCACCTTGATGTCGTTGTAGTCCGGGTGAATTCCTTGTTTCATCTTCCTTCTGCCTTTTATAGTTATCAATTACCGACTTCATCGAAACGAGCAATGATACGGTTTAGATGCGCGCATCGTCAAGTTGGATGCGCTCGGGCGCACCCCTCATGACGAGTTGCGGCCAAGGGTGATAAGATGGCCGCCTCCGGCGACATTCCGGGCCCGCGCCGGTTTTCAGGTGGAGGCTTAGGGAAGCGCCGGGCGCAGTCGCTTACATTCCAGGAGGAGTGATGTTTCGCTCGAAAACCTTTCGCATCGCGGCGGCAGTCGTCGTCTGTTTTGCGCTCCTCGCTTTCTTACGATACCGCAGCCTGCGCCAGCCGCGCAGCCACGAGGAAGAGGAGTTTCATCAGGGCCAGGACACGGGGCAGAATCAATCCCTGACGGTCGCCTTCATCCCTGTCACCTGCCACCTGACCTGCCCCGTCATAGACTATGCCTCGAAGACCAGCACGACGGGGACGCGCTTTGACGCCATGCGCTTCTCCGAATTTCCGTCCATCGTCGAATCGCTCAAGACGAAGAAGCTGCTGGCGGGATTTTTGACCGTGCCGCTGGCGATGAAGATGCGCGAGCAGGGTGCGCCCATCAAGATCGTCTGCCTGGGCCACCGCGACGGCTCGCAGCTCGTCGTTCGTAAGGAAAGCACAGCCCGTGACCTGCGCGACCTGCGCGGCAAGACCATCGCCATCCCCAGCCCCTTCAGCAATGAGAATTTCTTCATCAATAAGATGATGCGCGATCAGGGCGTGAGGCCGGAGGAGATCAAGTTCGTCGTCATGCCGCCGCCTGATATGACGGCTGCCCTCTCGGCGAAGGCCGTTGACGGCTTCATCGTCGCGGAGCCCTTCTGCGCGAAAGCCGAGATGGAGGGCTTCGGGCGCACGCTCTACTACGCCAAAGACATCTGGCCCAACTATATCTCCTGTGCGCTGGTCGTGCATGAAGACCTGATCAGGGAGCGGCCCGAGGTCGTGCGCGACCTGGTGCGGGGCATCAACGAATCGGGAGAGTGGACGGAGCAGCACCGCACGGATGCGGCCAAACTGGTCTCGCCCTACTTCCGCCAGGATGAAAACCTCCTGAGGTACGTCCTCACGCAGCCGCCAGACCGCGTCACCTATCGCAACCTCAACCCGACAGACCTGGAGATGCAGAAGATTCTGGACATGGGCATCAGCCTCGGATTTCTCACCAGGCAGACGCTCATGTCAGAGCTGATAGACAGGTCTTTTTTCCCCGACCAGATCAAACCGGCGCAGATAGACCTGGGCCGTATGCCCGAAATTATCAAGCCGCAGTGAGGAATTAACAGGGATGGACAGAGATTGTCAGGATAAAGAAGAAGGGGTGAGGGATGAGCTGGGAGGGATGAAGCAAAGAGAGCATACTTTTTATTCATCCCTGCGGCCTTCATCGCTTGCTCCTCTCCTGTCCCTCCCTGTTTGATTCCGCTTCGAGAGGCTTTTCTCGCACGATTTATTGACAATGGCGCAAAACGCGTGCTACAACCCACAGCGTCAGCTCTTCAGTTCTCTTAGCCTTTAACACACGAGCATCACGGTTTGTGTGCGCTCCGTCCCGACATGAGCTTCGGAGTGCAAACGCCGGTCAGGGTCTAACCAAAAAGAGATGGCAGACGAGAACAAACAGCCGGAAAATCCTCAACAGACGCCGGAGCGTGCGGATGGGCCGCGCGCAGGGCAAACGGCACAAACCAGTGACAAGAGCCCAAGCTCGGGTGAGCCTGTCGCGGGAGCTGGCAGGCTGCCGCCGCCGCCGCCCTCAGCAGACGCCGCATCGCCTCCGACGCCCGAAAGCCAGGCGGCTCAGACCGGCAAAGCTCCGTCCGGCAGCTCTTCGAGCGGGACGACCGTGCCCGCTGCCGGCGGCGACCCGTCTTCAGCGCCCGCCGCCGAAACACCCGAAGAGAGAAAAACGCGCCTCATCGCCGAAGCGCAGGCGCGCAAGGCCGCGGCTCAACCGCCGGGCGGCGCATCTCCCGGCGTCGGCGACCCGGCTGCGAGCCCTTCATCCTCCGACGCAGAGAAGGCCGCCAAGATTGCTGCCGCGAAAGCGCGCGTGGCGGCGGCCAAGCAGGCCGCGGGTGAGAAGCCAGCGCCAGCGCAACCCGGTGCCGCAGGAGCGGCGGCGGGCGCACCCAAAGCGCCCGTCAAGAAGAAGGAAGAGGGGCCGAAGCCGACGGATGCTTCCGCTCATCCGCTGGTCAAGAGGCTGCGCGACCGGCTCAAGGATGCTGTCGTTGAGGCTTCGGAGTTTATCGGCCAGCTCTCTATACGCATCGCCCCGCCGCGCATAGTCGAGGTCTGCGACACGCTCAAGCGCGACAGTAAGACGCCCTTCAACTATCTCTCAGACCTGACGTGCGTGCATTCGCCCGAGAGAGAAGAGACGCCCTTCGAGATCGTCTATAACCTCTACTCGATTGCTGGCAACGAGCGCGTGCGCTTGAAAGTCTCAATCGCCGAGGGCGAGAGCGTCGAGAGCGTGACGAGCGTCTGGCCCACCGCAAACTGGATGGAGCGCGAAGTCTATGACCTGTTCGGCGTCACCTTTCGCAATCACCCTGACCTGCGCCGGATTCTGCTCCCCGAGGATTGGGAAGGCCATCCGCTGAGGAAAGAGTACCCGCTTGAATTCATCGAGAATAACTGGACGGCCAAACACCTGCCGGAGTTCTCCGCAGTGCAAAAAGAGCAGTTGGCCCAGCGCCGCGCCTACGGACTAGAGATTCTCTCGACGGAAGAAGAGCGGCGCATGCGCGAGATTTTTCGCGGCGGTAAGGAAGTGATGCCGAAGGATAAATGAAGGAGACAGAACTCGGAACGAAGAATTCAGAATAAACGGGCGACAAAACGCTTTGATTCTGAATTCTCTGTTCTGAGTCCTGAGTTCTGTAGAATGAGCCCGAAAGAGCTGGCCGCCAAATATGAAGCGAAGGTCTTCGAGACGCCTGAGGCGGCCTCGGATGCAGGCTTCGAGCTGACCGAGACGATGTCGCCGCGCAATACCTGGAACAAGGCGAGCGCGGCGCAGGCCATCCTCTCGAAACTGCTCGCACGCCGGAAAAGCGGCGAAGCCACAGAGATCGGTCTCGTCATAGAGCCCTGGAGCGTGACGGGATGCTATAAGGGAGGGATGAGGGATGAGGGATGAAGGATGAAATTGGTTGAGTGATTGATTCAGTTGAGCCTGAACTCGATCATTCATCCCTCATCCCTTATCCCACATCCCTCGGGTGTATGCATCAGGTAGAGATAGCGACAACCAGAGAGACGCTGCTCGACAGCCCCGAGATGATCTTGAACATGGGGCCGCAGCACCCTTCGACGCATGGCGTCCTGAGGGTCATCCTGCGGCTCGATGGCGAGACCGTCATCGATCTCGATTGCGACATCGGATTCCTGCATCGCGGCATGGAGAAGATCGCCGAGAACAGGCTCTACCCGATGATCGCGCCCTACTGGGACAGGCTCGATTATATCTCCGCCGTCTCGAACGGCCTGGTCTGGGTCGAAACGGTCGAGCAGATGATGGGGCTGCCCGTGCCGCCGCGCGCTCATTACATACGCACGATCCTGACGGAACTCAATCGCATCTCGTCGCACCTCCTGTGGTTTGCCACGCACGCCCTGGACATCGGCGCGGTGACGGTCCTGCTCTGGGCCTTGCGCGAGCGCGAAGAGATACTCAAGATTTTCGAGCGGCAGTTCGGCGCGCGGCTCACCTGCCACGCCTGGCGCATCGGCGGCATGCCCAACGACGCCTATGACGATTTTGAGGCTGACGTGCGTCGCTTCATCAACAATCTGCCGAAGCGCCTTGACGAGTACGAAACGATGCTCTCGGAGAATCGTATCTGGCTCGGGCGCACGGTCGGCATCGGCGTTATCTCGGCCGAGGATGCCGTGGCGATAGGACTCTCCGGGCCGGCGCTGCGCGGCTCAGGCGTCGCCTGGGACATACGCAAGGCGCGGCCTTACGCGGCTTACGGCGAGATGGATTTCGACGTGCCGGTGGGCGAGAACGGCGACACCTATGATCGCTACCTCGTACGCATGGAGGAGATGCGACAGTCGCGCCGCATCGTGCAGCAGGCGATAGACAAGCTGCCGGATGGGCCCGTGATGGCGAAAGTGCCGAAGATCATCAAGCCGCCCGCTGGCGATTACTATCACTCGATTGAGGCTCCGAAGGGCGAGATCGGCTGCTACCTGGTCTCGGACGGGACGGCCAGCCCGGCGAGAGTGAGAGTGCGCCCGCCCTCGCTCATCAACTTGCAGGCCCTCAGACAGATGTGCATCGGCCACCTCATCGCAGACGTGGTCGCCATCATCGGCACGCTCGACATCGTGCTCGGAGAGATTGATAGATGAGGACACAGAACTCGGGAGTCGGAATAAAAGCAGTTCGTCCTGTCTTCTGTGTCCTGAGTCCTCAGTTCTGAATTCTGTTTTATGCAGCTTGTTCGCCTAAAAGTTCAGCCCATGACGCGCGAGAGCTTCGCGCCTTACGGGGTGTTGATTGATAGTCGCGGCTCGATTGAGATTGATCTGGGGGAAGGCAGGCCCAGCCTGACGGGGGCGACTTCGGAGCGGCGTCCCTTGAGGTTCGACTTCATGGCGCGGCACAAGCGCACGATGCAGGTCTTCTCGCCTCTCGCCTCGTCGCAATCCGTGATCGCGGTTGCGCCGCCGAGCCAGTCGGAAGTGCCGCCGGTCGAACGCCTCGCCGCTTTTCTGGTTGACGGGCGCTTGCCCTACGCTTATCACAAGGGGACTTGGCACACTCCGCCCTTTCCCATCGGGGAGTGGGCGTCCTACCTGGTCGTCGATCGCAGCGGCACGCTCGATGACGATTGGGAGCTGGTTGATCTGAAGACGACACACAATCAGGTTTTCGAGATCGAGCTTTAGGAGAGAGATGTCAGCACTCGCACTACTGTTTGCGCCGCCCAACTTTATAGACAGCCTGCTGCTCAGGTTCTTCAGTCCGGGCACGGTCAACTACGTCGTCTGGCCCTTCATACAGATCGGCGCGGTGGTCACGGGCGTCGCCGTCTGGGCCCTGTATGCGACCTATGCCGAGCGCAAGATTTCCGCTTTCATGCAGGCCCGCCTCGGGCCCATGCGCGTGGGCCCATACGGCCTCTTGCAGCCCATCGCCGACGCCATCAAGCTCCTCACCAAAGAAGACCTCACGCCCGACAAGGCCGACCCCTTCATCTTCAAGTTCGCGCCCTACATCTCGGTTGCCGCCGCCTTCATAGTCTTTGCCGTCATCCCGTTTGCGCCCGACTGGGGCGTCATCACGGACATCAACATCGGACTGCTCTTCGTGCTCTCGATCTCAAGCGTCGGCGTGCTCGCCCTGATTCTGGCGGGCTGGTCTTCCAACTCCAAGTACGCCTTGATGGGAGGATTGCGCTCCTCCGCGCAGATGGTCTCTTACGAGGTGGCGATGGGCCTTTCGCTCGTCGGCGCGCTGATGTTTGCCCGCACGCTCTCGCTCTCCGGCATCGTCGCCGCGCAGCAGTCCGATTCCATCTGGTTCATCCTGTACCAGCCGATGGGCTTCATCGTCTTCCTGATTAGCGGGATTGCCGAGAACAACCGCGCGCCGTTCGATCTGCCGGAAGCCGAGTCGGAGATCGTTGCCGGATTTCACACGGAATATTCCGGGATGCGCTGGTCGCTCTTCTTCATGGCCGAGTATGCGGCGATGGTCGTGGTGGCCGCGATGGCCACGTCGCTCTATCTGGGCGGGTCGTATCTGCCCGGCGTCTACAGGTTCACTGAAGCGCGGGGCCATCACAATATCTATATCTTGATGGGCATCCTCGTCTTTCTATTCAAAATGGGGGCGTTGCTTTACACTTACTTCTGGTTACGCTGGACGCTGCCGCGCTATCGCTACGATCAGTTGATGGACCTGGGCTGGAAGTGGCTGATTCCGGCGACGCTCGTCAATATTGTTTTGACGGCGCTCGCCATCTTCCTCGTCCAGGCGCTCGACGGCTGGAAGGGTTACAAGACGATAGACTCCTTGGAGCAGGGGCTTAATCTGACGGCGACCGGAAAAGCGATCATGCTCGTCGCCGGGTGGGGCGGGCTCTTTATCACAGCCGCCGTCCTGTCGCGGATTAACTGGCGCTCGCGCGATTTCAACCTCAAGACGCAGCGCAGCAAGATTCGACTCGTTGACGTGCCCAAAGGCAAGCCCGCCGTCGCCGCCACCAATGAAGGATGAAATGAGAGGTACTTATGCCAGCCGTTAATGTTCCGACGCCGACGCTCATGCAGAAGCTCAAACGCTTCTTTCTGGTTGACCTGTTGAGGGGCATGGGCCTCACGCTGAAATTCAACCTCGGCGCGCTGCGCGACAAGAATTCGGTCGAAGGCTTCGGCATCTACACGGAGCAGTATCCGAAGGTGCGCCCCGACGTTGCGCCGCGCTTTCACGGCGCGCCGCGCCTCAACATGGACCCGGAGACGCACGATACGCTCTGCATCGCCTGCAACCTGTGCGCGCTGGCCTGTCCCGAGGATTGCATTGATGTCATCCCCATGGACATAGAGATCATGGTCGCGGGCAAGCCGCGTAAGAAGAAGGTGCTCGACGAGTTCATCTTCGACACCTCGCGCTGTATGTTCTGCGCGCTCTGCCAGGAGGCCTGCCCGACCAGTTGCCTTGAACTGACGCAGGACTTCGAGCTTGCCACTTATTCGCGCGCAGGCTTCGTCTGGAATCGTGAGATGCTTGAGCAGGGACGCGAAACCGTCAAATACGAAGCATAAGAGATCGGGATGAGGGATGAGGGATGAAAAACCTCTTCCTCTTCATCCCTCATCCCTCATCCCTTAACGATATGATTCTTTCTGGCTGGGAAGCGGTCTTCTTCTGGGTGTTCGCGGTGGCGGCGCTCATGACGGGGCTATTGACGATCCTGGCGCGCAACGCCGTCCACAGCGCGCTCTTTCTCATTTCGTCGCTCGTCTCAATCGCGGCGCTTTTTATCATGCTCGGCGCGGAGTTCATCGCGGGCGTGCAAATCCTGGTCTACATCGGCGGCGTGATGGTGCTTTTCCTGTTCGTCATCATGCTGGTCAACGTCGGCGCGGAAGAGCGCGGGCGCGAGCGCATCTTCAATAGCGAATCGCAGGTCTTGACGAGCACCGTGCTCGCCGTCTTGCTCGCCTTCGGCCTGGTCTACGCGATTCATCAGGGTTGGGAGGGCTTGCACAGGCGCGACCGAGACGCGCTCGGCCAGGCTGCCGCTCAACGTCTCATCACGCAGCAGGCGCTCCCCGTTTCGGCGACCGGCACGATGAGAATCACAAAAGAGACGGAGCGCGTCGGCTCCAGCCTCTATCGCTACGCCTCGCTACCGTTCGAGATCGCCAGCGTCCTCCTGCTTGTCGCCATCATCGGCTCAGTCATGCTCGCGCGCACGCTCAAGCAGGAGGCAGCCGCAGACGATGTTGACCCGGAAGTCCTCAGTGAAGCCGCCGCTGTCGCAGATACGGAAGAGAAAGGATGAGGGGGTGTGCAGGCCGCAAGTAAGGATGAAAGCGTATTGCTTCAAGTTCAATAGCCGATCTTTCATCCCGGCGGGTTTCATCTCCATAAGAGGTTAGAGTCTATGAGCAACCTGTTCGTTTCCGCCGCGATCTTCTTGTTGCAGGCTGTGGCCGAAGGCGGAAGTCGTGCCGAGGTCGTCAAGCAGGGCATACGCAATCCCGATCTGTCCAAGTTTCTGGTCATCGCGGCGCTGCTCTTTATCATCGGCGTGGCGGGCGTCCTCGTGCGGCGTAACATCATCGTCATCTTCATGGCGATCGAGCTGATCTTGAACGCCGCCAACCTGAACTTCATAGCCTTCTCGCGCTACTTGCAGGATACCGGCAACATGAACGCCGTCGCCGGTCAGGTCTTCGCCGTCTTCGTCATCGTCGTCGCCGCCGCCGAAGCCGCCATCGGCCTCGGCATCGTTATCGCCCTCTATCGTAACAAAGAGACGATCTGGGTTGACGAGATTGATCTACTGAAATGGTAAACCACAGAATTCAGAACTCAGGACTCAGAGGTCAGAATCAAAGCCAGGCATTCTTATTCTGTGTCCTGTGTCCTGAGTTCTGACTCCTACTTTTAAATATGCATAGATACATCTGGCTCGTTCCGCTTCTGCCGCTTCTGGGCGCCGCCGTCAATGGGTTGCTGGGCCGGAAGTTTCGCTTCTCGGAAAGGCTGGTCGGCGCGGTCGCCGTGGGCTCTGTGGCGCTCGCGTTTCTGCTGAGCCTGCTGGCCGTCTATTCCTACGGCTTCGGCAGTCATGCCCTGTGGCCCAACCCTTATGTGACGAGCCAGGACGGCGCTTTCAAGTACACCTGGATTCCGGGCGGCGCGGTCGAGATTACGCAGGGCGCACCGGAACGCGCTCGCTCGGCTGGGGGTAGCGGCGGCGGAGCACGGGCCGGAGAGACCGTCACGGCGCTCGCGGATGAAAAGGGAGAGTATGGCGAAGTCATCGTCCGAGGGCACGAAGAGGCGGCGGCATCTGCGACGAAAGACCCTGCGGGACTGGGGGCGCAGGCGGCGCGCGATAGACGCCCGAACGAGCATACAGGGCGCGGCTCCATGCTCGACATCGAGTGGAGCTATCAGCTCGATGCGCTCTCGTCCATCTTCATGCTGGTGGTGACGGGCGTCGGCCTGTGCATCTTCATTTTCGCCACGGGCTACATGCACGGCGACGCCGGTTACTATCGCTTCTTCGCCTACCTCGGCCTCTTCATGTTCTCGATGCTGGTGCTCGTCATGGGCTCAAACTTCATGATGATGTTCGTCGGCTGGGAGGGCGTCGGCCTCTGCTCTTATCTCCTGATCGGCTACTACTTTGACCGCAGGGAAGCGGGCGATGCCTCGCGCAAGGCGTTCATCACGAATCGCATCGGCGACTTCGGCTTCGCGCTCGCAGTCTTCGCCGTGATCGCGACATTCGGCACGACACAGTACACCTCCGTCACGGCGCAGGCGAGCGCCTACCCGCTTGAGCTCATAGGCACCTGGGGCATCATGTCCTGGATCGCCCTGGGGCTCTTCGTCGGCGCGTGCGGCAAGAGCGCGCAGATACCGCTCTACGTCTGGCTGCCGGACGCGATGGCCGGGCCCACACCCGTCTCCGCTCTGATTCACGCGGCGACGATGGTCACAGCCGGGCTCTACATGGTGACGCGCACGAACGTCATCTTTCAGCACTCGCAGACGATGATGCTCGTGGTGGCAATCGTCGGCGCTCTGACGGCCCTCTTCGCCGCGACCATCGGCATTACCCAGAATGATATTAAGAAGGTGCTGGCCTATTCGACCGTCTCGCAGTTGGGCTTTATGTTCCTGGCGTGCGGCGTCGGCGCTTTTATGATCGGCATCTTCCACGTCATGACGCACGCCTTCTTCAAGGCCCTCATGTTCCTCGGCGCGGGCTCTGTGATTCACGGCATGCATCACGAGCAGGACATGCGGCGCATGGGCGGCTTGCGGAAGTATATGCCCTACACCTACTGGACTTTCCTCGCGGGCTGGCTGGCCATCTGCGGCATTATTCCCTTCAGCGGCTTCTGGTCTAAGGACGAGATTTTGTGGAACGCCGCTTCGACCACATACATTCCCGGCGGGTGGATTCTGTGGCTCGTCGCCACCGTTGCCGCGACCTGCACGGCCTTCTACATGACGCGCCTCGTGGCGATGACTTTCTGGGGCGAGGAGAGATTTAAGGAAGTACACGCGGGCGGCCAGGCCGACGAGGCGCACGCGCAAGCCTACGCCGACGGCGAAGCGCCGCACGATGCCGAGACGGATTCGGTCGGCTACCGTCCGGGACACGATGCGGACGAGCACGTCGGGTTAGCGCATGACGTGAAGGCCGCTCGCGCCGGTGCACGGGTCAGGGCCGCTGACGCGCATGACGAGCACGGGCATGATGATCACGGCTCGCATGTGCCGCACGAATCGCCGCCCTCGATGTGGGTTCCGCTCGCCGTGCTCGCCGTGCTCGCCGTCGTCGGCGGATTCGTCGGCATCAGCCCGGCCTTTACCGGCGGTAAACACGTCGGCGGTCGCATGAACATCGTCAACTGGCTCGAACCAGTGATCTGGAATCCTGCGACGCGCACCTTCGGCGTAGAGCCGGTCGAAGCGGGCGCTCATGATGAAGGCACATCCTCTGCTGCGCCGCTGCCGACGACGAGCGAGACTGCGACGGCGTCGCACGCGGCAGGGGAAGGCGCGGCGAAAGAGACGGCTGCCAAGCCTTACGGCGAGACGGGATTCAACCTGGCCCACGCGGCGGAAGAAAAGCTCGGCAGTCACGCGGCGGCGGAATGGCTCTTCATCATCATCTCGCTCTTGGTCGCTGGCATCGGCATCGGTCTCGGCCTGCTCTTTTACGTGCGGAGACCGATGCTGCCGGAAGCCTGGGCCGCGAGGCTCGGGCCACTCTACCGTGCGAGCTACCACAAATACTGGATCGACGAACTCTACGGGCTGCTCTTTACGCGGCGCGTGATGGATGCCTCGCAGGGCGTCTATACGATTGACTCAGAGATCATAGACGGCGCGGTCAACGGCACAGCGCGAGCGACGCGCGACGCGAGCCTGATGACCGGCGCTTTCGACAAGTACGTTATAGACGGGTTGGTCAACGGGGTCGCGGGCTTCGTCAAGCGACTGATGTCGCCGCTCATTCGCGCCACACAGACAGGCTTTACGCAGAACTATGCGCTCGTCATGGTGCTCGGCCTGATCGCCGCCGTCGCGCTTTTCTTCTGGCCCGATCTGCGTGCGATGTTTGGACAGTGATCTGCTCTAACGGGAAAGAAATTTAACCGGATGGACAGGAGAAACAGGATAAGAAAAGCAGAGAGAACAATTCAGTCAGCGATGCTTTTATCTTTCATCCTGGTTTCAGTTTTTATCTTGTCTCTCCTGTCCATCCTGTTAGATTCTGCGTTGCCGATCTAAGACCTGAAAATTGTTTTGGGGGATACAGTGAAAATTCCTTATCTTCTCTCGATCATCACCTGGCTGCCGGCGGTCGGCGCGATCTTCATTCTCGCCGTCTTCAAGAAGGAGCAGTCGAAGCTGATCAAGCAATGGACGACAGGGTGGTTCGCGCTGACCTTTCTCGTCTCGCTGCTGCTGCTCGGCTACGACCGCGCGGCGGGCGGGATGCAGTTTATCGAAGACCGCCAGTGGATTCCGGTCATCGGCGCGCGTTACCAGATGGGCGTGGACGGCGTGGCCGTGCTCCTGATCGTGCTGACGACGCTGCTCGGTGTGATTGCGGCGCTCTCATCCTGGCGCTATATAGAGAAGCGCGAGAAGGAATACTACGTCCTGCTGCTCTTGCTGCAAACGGCTGTCGTCGGCGTCTTCGCTTCGATGGACCTGTTTCTCTTCTATCTTTTCTTCGAGGTCTCGCTCGTGCCGATGTATTTCCTGATCGGCATCTGGGGCGGCGAGCGCAGGCTCTATGCGGCGATCAAGTTTTTCCTCTACACGCTGGTGGGCTCTGTCGTCATGCTGCTCGGCGTCCTGAAGATGTACTTTTTGACGCAGGACGCGGCGCTCACGTCACGGATTATGGGGGCGACGCTCGACAACATCGCGGGGCTTTCGGGGACTCCGGCGCGCGACATGCTCACCAATACGCTGGCGGCGGCAAAGGCCAACGGCACGGGCACCTTCAATATCATGTATCTGCAAGCGCTCGGCTCGGTGCTTCCGATGGGGACGATGCAGATCCTTCTCTTCGTCGCCTTCGCGCTCGGGTTTGCGATCAAAGTTCCGATGTTTCCGTTCCACACATGGCTGCCGGACGCGCACGTCGAAGCGCCGACGGCGGGCTCTGTCATCCTCGCCGGGATTCTACTCAAGCTCGGCACCTACGGGTTCTTCCGGTTTAACCTGCCGATGTTTCCGAAGGCTTCGGCTGACGAAGCCTCTTTCCATTATTTCGGTCTGACCTTCGGGGTGCGCAGCGTGATGGTCATGCTCGCCATCATCGGCATCATCTACGGCGCGCTGGCGGCGATGTACTTCGTCGTCAAGCGAAACGGCGATGTCAAGAAGCTGGTCGCCTATTCCTCCGTCTCTTCGATGGGCATAGTCATGCTCGGCCTCTTCGCTTTGAATCCGAACGGCGTCAACGGCGCGGTGCTGCACATGATTAACCACGGCATCTATTCGGGCGCGCTCTTCCTGCTCGTCGGCATCATCTACGAGCGGCGGCATACGCGCAACGTGGCGGAGTTCGGCGGGCTCTCGCACGTCATGCCGGGCTATGCTGCGGTCTTTCTGGCGATGGCGATGACGGCCATCGGACTGCCGCTGCTGTGCGTCTTCATCTCCGAGTTTCTTTCGATGCGCGGCGCGTTCGAGGCCAATCCCTGGTGGGCGGCGTGGGCTGCGCTCGGCATCATTCTCAACGCGGGTTATATGCTGTGGCTCTACCAGCGGATGTTCTTCGGCAATATTGATAATCCGAAGAACGAAAAGCTGACGGACATGACCGGGCGCGAGTGGGCCTACATGCTGCCGCTGCTCATCCTCTCGCTCTGGATAGGAGTCTATCCGAAGCCCTTTATCGAATACATACAGAAGCCGGTCAACGCGGTCGTGCGCCACATTCGCCCGAACTACCCGATTCCGGGCATGCCTGCGACACCGGGCGCACCGGCCTTGACGATGCGCTCCGCCGAAAAGATGCAGAATGAATAAAGGCAGAATTTAACAGGATGGACAGAGATTGTTAGGATAAGAAGAGAAAGCAGGATGAAAGACGAAAGCATTGCTTGCTGAATAGCTCATCTCTTAATCTTTATCCTGCCTCTGCTGTCCATCCCTGTTAATTCCTTCTCGGTTTAGAGAGACAAATGATCTTATTGCTTCAAGCTTCAGCCTCAACCACAGAGCTGTTCCGCGTGAGCGACCTGCTATTGATCGCGCCGGAGCTTATCCTGACGGTCTGCGCCTGCGTCGCGCTCGTGATGGAAGTCATTCTTCCTTACAGGAAGAGCAAGGTGACGGCCTATTTCTCGCTCGCCGGACTGGCGCTGGCCGCCGTCTCCCTCTACCTGACGCTGTGGCAGGTGAGCGGGACGCTCAAGTTCTGGGAGATAGAGGGCTCTCTGCCGGCCTTTGAAGGCTTCTACGGCATGGTGCGCGTAGACGGCTTCGCCCTTCTCTTCAAAGCCATCTTTCTCATGGCCGCCGCGCTCGCCATCGGCGTCTCCGTGCGTTACCTGGACATCGAGAGCGAGCAGCACGGCGAGTATTACGCGCTCGTCTTGTTCGCCACCACGGGGATGATGTTCCTGGCCTGCGGCTACGACCTCATCGCGCTCTACGTCAGCCTTGAGTTGATGGCCCTGACCTTCTACGTGCTCGTTGCCTTTACCAAGCGCGAGCGCAGGTCTAACGAAGCGGCGATGAAATATTTTCTGCTCGGCGCTTTCTCTTCCGGCATTCTGCTCTACGGCATGTCGCTGCTCTACGGCGTGACGGGCTCGACCAACCTGGGCCAGATCGCGCAGGGCGTGAGCGCCGCGCTCTCTGTGCCGCCCGAAGAGTTGGGCCTCGGCGTCTCGCTGCCTTTGCGCCCGCTCATCCTGCTCGGCATGATCGCGCTCGCCGCCGGACTCTTCTTCAAGATCAGCGCCGTGCCCTTTCACATGTGGGCCCCTGACGCCTACGAGGGAGCGCCGACCTCCGTCACGGCCTTTCTTTCGACGGGCTCAAAGGCCGCGAGCTTTGCGCTCTACGCCCGCATCTTCATGGAGGCGCTCGGAGGGATGCGCCTCGATTGGGCTCCGCTGCTGGGCCTGGTCGCGGCGATTACGATCTTCGTCGGCAACTGGGCCGCCGTCACACAGGACAACTCGAAACGGCTCCTGGCCTACTCTTCGATCTCGAACGCCGGTTATCTGCTGCTCGGGCTCATCGCCGGAAACTCTTACGGCTACATAGGGCTCGTCATCTATCTGCTGGTCTACACGCTGATGAACATGGGAGCCTTCGGCGTCATCATCAGTCTGAGGCGGCGCGGCATCATCGGCGACAATGTTGACGACCTGACAGGGCTCGGGCAGAAAGCGCCCGGAGTCGCCGCGATGATGGCCCTCTTCATGCTTTCGCTCGGGGGCTTGCCGATCACAGGCGGCTTTATCGGCAAGTATTTCCTCTTCGGCGGGCTCTTGCAGCGCGGCGCGGAGGACAAGAAGAACTGGTACTACTGGCTCGCGGTCTGGGCCATTCTCAACACCGTCATCTCCTTCTACTACTACGTGCGCTTCATACGCGTGATGTACCTGGGCGACCGCGTGGCCGACAATCGCCCGCTCGCCTTCTCGCCCGCGCTCTGGACGGCTCTCATCGTCTCCGTCATCGGCATCATCTTTATCGGCATCTACCCGCAGCCGCTCATCAGCCTTGCCAAGACACTGACGGCATCGCTTCTGCCTCCTGGATAGCTTGATACCTGAAGCAGAAATCAACAGGGATGGACAGGATAAAAACTAAAAGCAGGACGAAAGACAAAAGCATTGCTGACTGAGTGTTCCTGTGCTTTTCTTATCCTGTCCATCCCTGTTAATTCCTTTCTTCGCCTTCTAGTGGTTCGGAAGTTTTGATGATGTGGGTTTTCTATCTCTTCGGGGCGCTGGTGGTGTGGCTCGGGATAGACTCGCTTCGTGGCGGGTTCAGGTATCTCTCCTTTGTGCGGCGCGAGCTTGAAAGGGAGCGCCCGGCGTTCACGCCATACGCTTCCGTCATCGCGCCGTGTCGCGGCATAGATCAGGGTTTACGCGATAACCTCTGCGCGCTGTTCAATCAGAAATACCCGGCCTATGAGATTATCTTCGTCACGGATAGCGGCGAAGACCCTTCGCTCGCCTTGATCGAGGAGGTGCGCGCTCGTTTCGCCGGGCGAAGCAGCGTGAAGTCCCGCTTGATCTTTGCGGGCCCTGCGACGGAGAGCGGGCAGAAGGTACATAACCTGCGCGCGGCCTGCGCGCAGATTGATCCGGCAAGCAGTGTGCTTGTCTTCGTTGATTCGGATGCGAGACCCGTTGGCGACTGGCTGGGCTCGCTCGTCGCCCCCCTTGAGAAAGAAGGCATGGGCGCGGCGACCGGCTATCGCTGGTTTATTCCCGTCGCGGGAGGCTTCGCCTCGCACCTGCGCTCGGTGTGGAATGCTTCGATTGCGTCTGCCTTAGGCGAGCACGCGGAGAAGAATTTTTGCTGGGGCGGCTCGACGGCCATAGGGCGCGAGACCTTTGAGAGCTTGAATATTTCGGAGAGGTGGCGCGGCGCGCTCTCCGACGATTTCGCGTTGATGCGTGCGCTCAGGGAGGCGCGTCTCCCGGTTCAATTCGTGCCCGCCTGTCTCACGCCCTCCTTTGAAGATTGCAGCCTTGCCGGGCTCCTAGAGTTCACGACGCGACAGTTGAAGATCACGCGCGTTTACGCCCCGCATTTCTGGAAGGCCGTGCTCGTGGGAAGCATGCTCTTCGTCGCGGTCTTCTTCGGCGGCATCGCGCTCGCCCTGGCGCGTGCAGCGCTCGGGCTCTCGTTCACCGCGCCGCTGCTCGTCGTCGCGCTGATCTTCGCGCTCGGGGCGGGAAAGGCTTACGTGCGCTGGCGTGCCGTCTCGCTCGCGCTTGCGCCCGGTGGCGCGCAGCCTGGCAACCGGGGCTTGTTGGCCCAACTGCTGCTCTGGCCCATCGCCTCAGCGCTCTATCTTTATAACGCCCTGGTCGCAAGCTTCTCGCGGCGCATAGAATGGCGCGGCATCACCTACGAATTGAAATCCCCGACGGAAACTGTCATCATTGACGGCGTTCTACGAGGTCAAGCCGTGGGTCTCGAAAGCAAAGCGCGACGTGCCCAATAAAGCCGTTCAATTGATTCAACTGCTCCGCTCGACGAACCGTGAAAAGCGGCTCGGCACGGTAATACTTTTCGTCACCTCGCGCTGCAATGCCTTCTGCCGCACCTGTTTTTATCACGAGGAGCTGAACCGGCCGGGCGATTTAAGCTTCGAGCAGATAGAGGAAATCTCGCGCACCATGCCGCCCGTCACAGACCTCTGGCTCTCAGGCGGAGAGCCCACGCTGCGCCGCGATGTGCCCGAGATCATTGATACCTTCATCGCCAACAACGGCGTCGGTCGCGTCATCATCCCGACCAACGGGCTTATCAAAACGCGCGTTTATGAGATCGTTCGTCGCGCGCTCGGCTCGCACACCGGCCTCGAACTCTATCTCAACATAGCGCTCGACGGTTACGGCGAGACGCACGATCAGATCAGGGGCGTGCCCGGCAACTGGGAGAAGACGCTTTCGTGCATACGCCACCTTTATCCCTTGAAAGAGAGGTACGGGGAGCGCTTTCGCCTCAACGTCAACACGGTGGTCTGCGCGGAAAACTATACGGAGATCGAAAAGCTCTCGGAATTTCTCTGGCACAACTTTCGTCTTGACGGTCAATACTTCAACATCATTCGCGGCGACGCGCTCGCGGGCGACGAGATCAAGCGCGTGCCTCCCGAAATCCTGCCCGAGATGTACGAGCGCGTGGCATCCCTCACGAAGCGTTACGGCGACCGTATGTTCGCCGACGACGACGCGTCGCGGCGCTTCGTCAAGAACGTAGCCTACGTCGGCGCGATAACGACTCATTATCGCACCCAGCACGCCAATTTCTCCGGGCCGACGGCCTGGCCTTTCCCCTGCACGGCGGGCGAGACGACCGTCGTCATTGACTACAACGGCGACGTGCGCGCCTGCGAGCTGCGCGAAAAGTTTGCGACGCTCTCCGACTTCGGTTTCGACTTCGGCGCTCTCTGGGCGGCTGAGGAGCGGCAGCGCGAGCTGCAAGCGATTGACGGGGGCCGCGCCTGCTGGTGTACGCACGTCTGCTTCATACACGACTCGATGCGCCATTCTCGCCGCGCCATGCTCTACGAACTGCCTAAGAACTACCTGAGGCGCGGCAGTTGGTGAAAGGAGAAGGGAAGCGATGGCCGACAGAGATGACGATGAAGAGGGCGTTAACAGGAGAAGCAGCATCGCGTATGCCGCCGCCCTCTCGCTCTTCTTTTCGGTAGCCACGCTGCTCGGCCTCGGCTGGCTGCTTGATCGCTGGCTCGGCACGAGCCCCTGGCTCATGGTCGCGGGCATCGTCCTGGGCTCCGCGCTCGGCCTCTACGAATTCGTTCGCCTCACCTCCAGGATGGACTGAAAGCCCGTAATACCAGGTTGCAAAGCAAAGAAACCTCAGTCGCGCCAAAGGTCTCGGGCGGGTTCTATCCGCCTCCAATTCCTGCCCGAGACCTTTGGCGCG
>DASVQM010000049.1:0-24350 GCA_036389095.1 Pyrinomonadaceae bacterium
CACTCAATCCGCCCTTCTCTTCTAATTCTGTCCGAAAGCGGTCGAGAACCTTGCCGTAAACTTTTTCCAGCCAGCGCATCACGGTCGATTCGTGAACGCGGCTCTCAGGGATGTTCGCGCGCCTCTTGGACTGGCGTTGAAACCAGCGGCGCAGGGGCGAAGCCGGCTCTTCGACCAGCCGCGCTATCTCTCGCAGCTTCAATCCCTCGACGTGGTAATAAAGCAGCAGCAGCTTCTCGTGATCGTCTAGCGCGGCCATCGCCGAATCGAGCGCCGCGAGCGTCGCCGCCTGGTAGCGTTCGCGCGCGATCCTATCGACCATCGTGGCTTCGCCTCCGCGCGCTTCGGCACGCCACCCGGGCCTGTCCTGCGTCTCGCCTCCGCTCTCCGTCCAATCGTCAACCGAGATTTCGTCGCGGCGCGCGCGGTGCATGTCTATGACAGCATGCCAGACGACCGTGCGCAGCCACCCGCGCAGCGTGCCGCGCCCGGTGTAGGTCGCAAACTTCGACTGGCGAACGCCCTCGACGACGCGCGTGCCGAAAAGCTCCACGTAGACGGAGTCAATCACTTCCTCCGCGTCCAACTCTGCGCTCGCCAGGTGTCTGGCGATGCGCTCGATAAAGGGGCGATAGCTTTGATCGAACTCCCACCAGGCGTGCTCGTTGCCCTGCGCGCAGGCGAGCGCCAGGAAGAGGTCTTGAATCTGAAGCTCGCCGAGGAATTGACGAACCTGCTCAGCCGTCGGGGCGTGCCCGTTGGCGTGGTCAGTCAAATACTTGTCCGCCGCACCGCGCAGGGCCGAACTGAAGCTTTCCGCCGAGACGCCGTAATTGGGCGCAGCTTCACGACAACGCGCGTAGAGCGCATTGACCTGGTCGGCGCAGTCGCTCATGGCGACCTCTAGTTTTGCGAATGGCACAGTCGTCACTTTAGCGTGCGAGATTATAGATTAAACTGCGCGCTTTCGCATAACCACTATCGATTGACAAAGATCGTTTCCTGCCAACTGTCAAGATGCGTGCCATGGCGAAACCGTCTTCACGAACAAAAAATTCAAGACCGGCGGACCCTGCCGCCCTCGGCATAGCTCTCCCCGCAGCGAATGCAAAAGCCACTTCGGTGTTCTCGATTGAGCAGGTCAGGAAGGAATGCGCCGGTTCCCGCTCATGGCAGGTGGACGGCGCGCCGGAAAAAGTTTTGCGCAAGACGGGCTAAAAAAGAAAGGAGGAAGGAAGGATGAGCTTCATTCATTCTTCATCCTTATTTCTCTATCTTCTTCAGGATGCGGTCGGCGTGATTGCGGGCGATGAGGGGGATGCGCTCGTCCATATAAATCTCGCGCAGGAGCGGGACGAGCTGTTGCGGGTCTGAGAGGCCGTTCTTTTTGAGAAGGTTTTCGAGGTGATCCATCAGCTTGGGCGCGTTGAGCGGCTGGTTCTCGCGGGCCAGGTTGATGTCGAAGATAAAGATCGCCTGGTCAGCCACACGCCTGTATTCATTAACGAGCGCACTGACGTTCAAGTCGTGCGTCCAGTTGAACTCAGCCGTGCGCCTGCGCCCCCCGCGCGTCATTCGCAAGAACATCGTGCCCAGGTGCGGAAACTGTTTATCGGCCTGGTAATCCGTCTCGGAATCCAGAAAACGGAGCGCGTCCCACAGAGCCTTGATGCGCGCGCTCGCAGCCGCCGAGAGCGCGAGCGGCTCGACCAAAGTCTCTTCAAGCCCCTTGCGCTCGAATGAGATTGTCCCGCGTCCCTGCGCGTCATGCTCTATGATGATATGGCTGACGTAGAACTCCGCCTTCTTGAACTCGTAGGAGTAACGAGCGTCGTCTGTTGATTCGCTGATCTTGACGGGCGCGGTATCGGGAGTGGTGGTGGTCGTAGCGGTGCTGGTGCGCTCGCGCGTGTTCTGCTTCGTCGCGGGTGAGCTTTGCGCCGCAGCGCAAATCGCCGCGCCCAGGATTAAGAGCGCGGCAACAAAATGGCGCAAAGGCTTCTCTCTTGTTCTCACTCGAATTTCACGGAGACAAGCTTGGAGACGCCTGCCTCTTCCATCGTCACGCCGTACAGGGCGCGCGCCATCTCCATCGTCCTCTTGTTGTGCGTGATGACGATGAACTGTGTGTTCTCGGACATCTGCGCCACTTTGTCCGTGAAGCGACCGACGTTGGCCTCGTCGAGCGGCGCGTCCACCTCGTCGAGGAGGCAGAAGGGCGACGGGCGATAATGAAAGATGCCGAGCACGAGCGCGAGCGCCGCCATAGCCTTCTCGCCGCCGGAGAGCAGCAGCACGTTTTGCAGCCGCTTGCCCGGCGGTTGGGCCACGATGTCAATGCCGGATTCCAGCACGTCGTCGGCATCTATCAAACTCATCTCGCCGCGCCCGCCGCCGAAGAGTTCCTGGAAGAACGTGCCGAAGTTGCGATTGACCGCTTCAAAGGCATGACGGAAACGCTCGCGCGAGCGGCGCTTGATCTCGCGCAGCGCTTCCTCGGTCGAGGCGATGCCGTCCGTGATGTCCTTGCGCTGGCCGGTCAGAAAGAGCAGCCGTTCCTCCGCTTCGGACAGCTCTTCGAGCGCCATCATATTGACAGCGCCGAAGCCTTCGATGCGAGCCCGCAGCTCTTCGACGCGAGCGCGCCCTGCTTCCAGATCAAGCTCTTCATCGGCCGGGCGCTCCTGCGCCAGCTCTTCGAGCGATTGATTAAGCTCGGCCATGCAGGCTTCGCGCAGGTAGTTGAGCCGCGCCGTTGCCTCTGCGCGCTGAACCTCAAGGGCAGCGCGGGCATCGCGCGCGCTCATCACGCGGCGATTCAGCTCCGCCAGCTCCGTCGAGAGGGCATCGGCCCTCTGACGCGCTTCGGTCAAAGCCGCGGCCGCCTGCGCGACTACTCTTTCTTCACGCAAGCGCTCTTCGTCAATCGTCAGGGCGCTGCTATCCATCTCCGCGATCGATCCGCGCAGCTCTTCGAGCCGCCCTGCGGCTTCCGCAGCCTCTCTTTCGTGGCGCTCCAACCTGTTTGAAAGCTCGTCTCGTTCGGCCTCCATGCGGCGCAGCTCTGCGGCGGTGGCGCGGCGACGCTCGGCGGCGGCGGCGGCGGCCGCTCTTTGCTCGCCAAGGCCCTCACTCTCCGTCTCTGCTTCACGGCGCGCGACGGCCAGCAGGGCGGCGGCTTCCGCGACCATCTGCGAGGCAGCGAGGCGAGAGGCTTCGGCGGCCTCTGCCTCCGCTAGAGCCGTGGCGCGGCGCTGTTCCAGCTCAAGGCGCTCGGTGGCGAGGCGTGCCGCGTCGTCTGCGACCACGCGCAGATGGCGCTCCGTACGCTCTATCTCCTGCAAGAGGCCCGCCGCATTCAGCTCGCGCGCCATCGCATCGCGCTCCTCGCGCCCGATCACTTCGTTGAGCAGCACGACGCCGTCCTCAAGCTCCGTGAGCCGGGAGCGCGCCTCCATCACTGCGCCCTCGGCTGTCGCCATCTCCGACGCAAGCTCGCTGGCGCGCGTTTCAAGCTCGCGCAGCTCTCGCTTGAACCCGAGGAGTCCCGCGCCCTCTTCAAAGGCGCGCTCGTCTCCGGCTGTGACAAGCTGGCCACCGGCCACCCAATCGCCCGCCGCCGTGACGTACATATCGCCTGTGGCGAGCGACTTGGCTATCGCGTCGTCTAAGCTCGCGGCCAGCGCCGCATCCATCTTCTGCGCCAGCGTGCGACGCAGCACAGAGAGCAGCTCGGGCGGCGCTCCGAGCAAGTCTCCGATACGCACGTCCTTAAGCTCTTCCGTCGCTTCCCGTAATTCGGCGGACGCTTCAGGCTCGCTCCTGTATGTTCCCGCTTTGGTGTCTATCTCTTCGCTTGCGCCGTGAAGACCGGCGATCAAAAAGCTGGCTCGTCCGGCATCATGCTCTCGGAGCCAGTGCGCGGCGCGCGCGGCATCGTCCGGCGTCGGCACGATGATGGCTTGCAGGGAAGAGCCGAACGCGCCCTCGACGGCACGCTCCCACTGCGGCTCGACCTGTAGCATATCCGCCAGCGTGCCCATGAAGTGAAACTCTTCCGCCGCCGTTTCAGTAGAGAAGATCAACTGCACGGCTTGCGAATAGTGGGCGCGACGCGCGTCTAGTTCGAGCAGCGTTTCGAGGCGATGACGCGTGCCGGAGAATTCATCGCGCACCCGTTCGTACTCGGCGTCTGTTTCGGACACAGCCTCGTGGCCCAGGACGACCGCGTGGACGGCCTCTTCGCGCTCTGTGACGAGCCGCGCCAGGCGCTCGCGCGCGACGACGATCTCGGCGTTCAAGGTCTCGGATTCCGCCGCGCGCTCGGCGTGTATGGCGGCGGCGCGCTCGCCCTCGTGGGCCAAGCCTTCGGCCTGCAAAGCGATTCTTTCAAGCGCCGATTCGAGCTGGCGACCGATCTCCATCAAACGCTCTGAGACGGCTGTATGCGTGAGGAGTTCCGTGCGCGCCCGTTCGATCTCGGCCTCGGCCTCAGAGGCTTCGACGAGGCGGCGGCTATAGGAGGCCTCCGCCGATTGAAGCGACAGAGCGCTCTCTTCGCTGGCGGCGCGCAGCGCTGCGTCCAACTCGCGTAGCCGCTCGCATTCCTGCGCGACTGTCGCCAGCCGCGCTCTGACCATCTCTATTTCTGTTTCGACCGCTTCGTGACGCTTGGAGAGCGCCGCGAACTGCTCTTCCTGGTAAGTGCGCTCGCGCGCGCGCCGGTCACGCTGCAAAGCCGCCTCAGCCGCTTCGGCTCTCGCCTGCGCCAGCTCGTCTTCAAAGACACGAGCCCGCTGCGTGGCCCCGCGAGCGTCCTCTTCACGAGCCGCAAGCTCTTCGGCCAGCGCGCGCTCATCGCGCCCGGCCTCTTCCAGTAGGGCGCGCGTTTCATCCAGAAGCGCCGAGAGCGTGCGTTCCTCAGCGACGTAGACGCGGCGCAGCAGCTCTCTCAGCTCTTCGCGCAGGATGCGATAACGACGCGCCTTGGCGGCCTGTCGGCGCAGACTGTTGACCTGCTTGTCGATCTCGGAAACGATGTCGGAGACGCGGTTGAGATTTGAGCGCGCGGATTCCAGGCGGGCTTCGGCGGCGCGCTGGCGGACGCGGAATTTGGTGATCCCTGCGGCCTCTTCGATCAGCGTGCGGCGATCCATCGGCTTGGCCGAGAGAATCTGCCCGATGCGTCCCTGCTCGATGATGGCGTAGTGTGCGCCGGAGAGTCCCGTCCCGGAGAAGAGGTCTTGAATATCGCGCAGGCGGCACATACGATTGTTGAGCAGGTATTCGCTCTCGCCCGAACGATAGAGTCGCCTGGTGACGGAGACGGCTTCGCCGGGCGCAAACTCAAGCGCCATGCGGCTCGGTCGCCAGTGTCGTTTGCCGTGCGTGGTTTTAGGGAGGATGACGGCTGGCGTGTTCGCCGTTGCGTCCGCGCTACTGGCTGCGGCGGAATCCGTTTGCGCCTCAGCTTGCGCGCCCACTGTCGGCCCATCCGTTACCGCCTGTGCCGTAGCATCAACGGCTGAAGCCTGGTCGCCCTCTATGCTCACATCGCCGGTCGGCGCGATCACAGTAGCCGTAGCCTCTAGCTCTACCGGCGTCCGAGCGAGTCCTTCAAGCTCGACGGCCTGGTCGTCTATCTCTTCGAGCGTTGAATCAATGTCGTCAATGTCCGGCTCGTGCTCGACCGTCTCGTCGCGTACCATGTGAAGCACGACCTCGGCCATGCCGCTCGGCGCACGATTGCGCGAGCCCTGGAAGATCACATCCTTCATCTCTGCGCCGCGCAGGTGCTTGATACGCTGCTCGCCCAGAACCCAGGCGATGGCGTCGGCGACATTACTTTTGCCGCAGCCGTTCGGGCCGACGACCGCAGTAATGCCGTCGCCGGTGAAAACAAGCTCCGTGTGATCGGCGAAGGATTTGAATCCGGTAATTTCTAAGCGTTGAAGTTTGAACATGCGTGCGCCTCGCCCTACGCTCCTGGCGGCTGCGGGAAGCAAATAGAAAGCGCAGTCCCTAGAGCGCCGTGCGGGAGAGGCACACTATATGTTGGACTTGGTCGGAATGTCAACCAAAGCTTCAGGCGAAGCGGTTTTACTGTTGCCAGCGGCGGATTTAGCGCCCGCCCGATATTCACGGCTGATTCAAACAGGGATGGACAGAGATTGTCAGGATAAGGAAAAGGCGATGCATTATTCAGCCTGCAATGCTTTCGTCTTTTATCCTGACTATCCTGTCCATACCTGAATTTCCTTCTATGGCTTCCCGAACCTCGACCGATACTCTGTCGAGTTCACGAAGCCGTTGACCATCTGCCGGTAATCATTCGGAGCGCCGTTAACCACATTTATCCAGTGCTGGTACAGAGCGTCGGGGTTGCGCCTGAGATAACCGAAGTATTCCATCACGACGAAGGCTTGATTGAAATACTTGACGCTCACCTCGGAGCTTTCCGCGACGGCCCTCAAGACCTCCGCTCTGGTCTTTCTTCCCTGTTCCAGGTCGGCGATCAACTGTTCCTTGTTCGAGAGCGTGACGCCAGCCGCCTGCTCAAGCGCGTTGACGTAGTCGCGCGCTTGAGTCTTGCTGTCGTAGCGGTTCTTGAACTCCGTGCGCGACATGAAGTCGGCGATGAAGGACTGCTTGTTCGCTTCCTCCTCGGCCTGGCTCTGGAAGCCGCTGACGCCGGACATGTCCGGCATAAACTCGGCGTAATTCGGGAAACGCGCGAGACTTGCGACGTAGAAGCTGTAGACGAAGAAGCCCCGGCTCTGGAATTCGGGCGAGCGATAGAAAGCACTGCTGACTTCTATACGGTCGCAGTTTGTGTCGCCCTGCGGACAGTTGTTGAGAATATTGCGCCAGCCCTGGAATCCATTCGGGTCCGGCTCGCGGTTGAGGAAGTCCAGGTAATGCTGGCGGATGAAGAAATCCGTCGTGTCAATGGGATTCGCAGCGTTCGGGTTAGTGTCGTTATCCGTGATTGTCAAGGTCGCCACGGTGTTGGTGCCAAGGCCCATCCCGCTCGGGTTAGAGAGCGTCAGCGTGAATGTCTCATTGCCGTCAAGATACACGTCATCTATCACAGGGATGGTGATGGTGCGGCTCGTCTGCCCGACGGCGAAGCGCAGCGTTCCGACCGTGATCTCGTAGTCGCAACGCTGTGAAGCGACGCCGTTAAAGACATCACAATTGTTTAATCCGGCGGTGTCGGAGGTGGCATATCTGACGGTCGCATTGTTTGAGGCGTCCGTGCGCGTGACCGTGATGTTGAAGCGACCATCGCCTTCGGAAACACCGTAGGCTGTGGCGCTCAACTGCACCCTCGTCGGGTCGTCGTTGTTAATAGTTCCTGTTCCCTGCCCGCGTGTAACCGTAGCATTCACCGCATTGGACAGGTTGACGTAGAACGTCTCATTGTTTTCTATCACGAGGTCTCCGTTGACGAGAATCGTGATGGTCTTGCTGGTCTCGCCCGGGGCGAAGGTTAAAGTTCCAGACTTGGTCTGGTAATCCACGCCGCCCGTCGCATCAATGTCAGCCGTCGCATAGGAGACGGAGACGGTCTGGCTGCTGACGGCGGAAAGGGTGACGGTGAAGATGGCGTCGGTCGTTCCGCTGCCGCCTTCCTGCACCGTCACGTCGTTGATCGAGATGGACGGCTGTGTGCCCGCAGGCGGCTGGTCATCGTTTGTGATCGTGCCCAGGCCCTGCCCGTCGGCGATGGTCGCGTTCGTCGGGTTCGACAGGTTGACGGCAAACGTCTCGTCAGGCTCGGGGGCCGTATCGCCGTTGACCGCGACGTTAATGGTCTGCGTAGTTTGACCCGGAGCGAACGTCAGCGTACCCGTGGCCGCCTGGTAATCCGAGCCAGTCGTGGCCGTGCCGTTGGCCGTGTCGTATTTGACCGTCACAGCCGAAGTGCTCGCGGCTGAAAGCGTGACGGTGAAAGTGGCGTTGACCGTTCCGCTGTTGCCCTCCGTGACGGTGGCGTCATTGATGGAGAGCGAAGGCGTGGGCGGCGGCGGCGTGACGCTCTGGCAATTGAGATTGCCGACCACCATATAGGATGCGCCCGTGTAGGGGTCAACGGTTCCGAGCGAAGCCGTCGTGTCAACGGCTGATTGACTCTTGACCGTCTCGTTACCGTTACCGGAGAAGGTTCTGGACAGCAGAGAGCCAAGGATGTCGCCCGCATCGGGGCTGCCCACCTTGTTGGCCGAAAGCACGATGGTGATGATGCCGGTCGCCGGGTCAAAGCTGCCGCTGTCGGCCTGACCGATCTTGTTCGGCGTGCTGGTATTGGTTGGGACGGCCTCAACCGTCGTTACCGTGCCATACTCGAAGGTTGCCGCTCCGCCATCCGAATTCATGCCGACGTAATAGGTTCCGGTGAATTGTGCGGCAGGTATATTGGCCGCCTTGAGCGGATAGTTCCAGAGAATCCTCCATTGCCTGTTGGGAACAAGCAGGCTCAGGTCAGATACCTTGAGCTTGAAGATCAGCTTGTTCTGGCCCGCTTCGACGCGGTCAGCGACAAGGATTTCCAACACGTCCAGGTCTCGATTGCCTGCGGGCCCACCCTTCTGATCGTTCGCCGGGTCTGTCACTTCTCTCAGGCCAGAGCAGGAATCGCCCATGGGCTTGGCCGCCACCTCGTTGTTGCCGCAGGACTCGCCCTGCGCGTTGACGGCCACCACTTTGTAGTAATAGGTGGTGTTGGCCGCAGCCGATATGTCGTCATACTTATTGACATTCCCAAGGTTGACGAGCAAGGTTTCACCGCCGCTCGTAGTCCCGCGTAGGATTCTATAGCCGGTGATGGGCGAGCCGCCGTCATCCGGGGTTGACCAGGAGAGGTGAACCACGGGGCCGTCGCGCCCGACAGAGACATAAGGTGCGCCGGGTCTGGTGGCGGAGGTCGTCGCCGCTGTATCCGGCCCGAAGAGACGCCTTCCGCCGGTCTGGCGCGCAATCGCCGCCAGGGCCGAATAAGAGTTGCCGGTCGCTTCGTAGGGCGCCTGGACGCAGGCCGGGCCCGTGCAGCCGTCGGCGTATCCGACGAGCACGCGCCCGTCTTTATCCACGTCTATGCCTATGAAGTCGAGCAGGTTGCGGTGCGGAGGAGAGCCGCCGCCGAGCCAGATGCCCCCGCGCTGCACCGGGTCGTTAGGCGTTGCGTTGACGGTCGTCCACGTTAAGCCGCCGTCATAGGTGTGTGCGATGTAGAGATACCAGACTCCGGGGAAAGCCCTGTCTTCCAACGAGCCCTTCCCGGCTGTGCCGATGAAGGCAATTGCCGCGCGATCATCATCGCCTGCGACCACCACCGGGAAAACGGAGTGTTCGATGCCCGCCGCCGCTCCGACATCGAAATGGTTCTTCCAGGTTCCGGGCTTGCCGTGGTCGTCCGAGACCGCGACCATCGCCGTACCGTCGTTGAGCGCGTATCCGAAGTAGAGCCTGCCGCCGGCGACCTTGTCACCACGACCGATGCCGACTCCGGGGTCGCTGCCCGCGTTGCCGCTGTTCGAGACATGTCGCACCTGCCAGCTCACGCCGTTGTTTTCAGAGGTGACGACGGCCTGCTCCGTCCCGCATCCCTTGTTGGGCACGTACACGGTTCCGTCAGGCGAAACCTTCGGATGACCGTGCAGACCGCCGCACTCGGCCAGCGTATAGATGGGCACAGTGGGCCCATAGGTCACTCCGCCGTCGTCGCTGCGCGTACAGTTTGCGGCAGCGAGGTCTTGCGAGCAGTAGTAAACGGCGTGCGGGTAAGCGCCGGGCGGCTTGGGAAACGGCAGGCCGCCGGGCAAGGTGTGGTATGGGCCAGCGCCTATGCCCTGGTGGTCTATGCCGGAGGTCAGGCCGCCGCCCTGGCTCGGAATCCATGTGTCGCCGTCGTTGTCCGAGACGGATGACAGGCTGGTTGTGCCGGAGAGTTGCGAAGTGATGGTGCGCCCGACGTTGGGATTGAGCGGATTGTAGCCATGATCTGTGAAGAGTATCGGATCGAGGCTGGTCTGAGCCGTCGGCGCGCTCTTATCTTCCCAGGTCGCGCTCGGAGACGAGGGACAAGAGTCGTCAAAGGTCACGCGAAACGTCGTGAGGCCCGATTGGTACATGGCCCTGTTGGTCTTCCAGTTGACGCCTATGGACGGCTCTCCGGCGTCAGTGCCATTGCCGGATGAGGGGGTCGCGGGTGATTCCGCAGGCGAAGCGGACGGCGTCGGCGAAGGCGCGACGCGCGTTAAGATTGATTGCGGAGGAGTGAAGATGCCGTATCTGGGCGTCGAGCCCGTGGCCTGCGGCAGAGGCTTGGGCGTCGGTTGGACGACAGCGGCGGAGGCCACCAGCTCGATCTTGCCGTTAAAGGGAACTGTGGGCGACACGTCGTACGGGACGACGATCACCCTGTAATTGCCCGGAAGAGCCTGGAAGATTGCGATTTCCGGCTTGGATGTGCCCGGGCCCTGCCCGACCTTTGTGATGCCGTCCGGCTGATAGATGTAAACGTCGTAGTCGGAGGCGCTGTTGCCCGTCGTCGTCGTTCCGCTGTCGGTCCAATCAATGGTGACGACGACGGAGTAGTCCGTGGTACTACCCGACGGGATGGAGACCGTCAGCGCGAACTCGTCGCACGGAGTAGCGGGCGAGCACACGGGCGGATTCTCGCCGACAGGGCTCGTCGGGTTCGAGGTGGCGAAAGGCCCGCCCGTGTAGGTGATGAGCGGGTTGGCGGGCGAGAGCGTTCCGCTTGACGGCGTACCGGCCAGCGCAAGGCGCGTCACGCACACACCGGCGACAACGAAACAAAGCAAAGTCAGGGCAAATAACGTCCAGCGCATCCTGCTGTTATATTGCGCGCGGCGGCGATTCTGGCTTCTCATAATCTGTTTTAATCCCCTGATGGCAAAGCTGGATTAGAACCAGCGCGTCGTCAAAGCTCACTCATCGGCCTGAGGACAAGCGATGAGACGGAAATACTGACACTTCAAGTGCGTAGAGGTCGGTCGCTGCTCCTGTGAGAATCACGTTCGGAGCAGTACCGTAGAACGCACATCAACGGGCTGAAGAGTCAGCAAGGATATTCTATAGCGGACATTAAATCATCGGGTGTCTTGCAATTCGATTCGGGATGCAGCGGTCAAGGGGGGAGACGGGCCGCCTGCGTCGAACTGCTGTTTATCGGGGACTTGGACAGAGGGACGCTATCACTAGCGGCGTACGTTTGTCAAACAGCTGAAGGCTCGACAAAGGCTCAATCCGCAAGCGCTCGCGGCGCATGACCCGATAGCTCGTGCATATCAACCGCAGGCAGCGCCCATGAGCGGGCCTGGGTTTTGGGCCCATCATTTCCATCTCACGCGCTGCCTTAGCGTTCGGCCAGATCGCGGCGCGCATAGAGCACCAGGTTGACGCCGGGGCGCAGCGTGTAGGAATCAACGCGCCTGTAACGGTCGCCGAGCGCAGACTCAAGCTCAAACTCCTGCTCCTCGGAACAGATCACGAGCGGCTCGTCGGCGCCGGCGATGCGACCGCCGTAACCGACGCGCGTGTAGTCTCGCAAGTACCAGGGGAGCGGCCAGTATTCCGGCGAAGCGACGTTGATGGGAGTCTGCGTGCCTGTCCCCGCGATGGCGGCGAAGCGGTCTAATCGCTCGACGAGTGGGAGGAATTGGCGCACCGTATGCGCGTACGGATAGACGTAGCGCTCCTCGTCATAGTGCTTGAAATTCAGCTCGATCATCTGATAGCCGCAGATAAAGAGCGCCGCCGCCGCGAGCGCGAGCACTAACAAGCGCTGCGCCAGATCATCCGCGGCCCACCTGTAGAGCAAGCCGACGGCGTAGCCGCCGATGATCGCAAGCGGCACGATGAAATTGAGCGTCAGCCAGGGCGTCTTGTAAGGGATCAGCGAATAGGCCGCGATAATTCCGATGGCCCAGGCCGCGGCGAAGACGGCGAAGCTATTACGCGCACGCAGGAGGGCCAGCGTAACGCCTGCGGCTCCTAAGGCCAGGAGCGGCGCTTCTTCCTGCCGCAGCCAAAGTAGATACGTGTACCATTCGTGGATGTGATCCTTCTTGCCCGTCTTGGCCCATATCTCGAAAGTCTTCAGCGAGTCGCTGATGCCCTGCGCGTATGTGAGGAAAGATGAATAGAAGAGAAGATAGACGACGACGAAGAGGGCCAGGGCGGCGAGCGCGCTGATGGCGATGCCGGTGGGGCCGTCGAAGCGAGCGAGAGTTTCGCCCAGGGCGTCCGGCTTCGTTTCGCGCCCGCGCCTCTTCTTTTGCCGCGCACTCCTACCGGCAGCGCCTCTTCTCAAACGCACGTAAAGGGTCGTCGAAGCGAGAGCGATCAGCATCACGCCCGCAGAGATCATCGCCGTCTCTTTCGTCGCAAAGAGAAGCGCCGCCGAAAGGGATGCGAGCATCAGGAAGATTGGGTTCGCGCTCTCGTAGTACCGTAGCGAGGCGACGATAATGGCGAGGGTCAAGAAGACGAAGAGCGATTCATGTATGAAGTAGCGCGACATGTAGACCGCGCCGGGCGAGAGGGCTAGGAGCGCCGCCGCCATGAGTGCGCCTTCTGCGCTCAAGCGCCGCCTGAGACAGAGGATGAGCCAGATGGTTGCGACGCCGAAGGCGACCGGCACGATGCGTATCGCATAGATGCTCAGGCCAGCGCCCACGAGCTTGAAGAGCTTCGCCGACACGAGGGCGAAATAATAGAGCGTGGGCCCATGATAGTTTGCCGGGTCGTATTGATAGCCGCCTGTGTTAATGAGCTTGATGAGGAAGAAGCCGTTGACGCCCTCGTCGTGATGCAGAGGATTCAGCTCAAGCGCGTAGAGCCGCACGAGCGCCGCGAGCAGCAGGACGAAGAGGCAGGCAAGCCGCCAGGTCATCTCATCCATCTCATTCGTGCCGCCAGCCTCTGGCGCGCCGGAAAGCGTGCCGGGGGTCTTCGCCCCGCGCCCCGCGCCTTCCTTAACGCCTGCCCCGTTACGGGCGCGTGTTTTTGTAGAGCCTGTACTCACCTATTTCTTCCACCATCTCGTAGCGCTCAAAGAAAGCGTCATTGACCGGCATCTGAGCGCGTTCCAGCGGGCTCGTGACCATATACTCTACGCCATAGCGCGCAAGCAAAGCGCTCGCATCAGGCCCACCCGCATAGATACGCCTGATCTCCGCCTCGCGCTGCCGGTAATCCAGGCCGTGCGTCCAGATGTGGCCGGGATAACCCATCAGCGAGCGCCTGCCCGTCAGAAACAACGGGTGATTATGAATCGGCGCGTGAAGCACGAGCGCACGCGGGGCCGTCTTGGCTTCGATCATCGCGGCGAAAGCGATCCCGTCTCGATCAAACTCTTCGAGCGCGGTCGCACGCGAGACGACTCTCCACACATCGAGCGCGCCCGAAAGAGTCAGCGCGATTATCAATGCCGAGGCAACCAGGCGTCGCCACAGGGCCCCGCGCCAGAGACGCGCGAGCAGCAGCGCGACGAGCGGCACGGAGGCCACGTACCAGTAAAAGAGAACCTTTATATTGTCCCACACCCAGGGCGCTAATTTGAACAGGTTAGGGATGAGGAAGCAGAGCGTGAAGGGCAGGTAGAAGAGTAGCAAGCGCCTCGGCACGAGAGGTCGCGGGCCGCGCCACGCGAGCGCAGCCACGACGAGCGGGATAAAGAGACCCGCGTTCAAGAGCCAGAACCAGAGCACATTCGTCTCGCCGCGATCCCAGCCGTACTGCCATGCGAAAAACGTCCCGGCCCGCACGGAACTGCCGTGTGTCGCCCACCACATCTGCGGGACGGCGAGCAGCGAGGCGACGATGAAAAAAGCGGCCCAGGCACGCCACCTTCGCTCTACATTCATGAGACACAGGCAAGCGCCCAACATCATCACGACGACGAACGTGTGCGCGTGCGCGAGCGGCAGCAGGCCCGCGACGATACCTGCCCCGATCATCGGTCGCGCGCCGTGGAAGTTTAGGAATGGAGAGAAAGCCGGTGGAGGGATGGCTTCGACCTGCCTCGCCCGCTGAGCCTTCTTTCTCTTCCCCTTCCCCTCTTTTTCTTTCGCGTCCTGCTCCTCTTCGTCAAAGACCTTCCACCACTGAATGAAGACGATGAGGGCGAGCGGCAGGCCGAGCAGCATACTGCGCTGCGGCACGAGCAGCGTCGTCAGGGCGTTGCCCCAGCGATAGACGGTCTCGGGGATGATCGTGTAATCGTGCGACGGCTCGGCGAGCACACTGAGGATGCTCCGATTCTCCTTGCTCGCATCGTCGAATAACATCCACCAGCCCAAGCCCCCGCTCAGGAAGACCAGCACGGGCGTAAGATGCGCCGCCCAACGGTCGCGCGTTAAGACCTGGGCCCAGCGATGAAGCAGCCCCGTGAACGCTAATGCCAGCAAGAGATTTTCCAGCAGCATAGCGGCGCGCAAACTCGCCCCGGCCCGCACGAAACAGGCGGCGATGAAATCGGCCAGAAACGGGTAGGTAAACCGCGCGCCCGCGTAGGTGGGGTCTTCGGGCGGAAAGTTTGCGCCCTTGACGAAGCTCGTCATGACGCTCAGGTGAAACGGCAGATCGCCATAATTATTGGCGAGGCCCGTGTAGACGTTGCCGCCCTGCTCGAACATCGCGCGATCATAGACGAGCCACAACAGGACGCAGATGAGCGCGTAGAAGAGGACGGATGAGGTCTGGCGCAGGGAAGGATGCAGTATGGAGCGACGCACGCTGCGCGCGGCGCCTCCCACATCCCGCAAAGCTTTGGTCCTGCGCTCCGGCTCAAGGAGTATGACGAGCGGAGCAGCCATCGAAGCGGCGGCCAGTCCGAGCGCCAACGGCGTCAGGCCCAGAAAAGAGGCGTAGATAAAAGCCAGCAGACCAAACGCGCCCAGCCCCGTACACGTCCCCGCACACAGACGCGAAACGAGCGGCGCATCCTCATCATAGAAATACGTGAAGAGCGTACCGCCCGCCAACGAAATCAAAGCAAGCACAACAAACATAAGGATGAAGGCGGAAGGATGAAAGCATGATGAGGTTCAAGCAAAGCGGGATCTAACAGGATGGACAGGAGAGGCATGATAAATAAAGAAAGCCGGGTGAAAGATAAAAGCATTGCTGTCTGAATCTATCTTTGCTTCTCCTTATCCTGACCATCTCTCTTCATCCCTGTTAATCCTCTTCTTTCATCCTTCATCCTTTCATTACACCGCATCCGAGAGGCTCGTGAACGCGAAGTCGCGCACTTTGAGCGCGGGCGCGAGGACGGGGAGCTGCTCGCCGACACGCTCCGAGCCGGTGATGCGGACAGAGGGCGACATCATCTCGATGTTGTTCAGCATCTTGACGGGTGTCTCGTTGAAACGAAAGTTTTTGATCGCGCTCTTGAGTCTTCCCTTTTCGATGAGGAACGTGCCGTCGCGTGTGAGCCCCGTCAAGAGCACCGTCTGCGGGTCAACGAGGCGTATGTACCACAGGCGCGTGACGAGGATGCCGCGCTCCGTGCTCTTGATCATATCTTCGATGGAGCTTGTGCCGCCGTCCATGATTAAGTTGGCGGGGCCGGGCGTGGGCAGTTTGTCCTGCTTCCTGGCCCAGAAGCGCGAATAGTTCATCGTCTTGATAACGCCGCCGCGCACAAAATCCATGCGCGTGTTCGGCAGACCCTCGTTGTCGAAGGGGTCGCCAGGCCCCGCCGCATACTTCGGGTCGGTGTAGAGGTTGACCTGATCGCCGAAGAACTTTTCGCCGACGCGGTTTCCCCCGCCCTGCTTCGAGAGAAAGGAGCGGCCCTCGTCTGCCTGCCGCGCGTCAAAGAAGAAGAGCATGAAGGAAACGAGATCGCCCACGGCGTTCGGCTCAAGGATGACGGTGTAGTTGCCGGGCTCAATGGCGACAGGGTTCTTCGAGAGCTCTGCCTTCTCGACCGCCCGCGCGCCGACGGCCTGCGCGTTGATGTCAGCGATGCGATGAGACATGGCGGAGCCCCAGCCCGAGCCCGTGCCGTCCGCCGTGCGTACGGTGGTTGTGAACGAGGCCAGAGAGCTGCGCGTGTAACCGAAGTTGCCGCGCGTGTTGGCAATCGCCTGAAAGCCGCCGCGATTATCGTAGAGACCGGCGGCGACAAGGTTCTTGGCGCGCGAGGGCTCTATGGTCGCGGCGATGCCTCGGGCGCGCACGTCCGCGCTCGCATCGTACGTGGCTTCGTCAAAAGCGCCGCTGTTGGCTTCGTACTTCTGCTTGCCGAGAAAAGGCATCTGCTCAGGGTCTTCTGGCCGAAGGCGCGCGATCTCTTCCGCCGCGCGCACGACTCTTTCCATGCCCTGCGCGTCGAGCGTGTTGGTGGTCGCCACGCCGCTGCGCTGCCCGAAGTGCGAGTTAACGACGAGCGAGAGGTCTTCGGTATCGCCGCTCGTGCTCGCGGAGTTGACGCCGAAGCGCGTCCAGGCCGTGCGCCCGCCTTGCAGCGTCGCCTCCAGCTCGTCCGACTTCGAGAGGGCAAGCACTTTCCCCAAAAGTGCTTCCGCTTCGCTGGCAGAGAGTAGTGCCATCTTAGATTTTCCTCCCCGTGTTGATGACGTTGATCTGGCGAAAGCGCGCGGGCGGGCAGCCGTGCGAGACGGCGTTGATCTGCCCGGGCTCTCCCTTGCCGTCGAAGTATGAGCCGCCGAGCAGGTAGAACTCGCGTGAGCCGAGGCCGTCGCAGGCGTTCCAGAAATCGGGCGTGCGCGATTGATAGGCGACATCGCGCAGCAGCCCCGTCTTCTTCCCGTTCTTAATCTCCCAGAAGACCTGCCCGCCGAACTGAAAGTTGTAGCGCTGCTGGTCAATGGAGAAAGAGCCGTCGCCTTCTATATAAACGCCGTCTTTGACATCGGCGATGAGATCGTCGGCGCTTATCTTTCGATTGCCCGGCGCGGGCTGCAAGCTCACGTTCGGCATCCTTTGAAACTGTACGGAGCGCCAGCTATCCGCGTAGCTCGCGCCGTTCGAGCGCTCCAGGCCGATGACCGAAGCGTTATCGCGCACGGTTTGATAGCCGACCAGGATGCCGTCGCGGATGATGTCCCACTCCGTCGTCTTCACGCCGTCGTCATCCCAGCCGCAGGTCGCCAGGCCGTTCTGTTGAGTCTTGTCCGCCTTGATATTGACGAGCTTCGAGCCGTACTGGAATTTTCCGAGCTTCTCGCGCGTGGCGAAGGACGTGCCCGCGTAGTTGGCTTCGTAGCCGAGCACGCGATCAAGCTCGGTCGGATGGCCCACCGATTCGTGTATCGTCAACCACAGGTGCGTCGGATGCAGCACCAGGTCTTTGCGCCCGGGCTCGACCGGCTTGGCCGTGTGTTTTTGAATCGCCTGCTCCGCCGCGCGCGGCGCTTCACCGAGCAGGTCATACTCGGCGACGACCTCATAGCCCTTGCCAATCGGCGTGCCCAAAGAGTCGCGCCGCTCGAAGCGTCCGGTCTGAGTATTAACGCTGGTGACGGTAAAGCTGGGCCAGGAGCGAATCAGCGTCTGCTCGATGTAGGAGCCTTCGGTCGAGGCGAAATACTTCTCTTCCTTGGTAAAGAACATCGTCGAGTTGACGTACATGGGCCCGGGCGCTCCCTTGACGCCGGCGGCGGCGGCGTTGACCTTCAGCAGGTAATCCGCCTTCTCCGCGAGCGAGACTTTGAAGGGGTCTTGCCTGACGGGCGTATTGAATTTCGCGTCCGCGTATTTCTCGACGGGGACGAGCGTGATCGGCGTTTTCTGAATCGTCTTGTTGGCGCGCGCCACGCTGATGGCACGCTCCGTGACGCGCGCAATCTCCTCTTTTTCCAGCCTGCTAGAGGCGGCGAATCCCCAGGCCCCCTCCAGGAGCACACGAACGCCGAAGCCGAAGGTCTCCGTGTTCGTGACGTTCTGAACTCTCTGCTCGCGCGTGATGACGAACTGGTTGAGAAAACGGCTGATGCGTATGTCGGCGTAAGAAGCGCCCTTCCCCCTGGCGGCGTTCAAAGCGACATCGGCCAAATCTTTCATCGTCTGCTCTCCGAAATGAAATGCTGGCGGTTGATTAAAACAGGTCGTGCCGGATAAATTGATTATACGCGAATCTCATCCAATAGTTGCAAAGCCACAGGTGGATGCGCGCATCTGGTAGATCGTTCAACCACACGCTCCGGCGTGGGGCCTGAAAGCACACGATAGAAACTATCTTGAGATATGCCGCCACGATTGAGCGACCGCCAGTGTCGCGCGCGCAGTGGGCGGCGACTGATCGCTCTTGGACGGCGCGCGGGCCCATCGGGCTCTCTCTTGCGCGCGCCGGCTCACTCTTTCAAAGGAGCAAAGATATGGCTGAGGAGAAGGCGCAAAGCGCTACGGAAAACGAAACGCCCGCCGAGATCAAGGTCGAAGTCCTCAAAAGAGGCATCAAGCGCAACACCCTGTGGTGGGCGATACTCGCAGTTTACCTGGTGCTGTTCATTTCCACGGGCTGCCTTGCCTTCATCGTTCGAGATGTCAACCCCGTGCTCAAACAGGGCTTCAACGGTTTGTCTCAACAGCCTGACGAGACGACGAAAACCTTTATCATCAACCTGCTTCAGGACGAGGCCGAAGAGCACAAGAAGAAGGACGGGCTCGTGCTTCAATCCTTCAACATCGTTCTAGGCTCTCTGCTCGGCTTTCTCTCGGCGTCGGCGGTCTCAAGAGGTTCTGAGAAGGATGACTCCTGAGCGTCGGCGCGAAAGCGTAGAGAGCGTTCTTCTTGAAAAGCGAAGCGCCTATCTTTAGAGGCGAGAAGGAGCGCACATTATGCGCGGCTGGACAGGGGCGGGCGGGCGGTGTAAAAGAGTTGGTTTCGCTTTCGTGCGTTGATCTCTTCCGTGTGAGGTGTCTTTATGCTTCGGGCAGGTATCGTCGGGCTTCCAAACGTCGGCAAGTCCACACTCTTTAATGCGCTGACGGCGCAGTCCTCGGCGCTCGCCGCCAACTATCCTTTCGCCACCATAGAGCCCAACGTGGGCGTGGTCGCCGTGCCGGACGAGAGATTGGAGCCGCTGGCGAAACTGGTCAAGACGACCGTGATCGTTCCCGCCACGGTCGAGTTCCTGGACATCGCGGGCCTCGTGCGCGGGGCGTCGAAGGGCGAGGGCCTCGGCAATCAGTTTCTCGCCAACATACGCGAGACGGACACGGTCGTTCAGGTCGTGCGCTGCTTTGAAGACGAGAACATAGTGCACGTCGAAGGCTCCGTTGACCCGCGCCGCGACATAGAGACGATCCAGATCGAGCTGGCGCTCGCAGACCTTTCGACCGTCGAGCGGCGTCGCGAGCGCGCACAGAAGACTGCCAAGAGCGGCGACAAGACGGCTCGCGCGGAGCTTGACGTGCTGGACAAGCTTCAGCCGGCGCTCGAAGAGGGACATTCGGCTCGCACCGTCGCGCTCACGCCCGAAGAGCACGCCGTCGCGCGCGGCTTCTTTCTATTGACGATGAAGCCGACCATCTATGCCGCCAATGTGGACGAGGCGACGCTCGCCGATAGCGAAGAGAACGCGCACGTCCGGGTCGTGCGCGAAATCGCAGAGAGCGAAGCGGCTGAGTGCGTCGTCATCTGCGCGCAGCTTGAAGCGGAGCTGGTCGAATTGCCGCCCGACGAGCGTAAGGATTATCTTGAAGCGCTCGGCGTCGAGGGGAGCGGCGTTGATCGCCTCATCAAAAGCGCCTATCACCTCCTGGGCTTGATGTCGTTTTTGACGGCGGGCGAGAAGGAAGTGAGAGCCTGGACTATCCAGCAGGGCACGCGGGCGCCGCAGGCGGCGGGCACTATTCACACGGACATCGAGCGCGGCTTTATACGCGCCGAAGTCGTCGGCTACGATCAACTGATGCGCGCAGGCTCATACGCGGCGGCGCGCGAGCAGGGTCTGCTCAGGCTCGAAGGCAAAGAGTATGTCATGCAGGAAGGCGACATAGTCAACTTTCGCTTCAACGTCTGAAGCGCACCTGTTTAGCCCTATAACGGTTTTGCAATTGCACGTAGACGTTTCGCAATGCCTAAAGTCAGTAGCGCCCGAGGTCTCTGGCGGGTGCAGCCGATGCTTGAGACCCGCCAGAGACCACAGGCGCGACTGGCCTGCGCTACACTCAAACGCAATTTGATATAGCCTTCCGCCCGTTGGGCCTCTGTCATTGAACCAGATCGAAATCCATCCATTGCGTCGCCATGCTCGCCTCCCCGCTGGCGAGCTTGTCTATGACGAGCACCTGTAAGACATACTGGCCGGGCGGAAGGTCTGTGCCGAGACGCAGTGCTCCGCCGGCGACTATCTGGCGCATGTCGGTCTGGCCTGCGGTGTTGAGCGCGGCGACTCTGCCTGTAAAGACGACCTGCCCATCGCGGTAGAGGCGCACCTGTGTTTCGAGCTGCGGGCGGCGCGTCGATGAATCGAGCCGCGCGTTGTAGACGTAGTAGTTGTAGTTGAGCGTGACGCCGTGACGGAAGCGGCGCAGGGCCTGGCTTGCGAGCGGGTGGCCCTCACGAATTTGTCCTTCCGTCGCGCTGACCCCGGTCGTACCCGGCGCAGAAACGCTTCCGCTCAACATGACGCCCGAGAGCGTGAGCCGTTTCTTCTTGATGTCCGGCACTTCTATGAACTGGTTGGCCGTGCCGACGTGCGTGCTCACGGAATCGCGTATCGCCATCCGCAGTTGATACGCGCCCGGCTTCTTGATCGGGAGCGTCACGACGTATATCAAACCGAAGTCGCGCACGCGTGCGACATCTGCCTCCGGCACGACGATAGAGTAGACGCGCTGGGCCTGGTCAACGACACTGCCGTTATCGCCGAAGGTGACGGCCAGTATTTGAAACGAAGCTTTGTTCGTGCCGTCCGGCAGCTTCGTGAACGTCAGGTCGCGCGCGTCTATGTGGAGGACAGATTCGGTGAAAGCGCCGCGCTTGAAGTCGTGGCCGAAGACGGAGGACATGCGAACGCGAATGTCACCGGAAGCGAAAGGCGAAGCGAGCGCGCTGTAGAGATGCTGGCTCGCCGTGCGATAGACTGGGCGCGCGGCCTCTTCGTCCGTGAAGCCATAAAAGCCTGTGCGCGTTCTGACAGTCAATCCGGGGCGCTTCACTTTCACTTCGATGTTGTGAAAGCTTCCGCGCCTCCCGGCATCGCTCAAGGTCGCTTCGTCGGGGCGATAGCCGAGCAGGTAGTAACCCTTATGGTCGTTGAGCACGCGGCGCACAGCCCCGTCTATGTCGTTGGAATTACCGACGAAGAATCCTCCGGTCTGGCGCGCAAGGTAGCCGAGGCCCTGCTGCGTGGCGAAGAAATCCCTGCGCCTGACCTGTAGATCGGTGGCGATGCCCTGCGTCCACTGCGCCTGCGTCGTATCGCCGAAATTCGCGCTGTCTCTTGCATTGTAAGGCGCGATGGGCCCAGACAGGTCGTCCGCCGCCGAGAGCCCGAGCGCCTGAAGGCCGCGCGGGTCAATCGTGTAGATGACCACGGATGCTCTGTTGGCCAGGTCAACCAGTTGACGCAACGAATCGAGTATGCGCTGCGAGCCTTGATCCTGATCGTAGATGCGAAAGCCGTCGGAGAAGAGGATGACGGATTTGCGTCCCGTCAGGTCACGAAGCCCGCGCACGATGTAGTTCAAAGCGCCGAGCGTTCCCACGGAAAAGATGTCGTCGCGGTACTGGCTCGCCCCCACGCCGAGCGTCGTGCGACTGAGCGTCGAGTTGAGAATCTCCGTGCCGGAACTGGCTTGTTCAACTCCGATCCTGCCGCCGGGGGTGCTCGGGTTACCACGGTTATTCTGGTCGGGGATAATCGAAGAAGCGATGCTTCCGGTGCTCTCGATGGGAGCGAAGGCGTTGAAGTTGCGGCTGTTCAAGTTGTACTGCACGCGCTCGATGGCCGCGTAGAGCAGACGCTTGTCGGCGGTGAACTGTTGCAGCGCGCCCATGCCTGCGCCGGTGCGTATGATCGCCACCAGATCGCCCGGCTGCATCTGCTCGTCAACGAACTTTCTCAGAGACCGCCGGACAAAGTGTGAGCTCTCCTGCGAGAGGCCGAGGTCGTCAACCACGAGCGCGATTGTCCGGCGCACCTGTTCAGGTCTCAGGCTCACGGGCGGAGGCGGAGGCGCGGGGACAGCGCCGCGCGCCGCAGTAGACCTGGCGGCAGGCGACGCGGCCACAGGCGGCGCTGCCGTGCTTGAGGGCGTGATGAAACTGAGGTTGGTAATCTTCTGCTCGCGCCCGTCTTCAGTGACGACGAAATCTTCTGCGGTCAGATCGCTCACGGGCTGGCCCTTGCTGTTGAGGACAGTGACATCCACCTGCACCAGATTCGTCGTGATGCGTACGACATCCTCGCCCTGCGTTTGCTGCGGGCGAGGCTGCGCGCCCTGCTGTGCGGAGGTTTGCTGTCCGCTCGTTTGTCCCTGCGCGAAAACGAAGAAGGAGCAGGCGATGATGGCGAGTGAATAGAAGAGCGGTTTCATGGTCTTTGAAGCTCCTTTCGGATTCAGTGTCGACGCGCTTTGTCTGCCTAGCCCGTCAAGACCTTTGGGCATCTCGAATTGGCTTCAGCTTACTACATATTGCCTGTAGTGATCGAACCTTTTAAGGATGAAATCCACGTAGTTGACCGGCTCAATGCCGCGACAGAAACCGAATTTGACGACCGGGTCGGAGGAATACTTCTGCGTCGACGTTTGCAGCAGCCAGTATGAGACATCCTCCCAGGATTGAGGGTTGCCCCCGTACTTGACGGTCAATCGCTGCGCATCGTCTACGTGTCCCGCGCCCGCGTTGTAAGAGGCGAGGATGAACTTCAGGCGCTCCCTTTCGTCCGGGATGCGCTCAAGCCAATACTGATTAAGCCATTTCAGGAATCTGACCGCGCCTTGAACATTATCCTCCGGGTCGAGCGGATTTTTCACTCCGTACTGCCTGCCCGTCGCGGGCATCATCTGCATCAACCCGACCGCGCCGGCCCACGAGCGCGCATCCTTTTTGAAGCGCGACTCTTGAAAAGCCTGGGCGGCGAGCAGTCGCCAATCCCAGTTGAGGTCAGCCGCACCGCGCTTGAGCAGCTCGTCGTACTCGCAAAGCTTGCCTGTCGTGGAGGTCAGATATTCGCTCGTCACGCGCTCAAGGTGGCTGCGACGATCGATGAAATACTTCTTATAGAGCCTGTCGAAAAGCGCGCCGTTCTGTTTCTCTTCAATCCAGCTATTGAGCTGGCTCAACAGCTCCGGCGAATTCTTCCTCACGGCCCAGGCGACGCTCTGCGAGCGTCCGATGACGGGGCGCACCTTCAGGTTCTTGAACTCCGCCTCTTTGAGCAAAGCCAGATTGCTCTGCATGACCGTGAACTCGACTTCGCCGCGCGCCACCTTCTGGGCCAACGCTTCGTCCTGAATCTCGCCGCCCATCTCGACGACCCGAATATCGCCGGAGATGCTGTCTTCCAGCTCGATGAGCGCCCGGTGATGCGGAGACTTCTCCGTCACGGTGACGGTCTCGCCGGCAAGCTGCGCGGGGTTCGTGATGAGCCGCGCCTGAATGTCTATCTCCGGCGTCTCGTCCGCCGGGCCTGCTGCGAGCGCTTTGTCCGCTCCCTTATCGGGAGCATTCGGCGCGCTCTCCTGTTGCACGAGGGCGGGCTCGCTGCGGTAGAGTGCGCGCGTAAAAGCGACGCTCGCTTCGGACTCGGGCGTTTGCACCAGTCGGCCCGCCGCGATGTCGCCCTCGCCGCTGTTGAGCAGCGGCAGCAGGCTTTTCGGGTCGGTGACGACCACCATCCTGAGCGTCAGGCCATGCTCCCTGGCGAAAGATTGCAGCAGCTCGTATTCGTAACCGGCTGGCTCTCCGCGATAGATGAAATAGGTGGTCGAGTTGTAGGGCGCAAGGACGGTCAGCGTGCCGCCCGCCTTGATCTCGCTCAAATCCCGCTTGATGGGCTCGCCTATCCGTAAATTGGTTTGGCGGTTGATGCGGTCTACGGCTTCCAGAGTAGACTGCGCGCGAAGCCTCTTACAGCTCGGCAAGAGTAGACAAAGAAGCATGAAGAGGATGAGCGAAGATGATCTGAGCTGAATTCTCATGATGAAGATTCCAGTCAAAAAGGCTCTGCCTGATATATCGCATGCGGGGTGATAGTTCTGCCGGGGGAAGTTTTGTAGCGAGAAAGCTTTTATTCCAAAATAGATTTCAAGTCAACTATGGCGGTCGGCAAATGGATGAGAAGGCTGTCAGTAGCGCCAAAGCTCCCGGGCGGGTTCTCACGCCACTTGAGACC
>DASVQM010000050.1:0-8618 GCA_036389095.1 Pyrinomonadaceae bacterium
GTGGTTGCCATATTCGTCCGTCTTCTTCAACTCCTTATAGTTAAGTTCTAGTACTGCAATGTCCATTTCAGATAAGGTCTTCAACTCACCCGCTTCTGAGATACCGTTGTGGTTTACGTCTCCCCACAGACGCAAACTAGAAAAAATAGCATCCCGGTTGTCTATCACGCCGTCACCGTTGCCGCCGTTGCCCGTTTTGTCATACTCGGCCAGAGCAAGAAAGCCGTTCGGTGTATCTGACAATGGTTGCGGCGTGAAGTTTCCGAAGAGTTCTGTGCCACTATCAATGATGCCGTTGCCGTTGCGATCAAGGGCGAGCCATGCATCATCGGAGTGAGAAACTGTCCATGAGAGCGCCCCTTTATAACCATCGCCATTGAGGTCGAAGATCACCCCACGTGCATTATCCGTCAGGCTGAAGCCGTCGCCTAAGGTATCAACGAGAATGGGAGAATTGGGATTGTTATTGACGCATTTGCATGTGGAAGAGTCTTGGTATCCGAATTCACAGTATATAGGGTCACAGCCACCGCCATCAGATATGTCTGCTGTGGAGCTTTAACAACCTTTGAGTGAATAGAGCCGAAACTTATTTTCTCAAACAGCATTGAGTTTAACGGAAGAATTCGCGGTGTTGAACTGATTGGTTATTCTATCGGAATCCAACTGTTCGGATCGTTCGGGTCTCGCTGCATCAACATCCCTGCACGCCATTTTATCCCATCAGTGAAGACAAGTTCTTCAAGGCCGATCTGAATTTCCTTAATACTTTGTGCGTGACCAGTTTTATTAAGGAATTCGCGTGTCCCTTCATAATCGGGAAGGACAAGCGTTGCTGTGTCACCGGGTTTTAACGGAGGCTGGTCTGGATGTGGCGTGCCGGTTTCGCCAGGCGGCGGTGGGTAGTGACCATACAGTAAGTGGTCACTTGACGCACGTACCGCTCTTCCTGTAGGTGGAAAGGTAAGCCGTAGATCAATGAACATAATGGTCTTGTCTGAAACATTTTCGACATTTACGGTCAAATCGCGGAACCAGTCATCATCGGTGATGAAGCTTTGATTGAAGTTGACTTGCTTACCTTTAACTTTCAACTTCAAAATCTTAAGCGGCTCATCTCTTCGCTCTATTCTTCTAAGCACTCTGTCCTTCTGTTGTGCAAAAGCGCTGACTGGCAAAAGAAAAACCGCAAGTGCAATTGATGTGAGAATCTGTAAGGGTTGCATGAGGTTACTCCTCTGGCAAATAATTAGTTGGGTAATGCTGGCATAAGAGAGCCAACGGTGCAAATTTCTAGCGAATTTTTAACACCCTTCTTGGCTTCAGGGCAATGCAAAACTTCTATGGAAAGTTTGTCGCGTTCCGCCTTGTCTATCTGCTCGTAATCTCCTTTGCGTGAGCGTCAAACGCATCTTAGACCGCACGGTGCGGCCTGATAGATCCGAACAGCCTTAATGACTGCTATCACATTTATCCTGATGGGCCCATTTGCCGTTTACGTCGCCGCGCCTTTATCATCTGCCGCGTGAAATTGTTCGAGATTCGATGACCGGATAAGTTAAGGCAGGAGGCAGTGATGAAGAGAGTCGGGCTGGCGCTCGCCCTTGCGGCATTGATACTCCAATCCGCTTCGCTCACAGCGGAGGCGAAGAAGATTCAGGGACGAAGCGACCTGCGGGGAGTGACGAAAATCAACTCCGAGACTTCGCCGGACCCTGAGATAGAGAAGGCGATTGTGCGCGCGCTGGGCAATTACAGCCCTCAGCCGGGAGAGGAGATTCGCTACTACTACAACCGTGTTGACTTGAACGCGGACGGGAATTTCGAGGCGATAGTTCACCTCGTTGGCCCATCAATCTGTGGGACGGGCGGTTGTCAGACTTTGATTCTTCAACCGGCGCAGGGCGGCTATCGTCTCGTCTCGACCATCTCCGTGACGAGGACGCCTGTCATCGTCAGCGCGCAGAGGACGAAGGGTTGGAGCGATCTGATCGTCTACGTCGTAGGGGGCGGGATTACGCGCGGCTATTACGTCCCGCTGCGCTTCAACGGGCGGACGTACCCTGACAATCCGACCGTCTTACCGCCACTCGGACGGAGGGCGCGCATCACCGGGAAGGCTTATCTCGCAGGCGAAGTGTCTACGAGCACGGGGATAGTTCTGCGGACGATGGGCCCATAGCTTCGCCCTCCGGCTCAAAACCTGTCATCCACGGGTCGGCCCCGGCGCGCGCGTATGAGCCGGGATATTCAGCGGCCAGATAAGATGATACAATCCGCCGCCCATGATTAAGTGCCCCTCCTGCTCACAGGCGATACCCGACGAGAGGCAGTCATGCCCTTCGTGTGGGACTGCGCTTGAAGACTCCTCCACGCCCACCCGCCGCCTGGTTGATGGGCCCAATGACGAACCCGTCAAAAAGGGCTCGTCACCGCGCAGTCACAGTCCGGCCAAGTCACGCTCAAGCAGTCTCTCAGCCCAGTCGATTGATAACGCGCGGTTCGTCCCGGGAACTATCCTGGCCGAGCGTTACCGTATCGTGGGCATGCTCGGTCGCGGCGGGATGGGCGAGGTCTACCGCGCAGACGACCTCAAGCTCAGCCAGAGCGTCGCGCTCAAGTTTCTTCCCGAATCACTCTCGACGGACGGGGCGACGCTCGCGCGCTTTCACCGCGAAGTGAGAGTGGCGCGGCAGGTCTCGCATCGCAACGTCTGCCGCGTCTACGACATCGGCGAAGTGGACGGACAGCAGTTCCTCTCCATGGAGTACATCAAGGGAGAAGAACTCTCTTCACTCTTGAGGCGCATCGGACGCCTGCCCGCCGACAAGGCGATTGAAATCGCCCGACAGCTTTGCGCTGGTCTCGCCGCCGCCCACGACAACGGTGTGCTGCACCGCGACCTTAAACCCGCAAACGTCATGATCGACGGCGACGGCAACGTGCGTATTCTGGATTTCGGGCTCGCCGGGCTCATTGAAGAGTTCCGAGACGACGAAGTGCGCGCTGGCACTCCGGCCTACATGGCCCCGGAGCAACTGGTCGGGGAAGAGCTGACGACTCGCAGCGACATCTATTCTCTGGGGCTGGTGCTCTACGAAGTCTTCACCGGCAAACGCGCATTTGAAGCAAGCTCCCTGCCCGAGCTGGTCGAGCTGCGTAAAAGCGGAACGATGCCCGCCAGCCCCGCCAGCCACGTTAAGGACATAGACCCGATGGTCGAGCGCGTCATCCTGCGCTGCCTGGAGAGGGAGCCCGCACAGCGACCCGCTTCGGCGCTTCAGGTTGCCGCCGCGCTGCCGGGCGGCGACCCGCTCGCGGCGGCCCTGGCGGCTGGCGAGATGCCTTCGCCGGAGATGGTTGCCGCCGCTCCAAAAGAGGGCGCGCTCAGGCCAGCCGTGGCCGCCGCGCTGCTGGCAGGCGTCCTGGGCCTGCTCGCCCTCAACTGTTTCCTCTCAGGGCAAGTGGCTTTGTACCGCATGATTCCACTTGAGAAGTCGCCCGAGGTGCTCAAGGAGCGTGCGCGCGAGGTGGCCAAGAGACTGGGCTACACGGACGCGCCGACCGATAGCGCTTATGGAGTCTATCCAGACCGCGACTACTTGCAGTACGTCATGGATCATGACCCGTCGCGCTCGCGTTGGGATAAGCTGAGCACCGGACAGCCCCCAGCCGTCTACTTCTGGTATCGCCAGAGCCCGCGCTACATGGTTGCGTCGGGTATCAATCCGATTTCGACCGCCGACCCGCCGCAGGATGTCTCCGGGATGGTCAACGTGCTGCTCGACACGCAAGGCAGCCTGCGACTTCTCTCGGCTGTTCCGCCGCAGAAGGAGACGCCGCAGGAACAGAGCCCGGTTGCCGACTGGTCGGCGCTCTTCGCCGAAGCCGGGTTTGACCAGGCGAGCTTCGAGCCGGTTGCATCCATCTGGGTTCCGCCTCATGCATACGACGTGCGCGCGGCGTGGGAAGGAGTCTATCCGGCGAACAGGGAAGTCAGGATACACGTCGAAGCGGCTGCCTATCGTGGCCGTCCCGTCTACTTTGAAGTGGTCAACCCCTGGGACAAGCCCATACGCCAGGAACAGCGCCAGGGAACGCGTAGCGACAAAGCCTTGACCATCGTCATCGTCACACTGTTTTTGACGGCGCTGGTGGGCAGCACGCTGCTCGCGCACAGAAATCTGCGCCTGGGACGCGGCGACCGCAAGGGCGCGTTCCGGCTGGCGCTCTTCTTCTTTACGATTCGGATGCTGGTCTGGCTCTTCGATGCTCATCACGTCTGGACTGATGATGAAGTTCTGCTATTCCTCGAACACGTCAAGGGGGCTCTGTTCCTGGCCGGTTTCCTATGGCTGATGTACATCGCGCTCGAACCTTTTGTCCGGCGGCGATGGCCGGAAGGCATCATCGGGTGGAATCGTTTGCTGGCCGGAGGCTTGCGCGACCCCTTGGTGGGACGCGATATTTTGATCGGGGCGCTCTTCGGAACCGCCCAGATTTTGAGCAACTATCTCTTGGACCTGTTCCCGAAATGGCTGGGCCGACCTGCCAATAAGCCTCTCTGGGACGCCCTGAAACTGCTCGGCATGCGCTACTTCATGAGCAGCCTGGCGTCTCTCTTTTTATCATCGCTGTTCCTGGCCTTCGTCTTCCTCTTCACCTTACTCCTGCTCTTTATTATCCTGCGCCGGAAATGGCTGACCGCCATTGTGGGCTGGCTCATCTATCTCTTCGCGCTCAGCCTGGCGGTCAGCGACAAGCCTTCGATCAGCTTGATCTTCGCCGTGACCGGCTCTCTGATTTACGTGACTTGTATGTATCGCTTTGGACTTCTGGCGAACATCTCGGCGCTCTTTTTCTTTCACGCCTGGGTTTTTCTTCCGATCACCACGGAGCTTTCGTCCTGGTACGCCGGAGATTTCGTCCTGGCGCTCTTTATCTACGTCGCACTTGCCTGCTACGGCTTCTACACGAGCCTTGCGGGCCAGCCCCTTTTTCGCGGCGGCCTCTTGCAGGATTGAAGACACTGGGCCCATGATGCCTTTGATCAGAAAAACTTTACCGACCATATTCTAAGGATATGACCCAACACCTGATTGACGACGAACTGGCTGAACAAGACCTCCTGGCCTGCGCCACGCGCGTCGCCGAGACCATTGATAACGTGGAAGGGCACGGCGAAGCGATGGCGGGCGCAGCCGCGCGCTATGCCGACGCCGGGCAGTTCGATTTCGCCGTCGCGCTGGCCGAGACCATCGGCGACCCTTACATCAGAGACCGCACTCTCTCAGACATCGCCGTCAAATCCTTTGAAGCCGGAGAGGGCGATGACGCAATGCGCTTGCTTGAGACGATAGAAGACCCCGGCTGGCAGGAGGAGTCGGCGGCGCAGATCAGTCTCAAGCGCGCGGCGGCTGGTCATTACCGCCAGGCCGCGGAGCTTGCGCGCCAAATGCAGGACGCCTCATCAACGCTCGCCGAGATCGCAGTCAAATGGGCCGAGGCCAGCCACTACGACGAAGCTCTTGAGCTTGTGCGCGATATCGAGTCTCAAGGCTCTGCCGCCTCCGCCCTGGCAGAGATAGCGTCCATCTATACGAAGGCCGGTCAACGAGGCGAAGCCGCAGAGCTATTGTCTCAAGCCACGATGCGGGCCCGCTCCGTTGAGCTGACCGAAGACAGGGTGAGCATACTGGTCTCTATCGGCGTCAAATACGCGGAAGCCGGAGAGCCGGAGAAAGCGGAAGAGGTCTTGGCGGAAGCCTCGCGGCTGGCCGAAAGCGTCGAGATCGAGCGTTACAGGGAGAACTCGCTGGCCCAAGTGAGCTTCGGCTTCGCGCGTCTGGGCCAGGGTGAACGCGCGCTCGAAACGGCTGCCCTGATAGATGACTCTTTTCAGGCTGCAATGGCCCACGCGAATCTGGCCTCAGAGCACTTGCGAGCCGGGCGCAGGGAAGAAGGGCTGGCCATGCTCTCGCGTGCGCTTGAGCTGGCCGAAGCCGAAGAGTATTACCAGGAAAACACCTACCCCATGTCCAAATATCGCGCGCTGAGTGCCATCGCCGTGCAATACGCCGAAGCAGACCTCTACAGACAGGCCACGCAAACGGCGAAGCTGATCGAATCCGAACAGGACAGAAGCGCCGCGCTCATCGAAGTCGAAAGGGCCCTCATGCGCGTCGGCAATATAGACCAAGCTCTTAACGCCGCGCGAATGATCGAAGACCAATCCCTCGGAGTCATCGCCCTCACGACACTGGCCCAATCGCTCATCAAGGACGGGCAGCAGGAACGCGCCCTCAACATCTTGGCCGAGGCCAGGCGCATCGCTGTGGCCATACCCTGGCCCAACGACAAAACGCTCGCCTTCGCTGAGATCGCCAGGAAGTACGCTGCCACGGAGCAAGCCGAAGAGACCGCGCAGCTCCTCTTGCACGCGCTTGAAACGAGCGCGGGAATCGAGAGCCGCTACAGCCTCGCGCTGGCATTGGCCCAACTGTCAGACGTTTATGACGAAACCGGAGCGGAGATAGACGAGCACGCGATGAACATCCTGCGCGAGATCGTCATCAAGCTCGATTGAGGAGAAGAGAAGGAATCGAAGAGCCCGGCGAGCAGCGAGTTAACGCTCTGCCTCCATGCTTTGCCGCGCCGGAAACCCGTAAAATTTCAGTTTCTCAACTCACGGACTCTTTGAGACTTGTCAGAAGCTCTTTAATGTCGGCGCGCAAGTCCTGTTACGTCAGGGGGAAGAACCGAGGGGCATAGGTCCGAAGCTCTTTAATGTCTGCGCGCAAGGCTAATACCTCGGAGCGCGTTTGATGGGCAAAGCTTTCAATTCGATCAAGCCGAATATCCATCTGTGAAAGCTGATGCCGGACGCCTTCAAACCCGGCGCGCATCTCGTCCAGAATGTTTTGCGTGGTCGGCAGTGTATCAGCCTGATCGCTCATGAAATAGATTTTACTCGCGTGCCGCTTAAAATCTACGCCTGTTCAATCCCGCTGACAAACTCCCGCCTCCACTGGCCTAGCTGATCAAGCTTTCTCAAGACCCGCGTACTTTTCGATCAGCTTCTTCTGGCCGAAGCCCGGGAAACTGACCGTCAGCTTGGCCGAATCGCCTGTGCCTTCGCGGCGGAGCACAAGGCCGCGACCGTATTTCGGATGGCGGACGTGCGAGCCCGGTGTAAAGTCGCCGCCCGTCGCAGCAGAGGCCGTGGAAGATGGGCGCGACGATTTGGGAGCGCCGGTTGGTGACGCGCGGCGCTCGATGGTCGGGGTGGCGGGCTTGGCGTTTGGCGTCTGGCCTAACTGCTGGCTGCGCTGGCGGAAAAACTCTGCGATGGAATCGGCGCTGTTGTAAGTCTTACCAGCGTACTTGGTGCGCTCGCGCGATTCGAGACTCTCGCCCCGGAGCGCGCGCGCGGCGTGCTTGTTCTCAAGCGTCGAAGAGTTGCGCGCAAAGGAGAGCCAGGAGGGCCCGCGCGAGAGGTCTTCCATCAGGTCGAGCGGCATCTCGTTTAAGAACTGCGAAGGCTCCGAGGCCATCTCTTCGCCGTAGACTCTACGCTTCATCGCGTGCGACACGTAAAGGAAACGCTCTGCGCGCGTGATGCCGACGTAACAGAGCCGTCGCTCTTCTTCCAGTTCCGCCGGGTCTGTGGCGGCGCGGGAATGCGGAAAGAGACCGTCCTCCATGCCGACGATGAAGACGAGCGGAAACTCCAGGCCCTTGGCCGAGTGCATCGTCATCAGCGTGACCGGCGCATCGCGCTTGTACTGGTCTGTGTCCGAGACGAGCGCAGCGTGGTCTATGAAGTCGCGCAAGCCGTCCTGCTCCTGATTATCGTAATCCACCGCCGCGTTGACCAACTCCTGCAAGTTCTCAAGCCTCGCTTCAGCCTCGTCCGAGTTCTCGGCCTTCAAAGCGTTGGCGTAACCTGTGTCCAGAATCGCCGCCTTGACTATGTCTGAGACGGGGCTCTCCGATTCGGAAGTGTTGGTCGCAACCTTCACCAGCCCAGTAATGATCTGCTGAAAATTTCTGAGTGCGGCGACGGCGCGCGGGCTCAAGCCTTCGCCCTTGTCCGTCATGATCGCAATCGTCTCCCAGTGCGAGACGCCGTAATCTTTGGCGCGACGCGCGATCTCATCCAAAGTCTGCTTGCCTAATCCGCGCGGCGGGGTGTTGATCACGCGTTGGAGCGCGATGGAATCATGCGGGTTGAGCGCGAGCTTGAGGTAAGAGATGATGTCGCGTACCTCCGCCCGCTCGTAGAAAGAGAAGCCGCCGACGATGTTGTAGGCGAGACTCGCGCGCCGCAGAGCTTCTTCAAAGACGCGCGATTGCGCGTTGGTGCGATAGAGCACCGCCGCGCGCAAGTCGGCTTCGGTGCGGCGGTGCTCTTCGATCTTGGCGGCGACGAAACGCGCCTCCGCTTCGGAATCGAAGGCCTGATAATAGCGTATGCGCTCGCCCGAAGGGTTCGATGTCCAAAGCTGCTTGCCCTTACGCTCGGTATTGTGCCGGACGACCGCACCCGCCGCGTCGAGTATGTTCTGCGTCGAGCGATAGTTTTGTTCGAGCCTGATTACTTTGGCATTCGGATAGTG
>DASVQM010000051.1:0-47988 GCA_036389095.1 Pyrinomonadaceae bacterium
AAGAGCCATGCCGTACGATGGACATGGCATTTCAAGCCATGTAAACGCCCTTTCCTCTCCTCACAATGACGTTTCCACCCATCACAACGCCGTTTCATCCTTTCGCAACGCCGTTTCCACCGATCATAACGACGTTTCCACGCGTCGCAACGTCGTTCGCTCGCGTCATAACGAAGTTGCCGCAGGAGAAAACGATGTTTCCACTGATCATAACGTCATTTCCGAGCTAGAAAAGATCGTTTCCTCTCATCGTAACGGCGTTGCGGAGGCTGGTAACGAGCTTTCCTGACTTGGAAGCGGGGTTGCAGCGGCAACTTATGCCAAGTTGCAATGTGAAAATGAGGTCAGAACAGCCAAAGGTCTAGGGCGGGTCTCAAGCTGCATCACCCGCCCGAGACCTTTGGCTGTTCTGACTGCGTGCCCCCGTCCTCTCTTTGTATTGCGTCTTAGTATTAGGTCAACGCCAGCGTCGGGAGATTGATCGTGTCGGAATAGAATTAGCGTCTGTGATGCGGTGGGCCGCATTTTACCGCCCGTCACGCGGTTGAGTGTATGGCATGGCCTCACCTTGACGCTTTGCGCGCAGCATGTTAGCTTTCACGCTCCGCCCATGTTAAGAGTTCTAATATCCTTTATTGCCTCGTCACAGAGGTTGGTTGGAGACACGCTTGACTGCGCCTGATTTGAAACAGACTCCGCTCAACGCCATGCACCGTCGAATGGGAGGGCGCATGGTTGATTTCGGCGGGTGGGATATGCCCGTACAGTACCCTTCGGGGACGGTCGAGGAACACCTGCGCACACGCACTCGCGCAGGGCTTTTCGATGTCTCACACATGGGCGAGATAGATGTGCGCGGCCCCGACGCCATTCCCTTCGTCAACCGTCTGGTCTCAAACGACGCCGCCAAGCTCATCGACGGCCAGGCTCAGTATTCGGCCATCACGACGCCGGAAGGCACGGTCGTAGACGATCTGCTCGTCTATCGTTTCAAGTCCGACCACCTGCTGCTCGTCGTCAACGCCTCGACGACGGAGAAGGATTGGAAGTGGATAACTTCACATAAGGGGGACGAGGCGGTCGAGCTGCGTAACGTGAGCGCAGACTATTGCCAGCTCGCCCTACAGGGCCCCGAAGCGCTCTCCATCTTGCAGCCGCTCACGGACGTAACGCTTGGCGAGATTAAGTATTATCATTTCCGCGAGGGGAAGGTTGACGGCGTGCCAGCGATCATTTCGCGCACGGGCTACACGGGCGAAGACGGCTTCGAGGTTTACGCGGCAGCCGACAGCGCCGAAAGGCTCTGGCAGAAGATGCTTGACGCAGGGAAGTTCGGCACGACAGAAGGCGTTATCCCCTGTGGCCTGGCCGCACGCAATACGCTCAGGCTTGAGGCGGCGATGGCCCTCTACGGACACGAGATTGACGAGACGACGACGCTGCTCGAAGCCAATCTGGGATGGATATGCAAGCTCAACAAGGGGGAGTTTACCGGGCGTGAGCGGCTGGCAAGGCAAAAGGAAGAGGGAGTGCGCAGGCGTCTGGTCGGTTTCGAGATGACGGAGCGCGGTATTGCGCGCGATAATCAGGACGTGCTGATCGAGGGCGAGCAAGCGGGCCGCGTTACTTCGGGCAGCCCCGCGCCCTTTCTGAAAAAGAACATCGGCCTGGCCTACGTGCCGGCGGAGCACTCTCAGGAGGGCCGTGAGATTCAGATCGACGTGCGAGGCAGACTGGTCGGCGCGCACATCGTCAAGACGCCTTTTTATAAACGTGAAAAGAATGAAACAAAACAGTAATGGGTAATCAGTAATCAAGAAGGGATTGATTGCTGAATACTAACCGACCGATGACCGACGCTTGAGGAGAAGCGAACAAGACATGGCGAATGTTCCAGAGGATTTACATTACAGCAAAGACCACGAGTGGATCAGGGTAGATGGCGACACGGGCACTATCGGCATCACCGATCACGCGCAGCAAGCGCTCGGCGACGTGGTCTATGTCGAGCTGCCGAAGCCCGGCGAATCTTTTTCGGCCCACGAAGCCTTCGGCTCGGTCGAATCGGTCAAGGCCGTTTCGGAGATTTTTACGCCCGTCTCCGGCGAAGTGACCGAAGTCAACGAATCCCTTCAGGATGATCCCGAAAAGGTCAACAACGACCCTTACGGCGAGGGCTGGATGGTTCGTATACGGATGAGCAACGCGGGCGAGGTTGACGGCCTGCTGTCAGCCGCCGAGTACGAAGATTTTACGAAAGCGGAGTCAGAATAAAAGTTGCGCTACATTCCAAACTCGCCGGACGAACGCGCCGAGATGCTGCAAGCGGTCGGATTGGAGAGCGCCGAGGAGTTGTTCAGTTCGATACCGGCTGACTTACGCCTGCGCGCTCCTTTGAAAACTCCCGCCGCGCTCTCCGAAATCGAGCTGCTCGCGAGCTTTGAAGCCCTCGGGGCGCGCAACGCCGCGGCCCGTCGGCCCAGCTTTCTCGGCGCGGGCGCATATGCGCACTACTCGCCAACGGTCGTCGATCATCTCATACAGCGTTCGGAGTTCTTCACGGCCTACACGCCTTACCAGCCGGAAATCTCGCAGGGCACGCTGCAAGCCATCTTCGAGTTTCAGACGCTCGTCTGCCAGTTGACGGGGATGGAGGTCGCCAACGCTTCCATGTACGACGGCTCGACGGCGCTCGCCGAGGCCGTCCTGATGGCCGAGCGCGTCACGCGCCGCAGCAAGGTCGTCGTCTCCAACGCCGTTCATCCAGAATATCTGGAAGTCGTCAACACCTACGTACAGCACGCAGGGATTGAGCTTGAACGCCTGGATTTCGACGCGGCAACGGGGCAGACCGCACCCGACGCTCTAAGCTCTCTCGACGATAAGACGGCGGCGCTCGTCATTCAATCACCTAACTTCTTCGGCTGCATAGAGGAGGTGCGCGCGCTCGCCGAGCGTGCACATGCGGTCGGAGCCTTGCTCATTGTCACTGTGACGGAAGCCATCTCACTCGGGCTCCTGCGCTCTCCCGGCTCCTGCGGCGCTGACATCGTGGTCGCCGAGGGCCAGTCCTTCGGCATCCCGCTCTCCTTCGGCGGGCCGTATCTGGGACTCTTCGCCACGCTCGACAAGTACGCTCGGCAGATACCGGGCCGTCTCGTGGGCGAGGCCGTCGATAAAGAGGGGCGTCGCGGTTTCGTGCTGACTCTCGCCACGCGCGAGCAGCACATACGCCGTGAAAAGGCCACGTCCAACATCTGCACCAACGAGGGCCTGATCGCTCTCGCGGCGACGATCTACCTTGAGACGATGGGCCCACGCGGCGTCGAGGAAGTCGCCATGCAGTGCGCGCAGAAGGCAGCCTACGCGGCCCGCCGCATCGCCGCGCTCGACGGCTTTACGCTTCCGCACTCAGCGCCTCGCTTTAACGAGTTCGTCGTCCGCGCGAGCGTCGAAGCCGCAGGTCTTCTGTCGCGTCTCGCTCAAGAGAAGAAGATCACGGGCGGGCTGGCGCTCTCGCGTTACTACGCCGACAGGCCCAACGATTTTCTGGTCTGCGTGACAGAGCTTAACTCGCGTCCTGAGATAGACGCGCTCGTTGACGGGCTCAAGTCTCTGACCAGCTAGGCGATTCCGAATTTTCACATGACATCAACGAACATCACCAAAGTCACGACGCACCCGACGCAGAACGAAGCGCTCATCTTCGAGCGCTCGCAGAGCGGCAGAGTCGGCTATCGCCTGCCCGCGCTCGATGTGGAAGAGACGCCGCTGGACGAGCTGCTCCCGGCAGACCTGCGCCGCGATGACAGGCTCGCCGGGATGCCGGAAGTGAGCGAGGTGGATGTCATCAGACATTTCACGCGCATCTCGACCTGGAACTATTCCATTGACCTGGGACTGTATCCGCTCGGCTCTTGCACAATGAAATACAACTCGCGCCTCAATGAAAAAGTCGCGCGCATTCCCGGCCACGCCAATCTCCACCCGCTCGCCACCGAAGAGGATTCGCAGGGCGCTTTGCAGGTCATCTACGAGCTACAGCAACACCTCTCGGAGATCACGGGGCTCGCGGGCGTCTCGCTGCAACCGGCGGCGGGCGCGCACGGCGAGATGACGGGCATCATGCTCATACGCGCCTTCATCGATGCGCGCGACGGCGAGGGAGCTTCGGCGCGTCGCCGCACGATGCTGATTCCCGATTCCGCCCACGGGACGAATCCGGCCTCGGCTCATCTCTCCGGCTTCAAGGTCAAGACCATCAAGTCAACGCCCGAAGGCTTGACCGATCTGGATCACCTGCGTGAGCTTTGCGCGCACGGCGACATCGCCGGGCTGATGCTCACGAACCCGAACACGGTCGGCCTCTTTGAAAAGAATATCAGCGAGATTTGCCGCATCGTTCATGAAGCGGGCGGGCTCGTGTACATGGACGGGGCGAACATGAATGCACTGGTCGGCGTGGCACGACCCGGTGACATGGGCGTGGATGTCATTCACCTGAACCTGCACAAGACCTTCTCGACGCCGCACGGGGGCGGTGGGCCCGGCTGCGGCCCCTGCTGCTGCACGAAGGAGCTTGAGCCTTTCCTCCCAGTGCCGCGCGTTGTTAAAGAAGATGACAGCTACCGGCTGGACTTCAACCGCCCGCGATCAATCGGTCGGGTCAAGGCTTTCTTCGGCAATTTCGGGATGATGCTGCGCGCGCTCTCCTACATTCAAACGCACGGGGCCGATGGTTTGCGCGAAGCGACCGAAGCGGCTGTGCTCAACGCCCGCTACATCGCGCAGGGGCTCGTCTCCGATTACGACAAGCCCTTTGAAGCGCCGCCCATGCATGAAGTGGTCTTTACCGATAAACGGCAAGCGCGCAAAGGCGTTCATACGCTCGACATCGCCAAGCGCCTGATTGATTACGGCTTTCATCCGATGACGATCTACTTTCCCCTGATCGTACAGGGCGCGATGCTGATCGAGCCGACGGAATCGGTCGGGCGACAGGAGCTAGATCAATTTATCGCCGCGATGCGCTCCATTGCGCGCGAAGCGCTTGAGACGCCCGAGCTGGTTTTACAAGCGCCGCACACTACGCGCATCGGTCGCCTGGACGAAGCCGCCGCCGCCCGCAAGCCCGTGCTGCGTTGGAAGCCTAAAGAGGCCGGGGTCGCGGCCTAGCTTCAAACCTCAAAGACAAAAGGCTTGCCCCTTGTGAAGCTCTCCGTGGAATCATAAAGCTTGGCCCGACCGTGAAAATTGGCGGGCGGGCGACTTTGGAGCCCCGCTTCCGGCCAACTTCTTTGCTCGCCTCACAACTAATAATGTATTATGACAATCGGAGGCGATCGCAACGTCTTGACCGCAGGTGAGGGCTTGAGCGGTCAGCCGAGCGGTCGCCTCTGATTAGTACGCGCTCTCTCTTCTCGCGGAAGCGCCGGATGAACTACCTGTTTTATGACGGACGGACTGGTCATTCACATTGCAGCCGGGCTCGACAAGCACACGGAAGTGCTGACGCAGGAGCGTATTCGCATCGGCGCGAGCGAAGGCTGCAACCTGCGGCTCAACCCCGAACTCCTGCCCCGCGCTTCCGCCTCGACCGGCGTGCTGTTGGAGCTGGGCCGCACCAACGGCTACTACCGCGTCACAGATTTCGACCCCACCCTTGAGATCACGCATAACGGAGAGCGGCTCGTCAATTACACCAGGATTGACGATGGCGACGAAGTACGCATTGGCCCATCCAATCTGCTCCTGACGTTTTTTCCTGTCGGTGGTCTGCCCGCCGTCGTCTCCGGCCCGCGCACGGAAACTCACGTCGCTCCCTTTATCGAACACGCGGCGCTTGAATCGGCTGCCACTGCCAGGCGCGATGATGCCAAGGTCTTCCTCAGAGAATTTACGCGCGAGCTTGTCCGCGAGATCAATCCGAGCACCAAGCTCATCACGCTCGCCATCGCGCTCGCCCTGGTCGGCGGCGTCCTCTACATAGGCTTTGCGCTCTACAGAGAGGTCCAGACCAGTCGCCGTGTCATTGACGCGCAGAACGATCAGCTTGCGAAGATGCGTGAAGAGCTGGGCACGACGCGCCGCGAAGTGAGCAAGGTTGACGAGTCAAACAAGATCATCCGCGACAGCCTTTCGCTCGCGCCCAAGCTGCGCTCCGATTACGGCAACGGCGTCTGCCTCGTCTCGGGCTCCTATGTGTTCGTCGAGCGCGGCACGAACCGCCCGCTGCGTTACCCGGAGGTGCAGACCAACGAAGACGGCGTGGTGATACAGAACGGCGCTGACCCTTTGCAATTGACGCCGGAGGGCAACGGCGCGATTGCCGAGTTCGAGTTCGTCGGGACGGGATTTCACGTCGGCGAAGGCTACATCCTGACCAACCGGCACGTCGCGCAGCCCTGGCTGGCCGACGAGCGCGCTTCGAGCCTGACGAGCAGCGCCAGCGGTCAGCCGCGGCTGAAAAAGCTGATGGCCTTCTTTCCGCAGAACCCACAGCCCTTCACGCTCAAATATAAACAGTCGGCGCAAAAGGACGACCTCGCCGTTTGCCAGATCGAGAATAAGGATTTATTGGCGAGCATTCCCGTCCTGCCGCTTGATCGTGATTCCGAGGCCGTCACGGTGGGGCAGGCTGTCGTGATGATGGGCTATCCTTCGGGGCCGGATCGCCTGCTCGCGCTTCTGGATGACGCCGAGGCGCGTAGCATACAGGCGCGCTACGGCTCGTCGCTCGAATCGCTTCTGGGCTACCTGGCGGAAAAGAACCACATCCAGCCGCTGACCACGCAGGGACATATCACAGACCTGGACGCGCGCCGCGTCGTTTACGACGCGCGCACGGCTGAGGGCGGCTCGGGCGCTCCGCTGTTCGGACAATCGGGCCGGGTGATCGGCGTCAACTTCGCCGTCTTTACAGAGAACACGGCATCGAATTTCGCCGTCCCCGTGCGCTACGGGATCACGCTGCTACAGCGCGTGGGATGGAAGCTGCCCGAAGGGCCGGAGGGAGATAACGAGAATTCAAACGAGAATGGCACCGCCGCCACCACCGCCTCCACCCGTAGTAATACTACGGCCGCAAACGCTTCGCGCTAGGTCGAACGCTTCGCGCCGGGTCTCAAGCCCGCGCGCGCGCAGTCTTCCCTCATCTAAAATTGTTTGGGCCAATAGCTCGGCACACTTTTGACACGGGCGCTTAACTCAGTTACCCTTTCGCCTTTTGCCGCCGATGGCAAGAGCTTCCGGGCTAGAGTCTGTCCGCGCTTTTCATCGTTGGCCGCAGCCGCTCTATTATCAAATCAACCAGGTGCAGGAGCTTTCTTCTTTGTCCGCATCAGCAGACGCAATCGTGACAGCCGGTTTGACGCCGGAGCGCTTCGTCGGCAGTGGTGCGCGTCTCAACAGCCGCACGCTCATCGCGTCCGTTCTGACTCTTCTGATCGTACTGGGCCTGGGATTTCGCGTCACGGGGCTCGGCGCAGAGGGCCTGAGCGAGGACGAATTGAACAAGCTTCACGCCGTCGAGGATTACCGCGCTCACGGCTTGACGGCCACTAACGGCGAGCATCCGATGTTGATGAAGGCCATGCTGACGGCGAGCATCATCTTCGCCGAAAGATGGAACTCCTCGGCCACCGTCTCCGAACACCCGTCTGTGCGCGTCTCGACCGAAGCCGCATTGCGCTTTCCCGCCGCGCTCTTCGGCGCTTTCAGTGCGCTTCTGATCTTCCTGCTGACCGCAGAATTGTTCGGCACTGAGACGGCCTTGATTGCCGCCGCGCTCTGGACCTTTGACCCGACCGGCATCGGCTTCAATCGTATCGCCAAGGAAGACACGTTTCTCCTCTTCTTTTTTCTGCTGGCCAACGTCTTCTGGCTGCGCGGGCAGCGCGTGGCCGAGAGCGGGCGCGGGCGACCTCAACCCTTTTATTGGGCCACGGCTGCCGCCTTCGGCGCGATGGTCGCCTCCAAATACATGCCCCATTTAATCGCCATCAGCGGCAGCTATTACTATATTTTTCAGGGCGTGAAGGCGACGCGCTGGCGCTTGGGCAAAGTTCGCTGGCTGGCCTTCTTCGCCATCATGGGTGTGACCTTCCTGCTGTGCAATCCGGCGATACTTCTGCCCGCCACCTGGCACGAAATGCGCGTCTTCGCGGGCGAGCATCGCATCGGCCACGACAGCTACGAGTTCATGGGAGAGCTTTATCGCAACCAGTTGACGCTCTGGCTCAAGGGCGTTCCCTGGTACTTTTATTACGTCTTCATGGCCGTCAAGCTGCCGCTGCCGGTAGTCGCCAGTTTTCTCATAGGCTTCCCGCTGCTCTTCCGCAAGCGTCTGGGCGACGGGCGCTTCCTGCTGCTCTTCTGGATGATGTACTTCTTCCTGCCCTTCACCGTGATCGGCGGCAAGTACACCCGCTATTTCACGATGGTGCTGCCAGCCATACTGATTATCGCGGCCATCGGCGTGCACCGGCTCGCCCGCCTTCTCGCGCGGCTCGTCTCAAACCTGACGCATAGCGAGGCTGCCGGGACGATGACGGGCGCGACGCTGGCCGCCCTCGTGCTCGTCGGCTCTCTGGTCGCATGCGTGAGCGCCGCGCCGCATTATCGCCTCTACACGAACGCGCTCGGCGGAGGCCCCGAGCGGGTCGGAACCTATTTCCCGCACGACGAATTTTATGACGCGAGCATGCGAGACGCCGTCAAAGAGATAGCCGGGCGTGCCCGCCAGGGAGCGCGCGTCGCAAGCGAATCGCCGACGCTTGTCGCTTACTACGCGCAAACCTACGGGCGCACGGACCTTCTCCCCATCTCGCTTTCCGAGAAGACTGCCGTCGGCCAGATGACAGAAGGCGACGTAGTTATCCTGGCGCGCGGTCGGCGCTACCTGAGCAACGATGCCCTGACGCGAAAGATACAGGAGACGGCTACGCCTGCCGCAAGTCTGACGCTCGGGAGCGTGCCCTCCCTTCGCATCTATATTCTGGACTCGCCGACTTTAAAGGCTATTTCTGAGGCTGTTAACTGATAAACTTTGTCGCTCGTCTTAGCAGGCAAGGGCGAGGGCCTTAGAGCCCGAGGCGCTGGAAATTGTGATGGCTTGAGAAGTGTCACATCGCGGCTGGTAATCTGAGGGCCGGGCGGCTACAGTCAACAGTTGATAAAGGGCGCGGCGCGGGCGACGAGACGAAAAGAGATGTCGGACGTGCCGGAGTTGACCGCGTGTCGTTGGGCCCCTGAACGGGCGGCACGGCTCTTGCCATTTTCAGCGCGTTAGCTTGTAATACCCAGAGGTGGACAACATATTGCGTTTTCCTGGGCAAGAAGCGCAGTAAATCGGCTTCAACTGAAGCATTCTTTTATAAGGAGTGCAATAAAATTAAGCCTCAGATGATGAAGAGCGTTTCCCCCATACAGCACGCGCCGAGGGCGGTCTGCATACTTCTTTCTCTTCTCCTGGCGGTTTCCCCGCTCTCCTTTGCAACCGTCGCGGCCCAGACTCCCGTTAGCGCGACGGAGACTCGTACGCAGATCGCCGCCGCCCCGCAATCCGGTTTTCGTCTTGAGCGGACGCCGGTCGCAGGGGGCGCAGAGCTGCTCACCATCTTCGCCAACCTTGACGGGCTGAGCGCGGGCGAGAGCCGTGCGCCCGATGTCCCTCTCGTCAGCGTCCTGCGAGACACGATGGGCGATGCCGACCCGGAGAATGATCGCCTGCGCTATCTCTGGATGCTGACCTACACGAAGCCGACTTTTACGCAGCGCCTCGCAGCCGCCATCCCCTTCCTCTACAACCGCGCCGGTAATAAGCGGCGGGCCGTGGGCGAGGGCAGCCCGCCGCCCATCATTGACCTCTCAAGCACGGAGCGCGAGGTCTGGAATAAAATCTTCTGGTCGGCGTTGCAGAACGTGCTGCTCGACGCTTACGGATTTCCCTTGAAGGCTTCAACGCGCGCCTATCGTCGCAACGTCTCTGATCATCGCAAAGCGCACATCGTTCGCGCGCTCGCCGTCCTCTCGCTCTACGAGGCAACGGAGGGCGGCACGCCGCTCTTCACGCGCACGGAGATGCAGGACATTCAGGCCCGCCTGATGCTCACGGAAAAGACGCTCGGCGGAATCGTGGACGACATCTACCTCCAACACGTTTACCAGAAAGAGACGACCTTGACGCGCGACGTGCGCGGCCACAACTGGGAACTGCTGCGCCAGCATGCCGAAGCCGACTCGCTCTACTTCGAGCCGCTTGAGATGCCCGACGGCAGCGCCACTCATGCTCTCTTGTGGGTCGCGCGCCCGGACCTCGTGCGCAATCGTGGCCGCAAGTTCGAGGGCCGTTTTCTTAATATCAAGAATCCGTGGCGGGATGATCGCCTGCTCAACTGGCAGGGCTATGCGGAGACACGCTATTTCGACGCGGAGAATCGCGCGGTCGAGCCCGGCACGCCGGGAGCCAGAGAAGTGCAGTTAATCCCGCTCGCCCTCTACGGCCTGGATCATCCGAAGATTCCCATCCTGCTCGTGGACTTTCGTGACGGCAGGAATCCGAAGAAGCGCGAGATGTCGCGCCGCGTGCTCGAAGACCTGACGCGCACCGTGCTTTCGCTCTCGCGCTTCGGCGACTTGCCCTACTTCTTATCGCGCTCCGTTTATGATTTCGTGACGGGCCGCCGTGGGATGGACTTGAACCAGCCGTCGCGTCTTCGCGCCTACTCGCAGTTAAAGCTCCTGCTCTCCCTCAACGCTACGCTCGCCCCCGTGCTGCGCGATCAGATCGCGCATAGCCTGGAGCGCGTCTCGCTTAATCCTTTAGAGAATGATCTGCGCGTCGAAGCGCAGGTGGCGCGCGATCAGTACGCGTCGCTCATGGAATACGCGCGTCGCCCCGACGGGCTGGCCTCGCGCCTGGACAAAGACCGTCGCGCCGAGATGGTTCCGCTCAAGCATGGACGCACGCAGCAAACCCTGCTTCGTCTCGCCAGCGTCGCCAGCTTCGGACTCTACACGCACAGGGAAAAGGCTTCGCCCGAGATGACGGCGCGCATGGAGCTACAGCGACGCCTGGACTATCATGAGCGCTTCCTGCGTGAAGCTGCGCGCAGCCCGCGCGTAGAAGTTGACTGGAATATCGAAGACGTGCGGCGCTCTCTGCGTTTCATCGCGGAAAACGGCGCGGCGGCGAGCGGTCGGATGGCGAGCGTCGTCGCACGCATATTCGGGCGCACCAACGATGAGGAAGCGCGAGCCATCTGTCTCAACGGCCTCTATCGCATCAATAACGAGACGGCGAAGAAGGAGCTGTTGGGCATCTATAACGATCAGCAGGTGGAGACCCGCTGGCGCAACGTGAGCGCGGAGTACCTGCGTATGGCTGTGCGTGAGAATCAGACGATTGCTCCCGCCGACGCCAAAACCATTCTCAGTGTGGTCGGACAGTAATGTGTAGCGTAATTAGTTTCCTGCGGCGTCCCTCCCTGCGGATTTCCGTCTTCTTTTCCGTCGCCATCCTGACCCTGCTCTGCGCTTGCGTGCTCGCACAGGCGCAGGCGCGTCGCGTCGTCATCATCAAAGTTGACGGCTTGCCCTACGAGATGGTTGACCGCTTCGTGCGCGAGCGCAACCCGCGCACGGGCAAGAGCCAGTTGCCCTGGATCAATCACGTTTTCTTCGAAGGGGGCACGCGTCTTTCTAACTTCTACGTGCGCGGCATGAGCCTCTCCGGCCCTTCATGGTCGCTTCTGGACACGGGCCAGCATCTACAGATCAAGGGCAACGTCGAATACGACCGACTGACGCTGCATTCCTACGACTACCTGAATTTCATCCCTTACTATATAGCGAACGTGGCTGCGCGGCGCATAGACATGCCCGGCGTCGAAGTCCTGGACGAGCTTGGCGTGCCGCTCCTCCTCGACGCTTATCCATATGATGAGCGCTACAACAGCTTTCAGCTTTACCAGCGCGGCAATCGTTGGTCTTCGATTGGACGCGCTCTGCCGAACCGCTTCAAAAGGAGCCCGCGCGAGCTGGTGGACGAATGGACGATGGGCATAGAGGCGCGCAATATCATCATGGATCAGATGGAGCGAGAGCTGATCGAAAAGCTGAGCGACCCGCGCATACGCTACCTGGATTATTACACGACGGAGTTCGACCATACGGCCCATCACAATCGTGACCGCGAAGCGCACCTCTACGCCCTGCAAGAGCTGGACGCCATCATCGGTCGCATCTGGACTGCCGTGGAGCGCGCGCCTCTGGCTTCCGAGACGGCTTTCATCCTCGTCTCCGATCACGGCGTCAACACGGACGAGCGCGTCTATAGCCAGGGCTATAACCTCGTCCATCTTCTGGGGAGCGCCGCCGGCGGCGGCCATCACGTCGTCACCAAAAGACGCCTGCTGCTCGATTATGCGATCAAGGGAATTTACCCGCTCGTCCCGCTCGTCACGACGACCACGCCCGATAGCTATTACCTCAAGGGCCAGAGCACGGCTTATCCGACGGCGCTGCTGGATTTCGACGGCAACGAGCGGGCCTCGTTTCACCTGCGCGACAGCGACCTCAACGTGCTGCACATACTGCTACAGCGTCTACAGCGCCGCGACATGCCGGAAACACTGCGCCGCGCGCTGACAGACGCCTTCTTCCGAACCATCGATAAGCGTCGCGCCGGTTGGCAGACGGAGCTTTCGCAGTTAAGCGAAGAGATGGGTGCGTTGCGCAAAGCCATCGAGCGGCAGAACGCGATTGTCCTGGCCCAGCCGAAGAAATGGACTAAGGAAGACCAGGACGCCGGGCGCGACAAGGAGGCGATACGCCAGTTCGCGCGCATGGATTCGGCGATGGGTGACGAGCGCGAATATACGAAGTACATGGCGACGCTCACGCGCCTGCTCTCCCTGCGCCGCGAGGGCTTCGACCCCTACGGCTTTAAGATCGAAGACGTGATTCAGAAGGGCTCTATGGGCCGGGGCAACTCGATCAATGAGTTGCAGAACTACGTCGTGGGAGTCGCGCCGGGCGGGTTCATCATCGGGGCCGACGGCACGCTCGACATGCGGAAAAGCTTCTTGAGGGTCAACTACTTCTCGCTGCTGCAATCCGTGACGATGCTCAACAACGTGCAGCCCGGCATAGATAATCATCCGGTGGATTTCGTGGCGACGCGAATCCCGTGCGAGCATCTCTCCAAAACCCTCGGCGGCGAGTGCCGTCCTCCGGACGAGGCCGTGTGGCTCTACGGCGGGCCGGAACGACAGGCGCTCATCCTCTCGCGCGAGGATGACGCCGGGCGTTTGAGTTATCGTTATCTACCCGCTAAGAATCTGACGCAGGACGAGGACGGCACGGTGCGTTTCGAGCGTGCCGGGTGGGGCGCAGGTTTTCCCTTGAAGATTTGGGAGGACGAGAATTTCGGCGTCGCCGTGGATGAGCGGGCCGCATGGCTCAACGAATGGCACACCGAGCTTGAATGGCTGCGCGCGATTCATCAAACGAAATACTCCAATGCTCTGATCGGGCTGCACGAACAGTTAGCCCACTATCGAACCGAGCAGCTTTCGGCGGACGAGCCCGGCGTTTCCAGTGAAGAGCGAGTCATGCGCCGTTTCCGCCGGCGACAGCGTATGCTGGCCGAAGCGGACTTGCTCGTCCTCGCCAACGATCACTGGAACTTCGACGTGCGCGGCTTTAATCCCGGCGGCAATCACGGCTCTTTCTTTCGCGTCTCGACCCGCTCGACGCTGATGATGGCGGGAGGCGAGCGCACAGGGATTCCGCGCGCCAAGCTCGTCGAAGAGCCTTATGACAGTTTAAGCTTCATGCCGACCGTGCTTGCCCTGACGGGACAACTCCACAACGGGCGCACGCCGATTCCTGTGCTCTGGCAGCGCGGCTTCCGTTCTTTCCCCGGTCGCCTCATACAAGAGGTGCTCTCAGACCGCTTGCAGGAGCCGCCGGCGAACCCTGTCGCCAAAGGAGCGAACGCGCCTTGATTACAACCGACGAGCAATGGAGAGGCAACCCTCTGGAAGAGGAGGACGACCTTGAGGCTCTGGCCGACGAGCCGGAAGGGCCAGGTTCGGGTCGCGCGCGCCGCTCCATCATCTGGCTACAGGCCATAGCATTCCTGCTGGGCCTGGGGCTCCTCGTCTACGTCATCAACCGCGTCGGCGTGCAGCCCATCTTCGACGCCCTCAGTCGCATCGGTTTCGGCTTCTTTCTTTTGATCGCCATCAACGGCTCGCGTCATATCCTGCGAACGCTGGCCATGAGAATCTCCGTCCCGCCAGAGCACAGGCGCTTCAACCTCCTGCAAGCCTTCTCCGTCAGGCTCGGCGGCGAGGCCATCAGCTTCCTCACCTTTACCGGGCCGCTCCTGGGCGAAGCGACGAAGGTGGCGCTCCTCAGAAAGCGCGTGCCGCTCGCTTACGGCGTGCAGGCCCTGGTCATTGACAACATTCTCTACAACCTCTCGGTGATCGTCTTTATCCTGAGCGGCGCTTGCGTCATGCTCTTGTCCTACGATCTGCCGTTGGTGGTGCGCTACGTGCTCTTTGCCATCGCCGGGGTGGCGCTGCTGGGGATACTGGCCGCGGCTCTGGCGCACAAGCGCCGCGTCACGCTGCTCACATGGTTCATAGACCAGTTGGCGCGCGTCGGGCTCAAGCCGAAGTTCCTGGCTTCCAGGCGCGCGCAGATCGAGAAGGTCGAGTCGCACATCTACGATTTTTACAAGCAGCGCCCGGGCTCTTTCTTCGCCATGCTCACCTTCGATTTTCTGTCGCACGCTTCGAGCGTGGTCGAAGTTTACGTGACGCTCAGAATGCTCGGGTTTGTGCCGCGCTTGCAGGCGGCTTATATTATTGAGTCTTTGACGAAGGTCATCAACTTCGTCTTCGGCTTTGTGCCCGCGACCATCGGGGTCTACGAAGGTGGCACGGAGATCATTCTGCAAACGCTCGGGTATGTCGCCGCCACGGGGGTGACGCTCGCGCTCGTGCGCAAAGCCGGTATCCTTTTCTGGACTGGAATCGGGCTCGTTATTCTGACCTGGCACGCGGTTCCTAGAGCCGTGCGCCGGATCATGGAGAGAAGCCCGCGCCTGCGAAAGCTTATGGACAGCCTCGTTCTCTCAAACATCGCGCACAGGCCCGCGCGCACAGCCGTCAGCGTCTTAGGCATCGGCGTCGGCGTGCTGCTCATAGTCTTTACGGTCGGGCTCGCGCACGGCGTCCTGCGCGAGCGCGGGCGTCGTGAATCGAACATCAACGCCGAGATCATGGTGCGGGCCTCAGGGACTATCGGCCTCTCCGGCTCCCAAGCCTTCATGATGCCCGCCACGCGCGCAGACGAGCTGGCGCGCATTGAGGGCGTGCGCGCAGCCGTCCCCGTCGGCCAGAATCTCCTGAGCAGTGATCGCGGCTTCGGCAGCCGCGTGGTTGACGGCATCCCCTTCGATCAATACGTCGGACTGACGGGGATGACGATCAAGGAGGGAACGAAATTGACCGGGGGCGACGAGGCCATCGTCGATGCCATCTGGCAGCAGGAGCGGAAGGCGGCCATCGGCTCGACCGTCACGCTCTACGAACGTCCGTTCCGTATCGTCGGCATCTATGAGCCGCCCGGCGGCGGGCGCATTAAGATTCCTCTTTCGACCATGCAGGAGCAACTGGGAAGCGAAGGGCGCTGCTCGATGGTGCTCGTCGCCTGCAATGACCCTGGCCAGCAGGAGGAAGTGGCCGCCCGCATTCGCCAGCGCTTCCCCGACGATCAGATACTCTTCACGCGCGACCTGCCGGAGATTTACGCTTCGAGCGTTCCGGCCCTCAATGTCTTTATCAACGTCGTCGTCGGCGTCGCCGCAGGCATCAGCACGCTCGTTATCCTGCTTGCCATGTATACGACCGTCACGGAGCGCACACGCCAGATAGGCATCCTCAAATCTTTGGGCATGTCCAAGGCGACCATTGCCTGGGTGATCGAGCAGGAGGCGATTCTCGTCAGCGTGCTCGGCGTCATCGTCGGTCTGATCCTGACTCTGCTGGCACGCTTCGCCGTCATGCGCTCCACCTCTCTGACCATCGAGATAGAGCCGCGCTGGATAGTGATCGCGCTCTGCGTAGGCTTGCTCGGCGGCACAATCGGAGCGCTCTACCCGGCGCTGCGTGCGGCGAGCCAGGATGCCGTTGATGCCTTGAGCTACGAGTAATACCCGGGTTGCGGCAGGAAAGGCAGGTCAGTACCGCCTAAGGTCTCGGGCTGATCTCAAGTGGCGTTCATAACCGCCCGCGACCTTAGGCGATACTGGCTGCATGGCTACGAACACTCCCGTCAGGTGGAAGCTTGGCTTAGTCGCGGCAGTCGCCATCATGCTGCTGGCGCTCTACCCGCAGCTCGATTTATGGCTCGCGCGCGGCGCAGACTGGCAGGGCTCATACGCGCGTATTGATTCAGACGAAGTAGCCTACTCCGCATACCTCGCGGCGCTCATTGACGGTCGCCCGCGTCTGAGCGACCCCTATACGGGACGCGACGACGAGCACGCCTCGCCACAGCACGAATCGCTCTTCTCCATACAATTCATCCAGCCCTTGGCGATTGCACGCGTAGCGCGCATCTTCGATCTTTCGGCTACGACCCTGTTCATACTGCTCGCGCCCCTCGTCGCCCTGGCCTCAGCTCTCTCCATCTTCCGGCTGATGGCTTTGATGACGGGCGATGAGCGCTTGTCGGCAGCAGCCGTTTTAGTCGTACTCTGCCTCGGCACGTTTGGGCCCGTCTATGTCGCGTGGCAAAGCCTGCGCGCGATGGATACGACTTATGCCTTCAGCTTTCTTCCCTTCCTCCGCCGTTTTCAACCCGCCCTCGCCTTTCCCTTCTTCTTCCTCTTTTGCGCCTTCGTCTGGCGCACGCTGCGAAGTTCTGAGATAAGAACCGCGGCCCTGTTTGGAGCGACGGCGTGCTTGATCTTCGTCCTGCTCTTATTTTCCTACTTCTACCTTTGGACTGCGGCGCTGGCCTGGCTCGCCTGCCTTGCGCTCTCGCTCCTTACCCTTCGCCCCGACGGCTGGCGAAGGGATGCCGGGCGCGTGGGCCTGATCTTCGCCGCCTGCTTGCCTTCCTTCATTCCCTACGGGGCGTTGTTAAGCAATCGCGCGCCCTCCATGGATGCGACGCAGCTGCTCGCGCACACGCATCGTCCAGACCTCTTTCACTGGTCTGAGGTTCTCGGCATCTTGGTAATCATCGCGCTCGCATGGGGACGCAGGCGCGGCCCTTTCGAACGCTTCGATCACGTCTCGGCCTTCGCCGCTTCGTTTGCGCTCGTCCCACTGGTTGTTTTCAACCAGCAGGTGCTCACGGGCCGTTCCTTGCAGCCGCTTCACTATGACCTGTTCATCGCCAAGTATATCGCGCTCATCGCGCTCATTCTTTTAAGTGTGCAACTGCGGCGTGGCCGCGCCGCAGGCGAAAGGGTATTACCCGTTCCGGCTCTCTGCGTGATAGTGATTTCGGCCTTTGGCTGGGGATGTGTCGAGACTGTAGTGGCGACGAAAAGATATGCTCCGGTAAATGTCGCAATGGATAAGACCCGCGCCGTCGGCCTGCGCCTGGCAGAGATGGCGCGAGCAGAGGGCCTGAATCGCCCCCTGACTCTCTCGACAGACCTCATGCTTGCCGATAGCCTGCCAACAGACGGCCCGCTCCCAGTGCTCTGGGCTCCGCATCTTCAGGTCTTCTCGGGAGCCGGCACGGTCGAACACAAACAGCGTCTCTACCAGCATCTATACTACACGGGCGTTGCGTACGGGCCGGGCGATGAGCTGGCATTCGACGGGCTCGACCCGCACAAGAGATATTTCATCAACGCGTTGATCGGATGGGGTCGAGATGACTCGGCGTGGAATGCGGGATGGCGGCCCGTCACGGCCTCCGAAATCGAGGCGGAGATGCGCGGTTATAGTGAGTTTATCAATACGTTCGATCAGGAGCGGGCTGCTCATCCATTACTCTCCTACGTCGCCGCGCCCGCCTGGCAGAAGATAGACTTTACTAACCTTGACCGTTGGTACGAGCGCGGGGCGGGCGAGCGGGTCGGGGAGTTCATCATCTACCGTGTGAAGCTACGGACATGAGCCTGTGGGCCCAAACTGTCTACGACCGAATCGAGAGGAGCGTTCTGCATTCATCCAACTGCCTGCTATGCGAAGAAAAACCCGCATCACCCTCTGTTGCTTTTTATGGGCAACGCTCCTGTTCGCCAGCGCCAGTTCGTCTCACGCACAGTTGAGGACGGTCGAGGATTACGGCAGAGCTGTGCGAAACGGGACGGGCGCAACCTATTTCGATTTGCTGAGAAAGATATTCCCCGACGCTGAAATGGGCGCGGCCTCATCACAGGAGGCCACCGGGCATCTGACGATGCCGCTCAATCATCTCGACGGCGAATACAGAAACAGGGTCTATCGCGCTGCACTGAAGATCAACGCCATCGAAAGCCTCTTTCTTCAAACAGGGGGCGGAAGACAACTGCTGCTGCTCGTTCATGCGCAGGGCGACGATGCCGAGCTTACCTGGGGCGAGTTGGGCATACTGGCCCTCTTTGAGCTGGAGCCGCAGGTCAGATTGCTGGATGCCGCGGACATCAAGGCCGACAGGTTCTCAAGCTTCTGGGAGGAGCAGCCCCTTCTTCACATCGGCCCGCAGGCTGATGCCGTTATGATCGCCAACTATCACCACAATTCCAGCCAGGGCTACCTGAGCCTGACCCTCGTCAGTACGCAAGCAAACCGCCTCAGAACCATCTTCGAGCTGCCCACCCTGCTCAACCTGAATTATTGTGGAAACAACTCGACGCAGACCCCCAGCCTCGCTGTCCTGAAAAGCCTCCGTGGCGGTCACTTCGATATTTCCCTGAAGATCAGGCTGGTCAAGAAGGCCGATGACGAGAGCTGCGCGAAAGCCACCGGCGCGTACAAAAGAGAATTCAAGACAGTGCTTGTGTGGAGTCGTACCAAACGCAAATATCAAAGTACGGGGCGCGCCCTGACCGTCCTGGCCGCATTGAACGAGCGGAATTTTTAGCGAGTACGGGACTCCTGCCAAACTTTGCTGCGAAACGTAATTATGAGTAAACCTTAATCACCCTTTCGTCGTACAGTTTTGCGACCAGTTATTTCTTGCCGCCGGTTGGATTCATGAAAACTGTTTATTCATTCTACGCGGACGCTACGCGCATCGCTCTTCAGGCGATATTTTCCCATAAGCTGCGGGCCTTTTTGACCCTCATCGGGATTATTATCGGGGTGGCGTCGGTGGTGGTGGTCGGGGCCGCGATCAGCGGGTTGAATACCTACGTCGTGGATAAAGTCTCGAAGGTGTTGGGGACGAACCATTTCATGATCGCGCGGATGGTCTTTCATGGCAGGCTCTCGGACGAAGAGTTCGAGCGGCGCAATCGTCGCAACCGTCGCATAGAGCTTGATGATTACGAGTGGGTCAAAGAGCACTGCCTGTCCTGCACGGAGGTGGGCGCACAGCAGGCGAGCCAGACAGACCTCAGCCAGAACGGCGTTGATTTTCCGAGCGCGCTGGTCTTCGGCGCGACCGCCAACATGCTTGAGATAGAGGATAAGGACATCGCCGACGGCAGGTTTATCTCAAACGACGAGGTGCAGCGCTCCGCTCTCGTCTGCGTGCTCGGCGGCGATATTAAGGACAAGTTTTTCCCCAACACGGACGCCATCGGCAAGACGATCAAAGTGCGCGGGCTGCCGATGATGGTCGTCGGCGTCGAGGAGAAGCGCGGCTCTTTCTTCGGCGATTCCTTCGACCGCCACCTCTACATTCCGCTCACGACTCACCTGCAAATCTTCGGACGTGGCCGCGACGGCATACAGATTCACGGCAAGGGCCGCGACAGGGAATCTTTCCAGCAGACGATAGAGGACGCGCGCCTCGCGCTGCGTAACAAGCACAAGCTCAAGGGCAACGACGAGGACGACTTCGGCCTGGTCAACGTCGAGGATTTGAATAAAGAGATAGATCAGTTTACAGGCAGCATTGCGATGGTCGTGATCCCGATCACGTTCATCACGCTCGTGGTCGGCGGCATCGTGGTGATGAACATCATGCTCGTCTCCGTGACGGAGCGCACCTTCGAGGTCGGACTGCGCAAGGCCATCGGGGCGACGAAAAAGCAGATTCTCATGCAGTTCCTTATCGAGTCGGCGATGCTCTGCGCGCTGGGCGGCGTGCTGGGGCTGCTCTTGGCCGCAGGCGTCTGCTGGCTCATCACAGTGCTGGCCGGGATTACCATGACCATCACCGTCACCTATATTTTTCTGGCGATCTTTTTCTCCAGCGTCATAGGCATCATCGCCGGAATCTATCCTGCCTTCAAAGCCGCGAGGCTTGATCCGATCATCGCCTTGACCAAGAGCTGAGAGTGCAGTATGCGATTGAGGCTTCCCAGGTTCGTTCCCGTTGAGACGCTGGCCATGGCGTTCGACAGTGTGCGCTCGCACAAGTTCCGCAGCTTCCTGACCGTGCTCGGCATCGTCATCGGAGTGATGACGGCGATCACGATTGCCTCTATCCTGACGGGACTGCGCCAGAACATCGTCAAGATGATAGAGGAGTACGGTACTAATAATATCTATGCCTTCCACCTTTCGACCGGGCCGAGGGTGACTGACAATCGAGCGGAGCGCAGCCGCAAGCCGCTCAACCCGGGCGATGCCGAGGCGATTCGCGCGGGCGCTCCGGCGGTCGAAGATATCTCCATGGTCGCGCCCAACGTCGGCTATAGCGGCGGGCCCTTCGACGACAACATCAAGTACCAGGGCCACAATTATCGCTGGGGCAATACGCAGGGCGTGACGCCCAATTACGCCGACATCACCAACATCGTATTGAGCGAGGGACGCTTTATCACCGAGGCCGACGACCAGCAGCGGCGCAACGTGATGGTCATCGGCGTCAACGCCGCCGACGCGCTCTTTCCCGGCCAGCAAGAGCGCATCGCCGGGACGGAAGTCAAGATGGGCGGCTACACGTTTGAGATCGTCGGCGTCCTTGAGAAAAGGAAGGCAGGGTTCTTCGGTGAAAACGACGAAGATAATGCCGTCTATATTCCCTTCCGCACGGCGCAGAAGATCGCCCCGGCGCGCGGCTATGTTCTTTTTGTGATTCGCGGGCGCAGCGGTCAGCTGCGTGAGGCTTTGGAGCAGTCCGAGGATATTCTGCGCCGTCGCCGTAACGTCGGCTTCAACGAGCCGGACAATTTCGATATTAAGACGGCGGACAAATTCATCGAACAGTTCGACAGCATCACGGCAATGGTCGGCCTCATTGCCATCGCCATCTCAAGCCTCGGCCTGCTCGTCGGCGGCATAGGCGTGATGAATATCATGCTCGTCTCCGTGACGGAGCGCACGCAGGAGATAGGCATACGCAAGGCCATCGGCGCGCGCCGCCGCGACATAGTCAACCAGTTTCTCTTTGAAGCGATGACGCTGACCTTCCTCGGCGGAGTCCTCGGCGTGCTGCTGGCCATAGGCATCAGCCAGCTCATCATCCTCCTGGTCCCTTCACTCCCGGCGACCATCCCGACCTGGGCCGTCGTCACGGGCCTGACCGTCTCTGTCGGCGTCGGCCTGATCTTCGGCGTCTGGCCCGCCCGCAAAGCGTCACGCCTCGACCCGATTGAATGCCTGCGGTACGAATAATTTAACAGGATGGACAGAGATGGTCAGGATAAGAACCAGAAGCAGGATGAAAGATGAAAGCATGACTGCATGAATCGTTCATCTCCATTTCTTCATCCTGACGATCTCTGTCCATCCTGTCAATTCCTGCTTTCATCCTTACTCTTTGCGAACGAGTATGTCGCGGGTCGTGCGATTGCCGAAGAAGTCTTCGGCGAAGACGCGCACGGTGTAGTCGCCCGCCGGTAAAGCTGAGGCGTGCCAGTAGTCTTCCAGGGATTGATGGTCGCGCACGACGTTGGTGACGATGTAGGCGAAGATAGTTTCTCCGGTCGCGCCGGACTTGCTTCCTTCCGCGTAAGCGACCGGAGCGCTGCCTCTATCAACAGGCAGAGTCTCAAAAGAGATGTTCATCAGCGGCGAGTCGAATCCGGGCGCGGCAGAGCCGTCGGCCTTCAGAATTTGATAGCCGAGGCGATAGAGCCCGAGGCGTCGCCGCGAAGCGTTGCCATCCATCTGATCGTAAGCGCGCACGACGATACGCACGTCTCCATCGACCCTGATGCGCGCTTCGCCCGTCTTTTCACTCTTACCGCTACCCGCCCGCAGCTCGCGCCACCCGCGATCAAAAAGCCTGACCCCGTCCTTCTCGATGACGGGCGCGACGCTATCTTTTACGCCGGGCAGCTCGAGGGCCGCCAGCGCGTTCAATTCGCCGCCCGTCGGCCCCGCGATGAGGTGCACATGATATTGATTGTTGAGCGTGCCGATGGCGTCGCCGGCGGCAAAGCTCGCGCCCCGTCGCACCCGTATGCCCGTCACACGCCCTGTGCCGTCGCGTCTTAAAATAAAGCGGTCATCGTTGAAGGGACTGTCCTGACGGTCGCGCCCGACGCGCAGGTGTATATAACCGAGCTGCGGAAATCGTATGCGCTCGCGCGTCGTCCCAATGTCTTCGACAGAGAGCGGGAGCAGCACGCGCTCCGTTCGCACGGCGTGGGCCGTCTCGCCGTATGCGCCAGGGATGTCCAGCCCGTTGTGAAAGTAGGCTTCCCTGTTATCCTTCGACAGCTCTCCGCGTATCTCGCCGAAGGTCGCGGCAATCTCTCGCGTACGCTCCGGCGGCTCGTAGGGCCAGCGCGGCGCGGCGTCCGTACTGCGGCGCAGCTCAGCGGCGCTCGGATAGAGCGCGAGCGCCGCTTCGCGCGAGAGCAGTGTGCCGCGATCTCTCGTCTCGCCCGCAACGACTCGCACCAGTCTGTTGCCCGTGTCGGCGACGATCAACGCTCCATTACCGGCGACGGCGACGCCGGACGGAGCGCGAAGACGCGCCTCTGCGAGCGGGCCGTCAATCAGGCCGGGCCCCTGACGGCCCACAATCGTCTGCACGTTTGAGACAAGACCGAAACGGCAGGCGCGAAGAGCCGAGCCTCCGGCCTCCGCGACGTAGATCGTGCCTTCGGGCCCGACTGCCACGCCTGTGGGCTCGTCGAATGAAGCGGCAAAGAGCGGGCCGTCGAATACGTCTCGCGCTCCCGTTCCGGCAATCGTCTTAACGGCTCCGCCAGGCTCTATGCGGCGCAGGCGATTGTTTCCGGTATCGGCGACGACGAGAGCGCCGGAAGACTCCAGGGCAACTCCGCAGGGCGTGTCGAAGCGAGCATCCGCGCCGCTCGACGCATCGGCCATCCCCGCCTCGGCGCCCCCGGCGATGGTGCGAACATTCGACCGTGCATCAATGGCGCGAACGCGGTCGTTGTAAGTATCTGCGACGTAGATCGTGCCGTCTGCGCCGACCGCGACGCCGATGGGCCCATTGAAGAGTGCCGTCGCGCCGTCGCCGTCGGCAAATCCCGAACGGCCCTTCACGCCCGCGACCCTCTGGCTCTGCCCCGTCTTCAGGTCAACGCGTATGATCGTGTGAGAGCCGGTCTCCGCCACGACGAGCGAGCCGTCCGGCGCAAGCGCAATCCCTGAGGGCACGTCCAGATTTTCCGCGACCACGCGCGCTCCGCCCTCTGCGTTGAGCTGCCAGATGCGACCGCTGCCGCCGTCCGAGACGTAGACGCTCTCGTCCCCGGCCACCGTCAAGCCGAAGGGGTCCATGAATCGCGGCGCGTCATTAGTCTTTGTCGCTCCCGCCAGTGTTTTGAGGACTGAGAGCGGCGGCCGGGGCTGCGTCCTACGTTTTAAGAGGTAGAGAAGGAAGGCGCTCGTGATCGCCACGGCGACGAGGAAGAGGATGAGCCAGCGAATTTTACGTCCCGTTTTCAAGATTCGGAGATTTTGCCTGCACGGGGCCGATGAATGCAACCGCATTGAGTGTAATGATGAATTAAGCGTATGCTATGGAGTATGAGCAGCAATCTTCCTCCGAACTTCGATCATGAAATCATAGATGTCGTGCCGCCGCGCAGGCGTCACTGGCGACGCTGGGTTATCGGGGCGGCCATCCTGCTCGTCTTCATCCTGACGCGTGCGCTTTCGATCTATATCGATGCTCTCTGGTTCGGCTCGCTCGGCTACTCTTCCGTTTACTGGTACTCGTTCCGGTTCAAGCTCGCCGTCTTCATCATATTTGCTCTCTTGACCGTCCTCATTCTGCGCGGGGCATTCTGGCTGCTCGAACGCGTCTTCAAGACCCATGCGATTGAGCGTCGCACGATCATGCTCAATAACCAGCCGATCGAAATCTCCCCGGCGCGGATCCTCAGACCGCTCGCCTGGGTCGTCTCGCTCATCTTCGGGTTGATCTACGGGCTCGGGATGAGGGAAGAGTGGCAGCTCTTTGCGCTCTACATGAACCAGCCGGCGACGACGGGCAGCGACCCTATCTTTCAAAAGCCGCTCGGCTTCTATCTTTTCTCCCTGCCCGTCCAACAACTGCTCAACTCCTGGCTGTTGATGCTGGCCTTCGTCATTCTGTGCGCCTCCGTCATCTATTCGCTGCTCTCTTCTCCGCAGCAGGCCAAGCGCCCGGCGAAGATCGAGCCGCCGCGCCGCACCGGCTACGCGGCCATCTCCTGCGCGCTCGCAGCTTTCCTGTTAGCGCTCGCGTGGCGCGTCTATCTTTCCCGCTTTCCTTATCTATGGAGCGATCACCAGACCTTCTCGGGCGTCACCTATACGGAAGACCACTACGTCCTGCCGGGCTTGATGATCGTCGCCGTCATGCTCGTCCTGGCCGCCGCGCTCGCGCTCGTCAACGCCTTCACGGAGCGGCGGCTGCGCATGCTGCTCGCGGCGATTGCCCTGCCCCTCGCCGTCTACGTGGTCGCGGCCCTGCTCGTGCCCGGCTATGTGCAGAGCTTCATCGTCAAGCCGAACGAGCTTGGGCGAGAGTCGCCTTACATCGAGCATAATATCGAGGCGACGCGTCGCGCCTTCGGACTTGACGGCATAGAGCAGCGCGACTTCGAGGCCGAGACAGCCGTCGCCTCCTTCAACCTCGAAGGCAATCGCGCCACGCTCGATAACATTCGCCTCTGGGACTGGACGGCGCTCAGGGATACGCTGCGACAGATTCAGGAGATACGCACTTACTACGATTTTCAGGACGTGGACGTTGATCGCTACCGCGTCGGCGGAGAGATGCGTCAGATGATGCTCGCCGCGCGCGAGATTGACGTGGAGAAACTGCCCGAGCAATCGCGCAACTGGATTAACGAACGATTGATCTACACGCACGGCTACGGCGTGACGATGAATCCCGTCAACGGCTTTACGCCGGAAGGCATGCCGCGCTTCGTGCTCTCGAACATGCCGATTGAATCGAGCGTGCCCGAGATCAAGGTCACGCGACCGGAAATCTATTTCGGACAGAAGACGGACACGGACGTGTACGTCAAGACGCGGCAGAAGGAGTTCAACTATCCGCAGGGCGAGACCAACAACCTGACGACCTACGAGGGCACGGGCGGCATTCCCATCGGCGGCGGGCTTCGTCGCCTGCTCATCGCATGGGCCCTGGATGATCTGTCGAAGCTGCCCTTCTCCGACGACGTGACATCGGAAAGCCGCGTCCTCATGCGCCGCAATATCAGCGAGCGCGTGCGTGAGCTTGCGCCCTTTCTCATCTACGACGACGACCCCTACATCATCGTCTCCGACGAAGGCCGTCTCTACTGGATGATTGACGCTTTCACGGAATCGGACAGCTATCCTTACTCGCGCCATCACAGGGCGGGCAACGATAGCGTCAACTACATTCGCAACAGCGTCAAGGTCTTGATCGACGCCTACAACGGTACTGTCAGCTTCTACGTCTTCGACCAGCGAGACCCGCTGATTGCCGCTTACCGTGCGACCTTTCCCGCGCTCTTCCGTGATGCGAGCCAGATGAGCGCAGACCTGCGCTCGCATGTCCGTTATCCGCAGACCTTGATGGAGACGCAGGGGCAGGTCTACGGCCTCTATCACACGCGCGACGCGAAGACTTTCTTTCAGCGCGAAGACCTTTGGAGCGTCGCCAGCCAGGTCTCCCTCAAAGACGGCAAGCGAGAGGTCGAGCCGCTTGAGCCCTACTTCGTCCTCATGCAGTTGCCGGGCGAGCAGACGGCCAACGAGTTCGTGGAGATACTGCCCTTCACCCCGGCCAACCGCAACAACATGATCGGCTGGATAGCTGGCCGCAGCGACGGCGACGCCTACGGCTCGCTGATCGCCTACAACTTCCCCAAGTCGCGCCTCATCGACGGGCCGCTGCAAATAGAAGCGCGCATAGATCAGAACGCGCAGCTCTCTTCGCAGATCACGCTCTGGAGCCAGCAGGGCTCGCGCGTGCGTCGCGGCAATCTCCTCGTCATCCCCATCGGTCGCGCGCTGCTCTACGTCGAGCCGATCTACCTGCAAGCCGAGCGCAGTCCGATGCCCGAGCTTCGACTGGTCGTGCTGGCCACGCAGGACAGGCTCGGCTACGGTCAGAACTTTGACGAGGCCATGAAGAGTCTCTTCGGCGAAGCCGCGCAGACCCCGGCCATCGCGCAGGCGAAGCCGGATCAGGCGAAACCCGAAACAAACGGGGCGGCTGCCGCTCCGTCGCCCACAGAGAGCCCGACGCCGCAGCAGGACACGCAGCAACTATTGAATCAGGCGCTTCAGGACCTTGAGGATTACCAGCGGCTCACGGCGCAGGGCAAGCTGGGAGAGGCTGGACAGAAGCTCGAATCGGCCAGGCGCACGCTTGAGGAAGCAAAGCGCCGCCAGAAATCTCCCTGATACTTATTCGATAAAATGACGGCTGAGCGAATCTTAATCGTTGAAGACGACCCCCTGCGCTGCGCCTGGTTCGAGCAGAGGTTCGCGGGTCATCACATGGATGTCACCTGCAACGTCGCAGAAGCCATCCGCTGGCTCGGCGCGCACGATTACAATGTCATCCTCCTCGATCATGACCTGACCGAAGAACACTATTTCTCTGACGAGCACGATGACGAGCGCACGGGCTACGCCGTCGCCGCCTGGCTCGCCGAGCACCCTGATCGTCACCCCGAAGCGCTGATCGTCATCCACTCCCTTAACTACGTCGGGGCACAGCGCATGTTGGATGCCCTACGCGACGCAGGCCGCGACGCAGAACACGTCCCGTTTCATTACTTGAAAAACGGTTTAAGGCTTTAGAGGGCGCTAGGCCACCGTAGTAATATTTATAGCGATATTCAAAAGGAGTGCGACCACATAGCGCAGCATTCGGGTTAGCGCAGCCTTCAGGTCAGCAGCGCCATCCGCTTGCGAACCGTTATAGATACCGCGCCTCGAAACTTCTAATCCGACGAATCTTTATCTGCTAAACGTACGAGGGATGGCCGCGTCCCTCCGCTCTTGGTTTGCGGAGAGCGCTTTTCCCATTCTCGCCCGCATACGTGACAGCGATAGCGCTTACTCTCTTCACCCGCATATCCCAACTGATCTAAAAAGGTGCGAATGTAAGCGGGCACGCTTGCGCCTTCTAATCTCTCAAGCGATTCACAAGAGCATTTATCATGGCTCACGGCAGGCTCTTCCAAAGATTGCTTGTGCGGTTCATAAACCTTTGTCCAAAATTTTGCGCGCTTCGGCGACGGCCTCTTGATGCTCCGGCAAGTAGTTCGGGTCGGGAGTCATCTTGATGATCGCGTCTAGCTGTTTGCGTGCATCCTCCCTGCGATTGACCCTGATATAAGCCTGGGCCAGTCGCAAACGCAGTGGCGCGTTATTCGGGCCGAACTTCAACCCCTTCTCAAGATATTCGACGGCCTGCGCCGGGTCGCCCATCATCCTTCCGGCTTCAAGCTCGACCTGCCCCAGAACCATGTAGGCGCTGCCGGACTGATAGCTCTCCTGCGTGCGCAGCACCGCGTTCATCTGTTCGCGTATGTCGTCAATCTCGGCGAGGCCACCGAGCAGGCTCGTCTGGGCAATCCCGCCGTGATTCGCGCCGAGCCAGAAATGGCCCTCAGGCTTTGCGTCCTGCAACCCGACGGCGCTTCTTCCGGCCTCTATGCCCTCTTCAAAGGCTTTGTCGCGCTCCGCTTTGTCTTTAGTATGCGCGCCCAGGTAATAATCATACTGGGCTATGCGCCAGGCCACATCATAGTTGCCTGCCTGCGCCGCTCGCGCGCGGCGCAGGAGGGCGAGCCCTTCGCGCACGCGCGCCAAGTCCTCTCTCTGCGCGTAGAGCCGGTCGGCCTGCGCAATCAGGTCTGGAACCGAGACGGTCTCGACCGTGGCTTCCACGGAAGCCTCCTGCGACCTGCATCCGCTCAGGGCAAAGAGCAGGCCCAACATCATCAGGCCGACGCAGAGGAGGCGCGAGTTGACTTTGGGCTTCATAATTTTCCTTTGGAATGAAAGACTTAAATCTCTTCGGGCGCTCATTATATGACGGGGCAGCTTACCCCTCGACGGGGAAATAAGGTAATATTTCCGTTCTACACACATGCTCCGGTTATATCTCCGGTGCAAGCCTTAAAGAATTTCGCGTGCCCGTACACTTTTGGAGGACAGTGTGGCTGCCGCTTCATTTTACGATTTAGAAGGAACTTTAGTTAGCACTAACCTTGTTCATACGCTCGGATTTTACGCGAAGAACCAGCAGGGGTTGTTTCAAAGCTTACGCAAGAGTGCTTCGACGCTCTTGAGCCTGCCGCTCTTCGCCGTGACCGACCAGTATAGCCGAAAAGTCTTCAACGATCTCTTTTTCAAAAGATACAAGGGCGAATCCGAAGACCGCCTGCGCTTTTTCGCCGGAGAGTTGTTTGAAGACGTGCTCAAGCCTGCGGTCTTTCCCGGCACGTACGAGCTGATCGAGAAATCCAGAAGCCTCGGCCTCAGGCAGGTCGTCGTCACGGGCGCGCTCGATTTTACCGTTAAGCCTTTGATGGAATATCTTGGCATACAAGATTTCGTGGCGAATCGCTTAGAGTTCGTCAACGGCGTGGCGACGGGAAGGCTGCTGCCGCCCGTGCTGGCCTCCGCGACCAAGGCATCCTGGATCAGGACGTTTGCGGAGCGCGAGGGTCTGAGCCTCAGCGACTCTTATGCTTATTCGGACAGCATGAGCGATCTGCCGATGCTCTCGGTCGTGGGCCACCCGGCAGCCGTCAACCCGGACATGAGGCTGCGACAGACGGCGCTGCATCACGATTGGCCCATACTGAATTTAAAATAAACGGAATCAAGCGGGTTCGCGGAAAGGTTTTAGAAGATGTATTCATTCAAGTTGCTGACGACAACTGTCGCGCTCCTGGCCCTCGTCGCCGTCGTCTGCGCTCAGGGCTCAGTCAATTCCCTGACGAGCCGGGCTGATGCCAAATTGTCTTACCCTGTGGCGCGCAGGGGCGATCAGGTGGACGATTACCACGGCACGAAAGTGGCCGACCCTTATCGCTGGCTCGAAGACCTGGACTCGGCGGAAACAAGGGCCTGGGTCGAAGCCGAAAACAAACTGACCTTCGATTATCTGAAACGGATTCCCGAGCGCGCGGCGATCAAAGAGCGCCTGACGAAGCTCTGGAACTACGAGCGCTACGGCATCCCTTACAAGGAGGGCGGGCGCTACTTCTATACCCGTAACGACGGCCTGCAAAACCAGTCGGTGCTCTACACCGTGACGACGCTCGAAGGAGAGCCGCGCGTGCTCCTTGACCCGAACAAGCTATCAAGCGACGGGACGGTTGCGCTCTCGGGCAGCGACATCACGGACGACGGCAGGCTGATGGCTTACGGGCTCGCGGCTTCCGGCTCGGACTGGAACGAATGGCGCGTCCGCGACGTTGAGACGGGCAAGGATTTGCCGGACGTAATCAACTGGGTGAAATTCTCCGACGCTTCATGGACTCCTGACGGCAAGGGCTTTTTCTACAGCCGCTACGACGAGCCGAAGCAGGGCAACAAGCTCGCCGCCGTCAACGAATATCACAAGCTCTACTATCATCGCCTGGGCACACCGCAGAGCGCAGACGTGCTCGTCTATTCCAGCTCGGACGAGAAAGAGAAGGGATGGCTTTTCAATGCGGAGGTGACGGAGGATGGGCGCTACCTGATCATCTTCGTCTTCCAGGGCTCAAGCTCGGCGAATCGCATCTACTACAAAGACCTTCAACAAAAAGATGCGCCCGTCGTCAAACTGCTCGACGATGACGGCGTTGCACAATACTTCATCGGGAACGACGGCCCGGTCTTCTGGTTCCAGACAGACCGCGACGCCCCGCACAAGAAAGTCATAGCCATCGATACGCGCTCGCCCGAACGTAGGAACTGGAAGACGCTCATACCGGAAGCCAGGGAGACGCTCGACAGTGTGAGCGTCGTCGGTAATATGTTCGTCGCCTCTTACCTGAAAGACGCGCACGCGCAGGTGAAGGTCTACGATCTGAATGGCAAGTTCGTCCGCGAAGTGGCGCTGCCCGGACTCGGCAAGGTGGAGGGCTTCGTCGGCAAGCGCAAGGACAGGGAGACCTTCTATTCCTTTACTAGCTACACCATGCCGACCACGATCTATCGTTACGAGGTGGCGAGCGGCAAGAGCACTATCTTTCGCCGGCCCGTAGTGGATTTTCGTTCCGAAGATTACGAAACCAAGCAGGTCTTCTACACGAGCAAGGACGGCACGCGCGTGCCGATGTTCATCACGCACAAGAAGGGCTTGAAGCTCGACGGCACAAATCCGACCTATCTCTACGGCTACGGCGGCTTCGACGCTTCGATGCTGCCGACCTTTACGCCGAGCAATCTGGTCTGGATGGAGATGGGCGGCGTCTACGCGGTGGCGAATCTGCGCGGCGGCGGCGAGTACGGCAAAGAGTGGCACGAAGCCGGGATGAAGCTCAAGAAGCAGAACGTCTTCGACGACTTCATCGCCGCCGCCGAGTGGCTCATCGCTAACAAGTACACGTCGACGCCGAAGCTGGCCATCGGCGGCGGCAGTAACGGCGGCCTTCTCGTCGGCGCAATGCTCACGCAGCGCCCGGAGCTTTTCGGCGCGGCTCTCCCGGCTGTGGGCGTCATGGACATGCTGCGCTTCAATAAATTCACCATCGGCGCGGCGTGGACATCCGACTACGGCTCGCCCGAAAATCCTGAAGAGTTTCGCGCCCTCTACGCCTACTCGCCGCTTCACAACCTGAAGCCGGGCACGCATTATCCGCCGACGCTCATTACGACGGCGGATCACGACGACCGCGTCTGGCCCGGCCACAGCTTCAAGTTCGCCGCGACGATGCAGGCCGCACAGGCAGGCCCGGCCCCCGTGCTCATACGCATCGAGACCAAAGCCGGGCACGGCGCTGGCAAGCCGACGACAAAGCAGATCGAAGAGGTCTCCGACAAGTGGGGCTTCCTCGTCCATGTGCTGGGAATGAAACTGACTTAGGAGCAGTGACGAGCGGCAAGTGACGAGTGACAAGTTAAAACCAAAGGCTCAATGCCAGCGGCCACTCGCTTGTTCCCGGCTCGTCACTTGTCACTCGCCACTCTCAACTGTTCTCTTATGAGCTTGCAACTAAGACGAAAGACGCACGAGTCTGTCATCTATATCGACAGCGACAGCGCGCCGCGCATCATGCCTTCGGGCGAGGATTTTATTCTCGAAGATTTGCCGATTGGCACGCGCGTGCTCTATCCGAACCCGCCGATCAAGGGTTTGCCGAACCGCGAGGCGGCGATTCGCTACGCCCTGAATCACCCGCACGACTGCGACCCGCTCTTCGCGCAGCTTGAGCCGGGCATGAAGGTGACGATTGCCGTCGACGACATCAGCCTGCCGCTGCCGCCCATGGCGACGCCCGATATTCGTCAGACCGTGCTTGAGATCGTCCTCGACATGCTCTCATCCTACGGCGTTGACGACGTGCATATCATCATCGCCAATTCGCTTCATCGAAAAATGACTCCGTGGGAGATGAAGCGTATGACGGGCGCGAAGATTTATGATGAGTATTATCCAGACCGCTACTATAACCATGACGCGGAATGGGCCGACGGCCTCGTCGTGCTCGGCGAGACGCGCCATCACGAGCCGCTGCGCGTCAATCGTCGCGCGGCGGAAAGCGATCTGGTCATCTACGTCAACATCAACCTGGTCCCGATGGACGGCGGCCACAAATCCGTCGCCGTCGGCCTCTGCGATTACGAATCGCTTCGCGCGCATCACGAGCCGCAGACCATACGCGACTCCGACAGCTACATGGACCCTGCGCGCTCCGAGCTGAATCACAAGGTCTCGCGCCTGGGCAAGCTCGTTGACGAGCACATGAACGTCTTTCACATCGAGACGGCCATTAACAACCGTATGTACAAAGGCGACATGGATTTCCTCTTGAAGAACGAGGACGATTTCTCTGCCTTCGACCGTATGAAGTTCGAGGCCATGCGCTATACGATGAGCAAGCTGCCCCGCCCCGCGCGCCGTAAGCTGCTGCACTCTAAGCCCGCGCAGTACGAGTTGATCGCCTGTCACGCGGGACGCACGGAGCCCGTGCACGAGAAGATCATCGAAAAGGGTTTTCAGCAGTACGCCATCCCCGTCAGCGGCCAATGCGACATTCTCATCACGGGTATCCCGGACATCTCGCCCTATAACGTCTATTCGGTCTTAAACCCGCTCCTCGTGCAGGTCATGGCGCTGGGCTATCACTTCAACTTCTATCGCAACAAGCCGCTCTTGAAGAAGGGCGGCGTGCTCATCCTGCATCATCCTTGCTACGACGAGTTCGACCACAATTTTCATCCGAGCTATATAGAGTTCTTCAATCGCCTCTTGCCGGAGACGCGCGACGCCTTCGTGCTGAGAGAGAAGTACGAGCGCGAGTTCGCCAACAACCCGAGCTACGTCGAGATGTACCGGCGCGGCAACGCCTATCACGGCGCGCACCCGTTTTTCATGTGGTACTGGGGCGAGAACGGTCGCCAGCACGTCGGCAAGGTGATCGCCGCCGGGGCGGAGAACGCGCACGTTCCGGCGATGCTCGGCTGGGAGCGGGCCGATAATCTGACGGAAGCGATTGCGATGGCGCGCAGCTATATGGGAAGATCGGCGGAGATCACTATGCTTCACCAACCGATGATCGGCATCGCCGATATGGAGTAAGATAGTTAAGATAATGAAACTATCTCCGACAGAAATCTATCAGGGAAGAAAAATCTTCCTCATCGGCTCGACGGGCTTCCTCGGCAAAGTGACGCTCTCGATGCTGCTCTATCGCTTTCCCAACGTGGGCCGCGTCTATGTCACCGTGCGTGCGCGCTCGCAGGAAGAATCCGAGACACGCTTCTGGAACAACGTCATCACCGCGCCGCCCTTCGACCCCCTGCGCGAGCGCTACGGCGACGCGCTCGAAGGCTTCATCAAAGACAAGGTCACAATCGTCGGCGGCGACATCGGCGATACCAACCTGGGCTACACGGAAGAAGAGGCCCAGCGGATTGCCGACGACATTGATGTCGTCATCAACAGCGCCGGAAACGTCACCTTCAACCCGACGCTCGAAAGCGCGTTGCGCACCAACGTCGTCGGCACGCAGAACGTCATCGCCTTCAGTCGGCGCATGCGTCGGCCCGCGCTCATACACGTCTCGACCTGTTTCGTCGCCGGAAATCGCTCGGGGCCGGTCTGGGAGAGCGACCCGGTGGTCGGCTATTTTCCGCGACGAGACGAACTCGAAGGCGTCGAGTTTTCGCCCGAGCAGGAGATCAGGGATTGCGCCAAGCTGGCCGAGCGCGTCCGCGAAGAGGCCAAGGACGCGATGATGGTCGCGCGCTTTCGCGAGCAGGCACGCAAGCGCCTGCTCGAAGAGGGGCGCGATGCGGACGACCCGGACGCGATGGGCCTGGCCGTCGCGCGCGAAAGAAAGGTCTGGACCAGGACGCGCCTGACAGACCTCGGCATCGAGCGCGCGGCCTGGTGGGGTTGGCCCAACATCTATACCTACACCAAGAGCCTCGGCGAGCAGCTGGTCGCCGCGCAAACGGACGTGGTGCGCTCCATCGTCCGCCCGAGCATCGTCGAATCCGCGATCAGCTATCCGTTCCCCGGCTGGAACGAGGGCTTCACGACGACGGCGCCTCTGATTTTCATCGCCTTCAAAGGCCAGACGCAGATTCCCGCCGACGAGAAGCTGATTCTGGACATCACGCCCGTAGATCATGTCGCCGCCGTCATGCTCGCCGTCGCAGCCGAGGCTTGCGTCGAAGAGCCTCGCCTGGTGCATCAGGCCGCGACGGGCGACAGCAATCCGAACAACATGGGCCGCATCGTCGGCCTCGTTGGCCTCTACAAGCGCCAGCATTTCAAGGAGAAGGAGACGGGCTTCAAAATCGTCAACGAGATTGCCGCGCGCATGGAGGCGCGCGTGGTCACGCAGGAGCGTTTCGAGAAAGCCTCGACGCCGATGCTCCACGAGGCGGCGAAGAAGGTCTCGACGATGCTCGATAAAGTCCGCCCGCGCTGGGGCGGAGGCCGCATCACGGAAGTTGTTGATCGCGTCAAAGAGAGAGTTGATCGCATTGAAGAAGTGACGCGTGAGACCGAAGAAGCGTTCGTCATGTTTCGCCCCTTCATGGTCGAGAACGCTTACATCTTTCGCTCCGACAACGTGCGCTCGCTCTTTGCGCGCATACGCAAGGACGAGCAGGCTTTGCTTTCCTGGCACCCGGAAAAGTTCGACTGGTACGACTACTGGATGAACGTCCATTTTCCCGGCCTCAAGAAGTGGGTCTTCCCCACGCTCGAAGAGGACATGCGCGAGCAGCCCAAGCGCGTCTACACCTACCGCGACCTGCTTGAGCTATTCGAGACTTCGACCAAGCGCCACGCGACCCGCGTCGCCATGCGGATTGAGCGCGACGGGCGCAAAGAGCAGTACACCTATGCAGACCTGAGGGAGCTTGCGACGCGTGCCGGAGCATTCCTCGCAAGCGCGGGCATCAAGCCCGGCGACCGCGTTATCCTCCTCAGCCACAACGCGCCCGAATGGGGTATGACCTACTTCGGCGTGCTCAAGGCCGGTGCGACCTGCATCCCCGTTGACCCCGAAAGCTCGACCGATGAGATCGTCACGTTCGCGCGCGCGGGCACTGCCTCCGGCATCGTCCTCAGCGAAGAGATGTCTGAGCGGCACGCTGAGCTCGCCGACAAGCTGGCCGCAGCCGGTCTGGCAGAGGTTCGTATCTGGCGCTACGACGAGCTCTTCGCCTTGCCCGACCAGCAGACGGAAGACCAGCGCATAGCGCTCCTTCCGCAGCGCATCCACGCGCAGTCCATCGCCTCTCTGATCTTCACCTCGGGGACGACCGGCAACCCAAAGGGCGTCATGCTCTCGCATCGCAACCTGACGAGCATGGTCTCCATGCTCTCAAGCGTTTTCGAGATGACGACCAGCGACGGCGTGCTCTCCGTTCTGCCGCTGCATCATACCTTCGAGTTCTCGACAGGCTTTCTCACGCCGCTCAGCCGTGGCGCACAGATAACTTATCTGGAAGAGCTGACGGGCGAAGCTCTCGCGCGCTCGATCAAAAACGGCCACGTCACGGGGATGGTCGGCGTGCCCGCCCTGTGGGAACTGCTTCATCGTCGCATCAGGAACAAGTTCAACGAGCGAAGCCACTTCGTAGGCGAGGCGGCAGACCTGCTGATTCGCGCCAACGCGTGGCTGCGCGACAAGACCCCGCTCAATCTGGGCGCTCTCATCTTTTATCCGATTCATGAAGGCATGGGCGGGCGCATAAGATATTTCATCAGCGGCGGCTCGGCCCTGAGCGATAAAGTGCAGCGCGATTTCCAGGGGCTCGGCTTCACCATCCTCGAAGGCTACGGGCTGACGGAAGCATCGCCTGTGCTGACCGTCACGCGGCCCGCCAATCGAATGCTGACGGGAAGCGTCGGCAAACCACTGCCCGGCGTCGAAGTGAAGATAGTCGAGCCGGATGCGGGCGGCATCGGGGAAGTCATCGCGCGTGGGCCCAACGTGATGGTCGGCTACTTCGAGAACAAAGCCGCGACCGACCGCGCGATAGTCAATCGCTGGCTCTACACGGGCGACCTCGGGCGACTCGACGACGAGGGCAATCTCTACCTCGTCGGGCGCTCCAAGGACATCATCGTTGATACCAACGGCAAGAATGTTTACCCGGACGAGATAGAGGAGCTTTACAACACTTCGCCCTTCATCAAGGAGCTGAGCGTCGTCGGGCTGCCGGACGGTATCGGCGAGAAGGTCGCGTGCATGGTCGTGCCCGACTACGATAAAGAGATAGCGCTCTCGCGCGCCGAAGTGCGTCGCAAAGTCGAAGAGCATTTCCGTGATGTCTCTTCGGCGCTCCCCTTCTTCAAGCGCGTCAAGGTGCTGCATTTCTGGGACGGCGATCTGCCGCGCACGGCGACACGCAAGGTCAAGCGCCGCGAAGTCGTCTCGGCCATGCAGGTCTTGGAACAGAGCATGAAGGCGGCGGCACGCTCGGCGGGCTCTGGCGACAACAACAACAGCAAGCCGGGCGACGGCTCCTGGCTCCTCGACATCGTCGCCACCGTATCGAACCGCCCGCGCTCACAGGTCTCGCTCGATTCGCGCCTGAGCGACCTGGGCTTCGATAGCCTGATGTATGTCGAGCTGGCGACCGCGATTGAGAACGCCGGGGGCACGCTCGAATCGCCCAACACTTTGACAGAGATTGTTGACCTGCGCGAGCTGGCTGCCATCGTCTCGCGCGGCGGAGCGGCGGCGGCGGCTGCGAGCGCCGGTAAAGAGTCGAAGCGGCGCTCTGAAAGCGAGCGGGCTGAAGACGAAGAGATTTACATTCCTTCGCTCGTCCGCACGGTCGGCAACCATGGGCTGGATGCATTGCAGCGGCTCTTCTACGAGAGGTTCCTGCACACTCGTTACACCGGACGCTCGAATATTCCTGCGCATACGAATTTCATCGTCGCGCCCAATCATACTTCGCACCTGGACATGGGGCTCGCCAAGATGGCCCTGGGCGAGGCGGGCAAGGATATGGTCGCGCTGGCTGCCGCAGACTATTTCTTCGACAACAAGTACAAGCGGGCCTACATGGACAACTTTACGAACTCTGTCCCGATGGAGCGCAGCGGCTCGCTGCGTCAATCGCTGCGCCACGCGCGCTCCTATCTGGATCGCGGCTACAACGCGCTGATCTTCCCCGAAGGCACGCGCTCGGTGACGGGCGAGCTGTTGGAATTCAAGCCCGTCATCGGTTATCTCGCGCTCGCTTCGCGCGTCGGCATCCTGCCCATCTATCTCTACGGGACTTACGAAGCGCTGCCCAAGGGCGCGAACATCATCAAGAGCCGCGACATTGGCGCGCGCATCGGTCGCTACCTGTCCATCGAAGAGCTGGAAGAGTTGACGAAGGGGATGGCCAGAAGCGAGGCGTATCGCCTGATCGCCGCCCTGGTCCGTCACGAGGTCGAGAACCTGCGCGACGGCACTCGCCATAGATTCGACGCCAAGGCCCTTCGCAAGCGCTGGAAGAGCGAGCGGCGCGCCCAGACAGCCGATGCACAAAAGGAAGCCGAGCCCGTCTCTCAATTAGCTTGAAAGCAGTGACGAGTGACAAGTTAAAGCCAAAGGCTCAATGCCTGCGCACAGTCTCTTGTTCTCGGCTCGTCACTTGTCAATCGTCACTCTCAACTGTTCTCTTATGTCTACGAAAAAAAGGGCGGCGCGTAAGTCGGCCACGAAATCGGCGGCTAAAAAGAGCGTGGCGCTCGCCTCGAAAAGCGGCGCTCTCGCTCGACGCGCACGGGCCGTCACGCTCGTGACCGGAGGCACGGGCTTTCTGGGCACGCATCTGGTCGAGCAGCTTATCGAAGAGGGCGCGGCGAGCGTGCGCGTCATGGCCGGTTCAGTTCCGCGCAGGTTGATCGAGATGGGAGCAGAGCCTATTGAGGGTTCGATCACGAACCCCGAAGATGTGAGGCGTGCTCTTGCAGGCGTGACGGAAATCTATCACCTGGCGGGGCGCGTCTCGCGCGCGCAGGAAGACGGGCGCGAGATGATGGCCATTCACGTTGACGGCACGCGGCTGCTCTGTGAAGCGGCGCGCGCCGCCGGTGTCAAATCAATCGTCATGGCTTCGACGAGCGGGACGATTGCCGTCACCGCTTCAGGCGAAGAGATACCGGACGAATCGTGGCCGCCGCCCCTGGACATCATCGCGCGCTGGCCCTACTACGCGAGCAAGTATTACCAGGAACAGGTGGCGCTGGAAAACTTTTCGGGGCGCGGGCCGCGACTGGTCATCATGAACCCGAGCCTGCTGCTCGGCCCTCGGGATGAACGGCTCAGCTCGACCAAAGTGATACTGGATTTCCTGGCGCGTAAGATCAACGCTGTGCCGAGCGGCGGCTTGAGCTTCGTTGACGTGCGTGATGTGGCGACGGCCTTTCGCGCGGCGATGCGTGAGGGCAAGCACGGCGAACGCTATTTGCTGGGCAGCGCCAATTGGACGTTCGAGAAATTCTTCGGTCGGTTGGAGCGCATCTCTAAGACGCCGGGCCCGCGCCTCTCTCTACCGAAAAGCTTCGCCGTCGCCGGGTCGAAGCTCGTCAGCACTCTTTTTCGACAGTGGAACATGGCCTCACCCGTCGAAGCCGAGGCGGTCGAGATGGCGGAGTATTTCTGGTATCTGGACGACGGTAAGGCCCGCAGCGAACTCGGCTTCACCCCGCGCGACCCGGCGGAAACCCTGAACGATACAATCGTCTACGTACGCGAAAACTTCCTTGGAGGCGATGCCTTCAAGTCTGCGACGAGCAATAAATGAGTAAAGAAGAGAGTTAACGGGGATGGACAGAGATAGTCAGGATAAGCACTAAAAGCAGGACGAAAGACGAAAGCATTGCTGACTGAATCGTTGATCTCTCCTCTTTGTCCTGGCTATTTCTGTCCATCCCCGTTAATTCCTGCTTTTGGTCAGCACCTTACAGTTAAGGCGCGGGGCAGGATTTCAAAGGTCGCGGGCAGGCGTCCGGGCAGTTCCCCATCAACTTCGATGGGGACTTCGCCTTGATTGCTTGCGGGCCGCGCCTCAAGGCGAGCGGCGAGCGCATGATGGACTTGCTCGATGTTGAGATGAGTGCCCAGGTAGAGTTGCGGCGCGTTTGCTAAAATCCTCATCGCTCCCAGATCGCCGATGGAGATAATATCGAAGCGCCCGTCGTCTAAGAGAGCGCCGGGCGCGACCTTCATCCCTCCACCGAAATACCTGGCATTGGCTACGCAGAGATTGGCGACTGTGAACCGGCGCTCGGGTTCTTCATCCAACTGAACGTCAACGGTCGTCCTCGGCAATGAGAGCGTTGTGCGCAGCGTGGCGATGGCGAAAGAGATTCTCCCGCTCAAGCGGCGCGCGCGAATTGCCGGAAGCCAGGACGGGCTGCTCTCCTTAACGCGCTCGATCACCTCAGGGCTCATGCCGAAAGAGGCGACTCCCAGAAAATGCCTGCTCTCCGTCTCGCCTTCGTGATTGATAAAGGTGACGCGACCGACATCCATGAGGCGCGTGCGCCCCATTCTTAACGCACGCGCAGCCGCAGCCGCTCGCAGGGGGACGCCCAGCGTGCGACGGAAATCGCCGCCCGTCCCGCTCGGCAGGATTCCCAGCTCGCAGCCGCCGCCCGCTTCCATCAAACCGTTGGCGACTTCGTTGATCGTGCCGTCGCCGCCGCAAGCGATAATCAGTCGCCTGCCCTGCTTCGCGCCCAGTGCAGCCAAACGGCGACCGTCGCCAGCCTCTTCGGTAAAAGCGCAGTTGAACGGGCCAAAGTGCGTGCGCAGGTCGCTCGCCATGGCGGGCCACATCTCACGCGTAGCCTTACCAGCCGAGGCCGGGTTGACGATCACAAGCGGCAGCAGAGACATTCTTTTATCTTCGAGCGGCGATTTATCCGGGCCGGATTCTCATTGCACAGATGCTCCGCAGGAGACGAAATGTTTATGGCTGAGAGGCGATACCCCAAGCCCAGCTCCTCCAGGAGCGATATGTCCCGCCTCGCATGCATGTCGCTCCTGGAGGAGCTTTGATGCTCAATTGATTCGATGAACTATAAACATTTCGGCTCCTACGGAGCCGGGAAATTTTCGTCCCTGTTTATCTCGCGCCTCGCTTTAAGTGGCCGTTGCGATTTCGCGTTTGCCGCGCTCCTTTGCGCCGTAGAGGGCTCGATCCTCTTCTCCAAGCTCGGCGATCCTGGCCATCACGAAATCGGCAATCTCTTTATAGGTGCGGACGTGATCTTTCTTGGAGAGGTAAGGCGCAAGCTCCAACTGCGCGCCGAAGTGTACGCGTATCGGCTCACCCCTCGTCCAGTTGCCCATGACCTGTCGCGGCAGGCTATTACCTAGCCCGGCGATGAAGACCGGGATGACCTGCGGCGCGGCGTCTTTAATGAGCTTGCCGACGCCCGGCTGCGCGCGCAGGTAAGAGTAAGGGTCACGGCTTCGATTGCGCGTGCCTTCTGGATGAAAGCCTATGACGTGCCCGGCTCCCGTGTGGCAAAGCTGGGCCAAACGCCGGACGGAATATTTATCAAACAGTCGCTTCTCGCTATCGGCGAAGATAGGCGGATACATAGACCACCAGCCCATCAGCAGATTGACCAGCAGCCCGAGCGGCGATTCGTAAAAGAAACGCCCGCGCACGGGGAAGAAGAGACTTTTGCGCCAGCGCGTGCGACGAAAAAGGACTGTCGAGACGGCGTACATATCAAAGAAGGAGCGATGATTGGCCACGAGCAGGATGGGCCGCTCGTGCGATGCCGACTCTATGTGCTCAAGCCCGTAGACGCGTATCAGGTTGTAGGTCGCCAGGTGAATCCATCCCGCGCCGATGGTGCGCTGGCAATACGTCCAGAAACGCTTCCAGCGTCCCTGGTTCATGGCATGCACCAGTCGAAAAGAGAGGCGCTCCATCCATGAAAGCACCCCTAGCTCTTCCGGCGTCGGGTCAATCTCTTGCTCCAAGTCTCAAGTCCCAGCTTCAAAAGTCCCGGCCCCTGAAGTCTCAAGCGCCAGCGCGAGACATGTCGCTTGAGAACCACAGAAGGCCGGGGGCTTTGAATTTTAGTCGATAGAGAAGTATCTGGCCTCTTCGTGGTGCACGATGATGGCCGAAGTGGATTGTTCAGGGTCGAGCTGAAACTCTTCGGTCAGCTCCACGTCTATGCGTGAAGGGTCGAGCAGCTCGAAGAGCTTGGTCTGATCTTCCAGGTTCGGGCACGCCGGATAGCCGAAGCTAAAGCGCGAGCCCTGATAGCCCTGGTGAAAAAGCTTCGTCACCTCCTGAGCGTCGCGCTCGGCGATGCCCAACTCTTCGCGTATGCGCTTGTGCCACAGCTCGGCCAGAGCCTCCGCCGCTTCCACGCTCAGACCGTGAAAGAATAGATAGTCGGCGTAGTTGTCCCCCTTGAACAACTCCTGCGAATAGACGCTCGCACATCTTCCCATTGTCACCAGATGAAAGGCGACCGTGTCCATGCGCCCGGAATCCTGCGCGGCGAAATAATCGGCCAGGCACAAGCGCTTACCCGCAGGCTGGCGCGGGAAAGTGAAACGCTGCCGCTCGGTGCGTTCGTCCGCTTCGTAGATGATGAGATCATTGCCCGCCGACTGGCAGGGGAAATAGCCGTAGACGACGCGCGGCGTGAGCAGCTCTTTGCGTTTCGCGCGCTCCTTCAGCTCGTCGTAAATGGGCCGCACGGTCTCGGCCACGAGGGCGCGGTACTCGTCCGCCGTTTTGCGACCCTGCTTGAATTGCCACTGGCCCTTGAAGAGCGCCGTCTCGTTGACGTAAGCGAAGACCTCGTCGAGCGGTATATCCGTCACGACGCGCGAGCCGTAGAAGGGAGCGCGCGGGATACTGACATCCGTGCGAACGTCCGAGCGATTGGTGTGCGTCGTATCGCCGGAGCGACGGCTTACGGCGCGCGGCCGCAGCTCCTTACGCAGACCGAGCTTGGCGTCTTCTCCGACGAGGTCTTCGGCGTCTTCAGCCTCCGCATCGCCGTTGCCCGCCGCATGAGCGGCCTTGCTTTCCGGCTTCGCTTCCGCGCTCTCGCCCGCCGCTGGGCCCATCAGAGAATCCATCGTGTGCAGGCCGTCAAAGGCATCCTTGGCGTAGAAGAGCCGCCCACGGTAAAGAGATTTGAGATCGTCTTCGACATAGCGGCGCGTCAGGGCTGCACCGCCGAGCACGACCGGCACGTTGATGCCTCGCTCATTCATCAGCTCCAGATTGTCTCTCATGATGAGCGTGGATTTGACGAGCAGGCCGCTCATCCCTATGGCATCGGCGCGGTGCTCCTCGTGAGCGCGCAGGATTTCATCAATCGTCTGCTTGATGCCGAGGTTGACGACCTTGTAGCCGTTATTGGTGAGGATAATATCGACCAGATTCTTGCCAATGTCGTGCACGTCGCCCTTGACGGTGGCGAGCACCATCGTTCCCTTCTCCGTCGCGCCGCCCTTCTTCTCCATGAAGGGTTCAAGGAAGCGCACGGCGGCCTTCATGGCTTCAGCCGATTGCAGCACGAAGGGCAACTGCATCTGTCCGCTGCCGAAGAGATCGCCGACCACCTTCATCCCGTCCAGCAAGATAGTGTTGATGATGTCGAGCGCCGAATATTTTTCGAGCGCGACCTTCAACTGATCTTCGAGGCCAATCTTTTCGCCGTCTATGATGTGGCGCTTCAGGCGCTCTTCGACGGGCAGATCGCTCACGTCCTTCTTGACGGTCTTGGTCGTCACGCCCTCGAAGAGCGTCGTGAATACGCCGAGCGGATCATAAGTGCAGATGTCGCCGTCGAACCGCCGCTCGTCGTAGATGAGTTGACGCGCCACTTCGCGCTGTCGCTCTTCGATGCGATTGAGCGGGATGATCTTGCTCGCGTTGACAATCGCCGCGTCAAGCCCGGCCTCCACGGCGTCGTGCAGGAAGACGGAGTTGAGCGCTATGCGCGAGGCCGGATTCAAACCGAAGGAGATATTCGAGACGCCCAGAATGGTGTAGCAGCCGGGCAGCTCGCGCTTGATGCGACGAATGCCCTCTATGGTTTCAAGGGCGTTGCGCCTGTCTTCTTCGATCCCGGTCGAGATGGGAAGCGCGAGCGGGTCGAAGAAAATGTCGTGCGCCGGCATGCCGTATTTCGTGGTCGCCTGCTCATAAGCGCGACGGGCGATACGCAGTTTCCCTTCCGCCGTGCGGGCCATTCCCTCTTCGTCAATCGTGCCGATGACGACGCTGGCGCCGAACCTCTTCGCCAGCTCAAGCACCTTGGCGAAGCGCGGCTCGCCGTCCTCGTAGTTCGTCGAGTTCAGTATGCACTTGCCGCCCGCGTGTTCGAGGCCCGCTTCCATCTTCTGCCATTCCGTCGAATCGAGCATCAGCGGAATCTTGATGTTCGTCACGAGCCGCGAGGCCAGCTCGTGCATGTCGCGCTCGCCGTCGCGCCCGACAAAGTCCACGTTGACATCGAGTATGTGCGCGCCCTCGCGCTCCTGCTCCTTGGCGAGCGCGACCAGCCCGTCCCAATCTTCTGCGTTCAGGAGGTCGCGCATCTTTTTCGAGCCGCTCGCGTTGACGCGCTCGCCGACGATCAGGAAAGAGTTGTCCTGAACATAGGGCTGCTGGCTGTAGATGGAAGAAGCCGAAGGGACAAGACGCGCGTTACGCTCTTTGGGCGAAAGACGCTGCATGGCCTCGACGACCATCTTCAAGTGCGCGGGCGTCGTGCCGCAACAGCCGCCGACCACGTTGACGCCGAAATCCCTGGCGAAGTGTGTGATCTGCGTGAGGAAAGACTCCGGCGTCTCGTCGTAATGCGTCGCGCCGTCTTTGATGGACGGCAAACCGGCGTTGGGCAGGACGGAGACCGGCAGCGGCGAGTTCTCGCAGAGATAGCGTATGCTCTCTGTCATGTGCTTGGGCCCGGTTCCGCAGTTCATGCCGATGACATCAATGGGAAAGGGCTCAAGCGCGGTCAGCGCGGCGCTGATCTCCGTACCGTTGAGCATCGTGCCGAAAATTTCTATCGTGACCTGCGCGATGACCGGGCGGCGCTCACGGGCCCGCTCGAAATGCTCGAAGATGGCCGCGAGCGCTGCTTTCGTTTGCAGCAAGTCCTGGCAGGTCTCGACGATGAACATATCAACGCCGCCGTCGAAGAGCCCGCGCACCTGTTCGGCGTAAGAGTTTTTAAGCTCGCGGTACGTGACGTGACCGAGCGTCGGCAGTTTCGTTCCTGGGCCCATAGAGCCCGCCACCCATCGCGGCTTCTCTCTGGTCGAGTAATCGGAGGCGATGCGACGGGCCAGTTGCGCCGCCTTGACGTTCAGCTCATAGGCCAGATGAGGAATCTGGAATTCGCCAAGCACAATCGGATTCGCGCCGAACGTGTCCGTCTCCACCACGTCGCAGCCGACCTCGAAGAAAGCCGTGTGAACATTCTCCACCGCGTCGGGCCGAGTGATGAGCAGGTGCTCCGTGCAGTTTTCAAACTGCGGCCCGCCGTAATCACCAATGGTCAGGTCCTGCGCGTGCAGGTTAGTGCCCATCGCGCCGTCGAAGACGACGATACGTTCTTTGATTGCATCGAGAAAGCTCTTCATATTTTAGATTCTGGACTTCGGATTTACGCTTTCGTAATCTTGAATCCTAACATAGTGAAGCCCCGCGCCGAACAACGCGGGGCTTTCCAGCAAAAGCCTATTTCGATTAGTCCTCCGGGAAAGACTCGCCGAGCTGTTTAGCAGTTTATTTTACGTGGCCGCAAGTTGCCTTAACTCACCACGTTTGTTGACCTTTGTATTGAAACACCCGCCGCCCCTCATGTCAAGAGAACAGTGATGAGTGACAAGTGACGAGTTAAAAGGTTCATCCAGGCTCGTCACTTGTCACTCGTCACTCGTCACTGTTTTATGTTACCTTCCACTGCGGATTTATCAGTTACGAGACTCCCGCTCAAAAGAGTTTCCATGATGCGACGCGCCATCTATCCAGGCTCCTTCGATCCCGTGACCAACGGCCATCTGGATATTATCGAGCGCGGCTGCAAGCTGTTCGACGAAATCATCATCGCCATCCTCGTTAATCCTGAAAAGCGCGCCCTGTTCACGCTCGAAGAGAGGCGCGAAATGTTGCAGGAGGTCGTCAGCGAGATCAGCCACGGCTCCTGTACGCTGCGTGTCGAAGACTTCGAGGGGCTGCTCGTCCACTACGCCGTCGAGCGTCAGGCGGACGCCATTGTGCGCGGCATACGCGCCGTCTCGGATTACGAATACGAGTTGCAGATGGCCCTCATGAATCGCCGCCAGGAGCCGCGCATAGAGACCGTCTTTATGATGCCCGCAGAGGTCTATTCCTATGTCAGCTCGCGGCTCGTCAAGGAGGTTTTCCAGCTTGGCGGGACGGTTGACGGGCTCGTGCCCGCTTCGGTTGAAGCGCGCTTGAGACGCAAGTTTAATAAGGGATGAAGCGTTGCGCTCGCGTGCAATACTTTCAGTAGTTCTATCGCACATGTGACCAAAACCAAGTTGTCAGACGCTCACAAGGGAGGCATCAAGATGGCGAGAGGTGATAAGGACAAGTACACGGACAAGCAGAAACGACAGGCCGCGCACATCGAAGAGGGTTATGAAGAGCGAGGCGTCTCGGAAGAAGAGGCCGAAAAGCTCGCATGGGCTACGGTCAACAAGGCGACCGGCGGCGGCAAGAAGAGCGGCTCGGGGCGTGGTCAAAAGGTGAACAAGGCTCCGTTCGTAAAAGGCGGGAAGAAGGGCGGTAAGAAGAGTAGTAAGAAGAGCGGGGCGAAGAAGAGTTCTGCCGGGAAGGGCGGCGCGAAGAAGAAAGGCTCTTCTAAGAAGGGCGGCTCGCGTAAATAATTTTTGAGAGCGAGGAGTCAAGCGGGCGAAGGATTGCGCCGCGCCTCTTTTCCGTTTGCATAACGATGATGACCAAGCCAGCCAAAGAACCATTTCCCATCTCGGATAACGTCGCACGGATGCGCGCTTCATCCACGCTGGCCGCGATGCAGGCGGCCCAGGCGATGCGCGCCGAAGGCATTGATGTGGTAGACCTGGGCCCAGGCGAACCAGATTTCGATACGCCGGAAAATATCAAGCGTGCTGCCGCCGAAGCCATGCACGCCGGGCAGACCAAGTACACTTCAACGGGCGGCACGCGCGAGCTTCAGCAGTCGATTATCAATTTCTACGAGCGCGAGTTTGGCGCACGCTTCGACGCTTCGGAAGTGATGGCGACATCGGGCGGCAAGCAGGCCATCTTCAATGCCATCGTCTCGCTCACGGGCCCAGGCGACGAGGTCTTGATCGCCAAGCCCTACTGGGTGACCTTTCCCGAGATCGCCATCTTCGCGCGCTCTACGCCCGCCTTCATCGAGACGGAGGAGACCGATTTCCAACTGACCGCCGAGCAGGTCTTGCGCGCCATCACGCCGCGCACGCGCCTGCTCATCCTCAACTCTCCGAATAATCCTTCGGGCCGTGTTATCCCTCCCGAGGAATTTAAGCGCATCATGGAAGTCGTCGCCGAGCGCGGAATCTATGCCGTCTCGGATGAATGTTACCTGCGATTTGTCTATCCGCCCGCGAAGGTTTACAGCGCGGCCTCGCTGCCGCAGGAGCTGCGCTCGCGCCTGTGCATCGCGGGCTCCTTCTCCAAGACTTACGCTATGACGGGCTGGCGCATGGGATACTCGCTTGCGCCGACTGAGTGGACGCGCGCAATGCTCAAAGTCCAGGGACATTCGACGAGCAATCCCAATTCCATAGCGCAGCGCGCGGCGACAGAGGCTTTCAACGGCCCGCAGGATTCCGTCACACGCATGCTCGATGAATACAGCGAGCGCCGCGCCTGGCTGCTGAGCGCGCTCGACACTATCCCTGGCTTTCGTTGCATTCTGCCGGAGGGCGCGTTCTACGCCTTCCCGGATATTCGCGGCTGTTTGCAGGGCACAGTGAAGAGTTCGGGAGAATTTGCCGAGATACTGCTCAAGGAGGAGCAGACGGTCGTCACCGACGGCGCAGGCTTCGGCGCTGAAGGCTTTATACGCATCTCTTATGCGACCTCTCTGGAACGCTTGCAGGAAGGCATCAAGCGCATACGGCGCGTCGCCGAGCGTCTCGCTCAATAAAGTTTCTGAAAGCGTTTCGTCAATAAAATAAGAGCGGCGTCGGTTCGTAATCCGACGCCGCTCTTCATTGTTGACGGAACCAGGCTGAACGCTCCCGCCTCTCAGTAGAGGTTGAAGTTGTATTCGATCTGGATGTACTGCGACACGGCCCGTCCATCCTTCATCGCCGGACTGAATCGTATCTGTCTCGCCGCCGCTATCGCCTTTTCCGTCAGGCCATATGGCAAGCTGCTGACCGCACGGATATTCGTGACCTGTCCCGAGGATGAGAAGACGGCTTTCAAGACCACCGTCCCGGAAATCTGGTTTCTCCTGGCCTCTTCCGTGTACTGCGGCTCCGGCTTCGAGATGATGCGCGCCTTCTGCGTCACCTCGCGCGGGCTGAACGTGCGGTTGAGATCTTCGCCGCCTCCGCCGCCTCCGCCAGGCCCGCCGCCACCTTCGTGACGATCACCGCCGCCGGTGTTGCCGCCTCTGCCGGGCCCGACGCCGCCGCCTTCACCCGAGCCGACTCCTCCCCCTGTCCCCGTCCCGATCCCATTGCCCGTCCCAGGCCCACTGCTCACATCCGTCGACCTCGACCTCGGGTCACCATACGGAATCGGTCTCGTGTCGGTG
>DASVQM010000052.1:0-82806 GCA_036389095.1 Pyrinomonadaceae bacterium
TGCGCTTAAGACCGGCGGTCACGTCGCGTAAAGGGAGTTTGAGTTGTTCGACGGCGAAGTCAGAGGCTTCATTCAGACAGATGAGCGTGCCGCCCGCTTCGACGAACTGGCGCAGAGCGCGCACGCCTTCCGTGCCTAAGCCGCCCGTATATTCTTCGGGCATCGTGCCGCGCTTGTGGCCTTCGAGGATGGCGCGTGGCGATTGGTCGGGGATGATGATGGCGTCGTATTTGGCGCGCAGATTGCCCGCGCGCGCCTCCGTGTCTTCGAGAGACGTGAGACCGCTCAGTCTCCTGTCCTGCTCAAGCATCCAGCGCGTCCAGCCTTCGTCCATCGAGGGGACGTGCGATTTATAGAGAGCGATGCGCGTTTGATTGACGCCGTGACCGCCGCCCCATCCGCCTCGAAAATCGACCTTCCTGTATCTGAACGGCGCGCGATGCTCTACAACTTCGACGCCCATGAGAAGCGAGAGCGTGTGCGCCGTCACGTCGTAGGGCGAGATGGGATGGCCTGTCGCGTCGCGCAGGTCTGGATAGTGTTGGGCTTCGAGCAGAGCTTTGGCGAACGCGCCGTAGGGCTGACTCAAGGGGACGACTGCCGTGCGATTGAAATAGTCTACGGGGCGACGGTTGGGCGCGCTCATGTAATCCACTTCGACGCCGGCGCGCTGCAAGATTGCGATGAGGGTGTTGCGTCGAAGGTTCTGCTCGTGGTTGTCGGAGGGCGGCAAGGTGTATGCGAACAACTCGCCCGGCCTTCTGGGGCGGACGGCCTCTCTGCCGATTTCGTAGAAGCGCGTGAGCCAGCGCGTGCGGTTCGCGGAGGCGTGACGCAGGAGGTTGAAGGCGGCGGTGGTCATGTAGCCCGTGATGTCGCGCATGTGCCATTCGCCTCCGCGCCAAACGTCTGGGAAGTTGGGCGAGGCTTTGCGCGCGTCGTAGCCTTCTCCGGCGCGTAGGTCTTCAAAGCGGACGTTGATGGGCGTGGCGATTTTGGCAGAGGCCGTCTCGGAGAGGATGCGGATGCCGCCGTGATAGTGGGAGTAGGCGCGCGCGGGCGTCCATGCGTCGTAGGTCGAGTTCCAGGTAATGCCTTTGAAGCCTGCGGCGCGCATCTCTTCGGCCATGAAGCGTCCGAGTTCGGTGTAGCCTTCGATGAGCTTCGGCGGGACGTTCGGCTCGACGGGCTGCATGTAGGGCGGCAGGAAGAGACGCGAGCCGTTTGCGCCTTGCTGGTGTATGTCGTGGACGATTTGCGGATGCCAGACGTTGTGAATCTTATCGACGGTGAGCTGCGTCTCCTTCTGCGTGAAGGCGTACCAGTCGCGGTTGTCGTCGTGGCCCACGTACTTGTGATAGAGCACGGGCGGGTCTGTGCCTTCGTAAGGAGTGCCGAGCGTGCGGTCGTACCAGTTCTTCACGATGTCAACGCCGTCCGGGTTGAGCGATGGGACGAGCAGCACGATTGTGTTGCGTAGAATCTCGCGCACAACGGGCTCGTCCGAGGAGGCCAGGCGGTGTGCGATCAGCATGCTCGAAAGATAAGAGCCGACTTCGTTGGAATGAATGCCGCAGGTGATAAGGACGATTGATTTGCCGCGCGCGATGAGACGCTCCGCCTGGCGGTCGGCGTCTGCCCCGAGCGTGCGCGGGTCTGCGAGCTGCTGCTGAATCCGTCTGTATTCATCGAGTCGCGCCATATTCTCCGGCGCGCTGATGGTCGCCAGCACAAAGGGCGCGTTCATAGTCGTCCGGCCCAGCTCCTCGAACTTCAAGCGCTCGCTCGCCGCGTCCAGGCGGCGAAAGTATTCGATGACGCTCGCCCAGCTCGCCAGTCGTCTATCGTCGCCCGGACGAAACCCGAGCACATCCTCCGGCGCGGGCACGCGCGAGGCCGCAGTTGTGCGCTGCGGTCTCTGCGTCTCTCCCGAAAGGCGCTGCGCCGCGCTGCCCGTAGAGCAGAGAAGAAGGATGGCCAGAAGCGAAGCCGCAATAACCCTTGTGCTCATTCGTGTCTAAGCTCCGATACCTGAAAGTAGAAATGAAGGGGGAAGTAAGGCTGAAGTGTAATCGAAACGCGGGCGAGGGGAAAGAGCAAGGATGAAGGCGGAAGGATGAAAGAATGATGAGTGTTATTCAAAGCGGAATTTAACAGGATGGACAGGAGAGATAGGATATAAAGACAAAAGCATTGCTTGATGAATTGTTCATCGCTTTCCTTTATCCGGTGCATCCCTGTTAATGCTCTTATTTCATCCTTCATCCTTTCTTTTTCATCCTTGCTCTCGTGTGCCCGGGCGCGGTAAAGTAATGGCCGATAAACCCCACGCGCTCCCCAACCTGAGATAAAACTGTCGGAGGTCAAAGGTCTGATGGCAACTGAAACCGTTGATACCGCGAAGCGCGACGTTGCTTCGACTAACGAATACCCGGACATCGTCGGGGCCAAGCCCGAGAACCCGCTCGCAGCTTCATTTCGACCATACATTCCGGCGCAAGTCGTCCTGCCTGAGCTGACGCCGCTGCCGCTGCTGATCGGCACGTTTCTGGGGATGGTCTTCGGCGCTTCGTCGCTCTACCTGGTGCTGAAAACCGGGCTGACCGTCAGCGCTTCAATCCCCGTCGCCGTCATCTCGATCACCATCTTCCGACTATTTTCAAAACTCGGGCGCAGGGACGCGACCATCCTCGAAAACAACATCGTGCAGACAGCCGGGTCGGCGGGCGAAAGCATCGCCTTCGGCGTCGGCGTGACGATGCCCGCGATCATGATTCTAGGCTTCGACCTGGAATTCACGCGCGTCCTCTTAGTCGGCATACTCGGCGGGCTCCTCGGCATCCTGATGATGATACCCCTCAGACGCGCCCTTATCGTGCAGCAGCACGGCCTGCTGAAATACCCCGAGGGCACTGCCTGCGCAGAGGTGTTGAAGGCAGGGGCTTCGGAGACGGACAGGGCGGCGGCGAGAAAGGGTGCGCGTGCGGGCGAAAGGGTCGTTGACGATTCGGCGAGCATGGGCGCGAAGACCATCTTCGCCGGTCTCGGCCTGGGGTTTCTCTATCAGGTCTTGATGGGCGGTTTCAAAGGTTGGAAGGACACGCCGGAGAAGGTCTTCGGCGAGCCGCTCCGGGGCGGCTCCGTTGCCGCAGAAATTTCACCGGCGCTGCTCGGCGTCGGCTACATCATCGGGCCGCGCATCGCTTCGATCATGGCGGCGGGAGGCGTGCTCGCCTACCTCGTGCTGATTCCGATGATCAAGTTCTTCGGACAGGGGAATGCTGCGATTGACGCGATGAGCCCGAACGACGTGCGCGGCGCGTACGTGCTCTATATCGGCGCGGGCGCTGTGGCGGCGGGCGGCATCATCAGCCTCGTCCGCTCGCTGCCGACCATTTGGAGCGGTTTGAAGGGCGGCCTGCGCGACCTCAGAAGCGGTCAGGGGGCAGAGGGGTCTGTGGCCCGTACGGATCAAGACCTCTCGATGAAATTCGTGCTCGGCGGAGTCGTCGCGCTCGTGGCGATGATCATGATCTTTCCGCAGTTGGGCTTACAGCATAACATCGCCGTGGCTTTCCTCGGCGCGTTGATGATCGTCGGCTTCGGTTTTCTTTTCGTCACAGTCTCATCGCGTCTGACGGGCGAGATCGGCTCGTCGTCGAATCCCATCTCGGGGATGACGGTGGCAACCTTGCTCCTGACCTGCCTGATCTTCCTGCTCGTCGGCTGGACTGGCCCGGCCTATTACGTGACGGCTCTCTCCATCGGCGCAATCGTCTGCATCGCCGCCTCAAACGGCGGCACGACTTCGCAGGACTTGAAGACAGGATTTCTCGTCGGCGCGACTCCGAAATACCAGCAGATCGCCATTCTCATCGGCGCGCTCGCGTCCGCCATCGTCCTTGGGCCCATTCTCCTGAGCCTCAACGACGCCTCGACCGTCTATGTCCCGCGCACGATGTTCGTGCCGGTGACGGAAAACACTGGCCAGCTAGAGACGGGCGTCATCTCTTCTCTGCAAGCCTTCAACGAAACGGACAAGCCGGGGCAGCCGGGCAACTATCGCCTCTTCAAGAACGAAGCCAACGGCGCGGGCGCTGTCGCCAAGCTCGATCCGGGCGAGTATCTGATAAACGAAGAAGGCAAGATCGTTTACAAAGTGGAGCGCACTTTCCCAGCCGAGCTGCGTTTCGATCAAGCGCAACTGGCCGGGACCGAAACGCTTCAAGGGCCGCAGGCCAACACGGACAAGAACAGCTACCGCGCCGTTCATAAGACGGACAGCGTGGGCGGCCCGGCGGGCAAGTACCTGGTGGACGCGCAGGGCGTCCCGGTCTATTTCGTTGACCCGGGCATCAACGGCACGCACAAGATCAGGCCCGACGGGACGACCATTGATACCAAGTACGACGCGCCGAAGGCGACGCTGATGTCCTACATCATCAAGGGCATCCTGAACCGGCAGCTTCCGTGGGGGCTCGTGCTGCTGGGCGTGATGATCGCCGTCGTGCTCGAAATGTCGGGGATTCCTTCGCTGGCTTTCGCCGTCGGCGTGTACCTCCCGCTCGCGTCATCGAGCCCGATCTTTATCGGCGGCGCGATTCGCTGGCTGGTAGACAGGGAGATGCGCAAGCGCCTGGCTCATCGTAAGATGACGGAAGAGGAGCTGGTCGCCGAGGGCGATAAGAGCCCTGGCGTGTTGATGGCTTCGGGCTACATCGCGGGAGGCGCGCTGGCGGCCATCGTGATCGCCATTCTGGCGGGCGTGCCCTGGCAGAGGCTCATCGATTTCAACAAGAGGATTGCCGTCTGGGCCGAGGGCAATCCGCTCTATAAGAGCGGGTACGCAGACCTTTGGTCGCTCATCCCGTTCGCTATCCTGGCAGTCTTGCTCTATCTGGTCGGGCGCGAGATGCTGCTCGGCAATCGGTCGGTTGATGGCCGCGACTACAGGTGAAAAGAGGCCCGTCGCTCGCCCCCGGGCAAATTTTAAGGGGGAAGCGACGGCAACTTTTCCGGCCCTGCAAGCCTCTATATCTTCGGCGGCGCGAGCGTAAGGGATGTCGCGCCGCCGCGCCGCGCTTACGTTCACCCGCACTCTAACGGAAGAGAATCGTTGATGAATACTCGCAACTTTAGCCGCCCTGCGCCCGCCGCACTCTTAATTATCCTTTGCGCGCTGCTGCTCGGCGTTCTCCCTTCCACCGTGGGCACGACTGCGGCGGCTGCGGCTCTCGTCCCGGGGCAGACGGCGCTCACGCCGACGCAGACCGTGGTCGAATTCTACAAGCGGCTGCGCCAGAAACATTTCCGCGAAGCGTTTGCGCTCTCCATCTACAAGCCTGCCATAGAGGGCCTGAGCACCGAAGAGTTCTCAGACCTCCAAACGGACTTTGAAAGGATGGCGGCTGCCGTGCCCGAAAACGTCCAGATCAGCGGCGAGCAGATCAGCGGAGACACCGCCACCGTCTTCGTCAAAGTGAACAGCGACGAGGCGGGAGCGGCGCAGCAGGATGATTCCGTCACGCTCATGCGCAGAAGCGGCGCGTGGATCATCGGCGATAAGGAGAACGAAGCCGTCGTCAAGCGCAGCGGCAAGGATTTCTTCTTCACCGCGCGCATCCAGACGCACCATACTGAGGTTCAGAGCATGTTGCAGCGCATCAGCGTCGCACAGCTCATCTATAGCCAGCAGCACAACGGGCTCTACGGCAATCTGGAGGCGCTCATCGCCGCCGGTCTCGTCCCAAAAGACCTGGAAGCGACCGACTCGACGGGCTATCGTTTTCACATCACGCTCAGCTCCGACGCGAAGAGCTTTACGGCGGGAGCCGAGCCCGCGCGCTACAATCGCACGGGCCGCCTCTCCTTCTTCCTGGACAAAACCGGCATCAGAAGCGCCGACACGGGCGGCAAGCCATTGAATCCTCAAACCCGTTAAGAGAGCGACACGGGCGACGGAGCATCGTCGGCCCGCACTAAACAGTAAAGATCATGAACACCTCGCTATCAATCAAACCCTTTACTCATCCGAAGGCCATACCCTACAGGGCGACTGCCCTCGCCTGCGCTTCGATCATCATCGCGACGCTCTTCGCCTTCGGCGCGCACGCGCAATCAGGACGAGCACCTCAGGGACAGGTTGGCGGCGGCGGCACTGGCGGCGTCAGAGAGCGCACGACTCAAAACACGCAGCAGCGCGGGCAGTCAACCGTCAGCGGTCGCGTCGTCTACGAGGAGACGGGCGAGCCCGTGCGCGGGGCGCGCGTGCGAATCTCCTCGCGTCGAGGCGACGGCCCAGCCGAAGCGACCGTCACGAATGATCGCGGCCAGTTTCGTTTCGACAATCTGGCGGCGGGCGAATACTACGTCATCGCCACTCCGGCTGATGCTCCGTCTGTGAACGCTGCGACCTTCGCCATCCCGCTGCCGAGCGGCGACCCGCAAGCCGACGAGGCCGCCTTTGAAGCCGCGCGCAACGGGAACAACGGCCCTCACGGCGGTACGGCCCAGGTCTCCGTTGACGGCAGCAGCGCTGCTCAGGTCGAAATTCGTGTCCCGAGCCAGCCAAAGGGAAGTATTATCTCCGGGCGAGTGGCTTATGAGGACGGAAAGCCTGCGGCCAACGCGCAGGTCACTTTCCTGAACAGGAAAGAGATCAGGGGGCGCATGATTGGCCCAACCAGGCTCTCTGTGACGACGGACGAGCGGGGCGGCTATCGCATCAGCGGCTTGCCGCCGGGCGACTACGTCGTGAGCGCCAGGTTGCAGGAGCAAGTCTTCGTGGACAAACAGGGACGCACGTACGGCGGCCTGGTGATACGCACCTACTATCCTTCCGCGACGAGCGCGCGCAGCGCCACGCCCGTTCACCTGGACGCGAGCCAGGAGCTGAGCGACATCAACATCACGCTCGTCAAGCGCAGCAACCATACTATCAGCGGCACGCTCGTCTCTCGCCGCAACGGCAGCGAGCGCACGCTCGCTAGTATTCATGTGCGCTTGAGAAACCGTGAAGACCTGGAGATGCCTTTCTCCACCGGCGAGGATGATCGCTTCACCTGGACGGATGCGCAGGGGCGATTTACGTTCAATCATGTGCTGGACGGCGATTATACGATCTCTGTGGGGGGCGCGACCGCGCCGCAGTTTCCGCGCGCTATCTCCAGGGCACAGGGAGGGTCGCCGCCGCGCCTCTCTCTTCCGCCACGACTGCGAGACTCGGCGCAGATGCCTGATCGCTTCCCACGCGGAGCCGAGCAGCCCCTGATCGAAAAGCAGCAGGAGGTGACGGTCGCCGGAGCGGACGTTAATAACCTGACGATTGAGCTATCGGAAGGCGGGCGCGTCTCCGGCACGATTGAGATAGAGGGCGAGGGCGCGATTCCCTCAAGGCTCATCATCGCTTCCGAGATGCGGCCAGGCGAGCGCCGCCCGAGCGCCTTTGCGCGTCCCAATCCCGACGGCACATTCACGCTCAGCGGATTGCCCGAAGGGCCGCTCTCCCTGGATGTCATCATCTCTCCGCCGCAGCGCCTCTACGTCAAATCCATCACGGCCAACGGCGCTGACATTACACGCGAGCCGCTCATGATCGGCGACGGAACGGAGATCAGAGACGTTCATATAGTGCTCTCTTCGGACGTTGCGACCCTGACGGGCCGAGTGGTGTCAGCCGACGGCACGCCTGTGCGCGGCGCGAGCGTGCTGCTGACGCCGGCGGACGGAAACAGGGGTCGGCTGAGCCGTGGGCGTCTGATTTCAGTGACCGGCGGCGACGGCAGGTTTATAATCGCGGCAGCGCCGGGCGAGTACAGGGCCGTCGCCTGGGTGGGTCTTCCGCCTTCGGACGAGGAAGCTCTGAGGGCGCTGGCAGAGCGAGCGCCGCGCGTCTCTTTGCAGGCGGGCGAGCGCAAAGACTTAGACCTCTCGGCGCCGGGCGAGCGATAACGGCTGCGCTCGCCCACAGGCTGCCGTGAGGTGTTCCCTCTCCTTCTTGCTCCTGGTAAACCCTCTCACGAGTTATAAAGACGTTCCTCCCCGGTCTGAGGTGAAATGCCGGAACTGGTGCGTTCAATTATTGCGCGGCTGCGTGGGGCGGTGGGCAATCGCCGCCGCGCCAGGCGCTATCGCGCTCGCCTGCCCGTGCGCATCTCACTGCTCGACGTAAAGCCCGTGGCGGAGAGCGCCATCGCGCGTCGTCCGCCAGAGATCAAAGGCCACACGCGCGACCTCAGCGCGACGGGCCTGGGGATAGTCGTCACGAGCATACGCGTCGGCGAATACTACCTGACGGGCGCTGGCCGACGCCTGCTCGTCACCCTTGAGCATCCGAAGGGGCCGCTCGCCATGGAGGTCGTCCCCGTCCGCTACGAACAACTAGACGGAGGCGACGCAGAAGCGACCGGCTATCTGATCGGCGCACAGATCAGGGACATGAGCGACTCCGACCGTGCTCGCCTCAACGCATACTTGGAAGAGAAAGAGTGAAAGAAGGAAAATAACAGGGATGGACAAAGATTGTCAGGATAAGAATAAAGAGATGAAGCATTCATGCAGCAATGCTTTCATCTTTCATCCCGCTTTTAGTCTTTCATCCTGACCATCTCTGTCCCTCCCTGTTTATTTTCGGCTTTCATCCTTCCGCCTTAGAATCTTATCCAGCCGAAAGCTTGTGGGACGTGGAAGTTGGGGCGCGCGGTGCGTGTGGGTTGCCAGGCGAGGTAGCCGCGCTGCTCGCCTGCGCCGACGCAGCGGAAGAGATTTGCGCGCCAGCGCGTGCCAGCCACGGGCGCATGGCCCAGCGCCTCGAAGGGAATACGCATCGAGATCATGATCCGATTCGCGGCCACGCGCGCGGCGGCGCTCATGCCCGATTGGAATTCCCAGTCGGTCTCACGGGCGTCAGCCTGCACGCGGATGGCCAGGTCAAGCCACTCTCCCGTGGGCGCGGCCTCAAACTCGTAATAACGCTCGGGCGTGCTCTCCTCAGGCGCGATGAATATTTCGCACACGTCGCGCTCCCACAAACCGATGGTCTTCGTCTCTGTTTGCGGCGTCTGGTTGAAGATCAGCGGCTCGTCCTGATAACAGACAAAGCGCACGCAGAGAGCAGGGCGCGACCATACTATGCGCGCTTCGGCGTGACGTGAGCCCGGAGCCTCCTCGCCAGACCAGTAACGTGTCAGATGAACGGGGCGCGCACTGCACCAGGCTTCATGGTCAAGCTCCTGCGCCGAGATATCCGCGCTCGTGTAGTGCGCTGCGACTTCGCCTTCAGTGTCCAGCATTATCTTGAGCCGTCGTTATCGATCCCTCGAACCTGCTTCGCTTGATTGAATGCTTCGAGGCAGGCGGAAAGCAAGCGCACAGGGTCGTCGCCGTGAAGAACGCACGCGCCCGTGCTCTTTGGGAATAGTTGCAGCAGTCGCTCGGCCTCGTCGGCGACGCCGCCCGTGCCGGTCAGACAGCCGATGATCTTTCCCTCATCGTGAGCGATCGTAAACTCGTTGAGAGAGCCCATCGAGCCTGCGATGAAGAGCACGATCTCGCACGTCCGCACGAGCACGACGTTGCGTCCCTTGAGACCGAAGCCCGTATAGATAATCAGGTCGCAAGCATCGGTCGGCAGTTCATACAGCGACGTATGCTCGCCCTCGTTGCTCGCGGGCGAGACGCCTATGTGCAGCGCGCCCGCCTCAAGCGCCGTCTTGCCGACGATGTGCACGAGGCCGGTCGTCGCGCCCGTCAGCAATGCCGCGTCCTCCACGGCGGCGACGGCGCGTCCCAACGCCTCGGCACGCTCGCGCAGCCCATCGGCCACGCCCTCCGGCAGCGCGTCATTCGCCGAACCCATCACTCCGATTTTGATTAACATAAATAATCAGGAGTCAGAACTCAGGACTCAGGAGTCGGAATGGAAAAGCCGCGAACCGCTTCTATTCTCTGTTCCGAGTCCTGACTCCTTCTTTCCGTCTACTTCTTCCTGTACTTCTCGAACCATCCGCGCAGGTAGAGTATCTGCGAGATTCTGTTTGAAGGGTGGCGCAGGCCCGGCACGGCATTGATCGGATGATACTCGTCCACGATACGCACCATCAGCGTGTCAACCTTGCGCATCTTGAGGGCGCGATAGAACTGCTCTGTCTGCTCCATCGGCGTGCGCAGGTCAAGCTCGCCCGTCATCAGCATGGTCGGCGTCTTGACGTTGCCGACGTAGGTAATGGGAGAGCGGCGCAGGTGCTCCTGCGGGTCTTCCCAGGGCAGCTTCTTGAAGTTGTAGTACCAGTCGGCGTAGTCCGTCGTGCCGATGAAGCTGTACCAGTTGATCACGGGCTTCATGGCGACCGCCGCCGTGAAGCGATCAGTGTGGCCCACGATCCAGGTCGTCAACACCCCGCCGCCGCTGCCGCCGCAGACGAACAGGTTTCTCTCGTCGATGTAGCCGCGCTTGATGACTTCGTCCACGCCCGTCATCAGGTCGTTGTAGTCTTCGCCCGGATAGTTGTTGTTGATGGCGTTGCCGAACTCCTGCCCGTACCCGGTCGAGCCGCGCGGGTTGGTGTAGAGCACGACGTACCCTTCGGCGGCGTGGTTCTGAAACTCGAAGTTCATCCCCACCCCGTACATCGAATGCGGGCCGCCGTGGATGTAGAGCATGAGCGGATACTTCTTCGACGCATCGAAATCCGGCGGCTTGACGATCCACCCCTGAACCTTCTTATTGCCCACGGAGTCGTACCAGATTTCCTCGACCTGGCCGAGCCTGCGTCCTTCGAGCAGATCATCATTGACGGCAGTCAGCTTGTGCGGCGCGCGAAAGTCGCCTAACTCAGTGGCGGGCCTTGACCTCGACGCGTTGACGGTGAAAGTGACGACATCGCCAGCCTCCGTCGGACTGGCAAGGACGCCGACGGCGCGACCCTGCTTGCTGATCGAAGAGGTCAGAAGCTGGTGATTGCCCGTGGTCAATTGCGTGGGCGCACCACCCTTTGTGGACGCGAACCAGAGATTGTTCGTGCCGCGATCTTCCGCCGTGAAGTAGATGCCGCTGCCGTCGCCGGCCCAGATCAGGTTGTTGGGCTCGCGGTCGAACTCCGCGCTCAAGAGCCGCTTGTTAGCGCCGCTCGCCTCCATCAGATAGAGCTTCGAGACATTGTAAGTATTATCGTTCTGATCGTAGCCGGTATAGGCTATGAGACGGCCATCGGGCGAGACCGCCGGGTTCACGTCGGGCCCATTGCGATCCGTCAAGGCTCTCGCCTGTCCACCATTCAAAGAGAGCGCGTAGATGTCTTCTCCGCCGCGCACGTACTCGGCCTCGGGCTTACGCACGGCGCTGAAGATGAGCGTCTGCGAATCGGGCAGCCATTGCGGGTCGTCGTGATTGTAATCGCCATTCGTCAACTGGCGGGGCGTGCCTCCGGCCTCTGCGACGACGAAGATGTGCTCGAAGCCTTCGGGCCGCCACCCCGACTGGTCAGAGCGATAGTTGAGCCGGTCAACGACGCGCGGCGACTCAACCCACTTCGCTCCTTCCGGCTTCTCGGGCATCTTCACCTTCATCTCGGCCTTGGCCGGAACGAGCATGTTAAAAGCGATGTGCTTGCCGTCGGGCGACCACTTGAGATTGGACGGGCTGCGCTCAAGTCGCGTCAACTGCGTCTCTTCTCCCGTGTCCATCCACTTGACGAAGATCTGCGAGCCCGTCGGCTGGCCCGGCGCGACGTAGGCGACGCGCGTGCCGTCCGGCGACCAGACGGGCTGCGAGCCCTTGACCAAAAAGCGCTTCCTTCCGCCGTCCGCGTTCATTACCCAAACGTCCGTCTCATACTTGTCGTTGATCTTATCCGTCCAGCGACGAGTGAAGACGATGCGGCTGCCGTCGGGCGAGATTTGCGGAGCCGAGACCCATTCCCAATCCAGAAAAAGGTCAACCGTCAAACGATTCCCATCAGCCGACCAGGCGCCGTACGCGAGCACGAAAATCAATAAAGATGCCAGGTGAAAATTCCTTCGCTGCATGCATGTTCTCCTTCTCGTCTTTGATAGCATACGCCTTATTAAGAGAAGGCGTCGCAGACCCTGCATCTCAAGTCGGGCAATGCCGTCAAAGGAAGGTGCAGGCCCACTGGTGAAATTCGTATCGCCCCTGTAATATAGTCCCGCTCCGTATGGAGGCGGCAAGCTCGATCATGCTTGGCCACTGGTGCCGGACGTTCTCTTCAACTGCTAAAGCCCGTAACGAAAGCAACCCTCTTCAGGAATAAATGATGACGACCATCTTTCACCCCCAACGCTATTCCCATATCACACTGTTGACGATCATGGCCGTCCTGCTCTCCGGCGCAGGAGGACTGCTGCAAGCGCAAGACCTGAAAGGGGGCGCTGGCCTTGTGACGCCGCCGCCGCCAAAGACTACTTCCCGACCCCGTAGCAGCGGCAACGCTCCGGCGCGCCCCTCGCGCCCGCGCACGCCCGCCTCTGGTGCGGCTGCGGAGCAGCGCCGGACGGACGAGCCCGGCGTCGAGATAGCTTACTGGCAGACGATCAAGGACAGCACTGACCCGGAGGATTTTAGAGCCTATCTCAAAGATTTTCCAAACGGGCGATTCGCCGCCCTGGCGCGCAACCGCCTCAAGAGCCTCGCGCCTTCCGCCGCCGCCGCCACGTCACAACCAGCGCAGCCCGCGTCCACCGCTCCCTCCGGTAGTGCCGAGACCCTTAACAAGCGTGGCAATGATCTCTACACATCAGGGCAGTACGCACAGGCCACAGAGCAGTACCGGGAGGCCATACGCCTCGACCCGGATTACGCCGTCGCCTACTACAATCTCGGCAACGCCTATGCCGCGCAGAAGCGCTATACGGAAGCCATCGAGCAGTTCAAGATATACATCAGGATGCAGGCGGACGACCCCGACGGCTACAACCGTCTCGGCCTCGCCTACGACGCGACGCAGCGCCCGAATGAGGCCATCGAGCAGTACAAACAGGCGATTCGCGTGCAGAGCGATTATGCCGTGGCCTACTATAACCTCGGGCTCTCCTACCAGGCCCAGCAGCGCTACGCCGAAGCCGTAGACCTATACAAGCAGTATATTCGTCTCAAGCCTGAGGACGGCGATGGCTATTACAATCTCGGCAATACTTATTACGCGATGCAGCGCTACCCGGAAGCCATAGAGCAGCTCAGGGAAGCGATTCGTCGTAATTCCAATAACGCCGGATGGTACAACAAGCTCGGGCTCGTCTACGACGCGCAGCAGCGTCCCGCCGAAGCCGTCGAACAGTACAGGCAGGCCCTTCGCATCAAGCCGGACTTCGCCGTCGCCTACTACAACCTCGGCCTCTCCTATCGCGCACAGAAACGCTGGGACGAAGCCATAGATCATTTCAAGCGCTATATCAGTATGGAGCCGCAGGACGGCGATGGTTATTACCAGCTCGGCTACGTCTATTTCACGCTTCAGCGTTACAGCGAGGCGCTTGAGCCGCTGCAACGCGCCGTCCGTCTCAAGACCGACGACCCGGACTGGTATAACAGGCTGGGGCTGACCTACGCGGCGCTCGAACGCCCCGTCGAAGCCATCGAACAATACAAGCAGTCGCTACGCGCCCGGAGCAATTATGCCGTGGCTCATTACAATCTGGGCCTCTCCTATCGTGCGCAGAAACGCTATGCCGAATCCGCCGAAGAGTTCAGGCAATACATACGCATGCAGCCGGACGACCCCGATGGCTACTACGGCCTCGGCATCACACATCTCTTGACGGGCAACAAGAGCGGCGCGATGGAACAGTATCAGGCGCTTCAAAGGTTGAAGTCAGAGCTTGCCGACAAGCTCCTCGCCCAGATTAATAAATAAGAGCGCCCGCGAAAACTTCTCAACCGGCAGGAAGCTGAAGAAGTAAATCAACAGGGATGGAAGAGCAAGGATGATGAAAGGAAAGCTTCCCTATCCTGGAAGCTTTCACTTCATCCTGGCGGCCTTGCTCTTGTCCATCCCTGCTAAATTTTGCTTTGATAAGGCTCGCCCTTGTCCCACCACCTGCGTGTGGCAAGCCACAGCACACCGGGAATGAGAAAGAAGATGCCTATGCCGATTGTGACCGCGCGCGGCGAGAGCCGGAAGCGATCAAGCATCTCGCCCGTCAAGTAGTTCGACGCGGCCATCGTCAGGGTCAAAAACGCCATCTCAGCGGCGAAAACGCGCCCGCGAAACCTGTCTTCAACCGCCTGCTGCAAGAGCACCGTCGAGAACACCCACAGGATAGAGCCGCCCATGTGCGCGATTAAGAGCACGACGAGAGCGAAAGCGAAATTGGTCGCGCCGCCGAAGGCTATATAGAAGATGCCGCCGAGCACGAAGGCGTATCCGATGGCCGTCTGCATCTGCCGCCTCGACTCTCCGCCGAAGCGACGCGCCGCCAGTGGGCCCAGAGCCGTCCCTATCCCACGCGCCGCGTAAAGCACGCCTATACCTTTAGCTGCCTGGCCTCCGACCGGAAAAATCTTTTCCCCGAAAACTGCGAGCAGCGTCAATATGCCGCCGCCCACGCCCCATGCCGGTTTGACCAACAGAAGCGCCAGGACGTGTGAGCGCTTGAAGACATAACGCGCGCCCTCAAGCGTATCCGTGATCCCTAAGGCACGGCCTGCTGTGAGCGGGGATTTAGGGCGCTCTGGCCGTTTCGGCAAACGCACGCTGGCGATGAGAGCAGCCGAAGCCAGGTAGGTCAGGGAATCCAGGATGAAGGCCGCGTCCGTTCCGAACCGGCCAGCGACCTCGCCGCCGATGGCCGCGCCCAGCGTGAGCATCACAGACCACGTGACGGACGAGACGGCGTTGGCCGCGAGCAGCTCGCGCGGCGCGACGATGGAAGGGATGGCCGCCGTCTTCGCCGGTTCAAAGAAGGTCGAGAAGACCAGTTGCAGCACCGTCAACAGGTAGACGAGCCACATTTGGTCTGGCCGCCTGACCAGCAGAAAGCCCAGCACGACGACGGCGCGCAGCAGGTCTGAGGCGATCATCACCGTCCGGCGATTGAAGCGGTCGGCGACAACGCCCGAGAGTGGGCCCATGATGAAGCTTGGAAGAAAACGCGCGACCAGGACGAGCCCGATGGCGCGGCCCGAACCCGTTAGTGTGAGTACGAGCGTGTAGAGCGCGATGGTATCGAACCAGTCGCCGAGCTGGCTGACGACCTGGCCGAGCCAGAGATTGCGAAAGTCACGATTGCCGCGAAGCAGCTCAAGATAGCCGCTCGAAGATACGCTTCGCCCTTCATCTCCCTCCACGCCCACTCCGCCCCGCCCGTCAAGAAATTTGGAATATACAGAGGGTGCATCGTCGCGTCGAAGATTGTCAACCGATCAATCGTCGCCGCGCGCTTCAATAGCTCAATTGAAGCAAGAGACCGGATTGTGGCGCGATAAGCCCTATATTATCGATCAATATCTTGACTGAATCATCAACCTGACCTGTCAGATTGACCATAGAGAGCCGCCCTGCGCTCGGAGGCGACTGCGCCGCCTCTCGGTTAAATGCAGAAATATCAGACGTTCTACGCGCGGGCGGCGGCGTGCCCGCTCCTGGCACGAGTCTTGTTAAGTAGATGGCGCGGCTCGAAGCGCGCGAGCGCTTCACGAGCCCACCGCACGGGGCTCGATAGCCGCACAAATTTGAAAAGCCGAGCATCCATGATGGGCCCAAACTTCAGGGCGTGTGCGCAAGTGATGCCGGATAGACAGTCTCTCACCCCCAGACAGGCAGGCGAATGCCACTTGCCGTGAGGCCCGCCTCTTGCCCGTCCGATGCCGGAAGCCTGGTCGCTGATTTGCTCCCAGCACACCTGGCTTCCGGCAATGGACATACAGGTTCGAGAGCGACAACTCCGCCGCGAGGCGGAAACCGAAATTGACACAGTTTGCCGCGAGAGAAGGTTGCGAGGTGTGACGAAAGAGCATGGTAAGCACGCCGCGACCTGGGGAGCACAATTGAAACTCATAGAGATGTCCGATTACAATCGAGCGGCCAAGACCTACTGGGCCGTGATGGTTGGGGCTGGCGCGCTCGCGTGCGTGTGGGCGCTCTACCAGTGCCTCGCTTTCAGCCGCGTCGAGTGGGCCCAGTTCCTTGTCTTGCTCGGCCTGGTTGCCGCCGCCGGTTCCTATCCGATTCGTATTCCGAACACGACCGCCAGCCTGACGGCGGGCGATACCTTTATCTTTTTAAGCGTCCTCTTTCTAGGCGTCCCGGCGGCAGTCGTCGTCGGCGCGACGGACTCTTTTGTGAGCGCGCGGCGCACGACCCGACGAGCCACGAGCCGCCTGGGCTCGCCCGCCATCATGGCCCTCACAGTCCTGCTGGCGGGCAACGCCTTCTACTTCGCACTCGCTGCTTACGCGGGCATCCAGCGCGTGCCGCTCGGCAACGTCCCCCTGCGTTTGGATCACCTCATTGTGCCGCTGGTCTTGATGGCCATCCTGCAATATCTCTCGAACGGATTGGCCGTCGCCTCGCTCTACGCTGTCAAGAGCCGCCGCTCGGTCTGGAAGTTCTGGCGCGACGGTTATCTCTGGACTTCATGGACTTTCTTCGCCGGGGCGATTGCCGCCGCGCTCGTCTACGGCGCGATCTCGCGCTTCGGCTTCCTCTACGTTCTCCTGAGCATACCCGTCATCGCGGCGACCTACGCGACCTACAAGGTTTACTTCGAGCGCGTGAGCGAAAAGACGCGTGAGGCGGACGCGATGAGCCGCCTGCATCTGGCGACGGTCGAGGCGCTGGCCACGGCCATTGATGCCAAAGACCAGACGACGCACTGCCACGTCCGCCGCGTGCAGATTTACGCCGCCGGAATGGGTCGCGTCTTCAGTCTCTCAGACCGCGAGATCGAGGCGCTCAAGGCGGGCGCGCTCCTGCATGACATAGGCAAGCTGGCCGTCCCGGATCACATCCTTAACAAGCCCGGACGCCTGACCGCCGCCGAGTTCGACAAGATGAAGGTGCATACCACGGTCGGCGCGGAGATTTTGCAGCGGGTTGATTTTCCTTACCCGGTCGTGCCCATCGTGCGCCATCACCACGAGCAGTGGGACGGTCACGGCTACCCCGACGGCTTGAAGGGCGATCAGATTCCGATGACGGCGCGCATTCTCTCCGTCGTCGATTGCTTCGACTCCGTGCGCGAAGACCGCCCCTTTCGTCGCGGCATGACGCGCGAGGAGGCGGCGGCGCTGCTCAGGCGCGGCTCCGGCACGCACTTCGACCCGAAGGTCGTGGAGAGGTTCCTGGAAAACCTTCCGCGCTTCGACGCGGAGATTACGTCACTGGGACTGGACCCGCAGAGTCACAAAGAAAGCGAGAGCGAGCTGCGCGCCCTGACCGACGCCGGGATACCGCAGAGCCGCGAGCAGCTTTCCCTGCTCGCCTATGACCAGATCAAGAACGCGCACAGAGAGGTCTACTCGCTCTACGAGATTGCGCGCACCTTCGGCTCGTCGCTCGATCTTGAAGACACGCTCTCCATCCTCGTCAACAAAGTGGGCCATATCGTTCCCTTCGATACCTGCGTGGTCTATCTGCACGACGAGTTGAAGGGCTATGCGACGGCGGCGCACGTCGCCGGTAAGAACGCTGAGGCGCTGCGTGAGCGCTGCGTTGCGCCGGGCGAGGGCGTCACCGGGTTTGCGCTCGCCAACCGCCGCGCCATCAATCACATTCATCCGAGCCTGGACTTTACGGGCGTCGAGCTGGCGCAGGGCGACACGTATCGCACGATGGCCGCGCTGCCGCTCTTTAAAGACGGGCAGCTGCTCGGCGCGCTCTCCGTCTATTCGATGGAGCTCAATGAGTATACGGACGATCACATGCGCCTGCTTGAGACTGTCACGCGGCTCGCTTCGGATGCGCTCTTCAATGCGATGCATCACGCCGAAGCGGAATCCAACGCGCTGACAGACCCTCTCACGGGCCTGCCCAACGCGCGCTGCATGTACCTGCGCTTCGAGCAGGAAGTCTCGCGCGCTGGCCGCACGGGCAGACCCTTCCAGGTCATCATGCTCGACGTGGATGACTTCAAGCAGGTCAACGATACTTTCGGCCACAAGGTCGGCGACAAGATGCTGCGCGAGGTGGCGAGGCTGCTCCAAGCGCAACTGAGAGAGTACGATTTTCTTGCGCGCTACGCGGGCGATGAGTTTGTCGCCATCGTGCAGGACCTGGAGGCAGGGCAGGTCGAAGAGCTGAGCCAGCGCATTGAGAGCACGATCAGGCAGTTCTCTCTGCGCGTGCGACCGGGCCAACACGCGCGCGTCGGCATCAGCGCCGGGGCTTCGACCTACGGCGTGGACGGCGAGACCTTAGATCAACTGCTGATCGCCGCAGACCAGGCCATGTACACCGCCAAGTCCGAACATAAACAGCAGCGCCGCGCAGACGAAACCATCATCGAGCTGGATACAAACAAGCTCGCTTCGACGGCGATCAATTAGAGAAGGTGACGACACCGCCCCCGGCGGCTCGCTGCGCACGAAAGGGCGAGCCGCCGCTGGAAATTTCCGGGACGACAATCAGCATGTCTCTTATCTTGACTCTCCTGTTTACACTCACCTTGTTTTGCCGAACATCTTGACAAATCCGGCCGGCTTCGCTTTCAATCCATAAAGAGACGTGCGGCGGCGAGCCGTGGCTATCATCGCCTGTGCGGAAAGGCTCGCACGTCCGCAGTCCGAAGCGCACGCGCCCGTTTTATTCACCCGACGCCGAAATGGGATGCGCGCGCGCCCGGCTCTTCTGGATTCTGTAAAGCATGTCGGCTCCTTCCAACACGACACACAAGACGGCGACCCTGCTCATCGTTGATTCGGAGGAGGGCGCGCGCGCGCGCCTCAGCCGTATCTTCGAGGATGCGGGCCATCGCGCCTTCACCGCTCAGGATGCTCCGGCGGCGCTCCGCCTGCTGCACCGCGAGCCATGCGACCTGGTCGTCTTAGACATAGAGATTCCCGGTGTTGACGGGCTCGCTCTGTGCCGCCTTCTGCGCGCGCAGGCCGCGACGCGCCAGTTGCCGCTCGTCGTCTTTACCGCGAGCGACGAGGAGAATCGCAAAGTCGAAGCCTTCGCCGCCGGGGCCGACGATTACATCGTCAAGCCTTCGAGCCCGCGCGAGCTGCTCTCTCGCATCAGCGCGCACCTTGAGACGGCGCAGCGTGAGTGGGCCCTGGTCGGCACGAACCGCGAGCTGCAATTTTTGGCCGACCTCGGTCGCGGCCTCCTGCGTGCGCTTGAGCCCGCGCAGGTCGTGCGCCACGTCGCGGGCGCGACCTACGAAGGCACTGGCGCTGTGCTGTGTGCTGCGGCCATCAGCCTGGACAGGAGTGGGCCCATCGTCTGCGCCTTTGACCGTGAAGGAAGCGCGGAGGATGAGCGTCTGGTTCATCCTGATCGCCTGGATGCCTGGCTACACTCTTCCGCCTCTTCCACGTCCGCGCTCATCGATGACCCGTCGAAGTTCTTCATGCGCGACGAAGCGCACAGGGTCGAGTACGCCGCGCCGCTTCGCTTCAGCGGTCGCACCAAGGGCCTGCTCGTCGTCGGGTTCGACAACCCTGCGGATTGCAGCGAGACCGTGTGGAGACTGACGGACGCAGCGGCGCAACAGGCCGCGCTGGCCGCGCACGTCGCCTCGCTCTACCAGGCGGCGCGCGATGCGGCCAGCTCTTTGAGCCGGGAGGTCGAGCGCCGCACAGCCGAAGCCGAAGCGCAGCGTCGTTTCACCGAAGCCATCATTGACAGCCTGCCGCTCTCGCTCTATGCGATTGACCGCGACTATTCGATTGTCGCCTGGAATCGTAACCGCGAGCTGGGCGGGCAGGGCATCCCGCGCGACCGCGTGCTGGGCCGCAATATCTTCGACGTGCTGACCAGGCAGAAGCGGCAGGTGTTGGAGCGCGAATTCGCGCGCGCCTTCGAGACGGGCGAGATCGAGCGCATAGAGCAGGAGACGACGACCCTTGAGGGCGAAACCAAGCACTGGCTCGTGAGCAAGATTCCGATGCGCGCCAAAGGTGACAGCGAAGTCTCGCACGTCATCACTGTCGGAGAAGACATCACCTCTCGCGTCGAAGCCAATCGCGCCGTCGCCAGGGCTGAAAAGCTGGCGGCGGTCGGACGCCTCGCCGCCGGCGTCGTGCACGAGATCAACAATCCCTTGGCGACCATCTCGGCCTGCGCCGAAGCGCTTGAGTCGCGCGTGAGCGAGGGTGCGTTCGACGGCTCTTCGGAAGTCGAAGACCTGCGCGAATACCTCGGGCTCATACGCAGCGAGGCTTTTCGCTGCAAGACGATCACCAACGGCCTGCTGGATTTCAGCCGCACGAGGGCCAGCCAGCATGTGCCGGTTCAAATCTCGGATGTCATCAACCAGGCGGCTCGCCTGCTGATGCATCAGGGTCGCGGCGACGGCATCGAAATTAACGTCGAGACCGATTCAAGACTCTCTCTCATCCTGGGTGATGCGGGGCAGTTGCAGCAGGCCGTCATCGCTCTCGCCACCAACGCCATAGATGCCATGCCGATGGGAGGCCGTCTCACGCTTCGCGCTCGCAATCTTGAGACGCACGTCCTGGTCGAGATCAGCGATACGGGCGTGGGGATTGCGAGCGAGAACTTGACGAAGATTTTCGATCCGTTTTTTACTACCAAGGAGATCGGCCAGGGGACGGGCCTCGGCCTTGCCGTCTGCTATGGTATCGTAACGGAGCACGGCGGGCGGCTCGACGTGCAATCCTCTGTCGGCGTCGGCACGACCTTCACGATTTCACTCCCGGCCCTCTTGGCCGGACATAACGGAGAGGAAACAGCTTGAGCGAGAACACGCGACCCACACGACTCCTTGTTGCCGAAGATGAAGCGAACCTCCGACTGGTGATTCAGAAAGAGCTTCAACGTCTGGGCTACAACGTCTCGGTCGCGCCCGACGGAGAGGCCGCGCTGCGCCGCCTGGAAGAGAGCAATGTTGACGTAATGCTCTGCGACATCAACATGCCGAAGCTGGACGGCATGGAACTGCTGCGCAAAGTCCGCGAGCGGCCCAATCCGCCGGAGATCATCATGCTGACGGGTCATGCGACGGTCGAGACGGCCATCGAAGCGATGAAGCTCGGCGCATACGATTATCTCTCGAAGCCTTATCGCATCACGGAGCTCGACGCGCTGGTCAAGCAGGCGGCGGATAAGCGTCGCCTGAGAGTGGATAACCAGCGCCTGCGCGAGCAACTGGCCCGGCAGTCGCCGACGCCCGAGATTGTCTCCGTCTCCGGCTCCATGCGAGAGGTCGTGCGCCTCATCGAGCGCGTCGCGCCCTCTGAGGCTTCCGTGCTCGTCACTGGCGAATCCGGCACGGGCAAAGAGCTGGTCGCGCACGCCATTCATCGCCTCTCGAATCGCGCCGACGCCTCCTTCATTGATCTCAACTGCGCCGCCTTTCAGGAATCGCTTCTCGAATCTGAGCTGTTCGGCTACGAGGCCGGGGCTTTCTCGGGCGCGAAGGGGCGCAAGCTCGGACTGATCGAGCTGGCCGACGGCGGCACGCTCTTCCTGGACGAAGTGACGGAGCTGCCCACGCAGCTACAGGCCAAGCTCCTGCGCGCCATCGAGACGCGCACCTTCTACCGCGTCGGCGGCGTTCGCAAAGTCGAAGTCAACGTCCGCATCGTCGCCGCCACTAATCGCAACGTGGACACGGTGACCACGGACGGCACATTCCGCGCAGACCTTCTCTATCGCATCAACGGCTTCCAGATTACGCTCGCGCCGCTGCGCGAAAGGCCGGAAGACATCGAGCCCCTGGCCCGCCATCTGCTGCAACAACTCGGCGGCTCAAGTCCGCCGGAGCTGACGCCTGAAGCGCTGCAAGCGCTGCGCTCCTACGCCTGGCCCGGCAACGTGCGCCAGTTGCGCAACTGCCTGGAACGCGCCGTCCTCCTCAGCAACGACAATCGCATTACCCTGGGCGAGCTGCCGCCCGAAGTCGCGCGCCCTTCGACCGTGCCTGCGCCCATCATGATGGCTTCTGCGCCCGGCGGCATCGCTTCAGGCGGAACAGAGAGCGCCGGTCAGAACTCCTACGCCGCGCCCACCACTTCGCCCGCCTCTCTGCGCGAAGTCGAACGCCAGCAAATCCTCGCCGCCCTCGAACAGACCAACTGGCATCGCGCCAAGACCGCAGAGATTCTGGGAATCTCTCCCTCCACCCTCTACCGCCGCCTGCGCGACTACGACCTGGATCGCCGAAACTGATTCGCCAAAAAAAGGCGGCGGGCGGATTCGAAGATCATCGCTCTGCAATCCTGTAAGGATAAGCACGCTTGACGGCGTCGCCCTGGCGCAAATCTGCTGTAGAATGTCGGGCAAGCTCTTATTGCGCCGGTCGGAGCGCGTGCTCAGGACAAGGCGAATTTCATTCGCGGGAGATAAATGATGAAGGATGACAAAGAGGCGGAGAAATCTTACTCGACAAAGGAGGTCGTCGCTAAGCTCAGGCGTTTAGCCGACGCGCTCGAAGAGGAGAAAACCTTCGAGATACAGATAGCAGGAGAGCGTATCTATATCCCTCCTTATGCGTCCATAGAGTTCGAGTATGAACGCACGGGCGACGAGGAAGAGGTGGAAATCGAGTTGCGATGGAAACGTCAATCGGCGTAACGAATCTTATTTCGCTCCCTCTCATGCCTGGACAAGTGAGACGAACGGGCTGCGCGAGCTGAGTCCGGCAGCATTGTCTTCATCTTCTCGGAAGCTCTATGAAAGTAATCAAGGTTGCCTTATTGCAGATGACCGGCTGCGGCTTTGACAGGGCTGCTGCCCTGGCAAAAGGGGAGTCCTTTTGTCGTCGTGCTCATGCGATGGGAGCCGATATAGCGCTCTTCCCGGAGATGTGGAGCGTGGGGATGACCTTCTTCGACCAGAGGCGCGAGGGCGCGCTTGAAGAGTGGCGGGCGCGGGCCATCAGCCGTGACGACCCGTTCATGACCCACTTCAGAAACCTCGCGCGGGAGCTGAAGATGGCGATTGCGCTCACCTACCTTGAGCGCTGGGACGCTGCGCCGCGTAACAGCGCATCGCTCATTGATCGTCACGGCCAGATTGCGCTGACCTACGCGAAGGTTCACACCTGCGAGTTCGACCTGGAGGCGGCGCTCACGCCCGGCGACGGCTTTCCAGTGTGCGCGCTCGATACATTGCAGGGCGAGGTGAAGGTGGGTTTCATGATCTGTTATGACAGGGAGTTTCCTGAAAGCGCGCGGATTCTGATGCTCGAAGGCGCGGAGCTTATCCTGACGCCCAATGCCTGCACGCTTGATATTCACCGCCTGGGCCAGTTCAAGACACGCGCCTATGAGAATATGGTCGGCGTGGCGATGACCAACTATGCCGCGCCGCAGAACAACGGCCACTCTGCGGCATTCGACGCCGTGGCCTACCCGGTGCCGGACGCTCTGGCGCGCGACACGCTCATCATCGAAGCCGGAGAGAGCGAAGACGTATACCTGGCGACATTTGATCTCGACAGCCTGCGGGCCTACCGCGAAAGAGAGAGCTGGGGGAACGCTTACCGCAGGCCGCGCCTCTACAATATGCTCACGGCGACAGACGTGCAGCCGCCCTTTATTCGCCCCGATGCGAAGCGATGAGGCGTTTGCTCGGGAAAGACCGTTATGATGTGGGTGCGCGAAATCCCCGTTCATGAGCGCGAGTGGCAGCCTGCTTGACAAGCGTCGCCGCGCAGGTTTGAATATCACTTGTTATTAAGAAGACAGATGTCTCCCGGCATTTCTCAACATTTGACCCGCACGCTTTCAGCGCGCTCACAGGTTCGGCTCAAGGGCTGAGCCGTTCCGCTTTGCAAGCTGTTTTCGATTACCTAAGAACTATGAAAGAACGTCGCAATCCCCCCCTGCGCTCATCTGTCGTCTGGACGCTCAAATTTGTTTGCCTGCTCCTGTTCGGCGTCCTCTCAATCGTCATGCTCGCCTCAAGGCTGGGGCGTCCGGCGAGCGCCCTGGCGGCTGGCCAGATCATGGGCCCACCGACGAACGCGAGCGCCCCGGGCGTCAATCGCCAGCCAGAGCTGGACGAGATCAGGTTCAAGCGCGTAGGGGTGGGCCAACGCATCTTTTTCGGCCTCGCCGTCATTGACGAAGAGAGCGACGACGTGCGCGTCGAGCTGGTGCAGAAGCCCGCCTCCGCCAAATATAATGAGAAGACTTTGACTGTTGACTGGACGCCGCTGCCCTCCGATGGACGGCGTGGCGATTTCGCCGTGCGCCTGACCGAAAGCCCGCGCGGGACAGGCAAGACGCCGCGCACAGTCCTCAAGACCTTCAGCATCGCCATCGAGCCGCAGGCAGTCGCTTTGCCTGTGGTCGCGCCCGCGCCGCTGGCCGTCGAAACGCTCATCTCCATCACGGACGCCGAACGCCTCGAAGCGGCCAACCGGCAATGGCCCGTCACGGCCATGTTCCAGCGCATCGCCGAGATAGAGGCGAGCAAGCAGATCAAGCCGGACAATCCAGTGCAGAAGACCACGGGCGCGGCGCTCTTCCGCGATGCCTTGAAGAATCTGGCGGCGCTTCATCGCAACGAGGAGATAGACCCGGACAGCCCGCGCTTCAATCGCCAGTGGAACGCCGAGAACTGGCGGCTCATCATGGTGCGCCCGCGCGTCAATAAAAAGATTTTCGAGCTGCGGCTCGTCTATCGCAACGTGGTCGCCGCAGAGCCCGTCTACCTCATGCCGCGCATGCGCATCACACGCGGCAAAGACCCCGAAATTCTCAAGGACAACGAATGGCGGCAGAAGAACAATCGCGCCTTCGCCACGCTTTTCCACGACGCCTTCTTCGACGGCGCGAACCTCAAGCCCTTCGTCGCCGGGGATAAGAGAAAATACGGCGAAGCCCTCTCGGACTTCATCACGCGCGTCGTCACCTACGCGGACGCGTCCGACCCGCGTATGCAGGCGAACTTCGCTGCGCTCCCGCACAATGCGCGGCTCGGCGGCGATGACACTCTGGACGCGCAGGGGCGCTACGTGAGCGGCAACGGCTGGGCGCTCGGCGTGATGAAAGTCGTCGCGGTCGAGCGCGGCGGTCGGCGCGAGCTGGCCTTCAACAACGAGGTCATTGACGGCTTTGCGACGAGCATCAAAGCGCCCGACGGCAAAGCCTACAAGCCTGTGCCCGCACCCGCCTTCGTGCCCGGCACTGCTTCTTACGTCAAGGATTTCGACAAGCTGATAGACGTGCTCGGCTTCGCAGCCATCCCCGAAGAGCATGACGGGCGCGGCCAGACCATTGACGCCTCTTCAACTTCACGCCCCTTTAAAGAGCGGTTCATGGTCGAGGAAACACCTTTGCGCGACCCGCGCCGACGCTTGATGGAAGAGCGCGGGATGACCTGCATACAGTGCCACGTCCGCAATTTCGATGAAGGCGACTACCTGGACACGTCTGTCAGCAATCCGGCGCAGTTGGCCCAGATGGGCCGGACGCGCGACATCCCCAGGCTCTTCTTCGTCCTGACGCCGGACGAAGTGCGCAGCGAATTCCTGCGCCGCAACGAGCAGGAGCAGGTTGACAACTTCCGTGGCACGATGCGCGATTACCTGAACCTACGCGTCCAGATCGAACAGGCGCTCACAGACAACTGGCCCTTCGACACCACCAAGGGAAGAGGATAAAGAAAGGATGAAGGATGAAGGATGAAGTAAAAGCATTCAAGCTGTTGTAGCTCATTTCATCCTTCATCTTTCATCCTTAATACGTTATGGCCGTTGCAACGCCCAGACCTCCCGCGACACCGATCACCAAATCTCTGCCTGCGACTGCGCCCAAGCGTGCCGCCGAAGGGGAAGTGGAATGGTGGGTCGAGCCCATTAAATGGGTCGCGCTCGCCGTCTTCATCGCCGTCCCTGTCTTCGCGCACATGATGCAGCCCTACGCCGGGCGCATCGTCTGGACAGTGGTCGTCGCGGCCATTCCGCTCTTCATCGTGCTGGTCGGCTATCATCGCTGGCGGCGCATCTGCCCGCTCGCCTTCTTCGCGCAGATTCCGGTGCGCCTGCGTCGTCCGGGTGTCAAGAAAGCCTCGCCCTGGCTTCAGGCCAACTACTACTACATCCCCGTCGCCATCTTTACCGTCTCGCTCTGGCTGCGACTGATCTCGACCAACGGCGACGGCCACGCCATCACGGCCTTCTTCGTGCTGATCTCTCTGGCGGCGCTTATCTTCGGCGCGTTCTATACGGGCAAGACCTGGTGTAACTACATCTGCCCGCTGACCTTCATCGAAAAGATTTACACCGAGCCGCACGGCCTGCGCGAGACGCCCAACTCGCAATGCACCAAATGCACCGCCTGCAAGAATCTCTGTCCCGACATCAACGAGGAGAACGGCTACTGGAAAGAGATAGGCTCCGTGCCGAAGAGGTTCGCCTATTTCGTCTTTCCGGGTCTGGTCTTCGGCTTCTACTTCTACTACTACCTGCAAGCGGGAAGATGGAGCGCCTACTTCGACGGCAAGTGGACCAATGACGAGATGGTCATTCACTACGCCTTCCTGCCGGGCCACGACGCGCGCACAGCCGGGTTCTTTTTTCTGCCCGTCGTCCCGCGCGCACTCGCCGCGATGTTGACCCTAGTCGTCTGCGGCCTCTTGAGCTACCTTATACTCTCCAGTCTTGAAGGCCCCATCGGGCGCTGGCTCAAGCGGCGCGAGCCCGAGGCGGACGAGGCGCGCGTGCGCCACATCATGTTCTCGATTGCGGCCTTCGCTGCCTTCACCACCTTTTACACCTTCGCCGGAGCGCCGACGCTTTGGAGAGCGCCCTGGGTCGTGCCGCACCTCTTCCTGATCCTGGTTGTCCTCACCGCGACGCTTTTCCTCGTCAGGCGACTGCGCCGCACGCAGAAGCTCTTCGCCGAAGAGACCCTCGCACGCAACGTCATCAAGCGCTGGGAGTGGACGGACATACAGCCGCCCAGAGACCTCCACGAGGCTTTCCTGATTCACACCATACGCACGCGCGAGAGCGCCAAGGGTCAGGCGCAGGTGATCGAAATCTACAAGGACGCCGTGCGCGAGACCTTAGCCAACGGTTTCGTCACGCGCGAGGAAGTGCAGCTTCTGGAATCGCTGCGCAGCCAGTTGCAGATCAAGAAGGCCGATCACGAGAAGGTGATGGCCGCGCTTGCCGAAGAAGAGCGCGCGATGATCAACGATCCGTCGAAGCAGATTTCGGCGGAAAAGCGCCTCCAGCTTGAAACCTACAAGCGTGCCCTGGAAAACTATCTCGAACGCGTGCTCGCTGCCGAAGGCGACGCCGACGACAGCTTTATCATGATGCTGCGCGCCGAATACCGCGTGACGAAAGAGGAGCATGCCGTGGTGCTCGACGAGTTGCTGGGCGGCACGGGCGGAATCGCCACGCGCCTCGCCGAAGAACTAGGCATCATCGAACGCACGTCTCATGCGATCAATGCGCTCAACTCCGAGCCGCCCTCTCTGGCCCACGACCTCCTCAAAGACCTCCTGCGCCGTCGGCGCGTCCACGCCGTTGACCGGCTGCTTCGCAGCCTGAGCTTCGAGCCCAGAGACGAGACGAGCCTCGTCATACGCGCGGGCCTCTGCTCGAACGACGCGCAGCAGCGCCAGACGGCAGTCGAACAATTGAGCGGGCAGATTCCGTCGGCCATCGGCGACCGCCTCCTCGCCGCGCACACGGAGGCCAGAGTCAAGCAGTCCGAGCAGACGACCTTCGCCAGCATCCTGCGCGTCCAGACCGAGAGCGTTGACCCTTATATACGCGCCGTCGCGCTACACATCCTGGCCGAGCGCGGGGCGGCGGATGCCGAACTGCTCGCCCGCTTGAGCGCCGACGAGCATGAGCTTGTCAGAGAGACCGCCGCGCATTTGCAGCGCCGGGAGGGAAAGGAAACGAGCGTTGTCGGCGCTCACGCAGGCTTGAGCACGGTGGAGAAGATGATCTCTATGCGTTCGGCCCCGATCTTCTCTTCGCTTCCGCCGGAGGGCCTGGCCGAGTTGTCGCGTGCGAGCGTCGAGCATGAATACGCCGCCGGTGCGGCTCTGTGCGTCGAAGGCGAGCCCGGCAATGAGGTCTTCATCATTTTGGCTGGCGGCGTCAAAGTCATTGTCGGTCAGGGCGAGGAGGCGGAAGTCGTGGCGGAGGAAGACGCCGGCGGCTTTATCGGAGAGATGGCGGTGCTCGATCCCGCGCCGCGCTCGGCCACAGTCGTCGCCAAGCCGGGCGGCGTGCGCGTCCTGCGCCTCAACGGCGATGCCTTCCGCGCCGCGCTCAACACAGACCCGGCCATCGCCACCGGCGTCATACGCACACTCGCCCAGCGCCTCAGAACCAAAGCCAAATAGAGGCCGGATTCTTCTTCCTCCGGGAAAGGGAAGAATATATGTCTCGAACGACAGAGAAAAGTCCTTCTCAGGAACTTAAAGATTACGGACTGGATCGGGGCTTCGCTATCCGCCGTCGTCCCTGGATATACGTCAGCCTCGTAGTTTTCGCGGCTCTCGCTCTCGGATTTTTTACTCATCTCTATCTCGACACGCAAAAACTGAATGGGATTCAGGTGGCAACGGCCGTCGTCGCATTAGGTGCCTTCGTCCTTGGCTATCAGCAGTGGCGCGCGGCTCGATTTGAAGCCTCGATTGAGAAGTTTTATGAGAGGCTTGAGGCTTCCAATAAAAGATTACAGGAGTGGGCTACCGCCCGCGAGCTGATCGGGGCTGTTGGCGACCAGCAGAGCTTTCAACAGTCAATGTATGTTTTCTCTGAGCTGGATAATTTGGACTATGTCGTCCAGAAATATAAATATGGCTATATGAGCGCCGAGCAGGCTCTGCGCGGAGTCAAGACCTTCAAGGCTCGATGTGTGCATGAACGGTTTCGTGAGCGTGCCGATGGTTGCCTTGAGCTTGGCGGTTACAGCACCGAAATCAGCGACATATTCGACAACGTCTGTAAAGAGATAATCCGGGAAAGGGCCGAGCGGCTTTCAATAGAATTGAAGAGTGATGATTGAATGAGTGATGAATTACGAGTCGTGAGTCATGAGCCATAAGTGACGAGTGATGAGCCGTGAACCTGTCTTTAACTCATCACTCTCCACTCTTCGCTGTCTTTAAGCGTTTGCGGTCGATCTTGCCGCGATCATTCTTGGGGAGGGCGGAGACGAACTCAATCCAGCGTGGGTATTTGTAGAGCGCGAGCCTTGATTTGACGAAGTCCTTGATCTCATGGGCCAACTCTTCGGAAGCTTCGGCGGGCAGGCGTGGGACGATGAAGGCTTTGGGCTTGATGAGATGATCGCCCGCGTCGTGGCCGATGACGGCGCATTCGAGCACCGCCTCGTGTTGCAGCAAACAGTTCTCGATTTCCGAGGGGGCGACGTAGACGCCGGAGACTTTCAGCATGTCGTCCGTGCGACCGTGATACCAGTAGTAGCCGTCCTCGTCCGTGTGAAACTGATCGCCCGTCGTGCACCAATCGCCCGCGAAGGTCTCCTTAGACTTTTCGTGCGCCTGCCAGTAGCAGAGCGCCGCCGAATCGCCCTTAATACGCAGCGTGCCCATCTCGCCCGTCGCCACTTCGCGCCCGTCGGCGTCAACGATCAGCGCTTCGTAGCCCTCCACTATGCGGCCCAGGCTTCCGGGCACGACATCGCCCGGACGGTTCGTGATGTAGATGTGGAACATCTCAGCCGAGCCGATACCGTCCAGAATCTCCACGCCAAATCTCTTCATCCAGCGCTCGTAGAGTTCTGCGGGCAAGGCTTCTCCGGCTGAGAGGCACATCCGCAGCGATGATAAATCCCTGTCGGCGGCTCCCTCCATGTTGAGCATCGCGTTGATCATCGTCGGCACGTTGGTCAGGATGGTCGGGCGATAGCGCTCTATCACTTCGTAGAGTTTTTCCGGCGTTGACCTTTCGGAAAAAAGGGCGGTCGCGCCGCCGGAGGCAAAGGGGAAGAGCAGGTTCGTGCCCGTCGCATAGCCGAAAAAGAGCTTCGGGACGGAGACCGTCAGGTCTCGCTCGCTCACTTTGAGCACGCCCTTCGCGTAGCATTCAGTGTTGTACGGCAGGTCGTGATGCAGGTGGACAGCGCCTTTGGGATGGCCCGTCGAGCCGGAAGTGAAAAGCCAGATCGCTATGTCGTCTCGATGCGTGTCGGCAGGCTCGCACTCTTCCGCCATGCTCATCACCGCCTGATTGAACGACAGGAAATCCCCGCGCTCGTCGCCGACGACGAGCACCCGGCGCAGGTGACGCGCTCCCGCGGCGGCTTCGGTAAAGGTCGCAAGCAGCGACTCGTGAATGACGGCGACGCGGGCGCGCGTATATTCCAGGTAATACCTGTAATCCTCTGCGGGCAGAAGCGGGTTGACCATCGTGATGACGGCCCCTATGCGGCTCGCGCCGAACCATGTCCAGACGAACTGCGGGCAATCCGGCAGCACGAGCAGAACGCGGTCTTCCATCTCCACGCCCAATTCACGCAAAGCATTGCCCGCCCGGTTCGACATCCGCACCGCTTCCCCATAGGTGTAGCTCTCATCCCTGAAGTACAGGCAGGTCTTATCTGCGCGCCCCTCCTCTACGTTGTGATAGAGGAAGTAGTCGGCCATGTTGAATCGTTCGGGGAATTCGATCTTCATACGTCGGTGGATAAAACTAACAGTGATGGACAGAGATTGTCAGGATCAAGAGATGAACGATTCAGTCGGCAATGCTTTTATCTTTCATCCTGCTGTTAGCGCTTATCCTGTTCATCCTGATAAATTCCGCTTCAGGATTTACCTGTAAAGGGACAGCCGCCCTCGCCGTGCTTTGTGTCCAGGTAGGTGCGTGCCTCCCAGAGCTCGGGGAAGAATTTTTTGTCGAGGGTCGTGCGCAGATAGCCTACGCCTTCAGAGCCGCCTGTGCCGCGCTTGGTTCCGACCATGCGCTCGACCATCTTGACGTGATGCGAGCGCCAGAGAGAGAAGTATTCGTCGTGCTCGATCAGGCTCTCGGCCAGTTGAAACTCTTCGTAGCGCTGCTCGAAATGTGTGAGCACTTCTAAAACGGCGCGCGTCCTCTTGCCGTAGAGGCGCTGGCGCTCTTCGCGCCCGAGCGTCGCATCGTCGGCGGGAGCATCCAGTCCGCGTCGCGTGAGCAGCGCGTAGAAGGCCGCGTCGAGCGACTGTCCCTCGTAGCGCGCGGCCAGGCGCTTGCTGGCAAACTCGTCCGTGGAGAAGCTGCGCAGAGTCTCCTGGTCTTTGAGGCCGGAGGTGAATTCGATCTCGCGGAACTGCATGGATTGAAAGCCGCTCGCCGGATTGAGCTGGTCGCGGAAGCCCAGAAAGTTGATCGGCGTCATCGTCTCAAGAATATGTATCTGGTTGATGAGCACCTTCTCTATCTCGACGACACGGCGCAGCGCACGCGCCGCCGCCGCCGCGCGATCTTCTCTCATCTGCGCGATGGCAGCATCCATCTCATGCAGTATCTGCTTGAACCACAGCTCATACGTCTGGTGAATCGTGATGAACAGCAGCTCGTCATGATGCGCCGGGTCAGAGAGGCAGTCCTGTAGCCCGATCAGGTCCGCCACGCGCAGGTACTTGTTATAAGAGAGCGGCGCATCGCCGCCATATTCGTTTGCCATAAGAAAGCAGTGACGAGTGACTGAGTAACGAGTGACAAGTTAAGAACTTAAAACCTTGTCCAGGCCCGCGACTCCACACTTGCCACTTATCACTGTAATCAAAATGCAGCGCCAGCCGCTTCGTGTGCGGTGTAGGCGCGCGTGTCCCGGATAATTTTCATCTCGTTGATAACGAGTGCCAGCTCTTCGTCCGTGGTATAGAAATGGGGAGAGACGCGGACGCCCGCGCCCGGACGGTAATCAACTATAAACTCACGACGTATCAACTCGGCTGTGATCGCGGCGGCATGCTCGTCGGCGATGGTGATCGTCCCGCCGCGCTGCGCCCCGTCGGCTGGGCTCGTCACGCGAAAGCCAGCTTCCTTCGCCAGCTCGATCAGTCGCGCCGTCTGACGCATACTCTTGGCGCGAATCTTTTCGACGCCGATCTCGTTGATAATCCGGTAGCCGGACTGCGCCGCATAGAGCGCCGGGACGGCTGGCGAGCCGTGCAGGAAACGCGCTATGCCCGGCGCGTAGCGAATCCCCCCGCTCTCGAAAGCGAAGGGCGCTTCGTGGGCCATCCAGCCGGTCGTGCGCGGCTCAAGCTTTCTTTGCAGATCGGGGCGCACGTAGAGATAGCCCGCGCCGGGCCCACCGCACAGCCACTTGACGGAGCCTCCGGTAGCGAAATCCACGTTCAACTCTTTGACGCTGAAGGGAACCGTGCCCGCCGACTGGTACGTGTCCAGGACGACCATCGCGCCGACTTCGTGTGCGCGCTCGGTGATGGCGCGCGCGTCTTGCAGAAAGCCGCTTTTGAAGAGGACGTGAGAGATGGGGACGAGCAGCGTCTCTTCGTCAATGGCCGCGAGCATTCGTTCGAGAGGGATGGTGATGCCGTCTTCGGACTCGACGGTCTCGATGCGAAAACGCCCGTCGCGCGCATGCGCTTCGTAGACGTACATGACCGAAGGAAAGTTCAGTCCCTCGTAGACGATCTTATTCCTGCCGGGCTGCGGGTCCAGGCACGAGAGGATGAGCGACTGGCAGATGGAGACGTTCTGATGCATGACGACCGTGTTGGGGCTTGCGCCGATGATGCGCGCCACCTCGTTGCCGAGCGTGACGGGCATGTCCCACCAGCCTTCGGCCCAGGCGCGCACGCCGCGCGTCGCCCATGTCTCGGCGTACTCGTGCAGCCGCTCGTATGTCTGACGCGGCATCGCGCCGAGACTATGCGAGATCAAATAGACGGTCTTATCCAGGATAGGGAATTCGCCCCGCCACTTTAAAAGCTCATCCGTCAATCGTTGGTTTCCTCCTGAATAAAGACACTATATTCGTCTACTCCATTGAACGTCTAGCGGCGCGCCCCTGTCAATGCGCGAACGATTCAAACAGGGATGAAGAGAGATTATCAGGATCAAGAAAACGCCATAAACGATTCAGCCGGCAATGCTTTTATCTTTCATCCTTGCTTTTGTATTTATCCTGACCATCTCTCTTCATCCCTGTTAATTCCTTCCCCGGCTTCGAGCCGCCTTAATAGTTATTCATGCCTCGTCAAACCTGATACACTTTCGGCTTCAACCTATGTGGCGCTTCGCTCATCCGATCAGACACGAAATCCCTGAGACGCGCTGGCCGACCGAAGACGAGGCGGCACGCTCGCTCCTCTTTGGGCCCGTCCGCGTGGGCCCAATTGAGCTTGAGAGCCGCACCTGGGTTCCAGCTATGGTTCCCTGGCGCGCGACCGCAGACGGCCTTGTGACGCGGGATAATCTCGAATGGTACGCGCGCTTCGCCGCCGGGCGGCCCGGCGCAATCGTCGTCGAGGCGACGGGCGTGCGTGATATTCCGAGCGGGCCGTTGCTACGCATAGGCCATGACCGCTTCATTCCGGGCCTGCGCGAGCTGGTCAAGACCGTACGTACCGCGAGCGGCGCTCACACGCGCCTCTTCATTCAGATCATAGATTTTCTGACGGTCAAGCGTCGCCCTGAGAGAGTGACATTCTTCGACCGCTTTCTGGTCTTAAAGGCGCGGCACAGACGGGCTCTCGCGGAGGCAACCGGTGATTCGCGCTGGCTCGAAGGAAGCGAAGAGGAGGTGCGCGCTTTCCTCAAGGCTGCACCGGACGAGCTGTTGGAGAGCGTGCTGGACGAGCGCGAGCTTGAGTCGCTGCGATTCGGTTATCGTGAGAGGGTGACGGACACTGAGTTGCCACACATACGCGACCTGCCGGAAGTGCTGCCTGAGATTTTCGCGCAGGCTGCGGCGCGTGCGCGCGAGGCCGGGTTCGACGGCGTTGAGCTGCACTACGCTCATGCCTACACGATGGCCTCATTCCTGAGCGCGCGTAATGACCGGGCGGACGGCTACGGCGGGCCGCGAGAAAACCGCGTGCGCTTGCCGCTGGAAATCTACCGCGCGGTGCGCGAGCGCGCGGGTTCTGATTACACCATCGGCGTGCGCTTCCTCGGCGACGAAGTGATCGCGGGTGGAAATCGTCTCGAAGACGCCGTCTACTTCGGACGAGAGTTTGCGCGCGCCGGGTTCGACTATCTTTCGATCTCGAAGGGAGGGAAGTTTGAGGACGCGGCGCAGCCGAAGGTCGGCCAGGCCGTCTATCCTTACACGGGCCAGAGCGGTTATGAATGCATGCCGACTGTGCTCTCGGACGAACGCGGCCCTTTCAGCCGCAGCGTCCCGCTCGTCGCCGCGATCAAGCGGGCCGTCAACGCCGAAGGTTTCTCGACACCGCTTATTGCCACGGGCGGCATAGCTACCTTCGAGCAGGCCGAGGGCATACTCGCACGCAGAGAGGCAGACATCGTCGGATTGGCTCGACAGGCGCTCGCCGACCCCGACTGGTTTCAAAAGGTTCGCACGGGGCGCGGCTCGGAGGTGCGCCGCTGCACCTACACCAATTACTGCGAAGGTCTGGATCAGGCGCACAAGCAGGTGACGTGCAAGCTCTGGGATCGCGCCGAGCTGACTGAGCCCGACATCACGCTCAGCGATGATAGCCGCCGCCGCCTCATTCCTCCGCATTGGAAGAAAGAGAAACGAGCCTGAGAGCGCACGCCCGCCCCCCGCGCGAAACTCATGCCGCGTCCGCAGCGATTATGTTAGACCATACGGTATTGCTGAGGAGCCTGGGAGCAAGGCGGCCTTTGAATTCAGATGATCGGGCCGAAGCGGGCCCCGTCCTGATTGACGAAGCGAGCGTCGAAGAGTTCTCGGCTGTCGCAGCCCATGCGTGCGAGCGCGCGGAGCTGAGCGATATTCTCTATCGCGCCATCAATTTCACGCTTCAATCGGACGGCGACAATCTGGAACTCTCTTTCATCAGTTTATATGCCGCCCTGGAATCCGTGCTCACTTTCTTTCGACGCCAGGACGAGTATGAAATTCTCCGTGCGGAAGAGTTCAGCCTGTTGGAGAGTGATCTCAGGAGATGGCTGAAGCAGCACGCTCTGCTTCGTGATGAAAGCGTGAAGCGAGGTCTCATCTATGAGAAGATTCGGGAATTGAACCGCTTTCCTTTCTCTTACGTTTTCAAAAGATTCTGCGAGCACTATTCTTTAGACCTGTCGGATTTGTGGCCCGTCCTCGGCAGGGCTGAGGAGTGGCCGCTCATGGAAATCCGCCACCGGCTCGTGCACGGCGACCCTTTCCTGAGCCGTCCGGCAGAGGCTCTGACTTGCGCGCGCCTGCACCTGCGATGGGTCGTGGAGCGAATGCTTCTCAGCGTGCTCGGCTGGCCCATTTCCAGGTCAAATGTCAGCCCGGCTCATCTTCTGCGAATGGGTTGGATGTACGAAGAGTGGCAGTCGGAGCGTGCTAAGTTCGCTTGAGTCGCGCCCGCAGAGCCGGATGAGAGTTTGTCTCTCATCCCCTCGCGTCAACTTCCTGCGGCCTCGTAAGCGGCGATGAATTGCGGGTCTCTCTTCTTCAGGTTGTCGTAGTCAATCTTCTTGCTCCTGGTCATCAGCTTGTAGGCAAAGGGAAGGGGAGCGAGAGACATATAGTCTTTCACGTTCTCGAACCAGACGAGGCTTTCGTAGGCGGCTTCCTGGTACTCTTCTATCACGGGCTTGCGCCGCCGCTCGAACTCCGCGAGAGCCGCCGTCACTTCCGTCCTCTCGTTGAAGCAGCTATAGAGCGCGATGGCGTCTTCGAGCGCGAGCTTTGTGCCGGAACCGATGGAGAAGTGCGCCGTATGCAGAGCATCGCCGAGAAGCACTATGTTGTCGTGGCTCCAATGAGCGTTCTTGACGTTGACGAAGTTGATCCATTTGGAATTATTCGAGAGCAGCGGGTGGCCGTGAAGATCACCGAGGAAGACCTGGGCCAGGTAGCTGCGCGTCTCGCCGTCCGTCAGTCGCTCGAACGCGGCACGCTTCCAGGTCTCTTCGTCACACTCGACGATAAAGGTGCTGGTCATCTTGTTGAACTTATAGGAGTGCGCGGCGAAGACCCCTGCCTCGGTCTCGCGGAACGTGAGCGTGAGCCCATGAAAGAGCTGGTTCGTGCCATACCAGATGTACTTGTTCCGGCGCACGCTTAAGGAAGGCTCGAAAAACTCCGCATACCTTTGCCTGACGGTCGAATTGATGCCGTCAGCGCCGACGAGTAAGTCTGAGCGAGCGGCGAGTGCTTCGATGTCCGAGACTTCGGTGCGGAAACGCAGCTCGACGCCGAGTGCCCGGCAGCGATGCTGTAGAATATTGAGCAGCTCAAGGCGCGCGATGCCCGAAAACCTGTTGCCGCGAATCGTGACTTTCTGATCGCGGTGGACGACATCCACGTTGTCCCACATCTCGAACCGCTCCGTGATGCGCTGGTAGGTCTCCTCATCATTCTCTTTGAGGTAAGAGAGCGTCTTGTCGGAAAAGACCACGCCCCAGCCGAACGTGTCATCGGGCGCATTCCTCTCAAAGACTGTGACCTCGTGCGCCGGATTGCCCTTCTTCATCAGGAGCGCGAAATAGAGCCCGGCGGGCCCACCGCCGATGATCTTGATTCTCATAGACGCCTCGCGTAAATCCGACCTCCCTTATACCAGGTTGCAATAGACGAAGAGGTCAGCACCGCCAAAGCTCCCGGGCGGGTTGTCAATGTTGAAAGACCCGCCCGGGAGCTTTGGCGGTGCTGACTGCATTGACCCCGCGTCCTCTCTCTCTGGATTGCCGCCCGGTATTATTCCTTCAAAAGCTGGCTGGCGATCACTAGCTTCTGAATCTCGGACGTTCCTTCGTATATGCGCAGCGCCCTCACGTCCCTGTAAAGACGCTCGATGACGGAGCCGCGCACGAGGCCGCTGCCGCCGTGAATCTGGAGCGCGCTGTCTACGATGCGCCCGGCGGCTTCGGTAGCGAAGAGCTTGGCCTCGCTCGCTTCGCGCGTGACGCGGCTTGCGCTCATGTCCTTGAGATAGGCTGCGCGGTAGACGAGCAGGCGGGCTGCGTCCAGCTCCGTCACCATCTGGGCCAGCTTCTCTTGAATCAACTGGTGCTCGGCCAGCAGGCGACCGAATTGCCTGCGGCTGGTCGCATAAATAATGGCTTCGTCGAGCGCGCGACCGGCCATGCCGCAGGCCGCCGCGCCGACGCTCGCGCGAAAAGTGTCCAGCGTCTGCATGGCCAGACGAAAGCCGTCGCCCTCACGCCCGACCATATCCTCGGCGGGAACGCGGCAGCCCTTGAACTCTATTTCGCCTATCGGATGAGGAGCGATCATCTGCGTTCGCTTGAGCACGCTGAAGCCGGGCAGGCGTGAGCCGACGACGAAGGCCGAAATCTCCGGGCGACCGTCTGCGCGCGTCGCCGTCCGCGCAAAGACCGTATAGAAATCCGCCAGACCCGCGTTCGAGATAAAACGCTTGCGCCCGTCAAGGATGTAGGCATCGCCGTCGCGCCGCGCCGTGGTTTGAATGGCGGCCACGTCGGAGCCCGCTTCGGGTTCGGTCAGAGCGAAAGCGGCGATAGCGCGTCCCTCCGTCGCGCGCTTGAGCCAGAAGTCCTGCACATGATCGGGCGCGGCGAGGCTGATCGCAAAGGTTCCCAGACCCTGCATGACGAAGGCCAGGTCTGCGAGCGAAGAAGAATAAGAGAGCGTCTCTCGAATCAAACAGAGCGCGCGCGCGTCGAGCGCACCGCCCGCCGGGGCGACGGCGTAGCGCAAGAGGTCTGCCCCGGCCAGGAGCGCGAGCAGAGCGCGAAACTGCGCCTCGACATCCTCTTCTTCGCCCGCGCGCGGCTCTATCTCTCGCTCCGCAAACCCCGCCACGCTCATCGCCAGGTTGCGCTGCTCAGTAGTGAAAAACGGAGTCTGCTCGATAAAACGATCCATAAGAAAGCAGTGACGAATGACAAGTGACAAGTGACGAGCCGAAGACAAGTGACGAGTGGAAAGCTTTCTCTTGCTTGTCACTCGTCACTTGTCACTGCCCTTTAAATCTTGGCTCGCGTTTCTCGACGAAAGCCTCATATGCTTCGCGGTAATCCGGGTGCTGCATGCATACGGCCTGCGCCTGCGCTTCCCATTCGAGCGCCGTGTCGAGACTCACGTCCATCTCGCGGTCGAGCATTTCTTTCGTCATCGCCAGCGCGAAACCGGGCCCACGCGCGAGGCGCACGGCCAGCTCGCGCGTCCTTTCAGCAAGCTCTTCCGCCGGTACGACTCGATTATAAAGGCCGACGGAGACGGCCTCTTCCGCCGACAGGAAATCACCCGTGTAGAGCAGCTCGGTCGCCTTCGTTAATCCGACCACGCGCGGCAGCAGATATGCCGCGCCCATGTCCGCGCCTGACAGGCCCACGCGCACGAAGAGGAAAGCGATCTTGGCCGCAGGGCTCGCGATGCGTATGTCCGAGGCGAGAGCAATGCACGCGCCAGCCCCGGCGGTCGTTCCATTCAGGCTGGCGATGACCGGCTTTGGCAGTGCGCGTATGTTTCGCACCAACTCGCAAGTCATGCGCGTGAACTCAAGCAGTCCCTGCATGTCGCGTGCGAACAGCTCGCCGATGATGTCGTGCACGTCGCCGCCGGAACAAAAGGCGCGTCCTGCGCCCGTGATGACGACGACGCGCACCCCCTCTTCCGTACGCAAAGCCGCGAAGGCGTCCGTCAACTCGCGGTAAACCTCAAACGTCAGCGCGTTGAGGCGCTCGGGACGGTTGAGCGTGATCGTCGCCACGCCCTCCCGCACCTCGTAAAGAAAGCTTTTCGGATCCATAAGTAAACAGTGACGAGTGACGAGTGACGAGTGAAGTGATGAGTGATGGTGATGAGCTGAAAGCTTCAATCCAGGCTCGTCACTTGTCACTTGTCACTTGTCACTGTATTACAGCTATTCCTTCAATCTCCACTTTCGCTTCATCTTCGAGCAGGCCCTTGACTTCCAGGAGGGCCATCGCGGGGAAATGGCTGCCCATCAGAGAGCGCCAGCGGCGACCCACCTCGCGCTGCGCGGCCAGATACTCTCTTTTGTCGGTGACGTAGATGACCATGCGCGCAACATCGCCGGGCGAGCCGCCAGCCTCTCGCACCACGGCCAGGAGATTGATGAGTGCGCGCTCGAACTGCGCGGCGAAATCCGCGCCGATGATCTTCTGCCGCTCGTCCCAAGCGATCTGACCCGCGATGAAGAGCAGCCTTGTGCCAGGCGGCGCAATCACTCCGTTGGCATAGCCGCGCGGTGGGCCAAGCGATTCGGGGTTAATGAATTTCAGAGTCATAACAACCGGCAATCAGCTTTCAGCCATCAGCACATACCGAAAGCCGACTGTTGATTGCTTAAAAGAGAACGCTGCCGCCGTCCACGTTAATGGCCTGACCGTTGATTCCGCGCCCTTCGTCCGAGGCCAGTAGCAGGGCCAGGGCCGCGACCTCTTCCGGCGTGACCAATCTATTTTGCGGGCTCATACGCTCGATGATCCGGCGTGCCTCTTCGCCGCTCTTGCCCGTCCTGGCCGTGATGTTTTCGACCGCGTGCGCCGTCATCTCCGTCTCGACGTAGCCGGGACAGATCGAGTTGACGGTGATGCCTTTGGTCGCCACTTCGAGCGCCAGCGAGCGCGTCAGGCCGAGCACGCCATGCTTCGATGCGGAGTAAGCTGAGATGTAAGGCGCGCCCGTCTTGCCCGCAATCGAAGCGATGTTGATGACGCGTCCCCACCCGCTCTCAAGCATCGCGGGCAGAGCGGCGCGCGTGCAGTAGAAGGTCCCGGAAAGATTTACGCCCAGGTGACGCTGCCACATCTCGTCGTCGGTTTTGACGAGCGGCGCGCTCTCGGCGATGCCTGCGTTGTTGACGAGAATATCGACGCCGCGCCCGAACCGCTCAGTGACGGCGGCGAACATGCGCTCGACGCTCTTTCTATCCGACACGTCGCAGGTGAAAGAGGCGGCTAGCGTCGAGCACTCCGTCTTGACCTCTGCGGCGACGCGCGCGACCTCCGTCTCGGTGCGCGCGACGACGGCAACCTGCGCTCCCTCGCGCGCAAACGCAAAGGCTATGGCCCGACCGATGCCGCGCCCCCCGCCCGTGATGAGTGCAGTTTTGCCTGAGAGTCTCAAAGTCTCAAGTCCCACGTCCGAAGTCGAAAGCTTGATGCGCCATCAGGCTTCCGGGCTCTTGACGGCCTGGCGTTTTACCAGTTGCGGCTCGCGCCGCTCAAGGAATGCGCGGACGCCCTTGCGCGCCTCTTCCGATTGGAAGCATTGAAGCTGTGCTTCCGTTTCGTATTGCAGCATGCGCTCAAGGTTCGATTCCTCGCTCATATAGACGGCATGCTTGGCCGCTGCGATTGACCTGTAGGGCGCATTGCGCAGGCGCTCGGCGAGCGAGCGCGTTTCCGCCGCCAGCTCCGCCTCGGGCACTACCTTATTGAGGATGCCGAGCTGCAAAGCGCGCTCGGCGTCAATCGCTTCGCCGAGAAAAAATAGCTCGCAGGCGAGATTGCTCGGCACTATGCGCGGCAGAAAGTAAGTCCCGCCCCAATCCGGGTGCAGGCCCACTTTGACGAAAGACTGGCTGAAGGAGGCCGTCTGCGCGGCGATGCGCAGATCACAGCAGAGCGCCAGGTTGAAGCCCGCTCCGTATGCCGCGCCGTTAATGGATGCGATGACGGGCTTGGTCATCTCCCTGATCGTCGTCAGCACGCGGCGCCCGGCGCCGAGCAGTCGCGTGAACTCGTCCACGTCCTGTCGCTCGATCAGCTCAGCCATGTAGCGTATGTCCGCGCCCGCGCAAAAACCGCGCCCCGCGCCCGTGATGACGACGACGCGCACCTCCGAGGCGCTCGCCGCGCGCTCCAGAGCTTCGGCCAGATCACGCCGCATGTGCCCGACAAAAGCGTTCAGCTTCTCTGGACGATTGAGCGTGATCGTAGCGATGCCCGCGTCATAGACGACCTTGATGTTTTCGTATCCCATAAGTTTAGTTCGCGGCGAGCACGCGCGGGCCCCGAGCAAGCGCTCACAGAAGAAGCCGCTTACTTGCCTTTGAATTGCGGCTTGCGTTTCCCTATGTAGGCGTCTAAGCCTTCCCTGGCGTCTTCGGATTGGAAGAGCTGCTGTTGCAGCTCGCGTTCGAGCGCGAGCCCGTATTCAAAAGGAATCTCCGCGCCGGATTGAACGCTGCGCTTGATGCGCCCGACGGCCCGCGCGGCTTTGCCCGGCAGCGTGAACTGTCGCGCGTAGTCCATCACCTGCTGCATGAAGCGCTCGCCCGTCTCGGCCTCGTAGATATGATTGACGAGGCCAAGCTCCACGCCGCGCTCGAAGTCGAAAAGCTCTCCCGTCGTCATCAGCTCAATCGCGCGGGATTTGCCGACGAGGCGAACGAGACGCTGCGTGCCGCCCGTGCCCGGCAGCACTCCGAGCGTGATCTCCGGCAAACCCATCTTACCCGCGCCACGCCGCGCGAGCCGCAGGTCTGCGGCCAGCGCTATCTCAAGACCGCCGCCGACGGTGTGGCCGTTCAAAGCCGCGATGACGAGCTTAGGCGTTTGCTCAAGCCGCGAGAGCGTTTCGTTGGCGTGCAGGCAGAAATAGTATTTGAATTGCGGCGTCATCTCGGAGAGCATGCGTATGTTCGCGCCCGCCGAGAAAAACTTCTCGCCTCCTCCGGTGATGACGATCACATGCGCGCCCTCGTCCATCCTCGCCTCAAGGATAGCGCGGTCAAGCTCGCGCATCATCTCGTAGGTATAGGCGTTGGCCGGAGGGTCGTTGAGCGTGAGGAGCGCGATGCCCTCGCTCGTGCGATACTGCACGAGCCCGGCCCCATTCTCCTGCCCCGACCCTTGCGCCTCCACAGCTTCCGCTTCTGCCATTACTGGTTCACTTCCCTTTGATGAGTTGGCGATCAAATGATGAAACCGGCGTGTGCCAGAGATGGTAATGTGCCGCGACTAATTCAGTCAAACAAGAGCGTGACAATTCCGGCAGCCCTGCATAGGGATAGCGCTGAGCGTCGCGCCTCTTGACAGGCCGCCCCGGCGGCGCGTAGCTTTTCTCACTCCCAAAACTTTGCGGAGGCGCATCTGTTCTGGTGAACGGCGCGGTCTTCAAAACCGTCTGTGAGCCTGTGAGAGCAGGCTCAGGTAGGTTCGATTCCTACACGCCTCCGCCACATCAAAGATGAAAGAAGGAGATTAACAGGGAGGGACAGAGATGGTCAGGATGAAGACAGAAAGCATGATTGCATGAATGCTGCATCGACTTTTCTTTATCCTGACTATCCTCTCTATCCCTGTTAATTCTCCTCTCTCATCCTTCCGCCTTCATCCTCGCTCTTCTTATGAAAGAGTGGATTGCTCTGAACATGACGCCGGGCATTGGCCCACGCTCCGCGGCCATGCTGCTCGAACGCTTCGGCTCGGCTGAAGCCGTCTTTAATGCCTCGCGCGCCGAGCTGGAAGGGGCGCGGCTGCGCCCGGAGACAATCGAGAGCATACGGGCGCGCGACCTGCTTGAGAAGGCGGCTGAAGAGATAGAGCGTACGCGTGCGCTCGGCGCGGACGTGCTGCTGCTGGATGACGGCACTTATCCGTCGCTGCTCAGAGAAATCTTCGATCCGCCGATCACGCTCTACGTGAAGGGGGCCTGGGAAGAGTGTCTGGACGCGCCCTGCGTGGCGATCGTCGGCTCGCGCCGCTGTTCGACCTACGGGCAGAACGCGGCGCTGATGCTGGCGCGCGACCTGGCCGGGCGCGGAGTGACGATCATCTCGGGGCTGGCGCGCGGGATAGATGCTGCGGCACACAGGGGCGCTCTGGAAGCCGGTGGGCGCACCGTAGGGGTGATGGGCACCGGGCTCGATCAAATCTACCCGCGCGACCATCGCCGTCTGGCCGAAGAGATTCTGGAAGCTCGCGGCGCGATTGTCTCGGAGTTTCCGCTCGGCACTCCGCCTGCCCCGCAGAACTTCCCCTACCGCAATCGCGTCATCAGCGGCCTCAGCCTGGGCGTCTTACTCGTCGAAGCGGCTGAGAATTCCGGCTCGCTCATCACTGCTCGCATGGCCATGGAACAGAACAGGGAAGTCTGGGCCGTCCCCGGAAACATCACTTCCCGAAATTCATTCGGCACAAACTACCTGATCAAAGGCGCAGGGGCCAAGCTCATTCAGCAATGGCAGGATGTCGCCTCGGAACTCCCGCCGGAGATCGCCGCCCGCCTCCTGCCGCCCGAGATCAAGAAGACGGAAGGAAGCGAACTGACCGAACAACTCTCGCTCGTTCCAGAGGGGCTTTCAGAGATCGAGCACACGGTCTACAAACTGCTTTCGCCCGACGACGCGACACACATTGATTCTCTACTCGAATCCACCGGCCTCTCCATCCCGCAACTGACCGGCGCGCTCCTCACCCTTGAAATGCGCGACCTCATACGCCAGCTCCCGGGCAAGTGCTTCGTCAGAAAGCTATGACCGGGGAGCGCGCCGGTCAGTTTGAGGATAGCTTATAGCCGGGCCAGGTTCAGAACATCGCGCTCTTCATCTACCGTATCTACTTCAGGCTGCGAGTCGCCTGAGCCGTATCTTTGAGCGAGGGCGGCGCGTTTTATGTAAGCTTCGTGGGTGATCTGCACGTCTTCGAGGAATTGCGGGAGTTCTTTGAGGAGGAGCGCCTGGGGGCCGTCCACGAGCGCCTGCGCGGGGGAGGGGTGGAAGTCAACTAGAATCATGTTGGCTCCGGCGACGACGCCCTGGGCCGTGACGTGCAGGATGTCAGGGATGGAGTCGGGGCCGTGGTCGCGTGTGCCGACGGCATGTGAGGGGTCTATGCAGACGGGCATGCGCGTCAGGCGCTTGACGACGGGAACGTGTGAGAAATCAACGAGGTTGCGGTGCGGCTCGCCGAGCTTGGTCTTGACGCCGCGCAGGCCGAAGACCACTTTGCTGTTGCCCTCGCTGGCGAGGTATTCGGCTGCGTGCAGGGATTCGTCCAGAGTGATTCCGAAGCCGCGTTTGAGCAGCACTGGAAACTCCTGCTGGCGACCGACGATCTTGAGCAGCTCGAAATTCTGCGTGTTGCGCGTGCCGATCTGTAGCATCACTCCGGTGGGCCAACCCGTCTCGTCGAGCGCCGTTTGAATCTCCGCAATGTGTGATTCGTGCGTGATCTCCATGGCGATGACTTTGAGGCCGTATTTACCGGCCAGCTCGAACACGTAAGGCAGACACTTGCTGCCGTGCCCCTGAAAAGAGTAGGGACTCGTGCGCGGCTTGTATGCGCCCATACGAGTACAGACCTGTCCGTTATCGCGCAGGGCCCGCATCATCATCTCGACGTGCTCGGGATTATCCACCGCGCACAGGCCCGCGAAGACGTTGAGCGTGTCCTGTCCGAAGCGCACGCCCTGATACTCGAAATGAGTGGGGCGATGATCGTCCCTGTGCCGCCCTAGTACGCGGTACTCCTCGGAGACGCGCACGGCATGCTCCACGCCGGGCAGATTCTTCATCTCCTCCAGAGGGACGGAGGCCGTGTCGCCGATCAGGTAAATCTCCGTCACGCTGCGCTGCGAGCCCTCCTCACGATGGACGCGTAGCTGTATGTTGTGGAGACGAGATAGTTGCTCCATCAATCGCCTGTAGGTTTCGCTGTCGGGCGAGATGTTGGGAGTCAGTATGAGTATCATTGCTATTTATGTCCTGCCTTATCCGGTCTATCAGAGTTCCTTGAACATGGCGCGCGTGGCGCTCAAATCATCGCCGTCGCGTGCCGCGTCAGCGCGCAGCTCGCGGCTCACCGCCGCCAATCTCTCCGTAAGCCCATCGAGCGCCGAGGCGATCTGCGCCGGGTTCGTCGCCAGAATGTCGCGCCACACTCCCCATGAGCTGCCGGAGAGCCTGGCCCAATCACGATAGCCAGCCCCGGCCAGAGACATGAGAGCATCCGCATCGTGCTCATCCCGTATGAGCGACGCGAGCGCGCTTGAGACGAGCTGCGGCAGGTGGCTCACCAACGCCATCGCGCGGTCATGCTCGCGCGCCGTCATCAACGTGACGCGTGCGCCCAGGAGATGTAGCGTCTCACGGATGGCCTTGAGCGCCTGGCGATCAGTGCTCCCTTCGTCGGTCGTCAGGACGTAGGCGGCTTCCCTGAAAAGCTCCGCGCGTGCGTGCGCGGGGCCGCGAAGATGACTGCCCGCGATGGGGTGTCCGCCGACAAAGCGCCTGTCTTTAGGAAGTCGCTCGCGGGCCGCGTCGCACACCTTCTCTTTAGTGCTTCCGGCATCCGTGATAACCGCGCCCGGTTTCACCTGCCCGCCGCGCTCGCGTAAAAACGAGATGATCTCCCGCACGGGCATCGCCAAATAGACGAGGTCCGAAGAGGAGACACGGCCTTCGGCGAAAGAGCTGTCCACCTCGTCGATGATGTTGCGCCTGCGCGCTTCGTCCAGCACGGACGGGGACTCGTCCCAACCTGCGAGACGAACGCCCGAGTCGGCGCTCTTCATCGCAAGGGCGAAGGAGGAGCCGATCAGCCCGCAGCCGACTATAGTCACTCGATGCCACTGGCCCGCGTTCACCTAAACGTCACCTCCGATGGTCTCCATCAATGACGGCCTTCTTCATCTGAGCGCACGCCATTGTCGGGAAGTCTGCCCGTCTACGGCCCGCGACAAAGTAAATCATTGCTGCCCCTCTTTTTTGCCGGGAGCGGATGCGGAAGACCGTGGACGCGCCGATGACGGATAGCATCCGAGGAGCCGCACGCTCAAAGCTCTTTCGCGCAACTCCGAAAGCGCTGCGGCGGCTTCCGCGTCTTTGAGCGAAGCCTGCAAGTCCAGGTAGAAATGGTATTCCCAGGGGCGGCCCCTGATGGGGCGGCTTTCAATCTTGAGCAGGTCAATGCGGCGCTCGGCGAAAGTCTCAAGCGCGTGATGAAGCGCGCCTGGACGGTGCGGCAATCTCAGGACGAGCGAAAGCTTGTCGGCGCTTTCGCTCACCGCCTCGACCGGCGTGAGCAGGACGAAGCGCGTGTAGTTCTCGCTGTGATCTTCCAGGCGCTCGCGCAGGATTGTGCCGCCGTAAAAGCTTGCAGCCCGCCTCCCGGCTATGCTCGCGCGCCTGGGGTCGCCCAGCTCGACAATCCGGCGAACGCTTCCGGCTGTGTCTTCCGTTGCGAGGCGGCGAAGCTGCCGATGCGCGGCGAAAAATCTTTCGCACTGCGCGAGCGCGACCGGGTGAGATTCGACCGTCTCGATGGCATCGAAGGTCGCGCCGGGACAACCGATGAGATGATGCTCAATCGGAATGATGACCTCGCCCGAGATGTGCAGTGAGCTTTCAAGCAGCAGATCGTAAGAGCGATGAATGGAGCCGACGAGGCTGTTCTCGATGGGCGCGAGGGCATAGTCCGCCTCTCCCTCTTCGATGGCCGCGAAAAGAGACTCGAAGGTCGGGCGTGGCACGAGCCGTATATGTTCGCCCAGCAGTTTGAGCGCCGCCTCCTCGCTGAAAGCGCCGCGCTCTCCCTGAAATGCTATACGTGGCCCGACGGTCGATTCGCTCATCGTGTGGTTCCATTCGCCTGCGTGCCCGCCTCTCCCATGGCGCGGGCCTCCGTGCGCTTTGATTCAAAGATAATGCGGCGAAAGATTTTCACGACGGCACGCTCGTCCAGAGGCCCAGGGTTGGCCCTGCGCGCACGCTCTATGACCTCACGCTCGCGCCTGCGGTCACAGACAGAGAGGCCGACGGCCATCTTCGTCTCCCCGACCTTGACGGCGAGCCGCGCCCGCTCATTGAGCAGGCGGAGCAGCTCGCTATCAATGGCGTTGATTTCCGCTCGCCAGTCTTCAATGGTCATCTAAACTGTTCCTCCCGTGAATAATCCTATCTCTTAGCCGGTGCCGACCCGTGTACAGCAAAAAAGCCAGCCGCAACTTTAGCTCGGGTTGCGGCTGGCCTGACAGGTAAAGCTTGAAGGCGGCGTCTCTCTTCTTTAGGTTCTTTTCATCTCACGCCCGCGCATACTTTCCCCGCACCGCTCCCCTCAAAAGAGAAGCGGTAGGTAAAAGCGGAATAATAAGAGCGAGTATCAAACATATGGCTGATGCCGGTCGAAAGCTGCTGTTAAGGACTGCGGATGCTTTATTCACCACGCTGGCACTGCGGGCACTGGCACTCGTCCATCTTCATTTACCTCTCAACTGATAAAGGTTGATCCGATCTTCTCGAACGGGGCAGACGCTCCCACGCGTGATTCAATCTCGCGTGGCGGACGACTATAGAGGTTTTGGCGCTCGCGCGCCAATTAGTAATTTTTAGGAGGCTATAAATTTCGTGTATCGGACGGCGCAGAAGCCCTGGCGTTCTCAAGGAAGCGACCGATCCGGCTGAGGACGTGCCCGAGCAAGCCTTCATCGGCGAGATAAACCAGGCGGAAGAATCCGTCCTTCGGGTCGGAACCGAAGCCCGAGCCGTGCACGACCAGCACGCCCGTCTCTTCGAGCAGATCAAGGACCAAGCGTTCGTCGCTCCTGCCCAGAGGGTCTTGCGCCTTAATCATCACGTAAAAGGCGGCGGCGGGCATCTCGCATGAAAGACCCTGTATGCCTTCGACAGACGAGACGACGAAATCGCGCCTCTTTTTAAGCGCGCGCAGGAACTCGTCCAGAAAGCTCTTGTCGCCCTCAAGCGCTGGGCGGACTGCATACTGCGCGGGCGTTGGAGAGCAGAGCCGCCCGCTCGCCAGGCGATTGATGGCGAGCGTCAGCTCTCGCATCCTCTCCTTATGCGTGTAGCGCATCCAGCCGACGCGCCAGCCCGGAACAAGGTAAGTCTTGGACATGCTCTCCAAGGTGATGAGCGGCAAGTCCATCTCCCCTGCTATCACCGAAGCGCTGATGGGCTGTTTGACAAAGCTCAGCTCGCGGTAGACCTCATCGGTGATGACGAGCAGGTTGTGACGCGCGGCCAGTGCCAGCACACTCCGCATCGTCTCTTCGGAAATGATCGCGCCCGTCGGATTGCTCGGGTTAATCAGCAGCAGAGCGCGCGTGCGCTCCGTTATCAACGGAGCTATATCTTCAGCCGAGAACTGCCAGTGGTTTGCGCCGTCGAGCTGATAGTAGCGTGCGACGGCTCCGAGCTTGTTGAGGATCGCCGGGTAGATCGGATACCCCGGAGCCGGGAGCAGAACTTCATCGCCCTCTTCAACCAGCGCGGTGAGCACGAGGTCTGCGGCCTCGGAAGCTCCCGAAGTCATCAGCACTTGATTGGCCCCCGTCGGCGCGCCCAGGCCGCTCGCGTACCGGGCCACGGCTTCTCGCGCTTCCAACAGGCCAGCCGAGTGTGAATAGCCTGTGAAATCATCCCTGAGCGCACGCGCGACCGCCTCGATCACATGCGCGGGCGGGCGGAAGCCATAAGCCTGCGGGTCGCCGATGTTGAGGTAAACGACGCGGCGACCGCTGCGCTCAAGCGCTTCGGCGGCACTCGCCAGGTTGCGGATGGCGTAGTGGAAGTTGGCGGTTCTGCGGGATGGAGTAATCATCAGTCTCATAAATTTTGATTTACTAAGCGAGCGTTATGGATAATACTCTGGTCTATCAAACGATGGCTAGACGACCTCTCTCAAATTTAACGAAGGGCCCGTCTTCACAGTAGAATGCGACCGAAAGATTTCGCCCTGAAAAACTGAGCCGGTGGGTGGAAAAGAGACGTGTCACTAAAACCAGTGAAAAAAAGAGAAGAGAATAATGCTGCCGAAACCGAGGCGCAGGACTTAAAGCGCCGGGTCGGCGAAAATCTTGGCCGCCTGCGCAAACAGCGTGGGCTCAGTCTTGAGCGCCTGGCGACGCTGGCCGGCGTGAGCCGCGCCATGCTCGGCCAGGTCGAAGCGGGCGAGAGCGCGCCGACCATCTCTTTCCTCTGGAAAGTGGCGCGTGGGCTGGACGTGCGCTTCGCGGATTTGCTCGGCGAGGAGGCGGCGGGCGATGTCGTCGTGCTTCCCTCCGACACCTCGAAAGTGCTCCGCTCCGGCGATGGCGGATTTGAGAGCCGCGCCCTCTTTCCTTTCGACAAGCACCGCCGCGCAGAGTTCTACGCGCTTCGCATGCGCGGTGGGCACGTCGAGCGCGCAGACCCGCACGCCGAAGGCACTTATGAAAACCTGGTCGTTCACTCCGGGCGCTTGCGCCTCACGGTCGGCGCAGAAGAAGCGGTCGAGCTGCGCGCAGGCGATTCGGTCTTCTTCCGCGCCGATGTCCCACACCTCTACGAAAATCCCGGCACGCGCGACACCATCCTCTATCTCGTCATGACCTACGCCGAGCCACGACACTAGAAAGGATGAAAGAAGAGAATTAACAGGGATGGACAGGATAAAGAAAACAGAGATAAGAAATTCATTGCAGCAATGCTTTCATCTTTCATCCTGCTTTTAGTTTTTCATCCTGACCATCCCTGTCCCTCCCTGTTAATTCCTGCTTTCATCCTTCCCGGTCGTCTCCATGCTCTTTATTCATGGATAACATGAATTCTTTTTATCCACAGATAAAAAGAATTGAGTTGACGCGTCCGCCGGTATAGTTTACACTCCGTCCGTTATGTTGGCAGAAGCAGGTATGACAAATAGACCGCCCGCCGCATATGGCCGCGCGACTTCCGGGTGTTGTTGTATGAAGATGTGTTTGCCCTGAGGAGCGCCGCAGAATCGTTCAAGTCATTCAGCTCTTGCGCGTTTCCGAAAGGCGCAGGAGCTTTTGTTTTAGGGACAAGTGATGGCCATAGCGAAAAAAGAGAACAAAGTCGAGCGTGCGAAGCGCGAGCGCGACGGGCTGGATTGCCTGGACGATCTCATGCGGTACGCGCGCGAAGGATTCGCTTCGATCTCCGAGGATGATCTCAACGTCCGCCTCCGCTGGTACGGACTCTATACGCAGCGTCCGCAGGAAGAGGGCTACTTCATGCTCCGCGTCAAGGTTCCTAACGGGACGCTCAGCATCGAGCAGCTTGAGACGCTCGGCCAGCTCTCGCTACGCTACGCACAGAACACCGGCGACGTGACGACGCGCCAGGACATCCAGTTTCACTACATACGAATAGAGGACGTGCCCGCCATCTTCGCCGAGCTTGAGCGCATAGGGCTCTCGACCTCCGGCGCTTGCGGAGATATTACGCGCAACGTCACGGGCTGCCCGCTCTCCGGGATTGACGACGCGGAATTGATTGACGCAGAGCCGCTGGTCGAGAGCGTCCATCAACACTTTCTGGGCAACCACGAATTCTCCAATCTCCCGCGCAAGTTCAAGATCACGATCACGGGCTGCTCAAGCTACTGCACGGGCCACGAGATTAACGATATCGGCCTCATCGCGCTGCGAGGCGCGGGCGGCGAGGTCGTCTTCGACTTGTGGGTGGGCGGCGGTCTCGGCTCGAAGGAGAGATTCGCCGAGCGGCTCGGCGCGCACATTAGCCCCGCAGAGGTCTTGGAAGTCTGCCATCACATCTGCGCCATCTTCCGCGACGAGGGCAATCGGCAATCGCGCGCTCTGGCGCGGCTCAAGTTTTTGATGGCCGAGTGGGGGCCGGAGCGTTTCCGCCAGGAGCTGGAAAAACGTCTTGGCCGCAAGCTGGCGGACGGCGACGCGCCCTCTGTGCCCGTGACCGCCAACCGCGCGCACATTGGCATTCATCCTCAGAAGCAAGCGGGCCTCTACTACGCCGGTGTGGCGACGAAGCGAGGGCTGTTGCCGGGCGATGAGATGATCGAGCTTGCGCGACTGGCTGACGCTGCCGGGAGCAGGCGCGTGCGGCTGACGACGACGCAGAACTTGATCGTCCTGGACGTGCCGGAAGCGGAGCGCGAGCGATTAGAGGCAGGGCTCGCCGCGCTGGACCTGCAAGTCAATCCCTCCTCGTTTCGCACCGGGACGCTCGCGTGCACGGGCAAGAAGTTCTGCAAGCTGGCGCTGACGGAGACCAAAGACCGCGCCTCGGAATTGATAGAGCATCTGGAACGGGTGCTTCCCGATTTCAACACGCCCTTTCGCATCAGCGTCACGGGCTGCCCGAACAGTTGCGCTCATTATCAGGTCTGCGACATAGGCTTTGTCGGCGATTTCCTCAACACGCCCGCAGGAAAAATCGAGGCTTATCGTATTTATCTCGGCGGCCATCTGGGCGACGGCTACGCGTTCGGACGCGAGCTGGATAAGAAGATTCCGGCTGACGAGCTCAAGTTCTATGTCGAGAGGCTGGTGCGCCAGTACCTTGAGCGCCGCAGCGGCGCGCATGAAAGCTTTCAGCAGTACATCGCGCGCCACACGGTCTCGGAGCTGGAGACGCTCGCGCTGGTCGAAGAGTTGGAGGCGCACGCATGACAGAGAGTGTGCGACGCAGAGGAGTGCTGGTGGTCGGCCACGGCAGCCATCGTGAAGAAGCGAACGAGGACGTGCGCGAGGCGGCGCGGCGCATAGGCGTGCGCGGAGGCTTCCAGTTGATCGAAGCAGCCTTTCTGGAAATCACACGCCCGACGATCAGCGAAGGATTCGCTCGACTGGTCGCGGAGGGCGCAGAGCACATCATCGTCCATCCCTATTTTCTCTCGCCCGGCAGACACACGCGCGGCGATATACCCGTGGAAGTCGAGCAGGCCGCGAGCCAGCACGCGGGCATCACTTACCAGATCACAGGGCCGCTCGCGGCGCACGATTTTGTGATCGAAGCATCGGTCGAGCGCATTCAAGAGACAGAGGGCTCTGATGAGCGCGATGCGACGGCGCATGGCGCTCGTCGCGGCACGGTCTATCTGGTCGGCGCTGGCCCGGGCGACCCCGGACTTCTCACCATCAAGGCCCGCGACCTCCTGGCGAAGTGCGACGTGGTTATCTACGACAACCTGGTCAATCCTGAGTTGCTGCGTCATGTGCGCGCCTCTGCCGAGCGTATTTACGTCGGCAAAGTCGGAGGCGGTCGCCAGACGCCGCAGGACGAGATCAACCGCCTGCTCGTCGCGCACGCGCTCAAGGGTCAGCGCATCGTGCGGCTCAAGGGCGGCGACCCTTTTCTGTTCGGGAGAGGCGGCGAAGAGGCCGAAGCGCTCACAGCTCTGGGTATCAGGTTCGAGGTTGTGCCCGGCGTCAGCTCAGCTCTGGCTGTCCCGGCCTACGCCGGAATTCCTCTGACACATCGCGGCGTCGCCTCCTCCGTAGCCGTTGTGACGGGCGCACGCCAGAGCGACGGGGCGCACACCTTTGAGGCTCTCGCCAACCTGTCGGCTGTTGACACGCTCGTCGTCCTCATGGGAGTCGCGCACCTGCGCGAGATTGCAGGCGACTTGATGGAAGCGGGGCGCCCACCCGAGACGCCCGCCGCCGTCATTCGATGGGGCACTTATGAAGGACAGCAAACCGTGGTCGGGACGCTTGCGACTATCAGTGATGAAGCGGAGCGCAGCGGTATGCGCGCTCCCGCCGTCATCATCGTGGGCGAAGTCGTGCGCCTGCGTGAACGGCTCAGGTGGTTTGAGGGAAGCCTTGAGTCGGCGGGCGACGAAGAGTTGAAGACCGTTTTTTCGGCGGCTTGATGAAGGAGTCGGTGATGCCTATTGCTGCTGCTGTACCCGTCGGGTACGAAACGACGGATGAAGAATTGAGGTTGATCTCGGAAGAGTTCGAGGAAGCACCGCCGGAGGCCGTGCTGCGCTGGGCTCTTGAAGAATTCGGCCCGGATGTCGCGCTCGCTACCAGTTTCGGGGCCGAGGGCTGCGTGCTGGTCGCCATGCTGGCCGGGATAAATAGGGACGCGCGCATTTTCTATCTGGACACGGACTTGCTCTTCCCTGAAACATACGCGCTGCGTGATCGGCTCGAAGCCCGCTACGGCGTACGCTTTGAGCGGCGTGCTGCCAGGCTATCGCTCGACGCTCAAGTGGCCGAACACGGCGAGCGACTCTGGGAGCGGCGCCCGGACATGTGCTGCCACTTACGGAAAATCGAGCCTCTCAAGGAGATGCTCGGGGGCCTTCGCGCCTGGACGACGGCCATCCGCCGCGATCAATCACCGGCGCGCGCCGCGGCTGGCATAATCGAGCGCGATGCGAAGTTCGGGCTCATCAAGATCAACCCTTTGGCCCGCTGGTCAACGCGTGATGTTTGGAACTACATCAGCAGATACGATGTGCCGTACAATACGCTGCACGATCACGGCTATCCGTCCATCGGCTGCGCGCCCTGCACGACGCCCGTGCAGATCGGCGAAGACCCTCGCGCCGGGCGTTGGCGCGGCATACAAAAGACAGAGTGCGGCCTGCATCAATAAGGGCGGCTGCCTCTTTCCATCAAACTCAATCCGAGGAATCGAGACATATGAGACTGATAAGCCCGCATGGCGGGACGCTGGTTAACAGGGAAGTCACAGGCGTGGAGCGAGAGCGCCTGATCGAAGCATCAGCCGGGATGGCGGCGCTGCGATTGTCTGCACGCGAAATCTCCGACCTTGAGATGATTGCGACGGGCGCTTTTTCTCCCATCGAAGGATTCCTGTGCGAATCAGACTATCGCTCCGTGCGGGCCAACATGCGTCTGGCGAGCGGCGTCGCGTGGCCCATCCCCGTCACGCTCTCGGCGACGGATGAGCAGGCGAGCCTCCTGCGCGAAGGCGAAGACGTGGCGCTCTATCAGGACGATCACCTGCTCGGCGTGCTACACCTCGCGGAGAAGTATCGCTACGATAAGGGACGCGAAGCGGAGCTGGTCTATCGCACAAACGATACGGCGCATCCGGGCGTGCGCGCGCTCTACGATCAGGGCGAGTGGCTGCTCGGGGGCCGCATCAGCCTCGTCAATCGCCAGCGCGACCTGAGCTTTGCCGAGTATCGCCGCGACCCGGCTGAGACGCGCTCGCTCTTTCGCGCGCGCGGCTGGCGCAGGGTCGTCGCCTTCCAGACGCGCAATCCTGTTCATCGTGCACACGAATACATCCAGAAGTGCGCGCTTGAGATCGTTGACGGGCTGCTGCTGCACCCCCTGGTCGGCGAAACCAAGTCGGACGACGTACCGGCGGACGTACGCATCCGTTCTTATGAAGCTATCCTTTCGAGCTACTATCCGGCGACGCGCACGGTTCTCTCCGTGATGCCTGCGGCGATGCGTTACGCGGGCCCGCGCGAAGCGGTCTTTCACGCGCTGATTCGCAAGAACTACGGATGCTCACACTTCATCGTCGGGCGCGATCATGCCGGAGTCGGCAACTACTACGGAACCTATGACGCGCACTATATCTTCGACGAGTTCGAGCCGGAAGAGCTGGGCATCACTCCGCTCTTCTTCGATCACACGTTCTATTGCCGCGCGTGCGGAGCCATGGCCTCGACCAAGACGTGCCCGCACGACACCTCTCAACACGTTACACTTTCGGGCACGAAAGTGCGCGAGATGCTGAGCGCCGGACTTCTGCCGCCGGTCGAATTCTCGCGCCCGGAAGTCGCCCGGGTGCTCATCGAAGCTCAACGCGCCATCGAAACCGAACAGGCGGTCGGCGCAGGAGTGTGAAAAGCAGTGACGAGTGGCAAGTGACGAGTGACAAGATAAAAAAAACCCGTCCGGGCTCGTCACTCATCACTGTTCTTTAGGGGAGAAATTGATGGCTGATAATAAAGGGTTCACATTATGGCTGACGGGATTGTCGGGCGCTGGTAAGACGACGCTGGCGGAAAGAGTTGTGCCGGAGTTGCGCTCGCGCGGCGTCGGCGTGGAGGTATTGGACGGAGACGAAGTTCGCACGAACCTTTCCAAGGGCCTGGGCTTTTCCAAGGAAGACCGGGACACGAACATTCGCCGCATAGGCTACGTCTCGCGCTTGCTGGCGCGAAACGGCGTCGGTGTGGTGACGGCGGCCATCTCGCCCTATCGCGCCGTGCGCGACGAGGTGCGACGCTCCATTGAGCTTGACGGGGCAGAGTTCATCGAGGTCTACGTCAAATGCCCGATTGAAGTGCTCGCCGAGCGCGACGTGAAGGGGCTCTACAAGAAGGCTCTGGCCGGTGAGATCAAGGAGTTCACAGGAGTCTCAGACCCGTACGAGGAGCCGCTTTCGCCCGAGATCACTGTCGAGACGGACTTTGAATCTGTCGAGACGAGCGCGGGCAGGATTATTCTCGAATTGGAGAGGCGCGGGCTCATCCCCGAAGTTGCCGCCGACGGCTACGGGCTACGGGAGGGGATTGAAGAGGATGAGCGATTGACGACAGCCGATTCGCTTCGCTGATGCGAGAGAGCAAGGTTGACAGCCCTCGCAGCTATGGCATACATTGCCTCCGCTTTTTTGACATTCGCGTCGTGGCGATTTAAGGCTGACTTGCTCCACGTAAAAAACTGCTAAAGAGCCGGGTCGAGTTCTCCTGAACCAGAGCTTTCGAGACTATGCCCCGCGCCCCTTTGGCGCGGGGCATCTCTTTTTCCGTGTGACAGGTGCGAATCACCGGGCGGCGCGCACCTGTCACGCTCATTCGTTTGATGGCCGGGAGGATGATAATGACTCTCACTTTGCAGGGGCTCGATATTGAGACGCAGCTCGTTCATGCGGGCGAAAGACGCCCCGTCCCGCATGGGCTGCCCGTTTCCACACCCATCTATACCACCGCGACCTTCACCTACGACTCGATGGCCGAGGTGGATCGGGTCTTTTCGGGCGAGACACAAGGCTATGTCTACACGCGCTACGGCAATCCGACCGTCGCGGCGCTCGAAGAAGCGATCACGAAGATAGAAGGCGGGGCAGGGGCTTGCGCCTACGCGACGGGAATGGCTGCGCTGCACGCCGCCATCTTCGCCTGCGAGCTTGCGCCCGGCTCGGTCGTCCTCGCCTCGCAAGACCTTTACGGAGCGACGACAGACCTGCTCTTTACCGTCTTCGGCTCTTTCGGCATCAAGACCTTGACGGCGGATTTCAACGACCTCGCGGCTCTCGAAGAGCGAGCGCGCGCGCACAAGCCCCGCGTCCTCATCGCCGAAACGATCTCGAATCCGCTGCTCAAAGTTTGCGATATAGACGGCTGCGCTCGCATCGCACGCGAGGTCGGCGCGCGTCTCATCATTGACAACACTTTCGCTTCGCCATACCTCTGTCGGCCTGTGGAGCGCGGCGCGGACTTCGTCGTTCACAGCGCGACGAAGTACCTGGGAGGCCACGCCGACGCGATGGGCGGCCTGGTGGTCGCGCGTGATGCTGCGGACATGACGGCGCTCGTCGGTGTGATGAAGCTTGTCGGCGGAGTGCTCGGCGTGTGGGAGGCTCATGAGATCATGCGCGGGTTAAAGACCCTGGCCATTCGTATGGAGCGTCAGTGTGCGAATGCCGCTCAACTGGCGGAGCATTTCTCGCAGCACCCGCGCCTTCTGCGCACGCATTATCCGGGGCTGGCCGCGCCCGCCGAGAAGGCTAAGATCGCACGCACGCTGCGCGCGCCTCATACGTGCGCGCTCGTTTCCATAGAGCTTCGAGACGATACGCGCGAGGCGGTGTTTCGTGTGATGGATGCGCTCAGGCTGTGCGTGCGCTCGACGAGCCTGGGCGACGTTTTCACGGGAGTCCTGCATCCGGCGACGGCCTCGCACCGCGAGATCGCTCCGGCCAGGCGACGCCAACTTGGCATCTCCGAGGGACTCATACGTATCTCGGTCGGCATCGAAGCCGTGGCCGACATCATCGCCGACCTCGAGCACGCTTTGGAGGCGTAAGGTGATCGCATAATTACTCGTAAAAAATCGTGTGTGAGGAGGGGCGGCGAGCCCTTGCGGATGGCGAAACATGCGGCACTTGCCTCCTCTTGACAGCCTTAGACGTTATGGCATACATTGCGTCCGTTATATTGACAAATATGATGTGGCGATTTAAGGCGACTTGCTCCACGTAAAAAACTGCTAAAGAGCCGGGCCGATTTCTTAAAGTAATTTTAAGAAGCCCCCCGCGCTGGAAAACCTTTAGCGCGGGGGGCTTCGCTTTTATCCACAGCTTTGAAGTTAAGGAGAAGACGATGGCAGACGACCAGCAAGAGAAGACCGCGAAATTACATTTCGATACGCTCGCCATACACGGCGGGCAGCAACCCGACCCGACGACGAAGGCGCGGGCCGTGCCCATCTATCAGACCACTTCCTACACCTTCGACGACGCCGATCATGCGGCGCGTCTTTTCGCCTTGCAGGAGTTCGGCAATATCTATACGCGCATCATGAACCCGACCACAGATGTTTTCGAGCAGAGAATGGCCGCGCTCGAAGGCGGCGCGGCGGCTCTCGCGCTCTCTTCGGGCCAGGCCGCCGAAACGCTCACGATTCTGACCATCGCCAGGGCCGGAGACGAGATCATCTCGACCACTTCGCTCTACGGCGGAACATATAATCTCTTTCACTACACGCTGCCGAAGCTCGGCATCAACGTGCGCTTCGTGGATGCTGCGGACTACGACGGCCTGCGCGCTGCCATCAATGAGAAGACGAAAGCCATCTACTCGGAGACGGTCGGAAATCCCAAGCTCGACATCACGGACATAGAGCAGTTGGCAGAGATCGCGCACGCCGCAGGCTTGCCGCTCATCATAGACAATACGACGCCCTCGCCCGCGCTCTGTCGTCCCATCGAGTGGGGAGCCGATATCGTCATCAACTCGGCGACGAAATTCATCGGCGGCCACGGCACATCCATCGGCGGCGTGATCGTGGACGCAGGCAAGTTTGACTGGAAGGCATCGGGCCGGTTCCCTGATTTCACAGAGCCCGATCCGTCCTATCACGGCGTCTCCTACACGGAAGCCTTCGGGCCGCTCGCCTTTATTCTGAAGGCGCGCGTGCAGGGCTTGCGCGATACGGGCGCGTGCCTCTCGCCCTTCAACGCTTTTCTTTTGCTGCAAGGAGCCGAGACGCTGCACCTGCGCATGGAGCGTCATTCGGAGAACGCGCTTGAGGTCGCGCGATTCCTCGAAGGACACCCGGAGGTGGAATGGGTCAACTATCCGGGCCTTGAATCGAGCCGCTACTACGCGCTCGCTCAGAAATATCTGCCCGAGGGAGCCGGGGCCATCATCACCTTCGGCATCCGCGGCGGCTACGAAGCCGGTAAGAGCTTCATTGACTCGCTCAAGCTTTTCAGCCTGCTCGCCAACATCGGCGACGCGAAGTCCCTGGTCATTCATCCGGCCTCGACCACGCACCAGCAATTGACCGAAGAAGAGCAGCGTGCGACGGGCACTACGCCCGAGTTGATACGATTGTCCGTCGGCATCGAAGACGTGCGCGACATCATCGCCGACCTCGACCAGGCTTTGCGGGGAAGCGGGCGAGAGCTGCCGCAGGAAGGCGACGACCGGGTGGCGGATGATGTGCAGAAGGCTGCGGCAGGAGCCGGGGGAGTATAGCTCATGAGCGCCCGGTTAGCGCCGACCCTCGAAGCTGATTTTACCTTCGCGCAGGACGAGCCGTTTGAGCTTGCGACGGGCGGGCGTTTGCAGCCCGTGACGCTGCGCTATGCGCTCTACGGAGAGTTGAACTCGGCGCGTGACAACGCGATTCTGGTCTGCCACGCGCTTTCAGGTTCGGCGCGCATCGCCGATTGGTGGCCGCAGCTATTGGGCGCGGGTCTGCCATTCGACCCCGCGCGCTACTGCATGATCGGCATCAACGTCATCGGCTCTTGTTACGGCTCGACGGGCCCAATGTCAGAGAATCCGCGCACGCCGGGCGCGTCCTACGCGGGAGAGTTTCCGCTCGTCACGATTAGCGATTGGGTCAGGGCCCAGGCCCGTCTTCTTGATCATCTGGGCATAGAGCGGCTGCGAGCCGTCGTGGGCGGGTCTGTCGGCGGGATGCAGGCCCTACAGTGGGCCGTGGATTTCCCGGAGAGAGTCGAGCGCTCTATCGCCGTCGGCGCTGCGCCGCTCTCGACGATGGGGCTGGCGCTCAATCATCTACAGCGGCAGGCTATACGTAACGACCCGGCTTGGGCTGCTGGACGCTACGCGCCTGAGCGGCAGCCGGTCGCGGGCCTGGCGCTCGCGCGTGCCATTGCCATGTGCACGTACAAGTCTGCGGCACTTTTTACGGAGCGCTTCGCGCGCCGGCCCGACAGGAGCGGTGAAGACCCTTATCATCTGGTTGACGGGCGTTTCGACATCGCCGGTTATCTGGACTATCAAGGGCTGATCTTTACCAAACGGTTCGACGCCAACTCTTACATATTGATCTCGAAGGCTATGGACACCTTCGAGCTGTCGCGCGGCTATGAATCGGAAGAGGCCGCATTGAGAAGAATCAGGGCGCATGTGCTGCTGGTCGGAATCTCCTCGGACTGGCTCTTTCCGGCCAGCGACGTGCGCGCCCTCTCGGAACGTGCGCGCCAGGCCGGCGTGCGGGTCAGCTACGCGGAGCTTTCGTCATCGCACGGGCATGACGGCTTTCTGGCCGACACAGAGCTGTTGGAGCCGATCATCAGGAATTGCCTCGAGGAGACAGTGCAGCAGCCGCGGCCCGTCTTCGCACAGGCAAACCAGATGTCTTGAGCCGGATACAACTTGGGAAGGTCAATCGCAGGCAGGATTGACGAACATATTTAAGGAGCAGATGAGATTTTCATGTCAAAAGTAAAGCGTATAGGCGTCTTGACCGGCGGCGGGGATGCGCCGGGACTGAACCCCGCGATCAAGGGCCTGGTCTATCGCGCCTCGGAGTTCGGCATTGAGACGGTCGGACTCTATGACGGGTGGCGCTCGCTGCTCGACCCGCTCTCGGAGGTCTGGCCGCTTGACCGCAGCACTGTGCGCCGCTGGGACAGAGACGGCGGAACCAACCTCGGCTCTTCGCGCACCAATCCCTTCAAGACGACCAATGAAGAGGGCGAACGCATTGATCGCTCCGAAGAGGTGGTCGCCAATATCTCCAATCTCGGGTTGGATGCCATCGTCGCGTGCGGCGGCGAGGATACGCTGGGCGTGGCCGCACGCCTCTCGGCCAAAGGCGTGCGCGTGGTCGGTGTGCCCAAGACCATTGATAAAGATTTGGCGGGAACGGATTACACGCTCGGGTTTGACACGGCGCTGCGTAACGTGACGGAGGTCATCGAGCGCTCGCGCACGCCTGCGGGCTCGCATGGCTGGGTGCAGATTATCGAAGTCATGGGCCGCCACGCCGGGCATCTGGCGCTCTGGGCCGGAGTCGCCGGTCAGGCCGACCTCATACTGATACCGGAATATCCCTTCCGCTACGAGAAGGTTTACCATCACCTGCGAGAGCGTTTGGGCGACACCGCTGCGCATCCGCGTGACCCGCAGAGGCCGCGCTACTCCGTGATCGTCGTCGCCGAGGGAGCGTATGCCGAAGACGGCGAACTCGTCACCATTGACGACCGTCATGACCCGTTCGGCCATGCGCGCCTGGGCGGCATAGGCGAAGTGCTGGCGAGGAGAATCATGTCGGAGACGCCCTACGACGCGCGCTCTGCCATGATCGGCCATCCCCAGCGCGGCGGGCATCCTTCGCCCATAGACCGCATCATGGGGATGCTCTTTGGGGCGCGGGCGGCAGACGCCATCGCCGAGGAAGATTTCGGCAAGATGGTCTCGGCGCGCGGCGTCGCTCCCGCCTGCGACCTCTCGCTCGTAGAGATTTCCTCCGTGCTCGGCAAGCTCAACACAGTAGACATCGAGCGCTATTACGACACAGAGCGTTATCATCTTAAAGGCATCGGGATGTAAGCGGGAGAGCGAGGATTGTTAATGGAAGACTATCGAGACAAAACGGCATTGCCGAGAGAATTATTGCGTGGGCGAGTGGCGATTGTCACGGGCGGCGGGCGCGGCATCGGTCGTGCGACCGTGTTCAGGCTGGCCGAAGCCGGGGCCAGCGTCGTCGTCAACTATCTTCGCAACGAGGCGGCGGCGGAAGAGGTCGCGCGAAGAGCACGCGAGCTTGGGGTGGAGGCTTTGGCCGTGCGCGCAGACGTGGCGGACGTGGGCCAGGCGGCTGCGCTCGTGGAGATTGCGGTCGAGCGTCTTGGCGGCGTCGATCTGCTCGTGGCCAACGCCGGTATCTGGGAAGGCGCGCCCGTCGAAGAGCTATCGGAAGAGCTTTGGGATAGAGTCATTGACGCCAATCTCAAGGGAACATGGGCCGCCTGCCGCGCCGTCGTCCCCCCTATGAAGCGGCAGCGGCGCGGCTCCATCGTGATCGTCAGTTCGACGGCGGGCCAACGCGGCGAAGCGGGCTACTCGAATTACGCCGCCTCGAAGGGAGGCCAGATCAGCTTCACAAAGGCGCTGGCCACGGAGCTTGCGCCGGACATTCGCGTCAACAGCGTCGCGCCCGGCTGGGTGGATACGGAACTCAACGAGGGGGTCTTCGACGACGAGCCTTATAAAGAGAAGATCATCGAAGGCATACCGCTGCGGCGCTTGGCGACGGCGGACGACGTGGCGCTCTCAATCGTCTTTCTCGCCTCCGACTGGGCGCGACACATCACGGGAGAAATACTCAACGTCAACGGCGGCGCGGTTCTCTGCGGATAGAGCCAAAGCGGGAATTAACAGGGATGGACAGGAGAGACAGGATAAAAACTAAAGCAGGATGGAAAATAAAAGCATCGCTTGCTGAATGCTTCATCGCTTTTTCTTTATCCTGACAATCTCTGTCCCTCCTGTTAAATTCCCGCTTTGATTTTGTTGGAGATGCTTAGCCTGTGTTACGCAGACCGGCGGCGATGCCGTTGATGGTGGCGGCGAGCGCGTAATTCAAATCTTCATTCTCCTCTGCGGTCTCCTGCTTGCGGCTGAGGAGCGCAACCTGTATCAGGCTCATCGGATCGACGTAAGGATTACGCAGGCGAATCGAGCGCGCGAGCACTGGATTGCCGCCGAGCAGGTCCGGCTGGCCCGTGAGGCGCAGCAGTCTCAGACGCGTGCGCTCAAACTCTTCGACGATCATGCGAAAGACTCTCTCTCTCACGCCCTCATCCGTGACGAGAGCCGCGTAGTGGCGCGCGATGGTCAGGTCGGCCTTGGCCATTCCGATCTCGATATTCCCGACCAGGTCTGAGAAGAAAGGGAACTGCTTCGTCATCGTTTGCAGCAGGCGCTCTCTTTCCGGGTCTTCGCCGATGAAGCGTTCGAGCGCGTAGCCGACGCCGAACCATGCCGGAAGTACGTGACGACTCTGCATCCAGCCGAAGACCCACGGGATAGCGCGCAAGTCCGTGAGACCTTGAGCCGCGCTGCGCCGCGCGGGCCGCGAGCCGATGCGCGCGTGCTCAAGCTCCCGCACCGGCGTCGCTTCCTCAAAGTAAGTCAGGACTTCAGGGTTCTCGACAATTCGCTCGCGGTAAAATGTGAAGGCATGCTGCGACAACTCTTCGAGGGCGGCTGCCCAGGCGACTTCGTCATGCTGAGGGCTGCCGGGCCGCACCAGCGCTTCCAGAGAAGCCGCGACCATCAATTCCATATTGCGTTCGGCCAGTACGGGCTCGGAGTATTTCCAGTTCAGAACCTCGCCCTGTTCCGTGAGCTTGAGAGAGCCCGTGAAGGCCCCGACGGGCTGGGCTATGATGGCGCGATGCGTGGGCCCACCGCCCCGGCCCACCGTGCCGCCGCGCCCGTGAAAAAGTTGCAGCTTCACGTTGCATTCATCCGCGACCGCGTGCAAAGCGCGATGAGCCTTGTAAATCTCCCAGGAGCTTGTCAGCATCCCGCCGTCTTTGTTCGAGTCCGAATAGCCGAGCATCACTTCCTGTCGCCGTCCCCACGAATCCAGAAGCGGCGCGTAATCTGCGGAAGTCCAGAGCGAGCGGCAGACCTGCGGGCAATTGCGCAAGTCCTCTATGGATTCAAAAAGCGGGACGGGCATCAGTCCGGGGTCGCTTCCGTCCGGCGACGCCTCGACAGAAACGCCGCACAGGCGCGCAAGCCAGATGAGCGAGAAGATATCTTCGACACGGCTTGCGCCGCTGATGATATGGCTGCGGATGGCCTGTTTGGGAAACTCCTCCTTCAGCTCCGCCACGGTTCGCAGGGTTTCGAGCAGACGCTCCGTCTCCTCCGACGGATGAGCGGGCAAAGCGGCCAGGCCGCCCTCACTGAACTTCGCCGTGCCGGACAATTCGGCGACCGCTCGTTCATGCACGCGCGCGTGCTGGCGAATGTCCAGGGAGTGCAGGTGGAATCCGAAAGTCTTAACCTGCCTGAGCAGCGGGTCGAGCAGCAGCCGCGCCATGCGCTCGCCGCCCTGCGCCGCGAGGCTTTCACGCAGGAGGCGCAGGTCGGAGGTAAACTCATCGGCGCTCCTGTAAGCGTTGGCGTGTGCGGGCTCGTCACGCGTGCGGCGCAGGCGCAAGCGCACATAATCCAGATAGCGCCTGTAAATCTCATCCTCTGCGCGCGTCTTATTCTCTTCTGCGACCGCAGGCATCTCTTCGGCGTAGCGTTCAAGGGCGGCGAGCAGTTCAGCGGTCACGGCAGCCTGCCGCTGCGAAGGACTGAGACGATCCATGAGCTCTGTCGAAGCCGCGATGTAATGGTTGAGGATGACGCCGCGCGCCATCTGAAGCGCGTCGCGCGTGCAGCCCGGCGTGACGTAAGGATTGCCGTCGCGGTCGCCGCCGATCCATGAGCCGAAGCGCAGGAAGACGGGCAGCTCGTCAATGCGCAGCTCGCATTCGTAGACCTGAAGGAAAGCATCCGCAAACTCTTCGTAGAGTCGCGGCAGCGAAGCGATCAAGCAGTCCGAGTAGTAGTCCAGGCCCATCTTGATCTCGTCGCGCACGATGGGCGGGCGTCGTCGCACTTCGTCTGTTTGCCACAGGGCTGTGATCTCTGTCGCAATGGCTGACTCGCGCTTCTGTGCTTCGGCTTCGGTTAAGGGGAGCTGGTCAAGGAGTTCCAGGCTCTCGCTGATGCGGCGTCGCTTGAAGAGGACTGTCCGGCGTGCGACCTCCGTCGGGTGCGCCGTGAAGACAGGGATGACCTCTATCTTACTCAAACACGAAAGCGCCTCGTCGGCGGAGATGCCCGCTTCGCGCATGCGGCGCAGCGTGCCGCGTATGGAGCCCGGCTGTGAAGGACGCGCGGGCGAGAGCTGTGCGGCGCGGCGCCTGCGCTTGCGATGATTGGTCTCGGCCAGATTGGTCAGCTCGAAGTAGATGGCGAAGGCCTTCGTCATGCGATAGGCTTCGACGAGACCCATCTCCCCGACGATCTGCGCGGCACGCTCCATCAGGCGGCGCGCGTGCTTGCCGTCCCACTCCTGCTGCGCGCCGTGCGCGCTGTCCCTGTATTCGATGGCCAGCGTCCTCAGTTCTTCGACGGCATCGAAGAGCGCCTGCCCGGCCTGCTCCTTCAAAACTTCGCCGAGCAGGCGACCGAGCGAACGCACGTCACGACGCAACGGCGCGTCCTTCACATTCGACTCACCGCTCGTCAGCTCGCCCAGCCTGAGCGCCTGGTCGTCAGGGCTCCATAAAGGTTTTTTCATAAAGGATGAAGGATGAAGGATGAAGGATGAAGGATGAATAAAAAGCACTCAAGCAGTAGAAGCTTTCCTTTCATCCTTCATCCTTCATCCTTGCTTTTCTATGTGCGGAAGCGTTCACATTCGATGCCGTACTTCTTGACCTTGTAGCCGATGACGCGCTCGGTCGTGTCGAGCAGCTTGGCGGCCCTTTTACGGTTGCCGCGCGTCGTCTTCAGCGCATCCTGAATGATGTCGCGCTCGTAGGCTTCGACCGCCGATTCCAGCGAGAGGCGCATGACCGTGCCGGAGCCTTCCGCCGTTTGCAGCGTGGGCGGCAGGTGATGGCCGTGAATGACGTTGGTCTCGCAGACGAGCACCGCCCGCTCGATGATGTTCTCAAGCTCGCGGACATTGCCTGGCCAGTGATAACTGGTCAGCATGTCTATCGCGGGCGTCGAGATGCGCTTGATGCTCTTGCCGTGCTCGCGCGCATACTTTTCGAGAAAATGGTCTGCGAGCAGCAGCACGTCGGACTTGCGATCACGCAGCGGCGGCATGAAGATCGTGAAGACGTTGAGGCGATAGTAGAGGTCTTCGCGGAACTGGCCGTCACTGATGGCCCGCTCCATGTCCTTATTGGTGGCCGCAATGAGGCGCACGTTGGCCTTGAGGGTTTCCGTGCCGCCCAGGCGCTCGAACTCTCTCTCTTGCAGCACTCTCAGCAGCTTGATCTGCGTCGAGACGTTTAAGTCGCCGATCTCGTCCAGAAAGAGCGTGCCGCCCTCGGCCAGCTCGAAGCGCCCCTTCTTACGATTCTGCGCGCCCGTGAATGCTCCCTTCTCGTAACCGAACAGCTCGGACTCGATCAGGGTTTCGGGTAGCGCGGCGCAACTGACTTTGATGAAAGGCTGGCTCGCGCGCAGAGAGTTGTAGTGGATGGCGTGCGCGATCAGCTCTTTGCCCGTGCCGGATTCTCCGCGAATCAGCACGGTCGTGTTGGTGCGAGCGACCTGCGTCACCTGCTCGTAGACCTGACGGAGCGGGCCGGAATTTCCGATGATGTGGCTGAAGTCGTAGCGCTCGCGCAGCTCCTGCTTGAGATGTATGTTCTCGTCCATGAGGCGCTGCTTGTCGGTCTCGATCAGGTGGTCAACCTTGATCGCCTGCGCGATCATCGTGGCGATGATGGAGAGGAACTTGGTCACACGCTCGTAGTCGCGCTCCGCCTTATAGCGCAGGTCAACGCCAAGCACGCCGACGGGGCGGCGATTGATGAGGATGGGAACGCAGATGAAGCTCAACTCCTGGTGCTGTAGGATTTTCTTGCGTTCGCCGAGGCGGTCTAAGAAGAGCGGCTCGCGGCTGATCTGCGGCACGATGATGGGCTTGCCCGTCTGAAAGACGCGGCCCGTAATGCCTTCGCCGCTGCGATACTTGACGCGACGAGCGCCCTCTTCGTCAACGCCGTGAGAGGCGACGACGCGCAGGTCGCCCGTGTCATGATCGAGCAGCATCACTACGCCGCGCAGCATGTTGTGATGCTGCCCGAGCATCTCAAGGACGCGAGACATAGCCTCTTTGAGCGCGAATGTACCGGCGAGTGTCTGGCCGACCTCCAAAAACGTCGCCAGCTTACGCGATTCCAACTTTCCCGTAGGCACACTTGCAGAAGTCCCCACGGAGGATTGTTGGTCGGCTTCACCCGCTTTATAAATTTTCCGGTTAAATGATGAAATCGCTATCACGGCCTCCCAGCCGGAATCGAGCGCCCGGATTGCGCGCACCTGGAAATTCAGTACAGCGTGCGACCAAACTTTAGCACAACCAGGCTGCCTGGCTAAATCGGCGCTCGCCCCGGCAACTCATCTCTCCGCTCGTGACTTTCGCCAGGCCGGGCGGCGCGCTTCGTAGGCGGTGATCTGCGGCTCGCTTTGCATGGTCAGGGCAATATCGTCCAAGCCTTCTAACAGGCAGTGGCGGCGGAAATCATCTATCTCGAAAGAGGAAGAGAAGCCGCGCTCATCTTCGACCACGCGGCGCTCAAGATCAACCGTCAGCCGGTAGCCCGGCTCGCCCTGCGCTCGTCGCAGCAGCTCCGCCGTCTCTTCTTCGCAGAGCACGACGGGCACGATGCCGTTCTTCATACAGTTGTTCATGAAGATGTCTGCGAAAGACGAAGCGATGACGGCGCGAAAACCGTAATCGAGCAGGGCCCAGGGCGCATGCTCGCGCGATGAGCCGCAACCGAAGTTACGTCCCGTCAAGAGAATGGTCGCGCCCAGGTAGCCCGGATTGTTCAGCACGAAGGAGGCGTCCGGCTCGCCCTCCGCATCGTAGCGCCAATCGTAGAACAGGAATTCGCCGAAGCCCGTACGCTCTATGCGCTTGAGAAACTGCTTCGGGATAATCTGATCCGTATCTACGTTGGGGCGGTCGAGCGGCGCGACCGTGCCTGTATGTATGCGAAAAGGGTTCATAATTCTGAATGAGGAAGAAAGGTCAGTCCAGCCTCAGGTCTCGGGCGGGTGATGTAGCCGGAAACCCGACCGCTACCGCAGGCGGGACCGACTGTATCATCTCACGCCTTCTTGAACTCCCAACTGCGTATGTCCGTGAAGTGGCCTGTGATGGCGGCGGCGGCGGCCATGACCGGGCTGACGAGGTGCGTGCGCCCGCCTCTGCCTTGCCTGCCTTCAAAATTGCGGTTGCTTGTCGAAGCGCAACGCTCGCCGGGTTGTAAGGTGTCCGGGTTCATCCCCAGGCACATGGAGCATCCGGCTTCGCGCCATTCAAACCCGGCCTCGCGGAATATCCTGTCCAAGCCTTCGGACTCGGCCACCCGCTTGACGGACTGCGAGCCGGGAACGACCATCGCGTGGACTGACGGGTTAATCCTGTATCCGCGAGCCACGCTCGCCGCCGCACGCAAATCCTCTATGCGCGCGTTGGTGCACGAGCCGATGAAGACGCGCGTCACGGGAATCTCTTCGATGCGCGTGCCCGGCGCAAGACCCATGTATTGAAGCATACGCTCGGCGGCGCGGCGGTCCGTCTCCGTCACGGCCTCCGCCGGGTCGGGCACGATGCCCGTCACCGGAACAACGTGGCCGGGACTCGTGCCCCAGGTGACGTAGGGCGCAAGCCGTCCGGCATCGATCTCAACCGTGCGGTCGTAGTGCGCGCCCTCGTCCGTCTTGAGCGAGCGCCAGTAGGCGACGGCCTCGTCCCAGGCAGCGCTGCCTTCATCCGTATTGCGCGGCGCAAAGCGCCTGCCTTCCAGGTAAGCGAACGTCACATCGTCGGGCGCGATCATCCCGGCGCGTGCGCCCGCCTCTATGCTCATGTTGCAGAGCGTCATGCGTCCTTCCATCGAGAGCGAGCGGACTGCTTCGCCCGTGTACTCTATGACGTAGCCGGTCGCGCCGTCGGTCCCTATCTGCCCGATGATGGCGAGGGCCAGGTCTTTGGCCGTCACCCCTTCGGGCAGTTGGCCACGCGCTCGTACTTCCATCGTGCGCGGCCTCTGTTGTTGCAGGCATTGTGTGGCCAGGACGTGCTCGACTTCGCTCGTGCCGATGCCGAAGGCCAGCGCGCCGAAAGCGCCGTGCGTGCTCGTGTGGCTGTCACCGCAGACGATGGTCATGCCCGGCTGCGTCAGTCCAAGCTCCGGCCCGATGACGTGAACGATACCCTGCTCGGCTGAATCCAGATCATAGAATGCGATGCCGAATTCGGCGCAGTTGCGGCGCAGCGCTTCTATCTGCCTGGCGGCGATGGGGTCTGTGATGGGCAGCCAGCGAGCCGCGGTCGGAACATTGTGGTCGGCGGTGGCAACCGTTAAGTCTGGACGCCTGACGCGGCGGCCCGCTGCGCGCAGGCCGTCAAAAGCCTGCGGCGAAGTGACCTCGTGCACCAGATGCAGGTCTATATAAAGCAGCGCAGGCTCGCCCGCAGGCGCGCTCACCACATGATCGTCCCAGAGCTTGTCGAAAAGTGTACGCATAAAAACAGATGCCGCATGTCAGATGCCGGATGTTGGAAGCGGTCTTTAACCCGCATCCGACATCTGATATTTGACATCTTCTCTTGAATAAAGGGGCCGCGCGCTCGAAGTGATCTTCATCAACGCTTCGGCCACGAGTGAGCCCATCTCGGTCGTCTTAACGAGAGACTTGCTTTGCCCGCGAACGAGATCGGACGTGCGATAACCTGCCTCAAGGACATCGCGTATGGCGGTCTCAATAGCGACGGCCTCCTGCTCAAGCTGCGCGCTGCTATAGCGCAGCAGCAGTGCCGCCGAAGCAATCGCGCCGAGCGGATTGGCAAGACCCTGACCCGCGATGTCCGGCGCTGAGCCGTGAACGGGTTCGTAGAGACCGACGCCTCCCCCGATGCTGGCCGAAGCCAGCAGGCCGAGCGAGCCTGTAATGACCGCCGCTTCGTCAGAGAGAATATCGCCGAAGAGATTTTCCGTCAGTAACACGTCGAACCTCTGCGGCGTCGTCACCAGATGCATCGCGCAGGCATCAACGTAGAGATGTTCGAGCGTCACGCCGGGATAATCCAGCGCAACGCGCGTTACCACCTCGCGCCAGAGCTGCGAAGTCTCAAGCACGTTGGCCTTATCCACGGAGGTCACTTTGCGCCGCCGCCCGAGGGCCGCCTCAAAAGCGACGCGGGCGATGCGCTCTACCTCCGCGACCGAATAGCGCATCGTGTTGAAAGCGCCTGCGGTCGAAGCCTCGTCCTTGAAAAAGCCGCGCGGCTGGCCGAAATAAAGACCGCCCAGAAGCTCTCGCACGATCAGTATGTCTGAGCCGCGCACTATCTCCTCTCTCAAGGGCGAGCAATCTGCGATGGCCGCGTAAGAGACGGCGGGACGAAGGTTCGCGTAAACGCCGAGGGCGCTTCTGAGCGCGAGCAGTCCGGCTTCGGGCCGCTTGTCCGGCGTGAGCCGGTCATATTCGGGCGCTCCGACCGCGCCGAGCAGCACCGCGTCGCCCGAGAGACAGGCTTCCAGTGTCTCGGGCGGCAGAGGCTCTCCCTGATCCCTGATCGCCACGCCGCCAACAGCTCTCTCCTCAAACTCGAACTCGTGGCCGTAGGCTTGCGCGACCAATCTCAGCACGCGCACGGCTTCCGCCGTCACCTCGGGGCCGATTCCGTCGCCTGCCAGCACTGTTATCTTGAGTCTCTTCATTCGCCCGCTCGATTGTGAATGCTGCCAAAAGCTTTCGGCAGCGGCTATCTCTAACCTTACGATACTGACGGTAAGGAGCCAACCGTTGCCGGGGTGCTCAGGTCTTGAAAACCCCTTCGCGCTGAAATTTATATGAGTCGCTAGGCAGAGGCGCTGACCAGATCGCTTCCCTTTGCGGAAACCCCGTCCGCGTACTGCGCGCCGACCGAGAGGAGCGCGAGCAGGTCTTGATCATAGATGCGCTTCTTGCGGTCGGCCAACTGCGTAAATCGCCCGTAGGCCGCATCCAGTTCGGCAGGAGTAAGCACGTACCCTAGCTCGGCGCAGCGCGCGGCGAGCGCGTGGCGGCCCGAATGCTTGCCGAGCACCAGCATGTTCGCCTCGACGCCGACAGACTCAGGCGTCATGATCTCGTAACAGAGCGGATTGCTCAAGACGCCGTGCTGGTGAATACCGGCCTCGTGCGCGAAGGCGTTGCGCCCGACCACAGCCTTGTTCGGCTGCACGGGGCAGTTGATGATCTCTGTGAGCAGCTGGCTGGTAGGATAGATCAGGGATGTCTCGATGCCCGTCGAAAACGGGAACCTGTCGGCGCGAACGCAGAGCGCCATCACTATCTCTTCGAGCGCAGCGTTACCAGCGCGCTCGCCGATGCCGTTGATCGTGCATTCGACCTGTCGCGCACCGGCTTCGACGGCGGCCAGCGAGTTGGCGACGGCCAGTCCCAGATCGTTGTGGCAATGGACGCTGATGGTCACGTCCGAGCCGTTGACGACACGCTCGCGCACAAGCCTTATCAGTTGTGCGAACTCGCCCGGCGTGGTATAGCCGACCGTATCAGGGATATTGAGCGTGCGCGCGCCCTCCTCGACGGCGACCGACAGCACTTCGCACAAGTACACGGGGTCGCTGCGCGTCGCGTCCTCAGCCGAGAACTCTATGTCGTCGGTCAGCGTGCGCGCCAGCCGCACGGCCTCACGCGTCATCTCCAAGACTTCGCGCCGTGTCTTCCTGAGCTTGTGTTCGAGGTGAATATCCGAGGTGGCGACGAAAGTATGCAGGCGCGGGCGCGCGGCATACCTGAGCGCCTCGCCCGCACGCTTGATGTCGGCCTCGGTCGTGCGGCAGAGCGCAGCCACCGTTGTCGTGCGACACTCGCCCGCAATCGCTTCGACCGCCGCGAAATCTCCATCGGAAGCGATGGGAAAGCCGGCTTCGATCACGTCAACGCCGAGCAGTTCGAGCTGGCGCGCGAGGCTGACCTTCTCCTCAATGTTCATGGAACAGCCGGGAGACTGTTCCCCGTCCCGTAAAGTCGTATCGAAAATTGTGATTCTCTCAGTTTTTACCATCATGACCTCTCGAAATATACAATCCTAGAGGCAGTCAGGCTCTAAGTCAAAATTATAATTTTTATGAGTTTATAAATCTGACCGGCTCAGGGAGGGCGAAACTGGGCCTGGAACATGCAAGTCCCGCCCAGGCACTTGCAAGTTCCCCTCTAGCACTTGCAAGTCCCGCCCAGGAACCTGCAAGTGCTGGTCAAGAACATGCGGGTTCCGGTGTCGAAGTTGCGAGTTCCCGGCAGGAACTTGCAAGTTCCAGGCAGGAACTTGCGACTCTGGCAATGGAACTTGCAAGTTCCAGCCGCAAACATGCGGGTTTGATGCCCAAATTCGCATGTTTACGGGCAATTTCAGGCCGCATGAGCGTGCGCGCAGCCTTTATCAGCGAGAGGTTTATGGCTTGGCGTGCTGGCGAAGCACCTTGAGGAAGGCTGCGGCGGCGTGCGAGAAGGTCATCTGGCGGCGATGTGTGACCCAGATCGTGCGATGGTAGGTGAGTCCTTTGACGGGAATAGTGGCGAGCGTGCCACGCTCCAACTCCTCCTGCACGCACATGCGTGGGACGAAGGCCAGACCGATCTTCAGTTGAACGAAGCGCTTGATGGTTTCGACCGTCGCCAGCTCAAGCGTGATGTTAAGGGGAGTATGGTGCTGGGCGAAGACCTCTACGACTTTGAAGCGCGAGGTAGTCTTGACATTGTGCGCGAGGAAGGGCTCGTTGCCCAGCTCTTCGACCGTCACGGAGTCGTGCTTTGCCAGCGGATGCTCCGGCTGCATGATGAGCACCAGCTCGTCCCTGAGAATGGGGAAGGATTCGAGGTCACGATCAACCGGCTCGAAGGCCAGCAGGGCGAAATCCACGTTGCGATCCAGGACTTCGAGCGGCAAACGCTCGGAGACATGGCGGTAGATTTCCACCTTGACGTTAGGGTGCTGCTCACGATAGTCGAGGATCAGATGGGGCAAGAGGTAGAGCGACGTGCTCTCGTTAGCGCCTATGCGTACGCGTCCGCGCTCAAGCGAGCGAAGCTCCGTGACGACATTGCGCGCCTGGTCACGCAGCGCCAGAATCCTCTTCGCGTAATCATAGATAAGCTCGCCCGCCTCCGTCAGCACGGGCGTTTTCTGCGAACGCTCGAAGAGCGGCGCGCCGACCTCCTCTTCCAGACGCCTGACGGCGATGCTCACGGCGGGCTGCGTGCGGTAAACGCGCTCAGCCGCCTTCGAGAAGCTCCCTTCCTGAACGACCGCTAAAAAGAACTCAAGTTGAGTCAGTTCCATGATGCGCGTGCGCCCCTCTTATGCTGGTGGATACTATCATAGGCCCATTCATTTATAGATAAAAACAGTGGCCCAGTCCAGATATATGTTATCTGAAGCCTCAGGCCCGCATGTTCTTCTCATCTTGACGGGGTGGACAATTTTGTCAGTGATGCCGAGCCGGAATACAAGATTGTAAGAGATGCTCACGGCCTAAGGTCAGAAGCCTTCGCCGCCGTAGCAGGGCCGGTTCATCTGATGAATGCTCTTAATGGAAACCCGTCAACTCTTGACGGCCACTGCCGATAGCTTAGCGCGTGTGAGGCAATGAAGCGCCACCTCAGAGCGGATTGCGAATGACTGTAGGGATGCTCTGCTCAGGTCAGTACGGCCTGCGGTCTCTGTCGGGTCTCAAGCGGCAACGACCCGCCAGAGACCTTTGGCGCTACTGACCTTACTTCCAATCGCACATCGCGTTTAATAAGCGATGCCGGAATGGCGCGAAGGCGTTGGGCCAGGAGCGCGCGACATTTTTGTCGTCCGGGCCAGGATTTCTGACAAAGATGTCTTGATGGGCATCAACGCAACGGGGCTCGCCTTCCGGGGCTCAACTTTCCACACCTCTTCTAATCCAAACATTTACGCCCGCCTTCCTCTCTTTGTCCGAAGAGGGTCAAACAGGGTGGCATAAGGATTGTAGAGCGTAGAGGTCACCATCGGGTTTGTCTGCCTAGCGCAGTTGTGATTTGCAGGAGGAAAGCTCTACCCGTTCCCGTAAGCCGCCGTGATCGTCAGAGGAGCGCATCATCTCCTCCAACTTTTTAACCGCTATGACAGGAGATAAGAATGATTCAAGAGAGAATCGCTAAGACCGTGAGTGACTATGGGAGGCGCGACCGTCGCTCGGTTGCGAGCCGTTTGTACGAAAGCTGTCGAGGATTCCGCCCCACCTAAGATGATGGCCCTCTTCTCCCCTTCCTTCTGCTGCTATTGGCGGCAGAGATGCTCCGGGGTGTCGCCCAGCGCCGGTCGCCGTCATCAGAAACGCTGAACCGAGCACACAACCTAATAGACCAATGATTTTCCAGACCGGGAAATTATAAGGAGATTCCGTAAATGAAGCCCATTCACAAGAGCTTTGTAGCTTTCGGTGCGCCGTTGTGCGCCGCGCTCGCTGCCGTCAACGCTTTGGCACAGACGCCGCCGGATGAGAGGTTAACGAAGTTAGAGGTGGCGGCGAGCAGCGCTCAGATGTCGGGCGATAACGCCTGGATGCTCGTCTGCTCGGCGCTGGTGTTGATGATGACCGGGCCGGGACTCGCCCTCTTCTACGGCGGCCTGGTGCGTAAGAAGAACGTGCTGGCCACCATGATGCAGAGCTTCGCCTTGATGGCCGTCATCACAGTGCTGTGGGCGCTCTACGGCTACAGCATAGCCTTTTCCGAAGGGACACCCTTCTTCGGCAACCTCGGCTATCTATTTCTGAAGGGGGTGGGCAGCGCGCCGAACGCCGATTACGCCGCAACCATCCCGCAGCAGACCTTCATGGTCTACCAGTTGATGTTCGCCATCATCACGCCTGCGCTCATCTCGGGCGCATTCGCCGAACGCATCAAGTTCAGCGCGATGCTCCTCTTCACGGTACTGTGGGCGACGATCGTTTATTTCCCGCTCGCGCACATGGTCTGGGGTAAGGGCGGGTTCTTCAATGCCGTGCTGGGCGGTCGCATACCGGCCCTGGACTTTGCGGGCGGAACTGTCGTCCACATCTCTTCCGGTTTTTCGGCTCTCGTCTGCGCGCTCTACCTGGGGAAACGATTGGGATTCCCGAAGTATCCGATGATGCCGCACAATCTTGTGCTGAGCGTGATCGGGGCGTGCATGTTGTGGGTCGGCTGGTTCGGCTTCAACGCCGGCAGCGCGCTCTCGGCAGGCTCGCTGGCATCGAGCGCTTTCGTGGCGACACACTTTGCGGCTGCGACGGCGACGCTCGGCTGGATGCTGGGTGAATGGGTGCGGCAGGGTAAACCGACGGTGCTGGGGGCCATCTCCGGCGCTGTCGCGGGGTTGGTGGGCATCACGCCTGCTGCCGGGTTTGTGACGCCGATGTCGGCGCTCATCATCGGTTTCATCGCCGGTCTGGCCTGCTTCTTCATGGTAACGGAAGTTAAGAAGCGCCTGGGTTATGACGACTCGCTGGATGCTTTCGGCGTTCATGGCGTAGGCGGGACGGTCGGCGCAATCCTGACCGGAGTCTTCGCCACGAGCGCCGTCAACGCGATCTTCAAGGACGGTGACGGCAACCCGCTTCCCGTCGGGTTGGTTGACGGGAACGGGGGGCAGGTGGTGAACCAGTTGATCGCCATCGGCATCACCATCGGCATCTCCCTGGTGGCGACAATCGTCATCCTGAAACTCGTTGACCTGTTGGTCGGCGTCCGTGTCGATGAGGACGCAGAGCTGCGCGGGCTGGACCTCAGCCAGCACAGCGAAGAGGCGTACAACATGGATATCGAGATGCTGCCATTAAGCAGCAGGGTCCGGGAGGAGGAAGCGCAAACGGCAACTGCTCCCGCCCCGAGCCTCGCCGGGGAGTAACGTGAGGGCCGTAGACCCGGCCACCTGTCAGGTGGCCGGGTCTACGGCATTCTTGTGTTCAATGAGCGAGCCCCGGGCCGCTTGAGGATTCTCAGGCGATGAAGAAGATAGAAGCGATCATTCGTCTACACCTGCTGGATAAAGTCAAAGACGCCTTGGTCTCTGTCGGAGTGCAGGGGATGACGATCACTGAAGTGCAGGGCTGCGGCAGGTGCAAAGGACAAAACACCTCTTATCGCGGGACTGAATACAAGACCGGATATGTCAACCGGCTCAAGATTGAAATAGCGCTCGACGAGGAGATTCTCGAAGAGGCGCTCGATGCGATCATGACTGCCGCGCGCACGGAAGGTCTCGGTGACGGCAAGATATTCATCTCAGACCTGGAGAGTGCCATCAGGATTCGCACCGGCGAGTATAATTACAACGCCGTCTAGCATGACGAGACCCTGACAAAACCGGAGCGGACTGGAAACCCGAAGCAGAACCGAACAGGGATGGACAGGATACGGACTGAAAGCAGTGTGAAAGATGAAAGCATTGCTCGATGAATAGTTCATCGTTCTTCGTTTATCCTGTCCATCCTGTCCATCCCTGTTAATTCATCGCCTTGCGCTTTTTTTAAAGGGCCGCTTCGCCGCGCTCGCCCGTGCGTATGCGAATCACGTCGTCAATCGGAATGATGAATATTTTACCGTCGCCGAACTTTCCCGTGCGCGCGGATTTGGTGATCGCCTGCACGGTGAAATCCTCAATATCGTCAGGGATGATGACCTCGATCTTGATCTTGGGGATAAACTCGATCTGGTATTCCGTGCCGCGATAAGTTTCGGTGTGGCCGCGCTGGCGACCGTAGCCCTGCACCTCGCTGATCGTCATCCCTTTCACGTCAACTTCCTGAAGCGCGCTTCTGACCGCGTCCAAAAGGTGGGGCCTGATAATGGCTTCGACTTTTTTCATCAGATTTTCTCCTGCATTGATAATGGCTGCGGCTCGCCGGCAGCCGTGCCGTTTAATGATAGCTCAAGGAGACCGGCGACGGACTGCATCTTGCCCTCCGAGAGCTTCATTCCCGTTTCATCCGTCACATAAAAGACATCGAGCGCATCATTCTTTTCCGTGGCGATCTTTGCACAGGCGATATTGAGTCCGAGCCCCGCGAGCGCGCTTGCGATCTTGTGCGCCAGCCCCGGCTCGTCCACGGCGTGAACCTCGATCAGCGTGGATGAGCTGGAAGACTCGTTATCGCAGGCGACGCGCGGCAATTCTCGCTGGCGCGCATGCGTGGTCACGGCACGCTTGCGCGGAGCGTTCCTTATCTGCCAGCGCTCGACCAGCGCCGCGACATCCGACTCTCCGGCGATGGCTTTACGCAGTGCGCGCTCGATGGCCGAATGCCTGTGCATGTCTATGGCGTGGCGCGTGGAGGCTTCGCGCAGCATAAAGACATCGAGGGCGATGCCGTCCTCGCGCGTGTTCAGCTCGGCGCTCAGAATCTCTATGCCGTGTGCGGCGAGCGTGCCCGCAATGTCTGCGAAGAGGCCATGACGGTCTCGCGTGCAGATCGTCAGCTCCGTCGATGACCTGCCGTGACGCAGCCAGCGCCAAGAGAAGATGTCCGTCTTGAGGTCTTGGATCAGATGAAGATGGGTCGCTGCCGCTTCGGGGCTCGTGACGCGCAGGTAACGATCAGGAAGCAGGGCGAAATGGCGCTCGACCTCGCTGATGGGCAGCACGCCGTCGAGCGTCATCACCACCTGCTCTTTGAAGCGCGCGATCTTTTCGACCTCGTCGGGCGGCGCGTCGCTGCCCGTCATGGCAGTCCGCGTGCGACGATAGAGCTCCCACAGCAGCGTGCTTTTCCATTCGCTCCAAACGCCGGGAGCGACGGCATTCAAGTCCGCGTAGGTCAGAAGCAATAGCATGTTGAGCGCATCGAGCGTGCCGAGCTGCGCCGCGAAGTCCAGGGCCACCTGCGGCTCGTGCAGGTCGCGGCGCTGGGCCAATTGCGACATGGCGACGTGTTGCCGCACGAGCAGCACGACCTTCTCCCTCTCCTCGTCCCGCAGTCCCAGGCGACGACAGATGCGCTCTGCGATACGCGCGCCGCGCGGGATATGGCCACGGCCACGCCCCTTGCCTATGTCATGCAGGATAAGCGAAAGGTAGAGGAGCGCAACGTCCTCGACCTCATCCGAGATGACTCTCAGGTGCGTGCGCTGCTTGTCCTGCCCGGCATGCATCTCGTCCAGGGCTTCGACGGCCTTGAGCGTGTGCTCGTCAACCGTGTAGTGATGATAAAGGTCGTGCTGAATGAGCAGGCTGATGCGTCCGAACTCCGGCAGGTAACGTGAGAGAAACCCGACTTCATGCATGAGGCGCAGGACGTGGCCGACGCGCCCGCGCCGCCTGAGCAGCTTGAGAAAAGCGTCCGCCGCCTCGGGCGAAGAGCGAAACCTGTGATTGACTGCCGCGAGGCTTCCGCGTATGGCGTCTCGCAGGCCCGCGCCGAGGGGAACGCCCGCCGCCTGTGCGAGCGCGAAGGCGTCGAAGAGTTTCAACGGATTTTCGGTAAAGAGCTGGGGCTGACCTTCCAGTTGCAGACGGCCATCGTTGATCGAGAGGGGCTCGATGTGACTCTCGGCATGCCGCCTGTTCCACCAGCGCGTGCCCTTCGGCTCGGGCTCGGCGGCGCGCTCCCACAGGGCTTTGCTGAAGAGATGCAGCTCGCGCGCGCGGCGGTAGTAATCGCGCATGAACTTTTCGGAGGCAAGCAGGTAATCGCCCTGCCTGTAGCCGAACTCCTGGGCCAGAGTCGGTTGCAGATCGAGCGCGAGCCTCTCCGTCTTGCGGCGCGTCAGCAGGTGCGCCGTATAACGAACGCGCCAGAGAAAGTCGTAAGCGCGCGTGGCCGCTCCCCGCTCGTCTTCCGTGATGAGATCGCGCGCGCGTAAGTCATCGAGGTTGCGGCAGCCGTACCTGGCATGAGTGGCCCACAGCGCAGTGTGCAGATCGCGTATGCCGCCCGCACCCTCCTTGACGTTGGGCTCTTGCAGGCACACGTCAGCGCCGAACCTGGCATACCTCGCCGCCTGTTCTCTTTGAATGGCGGCGAGCAGCACATCAGCCTTCTTGCGACGGTATCTTTCGAGCCCGTCCTGAAGAGAATCGTAGAGCGTGGCATCGCCCGCGAGCAGCCGCGTGGTGGTGAGCGCCGTGTGCAGGTGCGGGTCTGTGCGCGCAGAGGCGATGCACTCGCGCACGGTCTGAAAGCTATGGCCGATGGTCAGCCCGGCATCCCACAGGAGCCGAAGCAACTGCTCGACGAACTGTCTGATCTGCGTGGCGCGATGGCCGGTGTGTAGAAACAGTAGGTCAAGATCGGAATACGGGGCCAGCTCTGCTCGACCGTAGCCGCCCAGGGCCACCATCACGCAGCCGTTGCGGGCCTCGCCCGGAATGCCGCCCCCTTCGCACAGGCGCGTCGCTTCGAAATAGGCCCGCTTGACGACCACGTCGAGGAGGAAACTGCGGGCCGTCGCAGTCTCGTATCCGGTCGCGCCCATGTGTAGGGCCGTCTTCAATCGCCGGTCTTCGATCTTGAGAAAGGTTCTGAAGAGACGAGAGATGTCTATGAGTTCTACGGTGTGAGCGTTGTCGCCCGCGAGACGCTTGGCGGCGTGTGCCAGCACCTTCTCTCGATAGGTTTGCCTGAGTCTGGGCGTTTGTGTCCCGGTCTGTATTGTTAGCATTGTCCAAGCTATCGAGCGGCAGCGGCCATCGGATTGATTAACTCTCGGAGTGTCGTGTTTCGGTAGAGCTATCTCGCGCAGCTTAAGTACGTCAGAGTTAATCAAGCCTCCGCGCCGTTTGATGCCTGAGGCCAGACGGGTCTTCCCGTCCGCTGTGCTTCTTCAGCCAGTCTGGCTAAATCCTGCGCCCCCATTTCCAGCCCGTTGAGGAGCAGCGGCCTGTAGCGGGCCAGACCCACGAGCCCCAGCAGCACGCTCTCGGTGAGAGCCTCAGTGGCAATATATTCTCCTCCTTTAAGTATGAGCGCCATTAGTTTCTCTTCCTCATTTCCTGAACAGAATTAAAGCAGCGAGGTTTCAGCCGACTTTGTAAGCGAACCATTGAAAGCTAAAGCCCTCGGATAGCAAGCCCCATACCGAACCCCAAGGCGAGCCTGATGCGAGCGCTAATGGTAAATTGCTTGATTTATTTCGACTTTCTCTGAATTTACGGGAAGCGGTCGGCGGCGACTTTTTTGTTGTTTCGTTTCCGTGCCGATACAAAATTGTCTTCGCGCTCTACCTCTCGCCCTCTTCAGAAATTACGTCGCCGAACCTCTACGCTGGATTGACGCCTTGACGCACGGCGGCTCATAGGCATGACCTAGAGCGCTTTGCGCTTGGAAGTAAGGTCAGTACGGCCTGCGGTCTCTGTCGGGTCTCAAGCGGCAGCACCCGCCAGAGACCTCTGGCGCGACTGACCTGAGCAGCATCCCTACAGTCATTCGCAATCCGCTCTGAAGTTCCAGCATCTCTTTGGCAGGGCGCGGCGAATGGCTCGAATCAGTTAAGCGCAACATCTCCCTCGTGCATACGCGCCTGTGCTTGTAACCAGGGCTCCGGCGAGACTCTACGAGCCTGATCGTGGGGGGGCGGCGACCTCCTTTCGCTCAGCGCTGCTGTTGTCGTCCGGGTGCGTCGGGCCGCGCCGACTACAAATTTGTTGTTGATCTCTTTGCGGCTAACGAAAATGTCTCGCGCCGCGAACGCGAGATTCCAGAGGCCCACGACCAGGGAAGCTGATAACTCTTTATCGAGCCGCGAATTCGGCTATCAAAGCGCCCGCGCTTCATCGCTGGCATAGAAGTTGTCACGAAGAATCTTCGGAATCTTAAACGGTCGCTCTCTTCTATGGAGGAGGTGTCGGGTTCAATCCTCTTAATGAGCGGCGATGATCATTAGTCGGAATGTGGAATTCCAGAGGCCGCGATGAGCGGGAAAGGAGGTGACCGCCGACATTTAGTAGTTCTCGTAAGGTTGTTGTTCAAAACACCTAAGAAATAAACATGGCCTGTCCGTCCTGGCTTTAGGAGGCGCATGGACGGACAGGCCACTGAGATCGTCCGCTGAGACGATACGGAGACAAAATACAACAATGTATAGAGTTAAATCAATGGTCGGATTGTCCGGCCTGCTCCTCGTGATGCTCTTCATAACCCATCAACCCGTGATCGCCCAACAGCCTTCGGCCACTGACACCGAAGCCGTGGAGCTGCGCCGCCGCGTCAAGGAGCTTGAAGAGCGACTGGAAAAATTGGAGACGCGGCAGTCAACGACGGCGGGCGCTTCCACCGAAACCGCCGCTTCCACGTCCGACACGGCAACGGCGACGACCACCACCACCGCTTCACCCGCTCCGGCTTCACAAGACGGCGGGATTCTGGGTTTCTTCAGAGAGGTCGAGGTGAGCGGTTTTGTTGACGGCTATTACAGCTACAACTTTAACAGGCCTGCCGGGCGCACCAACGTGCTTCGTAATTTCGACGTGCGCAATAACGAATTCGCCCTCAACCTGGCCGAAGTCGTCATCGAGAAGAAGCCTGACCCGCTCAACTCGCGGCTCGGCTTCCGGCTCGATCTGGATTACGGTCGCGCCACAGACATGGTGCACGCGGCGGAACCGGGCGGGGCAGAGACCTATAAAGTCATTCAACAAGCCTATGGCAGCTATCTCGCCAACATCGGCTCGGGCCTTCAATTCGATCTCGGCAAGTTCGTCACGACGCACGGCGCGGAGGTGATCGAATCGAAGGACAACTGGAACTATTCGCGCGGCCTGCTCTTCTCCTGGGCCATCCCCTACTACCACATGGGCCTGCGCGCCAAGTATTCCTTCAACAGTAAGGTGACCGTGATGGGTATGGCCGTCAACGGATGGAACAACGTCGAGGATAACAACGCGGGCAAGACCTTCGGCGTGATGCTCGCGCTGACGCCGACCTCCAAGCTCTCGATCATGCAGAATTTCATGACGGGGCCGGAGCAGACGGGCGACGACGAGCACCATCGCAACCTGTCGGATACGACCATCATGTACACCTTCAACCCGAAGTGGGCCGTGATGGCGAACTACGATTACGGGTTCGACCACCTGACCGCGGGGCCGAAAGTACACTGGCAGGGCTACGCGCTCTACCTGCGCTTCTCGCCCTCGAAGAAGTGGGCCTTTGTTCCCCGCTATGAATGGTTCAATGACCACGACGGATTTTCGACCGGCGTCGCTCAGAACGTCAAAGAGTTCACGATGACGGGCGAATACCGTTTCAGGCCGAGCCTGATCACGCGTGTAGAAGTCAGGCGCGACTGGTCTGATCAGCTCTTCTTCCCGAAGAGCGACCCCACTGTGCTGTCGAAAGCGCAGACTACTGTCCTGGCAGGCTTGATCTGGACGTTCGGGACGCGCGAACAGTAATGGCCCGAACAGTGAGAGCCCGGCCTGACAACTCTTATTTGGAAGGAGCACCGCTTATTTCAGGATAAACAGATAGTACGCTGAACTTGAAGCCGGGAAGAGCTTTGAGAGGCTTGCCGTGAGCGTGGGCCATCGGCAGCAATGTCGAGCGGCAGCCGCTCACGGCTGAAGGGCGGCGTTTCGCGCACGTCGCCTGTCTCGGGCCTTACATCTTGACATCTATCTCTATAAATTTCAGAGGACAAATTATGAGCGCCAAAAATGTTTTGAAGTTTGCCGCCGAAGAGAAGGCGGCCTATGTCAATGTGCGTTTCACTGATCTGGTCGGGGCCTGGCATCACCTGACCTTTCCGATTGAAGAGCTGTCCGAGGGCTCATTTGAAGACGGGTTTGGCTTCGACGGCTCCAGCTTGCGTGGCTGGGCCTCGATTCACGAATCCGACATGCTGCTTGTGCCGGACCCTTATCGCTACTGGATAGATGCCTTCATGAGCGAGAAGACGCTCTGCCTGATTGCAGACGTGGTTGACCCGATCACGAAGAAGGGCTACTGGCTGGACCCGCGCGGCGTGGCCCATCGCGCCGAAAGCTATCTCAAATTCACAGGGCTGGCAGACACGGTTTACTTCGGCCCCGAAGCGGAATTCTTCGTCTTCGACGACGTGCGCTTTCAAAATGAAGGCCATGCCGCCGGTTTCTCCCTGGACAGTCCCGAAGCCATCTGGAATACCAACGCGCAGAACGGGACTCCGAATCTCGGTTATCATATTCGCAGCAAAGAGGGCTACGTGCCTCTCCCGCCGCTCGATTCGCTTCAGGACTTTCGCTCGGAAGTCGCAGGCGAGCTCGGCAAGACAGGCATTCAGGTCGAATGTCATCACCACGAGGTCGCAACCGCCGGGCAGTGCGAGATTGATTTCCGCTATTCGACCCTGACCGGCACAGCCGATAACCTGCAAATCTTCAAATACACAGTCCGCAACGTCGCCAAGCGCCACGGCAAGTCGGCGACCTTCATGCCCAAGCCTCTCTACGGCGACAACGGCTCAGGCATGCATTGCCACCAATCTCTCTGGAAAGGCGAGAAGCCGCTCTTCGCAGGCGACGGCTACGCGGGACTCTCCGACATGGCACGCTTCTACATCGGAGGACTGTTGAAACATGCGGCGGCCATTGTCGCCTTCGCCGCTCCGACCACGAACAGCTACAAGCGGCTCGTGCCGGGA
>DASVQM010000053.1:0-85708 GCA_036389095.1 Pyrinomonadaceae bacterium
AAGAGCCATGCCGTACGATGGACATGGCATTTCAAGCCATGTAAACGCCCTTTCCTCTCCTCACAATGACGTTTCCACCCATCACAACGCCGTTTCATCCTTTCGCAACGCCGTTTCCACCGATCATAACGACGTTTCCACACCTCGTAACGACGTTTCCACGCGTCGCAACGTCGTTCGCTCGCGTCATAACGAAGTTGCCGCAGGAGAAAACGACGTTTCCACCGATCATAACGTCATTTCCGAGCTGGAAAAGATCGTTTCCTCTCATCGTAACGGCGTTGCGGAGGCTGGTAACGAGCTTTTCTGACTTGGAAGCGGGGTTGCAGCGGCAGCTTATCCCAGGTTGCAATGTGAAAATGAGGTCAGAACAGCCAAAGGTCTAGGGCGGGTCTTAGTTGCGACGAGACACCCGCCCTAGACCTTTGGCTGTTCTGACCTGATTGCTTTTACGCTGTGATGATCGAGGCGCGTGCGCCCATCAGCTCTGTGAAGTCTTTGGTGTAGACGGCTTCGACCTTGCGGACGCGGTTGATGCATTCGACGAGGTCGCTTGTGGAGACGAAGCCGTTCTCCGTATAGGCTATGGCCCAGGCGGGAAGATGGGCGGCGGTTTGCAGCAGGTCTTCGACAAAGCTCAGGTATTGCTGCTTGGTTTCGGCGTAGGAGCCCAGGCGGCCCGCGCATCGCTTCTCCATCTCATCCCAGAACAGATCGTCGCCGCGCACCCACTCCTCGCGCCAGGCCGAGAGCGTGTTGCGGCGTCTCTCGTGCTTGTTGCTGGCGCGCGGCAGGCGCAGGAAGAGAAGCTCCATGTGCTGTTGGGCGAGGAATTCGCGTGCCTCCATGTTGGCGCTCGTGTTGTGCTGCGAATTGTTGACGGGTGGAGGCTGGGCCCGCCACAGGCGCTCGAAGACATCCGGCAAGGAAAGGGGCTGGCGCAGGCGGCGCGTCTGGTCGTCGAAAGAGAGCACGTAATCGCCGACGAGCATCCCTGTCGAGAGCGCCAGCGCACGCTTGGCCGGAGAGATCAGGTTCTCCGCGCCGTCCCGCAAGTTGTCGAACCAGAGAGCATCCGTTTCGTTGAACCAACGCAGCATCGCCGCGTTGCTCTGCTCGTAGCGCGGCATGTACGTGTCTTCCAAAAGCAGCGAGACCTCTTCTTCCGTCAGGCGCTCCGTGTTGTTCTCGATATAAGCAGTGGCCTTGATGGATGACCACTGGGCCAGGTCGTTGGCGGCCACGCGCACGCCCCAGTGTTTGAGATAAAGGCCGAGGTGCGGCTCGCCGCCGAAAGGCAGCGCGACCGAGCGGAACTTCAGTCGGCGCAGCACGCTTAATTCAAAAGCGAGCCACCCCGTCGGAACCGTGCTTGAAGATTTGTACATGACCGTTTGAAAAGCGCGGGAAAAGAAGCTCAGAAACCTGCTCGCTGATCCCACTCGCCGTCTCCGTTTCCGGTCTCAGCGCCATTCGCCTTCGTCGCGGCGTAAGAGCGCAGCTCCGCGATTGATTCGAGCGAGAGAAAAGCCTGCACGACTCGCGGGTCGAATTCGAGCGCGGCCCATTCCGTCAGATGGCGTCGCGCTTCATCTTCCGTGCGGGCGGGGCGAAAGGGGCGGACATCGGTTAAGGAGGCGTAGGCGTCCGCGACTCTCAGTATTCTCGCCGCCAGTGGAATCTGCTCGCGCTGCAAGGCGTCCGGGTAACCCATCCCGTTCCACCATTCCTGATGCCAGCGGACCAGGAGCTGCGCGCCGCGATCTGCGCCGGAGCGGGCCGCTTCACGCTCGCCGATCAGCGGATGACGCGCCAGATCCAGACGCTCATCGGCAGAGAGCGAGCCCGCACGCCTGATGTAATCGCGCTCCATCACGACTTCGCCCATATCATGAGCGAGCGCCGCGAGGCGCAGCGACGACCTATCCTGCCGCGCGAGCTTGAAGAGCTTCGCCAGCTCGTCCGACAGCTTCGCCACGCGCAGCGCGTGCGGATTGGCGTAAGCCTCGAATTGATCGGAGACCGAAGCCAGTTCGAGGAAAACCTCGCCGAGGGCGCGTTCATTGTCGGCGAAATCGATTCGAGATGTTCCCATGATCGGACAGTAGAAGAGGCGAGAGCGCTCCTGAAGGATAAAGATGATTTGAAATTGCGAATCTCGAATCCGAGATTCACGCTTTCATCCTTCCATGTTCCGCCTTCATCCTTCTTTTTAACCTCTGCCCTTCAGTTTGTCGAGCAGCAGACGGGCCGCTTCGCTCTTCGGGTCAATGGCGAGGGCGCGTTCAAGCTCCCCCAGCGCGCGGCGTGCCATCCCCATCTCGCTATAAAGCCTGGCCAGCATCACGCGATAATAGACGTTGCCCCTATCGAGGGCGATGGCGGCCTGGAATTCCGTCTCGGCCTGGTGACGAGTCTGCGCCCCGGCGGCCAGGGCGCGAGCGTATTGAGCGCGATAACGCGGCTGCCTGGGCGCGAGCCTCGCAGCCTCTCCGAGATAGTTGAGCGCCAGCGTCTGATTGCCCTGTTGCAAAGCGGCCACGCCCTGTTGATAAAGCTCTTCGGGCTGAGCGGAGTTTGACGCCTGACGCGCCGACGGCGAGCTTTGCGGCGCTGTCCTGTTCTTGGTCGAAGCCTTCGCAAAGATTTTCTCCTCCGGCTTCGGCGCTGGTGTCTTCGGCGGGTCAGCCTTGGGCGGCGGCATCTTCAAGGGCGCGCCCAGTGAGCGATCATAGGCGGCCCGCATCTGCTGATCTTTGAGCGTCTCGTAAGCCTGAGAGATGCGCGCGAAAGCATCTTCGATACGCATGTAGAGCTTCGGGTCTGCGTCCTGATGAAAACGATCAGGATGAAAACGCTTGGCGAGCCCGTGATATGCGCGCTTGATCTCGCTCGCTTCCGCATCACGACTGAGGTCCAGCACCTGATAGTAGTTGGTCGCATCGTCCAGGCGCTCGAACAGCAGATCAACATCGCTCGGCTGGTATCCAGTGACGAGTGGGGCGGGCGTCTCTTTCACCGCCTCGGCGGCGGCAACCGGCGCTTCGGCGGCTGTCGCTGCTTCCTGTGCCGGGATGACTCTCGCCGGAGCCGTTTTGATGGCACGCGCACGCGTCAACTGCTCGGCGTTGAAAGCGTTTCTCTGTCCGTCGCGGCGTAGAGTTCCGCCAAGCACCAGGGCGTAGAGAGCTTGCAGCGTCTCTGCTTCAGGCATTCCGCTGATGGTCGTCAGCTCCGATAAAGTGATGGGCCCATCAACGCGCGAAAGGATGAAGCCTTCGACCGGCAGGAGCCTGAGGTCGTGTGTGGCCGCGTCCGCGGGCGCAAGCTTCTCATCCTCTGTCCCCTTGAATCTGGCGGCGATGAATTCCCGCGACATACGCCGCGCGCTCTCCATCAACAACTCCCTGACTTCGACCCTCGACTTGACCTCGACGGTCAGGCGCACGCGCGGGTCGAAATCCCAGTTGCCGTCAGTCCAGAGGAGCGCCGGGCGCATCACCTCGACGGCCTGGCGAGCGAGCAGCTCTTCAAACTCTTCCCGGCTAAGTATGCCTTTGGCGACCAGCTCAAGGCCCAGCTCCATGTCCGGCACGTTTTCGCGCGTCGCGGCCAGGCGCTCGACGGCCTCTATGTTCCAACGCCGCGCGCATTCGGCCAGACGGTGCATACGCAGGTTGGAGGTGGCGTAGACTATACGGCCCTCCTCAAAATAGATGGCAGCCTTGATCCGTTCGTGCGCCAGGCGCAGCGAGCCGGATAAACCTGCGACAGCTATTTCCTGTATGAGTTCGGCGAGCGGATGCTCGTGCAGTTGACCGTTCATGTGAAAGGGACTCGGAACCGGAAGAGAGAGCGCGTGCGCCGTCGCTTGGGCTCATCACACTCTGTGTAGCGGCGCTTCAAAGGGGGAAGTGCTGCTCTCCTCAAACATCATAACGCACGCCCGCGCCATTTGAGAATATGAAAATGGAGAGCGCGAGCGCGGGCACGAAAGGCGGCCTTCAGAGCCGTGGGCGCCCAGCCGCCCGCCGCGACAAAAGCATCATTTCGCTGCCCTTCACGGCTTTCGGCTTCTAACTCTTTGACACTTGCATGCGCGGCGCTCTATATTTCCACCAACAAAATTCTTTTGTGTCAGTTTAGCGGCTGCAAGTTCGATTCGCCTGGGGCGAACCCGCCGCGCTATGCGTTGTAATGAGTAAGCAGGCAACAGACGAGGCCGCTTTGGCGGTCGGGGAAAAGGGAAACGACAGCGACGCGCGCCGCAGCGAGCTGCAAGCGCTCAGCGCAGAGGTCGTTGACCTCTTCTACGCACAGACTTTCTCTCCCACCGTCAGCACTCCATCCGATGTCTGCGCTGCCTTTTCGGAGATGTTGCTGCGCCACTGGGATTTGTGCTGCATCATCATCTATTTGCGCGACGAAACGGGACGCCTCGTTCAAAGCGCCATCCACACGCACGAACATTTCGACCACGAGCGGGCGCAGGAAGTCGGGGCGCTGCTCGCCTCTACGGTCGAGAGCGCGGGCCGCGAGCTACAGGTCTGGCTCGACGAAAGAGACCCTGCGACCCTTGAGGGACAGACGCAGTACCGCCGGGCGCTGGAAAGAGCGGGGCTTTATGCGGGCGTCGCCATGCCGATTCATGCGCGCGGGACTTTAGTCGGCGCGCTCATCGCCGTGACCGTCTACCCGGAACGCCTGCGCGCGGCCTTAAACGGCATACGCTTTATCGCCGCCCCGATCGTCATCGCCGTCGGCAACGCGCGGCGCGGGGCCGCGCTGCACGAGCAGCACGACCGCATAGAGCACCTGGTCGAAGAGCTACAGCAGCGCAGCCGCGACCTCGAAGAAGCTAACCGCGAATTACAGCGCGTGGCCCGCTACCGCTCGCTCTTCCTCGCGCGGATGACGCACGAGCTGCGCACGCCGCTCACTTCCATCCTCGGCTTTACAGAGATACTTCTGGATCATGAAGACTTGAGCGACAACCAGCGCCGCTACTGCGATAAGATTCAGTCTTCCGGGATGCAGTTGCAATCGAGCCTCAATCAACTGGTTGACCTCTCGCGCCTCGAAGCGGGACAGACGGAACTGTTCCTGCACGAGTTCTCGCTTCGCCAGGCGCTGCGCGAGTCCTGCACGGCGGTGGCCCGGCTCGCACAGAAGCAGGACGTGAGGGTTGAATGCCAGTACGGTCAGACCATCGGCACTATCGTTTCCGACGAGGGCAAGCTGCGGCAGGTGCTCTACAACTTTCTGGCGCACGCCATCGGTCGCAGCCCGGCGGGCGCGACCATCACCGTTCGCATCGAGACTCTTTCGCCCCTGCGCTATCAAATCATCATCGAGGACGAAGGCGAGAAGCTCCTCGACATGTCCCGCGTCTTTGAGCCCGTGGACATAGACGCTCCGACCGAACAGGCGACCACCATGAACGAGCTGGGCCTCGTCATCGCGCGCCGTTTGATTGACGCCCTTGGCGGCACGGTCGCCCTTGAGAGCGCCGAGAAGGGCGGCCTCAGAGTGAGAATAGAACTGCCCGCGAGACCGGGGAAAGGATGAAGGCTGAAAGGAGTGCTTCTCCATCTTGAAAGCTTCTACTTCATCCTTCCGCCTTCATCCGTATGTTGTTAGACCTCGCGGCACATTATGATTTTGAGCTGGCGGGGCGGCGCATGCGTTTGTGGAAGCGCCTGGGCGAGAGTTACGAGCATGTGTTGATGAAGGCGCTCGGCTACGCGATGTTTGTCCGGGAATACCCTTCGCTAGAGATCGAGCGGCGAGTGGGCCTGCGCTACAAGCCCGACCTGGTCGCGCAGGATGAAGACGGTCGTTTCCTCTTCTGGGGCGAATGCGGGGCCAACAGCGTGCGTAAGACCGCATGGCTTTTGAAGCACGCCGGGGTCGAGCGCCTGGTTCTCTTCAAAATCGAGCGCAGCGTCGCGCAACTGGCAGAACAGTTGCGCCATTGCGTTGCTCCGCGCCACCGCCCCCCAGGCCGCGTCACACTGGTCAATTTCCATAAAGAGATCATCGCGCTCACAACCGGGCGGCGCATTACGCGCGTACCGAAGAGCTGGTATGCGGAGACGAAGCTCTAAGGTGGTAGTTTGAAGAACTGTGACCGCGTGAAATGTCTGGTACAAGTTGCAAGAGACAAAGAGGTCAGCCACGCCAAAGGTCTCTGGCGGGCCTTGACGCACAGTAACCCGCCAGAGACCTTTGGCGCGGCTGACTGCATGACCTCGCGCCTCTCTTTGGATTGCAACTTGGTATGATTAGTGCCAACCCTTATGCCAGCGCCTACAGAAGATACGGAGCGTGCCGGGCCGGCGCAGATAGAGATGCGCGAATGCGCGACGATTGAGGAGTATGAGGCGTGCGTTCGGTTGCAGCGTGAAGTGTTCGGCGGCCCTGAGATAGAGATTTCGCCGCGTCGTCACCTGATCGCTTCGCGGCGCGCGGGCGGCTGGACGCTCGGCGCTTTTGACTTGGGCGAGATGGTCGGCTTCGTTCATTTGATGGCGGGCGTGCGCGGCGGTCAAGAGATCATAGGCTATTCGCACATGATGGCGATTCTTCCTTCGTATCAGAACAGGGGACTCGGCGCGCGGCTTAAATGGGCCCAGCGCGAGCGTGCTCTTCGGGAGGGGAGAAGCTACATCACCTGGACTTGGGACCCTATGCAGGCGCGCAACGCTCATTTCAATCTCAATCGCCTGGGCGCGACCGTGAGCTCCTACGGGGTAAACTTTTACGGGACGGATTACGTCGCGCCCGCAGAGGGCACAACAGAGCGAACCGGGATTGACAGTGATCGCCTATTCGCCGATTGGGATTTGAACTCGCCGCGCGTCGTCGAGCGTGCGCTCGCTCTCTCAACTGTCGAGCCGGGCGCTGGGGCGAGCGCTATAGAGATACCCGCCGACTGGCGCGCGCTCCTGGCGAGCGATGCGAAGACGGCGCGGCGCGAGCAGCTGCGCGTGCGCGAAGAGTTCAAGAGCGCCTTCGCCTCCGGCCTCGTCTGCGCCGGATTCGACCGCGACCCGCACCATCCGCGTTATCTACTTTATGAGAGCCAAACGCTGGGATAGATGTTAGATTACCGTTGACGAAAGAAATGCTTTCCCCGGTCGCTTTTCACACGTCGCTGTTTTAATGTCACTCGCGGCTTAACGATATGACCCTCTCGCGCTTTGACCGTTACGTTGAACGCCACGCGCGCTCCTTTACGGAGCGTTTGCAGGCGATGTGCCGTATGCCGTCTGTGGCGGCGCGCGGCACCGGGATGCGCGTGACGGCGGAGGCTGTCGAGCAATTGATGCAGCGCGCGGGCGCGGGCACGCGCACGTTCAAGGTCGGCAGCGGCTTTCCCATCATTTTCGGCGAGTGTGGCTCCGGCCCGCGTTGCTTCCTCGTCTACGGCCACTACGACGTGCAGCCGGTCGGGCAATTGAGCAGTTGGTCTTCGGGGCCGTTTGCCGCCGCCCTGATTGACGGCAAAGTTTATGCGCGCGGTGCTGCCAACAGCAAAGGCGATCTGGTCGCGCGGCTCGCCGCCGTCGAGGCTTACCAGAAGAGCTTCGGCAAGCTGCCCGTCTGCCTGCGCTTTATCGTCAGCGGCGAAGACAGCATCGGCAGCCCCAGCATCTTTCGCTTCGCCACGGAGCAGGCGGAGCTGCTGCGCGCCGAAGGCTGCATCTGGGATGACGGCTACAAGGATTCTCAGGAACGGCTCGTCATCAGCCTCGGCTTCAAGGGCATCACCTTCATCGAGATTCGCGTCCACGGCCCGCGCCTTGACCTGCATTCCAAGTGGGGAGCGATTGTGCCCAACCCTGCCTGGCGGCTCGTGCAGGCGCTTTCGACCATCACCTCGCCCAAGGGCGTCATCACCATTGACGGCTTCTCCTCGCACATCGCGCCCATCTCGGCGGAGGACGCCGAAGCCCTCAAGCAGATCGAGCTTGACGAAGCAGAGCTCAAGCGCGAGTTCAGCATCACGCACTGGCTGCGCGGAATGCGCGGCCACGCGCTCGTCAAGGAGCACGTCTTCGGCCCGACCTGCACGATCTGCGGTATTCAGACCGGACACACGGAAGCGGGCCCGAAGACCGTCCTGCCGAGCACGGCCATGGCCCGGCTCGATTTTCGTCTGGTTCCAGACCTCACGCCCGAACTCGTCGTCGAGCTGCTGCGCAAGCACCTGGACACGCGCGGTTTTCAGGACATAGAGATCATAGAGCTGGGCAGCGCTCCGCTCGCCAAGTCCTCCGCGCAATCCTCCGTCGCCCGCGCCACCATAGAGTCTGCGCAGGAAGTTTACGGAGTGCCGCCCATCGTCTACCCGCTCGATCCTTCGAGCGGCCCCGTCGGAGCGGTCTGCGGCGCGAACGACCCGCCGACGCCCGTCGCCTCCTTCGGCAGTTCTTACGAAGGCTCCAACCCGCACGGGCCGGACGAGAACCTGCGCATCGAAGACTTTCTACAGAACATCAAATTCTTCGGTCGCGTCATACATCACCTGGGCCAACAGGGCAAGCCGCAGAAAAGCGGCCTGCGACCCTCGACCGCGCTCGTACCCGTCAAGCCTTGAGCTTGCCTTACGCGCCGGTTCGGTTATGATAATCAACAACATTCATCGCGGATTTGCCAGCCTATCAGGGAGGGGCCAGAGGTAAGTTGCCGACCAGCAGCACGAAGAGCATAGAGCGCGAGATTGAAAGCCTGCGCGAGGAGATTCGTCGTCACGAAGAGCTTTACTATGTTCATGACAACCCGGAAATCTCCGACGCCGAGTATGACTCTCTGCTCGCGCGACTCAACCGGCTTGAGGAAGAGAATCCGCATCTGATCTCGCCCGACAGCCCGACGAGACGAGTCGGGGGGCGGCCCGCCGAGGGCTTTGACGAATACACGCATCGCCGCCCGATGCTCTCGCTCGATAACAGCTATAACATAGAAGACCTGCGCGCCTTCGACGAGCGCTGCCGGCGCCTGGCCGACGGGCGGGCGCTCGAATACGTCGCCGAGCTGAAGATCGACGGGCTCTCAATCTCGCTACACTACGAGCGCGGCGTGCTCGTGCGCGGCGTGACGCGCGGCGACGGGCGGCGCGGCGAAGATGTCACGCAGAACGTCCGCACGATTCGCAGCATCCCGCTCAGGCTTAAAGGGGATGGCTCCGAGTTGAACGGCGACGTGGAGGTGCGCGGCGAAGCCTATCTCCCGCGCCATGTCTTCGAGCGCATCAACTCGGAGCGCGAAGAGGAGGGCGCTCCTCGCTTCGCCAACCCGCGCAACGCCGCCGCCGGAACCATTCGGCAGCTCGATTCGAGAATCGTCGCCGCGCGCCGCCTGGATATGTTCCCCTACGATTGTCTCGCGGGCGAGCGCAAACCCTTCACCACCCACTGGCAGTCTTTCGAGTGGCTTGAGCGGGTCGGCTTTCGCGTCAATCCGCATCGCGCGCTGTGCGCCTCGATTGACGAAGTGATCGCTTTCTGCAACCAGATGGAGCTCAAGCGCGACGAGCTTGGATATGAGATTGACGGCGTCGTCGTCAAAGTAAATTCCACGGCCTTGCAGGACGAGTTCGGCGCGACGACGAAAGCGCCGCGCTGGGCCATCGCTTATAAGTATCCGGCGCGGCAAGTGACCACGCAGGTACACTCCATCGTCGTCCAGGTCGGGCGCACGGGCGCGCTCACGCCGGTCGCCAATCTTGAGTCGGTGCTTCTGGCCGGGACGACCGTCGCCCGTGCGACCCTGCATAACGAGGACGAGATCAAGCGGCTCGACGTTCGCATAGGCGATTGGGTCTTGATTGAAAAGAGCGGCGAGATCATTCCGAAAGTCATCAAGGTGGTCGAATCGCGGCGCACGGGCGAGGAGAAACCGTTTCGCATGCCGAAGAAATGTCCCGTCTGCGGCGGTATCATTTCGCGGCCCGAGGGCGAAGCGGTCTCGCGTTGTGTGGCGGCGGATTGCCCGGCTCAGCTCAAAGCGCGGCTGCTCCACTACGCCTCGCGCCGCGCCATGCGAATCGAAGGCTTGGGCGAAGCCTTAGTCGAACAGCTCGTCGAAAAAAAGATGGTGAGAGACGTGGGCGACCTTTACCGATTGCGTTTGGATGAGGTCGCGGCCCTTGAGCGTATGGCCGAAAAATCGGCTGCCAACCTCATGGGGCAAATAGAGGCCAGCAAGTCGCGCGACCTTCCGCATCTGATCTACGGCCTCGGCATACGCCACGTCGGAGAACGCACCGCCGGGATTCTCGCGCGCCAGTTCGGCTCGCTCGACCGCTTGAGCAGCGCGAGCGTCCAAGAGCTTGATGATGTTCATGAGATCGGCCTGACGGTCGCCGAGAGCGTGCGTGACTGGTTTGATGATGCGGGCAATCTGGCGCTCTGCGAGCGGTTGCGCGTCGCGGGCGTGAGGACGCAGCTTGAAGGGAACGCCGCCCATGCTCACATGCAAGAGTTTGCGGGCAAGCAGTTTGTGCTGACGGGAAAGCTCGAAAGCCTCTCGCGCGACGAGGCGCGCGCCCTCATAGAAGCGCGCGGCGGGCGCGTGACCTCCACCGTGAGCAAGAAGACGGATTACGTCGTCGCGGGCGAAGACGCCGGATCGAAGCTTGAGAAAGCGACCGCGCTCGGCCTGCGCGTAATAGATGAAGCCGCACTCAAGGAGATGCTCAAATGAAAAGAGAGATGTGAGATGCTCGATGGTTGGGTGAGAACAGGTCTATCTTTTACTGGCATCTAACATCTCTCTTTCTAGCTGTGGAGAAAAAATGGCGATCACTGAACAGACAGATAAACTCGAACTCGTCTATACGCTCTTTTGCGATGATGTGCGCCTGGAAGTCGGCAACAAGCTTTCCCTGATGGGCGTCTTTCAAAACATACTCGTGCAGCAGTTGCCCATCTCGCTCATTAAGTTTGCCGTCGTCAACCACTGGCGCGGCCAGGGCACTCATCTCTCGGAGGTGCGGATTCTGACGCCGGACAGGAAGCAACCCGTGGTCGTCTCGCAGCCGACGCGCTTCGAGATTGCGCCCGGCGGATTTGCCGACAACATCAGCTTCTTCGTCAACGTGACGTTCACCGCCCCGGGCGAGTACTGGGTTCAGACCCTGGTTGACTCAACCCTCTTCGACGAGCAGCCGCTGACCGTCGCCGATGCGCGCACCTCGCAAGCGGCAGAGCCAGCATCCGAAGCCATCAACTGAAGAAGGCGGAAAGTATCAAAGGGGATTCGTCCTTCCGTCCTCGTCCTACGCTGCCCGCAAGGTGTTCGGCCAGAGCGGCCAGACGCGGATGAGCTGCGTCTTGAGCGGCCTTATACAATCGCCTGCGCGGCACTGCGGCGGCATCAACGAGCAACGCCGCCGCGCCCGCCAATGAGTCCGGCGCGCGTCTCTATCAGGGCGTCGCCGCCCTCTTTTACTATGCGGGACACGGCGCGCAGATCAGCGGGCGCAACTATCTAGTGCCCGTGGAAGTCACCGGCATCAACACAGAGCAGGAGATAGAAGCTAAAATGCTCTACGCCGGACTGCCCTTGGAACAAGAGGCCAAAAACGGCCTCTTGTGGGTACCTGTTTGAAAGAAAAGTGGAATAAACTTGATGACGAAATCCTGGAAGCAGCTACGAAACTTCATCTTGCGGGTAAGTCAGTTACTAAGAGAAACATTGCTTCTCTCCTGGATAAGCCTGGGATAAAGCAACAAGCAAAATTCATGGTTCTGTACAAAAAGCAAAACGTCACCTGGGCTTGATTTAGAATGACTAATAAAACTCAAGCTGCTGAGATAATTGTAATAACTGAACTTATCCTTCCCCTGTAATTATTCGGATTTTGTTAGACGCTTTCAGCGAGTTGGAAGCATAAGCATTCCGGCCCTTATTGGAAGCATAAGGATTCCGAATCGGAATCCTGATAGTAACAATTACGTGGGCTGATAATTCCGGTTTGTCTTGAATAATGCGGATGAGTGGATTTGAACCACCACGGTATCGCTACCACAGGCTTCTGAGACCTGCGCGTCTGCCAGTTTCGCCACATCCGCGTCTCTGTTTTGAATATACGGGCGCAGGCTTCAGGGTGTCAAGAAGGCAGAAAGAGGTGCTGAGGCTTCCTGCCTTCCCGTCCGGTAAACGCTTAGGGCCGCCCTAAAATGTCGCCCAGAATATCCCTCACGCGGCTGCGTCCAGTGCCGCCGTTGACGCTGCGATTCCGGTAGCCGTCATCGTAGCCGCGACGAAAGCCTTCCTGAAAATAGCGCCGATACAACTCGCGGTCGCCGTAGCTGCTGCGATAGCCGCTCGTCGCATTGCGATAAGCGCTGTGGTCGTCGTAATCGTAGTTCCTGTTGTTGCGGCTATCATCGCGCCCGGCCTGGTAGCCTTCGCGGTAGCCGACATTGACGGCCTGCTGCTGTATATCGTTGCGGTTATAGCCGCCGTTGCGCGCGTAGTCGTCATCATCACGATTGCGACGATTCCTGCCGCGACGGTAATCGTCATTATCGTAGCGGTCATCGTCGTCGTCGTAGCGATCATCGCGGTCGGTGCGAGGCCCGCGACCGTCAACGCGTCCATCGCGCGCATCGTGGCAGTTAATAAACTTGTCGCACTTATCGCCGCGTCCTCTGCCACGCCCGCGCCCCTGCCCTTGAGCCAGTGACGGTAATCCGATCGCCAACGCCAGTGCGAAGAAAGCTACCCACAGGGCAGCGTATTTGCCGTTTCGTCGTGTCATACATCCTCCCGTAAATTTCCAGACGCGAGATAGCGCCAGCTTTGTACCAATGGTTTGTAGAGCAAAAAGGTCTCTGGGGCAGGAATAGGATAACAAACGCCATGCCATAGGCACAGGCCTGCTAAAAGGTTGATGGCGCATGCTCCGAAGCTTAAAGGGTGAACTATCGCCATACGAAAACGTAACACTTCAAAGCCGGTATCGTATGCAATAGCGCCCGTGGCCGCAGAGCTTCCACAGCGCGCGCCGCCTTAAGGGCGGTTGCTGCTCGGCATAAGCGATTGTTATAGTTAAGTTATATTTCTTTCGGGTTGATTCCGTGATGCGACCGAACGATCAGCACGCCCGGCATGCTGACGAGAGATGAGCGACGAGGAGCGTCTAATTCTCATCCTTCATCTATCAGGCGGTTCTCAGAGCGGGAGGGTGCGCTTGAATCGCTTCGGAGCAAACGCCGTCGCCCGTCGCTCCGGTCGGGTGATGTCCATATCAGTGGCCGAAAGAGGCTATCTTGAGAGTTACGAGGAGAAACGCAAAATGATTTCCCTGAAAAGCTTCTACACTTCCGCCTTCGCCTTGCTGATGCTGCTTGCACTGTCTATGGCTCAGCCCGCAGCGGCGCAGCAGAACCCGGCTGTCCGCCTGCCGCGCCCCAGCCAGAAGGCCAGCGTCATGCAGACCATAGGCGTGACGGACCTAACGATCACTTACAGCCGTCCCGGCGTGAAGGGTCGTAAAATCTGGGGCGACGCGCCCGCGGCAGCGGCAACGGGCACGGCGACCCTGGACGACGCGCGCACACGCGCCAAGGACGCTCCCATCGTGCCCTACGGCCATGTGTGGCGCACGGGCGCTAACGAGGCGACCACCTTCGCCGTCACGGACGACGTGTTGATTAACGGCCAGAAACTCGCCGCCGGAACCTACAGCCTGCACACCATTCCGGGCAGAGACGAGTGGACGATCATCTTCAACAGCGACGCTGGACAGTGGGGCAGCTTCACTTACGACGAGAAGAAGGACGTGCTGAGAGTCAAGGCCAAGCCGCAGGTGGTCGCCGACAACCAGGAGTGGCTGCTCTACAGCATTCCTGTCGTCACGCCGAACTCGGCGCAGGTCAACATCCGTTGGGAAAAGATCGTCGTGCCCTTCACGGTCGAAGTGCCGAACGTGGAAGCGCTCATGCGTGCCAAGATAGAGACGGCCATCGCCGCCAATCCGAACGATTGGAGTATTCCACTGACGGTCGCCAACAGGTACGCCAACGAAGAGAAGTTTGACGAAGCCTTGAGGTGGGCCGAGCAGTCCATCAAGGTCAAGCAGACTTTCCAGAACCTGTCGACCAAGGCGCAACTGCTTTTCGCCGCAGGCCGGAAGGCTGAAGCCATCGCCCTGGCCGAGCAGGCCATCCAGTTGGGCAAAGCAGACAAGGCTGATACCTCCCGGCTCGAAAAGCGGCTCGCCGACTGGAAGACGGCCAAGTAAGCGCGAGCGGGAAATTGCCATCATCGTCAAAAGAGGGGTGAGAAAAACGTGAGCGAAAAAGCCGGGGAAGAAAACGTGATCCAGCCGACAGACCTGGTCGTCCGTGTCAACAGCGTGCTGACCAACGACCCTTGCGCATTGTGCGGCGAGCCGACAGACCCGACGGGCATAGACCTCTATCTCGCCGAGAAACCGGCTCTGGTCTGTCACTCCTGTGGGCTGCTGCACGCGCCCGCGCTCGTGCGGCTGCTCGATCTGGCGAGCGCGGCCAATACTTTCGTCAGGTCGGAGTATGAGATGGCCGGTGTGCATGTGGATGAGAAGCCAGCCGCTTAGCTTAGCCGCAGGGCCGGAAGCATGGCGCAGCCAAGCCTGTGTACGCGTCTGGTCCCGCCTGCATAGCGACTGGTAAGGGCATGGCGGCTTTCGTGCCGCCGGGGGAGTGATGGCGGAAACAGCGCAGAGCCGCGACGAGATACAAGAGCGTCTGGTAGAGGTGCGTCGCCGCATAGAGACCGCCGCGCTTCGCGCCGCTCGCGCGCCCGAAGACATCACGCTCATCGCCGTCAGCAAGACGCATCCGCCTGCGCTCATACGGCGTGCCATCGAAGCTGGCGTCATTGAGCTGGGCGAGAACCGCGTGCAGGAAGCGGACGCGAAGATCGCAGAGCTTGGCCGCGCGGGCGTGCGCTGGCACTTGATCGGACACCTGCAAGCGAATAAGGCGCGTCGCGCCGTCGCCCTCTTTGACCTGATTCATTCTGTTGATTCGGTTGCGCTCGCGCGCCGCCTTGATCGCCTCTGCGCGGAAGAGGGGCGCGCGGAGTTGCCCGTCCTCTTGCAGGTTGACCTGGCGGGCGAAGCGGCGAAGTCGGGCATAAGCGAAGCCGAACTGCCCGCGTTGATACAGACCGTTAGGTCTTCGTGCGAGCGCCTGCGCCTGGCTGGGTTGATGCTGCTTCCGCCCTTCTTTGAAGAGGTGGAGATGGTGCGGCCTTTTTTTCGTCGCCTGTGTGAGTTGCGCGACCGTCTACGCGACGAAGGCGTTTTCGCCGAGGGGCGCGGCGAGCTTTCGATGGGCATGAGCCACGACTATGAAGTGGCGATTGAAGAGGGAGCGACGATGGTTCGTGTCGGCACGGCCATCTTCGGAGAGAGACATGCCGCGCCTTAACTCAAAACGGCACGCGACGCCCTGAGCCGTCCCTGGCCTGATTATTCGATCTCGACTGGTTTTATATGTCTATCATCTTTGCCATCTACCTTTTCATCACTTACGGCGTCGTTGCCATCATCGTCGCAACCATCTTCCTGATGCTCCTGCGTCTCCTGATGAATTACGCGGACGTGAATCCGTTCAACCGTTCGGCGATGATGGTGCGCCGTTTGAGCGACCCGCTGGTCAATCCCGTGCGCCGCACTCTCGCGGGCTTCGGCGTCGAGCCGAAGATCGCGCCGCTCATCACTGTCCTGCTGGTCATACTGGTCGGATGGTTTGCGGTGCAGCTTGCCGCCAGCATCTTGAATACGATGGCGGGCGTGCTGCTGGCTCTCTCTCGCAACTCTGTTGTCGCCGTCATAGGCTACCTGCTCTACGGGCTGCTCGCCTTCTATTCTCTACTGATCTTTATCCGCATCATCTTTTCCTGGGGGATGGTGAGCTATTCAAACCGGCTGATGCGCTTTCTGGCGAATGCCACAGACCCTCTGTTAGTTCCTCTGCGCCGCATGATTCCGCCGGTCGCCATGTTCGACCTCTCGCCCATCGCGGCCTTCATCCTTATCTGGCTGTTTCAGCAGGCCGTCGCCGGGACGCTGCTGATGGGATGGCCTTTGCGATTGGTCGGTTGAGAAGGGAAGCGCGCCGGGTGCTACGCTACACGGACGACAACGGCGAGTTGAGATTCGCGGTGCGCGTCGTGCCGCGCGCTTCTCGCAGCCAGATTGCGGGAGAGCATGACGGCGTGTTGCGCGTGCGCGTGGCCGCCCCTCCCGTCGAAGGAGCGGCCAACCAGGAGCTTGTGCGTACGCTGGCCAGAGAATTAAAAGTGCCCGTGCGAGCAGTCGTCATTACGAGCGGCCATTCCTCCAGGCTTAAACAGGTGACCGTCAGCGGCGCGACCGCCAGCGCGCTTGAAAATCTTGCCAAAGAGGGAAATGAACAGGATAAAGAAAAGAGATAACAAATTCATGGGGCAATGCTTTTGCCTTTTATCCAGCTTTCTGTTCTTATCCTGCCTCTCCTGTCCATCCTGTTCATTTCCTTTTCCGGTTCTTATGACGACAGCAATTTTTGAAATCTAGGGTCGGGGCGCAGGCTGTCCATGCGCGGGTCGCTGTTGAGGAGGTGGCGCGTCTGGGTCTTATATAGTTTTTGCAGCCACTCGAAAGCCTGCGCCCGTTCGCCGAGCCCCGTATAGATGGTTGCGATGTCGTAAGGCGAAACCTTCCTGTGCCGGGACAACTCCTTGAGCTCGACGAGCAGCTTCTGCGCTTCGTTCCTTTTCCCGGAGACGGCGAGCGTGTGGCCGAGCGCTGCCGTGATGATAGGGCTCTGCCCGGAAAGTTCTCGCGCACGGTTGAGGGCTGCAATAGACTCCTCGTACTTTCCTTTCTGCTCAAGCGTGAGCCCGAGCAGGTAATGCGTCAGGCCGAAGCTCTCGTCAAGCTCAAGCGTCTTGTGAAGCTGCGCGAGCGCTTCGTCGTAGCGGCGCGCGTAGAATAATCTCTCGCCGAGTGTGACATTGATGACGAGCGAGAGAGGGTCAAGCTCAAGGGCGCGTTTGATCTCCGTCATCGCTTCGTCCGGCCTGTCCATCGCCGCCAGAAAATCGGAGTACCAGTGATGAGCCGTGGCGTAGTTAGGGTTAAGCTCTATGGCACGCCGGTATTCTCTTTCTGAGCCCGCCGCGTCGTGATCAACGTCCACCTTGGCCAGCGCCAGCGAAGCGTGTGCTTCGGCGAGCGTCTCGTCCAGTTCAATGGCGCGCATGGCCGCCGCCTTCGCTCTGCGATAGCTCTCTTCGGGCGCGAGCGTGCCGAACTCGTAGAAGCCCAGCAGGCTATAAGCGTCGGCGAGCCCGGCGTAGGCCGGCGCGTAATCCGGCTCTTTTTCGATGGCCTCTGTAAAGTACGCGATCCCGCGTCGCAATGCCTCCTCATTACGCTTGCTCAGAAAATGGCGGCCTCTCAGGTAGGACTGGTAAGCCTCTACGTTATAGGTGTCGCGTTTGGCCAGCAGTCTCTGCTCCTCGCCCGTCAGCTTGAGCCTGAGCGCTTCAGCCACCTGCGCCGAGATGGAATCCTGCACGGTAAAGATGTCTGTGAAGCGCTCGTCGAAGCTGTGGGCCCAGAGCGGTCTGCTCTCGCGCACGCTGATCAGTTGGACGGTCACGCGCACGCGCTCGCCTGCGCGCTGAATCGTCCCTTCAAGCACGGAGTCAACGCCCAGCTCTCGACCGGCGGCGAGCGGGTCTGTGTTCTGCCCTGCGTATTTGATGACGGCGCTCGTCGGGCGCACCGTGATCTGGCGGATATTGCTCAGCTTGGTGATGAGCGCGTCGGCCATCCCTGAGCCGAGGTATTCGTCGCTCGCTTCATCGCCGAGCATCTTGAATGGAAGCACAGCGATTGAGCCCGGCGCGGCAGCGGTAGCAGGCTGCGCTGCCGGCCTGCTACTGCTCATCACCCACAGGTAAGAGAGCCCGGCCATTGTGACGGCAAGCAGGACGCAGAGCGCCAGGGCGGCGCGACGACGAGAGGGCGGGAGGCCCGGTTGAGTTGCGTGGGCGAGCGTCGCCGGGCGGCTCGATTGAAGCGACTGCGCGGCAACGCCTTCAACATTTCTCGCCGCACAGTATCCCTGCCCGTCGTGCGCCGTAGTCTCTATTGCCGCCTCTACGGCGTCTGTGGCAGCCGGTGCGACGACGGCGGAAGCGGCGTGCGCTGCACCGTCGCTCGCCTCGGCGCAGACCTCCCTGACGGCGGCAACGAAGCTGTAGCCGCGCCCCGGAATGGTGACGATATAGCGATGCTCGCTGCGGGTTTCGCCGAGCGCCTTCCTGAGCGTCGAGACGTTCTGCGTGAGGTTGTTCTCCTCGACGAAGCGGTCTGGCCAGAGCGTCGTCATCAACTCGCTCTTTTCCAGCACCTCGCCGCTCCGGCTGACGAGCGTGAAAAGCGTGTCGAAGGCTTTCGAGGTGAGCGGCACAGGCTCGCCGTCGCGCAGCAGCAGGCGCTTGGACGCGTCAACGCGGTAGGGGCCGAAATCGTAAAAGTGCGCGACCTTCTTGCTCATCGCCGCTTTCAGAAGTTTTCAGAAAATTTCAGCGCGTCATTAAGGACTTACATGCCTGGGCGTGTGCATCATCTCTCCATGAAGCCGGGGCCAAAGAGCGCGGTCTGACCCTTTTGTCTAAGGCGGAGTGTATCAAAATTAAGGATGAAGGCGGAAGGATGAAGGATGAATGAAGGAAATCAACAGTGAGGGACAGAGATTATCAGGATGAAAGACTACAAGCAGGATGGAAGATAAAAGCATTGCTGCCATGAATTCGGTCTTTGCTTTTCTTATCCTGACAATCTCCGTCCCTCACTGTTTGATTCTGTCTTTGAATGACGCTCATCATCCTCTCGTCCTTCCGACTTGCACATAAATTTTATGAGAGAAGCGGCCATCACAAGAGAAGCTGAAGCGCCCGTCGTCACCGATGAGGCTCATGTCCCGCTCGCGGAGAGCCGAGCTGTGCATAAGCCGTTTGTGGCGGCCTCTAAAATTTTACCCGAATGGACGCCGCGCGCCATCATCCTGGGCTCTGTGCTGGGAATCATCTTCGGCGCGTCGAGCGTCTACCTGGCGCTTCGCGTGGGCCTGACCGTTTCCGCTTCGATCCCCATCGCCGTGATGTCCATCTCGATCTTTCGAGCGCTGGGGCGCGCTTCGATTCTGGAAAACAATATCGCGCAGACCACAGGGTCGGCGGGTGAATCCATCGCCGCCGGGATCGCCTTTACCATCCCGGCGCTGCTCGTGCTCGGCTATGACCTTGAAATATCGCGCACGACGATGGTCGCGCTCCTGGGCGGCTGGCTCGGAGTGCTGCTGATGATACCTCTGCGGCGGGCGTTGATCGTCAAGGAACACGGGCGATTACTTTATCCCGAAGGGACTGCTTGCGCCGAGGTGCTGGTTGTCGGCGAGAAGGGCGGAACGGAGGCCAAGCTGGTCTTCGGCGGATTCGGCGTCGCCGCCCTCTACAGGTTTTTGATGAGCGGCGCAAGGTTATGGACTGAGACACCGGCCTATGTGATGAAGGGTTATCAGGGCGCGACCGTTTCGGCCAACATCACGCCGGATTTGCTGGGCGTCGGTTATATCATTGGCCCACGCGTGGCGGCATTGATGGTCGGCGGCGGCTTTCTCTCGGCGCTGGTGCTCGTGCCTGTTATCAAGTTCTTCGGCGCGGGATACACGGAGCCGCTTTTCCCCGTCACCAGCGGGGGCCCGATCATCAGCTCGATGTCGGCAGGGCAGGTGCAAGACCTATACATTCGCTATATCGCCGCCGGTGCTGTCGCCACGGGCGGTATCATCAGCCTGATTCGCACCATGCCGATGATCATCGGCGCATTTGTCTCGACCATCGGAGGCTTCGGAAAGAAGGACGCGGGACACGGCAGGGCGGTTGCGCGCACGGAGCGCGATATGCCTTTGAAGTTCGTGCTGGGCGGCATAGTTGTGCTGGCCGTGGCGATCTTCATCTGGTTGAGCGTGGCCGGCAGCGCGACGGGCGTGCCTGCGAGCGGCGTCGCCGTCAATATCCTGTCGGTCATACTGGTGCTCGTCTTCGGTCTCTTCTTTGCGACCGTTTCGTCCCGCATCACGGGAGAGCTGGGCTCGTCCTCGAATCCCATCTCCGGGATGACGATAGCCGCCATTCTGCTCACGTCGCTCATATTCCTGCTGCTCGGCATGGGCGGGGCTGATTCGCGCGTGCTGGCGCTCTCGGTCGGTGCGGTCGTCTGCATTGCGCTCTCGAACGCGGGCACTACCTCGCAGGACTTGAAGACCGGCTTCCTGGTCGGCGCGACACCCGCCCGCATGCAGTGGGGATTGATGGTCGGCGTTACGACCTCCGCGCTCGTCATCGCCTGGACGCTCTCTTATCTGAACAACGCTTATACCAATCTCCTGCCCGTCCACTACCCGAGTTATCACGCGCAGGGGAGCGCGGAAGGCGCTGCGCCCTGGGCCAACGGCGATATGCACGGCGTTCAACTGGCGGGCGGCCCATACTACGTGCATCGTCTGCCGTTGGACGTGCGGGCGAGCGACGGCACGGTCGTTTCGTCCGGCAAATACTTGGTTGACGCGAGCGGAGAGATTCACTACCGCATCAATCCCGGCGTGGGCGGCACGCGCACCGCCGTCTCGACCGAGAACCTGCCGACCGGGCCTCTCGTCGCCGGGGAGCGTGTCTCTATCAAGGGACGAGCGCGAGGGCTGGACGATCAGATCTACAATGTCGCCACTGTCCTTAGCGGCGAGACGCCGCGCACCTTCTACCTGGATGACTCAGGACAGGCCCGTTATGAAGAGGTGACGACAGCGCCGTCCTCCAAGTTCGACGCGCCGAAGGCTCAGTTGATGGCGATACTCGTGGACGGCGTGCTGACGCGAAAGCTGCCCTGGTCGCTTATCCTGATCGGCGTTTTTATCTCGATCATGCTTGAGATTGTCGGCATCTCTGCGCTGCCCTTCGCCGTCGGGATGTATCTCTCCATCGCCACCTCTGCGACGGTCTTTGTTGGCGGCGCTGTGCGCGCTCTGGTCGAACGCGCCGCGCGTGGAAGGCGCAGCCTCGCCGAAGAAGAGAGCGGCCCCGGCATCCTTTACAGCTCCGGGCTCATCGCGGGCGGAACCATCACAGGGCTGCTGCTCACGATTCCGCAAAGCGTCGGGCGCGGCGAGATGTTCAGCGTCGTTCAATTCTTGCCTCCATGGCTCGCAGAGAACAGGGTGACGGCGCTCTTGATGTTCTCTGTGCTCGCGGCTACGCTCTACTACATCGGCGGCCACGGCCTTAGAGGCACAGCGCACGCAAGGGAAGCGCGGGCGCATAAATCGAACAAAAATTCCTGACCGAAAATTTCCCCTCGCAGGAGGCTTATATGAAAACGTCCGGCTCTTTTCTCTCGGCCATCATCTTGCTCGCGTGCTCGTGTGCATGTGCCTACGCACAGGGCGCAACGTCTGCGAGCACGGACGGCAAGATCATCGAACAGGCTGCGTACGCTCTGCCTGCCTATGAAGAGCTGGCGGAGCGCTTTAAGAGGGCCTATGCGAGGGAAGCCGTCGAGAAGATGCGAAGCTCGACGGAGCTTGAGCTGCTGAAAATCAGGTACATGAGCGACGGGCTGAAGATCGTCGGCTTCATTTATAAACCGAAGGTCGTCAACAAGAAACTCCCGGCGATTATCTTTAACCGTGGGGGCTTGGCCGACGGGGCGATTGGGACTGCGAATTTCAATTACCTCTGGGAGATGCACCGCTATGCCTCCGAAGGCTTCGTCGTGCTGGCATCGCAGTATCGCGGCACGGATGGAAGTGAAGGGAGAGACGAAGCGGGCGGCGCGGACACAAACGACGTGATGAATCTGATCCCGCTGGCTCGCGCGCTCAACTACGTGGACATGGATAGACTCTTCATGTGGGGTTATTCCAGAGGGGCGATCATGACGCTTCAGGCCATCCGTCGCGGCGCTCCCTTGAGGGCAGCCGCTGTGGTCGGCGCGCCCACCGATACTACCATTCAGGCCAACAATCCAGGCTTTCTACAGTTCGCCCGCAGCATCTATCCTGATTTCGACGCGCGCAAGGAAGAGCATCTGAGGAGTCGTTCGGCTCTCTTCTGGGTCGATAAGCTGGACATTCCACTGCTCATCATTCAGGGCGGCGCAGACCCCGCCGTCAGACCGACGCAGGCGATGGCCCTGGCTCAAAAGCTGGACGAAGCGGGCAAGATATACGAGTTGATTATCTACGCCAAGGATGACCATCCGGTATCTCAGAACGCGGAGGACAGACTGCGAAAGACGATTGACTGGTTCAAGAACATCAGGGCGATCTCCATCGCGCAGCCCGTCAGCAAAACCATCATGGAGCAAGGCGTTGAAGCCGCCGTGCGTCAATACTACGACCTGAAGAAAAATCAGCCGGAGAGATATGACTTCGCTGAGCGAGAGCTGAACCAGTTGGGCTACGTCCTGCTCGCGCAGGGACGCGTCAAGGATGCCATAGAGATATTCAAGCTCAACGTCGCCGCCTACCCCCAAGCCTTCAATACCTATGACAGCCTTGGCGAAGCTTACCTGGCGAACGAAGAGCGCGAGCTTGCCATACGCAATTATCGCAAGTCGCTCGAATTAAACCCGCAGAACACAAACGCCCGCGATGTGCTCAAAAGACTGGAACAGAAATAAGCGACCAACTACCACCGTTTAGCCGAGCGCGTTATGACCGGCTCTCCGGCCCACGATTTTCATTTCTCTCCCGCCCGATGATGTCAATCAACGCATCCAGACGGCGATCCGTGTGCGCCTGCGACTCGGCCAGCGCTTGCATGCTTGCATCCGTACGCATTTGAGCATCGGCCAAAGCTGCTATCCTGGCATCACTGTTCGCCTGTGCTTCGCCGAGCGCCATCATGCGCTCGGCCAGCATATTCATACTCTCTTCCGTACGTATTTGAGCATTAGCCAAGGCTGCTACCTTGGCATCACTATTCGCCTGTGCTTCAGCAACAAGATTCATACGCTCATCCGTACGTGTTTGAGCATCGGCTAAAGCTGCTATCTTGGCATCGCTGTTCGCCTGTGCTTCGCCGAGCGCCGTCATGCGCTCGGTGAATATTTCCATACGCTCTTCTGCGCGTATCTGAGCATCAGCTAAGGCTGCTATCTTGGCATCGCTATTTGCCTGTGCTTCGCTGAGCGTCGTCATGCGCTCGGTGAATATGTCGAGATGCTCTTCCGCGCGTATCTGAGCATCAGCGAGCGCGTTTATTTTCTCGTCCGCAGCATCCAACCGCTCGTTTGATGAGTCCATGCGGGCATCTGCGTTGCGGGCAAGCTGTGTGAGGAGGACGAAGGAATTTTCCAGACGGGCGATACGCTCTTCGTTAGTCATCATCATCTGCCTTTCAGTGAGGAATCTGCTCTTTTCTTGGCGGGGAGTGTAAATCAATTCACCGTTGAGGCCAAGAGGCACATGACAGGCTTTGCACCGCCGCACCCTTCTCAATCTTGTGCGCCGCGCCGAACCCTCAGCCGAGCGGTGTGCCGATGGACACGCCGATGTGGTATATTTCCCCTCCGCTCCAATCCGAAAATTTTATTCAGGGAACCTATTCGTCATGTCAGGACACTCCAAGTGGCACACTATCAAGCACAAGAAGGGCGCTTTGGACGCCAAGCGCGGCAAGTTGTTCACGAAGCTGATTAAAGAGATACAGGTCTCTGCGCGCACGGGCGGCGGCGACGTAAACGCCAACGCGCGATTGCGCAAGGCCGTCTCCGATGCCAAGGGCGCGAACATGCCCAACGATACGATTGACCGCGCGATCAGGCGCGGCACGGGCGCAGAAGAGGGCGTCACCTACGACGAGATTACCTACGAAGGCTACGGGCCGGGCGGCGTCGCCATCATGATTGATTCGATGACCGATAATCGCAACCGCACCGTCGCCGAGATCAGGCATATCTTCTCCAAGAACGGGGGCAACATGGGCGCATCCGGCTCCGTCAGCTACCTCTTCGAGAAGAAGGGCTATATTGTCGTTGACAAGTCGGCCAAATCCGAGGACGAGCTCTTCGAGTTGGTGATCGAAGCCGGGGCCGACGACCTGCGCGACGACGAGGACAACTTCGAGATCATCACCGCCCCCGAAAACTTCGACGCCGTACTAACTGCTGTCAAAGGCGCTGGCATCGAGCCGCACGTCGCCGAAGTCGAGATGATTCCGCAAACCTACGTCAAGCTCGAAGGCCAGGACGCCCGCCAGATGCTCAAGCTGATGGAGGCGCTCGAAGACCACGACGATGTCCAGAAGGTCTCAGCCAACTTTGACATCAGCGAAGCAGATATGGCGGGAGCGTAAGGGAAAGGATGAAGGATGAAGGCGGAAGGATGAAGAAAGAAAGAATCTAACAGGGATGGACAGGATAGACAGGATGAAAGACTAAAAGCAGGATAAGAACTAAAAGCAGGAGGAAAGATAAAAGCATTGCTGATTGAATTTGTTATCGCTTTTTCTTTATCCTGACAATCTCTGTCCATCCTGTTAATTCTCTTCTTTCATCCTTCATCCTTCCGCCTTCATCCTTTCTTATGATATGCTCCGCGCCGTGACGGGGCGGATGATGATTGCTTGAGCAAGTGCGACTCGATTGACGTTTGTGGAGTAAGAGAAGAGCTTGTGCGCGTTTTAGGGATTGATCCGGGAAGCGAGACGACGGGTTGGGGGGTGGTCGAAGGCGATGGCCGACGCTACCGCCTGATCGAATACGGCACGATCAAGGCTCCGGCGCGCGAGCGCTTCTCCTTGCGGCTCTTGAAAATCAGCGATGGGCTGGAAGCTGTGATGGCTCGTCTGGAACCCGGCGTGTGCTCGATCGAGGAAGCTTTCTATGCGACGAACGTCAAGGTCGCGCTCAAGCTGGGACAGGTGCGCGGCGTCGCTCTGCTGGCAGCCGAGCGTGCCCGCCTTGAGATTCATGAGTACAGCCCGCGACTCGTCAAGCAGACGGTCGTCGGCTACGGCAATGCCGAAAAGCATCAGGTTCAGGAGATGGTGCGCGTGCTCCTCTCGCTCGGCGCCGTTCCAGAGCCGCACGATGCGGCGGACGCGCTCGCCATCGCCATCTGCCATTTTCATCACGCAGGCTCGCACCAGCGCCTACTCGCCGCCGATGCCCGCGTGAATCTCGAAAATATTCAAACGCCTGCGACTCGCCGCCGCGCTTCGCGCTAAACTTCACAGAGCGCCTGTGCCTGGCCAGCGAGCATGTCGCCTCAGCTCAACCTCACCTTGTTAAAGGAGGCTAGAACCCGTGTCTCTTCATTCCTCAACCAGCAAGAGAAGCATCGTTTTATTGATCGTCATCGCCTTCGCGTGTGCGTTAGTTCCCGGAGCGGCGGCGCAGCGGCGGCGCAGCGCCATGAGCGCTCGGAGCGTGGTCGTCGTTGATGAAAGATTAGCGGCGCTGCGCGATGGGCCGGAGCTTGCGGCCCAACTACTGCGCAGGCTGAGTCGTGGCCGTGTGGTTCAGGTGCTCGGGGCCAGGCGCTCGCCCGATGGCCTGACGTTCTATCGCGTCGCGGTGACGAGACGAACCGGCGGGTGGCTGCAAAGCGAAGCGGTCGTCTCGCCCGCGCGGGCCGAAGATGATGAGCGACTGCTGCGGCTCATTCGCGCTTCGGAGGATTTCGATCGCCTCGCGCGCGCGCGAATTTTTCTGGACCTGTTTCCACGCTCGCCCGCGCGGCCTGCCGTCTTAATGCTCTATGCGGAAGAGGCTGAGGCGGCTGCCGCCAGGCTCTCGCGTGATGCCGCGCGGCGTCTGGACGAGCGAGAGATGGCGGCTGGCGGCGCGCCCATCTTCAGCTACTTCCTCAGCTATAACGGGCTGGACAGGTACAGGCGGCAGGGCATTACTTTCGTCTTCAATCGAACGGCCAAGCAGTTTCACTATGACGGCGAAAGCTGGCGCGAAATCCTACGCCGCTACCCGCGCAGCCCCGAAGCGGAGGCGGCGCGACGCCGTCTCGATACACTCAATACGATGCAGTTGAGGTAGGCTTCCTTTGGGAGGCTGCCGGACGAATAAGCTTGGCGGCATCTGCGCCAGACTTGAGCGGCGCAGATGCCGCCGACGCATGCCGGTAATGCGCTGCTACTTTCCGTGCGATGAAGCCGAGACGGAGTTTTCGAAGTAAGAGGCTAAGGCCTCGGACAGCAGCTTGCCGCTGTAGGTAGAGCCATCGGTGTACTCGATGCTCTCTATCATGAGCACCGCCACCTGGCGCATGCCGCCCCGCAGCTCAAGCTTATCGCGCCACTCGTTGGTTAAGGGCACTTCCTCGAACCTGTCGTTCACGGAAAGATATTGGCCGGGCAGCAGGCCGTTCTTGCTGCCCAGTTCACCAGATGTCCAGCCGCCGCCTTGCGAGTACCACGCGGCGATGGTGTAGCTCTTTATGAAGAGAGGCTTCGCCCCTCGGTTGCGTAACTGATAAGCCATGGCCAGACGCTTCTCGTCCACGTCGTAGAGGAACTTGACCCCTTCCAACTGCAAGGGACAGTCTGGCTGTGAGGCTACCGTCACCAGCACGTTCTTTGCTGGAAGAACGACGTAACGGTGCTTCTCCAGGGCCGAGGGCTGCTGTCCCATGCTCACGTTGATCGCGCACAAAAGCGTCACACAAGCGAAGATCAAATTGAAACGCATTGGTACTCTCCTCTAGCTAAGCTCAATTACATTGCAGGCGCAAGATGCCCGTGCCGGAATATGATGCGCCGTTTGTTTTGCTGCCGCCGACGATAACGCCAACTCTCTCTTGTGTCCACACATTGCCGCTCTTGCTCCTCAGGAAAAGGATGAAGGCCGCAGGGATGAAACAAAGATAGCACAACTTGAACCACTCTTCTTTCATCTTTGCGGCCTCGCTTTTCCATCCCTGTAAAATTCTGCTTCGGATTTAAGTTTGCGCCGTGCGGCGATAGGCTTTGGGGGTGATGCCTGTCCAGCGACGGAAGGCGCGGTGAAAGGCGCTCGGCTCGGAGAAGCCGAGCAGGTATGCGACCTCGCAGATGGCCATCTGCGGCTCGCGCAGGTAGCGCTTGGAGAGGTCGCGCCGTATCTCGTCGAGTAAGTCCTGATGTGAAGCGCCCTCTTCCTTGAGCTTTCGCTGAAGCGTGCGCGGGCTCGTGCCCATCTGCCGCGAGATGGCTTCCAGGCTCGCATCGCCGCCCTGCATCGCCTCGAAAAGAAGGGCGCGAACTTCATCCACAAAGCCGCCCCTGCCAGGCGATTTCATCAACAGTTCCGCCGCGTGACGGTCGAGCACGGCGCACAGCGCGGGGTCTGCCTCCACCATCCGTAGACTCAATAGTGAGCGGTCGAAGACCACTTCGTTGAGCGGCCTGGAAAAACGTAGCGGGCTGCGAAAGATGCGCCTGTGTTCGGAGATGTCTGCGGGCTGAGGGTGTTGAAAGCTGATCTCGCGCGGCGTCCAGTCAACGCCCGTGGCGAGGCGTCCGAACCTGACGGTGATTGCCAGCGTCATCTCGCAATCGTGGCGGCACGTTTCCCCGTTGAAGCCTATGTACCTGTAGCCTAGACGCACCGCGTCGTCGTCCATCTCCAACACGTACTCCGCCCCGTCGTTCCAGATCGGATGATAGCGGACGATGCGGTGCAGCGCTTCGCCCAGCGTCGGGCTGCTCATCAGGACGTAGCCGAGCAGGTCAAAGACCTTCTCGCTGGTACGCTCGCTCAGATGAAGCCCGAAGGCATCGTCGCCCGTCAGGCGTGCCGCCGCTTCGTAGAGCGCGACGAGCTGCGCGTAGGGAATACGGTTGTCAGTATCATCGAGCAGAGACGGGTCCAGATTGACGGCGCGGTAGAGCTCTTGCGGGCGGACTCCGTAGCCGGTCGCTGCCTCTACAACTTTGCCGATGGATTTGACGGAAATCGTACGGATACGCGGCATAGGACGAACCCTTAAAAATGCTTGAGCAACTTTATCCTACGGGCGGCGAGCGCGACAAGCCTCTGGCCGTCGCACGGAGGGGAGAAAAGCTTTGTCGCCCATGGTCAATGGCTTGGCGCTCGTGGTCACTGCGCTGCGCTCACGCTTTGAGTAGATTGAGGTCTGCAACGCGGTCGCGCAGAGGGCTACTGCGCCCGACTCTATCAGCTCATCGCCAGGGAGAAATCATGATTCGCCGAACTTTACTGATCGCTTCTCCTCTCCTTCTGATCTTTGTCTCTCTCATCTTTACGTGCGACGGTGCGCGCGCACAAAACTCTTCCGGGACGACGACCACGCAGCAGGGCGGGACGACTCCTGCTGCTGCGGCTCCGCCCTACAGGGGCTTCACCGAGCCGCCTTACAAGGAAACGGTCGTTCAGTCGCTCTATGTACAGATGCGCGATGGCGTCAAGCTCGCCGTGGACGTGGTGCTGCCGAAAGATTTACCGGCGAATACGCGCATACCGGCGATCATAGAACAGACGCGCTACTGGCGCTCGAAGAAAGGGCAGGGGCCGAACAGCTATCAGCGCTTCTTCGCCGCGCACGGTTACGCCCTTGTCTGGGTCGATGTCAGGGGCACGGGCGCATCCTTCGGGAGTTGGCCCACGCCCTGGTCGCGCGAGGAGATCGAAGACGGCGGCGAGATCGTGGACTGGATAACTCGCCAGCCCTGGTCGAACGGCAAAGTCGGCGCGATGGGCAATTCCTACGCCGGCAACGCCGCTCTCTTTATCAACGTGCCCAACCGCCCGGCGCTCAAAGCCGTCATCGCACGCCATTTCGAGTACGATGAATTTAGAGACGTTCCGTTCCCGGGCGGCGTGCTCAACCAGTGGCTCGTCAAGACCTGGAACGATTACAATCACCAGCTGGACCTCAACCCCGGCGTGAGGCCCGTTGACGCCGACACAGACGGGAGCATGCTCGCTGAAGCCATAAAATCTCACGCCGCTAATATTGACATTAACAAGGGGGCGCAACTGGTCACATATCGAGACGACAGGCCGTTCGGCAGTTTCTCGATAGACCGATTCAGCCCTCACAGCTACGAGCGAGAGATCTCTCGCTCGGGCGCGGGCATCAATAGCTGGGGCGGATGGTTCGACGCCGGGACGGCGGACGCCGTCATCAAAAGCTTTATGACCCTGAAGAATCCCACGCGGGCAATCATCGGCGCTTGGAATCACGGCGGCTCACAGAACGCGAGCCCCTATAGCTCGCCGACCTCCGAGGCTGTCAGGCAGCCGCTCGAATGGCTGCGTTTCTTCGACTATTACTTGAAGGGCATCGAGACGGGCGTGATGCCGAAGGAGCCGACCCTGCTCTATTACACTATGGGGGAAGAGAAGTGGAAGGAGACCAAGACCTGGCCCGTCGAGGGAAGCGCACCCGTGCGCTGGTACATGACGCAGGACAACGGGCTCTCAGCCAATGCTCCGACCGCCTCGTCCGGCGCGGACAACTACACCGTCGATTTCGAGGCCACGACGGGTGAGCAGAATCGCTGGCGCACACAACTGGGTGGGCCCGTCAACTATCCTGACCGCGCAGTGGAGGATCGTCGCCTGCTCACATACACGAGCGCTCCTCTGACGGAAGATACGGAGATTACCGGCTACCCGATCATCAATCTCCAGGTCGCTTCGACAAGCACGGATGGAGCATTCTTCGTCTATCTGGAAGACGTGGACGAGAGCGGCAAAGTCACGTACCTGACGGAAGGATGCTTGCGCGCGCTGCATCGCAAAGTCTCGCCGGAGCGTCCGCCCTACTGGATGGGCGAGCCCTATCATTCATTCAAGAGAAAGGACGGCGCGCCGCTCGTGCCCGGTCAGGTGACGGAGCTGCGTTTCGGTCTCATGCCGACCTCCGTGCTCCTCAGGCGCGGGCATCGCATACGCATCGCCATCGCCGGACACGACAAGAGCGTCTTTGCGCGCATCCCAGCAGAAGGGACGCCCGTCATTACGGTCGAGAGAAATAGGGGACGCGCCTCGTTCGTCGAGCTGCCCATCGTCCGCCGCCCCTCGCGCCCCGATGCTCCTGTCAATCTTTTAATCACGCCCGCGGGCCAGGCCAGGAAGAGCGGCGCGACTCAGTGAGCCTCTCCCTGCAAGAGAAACTGTAAAGAGTCCTGCGGCGTGTAATCCCTGGCTTCCTCGCCCTTGAGAAACACTCGCGCGCTCTTTTCGCCGAGCAGCCTGATCGAAGCATCCTCGACTCTCAGCATACTGCCTTCCCTCAAGCCGACGACGCGGACGCCCGCGTTGACCTCTATGAATTCGGCCAGGCGCTCGTCGCGCGTCTCGCCCGCGTGCCCGACCGCGCGCTCGTCCGTGTAGTGTGGGTTGATCTGGAAAGGAACGAGGTCTAGGGCGCGAAAGCTCGGCGGCTCGACGACGGGCATGTCGTTCGTCGTCTTGATGGTCGGGCAAGCGACGTTCGACCCGGCGCTCCAACCAACATAGGGCGCACCGTCCCTGACGCGAGCGCGAATCTCGTCGAGCAGCTCGGCCTGATAGAGCCCGCGCAAGAGATGAAAGGTGTTGCCTCCGCCGACGGCTATGGCCTCCGCACGCCTGACGGCCTCGCGCGCCTCCTCCGCTTCGTGAACAGATTCCAGACGGTATCCTATCTCCCAGAACCGCTCACGCACCGTCGCCGCATACTGATCGAAAGAGAAGCGCACGCCCGCGTACGGCACAAAGAGAACGGTTCTGATCGCGCCGCCTAGAAAATCTTTGATCGCGCCCAGGGGATATTCCAGGTAGCGCTCGCCATAGTTCGTTGAGTTGCTGAGCAGCAGTAATCTTCTGTTCGCCATAATCTTTCCCCGGCCGTGTTTCCTGTCAAGCCCGCGGGGCGTCAAACAGCTTGAGCCCGCGCGAGCGCGTTCGAGCCAGCTTCTCAAGAAAGAGGTCGCGGCTGATGAGCTTTGCGCCGAGCGCCTGCATGTGCGGGGTCATCATCTGTATGTCCATCCAGTCGAGCCCTCTCGCGCTGAGATGCTCGATCAAAAAGAGGAGCGCCAGCTTTGACGCATTGGGGCGCAGGTAAAACATGCTCTCACCGGCGAACGCGCCGTCCGCATCCACGCCGTAGAGCCCTCCGACGAGCGCGTCGCCATCCCACGCTTCGACGCTGTGGACGCATCCTCTGGCATGCAGCTCCGTGTAAGAGCGAATGATCTCGGGCGTAATCCAGGTGCCCCTTTCTCCCGCGCGAGGCGTGCTCGCGCAGGCGCGAATGACCGCGCCGAAATCCCTGTCAATGGTCAGGCGCAACGCCGCGCGGCGTCTCTCTCTGGCCAGGCTGCGCGGCACATGCAGGTCTGTGAATTCAAGTACGGCACGCTCGCGCGGAGAGAACCAGACGAGCGGCCATCCTTCCATCGGCCAGGGAAAGATTCCCCGGCGATAAGCTTCCAGGACATTCTCCGGGCGAAGGTCTCCGCCGACGGCCACGATGCCCTCGGGCGTGGCGTGTCTGGGGTCTGGGAAACGAATGAGAGCCATCGCCGCCTAGCTTAAACTCACGCTTCGGCAAGCGGCAAGCGATTGGACGAGTGCGCGGCGCTCTCTGCGCGGCGTCGCGGGAGCTAAGCGTTGCTGCCATCTTTGAGAGCATGTGCGGTGCTGCATTCTCTTCGCACTGCTGGTATCTTATTGGCCGGAGACGTTGTGCCCGGTAAATTATGCCTAGACTAAACGCAGAGCCAGACGAAGCGGTCGTTACGGAGAGTAAGAGCAAGGAGAAGCTCAAGCCGCCTCCGCTCTACAGGGTCTTGATCCACAATGACGACTTTACGACGATGGACTTCGTCGTCTTCGTCCTCCAGACGGTCTTTCAGCGTTCGGAGGCCGACGCCGTGCGCGTCATGCTTCAGGTGCACACGCAGGGCGTCGGAGTGGCCGGGATTTACACCTACGAGGTCGCAGAGATGAAGGCGTCGAAGGCGACCGCGCTGGCCCAGGCGCACGAATACCCGCTGCTGTTTACGACCGAGGAAAACTGACGGCAACCCGTTCGGCACGCGAGCGGGGTGCGCGCGTCAAGATCAACGCTCGCGGCGCTTCGCCACACGTCACACACTCCCACTGTTCACACTACACGACGCACATGCGGAAGAAAGGAAGGCTTCACTGCACTGGCATTCTATGAGTCAACTCGAACAAAAATCTCCGGCCATCGTCTTCGATTTTGGCGGAGTCCTCCTCGACTGGAATCCACATTATTTATACCTCAAGTTATTCGACGATAATCATGAAGAGGTCGAGCGATTCCTCAAGGAGATTGGGTTCGCCGAGTGGAATCTCTTACAGGACAGGGGCCGCCCCTTCGCCGTCGCCGTCGCCGAATTGGCGGAGCGCTTCCCGCATCATGCCGAGCTGATTAGAGCTTACGATGAGCGATGGGAAGAGTCCGTCTCCGGCTGCATTCAGCCGACGGTTGACATCCTTTATGCGCTCAAGCAGAGCGGCTATGCGCTCTACGGCTTGAGCAACTGGTCGGCGGAAACATTCGAGCGCATACGCCACAAGCATCCGTTCCTCGATTGGTTTGAGGAGATAGTCATCTCGGGCGAGGTGGAGCTGATCAAGCCCGACCCGCGCATCTACGCAGTGTTGCTGGACAGGATAGGCCGTCGAGCCGAAGAGTGTCTCTTCATAGACGATGCTGAAGCCAACATCAACGTCGCCGCCCGCCTGGGTTTCAAGACCATCCTGTTCGAGTCGCCGCGGCAGTTGGCAAATGAGCTGCACAGGCTCGGTCTATTGAAGGGAAACGGCGAGGGCGATTGAGCCCGGCGGCTCTGAGGGGCAAGGCTTTTAAGGCGGCGCAGGTCATGAGCGATGCTGTAAGATGACGCGATGAAAGCATGTCTGAAAATCCTGATCTGTTTATTCGTCGGGCTTGCCTGTACGCCAGCCCGTGCGCAGATACCCGAGGGAGCGGAGCGGGAGTTCGAGGCGGCTGTCAGCCAGTACACGGTCAATTATCGAAGGCTCATGATGACGAGAGCCGCGACCCCGATTGAAAGCGGGCGCAGACGAAAAGTGGCGCTCGCGGATACCCAACAGGAGATTTCCGAATCCTTCCTCGTCAGGGGCGCTCCGCCGCTTTCCGAATATGTCCGCAGCTCTTCTTTGCTCGACGTAACGACGGCCTTGCGACAGGGCTTCCCCGAAGGGACGGCATTGATCTTCTACGCTTACCAGCAGGAGTCTCTTCAAATCTGGCTGCTCGATCAAACGGGTTTGCGGGCATACTCCACGGCCCGCGTCACGCAGTCGAAACTGGAATCGGCCATCTATGACCTGAGAAATTCGCTCGGCGTAGATTCACTACAAAACAATCGCGCTCCTTCTACGAGTGATGTCGCGCCCGCTCCGAGGGCCACGGGCCTGAGGGTATCCGCCAATCAGGCCATCGCGGACGTGACGGCCATCCTGTTGCCAGCGCCTATCGCAGATCAGTTGAGTTCTGTAAAGCGTCTTATCATCGCGCCCATTCTGGGTCTCGGCACAGTGCCATACGCTATCCTGCGTCCATTCAAATCGGACGCTTACCTCATAGATCGAATGTCGGTTTCCATCGTCCCCAGCCTTTTCGATATAGAGAACGAGATCGAACGATGGAGGCCGCGCCATCAGCAGCCCCTCGTGATCGGCAACCCTTATTTCCCGCCCGACAGAAGATGGAAAGTGCCGCCGCTTCCGGGAGCCGAAGAGGAAGCCTTAACGATTGCGAGACTCGTCAGAGCCAGACCTCTCATCGGAAGACGGGCGACCAAGCAGTCCGTGAGGGCCAGAGCCGTCAACGCGGACTTCCTCTATTTTGCGACGCACGGTATTGCCAGCGGCGACGACCCTCTCTCGGGCGGCTTCCTCTTCCTCTCTGCCAGGCGTCTCACAGAAGGCTTTTGGACGGCGAAGGAGGTGCAAAACACGAGGCTCAGAGCACAGCTCGCGGTCCTGAGCGCCTGCCAGACGGGGCTCGGAAAAGTCCACGACGCCGGGGTGATAGGTCTGTCGAGAGCATTCCAGATCGCGGGCGTGCCGAGAGTCGTCATGAGTCTCTGGAGCGTTAACGACAAGGCCACGGCCCAGCTCATGAAGGCGTTCGTTAAATATCTGCGCAGCAACGTCCCGTCGGAAGCCCTGCGGCTGGCGATGCTGGATGTCAGGCGCACCCGCCCCGCCCCGGCACAGTGGGCCTCCTTCGTTCTTTTCGGAACGCCAAGGTGAAATAAGGCGGATGCAAACAGGGATGGACACGAGAGTCAGGATAAAGAAGTAAGAGATGAGCGATTCCGTCAGCAATGCTTGCGTCTTTCATCCCGCTTTCTCTTCTTATCCTGCTTCCTGTATTTATCCTGACAATCTCTGTCCATCCCTGTTAATTCTCCTCCTCGCCTCTTTGCCTCAGAGGCGGCAACGGTGCTAAGTTTTCTATGGAGTTGAAGACGGGGGAAATACCTGCGGGCAGCTTTTATGATTACCAGAGAATTACAGGCGACGCTGGGCGTGGCCGTCAACGAAGCGATCAAGCGGCGGCACGAATACATCACGCTCGAACACTTGCTCTTCGCCCTCCTGCAAGAGAAGACGGCCAGTAACGTCCTGCGCCATTGCGGCGGCGACCTCGAAGCGCTGCGGCGTGACCTCGGCGCATTCCTCAGCGACCAGTTGGAGCGCCTGCCCGAAAACGCGGAGGTGATGCCTGAGCAGACCTCCACCTTTCGCTACGTGCTTGAGTATGCGCTGTTGCAGGCCGAAGGCTCCGGCCAGCGCGAGGTCAATGGCGGCAACGTCCTCGCGGCACTCTATCAGGCGGAGCAATCGCACGCCGTCTATTTTCTGAAGAAGCAGGGAATCACGCGCCTTGACATCCTGAACTACATCGCACACGGCATCTCTAAGATCGCGTCGGGCGCTCGTGGGCCAACCGGCGAAGGCGGCGAGATCGGCGTTGATGAAGAGGGCGCGCAAGCCGTGAGCGACCCGCTCGCCGCCTTCACCGAAGACCTGGTGGCGCGCGCCGCCGCCGGGCACATTGACCCGCTCATTGGCCGCATCGCCGAAGTCCAGCGCACAGTCCAGGTGCTCTGTCGCCGTCGCAAGAATAATCCGCTCTATGTGGGCGACCCGGGCGTCGGAAAGACTGCCATCGCCGAAGGGCTCGCCTTAAAGATTCATCGCGGCGAAGTCCCGGAAGCGCTGAGCGAGGTGGAGGTCTACGCGCTCGACATGGGAGCGTTGCTGGCCGGAACGAAGTATCGCGGCGAGTTCGAGCAGCGCTTGAAGGGCGTCATCAATGCTTTAAGGAAGCGGCCCGGCTCTATCCTCTTCATTGACGAGATTCACACTATCGTCGGCGCGGGCGCAACCAGCGGCGGCTCTATGGACGCCTCCAATATCATCAAGCCCGCGCTGGCTTCGGGCGAGATACGCTGCATCGGCTCGACGACCTATCCCGAATACAAGGCTGCGTTCGAGCGCGACCGCGCGCTGGCCCGCCGCTTTCAGAAAATAGAGGTGGGCGAGCCCAGCATTGAAGAGACCGTGCAGATCCTCGCCGGTCTCAAGAGCTACTACGAAGAGCATCACGGCGTACGCTACACGGTGGAGGCGCTACGCACCGCCGCCGAGCTCTCCGCCAAGCACATACACGACCGCTTCCTGCCGGATAAAGCCATTGACGTGCTCGACGAAGCAGGGGCGGCGGTGAAGCTTTTGCCCGTGGAAAAGCGGCCTAAGACGATTCGCCCGAAAGAGATCGAGGTCGTCGTCTCGCGCATGGCGAAGATTCCTCCGCGAACCGTCGCGGTGTCAGAAAAAGAACGCCTGCAAAATCTCAAACATGAGTTGCAGTCAGTCATCTTCGGGCAGGATCAGGCCATTGAAGGCGTCGTCAACGCTATCAAGCTCTCGCGCTCGGGCCTTGGCCATCCCGAAAAGCCCATCGGCTCTTTCCTCTTCTCGGGGCCGACGGGCGTCGGCAAGACTGAGTTGGCGAAGCAGTTGGCCCATGCGCTCGGCGTCGAGTTCCTGCGCTTCGACATGAGCGAATATATGGAGGCGCACACCGTCTCGCGCCTGATCGGTGCGCCGCCCGGCTATGTCGGCTTCGATCAGGGCGGGCTTCTCACCGACGCCATCAACAAGACGCCCTACGCCGTGCTCGTCCTTGACGAGATCGAGAAAGCGCATCCGAACCTCTTCAACATTCTGCTACAGGTTATGGATCACGCGACCTTGACGGACAACAACGGCAAGAAGGCGGACTTTCACAACGTCATCCTGATTATGACGACCAACGCGGGCGCGCGCGAGCTGAGCGAGAAGGGCATAGGCTTTCAGACCGAAGGCGGCAAGGGAAAGGGACGCGGCGCAATCGAGCGCACCTTCAGCCCGGAATTCCGCAATCGCCTGGACGCATGGATAGCCTTCGAGCAGTTGAGCTTTGAGACCATCGAACGGGTCGTTGATAAGTTCATCGGCGAGCTTCGCGCGCAGCTCTCCGACAAAAAGATCACTATCGAGTTGACGGAAGAGGCGCGCGCATGGCTTGCTCGTCACGGCTTCGACCGCCTCTTCGGCGCGCGGCCCATGGCGCGTCTCATTCAAACCAAAATCAAGCAGCCCCTGGCCGAACAACTCCTCTTCGGCGATGCGCCCGCCGGATCGAGGATTTTGATTGCCGAAAAGGCGGACGATCTCTCAATTGAGTTTGAGAAGTAAGCTCCATTGAGCCCGTCCGGCAAAACTGAGCACAATCTTCAGGGAACCTGAGTCCCCCACATCAGCGTAAATCGAAATGACAGCCCGAGTGTTGAGAGCCACAGCCGGGAAGTGTGGCATCCTCCCTGATGTTTACGATTGAGAGAGAATAAGGTCAGTACCCCCCGTTAAGCCGGGCCGGTTTTGTCAGTACCGCCACAGGTCTCGGGCGGGTTCTCAAGCGGCATCACCCGCCAGAGACCTTTGGCCGTACTGACCTGGAGGCTATTCAAAAGCGAACTGTCAATGTTAACGCAATTAAGAATCGAATTTTACAAGCTCATTCGCTCGAAGAGTTTTTACCTCTCCTTCGTCTCGCTGGCCGGGTTCGTCTGCCTCATGCTCTGGGGATTCTATTCCTACGCGGAGCGCAAGACGGGCGGCCAGGCGGCGGAGCAGTTCAAGTACACCTACGAGTCTAAGAGCTATTTCAACGGGTTGACCTTTGCGCTCTACTCACTGATGTTCTCCTTCAGCCTGTTGATTCCCATCTTCGTGGCGATGACCGCCGGGGCGCAGATAGCGGGCGAGGCGAGAGCGGGCACGTTGCGCATGATCTGCGTGCGCCCGGTCTCGCGCGTCTCGATCTTTCTCTCGAAATTCCTGATCGTGGCGCTACACGTCTATCTGCTGCTGGCTTTCTTCATCGCCTTGAACCTGCTGGTCGGGCTCTTTCTGATCGGCTGGGGCGATATAGAGCTGTATCCGGGCCCGCTCAATCTGGTGGACGAGCCCGGCAGGATAGTGCGCGACGAAGCGCTCTGGCGTTTCCTCTACGCGAGCTTTTCGGGGACTTGGGCGCTCTTGGTCGTCGCGGCCATCGCCATGTTCTTCTCCGTCCTCTTCGACACGCCCGTGATGGCCGTGGTCGCCACGCTCTCCATCTACGTCATGCTCTACATCATCGGGCGCATAGAATTCTTCGAGCACCTGCGGCCCTACTTCTTCACGACCGACATGGATTTCTGGCGCGATGTCTTCAAGCCGGAGATTCCCTGGCTCAGCTTCTATCATTACGGGAGCATCTGCGGCGCTTACATCTTCGGGCTGCTGCTGGCCGCCGTCACGATCTTTGATCGAAAGGACATCACGAGCTAAAGGATGTGGGCCAAGCTTATATTGACTGTGCTCGCGGCGTTGATGATCGGCGGTGCGCTCCATTTCGAGCCCGCGCGCCGTCGTTCGTTGCTCGGCACAAAGCCGACGGGCGGGCCGCGCCTGCGACTGATGACCTGGAACATCGGCTACGGCGATTTAGAAGACGATTCGCGCGCCCACAACAAAGACATAAAAGCCGTGGCCGAAGCGATTCTGGCGAGCGACCCGGAAGCCGTCGCCTTGCAGGAATTGACCGGGCAGGAACAGCTCGAAATCCTCCTCGGCCATCTCAAGCGGCGCTATCGCGGCGCGGTCTGCCCTTCGGGCAAGAGTGATCGCGTCGAGGCTGTGCTCGTCAAAGACCAGGCGGCACGGTTTGCCCCTCTCGCCGCCGGTGAGAAGTGCGCGCTCGCCGCCACCTTTCACATGAAGGGCAGCTCGACTGAGCTGACGCTTTTGAGCGCGCACGCCGATGCTTTCAGCGCGGCTAAGCGGCGCACCTTCACTGGTGAGGTCGTTGACTGGGCCCACGCGCAGAGCGCCGCCTCGCTCGTCTTCATCGCCGGGGATTTCAATTTCGAGCTGCGGGCCGGAAACCAGTCCAACTTTTTCACGGATAACCTGAAAAACGATAGCGAATCTTACAGCTACGTTCTCAAACATTTCCGCGACCTCGGGCGCGACGCTGGCGAGACCGCTCTCAACGAGCGCCGCATAGATTACATCTTTGGGCCCACGGAATCGGCGCTCCTGCGACGCGCTGAAGTCCTCAAGGGCGCGGCCGTGGGCCGCATGGATCACTTCCCGCTTCTCATAGAGGTCGCGCTGCCTTGAATCATCGCTCGTCAACGCCGGAGTGGAAAGCTTGAAAGGATACTGGCACAACGCAGGGATGAACGATAAGCCTTTCGCAGTGCTGCGCACGGAGCTTCTGACGAAGAGATACGGACGCCGCGTCGCCGTCGACGGTCTCTCCCTGGAAGTCGAGCGCGGCGACATCTTCGGCTTCCTGGGCCAGAACGGCGCGGGCAAGTCAACGACCATTCGGATGGCGCTCGGGCTCGTGCGCCCTACGCGCGGCGACGTGCGCCTGCTCGGCCAGGACGTACGCCGTCACCCTTTGCGTGCGCTCAGGCGAGTCGGCGCGATCATCGAATCACCGGCCTTCTACGATCACTTCACGGGCTGGCAAAACCTGCGCCTGTTCGCCGCGATGTCGGGCGGCGCAAGCTCCAAACGCATCGCAGAGATTTTAGAGATCGTAGGCCTCAGCCGCCGCGCGCACGAGCCCGTGCGCGTCTATTCGCACGGCATGCGCCAGCGCTTAGGCATCGCACAGGCGCTCTTGCCCGCGCCCGAATTCGTCATCCTCGACGAGCCGACCGACGGGCTGGACCCGCAGGGCATACGCGAAGTCCGACTGCTGATTCGTCGCCTGCGCGACGAGCTTAACCTGACCGTGCTCCTTTCCAGTCACCTGCTCAACGAGGTCGAGCAGATCTGCAATCGCGTCGCCATCATAGATCAGGGGCGGCTGCTCTATCAGGGCACAATCGAAAAACTCCTGACGGCGACCAAGACCGTCAAGCTCACTGTTGACCGCCCCGAAGAAGCCTGCGAACTGCTCTCAGCCGACCCGGCGCTCGCCGTCCGTCGCAACGGCGATCAGTCCCTCTACGTCGAGATGGCCGACGAGCATATCCCACGCATCAACGCCCTGCTGGTCGAGCGCGGCTTTCGCGTCAGCGAACTCTCGCCGCAGCGCGAAACGCTTGAGCACGTCTTTTTAAGACTGACCGAAACAACTCAAACAGCAAAAGAAGAAATTTAACAGGGATGGACAGAGATGGTCAGGATAAAGAAGAAGGGGTGAAGGCCGCAGGGATGAAAGGAGAGCTTTCGTCTTTTCTTATTCATCCCTCCGCCCTGCGGCGCTCATCCTGTGCTCCTCTGCTGTCCATCCCGGTTAATTCCTCTCCTGGCGGTTCGAGTCCAGAGACTTCAAATCAGGCTCTATCCATGCGACGCGTGCTTCCCAGGACATCAAGCGCGCGCGGGTGTAATACTGCAAAGGCAGACGACTATTGCCGCAGCGCTCGATCAGGTCGTTAGCGAGAGCGACGAGCGAGCACTCGCGCGAGGCGGTCTCAAGATAGCTGCGTACCATTCGCATCCAGAAAAGCGTCAGGGTCTCGTGATAGCCGCTCTCTCTGGTGGTGGTAATCCCGCTCGCTTCGTTGTAGCGCTTGATGCCTGCGCGCACGCGTCGCACCGCTTCGGGCCAGGTGTGGCGCAAGCTGTACCAGAGCGCCACGGTAAGATGAGCCTGATGAGTCCAGCGATCGCGTGGCAAGAGGCCCGACTCGAAGTTGCGCACCAGGCACTCGATCTCGGCGGCTGTGCGATAGCGTGTCGCTTTGTGCTCAATGATTGAAACGCTCATCGGCTTACCTCCCTCAATTCCTGTGCTCTTGATTTGACGTAGTGCCCCAAGCCCACCCTCACCGGATAAAACAGACCAGCACACGGTAGTTACTTTCACATTACCCCTTACACCTGTCACATTGCTGGGCCTGACTTGTCAGGCGGGGATCGAACCCGCTGACGCGCGCCCCTGCGCGTCACCAATGAAGCGGCTCAACACCGCTCGCCCAACTTTCCCCGTTGGGAGGGTTCGTGCTCGCTTCCGTTTCATCCGGCTACCGACTACATCACTGCACCTCTACCAGCTCTGTCTGCCAGTTCAGCTCTTGAATCCGCGCATCCATCTCGCGGTAAGCCCTGGCGAGCGCGTCAGCCTGCTTCTGTGCTTCACCGACGTTAATGGTGCTGACGTATTTGACCTCCGTGCGGATATATCTATCGAGCGTGACGGAAGCCGCCTGCGCCAGATCGCCATAGAGAGCGCGTCTGAGCACCAGCACGTCGCGCTCGGCCAGGGCATCTGAAACGGTCTTGCCATTCTCGAAAGGCGTCACAGAGTTTGTCCGGTTGATGCGCTTAATCAGCTCGGCCAGTTCATTTGCCACGCGCTCCAATTCGCCGATCAACTCCTGCGGATTCTCCGCCGGTTGATCGCCCTCCTGCACCTTCGCTCCCCTTAGTATGCGCACCTTCAACTGCTCGAACCTCTTCTGGCAATCGGCGCGTAGAATCAAAGCCTCTGCTAGTTTCATCGTTTCTCACCTCCGAACTTTCATCCCCGAAATCGAAGCACCTTTGTGTGAGCCTTGGGCCAAAGCTGGTAAGAGCCTGGCTGCGGGAGAAGGATTCAAACCTTCAATCTACGGGTTCAAAGCCCGTCATGTTCTCCTTTACACCATCCCGCAGTGATCGAATTGAGCCACGGTCCCGTTTAGTGAAGAGAAGCTGATCGGAACGGTAGAGGTCGAATCTACAACCTTCTGCATGTCGCGCAGACGCTCTGCCAAATTGAGCTACGTTCCGTAAGAGGTTTGGTCGCGGTGGAAGGAATCGAACCGTCATCAATCGCTTATCGAGCGAACGCTCTGCCATTGAGCTACACCGCGAAGAGCCAGTCGCTTGATAGGCCCGGTGGGATTTGAACCCACGATCCACCGCTTAAAAGGCGGTTGCCTTGGGCCTGGCTTGGCTACGGGCCTGTCAGGGAGACGAATGAAAGAATGGCTGGCAGAGTCGGACTTGAACCGACACCCTCTCGATTAACAATCGAACGCTCTACCGATTAAGCTATCTGCCAGTAAAACTCCGAGCACATGTGCTTCCACCATGACGCCTGAAGACGCGGGCGGGAAGACACAAGAGCGAGGACGAAAGATGAAGGATGAAAGCATCGCCGCCCCAATTCGGATAGCCGTGCTTTCATCCCGGAGCTTTCCGCCTCGCCCCTGTGTCCGTCTGTGCAGGCGAGCTTGGTGAGGACTTTTTGAGAATGGTTGCGGGAGCGGGAGTCGAACCCGCCGGTGCTGGCTTATGAGACCATTGAGCCGCCCTTGCTCTATTCCCGCGATGGTGTTGGCTGCGGCGACGAGACTCGAACTCGTATCATCTTGTTTACAAGACAAGCGCTCTGGTTTTCCCGATTGAGCTACACCGCACAAGGTCGATCTCTGGTAGACCGGGAGGGATTCAAACCCTCACAGGAAGTTTGCAGGACTTCTATGCTGTCAGTTACATCACCGGCCCGTGCTGGGAAAAAGTTTGGTAGCTGTGGGCGGAATTGAACCGCCGACCTCCCGCTTATGAGGCGGATGCTCTAGACCACTGAGCTACACAGCCATGTGAATTGGTTAGAGACTCGCGGAGGAGTCGAACCTCTCGCCTTCCGCCCGGCTCTTTGTGGTGCGGTTTAGAAGACCGCCGCCGGGAACGCGAGCCTGATTATAGTGTGGAGGCGGTGAAGAGATTTGAACTCTCAACCGCTCGATTACGAATCGAGTGCTCCGGCCCATTTGAGCTACACCGCCACAGGAATATTTGGCCGGGGCGTGAGCGACCAGCGCCTCGCTATAGCTCCACAGTCCAGCGCAGTCGCGTTCTGCGCTGGCCGAAGCCACGCCCCGCTAAAAGTTTTGTTGATGGCCGGTGAAGGATTTGAACCTGCGACATCCTGTGTGTAGGACAGGCGCTCTGGCCAACTGAGCTAACCGGCCTGAGAGTTCAGTGTTGGTGGTCGGAGTTGGAATCGAACCAACCTGTCGAGTTTTTCAGACTCGCGCTAATCCGTCTCAGCTATCCGACCCGCCGCAATCAGGATGGCTGGGCGAAGAGGGCGCGTCACTTGCCCGGCCCTCTTCGCTTACGCCGTGTGCGCCTTCTCGCCGGATGCTGCCTCATCCAGGAAAAGGTATTTTCTCCACTCGACGCGCGCCTCTGCGTAGTGGCAGAGCACGACTCTTTCGAGCTTGACGCGGAGCGCCGATTGGGTCGTGAGCAGCGGCATGCGCGCCTCTTGCGGCGTGCGGTTGCCCTTGCGGTTATTGCACGCGAGGCAGGCGGCGACGATGTTGACGGGCGTATTCTCGCCGCCGCGCGAGCGCGGGAAGATGTGATCGAGCGTCAGCTCCGCCGGGCTCTTCCTGACGCCGCAATACTGGCAGCGGAACTTGTCGCGCATGTAAATCCGCAGGCGCTTCATGCCTGCGGCTTCCCTGCGACGGCGCACGTTGATGTAAGTGCGCCGCCTGATGACCGAGGGGACAGGGAACTCTTCGCGCGGCGTACGCAGCACACGCGCGCCGTCCCATTCCTCGACCGTGACCGTTTGTTTCCAGACCATGATGACGGCCCGCGCCACGCTGATCGTGCCGAGCGGCTCGTAGGTCTGGTTAAGCAGTAGGACTCGACCATCAAGTGCCGTCACCCGACACCTCCTTTCTTCTTGCAAACAGGCGAGAGGCGCGCGGCGGCGACTCACGGCCTTGGAGAGTTGAAGCGGGCAGCCGGACTTGAACCGGCGATGCTGGATTTGCAATCCAGTGCCTTAACCATCTTGGCGATGCCCGCCGGAAAATAAGATATGAGCCCGCGACGAGAATCGAACTCGTGTCTCAGCCTGATCGGGGCTGCGCTCTGTCCGACGTCTGAGCTACGCAGGCGTTGGTTGGAACGGGAGAAGGGAATCGAACCCTCAACACGAGATTGGAAGTCTCGGATGTTACCGGTTACATCACTCCCGCAGTGAAGTGAAAAAGATGAGGGATGACGATCATCCCCTTTGATTGGTGCTCCCGGTAGGACTCTAACCCACAATCTACACGTTCGAAGCGTGCGGCTTTATACATTAAGCTACGGAAGCATGTGAGAGCATCGTACCGGATTTGAACCGGTGTTTCGGCATTGGCAACGCCGTGTCCTGGGCCTGGCTGGACCAACGATGCGTGAATGGTCGGAGTGGGAGGATTCGAACCTCCGTGAACTTGTTCCCAAGACAAGTGCCTCAAGCCTCTAGGCTACACTCCGCGAAAAAAGATTTGATGCCCCCGGTGAGAGTTGAACTCACGCCTGATGGATTAAGAATCCACCGCTCTTGCGCCGACTAAGCTACGGGGGCCGCGATGGCGGAACTGGACGGACTCGAACCGTCATCGGCTTGGCTGACAACCAAGTGCCTCACCTCTCGGCCACAGTTCCGTGCGAGATACTGGCAGCGCGTATCGGATTTGAACCGATGATCGCTTGATTGAGAATCAAGTGGCTTGAGCCTGACTTGCCTAACGCGCCGCAGGCTGATTGGGTTGATCGGCGGGGCTCGAACCCGCAACGACTGCATTCACAGTGCAGTGCTCTGCCTCATTGAGCTACGATCAACATGAAGGGTTGGCAGGGCGTGTGGGACTCAAACCCACGATCTCTTGATTGAAAATCAAGCGGCTTATCCGTCTCGCCTAACGCCCCGCAATGGAAGTTAAATTTTAGTGCGCGTGGAAAGAGTCGAACTTTCACTCGCGCGGGGTTTAAGCCCGCCACCTCTGCCCGTTGGGTTACACGCGCGAGAATGAAGACTGATGCGGAAGGAGAGATTCGAACTCTCAGGAAGCCGGGTTTGAGCCGACCGCGTTTGCCGATTGCACCATTTCCGCACGAAAGAGAGATGCTGGAGAAGGGAGTCGAACCCTCATTGAGATATTCCTCTCACAGCGACCTCAGCGCTGCGCGTTTGCCTCTTACGCCACTCCAGCCTGTGAATGCCGACGGAGGGATTCGAACCCACACTGTCTTGTTTCTAAGACAAGCGCCTCCTGCCAAGTTGGGCTACGTCGGCCTCTGGAAAAACTTTCGATTGAAAAAACTGATGCCCCCAGCAAGAATTGAACTTGCGTTGCTGGTTTAGGAGACCAGTGCCTCATCCTCTCGACCATGGGGGCTCGGGAAAAACAAGCGTTGGCTACAACGCAGGGACTCGAACCCCGATTTCCGGTTTCAGAGACCGGCGTCCTGCCAGTTTGGACGACATTGCAACAAAGATGAACCTGGCACGATTCGAACGTGCGACCTCAACCTCCGCAGGGTTGCGCTCTTCATCCGCTGAGCTACAGGCTCGAAAAAGGATGAAAGAAGTGAATGAACAGGCATCGACAGGAGAGATATGATAAGAACTAAAAGCAGGATGAAAACCGGAAGCGGGATGAAAGACAAAAGCATTGCTGTAGAAACGCTTCATCTTTATTTCTTCATCCTGTGCATCCTATCCATCCCTGTTAAATTCCATTCTTTCATCCTTCATCCTTTCAATTCTGGCGGAGGGTGCGGGAGTCGAACTCGCATGGGCCCATCGTGTGGGCCCGACGGTTTTCAAGACCGCTGCCTGACCAGTCAGGCGAACCCTCCGAAAGCTGAAAGTTTGGCAGGAGCACTCAGAGTCGAACTGAGATCAACGGTTTTGGAGACCGCCGTGTTGCCTGCTACACCATGCTCCTCTCCGGCATGCATGCGGTAGGACTCGCACCTACGAAGCCCGTAGACGCCTGATTTACAGTCAGGTGCTTTTGCTGCTCAGCCACGCATGCAAAACTGAATTCGTTATGTTAAAAAATAGATGAAGGCAGAGAGAGGCGCGACCGCAAGACACACTTCGGCGCACACTTCGACCGAGGACTGCCGACCCTGGGACTCTCGCAAAGCTACGGGGTCAACAGTCCGAGAAGGCTAAACTCCCTGCCTTCATCTCTTACACAAAAAGGTACTTCGATTGTCAAACAACAGAAAGAGCGGGCCCTTCGACTTCAACAGGGAAGCCAGCCCGCTCCAAGCAATTCTCTTAAACTTTTTCTTTGAGATTGGGAGCGGGAGCCGCTCCCGCTTTGCTAAATCTGGTTCTGACGGCGATCCGAAAACCCGAGGCTTTCGGGATTTTGTCCGTGTCTTTGCACGCGACCGCCGACGATCTCAAGGGTCGGTAACGAGCGCAGACAAATGGCGGACGTGGCCGTCGTCGGCGTACCCATAGAGGGCTGCCAGGCGGCCAGCGCCGCTTTGCCATGTATCTTTGTCCGGTTCGTTAGCATTGAAGTTTATCTTCCTCTTGCTTTCAACTATTCCGCGCGAAAGCAACCGCGCATGTATAAGGCAAGATCGTTAACTCTGTCAAGAACTTTTTTCGTTCCCGTTACAAGATGTCTGCTCAGACCGTTGCGGTTGCCCGTCTGCGTGGCGATATTTCTACACGCTTGGCCCAAAGCAAGCGGGCCGTCTTTTGCCGCGAGAGGCGCGCGGATTTTCGCGCGGCGGAATTCCGTCGCCGGTCAAGCGACGCGCACGTCGGTTAATATGGAATCAGTGGCCGGAAAATTCCGCAGATAAATTTCCGGCCCCGGCCTCAATGCTATAATCTTGCTTTGACCAACATGTTCGGAATTTCAGGAGCCATACGTTTGTGCCTTTAAGTCACGGCAATAAGCACCTCGTCGCATCGCTGGCAAAGACCTTCTTTGAGCTGCTGTCTCCTTTGGAGGTGAGCATACGAACGGTCTGGCGCGGGACGGCTGCGCCGCCGGATGCGAAACTGGTGCTCGACAATCAACTGCTGTCAATCGCCAGGCGCTTCGTCAATCTGCGCGAGTGTTCCGTGGAAGAGAAGCAGCGCTATTACGAAGATATTTGTCGCAGCTTTAACTTGAGCTATGAGAGCAACACGTTTCCGCTGCCGGAAAGAGAATCTTTCAGCCCGAACATCCTCCGCAAACTTGATCGCGCGCCCGTCGCCGTCTCCTACCTTCAGGAGTACGACGCTCGTCACGGCTCCAACTTCGCAGACCGCGCGCGTCATGCGCTCTTCCAGTTCGCCAATCTGGTCATCAAGTCGGACGGCCGGGTGACGGAGATCGAAGAAGCGGAGCTGCTCAAGCTCAAACAGTCGCTCTACCCCGGGGTTGCCGACGCGCCGCCGACGCAGGAGACGACCGTCAAGAAAGATGAGAAGACGATTGATGAAGAACCGGCTCGCCCGCTCGAAGAACTGCTGGCCGAGCTGAACGCGCTGGTCGGCCTTGAGCGTGTGAAGGAGGAGGTCAAGCAGTTGACCAACTTTCTCAAGGTGCAGCGAATGCGCGAGGAGAAGGGACTGGCGACGCTGCCGGTCTCGCGCCACCTCATCTTTTATGGCAATCCGGGCACGGGCAAGACGACCATCGCGCGCCTGCTCGCGCAGATTTACCGCTCGCTCAGCATCCTCAGCCGCGGGCATCTGGTCGAGACAGACCGCGCCGGTCTTGTCGCAGGCTACGTCGGCCAGACCGCCCTCAAAGTCAAAGAGATGGTCAAGGAATCGCTCGGCGGCATACTCTTCATAGACGAAGCTTACGCCTTGAGCCCGGAGGGCGGCGGCAATGATTTCGGGCACGAAGCCGTCGAGACACTGCTCAAGATGATGGAAGACCACCGCGACGATCTGGTCGTCGTGGCCGCCGGTTACACGCGCAAGATGGACATCTTCCTCTCCTCGAATCCGGGGCTGCGCTCGCGCTTCAACAAGTTCATACACTTCGACGATTACAATACGGCGCAGCTCGTCGAAATCTTCAAGGCTTTCTGCAAGAAGGCTGACTTTAAGCTCAAGCCGGAGGCCGAAGCGCGGCTCACGGAACTTTTCGACCAGCTCACGGCTGAGCGCGATGAATCCTTCGGCAACGCACGCACGGCGCGCAACCTCTTTGAAGCGGCCATCAGCCTTCAGGCCAATCGCATAGTCTCGCTCGCCAACATAGACGAAGAAGTGCTGCGCTCCATCGAAGCCGCAGACATCCCTTCGGCCAAAGACCTGAAAGTGAGCGGCATCCACACAGCAGAGGCGGGAGAAAACCAGCCCTCTTCATAGAGCCCTCTGCTTCTTCATCAAAACCCCCCGGCGCGGGCGCGATGCTTGTCTGTCGTCGCATCGGCAGAGTAAGATTTGGCGGCCCGTTAAATGATAATGCGAGAGCCCAGCCATCGGACCGGGATTGATGGCCGCGAAGGTTTATGTGTGATGAGTCGTACGATGCTTGAGCCGCAGCGGCGTGCGCCCTTTAATGATCTTTTATCAAACATCGGAGGGACGCCGCTCTTACGCCTCCGCCGCTTGACGCGCGAATTGGCCGAGGGCGTCGAAGTCTACGCGAAGGCTGAGCATTTGAATCCCGGCGGCTCGGTCAAAGATCGCGCCGCGTGCGCGATGATCCTGGAAGGCGAGCGCAGCGGGAAACTCTCTCGGGGCAAAACCATCCTCGATGCGACGAGCGGCAACACAGGGATCGCCTACGCGATGATCGGCGCGGCGCGCGGTTACGCGGTCACGCTCTGCCTGCCGAAGAATGCAGGCTTCGAGCGTAAGCAACTCTTACGCATCTACGGCGCAGAGCTGATTGAGACAGACCCGAGGCAGGCGACCGATGGCGCTCAGCTTCGCGCACGAGAGATGGCGCGCGCCGAGCCGGAAAGATATTTTTATCCTGACCAGTACAATAACGATGCCAACTGGCGCGCGCATTACGAGGGCACAGCGCCGGAAATCTGGGAACAGACGGGTGGGCGCGTGACGCATTTTCTCGCCGGGCTCGGGACTTCGGGGACGTTTATGGGAACGGCGCGTCGTTTGAAAGAGTACGATGAAAGGATTCGTGTCGTCTCGATGCAGCCGGATTCACCGCTGCACGGGCTCGAAGGCATGAAGCACATGAGGACGGCGCTTGTGCCCGGCATCTATGACCCGGCGCTGGCGGACGAGACGGTCGAAGTCGCCACGGAAGCGGCGCAGGAGATGACGCGCCGCCTCGCACGCGAAGAGGGCCTGATGGTCGGCGTCAGCTCGGGCGCAAACGTCTACGCCGCGCTCCGTCTCGCGCGCAATCTCGCGCCCGGCTCCGTCGTCGTCACCATCCTGTGCGACGGCGGCGAGAAATATTTGAGCGAAAGCTTCTGGGAAGGAGATTCGACGTGATCAAGCTTGAGGCACGGCACGAGGAAGAGATAGGTCGTCATGGTGAAGCGGAGTACCCCGAGGAGTGCTGCGGGCTGCTCATCGGTCGCTTTGCGGAGGACGGGCGCAAGCTGGTCGCGGAAGTTTATCCGATCTCGAATGCGCGCGAGGAAGAGGCAAGACATCACCGCTCGCTGATTACGCCCGCCGAATACCTGCGCGGCGAGCGTCATGCGCGCTCCCTCGGCCTGGACATAGTCGGAAATTATCATTCGCACCCGGATCATCCGGCAGTGCCCTCGCAGTTCGACCTAGACCACGCCTGGCCCACCTGGTCTTACATCATCGTCTCGGTGCGCGACGGCCAGGCCCATGATCTTCGCTCCTGGGAGATGTTAGAAGACCGTTCCAGATTCGACGAAGAGGAGATAGCGAAAGGACTTTAATCATGCCAGTGACAATTACAATCCCGACGGCGCTGCGGCAGTATGCCGGCGGAAGCTCCGAGATAGAGGTCGAGGCGACGACAGTGGGCGAGGCTCTTGATCGCCTCACGGAGACGCACGCTGAGCTTCGCAAGCATCTCTACAATGACCAGAACGCGCTCAGAAATTTCGTCAACGTCTACTTGAACGACGACGACATACGCCACGGCGAAGGGCCGCAGACTCCGGTCAAGGACGGCGACGCGATCATGATCGTGCCTTCGATTGCGGGCGGAGCGACGACCGAAGAAGAGATTGCAACCCAATCGCCGGAGCTTTCAAACCAGGAGATTGCGCGCTACAGCCGCCACCTCATCATGCCGGAGGTCGGCATGCAGGGGCAGCGCCGTTTGAAGGCGGCGAGCGTGCTGATGATCGGCACAGGGGGCCTGGGAGCGCCAACGGGGATGTATCTGGCGGCGGCTGGCATCGGTCGAATCGGCATCGTTGACTTCGACGTGGTTGACGAATCCAACTTGCAGCGACAGATCATTCACGGCACGCGGGATGTCGGGCGTCCGAAGATCGCTTCGGCGCGCGACCGCCTCAACGACATCAACCCGCACGTCCAGATCGAAACCTACGAGACGCGCCTGTCGAGCGAAAACGCGCTCGGGCTGTTTCGAGATTACGACGTGATCGTTGACGGCACGGACAACTTCCCGACGCGCTATCTGGTCAACGATGCCTGCGTCCTGACGGGGAAGCCGAACGTCTACGGCTCTATCTTTCGTTTCGAGGGGCAGGCGAGCGTCTTCTGGGCCCAGAGGGGCGCTTGTTATCGTTGCCTGTACCCGGAGCCGCCGCCCCCCGGCCTCGTTCCATCCTGCGCCGAGGGAGGCGTGCTGGGCGTGCTGCCCGGCATCGTCGGCGCAATCCAGGCCAACGAGACCATCAAGCTCATACTCGGCGGCGACAGTCGTCCGCTCATCAATCGCCTCCTGCTCTTCGATGCCTGGCAGATGCGCTTCCGCGAGTTGAAGCTTCGCAAAGACCCGTCGTGCCCTATCTGCGGCGAGCACGCGACGATCAAAGCCTTGATTGACTATGAAGAGTTCTGCGGTCTTAAACCGCCGCCCCTTGAGAATAATCGAGCAGAGGAGCAGAAGATGGAAGAGATCACCGCCACCGAACTGAAACAACGCTTAGACAGCGGCGACGACATTCAGATCATAGACGTGCGCGAGCCCAACGAGTACGACATCGCGCGTATCCCTGGAACGACGCTGATCCCGCTCGGCCAGGTCACAAATCGCATGAGCGAGATTGACCAGAGCCGCGAAACGGTCGTCCACTGCAAGATGGGCGGGCGCAGCGCCAAGGCCATAGAGGCTTTGAAGCGAGCGGGCTTCGCGGGCCGACTCGTCAACCTGAAGGGCGGCATCACCGCCTGGTCGAATGAAGTCGACCCGAGCGTGCCGAAGTATTGAGGAAGAAATTAACAGGGATGGACAAGGGGGAAAGGATGAAGGAAAGTCTTCAAGATAGGGAAGCATCCCTTTCATCCTTCATCCTTGCGGCCTTCATCCTTACTTGTCCATCCCTGTTTGAGTCCGCTCTTTCGTCCCTACCAGATTTTCACCTGAACACTTTCGGCGCGCATGCCCGAATCACCGGGCTGGCAGCCGAACGCCTGGAAGAACTCCGGCATATTAGAGACGGGGCCGAGGACGCGGAAGCGCGGCGGCGAGTGCGGGTCTGTGGCCAGCATCAGGCGCAGCGCCTCCGGGCGTATGTTGCGCCGCCAGTCCTGCGCAAACGCCAGGAAGAATCTCTGCTCGGGCGTGAAACCGTCAATGGCGGGCGGGCGCGGTTTGCCTTCCAGCGCTTTCTGCAAAGCAAGGTAAGCGATCTTGAGGCCGCCGAGGTCTGCTATGTTTTCGCCCAGCGTCAGCTTGCCGTTGATGTGTAGGGCTTCGAGCGGGATGAACTCGTCGAACTGCTTTTCGACGATGGCTGCGCGCGCGTTGTAATTCTTCTCGTCCTCAGCCGTCCACCAGTTTCTGAGATTTCCTTCGGCGTCGAACTGCCGTCCCTGATCGTCAAAGCCGTGCGTGAGTTCGTGGCCGATGATGCTGCCGACGCCGCCATAGTTGGTCGCGTCATCTGCCGCCGGGTCGAAGAAGGGCGGTTGCAGAATGCCTGCGGGAAAGACTATCTCGTTAAAGTTCGGATTGTAGTAAGCGTCAACGGTCGGCGTCGTGATGCCCCACTCCGTCCTGTCAATCGGTTTCCCGATCTTGTTCAGGTTGCGTTGAAACTCGAATGCGTCGGCGCGCATCGCATTGAGGACGTAGGGGCCGTCGTCAATGTTGAGGGCGGAATAGTCGCGCCACTTGTCCGGGTAGCCGACCTTGACGCCGATGGCGTCCAGTTTCTTCAAAGCCTGCTGGCGCGTCCCTTCGCTGATCCAGTCCAGGACTTTGAGACGGTCGCGCAGCGCGGCCTTGAGATTCATAATCATCTCCTGCGCCTTGGCCTTCGCCTGCGGGCTGAAGTTGCGCTCGACGTAGAGTTGGCCCAGCGCCTCGCCCAGGGCTTGATCGGTGGCCGCCTGAATGCGTTTCCAGCGCGGTCGCAACTCCTTCGTCCCGCGCACGATCTTGCCGTTGAAGTTGAAATCCTCCTTGACGAAAGCGGAGCTTAGACGGCTCGCCTGCGAATTGATGAGCTGCCAGCGCAGGTACGTTTTCCAATCGCCGATGGGCACGCTCGTCATCATCCGTCCGACCTCTTTATAAAACTCGGGCTGCGCGACGTTGATGTCGCCGGGGTCTGTCAGGCCGATGCTCCTGAAGTAGCGATTCCAGCCGAAGCCGGGCGTCAGGGCGTCCAGCTCCTTGAGCGTCATGCGATGATAAGTGGCGTTCGGGTCGCGCTCTTCGACGGGCGTCATGGATGATTTGGCGAGCCGCGTCTCGATGTCCATGACGGTCTTCGCCTGGATAGCCGCCTGCGCAGGCGTATCGCCGAGCAGCTCGAACATCCTGGCAACGTGCGCGACATACTGCGTGCGTATATCTTTAGACTTCTCATCCTCCTTGGTGTAGTAGTCGCGGTTGGGAAGGCCCAGGCCCCCCTGGTACAGCCAGGAGATGATGCGCGTGCTGTTTTTATAGTCCTGGTAAGCGAAGAAATTGAAGGCGGGAGAGAGGTTGTAGCTGTGCAGGTGAGCGAGCGCGTCTTGCAGCGTCTGGATATCCTTGATGGCCGCTATGCGCGCAAACTCCTTGGCCAATGGCCTGGCCCCTTCGGCTTCGATGCGCACCTCGTCCATACCGCTGCGGTAAAAGTCTCCGACCTTGCGTTTCGGGCTGTTCTTCGGAGCGCTTCTGTCCCTGGCCGCCTCATCCAGTATCTGGTGAATCACTTCTAGATTCTTTTCCGAAAGCTCGCTGCCCGCGCCCCACGTCGAGCGGTCGGCGGGAATCGGATTGTTGGCGAGCCAGTTTCCGTTAGCGAATTGATAAAAGTCCTGGCAGGGCTTGGCCGTCATGTCCATGTATTGGAGATTCACGCCGCGCCCCGTCTGGCCCGCGCCGGGCGTCTGGCCCATGATGATATTTAAAGGCAGGCTGAGCGTTAGCAGCAGAGCCATGAACGCGTTTCGTTGATTTTGTCTATTCAATTGAACACCTCTTTTCGTTGACAGGCTCATGAGCGCCTGAGCGGTGAGCGTAGGGGTCTGTTTTCAATCGTCAAAGTCAAAAGAAGCACGCCTGGGCGTCCGGAGATCAAACGACGGGCGAGCGTTGCGTCGCGGGTGATCTTACATCGAAAGCCCGCCAGCGCGCCGCTCGTCCAGCCTCTATTTTTAAAGGGTGTCGTGTCTCTCTCTACAGATAACCCGTGAGCGTCAGTGCCAGTACGTAAAACGCGGGCGCGAGGTTTCAGACCTTCGGAGAGAGTATGCGTGTGGCCACGAGCAGTTCGGCGTTAAGTATGGCGGCCCCGGCTGCGCCGCGAATCGTATTGTGGCTGAGGACGATGAAACGGTAATCGAGCACAGTGTCGCGCGCGATACGTCCGACCGTCACGCTCATGCCTCGTCCGGCATCGCGGTCTAGTCGCGGCTGCGGGCGATCATGCTCATCGCGCACGATGATGGGCCGCGCGGGCGCACTGTGCAGCCCCAGCTCCTGCGGCAGCGAAGTGAAAGAGCCGAGCGCCGCGCTGATCTCGTCTATCTCGGGGCGCTGGGCCAACCTGACGCGCACAGCAGCCATGTGCCCGTCCGAGACGTTCACGCGATTGCACTGCGCGCTCACCTGCATCGTCGCTCCCGTGATCGCGCCGTCTCTGACCTGACCGAGAATCTTCAGCGTCTCGGTCTCTATCTTCTCCTCTTCGCTCTCGATGAAGGGCAGCACGTTATCCGTGATGTCGAGGGACGCGACGCCCGGATAGCCCGCGCCCGAGAGCGCCTGCATGGTTGTAGCGACGACCGCCTCGACGCCGAAACGCGCGTGCAGCGGCGCGAGCGCGAGCACGAGCATAATGGTCGAGCAGTTCGGATTGGTCACGATAAAGCCACGGTCGTAGCCGCGCGCCTTGCGCTGCCCTTCGATGAGCGAGAGATGCTCATGATTGATCTCAGGGATAAGGAGCGGAACGTCGCTGTCCATGCGGAAGGCGGAGGAGTTGCTGATGACCGGATAACCGCTGCGGGCGAAAGCATCCTCGACCTCGCGCGCAGCGCCCGACGGGAGACTGGAAAATACCAGATCGCAATCGAGTGGCGGTCGCGGCGCTTCGACGACGAGAGCTTTGACATACTCCGGCATCTCGCCCCCGAGACGCCAGGCGCAAGCCTCTGAGTAGGGCTTGCCCTGCGAGCGATCCGACGCCGCCAGCGCCGTCACTTCAAACTGCGGGTGGTCTTCCAGCAATTGTATGAAACGCTGGCCGACCGTTCCCGTTGCGCCCAGAATCCCGACTCGATACTTTTGACTCATTAACTTATCCTCCAAGTGAAGATGCCGGATGTTAGATGTTAGTAAGAACTCTTTGATCTGCAACTGACATCTAACATCCGGCATCCGATATCTGCTTTATCGCCGCTTCCATGCGCCGTGCGCCTTCAGCGAGAGCGGGCAGGCCGGCGCAGAAGGAGATGCGAAGGTATCCTTCCCCCTCGCTGCCGAAGGCCGAGCCCGGAACCGTAATCACGCCCTGGGCCAGCATCGCTTCGGCGACCTGCATCGAAGTCCCGTATTGGCCCACGTCAACCATCGTATAAAAAGCCCCGTCGGGGGCGATTGCGCGCAGGCGCAAACGGCTTTCGAGCAATTCAAGAAGATAATCGCGCCGCTCAAGAAAGATACGGCGATGCTCTCGACGCGACTGCTCGGCTTCAACAGACCAGGCTGCGAGCGCCGCCTTCTGCGAGACGGTCGAAGCGCAGGTCGTGACGTAGCCGTGAAGAATAAGCGCGCATTTAATCACCCGCTCGTCGCCGCACATCCATCCCAAACGCCAGCCCGTCATGCTCATGGATTTCGATAGTCCGCCGATGACAATCGTCCGCTCGTAATGCTCGGAGATGGAGGCGGGCGGCACTTGCGCGTAGTAAAGCTCGCCGTAAATCTCGTCGCTGATGACGTAGGCGCGGCTCTCGGAAAGAGAGCGGGCCATCGCCACCAGGTCATCTTGAGTGAGCGTGCGTCCCGTCGGGTTAGACGGGCTGATCGTGACGACCACTTTCGTGCGCGGTGTGATGCGCCGGCGGAAATCATCCGCGTCGAAAGCAAAATCGCGCGCGGCGGGCAGATGATAAAAGACCGGCTCGCCTCCGGCCATGCGCACGATGGTCGGGTAAGCGACGAAGCCCGGGTCTGGCAATAAGACTTCATCGCCCTCCTCCACGAGCGTCATCAAAGACAGGTATAAAGCTTCCTGCGACCCGGCGGTGATAATCACACTTTCGGGAGTTAGGCCCAGTTGAGGCCGCTCATCCGCGATGAGCTTGCGCAAGTGAACGAGTCCCGCGTGCGTCGTGTAGCCGTTCTGTTCATGCGCGATTGCCTCTATGGCCGCACGCCTGATGATGTCAGGCGTCGGCAGGTCAGGCTCGCCAAGGCCCAGGTTGATGCTGCCGGGCCGCGCACGGTCGAAGAGTTGGCGGATGGCGCTCTTCTCAATACCGCGCAGGCGTGCCGGAGGACGAAACTCGCTCAACGCAGATAGTCCTCCAGTTGCACGGCGCGGTCTGTCTTCTCGTCACGATACTTGACGATCACGGGCGCGTAGAGCGAGAGCCCCCACTCGCGCCCTCTCTCACTCGTCACGGCGCGCGAGCCCGGAACGACGACCGCGCCCGCCGGAATCTCCAATGCTTTGTCAGCCGTGCGCTGGTAGACCTCTTGACGCACGAGATCGTAAACCGGGGTCGAGCCGGTGAGAATCGTGCCCGCCGCCAGCACCGCGCGCTCGCGCACGATTGTGCCCTCGTAGACTCCGCAGCCGCCGCCGACGAGCACATCGTCCTCGATAATGACGGGCACTGCGCCGACAGGCTCAAGCACGCCGCCGACCTGCGCCGCCGCAGAGAGATGCACGCGCTTTCCGACCTGCGCGCACGAGCCGACCAGAGCGTGGCTGTCAATCATCGTGCCTTCATCAACGTACGCGCCCACGTTCGCATACATCGGCGGCATGCAGACCACGCCAGCCGCCAAATAAACGCCGTCGCGTATGCTCGACCCGCCCGGCACGATACGCACGCCATCCTCAATGGTCGTCGAGCGCAGCGGGTAAGTATCCTTGTCGAAGAAACGCGGCCCACCTGCGATAGACATATCCGTCAGCGAGCCCATGCGGAAGCCCAGAAGAATCCCGCGCTTGACCCACGAGTTGACCTTCCACTCGCCGTCCAGCGCCCTTTCGGCGGCGCGCACCTCGCCACGATTGAGCGCCTTCTTGAACTCCTCGAAGAGCGCACGGTCAGCCGCCGTATATTCTTTAGAACCTCCGGCAGAAAGTTCTTCGATCTCTTCACGCAGCGGCATGAGTCGTTCCCTTCACAAGCCCCAGCTCCAAGAGCACTTCGCGCACGCGCTCGCGGCTCTTTTCCGAGACGGGGACGAGCGGCAGCCTGAACTCTTCTTCGAGCAGGTTCATCATGGCGAGCGCGGCCTTGACCGGCCCCGGGCTCGATTCGATAAAGTTTACTTCCATGAGCGGCAGCAAGCGATAATGAAGCTCGCGCGCCTGGGCCCACTCGCCCGCGAGCGCTGCCTCTATCATGCGCGACATCAACTCCGGCGCTTCGTTCGAGGCGACAGAGATCAACCCGTCAGCGCCGAGCGCGATCATCGCCAGCGTCAACGCGTCATCGCCCGAAAGAACATAAAAATCCTCAGGCCGCGAGCGCAGGATGGCCATAATCTGCGAAAGATCGCCCGAAGCTTCCTTGACGGCGACGATGTTTTCGACTTCGCGCGCCAGCCGCAGCCCGGTCTGTGCGGTGATATTGGAGGCCGTGCGCCCGGGCACGTTGTAGATGACGACCGGCAGATCACTCACGGCCTCCGCGACCGCGCGGAAATGCGCGTAGAGCCCTTCCTGCGTCGGCTTGTTGTAGTAAGGCGCGACGACGAGCACGGCGTCCGCGCCGAGCGAGCGAGCCGAGAGCGAATACTCTATGGCAGAGGCCGTCGAGTTGCTTCCCGTCCCGGCGATCACACGGGCGCGCCCGCGCGCCGCCTCGACCGTGATGCCGATGACGCGCCGGTCTTCCTCCTCAGACATCGTCACGCTCTCGCCCGTCGTCCCACAAGGCACGAGCAGCTTCACGCCCCCGGCAATCTGCCGCTCGACCAACGCGCGCATCCTCGCTTCATCAATCCCCCCACCGGACGTAAACGGCGTCACCAACGCCGTCGCACATCCACGCAGCCACTCAATCTTCATGCATCACCTCCATAAAGCAGTGACGAGTGACGAGTGACGAGTGACAAGCAAGAAAACTGCTTTCATCTCATCACTCATGACTTATCACTCTTAACTCTTCTTACTCGTCACTCGTCACTTGTCACTCATCACTGCCTTCAAGATTTGATCTATCACCTCTGAGAATTCGTAGATGCCGCGCCGTCCTCGAATCCAGCGGGCGGCGGCGAGCGCGCCCGAGGCGAAGCCTTCACGCGAGCGCGCGGTGTGGACGAGCGTGATCTGGTCTGCGAGGGAATCGAATCCGACCAGGTGCGTGCCGGGTATGTGCCCGGCGCGCGTGGACGCGATGGGCACGTCCCAACCGAGGCGGGCGGCGAGCAGCTCCTTCAAGCGCAAGGCCGTGCCCGAAGGGGCGTCACGCTTGCGCGCGTGATGCGCCTCTTCGATGAAGGGAGCGTAATCGTCCGACGCCTGGAACAACTCCGCCGCATGTGCGACGAGGCGATAGAAAAGATTGACGCCGATTGAGAAGTTCGCGCCATAGACGAGCGCTCCTTCATGCTCGCGCATGAACTCAAGCGCCTCCGCCTTCACCTCTCCCCAGCCGGTCGTGCCTTCAACCAGCGGCACGCCCGCCTGCGCGCACGCTTTCATATTCTTGATGACGGCGCTGGCCGTAGAGAAGTCAACGGCTACGTCAACTGCGCGCAACTGCCCGGCCAACTCTTCCACACTGCGCCCTGCATCCTGCGAGGAGAGGACGAGAGCCACTTCGTCTCCATCGTCTCGCGCACGCGCCGCGACGAGTTGGCCCATCGCGCCCTGTCCGATCAGTGCGAGCCTCATCTGCGAGCCTCCTTAACCAAAGCTTCGCCAAGGCCTTTCGACTCACGCGCTATAAGCTCTCGCGCCAGCCCCGCATAGAGACCGACGGCCTCGGCCAGCTCACGTTTTGCGACGCGCTCATCGGCGGTATGGGCCAGGAGAATCGAGCCCGGGCCGACGAGCAGCGGCGAGCCCCAGTTGGTTAAATGCGGAATGTCCGTCGTGAAACGCACGATGCAGGGCTCGAACCCTTCGACCGCCAGCATTCGCACGGGAGCGGCGACGGAGAGATATTCAACTTCTGCGCGCCCGGCGACGGCCAGCTCAAGCGCCTCTTTGACGGGCGCGGCGTCGGTCACCAGGCGTATCTGCAACTCGGCCTGCGCCTCCGCCGGGATGACGTTCGGACGCGTGCCTCCCTGTATGCGCCCGACGTTGCATGTGGTCTCGCCGAAGAATTCGTCGCCGGGCCAGGGGCAGGCGCGCACGTCTGCGAGCACGTCGAGCAGCTTTTCTATCGCCGACTCGCCATGCTCCGGGTAAGCCGAATGCGCGGCCCGCCCTTCGGTCTTGATGACGAGTCGCAGAGAACCTTTGGAGCCGAGGGCGAGCTTATTATCTGTCGGCTCGCCGTTAATCAGGAAGCGACAGTCGCGCGCCGCTACGTGGTTGTTAGCGGCGCGTGCGCCGAGGCTGCCCATCTCCTCGTCAACCGTGAAGAGCAGTCCGATGCTCCGCAAGCCTTCTGCGCGCAGGCGCTCGGCGGCCATGATCTGCGCGGCGATAATGCCCTTGGCGTCGCACGCGCCGCGCCCGTAGACGTACCGCTCATCCTCGGTCGAAGCGATGTGGGGCGGCACTGTGTCCATATGGGTCGAGAACACGACGAGCGCCTTCCGGTCGAGCGTGGCGATAAGGTTTGCGCGCCCCTCAGATACTTCCTGTCGCTCGACGCGGTAGCCCAGGCCGCCAAGGTAGGAGAAGAGAAAATCTCCGACCGCCGCCTCGTTCCCGCTAAGCGACTCTATGTCTATGAGCGTGCGCGTCAGTTCGATCAGATTCACTTTATAAATCCCAAAGCGGAATTAACAGTGATGGACAGAGATGGTCAGGATAGAGACAGAAAGCAGGACGAAAGACGAAAGCATTGCTCTCTGAATGCTTGATCTCTTTTCTTAATCCTGTCCATCCCTGTTAATTCCTTCTAAAGTTCCGAAGCCGCGTGCATGACCTCCGGGGCCGGGCTTGTTAGTTGAGGCTCTGCGAAAAAAGCTTCGTGCAGGCGCGCGACCGCTTCGGCCATGTGAGCCTCGTCAACGACGAATGTCAGGTTAATACTCGACGCGCCCAGCGAGATGAGCGAGACGTTGATGTCGCTGATGGTGCTAAAGACGTGCGCGGCCACGCCGGGAGTATCACGCAGGCCCTCGCCGACGACGCAGATGGTCGCGCGGCGCGGCTCGATGAGAACAGTGCCCAGATCGCGCAGGTCGCGAACGATGGAGGCGAGCGCGCTCGCATCGTCGAGCGTGAGCGAAACGCTGACCTCCGACGTGGTGACCACGTCCACGACCGTGCGATAGCGGTCGAAGACTTCAAAGAGCGCGCGCAGGAAACCGTAAGCGCCGAGCATGCGCGCCGCAGTGATCTGCACGACGGTGACGTTCGTCTTGTGCGCGATGGCTTTGACGGCGCGCGGCGCTGTCTCGGTCTCCGCGCCGACGAGCGTAGCGCGCTCTGCGGGCGCGCGCGAGTTGCAGATGCGAACAGGAATGCACTGGTCTATGGCTGGTTGAATGGTCTTCGGATGAAGGACTTTCGCGCCGAAGTAGGCCAGCTCCGCCGCCTCCGCATAAGAGAGCCGCTCGACGGTGCGTGCGCTTGGGACGACGCGCGGGTCTGCCGTCAGCACACCGTTAACGTCAGTCCAAATCTGAATCTCGCGCGCCTCCATGCACGAGCCGACGATGGCCGCCGTGTAATCAGAGCCGCCGCGTCCGAGCGTGGTGGTCCTGCCGCTCTCGACCGACGAGCCGATGAAGCCTCCGAGCACGGCCACTTCGCGCGCTGCCACTAAAGGCTCAAGCGCGGCGCGCGTCTTGCGCTCGGTCTCTTCAAAAAGCGGGACGGCGCAACCGTGCTCGTCGTTGGTCATAATCAGGCGGCGCGCGTCCACGTAGCGCGCCTCAAGCCCGCCTTCACGGAGCACGGCAGCCAGCATCGTGGCCGAGAGACGCTCGCCGTAAGAGACCACCACGTCCTGCAAAAGCAGGCGCGGCATTTGATGCGCGGCGACCGCTCGCAAAACTTCGCCGATCTCCTCGCGCGAGCTCTCAATGGCCGACTCGATCTGCACGCGTGCGTTTTCCGACAGCAACTCGCGCGCGACCTCATAGTGTCGAGCGAAATGCTCATCGAGCCCGCCGAGCGCATCTTCCGGCTGGCCGCTGCTCGCTGCCTGCACGCTCGTAAGCAGCGCGTCCGTCATGCGGCTCATTGCCGAAACGACGACAATTGTCGGCTCACCCGCACGCGCGCGCACGATGCGGCTCACGCGCTCGAAGGCTTTCGCGTCCTCGACGGACGTGCCGCCAAACTTCATGATGGTCGGTTTAAGAATCAATGATGAAAAATTCCCGTAGTCAAAAGCTAAGAGGCCGGTCATGTTAACGCACGACCGGCCTCTGCGGCAGAAATTCTCAACGAGGCGGCAAGAGCGGCGCAAAAGATTGTCTCCCGGCGCGCGCGCGTGCCGCGTAATTGATTTCGTCGTAGCGCTTCACAGGCCGACCTGGCCGGTGACAGTCCTGCGGATTTAGCCGCAGCAACCAACTCGCGCACGCGCTTTGGAAGGTGGGCGTGCGACGAATTTCGGCGGCCTACCCCTTTCGTTCCAACCATCGCAGAATCCTTCTCGCTTCTCCGGTCGGCTTACTGATGGAGGCCGCGCCTCTACTCAAATTCTAAAAGATCAAAATCGAGATGGCGTAACTTAACGATAAGACGGCGACCGTGTCAAGCGGCATGAACTGAAACCGGCAACGTCGTCAAAGAAGAATTTAACAGGACGGACAGGAGAGACATGATAAGTACAGAAAGCAGGAGGAGGGACAAAAGCATCGCTGCAATGAATTGTTCATCTCTTCTTTATCCTGACAATCTCTCTTCATCCCTGTTAATTCTCTTTCCTCAATGTCGCTGAAACCGGGCGGCTGGGCTTATAGATTATACAAATCCCCTCGGAAGATGTAGATTACGTCCCTACAGTCTAATGGCTCATACCTCAGCCGGAGAGTGAAAGATGTCTACGAAGATCAAACCCGACATACGAAAGATCACGCGGCTCATCCCGCCGAGCGGGAATCTTGTGCAGGGACAATCGGAGCTGGCGATTGACCCGGCGCTGGCGCGCGCCGCCGACTCCATCATCTCGGCCAGCCAGAACCATTACAGCCCGGCGGAAGGCACGCGGGAGTTGCGCCGGGCCGTCGCGCTCAAAATCTCCACGCTCAATCGCATAGAGATAGACCCGCAGGCCACGCCGCACGAGCTGCTGATTACGCCCGGCGGGACGGGCGCGCTGGTCGCCGTCGCGCAGACCTATCTGAGAGGCGCGTCGGCCCTGGTCTTCGAGCCTTATTACCCGTATCACCGGCGCATCCTTGAAGAGTTGGGCGGGCAAACGGAGGTGTTGACGCTGCGCGGAGATGCGCTCGAACTCGATAGGGACGAGCTTTATGCGCGTTGTCGCCGGTTGAAGGAGCGCGAGCCGTTTCCTTTGCGCGCGATCATCGCCTGCACGCCTGCTAACCCGACGGGCAAGGTCTTCACACGCGCAGAGCTTGAGATGATCGCAGACGTTTGCCGCGAGCTGGACTTGCTCTGCATTGCGGACGAGGTCTACGAGCACTACGTCGTCGGGTCGGAGCCGCACATCTCTATCGCCACGCTCGACGGCATGTGGGAGCGCACGATCACGGTCAACTCTTTCTCCAAGTCCTGGAACATCTCAGGCTGGCGGCTCGGCTACGCTTACGGCGACGGTCGTCTGGTGGGCCCACTCAATAACGCCGGCAATGTCTTTTACGTCTGCTCGCCGACCCCCCTTCAGCGCGCGTTGGCCGAAGTGCTCATGGCCGATCCAGATTATTACGCGCGGCTGCGCGAGCTGTTCAGAGAGAAACGCAGGAGGGCGACGGAAGTGCTCGGCCAGCTCGGTTTCCGTATCTACGACTCGGGCTCGGCCTTCTATATCTGGGCGCGTATCCCGGATGGTTTCAGCGACGCCATGCAGCTCAACGAAATGCTCATCAGCCGGGCAGGGGCCGCCGCCGTCCCCGGCAGCGCCTTCGCCGACAGCGACGCCTGGGACATGCACATGCGTCTCTGCATTGCGCGCGAGGATGAAATCTTGCAGAGCGCGCTCGGCAAGCTGCAAGATGCCCTGTCGAGTGTCGCATAAAACTCTACGCTCTCGGGGCGGGCGATGGCTTGCGAGCGGGGGCGGAATATTTTTCGTCATCGGTATTGCAAAATCGGGCGGGCGCGGTTAGATTGTCCCGGACTCTATAAAAACAAGGTGGGAAGCCTCCCCAATGACGAAACGGGTGCGCCTCTCTCTGCGATTAAACAAGTGCGATGGAGGTAAACAGAAGTGCCGACCGGAACCTGCCCAGAGTGTGATGCTGATGTCCACGTTGACACGGACGCGGACAAGGGCGACATAGTATCGTGTGAAGAGTGCGGAGCCGATCTGGAATTAGTCGGACTCGATCCCGTCGAATTGGACATCGTCGAAGAGGACGACCTCGACGAGGATGAGGAAGAAGAGGACTTTTAAAGGCAGTGATAAGTGACGAGTGACAAGCCGGAGCAAAGCTTTCATCTCATGACTCATCACTTTTAGCTTGTCACTCGTCACTTGTCACTGCTTTTATATCCGGGGCGGCTCTGGCGAACGGTCAGGCCGGGCGGCGCTTCGACGCGGATTGTGTGCTGGCGTCCATCACGTCGCTTCTCTTCGGTGGGATAGAAAGCCAGCACATAGGTGGAGGTGACCTCTTCGGCGAGGGCGCGGAAGAGGGAATCGAAGTCCTTGTCCGTCGCATAGATGTTCGTCCCGCCGGTCATCTCGGCGAGCCCGCTGACATCCAGGGGTGTCGGCAGCGGCGGGCGCGTCGTCGAAGCCAACAGTCTCGAAAAAGAGGGCAGCGTGACGGTATAGACGCTCACATTCGCAGCGTTGGCCCGCTCGATGACCGTGCGCGGCGCGACCGTATCCCCGACCGGAAAACCGTCTGTGATGACGACGACGGCTCTCTTCATCAAACGGCGCTCGCGCGTGCGCGGCGCTTTATTGACGAGCAGGCGAATGGCATCGTCCACCGCATCATAAGCATGGGTGGAAAGGCCATTGAGGTCGCGCGCGATGCGCTCGAAGGCACGGTCTAGCTTCTGCGGGTCGCCCGTGAAGCCCTGAATGGTCTTGACGTTCATCCCGAAAGACATCACGGCGTAGATCGTCGGACGCTCCGCCAGCTTCTTCGAGAAAACTCTCATCGCGCCGCGCAGTCGCTCCATCTCCTCCGGCGTCATACTGCCCGAGACATCCAGGGCGAAAACAACGGCGACAGGTCGCGTCCCGACATCACGCTTCTCGACGTTGAAGAAAGCGATGGGCCGCTCGACGCCGTCTTCGTAGAGCTTGAAATCCTTCGGGCCCAGGTGTCGAACGGGCTGCCCCTGCGCATCCGTGACAGCCACGTCAACCATGATCAGGTCTGTGTCTATCTTGACCACGTCGTCCGCCGTCTCACCCTGTTCCTCTACGGGATTAACACGGCGCGGGCGCTGCTGTTGCTGCTGCTGCTCCTGCTCCGCAGGCGTTTGAGCGACGGCAACTGTGGACGATGCGACGAGCGATAGTGAGGCGAAGATCAGTGCGGCGCAGAGAAGCAGCCATGCCGTTCTTCCGGGCCGGGCCTGCTTGGATTGAAAAGGCTTCACTACAGACATAAAACTCTGGTCTTAAAGCTTGTGCGACGAAGAGCGCGGCTCGCCGCCGTTTGTTCAGAGGAGTTTATAGGAGGAAGCGATAGCTGCCTGCCAGATGTATTGATACCAGTACGCGCGCAGGCAAAGCAACAGCAGAGAGGGCTCGAAGCATCAACACTCCTGCCCGGAAGACGAAGCCTTCGGACGCGACCGGCACATGTTATAATAATCGCCCATGTTCAAGCATCGGGCGCGCTCCCTCTGAGACATGCTTATACGAGAATGAAAATGATGTTGTTGCAAAGATTGATCGGCGCTTTCCTGTTGGCCATGCTGCTGGCATCCGCCGTCGCCGCGCAGGCAATAGTAGACCCGTCGAAGGGCGCGATTAAAGGCAAAGTGCGTGAGGGCAGACGCAACAGCCCGGCTGAGAACGTAGAGGTCATCGCCCGCCTGGGAGAGCGCGAAGTGATGCGCGTGACCACTAATCGCAAGGGTGAATTTATAATCTCTGGGCTCGCGCCCGGCAGCTACGGCCTGACGTTTCGTAAGCCCGGCCTGAGCGTGGGCCGCCTTGAAGAGGTTGAAGTGCGCGCCGGAAAAGTTCGCTCTTTGCCGGACCACCTGGTTCTGACCGTTGACGAAGGCTCCATAGTCTTTGTGCGCGGGAGCGTCTTTACGGCGGAGGGCCGGAGCGTGCAGGGCGCGCGCGTCGAGATTGCACGCGTGCAACCCGACGGCAGCGTGAAAAAGATAGACGGTCGCATCACGAACGAGGCCGGTCTGTTTGTCTTTCGTCTCGGGGCGGACACGGCCCGCTATCGCATCAGCGTGTGGACGCGTGATGTCGGGCCAGTGACCAAGGATGTGGATGTGGACGGCCCTGCGCGCTACAACGTGGCGGTGTCGCTGCCGCCCGCAACGGGTAAGTAGAGCGCAAGAGCCTGCGGGGTGAATTTCCATGAGCGATGCAACACCCCAATCAACGCCGCAGCAGTCGCGTGAAGAATTCCTGACCGCGCGACAACTCGCCCTCATTCTTCAGGTGAGCGAGTCCACCGTGCACAGGCTGGCACGCGCCGGGCGCATCCCCTCCGTGCGCATCACGCCGCGCATCACGCGCTTTCATCTACAGGCCGTGCGCGAAGCCCTGGACGGCGCGAAGCGCACGCGGCGCAATGCGGCGCAGCCGGATGCCGACAGCGCACAGCTTTCCTTCATGGACATGCTCTGAGCATGCGCGCCTCTTGAAGCTCAACTCCTGGCCGCGCGGCGCAAAGTCGAGGTCAAATCCACCCAGCGCCCGTCGCGCTTGACGTAGATGCGCGGGTCGCGCGGGGGATATTTCTTGATAAAGGCCGGATAATCGGCGAGCAGGCTTCGCGCCGTCGCGCGGTCGCTCACCACCACGCGCCAGCTTCCGCCCTCACGAACCAGGTATAACTGCGTGACGACCTTGCCGTCGCTCTCGACCGGACGCGACACTCGCCCGTACATCACCGCATCAGCGACGGCGATATCGCCCGAGACGTGCACCGCTCCGATCTCCATGCGATCAAGCTCGTACATATCGCCCGTGCGCCTGAGCCCCTGTATGAAGCGCTCACGAGAGATGCGGCGCTGCGATGCAGAAGGAAGCCTGTCATAGAGCGCGCCGTACTGGCGTGATTTAAGTTGCCCGAATGCCTGGCGCACGACGCCACGGACTTCCGCCTGATCGTCCGCCGCCAGAGTTCCCATGGGCCAGAGCGCCGCCATGAACAACAGCATCAAGGCGCAGGCTGGCACGTATCCTTTAATCCTCATCTCGATCTCCATTGGTATCTTCTTCATGATCTTCGCCCGTGGCGATGATGTTTTTCCGCAGCCGGTCGCGCAGGCTGAGAAACCAGGCGACGACGCCCAAGGTCGCGGCGACAAAAGCGACGGTCATATTATCTTGCAACAGGAACGCCGCAGCAACGACGATGCCGAGCCCCGCAATGATAGTCCAAATCCGCTCCAAGATAAGCTCACTTGATGGTGACGGGGATGGAAGCGTTGATGTTGCGCGGGGGATAGCAGGACTGGTCGTCGCACGCCTGCACACGTAGCTTCAAGCGAAGCGTATGAGCGCCCCTCGTTGCGCCGGGCGCGGCGCGCAGCGGGAGCTTGATGACAGCCTCGCCTTCATAAACGGCGAACGGCTGCGGCTCGAAAGCGAACTTCCTCATCACCGAAGAGGGATACACGGGCTGCCCGGCAGTGATGGAATCGCCCGGCTCGACGCTCACCTGCGTCGCTATCTGGTAAGAGAGCGTCGCGGGATTGGCCGTGATGTGATAGCCATCGGCGATACTCAATCGCACGGCTGCCTCCGCCGCTCCGCCCGCCGCCATCTCCACTCCCTGCGTCTCCGCGCGCACGATGTCTGCCGGTGGAGTCTTCACGCCGGCCTCGCCCGGATTCTGATTGGACACGTTGTTGTTGTTAGCCGCCGCCGCAGGTGGCTTTTCGCCGCCGCACGCCGCGCAGGCGGTCAATAGCAGGACGGCGAGAATTCGATAGGAGGTTCGATGCATATTGATTCTCTGTGCTTGCTCGACGAGCCGTTCTCATTTACGCGCGGCTTCGGCCAGTGATTGACCGCCGAGGAAAGCGCGCACCGTCGCCAGCATACGCCGCAATCGGCGCACGATCTTCGGTAGAATCCAGGCCAGCACTAAAAGAAAAATCAGGATCACGACCAGGATAACCCCGGGATGAAGCACGGCCAGCACAGCCGCGCCCACCGCGAAGATGTCTTCTATAACCGAAAGCGTCCAGTTCGTGAAAGGCTCGGGACTCGTATTGGCCGTCGCGCGCAGCGTCGCTTTCGTGCCATGAGTCGAAAGCGCGAGCCCTCCGCCCAAAAGCAGCGCTAAGACCTGCACGGCAGGGTTGATGTCGGAGGCAGCCGTCGCCGCAATCACCGCTCCCGCCGGAACCCTGATGAACGTGTGAACGGCGTCCCAGACCGTATCCACGTACGGAATCTTATCGGCGACGAATTCGATGGCGTAGAGAAAGAACGCGACGCCTATGATGAGCCAGTTGTCCAGCACATGCAGCCCGCCCGGCAGTCGCGCCAATCCGTAGTGTTGCAGCAGACCCAACACTGCCACCGTCGCATACAGATTTATCCCCGAAGTCCAGGCCGCGCCCATTGCCAACCCAAGAATTTGAATGACATTCATAAAAGCTAAGGATGAAGGTGGAAGGATGAAGGATGAAGTAAAAGCCTTCAAGACAGGGAAGCATTCCTTTCATCCTTTCATCCTTCCGCCTTCATCCTTCATCCTTCTCTTTCTCCGGCTTCTTGATGCCGAACTTCTCCAGGCGGTATTGCAGGGTGCGGAAAGTCAGGCCGAGGAGCTTGGCGGCCTTGGTGATGTTGTAGTCGGTTTGATCCATCGCCTGCAAGATCAGGTCGCGCTCGACATCTTCAAAAGCGATGCCTTCGGGCGGCAGCTTGAACGCGCCTTCGGAGGCTGGGCGCGATTCCTGACGGACTTCGAGCGGCAAGTCTTCGACCTGTATGAGATCGCTTTCGCAGAGGAGAATCGCGCGCTCGATGGCCGATTCGAGCTGGCGCACGTTGCCGGGCCAACTGTAATCCATCATCATGCGGCGCGTATCGGGCGCGAGCCCGCGCACGAGCCGCGAAGTGTTGCGCGTGTGCTTCTTCAGGAAATAGTCTATCAACACGGGAATATCATCACGGCGCTCGCGCAGCGGCGGAACATCGACCGAGAGCACATTGATGCGATAGTAGAGATCGTCACGGAATCTTTTATCTCCGACCATCGCGCGCAGGTCGCGGTTAGTGGCGGCGATGACGCGCACGTCAATCTTAATCGCGCGCGTGCCGCCGACGCGCCTGATCTCTCGCTCTTGCAGAGCGCGCAAGAGCTTCGCCTGCATGCCTATGTCAAGCTCGCCGATCTCGTCCAGAAAGAGCGTGCCGCGATCAGCGACCTCGAAGAGCCCCTTCTTCTCGGCGTGCGCGCCCGTAAACGAGCCCCTCTCATGACCGAACAGCTCTGATTCGAGAAGGTTCTCGTTAATGGCGGCGCAGTTGACGGCCTGGAACATCTCTGCGACGCGCGGGCTCTGGTTATGGATGGCGCGCGCGATCAACTCCTTGCCCGTGCCGGACTCGCCGCGTATGAGCACGGTCGAGTTCGAGCGCGCGACTTTAAGAATCATCTTTTTGACGGCCTCCATTTCGGGCGAGGCCGAGATGATCTCGACATCGAGCGCGTCGAGGCGGGCGAGCGCGCGATTGATCGTTTCCAGCAGCTTGTCCTGATCGAAAGGCTTTTGCAGGTAATCATACGCGCCGCGCTTTAAGGCTTCCTTGGCCGAATCAATCGAGCCGTGGGCGGTGAGCAGGATGACGATGATGGAGGAGTCCTGCGCGAGCAGGTGTTGCAGCAGCTCGATGCCGTCCATGCCCGTCATCTTGAGGTCTGTGAGGGCGAGATCGAAACGGCGCTCGCGGGCGAACTTGAGCGCCGCTTCGCCGCTCGAAGCCGTCGTCACATCATAGCCAGCGTTCGAGAGAATCATCTCCAAAATCTCGCGCTGCGACTTCTCATCATCCACCACAAGTATGCTTTTGCGTGCCATAAGAAATACAAGGATGAAGGCGAAAGGATGAAGGCTGAAGGATTGAGTCAATCGGACATTGAATCATTCCATCCATCTTTTACTTCATCCTTCCGCCTTCATCCTTCATCCTTTCTTTCTGTCGGTAGTGTGATTATAAACGTCGTTCCGCTGCCCTGTTTTGATCTGACGGAGATCGTGCCGCCATGATCGTCTATGGCCTTCTTGACGATGGCGAGGCCGAGGCCCGTGCCCGTCTCCTTGGTCGAAAAATAGGGCTCGAAGACCTGCGAGATGGCTTCGGGCGCGATGCCGCCGCCGGTGTCCTGGATCTCTATGCGCGCGATGCGGCCCATCTCTTCGGCAGAGAGCCGGATGGAGAGAGAGCCCCCCTCGCCGTCAATCGCTTGCAGCCCGTTGATCAAAAGATTCGTAAAGACTGAGCGCAGCGCTTCCGAATCGGCCATGACCGGCGGCACATCCCCCTCCGACTCTATGCTCAGCTTAATATTACTTTCGGCGGCCTGCACCTCGACCATGCGCAGCGCATCCTCAGCCGCATAGCGCAGGTCAACCGGACGCAGCTCCAATTTGGCCGGGCGCGTGTAGTTGAGAAACTCCGAGATGCGCGTATTGATGCGCGCGACTTCGGCCTTGAGCTGATCGGCCAGGCGATTGAAGGTCGCTCGCTTCTGCGGGTCTTCGGGCGCGAGCGCCGTGCGCACATGATCGAGCGTCAGGTTGATGTAGTTCAAAGGATTCCTGATCTCGTGCGCGATGGCGGAGGCCAGGCGGCCCACGACCGCCGATTGCTCGGCCTGGTGAAGCTGCGCTTCCAGCTCGCGCGTGCGCCCAAGCTTCGAGATCATCTCGTTAAAGACCAAAACCAGTTGGCCCATCTCGTCGCTGCGGTCAGCGCCTTGGACTTTGAAATCGAACTGCCCGGCGGCCACTCTCTGCGCCGCGTTCGAGAGGTCTTTGATCGGGCGCGTGAAGCGCCAGACGAGGACTGCCGTAAAAAAGGTCGTGATCAGCAGGACGGCCAGAGTATAGAGCAGGGGGCGCGCGGCCTCACGATTCCAGATGCTCGTCGCCATGTTCGCCCTGCCGAGCGCCACGATGACGTACCAGCGCCCCTTGTCCGTCTCGACGGGAAAGGGAAAGGCGCGCGGCTCACCGGCACGCGACTGCGTCGGAGCCTTCGCGCGCTGCGACAGGAGCGTGTTGTCGTCGCTGCCGAGCTGGCCCGCGTTAATCAGGGGCGGCAAAGGGACATCGCGCAACTGCTTATACTGAAGGACGCCGTTGACCTCCTCCGGGTTGTAATCAGGATTAAGGCTGTCTCTGACCTGCCACTTGTCATCGACCACGAGGATGTTGGTCACGCGACCGGCCTGCTCTTCAAGCAAAGGTTGACGCGCCTGCTTGCGCAGCGTGATTAAGTAATCACGCGTGGACATGGCCTTGACGCCGAGTTCTATGCCAGCCGCGAGCGCCTGCTCCTGCTCGGCGACGATGCGCGCATTCCGCTGCGCGGACAGCAGGTTCAAGTAGTACTGCACGCCGAGCGTCATGACGAGCAGCACGGCGAGCACGAGCAGCAGCCGCACGCGAAAGCTTGAGATAAGTTGGAATGCCCTCATGTCTTGCCGGACTTGAAAATTCCGATGGCGCGGCGCCCGGGCCCTCATGGCCCACAAGGCCGGACTTGGCCGGAGCCCCGCCGGACTTTTTTGTTGCCGCACGTCCTCTCAGATGTTATAGTTGCGGCGGTCTCGATGCAAACTCCCCAGAGGCCGCCTATCGGGAACTCTCCCTCCTCAACTGTAACAGACGAAGGTTGACGAAAAATCTATAGAGACGTTAAGGAGCGTTTTTTATTGAGCCTCAACACTTCGATTCTCATCATTGACTACTCGGCGCACGGCGCGGCGCAAGAAGGTGCGCGCCGGAAAAAGCACGGCTACGCACTGGTTGAGCCACATTTCATTGCGACAACCCCTTCCGGCTCAGAAGGCGTAACCTAGTTACAAACCCTAAAGCGAGGCCCTATCAATGACCCAGAGTTTAAGTACCCCTAAGCACGCGCGCGTCACACTCGGTCTATTTCTACTCATCGCAATCTTCTCCACCGGCTCGGCATGGGCCAAGGAGCGACGACCGGCTGCCAAAGCCAAAGCGCCGTCGGCGCGCGACAAGAAGGCGCGTGCCGAGCGCGGTCGCCAAAAACCCGCTAAAGAGACGGCAGCCGAGCGCAGGCGCGGCAAGAGTGCGCGCGAAGAACGCGCCGAAAGATCATCTGCCAGAGACAGGCGCTCGAACGCCAGAAACGTGGATGACAGGAGAGGAGGCCGTGCGCTCTCGCGCCGCGAGCGAGCGGCGGAAGCTCGCCGCCAGGCAGCCGAGCGCCAGCGCCAACTTGCCGAGGCGCGTCGCCGCGCAGAACTGGCCCGCCTGGCAGCCATCGCGCGCCAGCGCGCCGCCGACCAGGCGCTCAGGGACGAGTCCGCCGCCAACATCCTGAAGGATGAAGTGACGGGCGAGGACATGGAGGTCAGACGCGCAGCCGTCGCCGCGCTCTCAGGTCACGCCGGTTCCGTCGTCGTCATGGACCCCAGGACGGGCCGCGTCTTCACAGTGGTCAACCAGGAGTGGGCGCTGCGCAAAGGCTACAAGCCATGCTCAACGATCAAGCTCGTGACGGGGCTCGCAGGGCTCTCCGAGAAGGTCATTGATCCGACGCAGACCATCAACGTCTCGCTTCAGAAATACAGTCTGGATTTGACGGACTCGCTCGCTTATTCCAACAACGGTTATTTTCAGTCGGTGGGCGGGCGCGTCGGCTTCGACCGGATGGTCGGTTACGCGCGCGAGCTGGGCCTGGGCCAGCGCACAGGCATCAATCACGCCAACGAATTCGAGGGCCGCATCCCTGCCTACAAGACCGGCTACGCCGTCAATCACATGTCTTCGCACGGGGACGACTTCGAGGTCACACCCATACAGCTCGCCTCGCTCGTTTCCGCCATCGGCAACGGCGGCAACCTGCTGACGCCGCACCTGCCGCGCACGCCGCAGGAGGACGTGAGGTTCCAACCAGAAGTGCGCCGCCGTCTGAACATCCCGCAGGAAACCCTGCGACGCATGGTTCCGGGCATGATCGGAGCGGTGAACTACGGCACGGCCAAGCTCGCCTACGACCCGCTGCAAACCATCGCCGGAAAGACCGGCACTTGCATCGGCCAGGGAAGCTGGCTCGGGCTCTTCGCCTCGTTTGCGCCTGTGGTTGACCCGCACATGGCCGTCGTCGTGGTGACGCGCGGCTCTGGCGAGCGTGGCCGCGTGGCGGCTGGCATCGCCGGAAAAATCTATCGTGCGCTCAATGCGCGCTTCGGCAATACGGGCGGCGTCCAGATGGCCGGCACACCGGCATCGCTTACGCCGCGACCAAAGCTAGACCCGCGCGCGGCTGCCGCCATCAGCGACGAAGTTGAGAATGAGAACGAGGCCGCCGCCGAAGGGAACTGGGGCGCGGCGACAGATCAGACGGCGGGCGCAGGGACGACGACAACGACGACGACGAGCGGTGCGCCGGCGACCAACGCCACGCGCTCGACCGTCAAGAGCGTCGTCATGACAGTCCCGTCCAGGCCGGCAGAGGCGACGCCGCAGCGTTCTTCCACGACCGGGACGACGCAGCCCGCTCCGACGACGACCAACAACACCGTAGCGCCAGCACAGCAGCGACAGCCGCAGAGCGAGCAAAGGCCGCGTCGCGTTCTCACCAACAAGCCTTAAGCGAGAGCCGACGCCCGTCGCGCCCTCGCAGGGAAAACCGAATTGCGCCGAACTCTCGTAATTAGAATGTAAGTTCGGCGCAATTTTACGTTCAGAATAGCTTGGCGCGCGCGCGCGCCTTGTAAAAGATAATCTGAAGGGGCTTGACACCGGGGCGATTGTTGCAGGATGATTGGCCATCGCACTCGTAAGGTATTAATCCGGTGTCGTCTCTGTTTGCAGCGCTCCCTTCCAAGCTTACGGCACTGCAAAATGCGGCAACCGTTAACCATCACGCGTGCATCTGAATGAGCGCGATGCTCTTTGAGCCCGCTCACTCCCCCAAAAGTTTTGGAAAGAATTTAAGACCGACATCGCCAGGAGGACATGCGACCGATGAACAAATTGATTCGCTTAATGATGCTAGGCGCGATGGTGGCAACACTCGCGCTGCCCGCGCTCGCAGTAAACAATAGCTCGTCTTTAATGGCGACGGCGGGGGGACAGGGCGAGGACGAAGCCAAGACTGCTTTGTATAAGAAATTTACTGATAATCGTACGACAAATCAGCCCTTGGCATACGAGACGGCCAAAGAGTATCTGGCAAAGTATCCAGAGGAAGATCAATACACGGCCTACATGAAGAAGTGGGTCGCGGCTTATGAGAAGGGCAAGCGCAAGGTTGATCTCGAACAGATGATCAACGGCGGGAAATTTGCCGAAGCCTATGCTCTCGGCAAGCAGATTCTCGTTGACGAGCCGAATGATCTGAACACCCTGAGCCGCGTCTCTTGGGCAGCTCTTCAATTGTCACTGACCAATAAGGAAGTCAATGGCCCGGAGGCTTCGGCCCACGCGCGCAAGACTCTCCAATTGATCGAAGCCGGAAAAGGTTTCGAGGAAGGCAAGCCGCTCGACGCCAAGGTCAAAGAGGAATCCCTCAACTGGCTCAACAGCGCGCTCGGCATATTCGCCCTCAAGAGCAATCCGAACGAATCCATCAACTACTTCATCAAGTCGGCGCAGCACGATGGCTTTTTCAAGACTGACCCGCAGACTTACGTGAGGCTCGCTCTGGCCTACCAGGCCGGCCCTTACAAGAAGCTCTCGGATGAATACCAGGCCCGTTTCCCGCAAGGCTCTGAAGAGACGCCCGAAAGCAAGGCGGCGCTTCAGAATCTGAACAACGTCATAGACAACATCATAGATGCCTATGCTCGCGCCGTCGCGCTGGCGACTGACGCGAAGTATGCGACCGTCAAGGCGCAGTGGATGACGCAGTTGACGAGCTTCTACAAGTTCCGTCATAACGATACCGAAGCCGGGATGCCGGAATTGATCGCGGGCGTTCTCTCGAAACCGCTGCCGCCGCAGCCGACGCTGGTGACGACCCCCGTGCCGGCGCCCCCGACCGGCACAGCCGGAACGGGTACGACCACCCCGGCGACAACACCGGCGACTCCGTCGACAACTAACACGACTCCGGCCAGACCCAATACCGCTCCGGCCAGGACGGCGACTCCGGCCACCAGCGCACAGCCGACCCCGTCGCCGACGCCGAGCACGACCAGCAGCAAGCCGACGACTCCCGTCAAGCCTTAAAGGATGGATGGGCCAAGCTCCTCTCTCTGCGAGCATCGTCGGGCCAATCGGACTGGAAGAGCAACGCCGGGCGCAGCGCCTTTTTCGACGCTGCGCCCGGCGTTTGCTACAATCATGAATCGTGAAGAAACCCAAGAGCACTGCTTCGCCTACTACTACGACTGACCTGGACGCGCTGGAGACTCTTCTCGGCTACAAGTTCTGCGACCGCGCGCTGCTCGAACGCGCCGTCACGCATCGCTCGTGGGCGCACGAGCAGGTCGCGCCCGGACAAGAGGAAGAGGCGCGCCGCCTTCATAACGAAGCCTTCGAGTTCGTCGGCGATTCCGTGCTCGGCCTGGTCGTCGCCGATTACCTCTTCCAGTCTTACCCTGACGTGACCGAAGGCGAGCTGTCGCGCATGAAACACCGCCTGGTCAGCGCGGCCACTCTCGCCAAGGCGTCCGTGCATTTGCACATCGGAGATTTCCTGCGCGTCGGTCATGGTGAAGAGAAGAGCGGCGGACGCGGCAAGAGCGCTCTGCTCGCAGACGCATTCGAGGCCGTGCTGGCCGCCATCTTCTTCGACGGCGGGCTGACGGCGGCGACCGATTTCGTTCACCTCGCGCTCGGCGACGATCTTGAGCACGCAGACCCGGACTCCGCCGCCGCCGCCGATTACAAGACGATGTTGCAGGAGCGCTTGCAGGCCTCGCACGGCGTCACCCCTCATTACGATGTGATTGAGACGGCTGGCCCGCCGCACCGTCGCACTTTTCATGTGGAAGTTAAGTGGTCGGGCGGCAGCTCGCGCGGGCAGGGGCGCACCATCAAGGCCGCCGAGACGACCGCCGCGCGCCTGGCCCTTGAGCAGATGGAGGCGGAGTCGCAGGCGGAAGCGGCGGATTAGATCGAAGCTGTGGGCGAGGGCTGAGAGCCTTGAGCAGCAAGCAAACCCTCTGAAAGCCTACCAGCCGCTCGCTCCGGCTTGACCGCCGCCCCTGACCTTCTCTAGGATAATTTTTATGAACGATGATTTCGTCAACACAGGGGTAGTAGAACCACCGGCTGAGACGGCAGAGAAGGCTTCGGCTTCTTCTACGTCCGCTGCGGCGCGAGCCGCGAGCCGTAACGGCGGCGATGGGCCCACACGCCTCGAACGCAAACCGCAGGGCCCACCGAAGACCATCTGGCGAGAGTATTTCGAGTCAGCCGTGGTGACGGTCATTATGGCGCTCTTCGGTATGACGTTCATTGTGCAGGCCGTGAAAGTTCCGACCGGCTCGATGCAGAATACGATCAACGTGGGCGATCATCTGCTGGTTAACAAGTTCATCTTCGCGCCCGGCCCGCCGCTGCCCTTTCTGCCGCAGCGCGAGATCAGGCGCGGCGATATAGTCGTCTTCAAGTATCCAGGCAATCCGCACAAAGATCGTGAAGAGCAGATGAGCGACGTGGAGAACGTCCCGTTTAAGACGAACTACGTCAAGCGGGTCATCGGTCTGCCGGGCGAGCGTGTAGAGGTGCGCGGCGACCGCGTCTATATCAACGGCGCGCCCTTGCCCGAACAGGTCGTCATGGGCAAGAACGAGAATGAGAAAGCGCCGCTCGTCACCGGGCCCATCGCGCCGCGTAAGGAGAACGAGCATTACACGGTCTATTATTATCCGGAAACGATTGAGGCCGCGCGCGACGGTCGCAGCCTGCGGCTCGGCTCGGATTTCCGCTACGCGGTCAACGGCGAGCCCTTCACCGTACCCGAAGGCTCTTACTTTGTGATGGGCGATAATCGTGACAACAGCTCGGACAGCCGCGTCTGGGGCGTTGTCAAACGAGAGTATGTCGTTGGCCGAGCCATGTTCGTCTACTGGTCATACGACGAGAGCGCGCCCTCGACGGGTCTCGCAGACTTTTTCAATAATACGCGCTGGAATCGTACGGGCACGATGGTCAAGTGAGCGCCCTTTTTAAGTTTGACGCCAGCACTTCTTTCCAGCAAAACGTGTCGTCATAATAAGCTTCCAGGCAAGGTCGCATAGCGCGCCTGTCCCGTTCGCGCCGTTGCCAGATAGGAACGAGCGGCCAGCCCGTACTCGATTCACGGGCTGGCCGCTCGTTTAATTCATGCTCTGCACGAAAGAGTCGTGCGACTACTCAAATATCCGAAGTAGTGCATGACAATGGTCGCCTCGTTGAAGAACATGGCATCCACCTCCGCGCTCTCCACGATCTCTCGCAAGACCTGCGCGCGCCTCTTCTGCCCACTCTCTAGCTGTGTGATGAGCGTCTCTTTATTGGCGAGGGTCACTCCGGCTCTGGCCAGCAGGGTCTCGACAAAGCTGCATAAGGTCTGGATTGATGTTCATAAATACGCAATAATACGGGGGCTATGTTCTGGCAACACCTTTTAGACGCGGCAAACATGAGCAACAGGACTTTCCTCTGGCTCATGGCCGCTTTTCTCATCTCCTCACTGATCCTCTTCGCGGTCGTCCCGGCGGAGCGTGCGCGCATACGTACGGCGGTCTTGATCTATGCGCTGGCCCTGGCCGGGCTGATGATTGCCGGGCTGCTCCACGGGCCGGGCGCTCGCCCCGAGCAGGGCAGCGCCTTTCGCTGGATTAGCTGGGCCTCGCTCTTGATCATGGGCATCGCCGTCATCACGGTCGGCAGCGTGCTTCTCTTCGAGGTCTTGATGGAATGGGCCAGGCTCAAGCCGCCGCGCATCATGCGCGATCTGCTGGTCGCCTTCGCTTATATCATCCTCGCCCTGATGCTGCTGGCCAGCCACGGCGTAGACCTCTCCGGCATCGTCGCCACCTCAGCCGTCATCACGGCCATCATAGGCTTCTCCTTGCAGGACACCCTGGGCAACGTCATGGGCGGCATGGCCTTGCAGATGGAGCGCACCATCTCTGTCGGAGACTGGGTGCGGATAGACCAGCAGGAGGGGCAGGTCAAAGAGATTCGCTGGCGGCAGACCTCTATCGAGACACGCAACTGGGATACGGTCGTGATTCCGAACAGCGTGCTGATGAAGGGACAGGTGATCTTGCTCGGACGGCGCGATGGAGCGCCGCGCCAGCATCGCCAGTGGGTCTACTTCAACGTGGATTTCCGTTATGCGCCGACGGACGTGATCGATGCCGTCGAGGCGGCCCTGAGGGCCGAGCCGATTCCGAACATCGCGCGCGAGCCCGCGCCGCATTGCCTGATGCTGGATTTCAAAGAGAGCTACGCGACCTACGCCGCGCGCTACTGGCTGACCGATCTGGCCCTCACAGACCCGACCGATTCCATCGTTCGCCAGCGTATCTACTTCGCCCTGCGACGCGTCGATATTCCGCTCTCCATCCCGGCGCATTCGCTCTTTATCACGGAAGAGGACGAAGCGCGCCGCAAGCGTAAACGCAGCGAGGAGATTGAAGGGCGTGTCGAGGCCCTACAGCGTGTCGAGCTCTTTAATACACTGACGGACGAAGAGCGCCGAGAGCTTGCCCAGCGCATGAACGAAGCGCCCTTCGCGCGCGGCGAGGCGATGACGCGCCAGGGCGCGCAGGCGCACTATCTATACATCATGACCGGCGGCGAGGCGGAAGTGCGCGTCGCCATGGACGGCAGCGGCCTCAGCGAAAGGGTGGCGACGTTGCAGGGGGGCGATTTCTTCGGCGAGATGGGATTGATGACGGGCGAGCCGCGTATGGCCACCGTCATCGCCCAGACGGATGTGCAATGTTACCGTCTCGACAAGGATGCCTTCCACGACATACTGCGCCGCCGTCCAGAGATTGCCGAGGATATTTCCCACATCCTGGCGCGTCGTCGCGTCGAGCTTGAAGCCATCCGCGAAGGGCTCAACGAAGAAGCCAAGCGTCTGCGCATGCGTAAGGCTCAGGGAGACCTCCTGCGCCGCATCCGCAACTTCTTCACGCTTGAGAAAGATAACGGAGCGGGCGGCTAGAGCCCGTTGCACGGTTGCCCCTACGAAAGCGGCCCCCTCTCGCTATTCAAATCCAGGGGCCCAACACTTGCTGTAGGCGACGCTGGATGCTGATTGAGCGTCGGATAATCGAACGCAACGGAGGGATTGGCTATGGCGTCATTATGGACACTGGGCGGGCTGACCTGGAAAGAGCTGGGCCGTCGTATCTGGCAGCAGATCAACGAGGACGATGTCTTCGGACGCGCGGCGCAGTTGTCCTACTATTTTTTGCTCTCGCTCTTTCCGCTGCTGCTCGTGCTGGTGACGCTGCTGGGCTATTTCGCAGAGGCCGGGTCAGAGCTGCGCGAGAGCCTGCTCGGCTACCTTGGCGAAGTGATGCCCGCGTCGGCGACGGCGCTTGTCCAGACGACGCTTGAGGAGATCAGCAAGCAGAAGGGCGGAGGCAAAATATCGTTCGGCATCCTGGCGGCCATCTGGGCGGCGTCGAACGGAATGGGCGCGATCAGCGAGACGCTCAACGTCGCCTACAACGTGGAGGAGACGCGGCCCTGGTGGAAGCGTCGGCTGATTACGGTCGGCCTGACGGCGGCGCTCTCCGTGCTGATTCTGACGGCACTCACCTTGATGTTCGGCGGCGGCAAGATCGCAGACCTCCTCGCGGCCAACTACGGTTTCGGACAGGTCTTCACACTCACCTGGAAGATCGCGCAATGGCCCATCGTCCTCTTCTTCATCCTCATGGCCTTCAGTCTCATCTATTACTTCGCGCCGGACTTGAGCGATCAGGATTGGAAGTGGGTCTCGCCCGGCTCCGTCATCGGCGTCGCGCTCTGGCTACTGGTCTCGTTCGGGTTCCGTCTCTACCTGCACTTCTTCGATTCCTACAGCGCGACCTACGGCTCGCTCGGCGCGCTCATCATCATGATGCTCTGGTTTTACCTGACGGGCGCTGCCATCCTCGTCGGCGGCGAGATCAATTCCGAGATCGAAAACGCTGCGGCGGAATCGGGCGCGCCCGACGCTAAAGAGCGCGGCGAAAAAAGTCCCGACGAGTTTGAGACGAAAGGTAAGAAGCAGAAAACCCGAGGCGCGAAAGCAAGCAGAGTCGCCAAGGCTTGAAAAGCAGTGATTGAGTCATTAGTCATGAGTGAAAGACAGGTTACCTGCTTTTCACTCATCTCTCATCACTCATTCAGTCATCGCTATGATAAATCACGACATCTTTGTTTTCAGTCCTGAAGTCGAAGAGGCGATGGCCGAAGGACGCGCCGTGGTGGCGCTCGAATCCACAGTCATCGCGCACGGGCTGCCGCGCCCGCGAAACTTGGAGACGGCGCTACGCTTGGAGCAGATAGTGCGCTCGGCGGGCGCAACTCCGGCCACTATCGCCATACTTAAAGGCAAGCTCTACGTCGGCCTCAGCGCGGAGCAGCTAAGAGAGATTGCGGAGAGCGACGATGTGCATAAGATCAGCAGGCGCGACCTGGCGCTGGCCGTGGCGCGAAAGTGGGACGGCGCGACAACTGTTGCCGCCACCACCTGGGTCGCCTACCAGGCTGGCATAGAGGTCTTTGCCACCGGAGGCATCGGCGGCGTCCATCCGGGAGAGCTGCCGGACGTGTCGGCAGATTTGCCGGAGCTGGCGCGCGTGCCCATCACGGTCGTCTGTTCCGGGGCAAAGATCGTGCTCGATCTTCCGGCGACGCGCGAGTGGCTGGAAACCTACGGCGTCACCCTGATCGGCTACGGCTGCGACGAGCTTCCGGCTTTCTATTCGAGACGCAGCGGACTCCCCGTTGACGGACGCGCCGATTCGCCCACGGAGGCGGCCATGTATATCAGGGCGCGCGACGCGCTCGGCATTAAAAGCTCAATGCTCATCACAGTGCCCGTGCCCGCTCAGGCGGAAGTCCCCGCCGACATCTTGCAGAGTGCGCTTGCACGGGCGCACGCCGAAGCAAGCACGAACGGCATCTCCGGGCGAGAGTTGACGCCCTTTCTCTTGAAGCGATTGGCGGAGCTAAGCCAGGGCGCGACCCTTTGCGCCAACATCGCGCTGCTTGAAAACAATGCCCGCGTCGCAGCCGACATCGCGCAAGTTCTAGCGGGTAAAAAAACAGGGATGAAAGAAGGAATTTAACAGGGAGGGACAGAGATGGTCAGGATCAGAACTAACAGCCGGAGGAGAGACAAAAGCTTTGCTGCAATGAATGTTTCTTATACCAGGTTGCAATACAAAGAGAGGTCAGTAGCGCCAAAGCTCTCTGGCGGGTGCTCAACGCTGACAACACCCGCCCGAGACCTCAGGCGCTACTGACCCGAATGATTACGTCCTTTGTTTTTCTTAATCCTCTGCATCCCTGTTAATTGCTTTCTTTCATCTTTACGCTTCAGCTAATCCGCCAGAGCATCAAGACGCCTATGACCAGGCCGATGAGTACGACGGTGCGCCGGACGAAGACGCGCCCGAGGCGTCTTGCCGCGCTCGCACCGTAATATCCTCCGGCCACCGCGCCGACCGTCATCAATAATGCGTCGGGCCAGTAGACCAGTGACGACAAAGCGAAGGCCAGCACCGCGACGCTGTTGATGCAGATGCCCAGAAAATTCTTAATCCCGTTGGCCCTGTGAATATCCGTGAGCCCAAAGAGCCCCAGCGCCGCGAGCATCAGTATGCCGTTGCCCGCCCCGAAATAACCGCCGTAGATGGAAGAGAAGAATTGAATGACGACGGGGCCAATCCACCCGCGCGCGCTTGTCTCGGCAGTACGCTCGTGCAGCCGCAGGCGACGGCTGATCGGCTCCTGCAAAGTAAACAGAAGCGTTGCGAAAAGGATGAGGAAGGGAACCAGGCGGGCGAAGGTCTGCGACGGCGTTATGATGAGCAGCAATGCTCCGACGCCTCCGCCGACCAGGCTCGTCAGCCCCAGCCATAAGAGATGCGAGCGGCTGTCCTCGATCTCGCGCCTGAAGCCGTAGACGCCGCCGAAAAGCCCCGGCCACAGCGCGACGGTGCTCGTCGCATTCGCCACCTTGGCGTCCAGACCGAGCCAGAGCAGAACAGGAAAGGTGATGAGCGTGCCGCCCCCCGCGATTGAGTTGATTCCGCCCGCCACGAAGGCGGCTGCAAACATCAAGGCCCCATGAGCTAATGACATGGCATTGATCTTAGCCATGTAGGCGCAGGATAAACAACCTCGGAGGCAAGGGGGGTTGCCGCTCCGCCATGATTTTTACCGGCGGCGAGCCTGCGCTTGGCCCACGAGGCGCGAAGGGATTGAAATAGTCTGAGCCCGATTCGCCGGACTTTTGCAAACTGAACGGCGCACGATTAAAGTATGACGACATCTCAAACAGAGCTTGGAGGGAATAATATGAAGGCCATTCGTGTGCAGGAGTTCGGCGGGCCGGAGGTCATGCGTCTGGAAGAAGTCCCAGACCCTTTGCCCGGTTCGGAGCAGGTCCTGGTGCGCATCTCGGCAGCCGGAGTCAATCCGGTTGACGGCTATATACGTTCGGGGCTTCACGCCCACAGGCCCACGCTGCCCTATACGCCGGGCATGGACGGAGCAGGCGTGGTCGAAGCCGTCGGTATGAACGTGCGTCGTGTGAGCGTCGGTGAGCGCGTCTACACGGCCGGGAGCTTGAGCGGCACGTACGCAGAGCTTGCGCTATGCGAAGCCGCGCAGGTGCGACAGCTTCCCTCATCCATCACCTTCGCCCAGGGCGCGGCGATCAACGTCCCTTACGCGACCGCTTATCGTGCCCTCTTCGGTCGCGCGCGTGCGATGCCGGGCGAAACGGTGCTGGTGCACGGCGCTACGGGCGGCGTCGGCATTGCCGCCGTACAGCTTGCGCGCGCGCATGGGCTGACCGTGATCGGAACGGGCGGGACGGAGGAGGGGCGGCGTCTGGTCACAGAGCAGGGCGCGCATCACGTCTTCGATCATCACGCACCTGATTACCTTGAGCAGGTCGGCAAGCTCAATGGCGGAAACGGCGTGGACGTGATTCTTGAGATGCTCGCCAACGTCAACCTCGGACGCGACCTGACGATCTTGGCGCGCGGCGGGCGCGTCGTCGTGATCGGTAATCGCGGCACGGTCGAGATCAATCCGCGCGATGCGATGGGGCGCGACGCCAGCATTCTGGGCATGACGCTGATGAATGCGACGCCCGCCGAGCTTTACGCCATACATTCTGCGCTCCTTGCCGGGTTGGAGAACGGCACGCTGCGTCCCATCGTCGGGCAGGAGATGCCGCTCTCAGAAGCCGCACGCGCGCACGAAGCCGTCATGCAGCCGGGCGCTTACGGCAAGATCGTACTTATCCCCTAGAGCGCCCGAAGCGATAATGAAGGAATTAACTGGGATGGACAAGAGGAAAGGATGAAGTAAAAGCAATCAAGGAAGTTGAAGCTTTCCTTTCATCCTTCATCCTTGCTTTCCATCCCTGTTAATTCCTTCTTCGAGTAAATCAAAGGTGAAGATATATGGCGATAGCAACCGTTAATCCCGTGACGGGCGAAACCCTTCGCTCATTCGAGCCGCTCGCGGATGCAGAGATCGAGCGTAAGCTCGCACGCGCGTGGGAGGCTTTCGCCGAGCATCGGCGGACGACTTTCGCTCGCCGGGCGGAACTGATGACGCGCGCCGCCGGGATACTCGAAGCGGAGAAGCAAAGCTTGGCGCGCATGATGACGACCGAGATGGGCAAGCCTTTGAAGGCTGCGGGCGACGAAGTGGCGAAGTGCGCCTGGGTCTGCCGTTACTACGGCGAATGGGCCGAGCGCTTTCTCGCAGACGAGGAGGTTGAGAGCAACGCTGCGCGCAGCTACATACGCTATCAACCAATCGGCCCGGTGCTCGCCGTCATGCCCTGGAACTTTCCCTTCTGGCAGGTCTTTCGCTTCGCCGCGCCCGCGCTCATGTGCGGCAACACCGGGCTGCTCAAGCACGCCTCGAACGTGCCGCAGTGCGCCCTCGCCATCGAAGATATCTTTCGGCGCGCGGGTTTCCCCGAAGGCGTCTTTCAAACGCTGCTCGTCGGCTCTGACATAGTCTCGCGGTTGATTGACGATGAGCGCGTGCGGGCCGTGACGCTGACGGGGAGCGAGGCAGCGGGCAGCCAGGTTGCGAGCCAGGCGGGCAAGCGTATCAAGAAGAGCGTGTTGGAGCTTGGCGGCAGCGACCCCTTCATCGTCATGCCGAGCGCAGACCTGGAAGAGGCCGCGCAGACGGCTACAAAATCGCGCACCATCAACAACGGCCAGTCCTGCATCGCCGCCAAACGCTTCATCGTCGCCGAAAGCATCTATGAAGAGTTCGAGCGCCGCTTCGTCGAAGGGATGGAAGCCCTGCGCGTCGGCGACCCTTTGGAGGAGACGACCGACGTTGGCCCACTGGCGACGAGCGCCGTCCTCGAAGACCTGGACGAGCAGGTACGTAAGTCCGTCGAGGCCGGAGCGCGCATCATGACCGGAGGGCATCGTCTCAAACGTCCAGGCTTTTACTATGCTCCGACCGTCATCACAGACATCCCTGAGAATGCGCCCGCCTACAGGGAAGAGTTGTTCGGGCCCGTCGCGCTGCTCTTTCGTGTGCGCGATGCGGGGGAAGCGATTCGCCTCGCCAACGATTCGGTCTTCGGTCTGGGCTCAAGCGCCTGGACTCGGGATGAAGGGGAGCGCGCACGCTTTATAGAGGAGCTGGAAGCCGGGTCTGTCTTCATCAATGGGATGGTCGCCTCAGACCCGCGCCTGCCGTTTGGCGGCGTCAAGCATTCGGGCTACGGGCGCGAGCTGAGCTTGCACGGCATACGCGAGTTCGTCAATATTAAGACCGTCTGGATCAAGGATGCGGGCGAACACAATCGCGGCGAAACAGAGTAGGGAGAGTGCGGGAACGGAAGAGCCGATGGCAATTCTCAATATCGTGAGTTATCCGGCGAGCGTGCTCAATACGGTCGGGGAAGCGGTCGAGCGCTTTGATGAAGCCCTGGAAAAGCTCGTCGCCGATATGTTCGAGACGATGTACGCGGCGCATGGCGTCGGGCTTGCCGCGCCGCAGGTCGGGCTCTCGCTTCAACTCTTCACGATGGATTGCGAGGGAACGAAGATCGTCGCGGCCAACCCGTCGATTCTGAGCGCAGAGGGCGAGCAGGGCGGCGACGAAGCCTGTCTCTCCGTGGGCAGCATCGGCGCTCCGCTTCGCAGGCCGGAGCGCGTCCTTCTTCGCGCGCAGGACATGCGCGGAGAGAGCTTTGAAATCGAAGGCAGGGGATTGACGGCCCGCTGCCTCTTGCACGAGACAGATCATTGCAACGGCCTGCTCTTTATAGATCACCTCTCACCGCTCAAGCGCGATATGGTCAAGCGCAAGTTCCGCAAGGTGATGAAGAGAGAGCGATGAAGGCCAAGCCCCGTCAATTCCGTCAGGGCGAGGGCCTGCCAGCCTTCTCGCTTGTCCCGCTTCTTTCATCCGCGCGTCGGCCTGCTGTTACGAGTTCCAGAAAGCATTGGTAATGATGCGCCTGGCCTCGTCAATGCTCAGGTGATTGTTGATTACCTTGTAGCCGATGGTCTCTTCATAATCCGGCGTACCGGCTGTCGTACGCATGGCGGCTTGTTCCGGCGTGATGCCTGCCACCTCCAAAGATTGTGCTCCGGCGGCGCTGAAGCATCTTGCGGCGAGCCACGCGTCAACCTCTTCCGCATCCTCAAAGCCAGCCTCAATCCACGCCCGCGCAGCCTCTTCAAGCGAAGCGCCCCTGAGCGCTGCCCCGCCGTGGCGCTCTATAACCTCGCGTACGAGGCGAAGCAACCCCGCGCTCCCGATCTCGTCATCATCTCTCATCGCTTCTCACTCTCATGCGATAGCTTCTATACTGGCGAAGAGCAGAATTTTCGCTGCCCCGCCGGTTAAGAGCAAGTTGGCGAGGGCTTGTCCCTGGCGCTTCTCATAGCAGATTGCCAGGGAGTGCGAGCACTGACAGCAGTCCCCGCCATTGGCAAACCGCTATCAGATGATTGCCCTACGAGCGTTCGGCGTTGACGGGTGAAATATTGAATCCGATGAATCCTACTATCGTTGCCGTCGGCGGTTTCTCTTCAGGGGTAGGCAAGACCACCTTGATGTGCGAGCTGCTCAGCGCCTTCCCCGGGTGGGAGGCCATTAAGATGACGCGCGGGCATTATCGTTCCTGTGGCAAAGACCCGCATGCCTGTTGTGTGAGCGATCTGTTGAGCGACGAGCCGGTCATTCGCTCCGGGCGCGCAGAGACCTATGCGAAGGGTAAAGATACAGGGCGCTACTGGGACGCCGGAGCCGCTAACGTCCACTGGGCAATCGTCACGGATACGCAGGTTGAGCAGGGAATCAAGCGCGCGCTCGAACGCGTCGAAGCTCCCGGCGTCTTTGTCGAAGGCACAAGCTTTCGCCAGTACCTCGAAGTTGATTTCACCTTGATGGTCTCGCGCCCTGAAGTCAAACAGCTCAAGCCCTCGGCCCGCCGCGCGCTTCAGAAAACCGATGCCATCTACCTGTTCGACGATGAAGGGGACGGGACAGGGGCGCGTGAAAGATTCCTTTCATGGCGAGAGGTATCCGCCGCCGGCAGCCTGACCGCCGACATACCTGTTTATACTCAGGATGAGCTGCCACGAATCATCGCCTCTGTGCGGGCCGTTCATGCGGGTATCGCCGTCTAATCCCAAGTCGCAATGCAAAAAGAGGTCAGTAGCGCCTGAGGTC
>DASVQM010000054.1:0-194819 GCA_036389095.1 Pyrinomonadaceae bacterium
AAGAAAGAGCAAAGACCGAATTCATTGCAGCAATGCTTTCATCTTTCATCCGGCTTTTAGTCTTTCATCCTGACCATCCTGTTAAATTCCGCCTTGAATTACTCTCATCATCCTTCCGCCTTCATCCTTTCACTCGTACCTTAGGGCGATCATCGGGTCTACGCGCGTGGCTCGCCGCGCCGGAATAAAACTCGCCAGGAGAGCCACCACAGCGAGCCCAAGCGAGACGGCGCCGAAGGTTAACGGGTCAGTCGTACTTACTCCGAAAAGCAGGCTTGAGATCAAGCGGGTCAAGGCCAGCGATGCGCCGACTCCGATGGCTATGCCTGCCAGAGCGAGCAGCATCGCCTGCCCGACGATCATCCTGAGAATGTCTCGGCCTTGCGCGCCGAGGGCCATGCGGACGCCTATCTCGTGCGTGCGCTGTGTGACCGTATAGGAGATGACGCCGTAGATGCCTATGGCCGAGAGCGTCAGGGCCAGCGCGGCGAAGAGCCCGAGCAGCAACGTGTAGAGCCGCGGCTCGGCGACAAGCTCAGAGAGTATCTCGTCTACGGTTTCGGCGCGCGACACGGGCTGATCTTTATCCACCGCCCAGATGGCCCGCTGCACCTCCTTTTTCAAGCTCAGGGGGTCGGCCATGGCTGTGCGTATGACCAGAGCCTGGCCGAGCCATGGCTGTTGTTGATAGGGCACATAGATTTCCGGCGCGGTCGGCATTCTCAGCTCATCCTGCCTGATGTCGCCGACAACGCCGACGACTTCGCGCACCACGCGCCCTCCCATGTAGCTGATCGAAATCTTTTTGCCGAGCGCGTCCGCGCCCGAGAAATATTGGCGGGCCAGCGCCTCGTTGATGATGGCGACATTGGGAGATGTCCGGTCGTCGCGCGCATTGAAATCACGTCCCGCCCGCACGGGAGCTTTCAAGACATCGAAGTAGCCCGGGCTGATCGCGCTGTAATGGACGGTCGCATCGCCCGATGGCAGCGGCTCGCCTTCGATGTTGAAGGGAAAGGAGAGAAAACCGAACGGCATCCCGCTCGTCAGCGTGACGCCCTCGACGCCCGGCACTTGTCTGACCTGTTCGAGCACCTCTCCGTACAGACGCGCCCGGCTCTCGTCGTTCGGATACCTGGAGAACGGGGCTGAAATCCACATCGTCATCAGCCCGTGAGGGTTGTAGCCCAGCTCTACGCGCCGCAGGCGCACGAAGCTTTGAATGAGCAGGCCAGCGCCGACGAGCAGCACCAGCGCGACGGCGATCTCCATGACGACCAGCGCGCCGCGCACTCTCTGCCCGCGCGAGCCTTCGGTCGAGTGGCTGCCGTCTTTCAACCATTCGTTGACGTTCGGGCGCGAAGCCCGCCACCCGGGAATGAGGCCGAAGATAAGTCCGGTTAAGACCGATACCAGCAGCGTGAAGAGCAGTACGACGGCGTCTATGCCAACGGCGTTCGGAAGCTGGTAGACCTCCTTGGATTGAGGCAGCAGACCGATGAGCAAGTCAACGCCCCAGGCGGTCAGGAGGAGTCCGAGCGCTCCACCCGTGAGCGCGAGCAACAGGCTTTCGATGAGCAATTGCTGTAGCAACTGAGCGCGACTCGCGCCCAGTGCCAGACGAATCGCCATCTCCTTGCGCCTGGTCGCGGCTCTCGCCAGCAACAGGTTCGCCACGTTGGCGCAGGCGATCAGCAGGACGAAGCCGACCGCGCCCAAAAGGACGAGCAGCGCAGGTCTGGTCTCGCCCGTCAATCTCTGTTTGAGCGGCGTCAACACGACCGCCCATCCCTTGTTTGTCTCCGGGTGCTCTGCTTCGAGACGGCTGGCCACTGTCGTCATCTCGGCCTGCGCGCTCGCAAGCGACTGGTCAGGTTTGAGCCGACCGAAAACCTGAAAGTAACGGTTGCGAACCCTCATCTCGCTCGAATCCCTTGCGAACGGAACCCACGCTTCCGCAAAGCTTGGGAACCTGAAGTCAGGCGGCATGACTCCGACCACGACGCTTGGGCCTTCCGTGGTTTGCAGCGTCCGACCGACGATGGAAGGGTCGCCCCCGAAACGTCTCTGCCACAGGCGATGGCTGAGCACGATGGTTCCGGGCGCGCTCAGTTGACCGTCCTCGCTTGAGAAGGCGCGGCCCAGCATGGGCGCGATGCCGAGCGTCTGAAAGAAGTTGAAGGAGACACGCGCACCGGCCAAAGCTTCCGGCTGTTCTGAGTCCTTGAGGCTGATGCCCTCGCCGCGAAAGGCCGCGAGCTGCTCGAACGTACGGCTCTGCTCTTTCCAATCCCAGAAATCGGCTGGCGAGACGCCGGAAGTCTCCCGCCGCCCGTTCCGCTCTTGAGCCGTCTCCGCCCACACCAGCCGCGACGGCTCCCTGTAGGGAAGCTCCCTCAGCAAGATGGCATTGACCACAGAGAAGATGGAGGTATTCGCCCCGATACCCAGAGCCAGCGTCAAGACCGCCATCGCGGTGAAAGCGGGCTTCTTCCGAAGTATCCGAAATCCGTATCGCACGTCTTGCCACAGCGTTCCCATCACGACTCCTCCTGAGCTAAGCACGGTCAGTACCGCCCTCGGGTCTAGGGCGGGTCTCAAGCGGCATCAGCAACCGCCCGAGCGCTTTGGCGTTACTGACCTCTTATCCTGACAATCTCTGTCCGTCACTATTAAATTCTGCTTTGCTCGACGCTCATCATTCTTTCATCCTTCCGCCTTCATCCCTTCATTCGTACCGGAGTGCGACCATAGGGTCTACGCGCATCGCACGCCGGGCAGGGATAAAGCAGGCCAGCAGGGCTACGGTCGCCAGCAGCAATGCCACAGCGCCGAAGGTCAAAGGGTCTGTTGCGCTCACGCCGAAGAGCAGGCTCGACATGACGCGCGTCAAAGCGAGGGCGGCAAAGAGCCCGATGCCCACACCTATGAGCGCCAGCAGTATGCCCTGGCCCAGAACCAGCTTGAGCACGTCGCGGCGCTGTGCGCCTAAGGCCATGCGGATGCCTATCTCGTGCGTCCGCTGCGTGACGGAGTAGGAGATGACGCCGTAGATGCCGACGGAGGCGAGCACGAGGCCGACGACAGAGAAGATGGCGATGAGCGTCATGTTAAAGCGCTGACGAGCGATTGACTGTGCCAACACCTGCTCCATCGTCCGCAGGTTGGTCAACGGCTGATCTCTGTCAATGGCCCTCAGCTCGCCTCTCATGTTTGGGACCAGGGCGAGCGGGTCACCTTGGACGCGCGCAACGAGCGTCATGGCGCTTCGCGGAAACTGCGCCAAGGGCGCATACATTTGCGGGTACGGGGCCGTGTCCAAACCCTCGTGCCGGACATCCCTGGCGATGCCGATGATGGTGCGCCAGGGGTCGCGCTGCGGGTCTCCCAGGTTGATGCGCTTGCCGATGGGTTCTTCCCCCGGAAAGTAGCGACGTGCCATCGTCTCGTTGATAATCATCACCCCGGCGACATCCGAGGTGTGGCGCGGCGTGAAGCCCTCACCGCGAACGAGAGGGATTCCCATCGTGGCGAAATAGTTTGGGGTGATGATGCGGTATTCGGCATCCACAACCTGGTTCGGCGGCGGCGCGGGCCGTCCTTCGACCTCAAAGGAAACGACATCGCCCCCTCCGCCCAGGGGAAGCGCGCTGATGGCGGCGACGGCCTCGACTCCCGGCTGCGAGGCCACGCGCCCTAGAAACTGATCGTAGAAGGCTGTGATCTGTGCGTCTTCCTTGTATTTGGCGCGTGGCAGCGCCAGGTCTGCCGTCAGGATGCGCTCTGGATGAAACCCCGGGTCAACCTCTTGCAGCCGGACAAAGCTCTTGACCATCAACCCGGCCCCGACGAGGAGCACCAGCGCAATCGCAATTTCGGAGACGACCAGCGAGTTGCGCAGGCGATTGCCGCTGCGTCCGCCCGTAGAGCTGCGCCCGCCCTCTTTGAGTGTTTCCGTGAGATTCGGATTGGTCGCGTGCAGGGCCGGGAATAGTCCGAAGACAACGCCTGTCAAAGCAGAGACGGCGAACGTGAACACCAGCACCGTCCAGTTGAGCCGCACTTCGTCCAGGCGAGGGATATTGCCCGGCGTGAGCGCGGCCAAAACTTCCACGCCCCACATGGCGACCAGTGAGCCCAGGACTCCACCGAGCAGTGAGAGCAGCACGCTCTCTGTCAGAAACTGTCGAATCAGGCGCTGGCGGTCTGCGCCGAGCGCGCGGCGAATTGCTATCTCCTGTTGTCGCGCAGCCGAGCGCGCAAGCAGCAGGTTGGCGACATTCGCACACGCGATCAACAAGAGAAAGGCGACGACTCCCATCAACAACCACAAAGCCGCGCGCACGTCTCCCACCATCCTCTCGTGCAGCGAGAGCAGGCGCACGCCCCAGCCCGCGTTCGAGGCCGGATACTGCTGCTCTAACCTTGCGGCGATGGTGTTCAGCTCGGCCTGCGCCTGTGCTGTCCCGACGCCCGGCTTGAGACGCGCGACGACGCCCAGATAATCAGCGCGACGCCCGGCCTGTTGAAAGTTGAAGGCCAGCGGAACGAAAAGCTCCGTCGCCATGGGCTGCTCCGTGCCGGGGATTTTGAAATCGGGCGGCAGCACGCCCACCACCGTGTAAGGATTGCCGTTGAGCGTTATCGCCTGATTGATTATCCCTGCGCTTGCGCCGAAGCGTCGCTGCCATAAAGAGTGGCTGAGGATGACGACGCGGTTCTTGCCCGGCTCGTTCTCTTCGGCGATGAAGTTGCGGCCCAGGACGGGCTCTTTGTTGAGCACTGTGAGAAAGTTGGCGGAGACGATTGCCGCGCGTATGCGTTCCGGCTCGCGCTCGCTCGTCAGCGTGAGCGCGGCTTGGGCGAAGGCCGCCATGCCCTCGAAACTCTGGCTCTGTGTTTTCCAGTCATTGAAGTTCGGCAGAGATGCCGGCTCCTGCTTGATACCGCTCGTAGGGTTCGTCTCCCATATCCAGACTAAACGGTTCGCGTTCGGGTAAGGCAGAGGGCTCAGCAGCACCGTATAGATCACGCTGAAGATCGCCGTGTTCGCACCGATCCCCAGCGCGAGCGCCAGCACGGCGACGACCGTAAAGCCCGGCTTCTTCCGAAGCATTCGGAATCCGTATCGCACGTCTTGCCACAGCGTTCCCATCATGACTCCTCCTTAGAAGCAAGGCGGAAGGCGGAAGGACAAAGGCATTGCTGCATGAACTGTTCATCTCTTCTTTATCCTGCCCATCTCCGTCCATCCCTGTTGATTTCCCTCTTTCATCCTTCCGCCTGCTATTCGTATCTGAGCGCCTCCATAGGGTCTACCTTCGTCGCCCTGTGAGCCGGAATGACGGTCGCCAGGAGCGCCACCAGCGCGAGCATGAGCGAGACGGCGATGAAGGTTAAAGGGTCTGTGGCCGTGACGCCGTAGAGCAGGCCGGACATGAAGCGCGTTACGAGCAGCGCCGCCGCAACGCCGATCAGGACTCCGATCAAGGTCAGAACCATGCCCTGGCCGACGATCATCTTGAGCACGTCGCGGCGCTGTGCGCCGAGGGCCATGCGGATGCCTATCTCGTGCGTGCGCTTTGCCACCGAGTAGGAGATCACGCCGTAGATGCCGATGGCTGCCAGCAGCAAGGCCATCGCCGAGAAGATAGCGACGAGCAGCGTGCGGAACCTGGGCTGCGCGACAGACTTGAAGAGGAGCTGATCCATCGTGTTGATCGCCGCCACCGGCACATCCTTGTCCAGCGCCGCAACCTCTTGGCGAATCGCAGGCACAAGGGTTAAGGGGTCTGTGGTGGACGACTGCACGGCCAGGTACATATCGCTCCAGGGGCTTTGCAGAAACGGCTCGTAGAAAGCGGGCTGCACCTTCGCTTCCAACCCTTCGTACTTCACGTCGCCGACCACGCCGACAATCTGCATGAAAGGTTGGTCCTGCTCGGCTCCTCCCTGCCTGAACCTTTTGCCGACGGGATCCTGGCCGGGAAAGAACTGTCGCGCCAGGGTCTCGTTAACGATGACGACGGGCGGGGCATCGGCGGTGTCCGTCTCGTTGAAGTAGCGCCCACGCACGAGCGGAATGCCGAGCGCCCGGAAATAGTCGGGGCTCACCATCAAGAGATCACCGGCGGGCAATTGATCTGCGGGTGTCGCCGCCTGGTCTTCGAGGCTGAAGTTGTCCGAGACGGAGATCAGGTCTGGCGGGAGGCTGGAACTGACGGCTGCGGCCTGCACGCCCGGCACAGCTTTAACGCGCTCTAAAAGCTGTTGATAGAAGGCTGCGCGCGCTGAATCCTTCTCATACCTTGAGCGCGGCAGCGGTATCTGCATCGTCAAGACGCGCTCGGCATTGACGCCCGGGTCAACGCGCTGCAAGCGAAGGAAACTTTTAATCAGCAGTCCCGCGCTCGAAAGCAGCATCAAGGTGAGCGCTATCTCCGCGATGACGAAGGCGCTGCGGAGGCGACGTTTGCCGAAGCTTTCGGTCATGCTGCGACCGCCCTCTTTGAGCGCTTCGTTCAAATTCCAACGGGCGCTTTGCAGGGCGGGCGCGAGACCGAAGATGATGCCGCTCACAAGCGAGATCAAGGTCGTCCAGAGGAGCACCTGAGCGTCAATCCTGACCGCGTGCAGGCGCGGTATATTCGCCGGGCTCAGGGCCAGCAGGAGATCAATGCCCCAGTAGGCCAGCAGGAGTCCGAGCAATCCGCCGAGGCCGGCGAGCAGCAGGCTTTCTGTCAACAACTGCCGGATGATTCGCGCGCGGCTTGCGCCGAGCGCGGCGCGAATCGAAATCTCTTTTTCACGCGCGGAGGCGCGGGCCAGCAGGAGATTGGCGACGTTGGCGGTGGCAATCAAAAGCACGAGCGCGACCGCGCCGAGCAGTACGAAGAGGGCCGGGCGCACATCGCCCACGATGAACTCGCTGAGCGGCAGCACGTTGAATCTATCGCCCGCCACAGGCTTGGGCCCTTGCGTCGGGTCGCCCACGAGGTTCATCGCGGCCCGCGCCTGTTCGAGCGTCACGCCCTGCTTCAATCGCGCGACCCCTTGCAGGAAGTATGGCCCACGCCGCTTCGGCGGCTGCAATTGGAAAGCCGTCCAGAGCTGGCTCTCCTGCTGCGGAAAATCAAACCCGGCAGGCATCACTCCGATGATCGTGTAGACCTTGTCGTTTAAAGTGATGGCGCGGCCCGCAACGTGCGGGTCTGAGGCGAGACGCTTTTGCCAGAAGCTATGACTGACGACCACGACGGGGCTGGCATCGGGCCTGTCCTCTTCGGGGAGAAAGGTGCGGCCCAACGCGGCTGGCGTGCCGAGGATGTCGAAGAAGTCGGCGGTGACGGAAGCGCCGCGCACCTGCTCCGGCATTTCGCCGCCGGTGTAGTTGAAGAGGTTAGTGCCGAAGGCGGCGACCTTTTCAAAGACCTGGTTCTGCGCGCGCCAGTCAAGAAAGTCCGCGACCGAAAGCGGCACGCGGTCTCCACCGGCAGCCTCAGGGCCTTTCAGCCACACGAGCGTCAGGCGGTCAGCCTCTTTGTAAGGCAGTGGCCGCAGCAAGACCGCGTTGACCACGCTGAAGATCGCCGTGTTCGCACCGATGCCAATCGCCAGCGCAAGCACCGCAGCGATAGTGAAGCCGGGCTTCTTAGTCAACATCCGAAAGCCGTAGCGCACGTCTTGCCAGAGCGTTCCCATAACAGTTCCTCCTGAAAAGCTCGGAATTTAACAGGGTGGACAGGATGCACAGGATAAAGAGAAGCAAAGACAAAATTCATCGCAGCAATGCTACTGTCTTTCATCCCGCTTTCTGTTTTTTATCCTGACCCTCTCTGTCCATCCCTGTTAATTCTCTTCTTTCATCCTTCCGCCTTCTATTCGTAACGGAGCGCGACCATCGGGTCCACCTTCGTCGCCCTGCGCGCGGGGATGTAGCAGGCGGCGAGAGCAACGAGGGTGAGCAGCGCGGAGACAACGACGAAGGTCAAAGGGTCTGTCGCGCTCACGCCGTAGAGCAAACTGGACAGGTAGCGGGTCAGAGCAAAGGCCGCGGCCAACCCGACCACCACCCCGAGAAGAGTCAACGCCATGCCCTGCCCGACGACCAGCTTGAAGATGTCCAGACGCCCCGCGCCGAGGGCCATGCGGACGCCGATCTCGTGCGTGCGCTGGGTGGTGTTGAAGCTGATAAGCCCGTAGATTCCAACTCCCGCCAGAGCGAGGGCGATGGAGGCGAAGGTGGTCAGGAAAAGCAGGCTGAAGCGTCTCTCCGCAAGCGAGCGCGAGATGAGCTGTTCCATCGTCGCAATGCTGGAAAAGGGCTGGCTCTTGTTCACCGTCCAGATTTCCTTCTTCACGGCTGGCAGCAGGGTGAGCGGGTCAACGCTCGTCCGCACGACATAGGTCATCGAGCCGTATGGCTCCTGTAGATGCGGGAGAAAAAGTTCCGGTCGCGGGTCGCTGTCGAGCCCGGTATGCCGCACGTCGCCGATGACGCCGACGATCTCGCGCGTCGTCTGCTGGCTGAGGAAGCGCAGAGTGATCTTTTTTCCGACCGGGTCTTCACCGGGCCAGAAGCGATGGGCCATCGTCTCGCCGATGACGACGACGGGCGCAGCGTCCTTGTTATCAAAGCGTGTGAAGAGACGACCACGCAGAAGCGGGATGCCCATCGTGCGAAAGTAATCGAAGGTTGCCACGGTGGCGTAGGCGATGGGCTCCTGCCCGGGCGCTGCCGCTGCTCGCCCTTCGATACTGAACTCGCTCTTGATGTCAATCGGGTTGGTGTGGAAAGGAAGCGCCGAGACAGCCCCGGCGGCTTCGACGCCGGGCAGCGCCGCGATGCGCTCAAGGCTCTGCTCAAAGAATGCCGCTCTCTGCTCAGCCGTCCGAGCCCTCCCCCAGACATGTACTTCGAGCGCCAGAGCTTTGTCCGTAGTAAAGCCCGGATCAACCTGCAAGAGGCGCACGAAGCTACGCACGAGCAGTCCGGCTCCGACGAGCAGCATCAATGCCAGGGCCACCTCCGAGACGACCAGAAGATTGCGTAGGCGCTGGCGTGCGAAGCCTGCCGTCGCAGTCCGCCCGCCTTCTTTGAGGAACTCCTGCAAGTCGGTTCTGGAAAACTGTAGCGCGGGAGCGAGCCCGAAGATGAGTGCCGTTAAGGCCGAGACTCCGAGCGCGAACAGCAGCACATGGGAGTCAATGCCGACCTGGTTGATGCGCGGCAGATTGCCCGGACTGAGCGCGATGATCGCATCCACTCCCCAGCTCGCCAACAGAATGCCGCCCATCCCGCCAAGGCCCGCCAACAGCAGGCTCTCCGTCAACAACTGCATAATGAGGCGTGAGCGACGAGCGCCCAGCGCCGCGCGGATAGCAAACTCCCTGCGCCTGGTTGATGCGCGGGCCAGCAAGAGATTGGCGACGTTGGCGCAGGCGATCAGGAGCATCAGCCCGACGGCGCACAGCAGCATCAAAAGCGCCGGGCGCACATGGCCGACGAGCTGTTCGGGAAGCGACACAGCGGTCGCGCCCACTTCGCCGTTCGTCTGCGGATACTCCTCAGCCAGCGCGGAAGCGATCTGTTTCATTTCCTGCTGCGCCTGCTCTATGGTGACACCTGGCTTTAGTCGCCCTATGACTTTGATGTAAGCGGAGCCCCGTATCTGCCTGTCGCTCTCGACCACGACCCAGGGCGACCATATCTCTCTTTCCGGGCCGAACTCGAAACCGGGCGGCATCACTCCAACGACCGTGTGCGGCAGTCCGTTGAGAAGGAGTTTCTGCCCGACAAGCTTCGGGTCCGCGCCGAAACGTCTCTGCCAGAGGCCATGACCGATGACGACGACGCGATCATTGCCCGGCTGGAACTCTTCACGCAGGAACGTGCGCCCGTAGAGAGCATTCACTCCCAGGATCTCAAAGAAGCCGGTCGTCACCTGCCAGGCGCGAAAAGCCTCCGGCTCTTCTCCGCCGGTCAGGCTATAGCCGAAGGGCAAAGCGGCGGCCATCTCCGTACAACTGCGGCTGCGCTCTCGCCAGTCCAGAAAGTTTGCCGGTGAGACATCTTCACGCTGGACGCCGCTTCTGGGGTTGCTCTGCCAGAAGGTCGCTATCCTCTCAGGGTCTTGAAAGGGCAGGGGGCGCAGGAGCACTCCGTTGACGACGGAGAAGATGGCCGTGTTCGCTCCGATACCGAGCGCCAGCGTAATGACCGCCACGGCAGTGAAGCCGGGTTTCCTGATAAGCATCCGAACCGCATAGCGCAAATCTTTGAACAAGCTCTCCATCGCCGTCTCCTTTCACTACTCGTATCGAAGCGCGATCATCGGGTCTACCTTCGTCGCCCTGCGCGCCGGAAGGTAACAGGCGAGCAGTGCCACGACGGAAAGAAGCAGGGAGATAGCGCCGAAGGTGAGCGGGTCTGTCGCCTGGACTCCGTTGAGCATCTCTGTCATGGCGCGCGTCATGGCGAAAGCTCCGAGGAGGCCGAGGCCCACTCCGATGCCCGTCAGTATCAAGCCCTGCCTGACGATCAGCCGCAGGATGTCTCGCGGCTGCGCGCCGAGGGCCATGCGGATGCCTATCTCGTGCGTGCGCGACGTGACCGAGTAAGCCATCACGGCGTAGATGCCGATGGCCGCGAGCAGCAAAGCTCCGAAGGCGAAGAAGGTGAGCAGCAGCGTGGCCAGGCGCTTGGGCGAGACCGACTCTTCGATGACCTGCTGCATCGTCCTGATGTTATAGACGGGCTGCTCCTGATCTATGGCGCGCACTTCGCTGCGCACAGTGGAGGCGAGCTGCACCGGGTCTGAGCTGGTGCGAACAATAACCGCCATAGACCCCCAGGGCTCTTGCAGGAATGGCCTGTAGACGGTCATGTTGGCTTCGTCGTCCAAGTCCTCGTTCTTGACATCCGCCGCCACGCCGACGATCTCAAGCGGCCCTTCCTTCTCATTGAAGACGAGACGATGGCCCAGAGCGTCGCCGGCCGGGAAATAGCGACGCGCCAGCCGCTCGTTGATGATGACGACGAGGGGCGCGTCCTTTTTGTCCTGCTCGGTGAAGGCGCGGCCCTGCCGGATGGGCGTGCCCATGGCCTCGAAGTATTGAGGTGTCACGACCTGGTAGTCGGCGAAAGGCTCTTTCCCTTTGGGCGGAGCCGGTGGCCCTTCGACGTGGAAGTCGGCGGACGAACTGCTGCGGCCCATCGGAACATAATTGACGGCGGCGGCCTGTTCGACTCCGGGTAAGTTGCGGATGCGCCCGACGAGTTCCTGGTAAAAGTTGATGCGGTGCTGCTCCTCCGGGTACTTGAGCCTCGGGATAGAGAGCTCCATCGTCAGCACGTTGTTCGGATTGATGCCGAGGTTGGAGCTGATGAGATGGACGAAGCTTCTGATCATCAAGCCCGCACCGACGAGGAGGATGAGCGAGAGGGCGACTTCCGAAACCACCAGCAGGCTTCGCAGACGATTGCGGCTCGCGCCGGAGGATGTGCCCTTACCGCTCTCTTTGAGCGCTTCGTTAAGATTGAGCTTGGTCGCTTGCAGCGCCGGGGCCAGACCGAAGACGGCTCCCGTCAAGAGCGTCATGATGAGCGTGAAGACCAGCACGCTCGTGTCAAGGTGAAGATTCTCCCAGCCGGGGATAAACTGCGTGAAGCCGGGCGGGATACCACCCTTGAGGAATTCGTTTCCCCAGACGGAGAAGAGCAGGCCGAGGCCGCCGCCCATCGCCGCGAGCAGCACGCTCTCCGTGAGCAATTGCCTGATTAACCGCAGACGGCTGCCTCCCAAAGCCATGCGGACGGCGATCTCCTTCTGCCGCGAGGTGGAGCGCACGAGCAGCAGATTGGCGACGTTAGCGCACGCGATCAGGAGCACGAAGACGACCGAGCCCATCAGCACTTGCAGGTAGATGCGCGAGCCTCTCGTGTAGGTATCGTTCATGCTTTCGACGAAGGCCGTCCTGCCGCCATTGGTTTCCGGGTACTGCTGCTGGGCCCTTTGCGCGATGGCTTCGATTTCCGACTGGGCCTGCGCCCTGGTGGCCCCCGGCTTGAGAAGCCCCACGACGGACAGGTAATGGCTCTCGCGCTGGTTCTGCTCCTTGGCATCGAAGGCGAGCGGAACCCACAACTCGCTGCCGTTGAGTGGAAACTTGAAGGCGGTCGGGAGGATGCCGATGACCGTGTAGCTCTTGCCGTCGAGCATGATCTGTTTGCCGACGAGGTGCGGGTCGGAACCGTAGCGGCGCTCCCACAAGCTCTGCTTGACGAGCGCGACCTGCTCGTGTCCGGGTTGGCCCTCCTCATCCGAGAAGGTGCGTCCCCGTGCGGCCTTCTCGCCGAGCACCGCGAAGAAGTTCGCGGAGACCCGCGCACCCGAGACGCGCTCCGGCTGCTCGCCGTCCGTGAGATTGAAGGCGCGCTGGCTGAAAGCCGCCATCCCATCGAACACAGTATTGCCGTCGCGCCAGTCTGCGAAGTTGCCGGGCGAGACAGACGCTCGCCTCACGCCTGTATCCGGCACACGCTCCCAGAGCATGACCAGCCGCTCCTGATTGGGGAAGGAGAAAGGATGCAACAGCAGCGCGTTGACGGCGCTGAACATGGTCGTGTTCGCGCCGATCCCCAAGGCTATCGCCAGCACCGCCACCAACGTAAAGCCCGGATTCTTCCGAAGCATCCGAAAGCCATAGCGCAGGTCTTGCCAGATTGTTCCCATCACAACTCCTCCCGAAAATTAAGGACGAAAGCAAGCAATTAACGGGGATGGACAGCAGGGACAGGATAAAGAGAAGCAAAGAGAATATTCACGGAGCAATGCTTTCAGCTTTCATCCTGCTTTTAGTTTTCATCCTGACAATCTCTGTCCACCCCTGTTAAATTCCTTTCTTCTATTCGTATCGAAGCGCGATCATCGGGTCTACCTTCGTCGCTCGTCGCGCGGGGATGTAGCAGGCCAGAAGTGCCACAGCCGCCAACAAGACGGAGACGACCGCAAACGTCAGAGGGTCTGTGGCCGTCACGCCGTAGAGCAGGCGCGACATTAAGCGCATGACGAGGAAGGCCCCGACGAGCCCAGCGCCGACGCCTATGAGCGCGAGTTTCATCCCCTGACCGACGACCATCCTGAGCACGTCTCGGGCTTGCGCGCCGAGGGCCATGCGGACGCCTATCTCGTGCGTGCGCTGCGTGACCGAGTAGGCCATCACGCCGTAGATGCCGATGGCCGCCAGCAGCAGCGCGGCAGCCGCAAAGAGCCCGAGCAGCCACATCGCAAACTTCTGCGGCGCGATGCTCGCGGCCACCACCTGCGACATCATCTGGACATTCGACACGGGCTGATCTTTATCTATCTCGCGCACGGCGTTGCGCAGCGCCGTCGTCATGCTCGCCGGGTCTGTCGTCGTCCGCACGGCCAGCACCATGCTGCGCCCGTACTGCGCGTCCGGGATTTGCGGAAGCTGGAAGTAGGGACGATAAATCTCGACGCGCCCTTCCTCGTCCGGGCCGTAGTGCTTGACGTGCTTGACGACGCCGACGATCTGCATGAAGGGAAATGGAGATTCCATGCCGCCGAGTTTGAGCCGCTTGCCGATGGGGTCTTCCGTGGGGAAGAAGCGCGCAGCCAGCATCTCGTCAACCAGGACCACGGGCGGAGAGCCGGTCTTGTCCTGATCCGTAAAGTAGCGCCCACGCACGAGCGGAATGTTCATCGCGCGAAAGTAATCGGGAGTCACCGTGAGATTGACGGCCACCACCGTATCCTTGGTGTTTGCGACCTCCTGTCCTTCGACTGTTATGCCGCTCTCGATGCCGCCGTTCATCGGCAGCCCGCGCGTCAGCCCGGCCTTCTCCACGCCCGGCAACGTCTGGACGCGCTGCATCAGTCGTTCATAGAAATTGACCGTCTGCGCGTTCTCCTTGTAGCGCGCTTCGGGCAGAGAGATGCGCATCGTCAGGACGTTATTGGGATCGAAGCCGACATCGGAGCGGCTCAGGTTGAGAAAGCTCTTGATGAGCAGGCCAGCGCCGACGAGGAGCAGGAGCGAGAGAGCAACTTCGGAGATGACGAGCGTATTACGCACTCGCTGCCGACTCGCGCCAGCCGTCGCGCCGCGCCCGCCTTCCTTCAGCGATTCGTTCAAGTTGGTCTTCGAGACCTGAAGCGCGGGCGCGAGGCCGAACAGCAGTCCCGTCAACACGGAGATGGCAAGCGTGAAGACGAGCACGCGAGCGTCCAGTCCGATGTTGGCCACGAGCAGGCGCGGCACGTCGTCGGGAATCACTCTCAGCAGAGCGCCGATGCCCCACATCGCCAGCAGCAGACCGATGATGCCGCCGAGCAGCGACATCATCACGCTCTCCGTCAGCAGTTGCCGGATGAGACGCCAGCGTCCGGCGCCGAGCGCCGTGCGAATGGCTATCTCCTTCGAGCGCGAAGCGGAGCGCGCGAGCAGCAGGTTGGCGACGTTGGCGCACGCGATCAAAAGCACGAAGCCGACCGCCGCGAGCAGCACGATCAGCGCGGGACGAATCTCGCGCGTCGCAAAATCTTGCAGCAGGGCGAGCCTCACGCTGTTGCCTTCGTTCGACTTCGGATACTGTTGGGCGAGCCGGTCGCTGATGCTCTCCATCTCGGCGCGAGCCTGTTCGAGCGTCGCGCCGGGCTTGAGCAGACCGACGACGTAGATGCCCGGATGATTGTCACGATCCTGCATCTTGTCGGCTTGCAGGCCGATGGGCACAAAGACATCCACCGGCGCTTGCCACTCGAAGGTCTGCGGCAGCACGCCGATGATCTCGTAGCTCTCGTTGTTGAGCATCATGGGCTGGCCGACGATAGAGGGGTTAGCGCCGAAGCGGCGCTGCCAGAATCCATAGCTGATGATGGCCGTGCGATTTGCGCCGGGCTGGTCTTCGGCTGAGGTGAAGTTGCGCCCGATGGCGGGGTTTGTGCCGAGCACGGAAAAGAAGCTGGCGGAGACTTCGCGCCCGTCAACGCGCTCGGGCTCGCCGACGCCCGTCAAAATCAGGCCCGCCCCGCGAAAGGCAGCGAGCTGCTCGAAGACGCGATTCTGCTCGCGCCAGTCCGTGAAGTTCGGATAGGACACGGACATGTTCGGCACTTGCTGGCTCCACTCGGAGATGAAGACCAGTCGTTCGGCTGTCGGAAACGGCAGCGTGCGAAGCAGCACGGCATTGACGACCGAGAAGATCGCAGTGTTTGCCCCGATACCTAAAGCCAGCGCCAGAATCGTCACCACTGTAAAGCCCGGACTCTTCCGAAGCATCCGAAAGCCATAGCGCAGGTCTTGCCAGATTGTTCCCATCACAACTCCTCCCGAAAATTAAGGACGAAAGCAAGCAATTAACAGGATGCACAGGATAAAGAGAAGCGATGAACAATTCATGGAGCAATGCTACTGTCTTTCATCCTGCTTTGAGCTCTTATCCTGTCCATCCTGTTAAATTCCTTTCTTCTATTCGTATCGAAGCGCGATCATCGGGTCTACCTTCGTCGCTCGCCGCGCGGGGATGAACGCTGCCAGGATGGCCACCAGCGCGAGGATGAGCGAGACGGCGATGAAGGTTAAAGGGTCTGTGGCCGCGACGCCGTAGAGCAGGCTCGACATGAAGCGCGTCAAGAGAAGAGCGGCCAGCAGCCCGACACCGATACCTATGAAGGTGAGCATCAAGCCCTGGCTCACCACCATCTTGAGCACGTCGCTGCGCTGCGCGCCTAAGGCCATGCGCAGACCTATCTCGTGCGTGCGCTGTGTGACGGAGTAGCCGAGCACGCCGTAGATGCCGACAGCCGCCAGGATCAGGGCGAGCAGGCCGAAGACGGCCAGCAGCGCTGCGCCCATGCGCGGGGCCCAGAGGACTTGATCGAGCACCTCTGAGATGGGCGAGACGGCAACGAGCGGTAGATTCGGGTCTAGAGCCTGCACCTCGCGGCGCACGCTGGGAAGCACAGTGCGCGGGTCTGCATCCGTGCGAACGTGCAGCGTGACGGCGGCAGCGTAGTTCTGTGAAAGCGGCAGGTAGGCGAGCGGCCTGGGGTCTTCGCCAAGATTTACAGAGTCGCTGTTACGCACCACGCCGACGACCTCGCTCATGAAATCATCGCCGAAGAATTTAAAGCGCTTGCCCGTCGCATCCTCGTTGGGCCAGAAACGTCGCGCCATCGCTTCGTTGACGACGACGACCTTGACGGAGTTCTCCTGGTCGGCCTCGCTAAAGTCGCGCCCGCGAAGAAGAGGGATGCCCATCGTCTCGAAATATTTCGTGCCGACCGTATTGACGAGCGTGAGAATGCCGCGTCCACCCGGCGGCGGCTCCTGTCCCTCGATGAAGACGCTTCGCAGAAAGCCCGCATTGAGCGGCGCATTGGAGGCGACAGCCGCAGAGCGCACGCCCGGTATGGCTTCGACTCGCGCCTGCACCTGCCGGTCGAACTCGCGCCCGCGCGCTTCGTTGTAGCCCTGCGCGCCGAGGTCGAAGGAGATGACCATCAGCTTCTCCGTCTCAAAGCCCGGGTTGAGCTGCTGAGCGTTGCGCAGGCTGCGCAGGAAGAGCCCAGCGCCGACCAGGGCGACGAGCGAGAGGGCCACTTGAGCGACGACGAGCACGCTGCGCAGATTGAAGCGACGCCTCGTTGGGCTGAGCGGATTGTTCTTCTCTTTAAGCTCCGAGACGAGGTCTGTGCGCGTGGATTGGAGCGCCGGGACGAGCCCGAAAATAATCCCCGTGAGCACGGACAGGAGCGTCGTGTAGCCGAGGACTCGCCCGTCCAGACCGAGGCTCAAAGCGTTCTGATTAAAGAAGGGCGGGCGGAAAGCCCATAGCAGCTGAAGGCTCCAGTAGGCCAGAAAGAGGCCGAACGCTCCGCCGAGCACGGAGAGCAGGAGGCTCTCCGTGAGCAACTGCCGGATGATGCGCAGACGCCCAGCGCCGAGCGCCGTGCGAATCGCAATCTCCTTGCGCCGCGCCGTCGCACGGGCAAGCATCAGATTCGCCACGTTGGCACAGGCGATGAGGAGCACAAGACCGACGACTGTCGTCAGCAGGCCGCCGGCGCGCACGAACAGGTCTCGCTGGTTGGGATTGATCGTCGCCTGCGCGAGCGGAACCAGCCTGACGTTGCGCTGCTCGTTCTCCTTCGGATATTCCTGCTCAAGCCGACGGCCAATGGTCTGCATCGCGGCCTGTGCCTGCTCAAGTGAGACGCCCGGCTTGAGACGGCCAATGACGTTGAAGAGCAGCGCCCTGCGCTCGTTGAACCATTGTCCGAAAACTCCCGTCAACACCTGATTGTGCATCGCCATCGGAACCCAGAAGTCCGCCGCACCGATAGCGAAGGTTCCACGAAAGTTCTCGGGCGCGATGCCTATGACGGTGAAGCCCTGGTTGTTGAGGCTGATGGTCTTGCCTATGATCGAGGGGTCGCCGCCGAACTGTCGCTGCCACAGCCCGTGACTGATGACGATCACGGGATGAGCGCCGGGAGTGGTGTCTTCTTCGGGCAGAAAGGTGCGCCCGCGCGCGGCCTTGACGCCGAGCACGTCGAAGTAGTTGCCGGAAACGATCAACCCGTTAATCTGTTCCGGCTCGCCCGTGCCGGAGAGGCTCATCGCCGCTCCGCCGAAAATCAGCAGCCCCGAGAAGACATTATTCTGGTCTCGATAGTCCACATAGTTGGGATAAGAGACGGGCGCGTAGTCGAGTTGATTGCCACGGTTCTTCTGGTCAGTACCGTAGACGGACATCAATTGTGCGGGCTCGCTCACCGGCAAGGGCTGCAATAAGACGGCATTGACCAGAGTAAAGATCGTCGTGTTCGCGCCGATACCCAGGGCCAGCGAGAGAATCGCCACGATAGTAAAAGCGCGACTCTTAAAGAGCATTCGCGCGCCAAAGCGAATGTCCTGCATCAATGTTCCCATTCTCAATTACCTCCTACTCGTACCGAAGCGCGACCATCGGGTCTACCTTCGTCGCCCTGCGCGCAGGGATGTAACAGGCCAGCAGTCCGATCAACGTCAAGAGGGCGGAGACGGCGGCGAAGGTCAGCGGGTCAACGGCGCTCACGCCGAAGAGCAGGCTCGACATGATGCGCGTCAAGGCGAACGCTCCAAGGAGCCCTGCGGCAACGCCTATCAGGATCAGCTTCAAGCCCTGGCCGACGACCATCCTGAGCACGTCTCTGCCTTGCGCGCCTAAGGCCATGCGGATGCCTATCTCGTGCGTGCGCTCCGTGATCGAATAAGACATCAAGCCGTAGATCCCGACAGCCGCCAGCGCCAGCGCGATGGCTGCGAAGACGCCGAGCAGCATCATCGTGAAGCGCTGAGCGGCAACGGAGGTCGCCATCACCTCCGTCATGGTGCGGACTTTGGTGACGGGTATCTGGCTATCAATCGTCCAGATGCGCGCCTTGACCATGCTGGTGATGGTCGCCGGGTCGCCGTTGCTGCGTACGACGACGTTCATCCATCGCTTCCAGGGCTGTAGGAGCTGCGCGTAGGGCGTATAGATGGCCGGCTGTTCCGGCAGGTTCAATCCGAAGTGCTTCACGTCGCCCGCGACGCCGACGATGGTGATCCACTTCGGCTCCCCGTCGGCGCGGGCCCACCTGATGCGCGCGCCGATTGGATTTCCACCGGGGAAGTATTGACGCGCCATCGCTTCGTTGACGACGCCGACGAGCGGCGTGCCTTCCCTGTCCTCTTTCGTGAGGTCGCGCCCGTTGATGAGCGGGATGCCCATAGTGCGGAAATAATCGCCGCCGACGGTGCGCGAAAAAAGCTCCGGTTCTTCGCCCGGCGAGAGCGGCGGGCGACCTTCGATGACGAAATCGTGGCCCAGCGCATCGCCGCCCAGGGGCAGCTCGCTGACCATAGCGGCTTCGACGCCCGGCAGCGAGTTGATCGCTTCCAGGCTGCGCTCACGAAATTGCGTCTGCCTCGGAATCTCTTTGTAGCGCTCTTCCGGCAGCTCGATTCTCATCGTCAGAAGACGGGCGCTCGCAAAGCCGGGCGCGACGGCGCGCAATCGCCAGAAGCCCTTGATCAATAGACCCGCGCTGATTAAGAGCACGAGCGAGAGGGCCAACTCCGAGACGACCAGGAGATTGCTGAAGCGGTGACGGGCCACGCCCGCCGTGGCGCTGCGCCCGCCCTCCTTCAAAGCCTCGTTGACGTTCAGCCTCGAAGCGTTCAGCGCCGGGACGAGCCCGAAGATGAGCCCCGTCAGGATCGAGAGCGAGAGCGTGAAGAAGAGCACGCGGGCGTCTATCGTGATCGCGGAGAGACGCGGCAGATTCTCGGGCTTGAGCGACTGAAGCAGGTCAATGCCCCACATGGCGAGCAGGAGACCGCACGCTCCGCCGACGAGCGATAAGAGCACGCTTTCGGTCAACAACTGGCGAATCAATCTTCCGCGTCCGGCTCCCAGGGCGGCGCGTATGACTATCTCGCGCTCGCGCGACGTGGCACGCGCCAGCAGCAGGTTGGCGAAGTTCGCGCATGCGATCAAGAGCACCAGTCCGACTGCGCCGAACAGCGTGAGCAGTGCTGGACGCGTATCTCCTCCGACCAACTCGTGCAGCGAGATCAACTGCCTGCGCCGTCCCTTATTCTCGTCCGGGTACTGCTCTTCAAGGCGCTTGTCAATAGCGGCCAGCTCCGATTGCGCCTGCTCGATAGTGACGCCGGGTTTCAATCGCCAGTAAGTGCGCAGGAAATGGACGCCGCGAAAGCGCGCGCCCAAAGGATTGACGACCCTCAGCGACGCCCAGAGTTCCGGGCTGCCGCGCGGGGCGTCGAACTCCGCAGGCATCACGCCGACCACCGCATAATCGTTTCCGCTCAGCGGAATCGTCTTGCCGACGAGGTGTGGGTCGCCGCCGAACTGGCGCTGCCAGAGCCCGTAGCTCAGAACGACGATGCGCTCGCCTCCGAAGCGATCTTCTTCGGGCGTGATCGTGCGACCGATGAGAGGACGCGCGCCGAGGACGTTGAAGAGCCCGGCATTGACGAGCCCGGCCTGAACCTGCACGGGCTCTGCCCCTCCCGTCAAATCCAGGGCTTGCAGCGTCAGGCAGCCGACCTCCTCAAACGACTGGCTCTGCGCCTGTATGTCCAGGACATCGGGTAAGGACTGATTCGAGCGCATCGTCACCAATCGTTCCGCGTGCGGATACGGGAACGCTCTCAGCAACACTGCGTTGACGACGGAGAAGATGGCCGAGTTCGCGCCGATGCCCAGGGCCAGCGTCAGCACGGCCACCAAAGTAAAGCCTGGCTTCTTCAGCAGCATCCGAAAGCCGTAGTGCACGTCCTGCCACAGTGTTCCCATCACAGCGCCTCCTGAAAAGCTCGGAATTTAACAGGATGGACAGGATGAGAACTAAAAGCAGGAAGAAAGACAAAAGCATTGCCGCATGAATTGTTCATCGCTTCTCTTTATCCTGACAATCTCTGTCCATCCCTGTTAATTTCTGCTTTCAATCCTGCTTTCACTCGTACCTAAGTGCGACCATCGGGTCGACACGCATCGCGCGGCGCGCGGGAATCAGGCAGGCCAGGAGCGCGACGATGGTCAGAAGCAGTGCGACTCCGGCGAAGGTCAGCGGGTCTGTGGCGCTCACTTCGTAGAGCAGGCTCGCCATCACACGCGTGAGGGCCAGCGAGGCCACCAGCCCGATGGCGATGCCGATCAGCACGAGGCTCATGCCCTGCCTGAGGACGAGCTTGAGCACGTCGCTTTTTTGCGCGCCGAGGGCCATGCGCAGACCTATCTCGTGCGTGCGCTGCGCGATGGAATAGGAGATCACGCCGTAGACGCCCAGGGCCGCGAGCAGCAGCGCGACGCCCGCAAACACACTGAAGAGGAGCATGGAGAGGCGACGGTTGGCCACTGAAGCCGCGGCAATCTCCTCCATCGTTTTGATATTGAAGACGGGCTGGTCTTTGTCTAGAGAGAGGACGGCCCCGCGCACCGCCGAAGCGAGTGCGGTCGGCGCAGCCGTCGTGCGTACGACGAGCGAGAGACCTCCCCAGCCAGGGTCTTGCGCGTGCGGCACATAGATCTGCGGCCCCGTCTCAGCGTCGAGCGCTTCGGCCTTGGTATCACCGACGACACCCACGATCTCGCGCTGGAAATCCTCGTCGCGCCAGACCTGTATGCGTTTACCGATGGCGCTCTGGCCCGGAAACGAACGTCGAGCGAGCGTCTCGTTGACGATCACGACCTTCGGCGCGTCGTTGTTGTCGCGCTCCGTGAAGTGGCGTCCCTCTTTGAGCGGAATCTTCATCGTGCGCAAGTACATCGGCGTGGCCACGACGTAGCTGGCATTGGCGGATTCTTCGGGCGTGAGCGGGCGACCGTCGGGGATGAAGGAGCGCCCGACAGAGTAGTTGCTGCCGCCCAGCGGAAGGCTCAGCACAGCGCCAGCCGATTCGACGCCGGGCAGGGTCGAGACCGTTTCCGTCAGCCTTTGAAAGAACTCCGCCTTTTGCTGGCCCTTATACTTAACGCCCGGCAGCGAGACGCGCATCGTCAAAACATTCGCGGCGTCGAAGCCCGGATCGGTCTCGCGCAGAAGCATGAAGCTCTTAATCAGGAGGCCCGCCCCGACGAGCAGCATTAAAGAGAGCGCGACCTCAGAAATCATCAGGAGCTTGCGCACGCGGTTGCGCCGCCAGCCTTCGGAGAAGCTGCGCCCGCCCTCTTTGAGCGCTTCGTTGAGATTGACGTGCGAAGCCTGCAAGGCCGGAGCCAGACCGAAGAGCAGCCCGATCAAGCATGTCACGCCGAGCGTAAAGAGAAGGACGCGACCGTCGAGGCTGACTTCGTCAAGGCGCGGAGAGTTGGCCGGGCTGATCGAGACCAGCAGGTCTGTGAGCCAGACGCTCAGCAGCAGGCCCAGCGCGCCGCCCGTCAAAGAGAGCAGGAGGCTTTCGGTGAGCAGTTGTCTAATCAAGCGCAGGCGGCTCGCGCCGAGCGCAGAGCGCACGGCGATCTCTCTCTGCCGTGCCGCCGCGCGTGCCAGCAACAGGTTGGCGACGTTGGCGCAGGTGATCAGGAGCACGAAGCCGACCGCTCCGAGCAGCAGTAGCAGCGCGGGTCGAACATTCTCGACCAACAGGTCTTGCATCACCGTCAGCTTTGCCGTCCAACCGGAATTGGTCTCCCTATATGACTGGCTCAGCCGCTCGTTGATAGTGTTGATCTGAGCCTGCGCCTGTTCGAGCGTGACGCCTGGCCGCAGCCGCGCCATCACCTCAAGGTAACGGTTATCGCGCCGCTCTTTACTGAAATCGAGCCCGAGCGGTCGCCACACGTCAATCGGTTCGGTGAACTCGAAACCGGCGGGCATCACTCCGATGATGGTCGTGACGTAGCCGTTGATGTTGACCTTGCTGCCGATGACGTTCGGGTCTGCGCCGAAGCGACGCTGCCAGAGGCCATGACTGATGAGCGCCACATCCTCTGCTCCCGGCCTGTCATCTTCGGGCAGGAGAGAGCGACCGCGCGCCGGTTTGACTCCGAGCACGGAGAAGAAGCTGTCCGTCACCAGGGCGGCGGGCACGCGCTCCGGCTCAGCGTTGCCGGAGAGGATGGCTCCGCCCGTGACGAAGGCCGTCATCTCCTGAAAGGTCTGGTTCTGATTTTTCCACTCGGCGAAATCCGGCGGCGACACATTGCTGCGCGTGATGCCGTGCGCCGAATTGACGGCTTGCACAAAGACGAGCCTCTCGGCCTCCGGGTAAGGCAGTGGGCGCAGCAGCACGGCGTTGACGACGGAGAAGATGGCCGAGTTCGCGCCGATGCCCAAGGCCAGCGCCAGGACAGCCACCAGAGTAAAGCCCGGATTCTTCCGAAGCATCCGAAGGGCGTAACGCAGGTCCTGGAGTAATACGTTCATGCACCTCACCTCACTTGCGCGCTCTCTTTTCAAAACGGGGCGCGGGCACAAGCCGCCGCTCGGAAGCTTGTGTGAAATAGAGCATCGCTGCTACCCCATAAACTACTTGGGGGCCGGTTTCAGAAAGTCTGTCGCTACTGACTTGACCTTTAAAACTATGAATGCCGGATAGTCCTGCGGCGGCGCGTATGCGCGCCCGAGCTTACGCGTCTCTTCTCAAGCCTATTCGTGACGAAGCGCGACCATCGGGTCTACCTTCGTCGCCCTGCGCGCAGGGATGTAGCTGGCCACGAAAGCCACAGCGCACAACAGGAGCGGCACGACGGCGAACGTCAAGGGGTCTGTGGCCGTGACGCCGAAGAGCAGGCTGCTGATCAGGCGCGTCAGGCCGAACGAGGCGACGAGCCCGACGAAGACGCCGACGATTGCCATCATCATCCCCTGGCCGACGACCATCCCGAGCACGTCTCTGCCTTGCGCGCCGAGGGCCATGCGGACGCCTATCTCGCGCGTGCGCTGCGTGACCCAGTAGTTCATCACGCCGTAGAGCCCTGTCGCCGAGAGAAGCAGCGCCACGGCAGCGAAGATGGCCAGCAGCAGCGTGCGAAAGCGCGGCTGCGCGACCGATTCCGAGACCAGCTCCTGCATGCTCTTCAGGTTATAAACGGGAAGGTCTTTGTCCATCGCGCGCAGCTCGCCGCGAATGGCTGCGGCGAGTCCCGCCAGATCAGCATCCGAGCGCACCACGAGCGATGTGCCAAAGCTTGGCGATTGCAACTGCGGCTCGTAAAACTCCGGGCGCGTCTCGGTTTCGGGGCCGAAGTGCCTGACATCCCCGACGACGCCGACGATCTCTCGCCAGACGGGCGCTTTATCCGGCTCACCGTGGTTGATGCGACGCCCTATAGGGTCTTGGCCGGGAAAGAAACGTCGCGCCAAACTCTCGTTGACGACGACGACCGCAGGCGCATCGCTCGTGTCGTGCTCGTTGAGCGCGCGCCCGCGACGAAGCGGAATGCCCATCGTGCGAAAGTAATCCGGGCTGCTCGCGCGAACCTCTACGCAAGGGATGTCGGAGGCATTGGCGGGCGGGCGTCCTTCAATCGTCATCCCGTCGCAGGAGTTGCCGCCGCTCAACGGAAGGATGCTCACGGATGCGGCTGAGGCGACGCCGGGCAGCGCTGCGATACGCTCGACGAGCCGCTGCTGGAAGAGAGCCGCCTGGCCCCTCTCGGCGTAGCGCGTCTGCGGCAGCGACAAGTCCATCGTCAGCAGGTTCTCGGGATTGAAGCCCAGCTCGACGTGTTGCAGCCGCCAGAAACTCTTCATCATCAGGCCAGCGCCGACGAGCAGCACGAGCGAGAGCGCCACTTCCGAGATAATCAGCGCCCGTCGAAATCGCTGCCGCCCGCCTCCCGTCGAGACCCGCCCGCCTTCCTTGAGCGAGACGTTCAAGTCCGGCCTTGAGGCTTCGAGCGCGGGCGCAAGACCGAAGATGATGCCGGTCAGAAGCGAGACGAGCGCGGTAAAGCCGAGCATGCGCCCGTCAACGCTGATCGCACCGAGCCTCGGTATCTCGCCGCCGCTCAGGCCGACCAGCAAGTCCGTCGCCCAGAGCGCAAGCAGCATCCCGAGCGCGCCGCCGAGAATGGCGAGCAGCAGGCTCTCCGTCAGGAGTTGACGAATCACGCGCAGGCGGCTCGCGCCGAGCGCCGTGCGAATCGCCATCTCCCTCTGGCGCGTGGAGGAGCGCGCGAGCAGCAGGTTGGCGACGTTGGCGCAAGCGATCAGGAGCACGAAGCCGACCGCCCCGAAGAGCACGCTCAAGGCCGGACGAATATTTCCCACCATCGCTTCGTGCAGGGAGCTGAGCTTGACGCCCCGGCCAGCGTTCGAGTCCGGGTACTGCCGCTCTAACTGGCCGTTGATGAGATTCATCTCGGCCTGCGCCTGCTCGGCACTCACGCCCGCTTTGAGTCGCGCGATGGCGTGCAGCCAGTGATTATTCCGCTCGCTCGCTTCGAGCTGAAGCGCAAGCGGTCTCCACATCTCCGGCTCCGCCGCAGGGTTTGGCCGTGGGTGCTCGAAGTTTTTCGGCGCAACCCCGACGACCGTATAGCTGTTGCCGTTTAAAGCGAGCGTCTGTCCGATGATCTTTGGGTCAGAATTGAAGCGGCCTTGCCACGTCGCGTAGCTCAAGACCACGACGCGATGTTTGCCCTGCTGCTCTTCCTCTGGAAGAAAGAAGCGCCCGAGGGCCGGCCTCATGCCGAGCACCCGGAAGAACTCGGTCGAGACGACGGGGCAGCGCAGGCGCACGGGCTCGTCTCCTCCGGTGAGGGTGACGCTGCCGAAGCTGCTGAAGACGGCGATGGAATCGAAGACGTGATTGGCCGCGCGCCAGTCCGCGAAGTCGTTGGGCGCGATGTTGAAATCGTAATAGTCGCCTGCGCCGCGCGGCGCGCTCTGCTGGGCGTTGGTTCCCCACAGCCTCACCAGGCGCTCCGGCTGTTCATAGGGCAGCTCACGCAGCAGCACGGCATTGACGACCGAGAAGATGGCCGTGTTGGCCCCAATCCCTAACGCTAAGGCGAGCACCGCGACGAGCGTGAAAGCCGGGCTCTTCAAGAGCATTCGCAAACCGTAGCGTAAGTCCTGTAACAGATTTCCCATCTCAGTCCTCAAGAGCGGGGATGGAAGAAGAAATTTAACAGGATGGACAGGATGGATAGGATAAAACCTAAAAGCATTGACGAATGAATGTTTTCTTGCTGTTCTTCATCCTGCCAATCTCTGTCCATCCCTGTTCATTTCCTCTTTAATTCCGGCTCTCATTCGTAACGAAGTGCGACCATCGGGTCTACCTTCGTTGCCCTGCGCGCGGGGATGTAGCTTGCAGCCAGGGCAACCGCGCCCAGGAGAAGCGGCACTCCGGCAAAAGTCCAGGGGTCGGTGGCGCTCACGCCGTAGAGAAAGCTGCCGATGACGCGCGTCATGGCGAAGGCGGCGGCCAGCCCCAGGCAGACCCCTATGACGACCAGCGTCATCGCGTGTCCGACGATCAGCTTGAGCACGTCACGGCCTTGCGCCCCTAAGGCCATGCGAACGCCTATCTCGTGCGTGCGCTGTGTGACCATGTAGGTCATCACGCCGTAGAGCCCGATGACGGCGAGCAAGAGCGCGAGCGCGGAGAAGATGCCGAGCAGCAGCATCGTAAAGCGTCTCTGCGCCACCGATTCGGAAACGACCCCTTCCATCGTCTTGATGTTATAGACAGGCTGATCTCGATCAACGGCCCAGACAGCGTTACGCACGGCGGCGATCTGGCTTTCGGGATTGTTTGTGCTGCGCACGACGAGCGTCATCTGTTGCGACGGCGACTGCGTGTAGGGCAGGTAGAGCTGCGGCGCGGGCGCGATGTCCAGAGCGTAATGCCTGACATCTCCGACGACGCCGACGACGGTGCGCCAGGGATTGTCCGGGCTCTCAGGGTTTCCCGTATTGATGCGCTTGCCGAGAGGGCTTTCGTTGGGCCAAAAGCGGCGGGCCGTCGTTTCGCCGATGATGACGGAGAGCGGAGCACCGGCGCGATCCTGTGTGCCGAAAGCTCTGCCCGCCAAGAGCGGTATGCTCATCGCGCGGAAGTAGCCCCCGTTGACGTAGTAGCGCTCGATGTCAGGCACGTCTGCGGGGCTCGGAACGGGTTGCCCTTCGACGTAGAAAGAGACGCGGTCGTAGTTTCCGCTGATGGGAAGATTGCTGACCATCCCGACCGCTTCGACGCCGGGCAGAGCCGCCGCTCGCTGCTCGACCTGATCGAAGAAGGCCACCTGCTTCGCGTCGTCAGGGTATTTCGCGCCAGGCAAAAAGACGTACATCGCCAGGACGTTGTGCGGGTCGAAGCCCGGATTGACCTGTTGCAGGCGAAGGAAACTTTTAATCAGGAGACCTGCGCCGACCAGGAGCAGCAAAGAGATTGCGATCTCGGAGACGACCAGGAAGCTTCGCATGCGCTGGCGCGAAGCGCCGCCCGTCGCGCTTCGTCCGCCATCTTTGAGCGTCTCGTTGAGGTCGGGCTTGGAGGCTTGCAGAGCGGGCACGAGTCCGAAGATGATGCCGGTCAAAACCGTCAGCGCCATCGTAAAGGAGAGCACGCGCGCGTCCAGGCCGATACGGCCCAGATGCGGGATGGAATCCGAGCCGAGCGCGACCAGAAAGTCCGTCGCCCACAATGCCAGCAGCAGCCCGAGCACGCCGCCCATGATTGCCAGCAGCAAGCTCTCCGTCAAAAGCTGCCGCATGATGCGCCAGCGTCCAGCGCCGAGCGCCGTGCGAATGGCGATCTCTCTTTGACGCGTGGCGGCACGCGCCAGCAGCAGGTTGGCGACGTTGGCGCAGGCGATCAGAAGAACGAAGCCGACCGCCGCGAGAAAGACGAAGAGCGCAGGTCTGATGCTCCTGACAAGCTGATCCTGCAAGGAAGCGATGCTGACGCCGGAGTTGGCGTTCGAGTCTGGATACTGTTGTTGAAGTTGCAGGCCGATGGCCGTCATCTCTGCCTGCGCCTGCTCGGTCGAGACGCCCGGCTTGAGTCGGGCGATGCCCGCATCCACGGCGCGACCGCTGCGCGACCATTGCGAGAGGTCCGGCGCGAAGGGGGCCCACAGCTCAGGCCGCTCGAAGTCTATGTCGGAGAAACGCGGCGGCTCGAAGTCGCGCGCCATGACGCCGACGACCGTATAGCCGAACCCGTTGAGCATGATCGTCTGGCCGACGATCTTCGGGTTTGCGCCGAAGCGACGCTGCCAGAGGCCGTAGCTCAGCACGGCGACGAGGTGATTGCCGCGCTCTTCTTCCGAGGGGAGAAAGGAGCGCCCGAGAGCCGGCCGCGCCCTGAGGACATCGAAGAAGCTGGCCGAGACGCGGCCCGCCGCCAGCCGCTCAGGCTCGCCCGTGCCCGTCAGCGAAGGCGACCAGCCGTCGTATGCCGCCATGCTCTCGAAAACCGTGTTGCGCGCTCGCCAGTCGTAGAAGTCCTGCGGGCTGAACGTGCCGAGCGTCGTGCCCTTCTGCAAGTTCGAGCCGCCGATTCTGACGAGCTGTTCCGGCTGTTGGTAAGGCAATGGGCGAAGCAAGACCGCGTTGACGACCGTAAAGATGGCGGCGTTTGCGCCGATGCCGAGAGCGAGGGTCAGGACGGCGACGAGGGTGAAGCCGGGTCGCTTCAGAAGCGTACGCGCGCCGTAGCGCAGGTCTTGCCAGAGAGTGCCCATGTTAAGCTGCCTCCACGCTCTCTTCCTCTTTGACGACGCGACCGTCGAACAGGTGTATGGCGCGATCAGCATAGCGAGCGTAGCGCGGGTCGTGCGTCACCATGCAGATGGTCGCTCCGCCCCTGTGCAGCTCGCGCAGGAGTTCCATGACGGCTTCGCCGTTGGTGGAATCGAGATTGCCCGTCGGCTCGTCGGCCAGAAGAATCAGTGGCTCGCCCGCGACCGCTCGTGCGACGGCGACACGTTGCTGCTGACCTCCGGAGAGCTGGCTCGGCAGGTGCTTGGCGCGATGGGCCATGCCGACTCTCTCAAGCGCCTCCGTGCAACGCTTGCGCCTGTCGGCGGAGTTCATGCCGCGATAGGTCAGGGGCAGCTCGACGTTCTCATAGACGGTGAGATCGCCGATCAGGTTGAAGCTCTGAAAGATAAAGCCGACCTCGCGGTTGCGTATGCGCGCCCTCTCCGAGAGCGAAAGGTCTGAGACGGTCTTGCCGTCGAGCCAGTAAGCGCCATCGCTCGGGGAGTCCAGGAGGCCGAGGATGGAGAGCAGCGTGGACTTGCCGCACCCCGAAGGCCCGGTGATGGAGACGTATTCCCCTCTCCCGATGTCCAGGTGAGTGCCCGCGAGAGCGTGCGTCTCTACTTCATCTGTGTAGAAAACCTTGGTCACACCTTCGAGGCGAATGAGTGGTTGGCCGGATTGAGTCATGGATTTTTCCTCAGTTTGGAGTTGTCGAATAGCCGGTCACCGGCCCCTTCAGTAGAGAGCAAAACACACCCCTTGCTTTGGCTGCTCTGACTGGCGGGCCGATGACCGACTAACTTCAATGTCAATTCAAGCGAATTCGGTTGTAGTTGTCCCAGGCTGAAGTGTCGGACAGTATCACCTGATCGCCCGGTTGTAAGCCTTCGATAATTTCCACGGTATTGACGGAGCTGCGACCCAGCTTGACCTGCACGCGGACGGCGCTCTTGCCGCCCTCTTCGAGCTTGAACATGCCGACGGTGCTCTGCGACTGGCCGAAGGCCGGACGGCCCACATAGACCACGTCGCTCAAATTTTCCAGTTCGATTGTGCCGTCAACGGAGAGGGCCGGGCGCGCGCCCTGCGGCAGCTCGCCGTCGAGCGCCACGTCCACCGTCACGGTTCCCTGTATGGCCGCCGGGTCTATGCGTACGACGTGGCCGGGGATGACGCCGTTGCGCGTGTCAATCGAAGCCGGTTGGCCCAGCACTATGTCTTTGGTCTGCGTCTCGGCGATCTTCAGCTCGGCTTTGAGGTGTTGCGGTTCGGCGACGCGCGCCAGGTTCGTGCCGGGCGTGACCTGTTGGCCCACCTCGACGACCATCTGTTGCAGTACGCCGTTGGTTCCGGCGAGCACACGGAGCGTCCCCAACTGGCTCTGGCGCAGTTGCGCGAGCGCGCGAAGCTGCGAGATGCGCGCCTCCTGCGCGGCCAGTTGCGCCTTGACGGATTTGGCGTTCACTTCAAGGCGCTGCTGCTCGATCTTGTAGCGATTGGCGAGGTCTTCGGTTCTGACGCGTGAGAGCTTGAGGTTAAGGGCGGGAATCAATCCGTCCTTCGCCAGCTGCTCGTCGGTGTCCGATTGCAGCTTGGCCTGCTGGTATTCGGCGCGCACGGTGGCGGCGGCGGCGGCCTGTGTCATCCGCTCGCTCTCAAGCCGGACTTTCAGGTTGTTGTAATCGGCTTCGCCCGCGCGCAGCGCGAACATCGCATCCTGCGCTTCCTGGGCCAACGTCGGATTGACCAGCTCAAGCAGCACGGTTCCGGCGGTCACTTCCGTTCCCGCCTGCACGTTGATGCGCTCGACGCGTCCCTCGGTCGCGGCGGCAATGACCCTGACCTCTTCCGGGACGAGCGTGCCCGGGCCGCGCACCTGCCTGAGCATGGGCCCGCGCTTGACCGTATCTATGAGGACTGTGCCGCGATCAATGCTGGGCGCAGCCGGTTTGAGGCGCGAGACGCCGAGCGTGATGAGCCCGATGGCGACAACGCCAATGACGGCGAAGAGAATCTGGCGCAAGCGCCGGTTACGTTTCTTCTTATCTTTATCTTGACGAGGTATATCCATCTGTTACTCCGCTCCTTATAGAGCGAACCATGTGCCATCACGCCGATCGAACTTAAACTCAGGAATAGCTTGGCTTAACAGAAGCCCTGTGCTGCGCGCGCTTTTTCCCGATTCTCGCTTCCGGGAAAAGCCTGTTCGGAATCGAACAGCTCGGGCCGGAGAGCAACGCTAAAGGAAAGGCTCTCAGTCAAATGGGTCGTCCGCAGCTTTCGCGTGAAAGCCTTCGCTCCAGGCCGCTAGTCGTTCACGACCCAGCCGTCCTGCAACTTGATAATGCGGTTGCCGTAAGACGCGTTCTGTTCAGAGTGCGTGACCTGTATGATCGTCGTCCCGGCATCGTTGAGTCGCTTGAACAGCTCCATGATCTCTTTGCCCTGGCTCGAATGCAGATTACCTGTCGGCTCGTCGGCCAGCACCAGCTTGGGGCTCATGATGACGGCGCGCGCAACGCCCACGAGCTGCTGCTGTCCGCCCGACAACTGGTTCGGGTACAAATCCTTTTTGCCGACGATCTGAAAACGGTCGAGCGTGTCGGCGACGGTGCTGGCGCGATCACTCTTTTTGATGTCCTTGTAGGAGAGCGGTATCTCAAGGTTCTCGTAGACGGTCAGATGGTCCAGCAGGTGATAGCTCTGAAAGACGAAACCCATGTACTGCTTGTGAAGCTGCGCCCGCTCCTTCTTGCCGAGCTTATGAACGGGATGGCCCATGAAGTAGAACTCGCCCGTCCAGGCGCTGTCGTGCATACCCAGGATATGCAGAAGGGTTGACTTGCCGGAGCCCGAAGGCCCCATGATGGAGACGAATTCGCCTTCTTCTATATCCATCGAGACGCGCCGCAGCACGTAGGTCTTCTGCACACCATGCTCGTAAAATTTCTCGACGTTTCTTAATTGGATCAACATTACAGGGAGGGCGCTCCTCTCGCCGTCTTGATTTCCTTGAGGACTAGAACGAACTATTCACAGCAGAGTTCCCATCTTCGTCCTTTTTCTCGCTTCAGTTATCTATTGAAGATACGCGGGCTTCGTTCCTGGTATGGAAATACCGTGCCATCAGTACGCGTGTGGCCGAATAGTTGCGGCTCGTTCGATTAAACGAGGGAACGGCAGCGTGGAGGAGACTTCGAGTTTCCCATTTGTGGGACGGCGTTGTTCGGAATCGAACGCCGGGACTCTGGCGGCAAGCGCGCATACGTTTGAGAGGACGCGCTTCAAAAAGAGGTCGCAAAGGCATGCTGCCGGTACGTGCCAGGGTCTCGGGCGGGTCTTTCAACGCTCAAGACCCGCCCGAGACCCTGGCACGTACTGACCTCTTCTATTGCAACGGTCATGAGATAAGGGAGCGAAGGGCGTTTCCCGGCAGGGCTCGACCCTTCATCGCCGCGATTTGCCGCGGCTCTTTTTCCCGCCCGCCTTCTTAGCCGTCGTCTTCGCGCTGCGTTTCCCGGCAGCGCTCTTTCCGGCCTTCTTCGCCGACGCCTTTTTCGCAGTACGCGACGGCGACGCTTGAGACGCGCTCGCCTTCTTAGCTACGGCGGCGCTTTGGCGTGCACGTTTCGGCGGCGCGTCTAACTGCTGCGAGATTTGTGAGCGGGGTTGAACGGAGGGCGGCTCGACCATCCTTTGCGGCGGAGGCGCGATGCTGCGGCTCGCCTCAACGCTGCCGGGGCGGATGAGTCCAGCCGCCGTCGGGCTGATGCCTTCGAGCATGTCTGCTTCGGCCTTGAGCATGGACTGGTTCAGGTTGGTCGCGCGCTCGACGACCTCGCCCGTGATGCGCGACGCCTGCTTGATGGCCTCCCCACCGACGCGCATGATCGTGTCGAGCAGGTTTTCATCGCCCTGAGGGCGGCTCTCCCTGGTCGAAGTAGCCCGGCCCCTGACGATGCGCGTCGGCTTGCGCTGCTTGAGAAAAAACCGCTTGATCTTTTCCCTGACGAGGCGGGCGCTATTCTCTTTCCCCTGCTTGTCATGAAACTCGTCGCAGAACTGCCCATAGCTGCCCGTAAACTGTATGCACCAGGTATCCTTGCCCATGGGCCTGGTGATTTCCGTGATGCTGCAATCGAGTTGCAGGTCTTTGACGGCCTCTTCAGCCGCCCGCGTAATATCTTCCTTCTCCATCTGGCCTCGTTTCTTCAATCTCATACGGGTGTGGGCCCAGGCTTTTAAAGGCGCGGGCTGATTCCGAGAGCGGCACAATTCAAGCGCGCCCGGCGACCTCGCCGTTCTGCGTATTGACGCGCACCGTCTCGCCCTCCTTGATGAAGAGCGGAACGCGCACGGCGAGCCCCGTCTCAAGCGTCGCCTGCTTGGTTGCGCCTCCGGCTGCCGTGTCGCCGCGCGCTCCGATCTCCGTGGACTCGACCTTCAGCTCGACGAACTGCGGCAGGCGGAAAGAGACAGCCGCGCCGTTATACTTCAAGACCTGCACAGAGACGCCCTCCTTCAGATAGCCGCGATCATCGCCGACATCTTCCGTGGAGAAGGCGAACTGTTCATAAGTGGACTCGTCCATGAAATGAAAGCCGTCCGCATCGCTGTAAAGATATGAGGCCGGGGTGAGCTGCACGTCCGGCTCGGCAAATTTTTCGCTCGACTTGAAGCTGCGCTCCTGCACCGCGCCGGTCAGGAGATGGCGCAGCTTGGTGCGTACCATCGTCGCCGCCCCGCGCGCCGTCGGCGAAGCGAAGAAGACCTCGACAACCGTGAAGGGCTGCCCCTCGACCGCGATCAGCATCTTACGCTTCAGCTCATTGGCTCCGATCAGTGCCATCCATCATCTCCCTCTCGAAAATTTCAATGAGGAATTAACAGGGACGGAGATTGTCAGGATAAAGAAGAAGAGATGAACAACTCAGCAAGCAATGCTTTTATCTTTCATCCTGCTTTCAGTTCTTATCCTGCTGTTAGTTCTTATCCTGACCATCTCTGTCCTTCCCTGTTAACTGCTTCTCAGTCCGCCACGCTATTGACCATCCGGCTTCTCCGCTGGCTGTCGTTTGCGGATGACATTGGCCAATCCTTCGAGCGCTTTTTTAGCCATCCCGGTCGGGTCTTTCATCGGGCCGAGGAGTTGCTGCGCGTCGCCGATGATGCCCAGAAGCTCTTGCTGCACAACGGCGCGTACCTTGTTCTCTTCCGTTTCCGTCATTCTCTTCTCCTTAATAGTCAGGCAGCGAAAGCGTCGAGCACTTCGTCGCCGTGCTGCTCGACGTTGACCTTATCGAAGACCTTCTTGATCGCGCCCTGCTCGTCTATCAGGAAGGTCTTGCGTGCGACGCCCATATACTTCTTATCGCCCCAGCTCTGTTCGCCGTAGACGCCGTAGGCATCCGCGACCGCGTGGTCCGTATCGCTCAGGAGCGAGAACGGCAGATTGTATTTGGAGATAAAAGCCCGGTGCGACGTTTCGTCGTCGAGCGAGACGCCGAGCACCTTGATGTTCTTATCCTCGAAGGTCGAATGAGAGTCGCGGAAAGAGCAGGCTTCCTTTGTGCAGCCGGGCGTGTCGTCCTTCGGATAGAAATAGAGCACGACCTTCTGGCCGCGAAAGTCCGAGAGCCTGACCTCTCGACCCTGCTCGTCGCGTGTCTGGAAATCCGGCGCAGTATCGCCTTCCTTGAGCATGACTGATGCTTTCTCCTTATGTTTCGATTTGTAAGTTTTACAGTGCCCTCGTATTCTAGCATTACAGAGAGGCTGGTATTCAAGCGGCGCACTACAGCGTAAATTAACAGGGATGGACAGGAGAGGGTCAGGATAAAGAAGAAGCGATGCGCAATTCATTAAGCAATGCTTTCCGTTTTTATTCCGAATGATTTTGGCTTTTATCCTGTCTCTCCTGTCCATCACTGTTAATTTATTTCTTCAGCGATGAATCAGAAGTGGGATTGCATAGTTATCGGCGGAGGCGCTGCCGGGCTCTTTTGCGCCATCGAGGCGGGTAAGCGTGGGCGCAGCGTGCTCCTGATTGAGCACACTGATCGCGTCGGAAAGAAGATCGCCATCTCGGGCGGAGGCCGTTGCAATTTCACCAACGTCAATACGGGGCCGGACAATTTTCTCTCGGCCAACCCGAATTTCGCCAAGTCTGCGCTCGCACGCTTCACGCCTCAGGATTTCATCGCGCTCGTCGAGCGTCATTCTATCCCCTATCACGAAAAGAAGCTGGGCCAGCTCTTCTGCGACGAAAGCTCGCGCCGGATCATAGGCATGCTGCTCGCGGAATGCGAGGAGGCGGGGGTCGAGATACGCCTCAACTGCAAGGTGCGCAAGGTGGAGAAGGATTCGCTCTTCACGCTTGAGACCAATCATGGCATCTTCACTTCCTCTGCGCTGGTCGTTGCGACGGGCGGGCTCTCCATCCCGCCCATCGGCGCGACCGACTTCGGCTACGCTCTGGCCAGGCAGTTCGGCCTGCGCATCAGAGAGACTCGCCCGGCGCTCGTCCCACTGATCTTCGCCAAGCACGGTCTGGAAGAGCTGAAAGCTTTGAGCGGCGTCTCGATAGATGCGCTCGTCTCAGCCAACGGCGCGCAGTTCAGGGAGAACGTACTGCTCACGCACAGGGGCTTGAGCGGCCCGGCCATCTTGCAAATCTCCTCCTACTGGACGCGTGGAGACCCCATTAGCATCAACCTCCTGCCAGACCTCAGCGCCGCAGAGATTCTCTCAGCCAGGCGACAGTCCGATGTCGAGCTGGCCAACCTGCTCGCGCAATACGTGCCGCGCCGTTTTGCTCAAGTCTGGTGCAAGCTGTATGCTCCATCCAGGCCCCTTAGTCGTTACTCGGACAAAGAACTGGAAGAGATCGCGCGCTCTCTGCACGATTGGCGTCTAGTGCCCGAAGGCTCTGAAGGATACAAAAAGGCCGAGGTCACGGCGGGCGGCGTGGACACCGACGAGCTCTCGTCGCGCACGATGGAGGCGAGGCGCGTGCCCGGGCTCTACTTCATAGGCGAGGTTCTGGACGTGACGGGCCAACTCGGCGGTTATAACTTTCAATGGGCCTGGGCCTCCGGCTACGCAGCCGGGCAATACGCTTAACGCAGATCGCAAGACCAGACACCCTTATTTAAGGAGCAAGGGATCAAGCATGAGGATTTCCATTAGATCACACGGCGCTCTGGCGCTTCTGATTTTACTGGCATCAATCGCAACGGCGCAGCCACAGCCGTCTCAGCAGAGGCGCGGCGTCACGCCCGAAGACTATTACGGCTTTGAATTCCTGAGGGAGCCGCGCATCTCGCCCGACGGCAAGCTGGTCGCCTACGTGCTCACGACCATTGATCGTAAGCAGAATCGTCGCAACTCTTCCATCTGGCTGGCGACCACCGACGGCACACGCGCGCCCTGGCAATTCACCACCAGCCCGCAATCATCATCCTCGCCGCAGTGGAGCCCGGATGGACAGTATCTAGCCTTCATCTCCTCGCGCCCTGCGGGAACGGACGCGGCGACGGGCGATTCGGCCAGCGCGGGCAACAGACCGAAGAATCAGGTCTACATCCTTTCGATGAGCGGGGGAGAGGCGCGGCGCGTCACAGACCTTAAGAACGGCGTGGACAATTTTCAATGGTCGCCGGATGGTCAAAGGCTCGCCGTCCTGAGCCGCATTGGCCCAAGCGACAGCCGCCCGGAAAACACGGAGCGCAGCGACGTGCGCCACTACTCGCAGCTTCAATACAAGTTCAACGACACGGGCTGGTTCGACGACAAGCGCACGCACATCTGGATTGTGGACGTGAAGACGGGCAAGGCCGCGCAGCTCACCTCCGGCGACGACTGGGATGACCGCGACCCGCAATGGTCGCCCGACGGCTCGCGCATAGCCTTCGTCTCAGACCGCACGGGCCGCGCTTACGAGCAGAGCCGCAACACGGAAGTATGGGTGATACCGGCGGAAGGCGGCGCGCTCGTGAAAATCTCAGATCATGCCGACGAGGACAACTCGCCGCGCTGGTCGCCCGACGGTAAGAGCATCGCCTTCACCGGAAGCAATTCGGAGAAAGAGCATCCGAAGATATGGCTTGCGCCGAGCACGGGCGGCGTCGCTTCCACGCTTGCGGCCAAAGACCTGGACCTGATTCCTTCCGATCTGGAATGGTCGCCAGATGGTCGCGCCCTCTACTTCAACGCGGGCGTACGCGGCGAATATCAACTTTTCCGCGTCAACCTGGCGTCCAGGGAGGTGAAGCCTTTAACGTCCGGCCCGCGCGCCGTCCGCAACATGGACATCAGCCCTCGCACGGGCAAGATCGTTTACACCGTCAACGATTTCAAGCACATGGACGACATCTACGTCGCAGACCTTTCGGGCAAAGGCGAGCGCAAGATCACCAATCTCAACGATGCTCTCTGGCGACAGCTACAGCTTCAGGACGTTGAGCGCTTCACCTACAAGGGCGCTGACGGCTGGGACGTGGACGGCTTCTTCGTTCGTCCCGTCGGGTGGCAGGAGGGCCGGAAGTATCCCATGATTCTCAACATTCACGGCGGCCCGGCGGGGCAGTACGGCGTGGATTGGTATCACGAATTCCAGGTCTACGCGGCGCGCGGCTGGGCCGTCTTCTTCACTAACCCGCGCGGCTCGACCGGCTACGGGCAAAAGTTCGAGCGCGGCATCGAAGGAGAATGGGGCGGGAAAGATTACGTGGACATCATGAACGGGGTCGAGGCGGCGCTTCAGAAGTATCCATGGATTGACAGAGAGCGCCTGGGTGTGACGGGCGGCAGCTACGGCGGCTACATGACCAACTGGATCGTCGGCCACACGGATATGTTCAAGGCCGCCGTCACCGTGCGCAGCGTCTCGAACTTCATCAGCGACGAGGGCACGCGCGATTACGCCTACGGACACAGGACGGACTTCAACGGCCATCTCTTCGAGCGGTTCGAACTCTACTGGGAGCGCTCGCCTCTCAAGTATGCGAAGAACGTCAAGACGCCGACGCTGATTCTTCATTCGGAGAACGACCTGAGAGTCCCGCTCGAACAGGGCGAGCAGTGGTATAGAGCCTTAAAACTTTTCGGAGTGACGACGGAAATGGTCGTCTTCCCGCGCGAGAATCATAACCTGACGCGCACGGGCGAGCCACGCCACCTGGTCGAAAGCCTCAACTGGCAGCTCTACTGGTTCGACCGCTTCATCAACGGCAACACAGCGGTGGTGCCGCCGAGCAAAAAATAAGGATGAAGGATGAAGGAAAAGCTTTCAAGACAAGGAAGCTCTTATTTCATCCTTCATCCTTCATCCTTCATCCTTTCAGTTCTATCCGCTCTCCGGTTCGCACGGAGCGATAGCAGGCATCTACGAGCGCGACGGCTGTGCAGCCGTCGAGGGCGGTGACGGTGGCCTGCGTTCCCGTCACTATTGATTCGACGAACGCTCTGTCTTCCTGCAAGTATCCCCACTTCTCTTCCTTGGAAAGCTGGTGCATGGAGTGCGTCGCGTGGTCGCCTTCGAGGCCCGTGCTGTAGGTGATGCTCTCCATCTCGCGTGTCACGATGGTGGCGTGATGTGCGAAGACCTCTATGCTCTCGAAGGGGTAGAGCCAGCTCGCGTCAGCAGATGAGCAGAGCGTGGCGTGCATACCGCTCGCAAAGCGCAGGAGCACGGAGAAATCATCCGTCTCCGCGTATTCATGCGTCGAGCCCAGGGCGTAGAGCTCCGCCACTTCGCCGAACTGAAAACGCATCATGTCGAACATGTGTATGGTCGTCTCGTAGAGAAAGCCGCCGGTGATCTTTGCATCCCCGACCCAAGCGGGATTGAGCAGCTCGCCGCGATTCATCTTGACGTGGGCCGAGTGCGGGCGGCGCTCTCCGGCAATCAATTCTTTCAGTTTTACATAGACGGGCGCGAAGCGGCGATTATGCCCGACCTGAAAGACGCCGCTTCCCTCTTGCGCCGCCTTGAGCACGGAGCGCGCATCTGTGAGGGTGGTCGCCATGGGCTTTTCACAAAAGACGTGCTTGCCCGCACCGGCGGCGGCAATGGCGAGCGAGGTGTGCTGCGTATTAGGCGTCGTGATGTAGACGGCATCGCAGGTTTCGATCAGCTCTTCGGCGCTGCTCGCCGGCCGAGCGCCGGAGGAGCGCGCAAGGGCTGCGGCCCGCTCCGCGTCAACGTCATAAACGCTCGCAAGACGGACGCGCTCGTCCCCTGCCAGCACGCCCGCGTGAACTCCGCCGATATATCCCGCGCCGATGATTCCTATTTTTATCTTGTCCATCTCTTGGCCCAGACCTTCTCAGCTTTGCTCCGACATCTCACTCCATGTTCAGCACCTTCAAGGTCGCCGCCCGCGCTTGGCGTGCTAACTCCACAGGGTTTTGTTCCCAATATTCGGGTCTGAAAATCTCTACGCTCGTCACGCGGTCGTAGCCTATGCGCCGGAGCGCCGCGATGATCTCCCGGAGGGGAAGAATGCCTCGGCCCGGCAGCAGCCGGTGGCGGTCTTCGAGTTGGTCGCGCGGACGATCCTCCGCGTCGTTGATGTGGAAGATGAAGAGTCTTTCCGGGTCAAGCTCGTCAATGGAGGAGATGGCAGAGCCGCCCGCGTAAAAATGAAAGCTATCGAGGACGAGCCCGACGCCTGGCCGCGCCACACGCTTGACGATCTCGTCCGCCTCTTCGAGCGTCTGGACGCTGCACAGGGGTTGGCCCAGAAACTCGAAGGCGAGGGCGACCCCACTGCGCTCGGCGATGCGCCCCATCTCCGTCAGCACGCGTACGGATTCCTCCAACACATCGTCCCAGCTTCCACCATCAGGCAAAGTGCCCGGCACGACGACCACATAAGGACAGCCGATCTCTGCCGCGATGCGGCACAACTCTTCGCATTCTTCCAGCAGCTTCGCATAAGCTTCCGCCTCCCTGAACGTGATGCGCTCGATGGAGTTGATGCTGTAGGGCGCAACCCCGTGCTCCTCGAAGAGCCTCTTCAGCTCGGCGGTCTCGCCCGACTTCAGAAATTTACGAAGCTTCGCGGCCCATATTTCCAGGCAGTCGAAGCCAGCCGCGCTCGCCGCGCGAATGTCTTCGACCAGCTCCGCCTTCATCGTCGTCGCGCCGTTGAGTGCCAGTCTCATCAATTCTCCTTACAAGTTTCGATTCAAAGCAGAATTTAACGGGATGGACAGAGATCGTCAGGATAAAGAATAAGAGATGAGCTATTCGTCAAGCATTGCTCTTATGTTTTATCCCGCTTTCAGTTCTTATCCTGACACTCTCTGTCCATCCTGTTAATTCCTCGTCAAAGCTTCGCCGGAATCGGCGTCGAAGAACTCTGCCCTCTCCATCTCGAAGCCGACCCAGACGGGTGTTTCCGGCTCGGCGCGAAAATCCGGTTCCGCGCGGGCGATGATCTTCTCTTCGCCGAGCAGCAGGAAGACAAGCGTCTCGTTGCCCATCAGCTCTGTGACGTAGACCCTGGCGGGCAAGTGTCCTTCGCGCACGCCGGGCGCAAGACGTATATGCTCCGGGCGTATGCCGAGCGTCAAGCGCTCTCGCCCCTCAGTCCTGCCGAGCTGAGATTCGGATAAGGGCAGCGCAACGTCGCCGCTCCGACTACTGCGAAACAGTCGCGCGCCCCGCTCTCTACGGCCTTCGATGAAATTCATAGGGGGGCTGCCGACGAATTCCGCGACGAAGCGATTGGCTGGCCTGTGATAGATGTTCATCGGCGTATCGAACTGCTGAAGACGCCCGCCGCGCATCACGGCCACGCGGTCGGCGAGCGTCATCGCTTCGGCCTGATCGTGAGTAACGTAGACGGTGGTTGTGCCTAACTCGTGCTGCAAACGCTTCAGCTCACCGCGCATCTGTACGCGCAGGCGAGCGTCCAGATTCGAGAGCGGCTCGTCCATCAAATAGACGCGCGGCTCGCGGATAATGGCGCGGGCGAGAGCCACGCGCTGGCGTTCCCCGCCCGACAACTCGCGCGGCCTGCGCCCGAGCAGCCCGCCGATTTCCAGCATCCCGGCGACCCTTTCCACTCTCCGCGTCCTCTCCTCGGCCCCGATCTTTCTCACGCGCAAAGGATAAGCGATGTTTTCCGCGATGGTCATGTGCGGGTAGAGAGCGTAGCTCTGAAAGACCATCGCTATATCACGATGCTGCGTCGGAATATCGTTGACGCGCTCTTCCCCGATATAGATATTGCCGCCCGAAACTTCTTCAAGGCCGGCGAGCATCCTGAGCGTCGTCGTCTTGCCGCAGCCCGATGGGCCCAGCAACACGACGAACTCGCCGTCCTCAACGGCGAGATTAAGATGATCGACCACCAACGCCTGGCCGAACACCTTCGTAACTTCCTCGAACCTCACATCCATAAGACAGTGACGAGTGACCAGTGACAAGTGACGAGCCGGAGGGAAAAGAAGTGAGGAGTGAGGAGCCATGAGTGATGAGTAATGAGTGATGAGCGCGAAGCTTTTAACTTATCACTCATTACTCCTCACTCCTCACCATCTTGTCACTCGTCACTCGTCACTCTCTTTTTCATCCCTTTACAGCGCCGAGCGAAAGGCCGCGTACGAGGTATCTTTGCACGGAGAGGGCGAAGAGCAGGATGGGCATCATCGCTACGACCCCGGCGGCGCTCATCACGCCCCACTTGATCTCGTACTGCGTGACGCGACCGGCGATGCCGACCGGCAGCGTCATCGCCGCGTCCGTTTGCGTCAGGATGAGCGCGAAGAGCAGCTCATTCCAGGAGATAATCAGGCAGAAGATGGCGGTCGCCGCCAGTCCGGGCGCGGCCAGCGGCAGCACCACTCGCCTGAGCGCTCCCAGTCTCGAATCGCCGTCCACGCGCGCGGCCTCTTCAAGCTCACGCGGTATCTCCTGGAAAAACCCGCGCATCATCCACACGACGAAGGGAAGATTAAAGGCCGTGTAGACGATCACGAGCGCGAGCCTGGTGTTGAGCAGCCGTACGTCTCGCATCATCAGAAAGAGCGGGATGGCTGTCACGATGGGCGGAAACATCCTGGTCGATAATATCCAGAGTGAAAGGCGCGTGCCCGCGCGGTACGGCCAGCGAAAACGCGCCAGCGCGTAGGCCGCGAGCGTTCCCAGCAAGAGAGCGCACGCGGTTGACGCGACCGAGACGATCAGGCTGGTGATGAGATATTGTCCGAAGGAGCGCGCAAGGAAGGCGTCGCGGTAATGAGCGAGCGTCGGCCTAAACAGAAGCCAGCGCGGCGGCACGGCGAATTGATCTACTTCGCTCTTGAGCGAGATGGTCAACATCCAGTAGACGGGCGCGAGCGTGGCCAGTAGCGCAAGCGAAAGAAGCGCGTATCTAGGCCAGTGCGCCGGACGAGTGCGCCGGGCATGAGAAGGCTGCGCGCGCCCGCTTCTCTCGCCTGCCGTTGGATGCGCCCTCACGCCTCTGCCTCCTGGCGCTGAAGCAAGCGTATGTAGAGCAGGCTGATGGTGTTCGTCAGCAGTAGAAGGACGAAAGACATCGCGGCGGCGTAGCCGAAATTGCCGAAGCGAAAGGCCGCGCGATAGATATAGAGGCTGATGGTCTCTGTGGCGAAGCCCGGCCCCCCCTCCGTCAGGATGAATATCTGGTCGAAGACTCGCAGCAAGTCCATCGTCCTGAGCAGGAGCGCGATCAGGATGGCTGGCTTGAGGAGGGGCAGCGTGATGTGATGAAAGGTCTGCCACGCGCTTGAGCCGTCAATCAAGGCGGCTTCATAGGGCTCCTGCGGGATGGCCTGCAAGCCTGCGAGCAGTACCAGGAAGACGAAGGGAGTCCACTGCCAGACATCCACGGCGATGACGGAGGCGAGCGCAAGCTTTGGCGAGGCCGTCCAAACGAGCGCCTCCGTGTTGACGCCGAGGCTCTTGAGCGTCCCGTTGATCGCGCCGAAGTTCGGATTGAGCATCAAGCGCCACACCACGCCGACCACGACCGGGGGGAGCATCAAGGGTAGGAGCAGCGCCGCGCGAAAGAGGCCGCGCCCGCGCATCTCTCTATCGAGGAGCAGGGCCAGGCCGAGCCCCAGCAGGAACTCGAAGGTCAGAGCGACGAGCGCGTAGACGAGCGTATGCGAGAGCGCCGCAAGGAAGAAATCGTCGGAAGCGAGGCGCGCGAAGTTGCCGAGCGTCCAGCGAGCACCAGTGCCGATGCCTGTCTGGAAGCTGACCCTGACGGCATAAAAGAGCGGGTAGACGGAGAGCGCAAAGAGCACGGCCACGGTCGGCGCAACCAGCAGGTACGGCAACATGCGTTCGTATCTAGCGGCAAGCATCGGGCGGCTTCTCATCTTCCGCTGTCAATAATCCTGGCGATCTCGGAGTTGGCCCGGTTCATCGCCTCTTCGGGCGTCAGTTCGCCGCTATTGGCCTTCGACAAAAAGATGCCGAACGTATTTTCAATCTCGTTCCAGAAGGGCGTGCGCGGGCGCGGGCGCGAGTTTTCCAGTGATCGTAGCTGAACCGTGTAGGCGGGGAATTTCGCCATCAGTTCCGTATCGGTGAAGACAGAGCGGCGCGTCGGCGGATTGCCGCGCAGGGCCGAGCGCTTCATCTGTTCGGCGCTCGTGGCCCACAGCAGGAAATCGAAAGCTGCCTCGGCGTTCCGGCTGTCGCGCGGGATGGCTATCAGCCAGTTGCCTATCTCTGCGCGGCCAGCCGTTTTTGCGCCCGGCATATCCGTGAAGGCCATCTTGCCGGTGACTTTCGATTTGGCCGGGTCGTCGAAGGAGCTGATCCACGCGGGCCAGTTGATGGACATCGCCGCCGTGCCCTGAAGCAGATGAGCCGATACTTCGTCTGCGTTGAAGCTTGAGTAGCCGGGCGGCGCGTACTTTCCAAGCTCAAGCATAAACTTGAGCGCATTGATGCCTTCAGGGCTATTGACTGTGGGTCGGCCCGCCCCGTCGAACATCTCCGCGCCGAAGGCCCAGAAGATCGGCATAAAGTCCGCCACCGCAGCGTTGCCCTGCGCCGCCCGCATCACATAGCCGTAGACTTTGCCTCCCGTCGGAGAGCCCGCCGCCTCTCGCTCGCCTATCGTACGCGCCGCCCCCAGCACGTCATCCCACGTCGCAAGCTCCTTCAAGCCGTGTTTCTCGAAAAGGTCTTTGCGATAGAAGAAGAGCTGCGAATTGCCGACATAGGGCAGGGCGTAGAGCGTGCCCGTCTGGTACGGGTGGCGGCAGAGAGCTATCGAGGAGGGGACGAAATCTTCATCCGGCCCAGCCCGCCCGCGCTTCTCGTAAAGCGGCTTGAGGTCTGTCAAAAACTGCTGCGTCGAAAATTTCGGAAACCAGGGGTCGTCGAGCATGATCAGATCGTAAGCGCCCGTGCCAGCGCCCAGATCAACCAGTTCTTTCTCGAAAAGGTTGGCGTAAGGGAATTCCGCGATCTGTATATGAATGCCCGTCTGCGCCTCGTAATCGCGCGCGGCCTGTTTGAGCGCATCGCCCTCTACGCCGGAGTTGACGGCTAGAGTCAACTGCCCGGCGCTGCCCGTGCCCGTCCCCCGACAGCTCAAGAGCAGGAGGGAGAAGAGCGCGACGGAGACGAGAATGAAGACCCCGCGGGGTGAGCGGCGTACTCTCATGTTTTCCAGATGCTCTTGAATGGGCCCATACCTGTCGGGCCGCACCTTTGGGCCTGCGGCTTGCTCTGTGACTATCACTTATTAGCGTTCGCCCTCTTAGTGTCCGTCTTCGTGTCGCTCTTATTTCCATCGCCGCTTTTACCGACGGAACCGGCGTTCTCAGGCTCCGGCCCAGGCCCGCCGGTCGGAGCCATGTTCGAGTTGCTGACGGTCTGGCTCTGCCCCGTCACGCCGTCGTCGCCGTTAGCGTTATTGGCGTTGGCGGAAGTGTCGGATTTCCCACAGCCGCTCAAGAGAACGGCCATCAAGAGCGCGGCGATCAAAGCCGTAGTTCGGCGCATAGAGAGTTCCTCCTGTGCCCGAAAAGGTAAGTTATTAGAGAGCGCCGCGCAAGCGGATTCAAACAGGGATGGAAAGAGATTGTCAGGATAAGGAAAAGAACTGAAGTCAGTACCGCCAAAAGTCTCGGGCGGGTATCAGCACCACTTGAGACCCGCCTGAGACCTGAGGCGGTACTGACCTGAGCAGCAGCCGTACAGTCATTCGCAATCCTTTCCAGTTTTTCATCCTGATTGCTGTCTTTCATCCTGACACTCTCTGTCCATCCCTGTTAATTTCTTCTTCGTCGCTTTCAGTCCATCAACTTGTCCAGGCCCCTCGTCAATCCGATTCGATCTTTAACGCGACGAAGGGCGAAAAGCGTGGTCTCGATGTAGGGCGCGGCCCCTGTGCCGGCGTCGTAGCGCAGTGTGAGGCGCTCATCCGTCTCGCCGAAAATCACTTCGAGAGAGATTACATAGCCCGGGAGACGAACGGAATGAACCTGGCTGCCGCCGAGCGTCACGCCACGGCTCTCCTTTGGGCCCACTGTCTCAGAGACAGGGTGCGAGACCTCCGGCTTCCTGATCTCCGAAAGACGAAAGGCCAGCTCGCGCGCCGTGCCGCTCGGTGCATCCACCTTTTTGTCGGAGGCGTAATCAATTATTTCCCAATGCGAAAGATACTTCGCCGCCTCGCAGGCAAATCGCTGCAACAAGATGGCTGTGACGGCGAAATTGCCGACGGCGATGACTCCGACCTGCATGTCCAGCGCGGCCTCATCAATCTCCCTGAAATCATCTTCGGTCAAGCCGGAAGTACCGATCACGACGTGCACGCGCCTGCGTATGGCTTCAAGCACGTTGGCCTTGACCGCCTCGGCCTTCGTGTAATCAACCAGCACGTCGGTGGGCGCATTCAAAGCCTCGGCCACAGAGCCGCTGACGATGAGGTCTGTGTCCACGCCCTCAACCACATCCCTTAGCCTCGCTCCCTTACTTTTGCGCGAGACAGCGCCGACCAGATTCAAATCATCCGCCCTGCACACGGCGACGCACAGGGGCTTTCCGACCCATCCGGTCGCACCCGAGATGCACACGTTCAAGCTCATAAATTAAGTCCCCAGACGTTCACAGCGAGCCTTGACGAGAAGCATGCGATTGAGCGCCCGTTGGCGCTCAGAGCCGGTTTCAGACTCAAGCCTCTTCGAGCGCTTTGCGTAGCGCCGCTCTGGCGAGCAGGCGCGTGGAATCGAGCGTCGGCAGCGGTGCATCGTCCGGGCGAACCAGCAGGGGTATTTCCGTGCAGCCCAGCACGGCAGCATCGCAGCCGTGCTCTTTGAACTCTTCCATCAGCTCGTTGAAGTAGAGCCTGGACTCTTCCGGGAAGATGCCGTTGACGAGTTCCGAGAAGATGATCGTATTGATCTTCTCCCGCTCGGCAGCGCCGGGAATCTCACGCTCTATCCCATACTTCGAGAGGGCTTGCGTGTAGACTGGCCCTTCCATCAGGTACTTGGTTCCGAAAACGGCCAGGCGCTTGAAGCCAAGGCGGCTGGCCTCTGCGGCGACCGTCTCCGCGATGTGCAGCCAGGGTAGCGGAGATTTACCGACGAGGTACGGGAAGGCTTGATGACAGGTGTTGTCCGGGCAGATCGCAAAGGCTGCTCCGGCGCTCGCCACCTTATGAGCGGATTCGAGCATGAGGTCTGCGACCCCTTCCCAATCATCATCACGGAGGAAGGGCATGTGACGGGCCATCGGTATCGAGTTCATCGTCACCTCCGGGTGATTGTGCTCCCCCATCAGCTCAAGCGCTTCCAGGCAGATCGTGCGATAGCACAGCGCAGCCCCCTCGGCGCTGCACGCGACAATGCCAATATGTCGGGCCATGATTCCTCCTTAAAAGCAAGGATGAAGGCGGAAGGATAAAGGATGAAAGGAATGCTTCCCTATCTTGAATGCTTTTCCTTCATCCTTCCGCCTTCATCCTTCATCCTTATCTTTCATCCGGCCAGCTCGTACCAGGCTGGCAAGCCGCTGGCCTTCGCCCTCTTCTTTCCGTCTTTTCGCTCGACGGGTAAAGAGTTGTTCGCAAGCAGTTCGACGAAGGCGTGCAGGTAGGCGGGCGCGGACTTGTTCTTCAACATCGCGGCGCTCCATTGCCGGTGAAAGCCACGGCTCGTCAAAGGCACGGCGCGAAGCGTGCCCGAGGCGAGATGCGGAGCGACGGCCCATCTCGCCATGATGCTCACGCCGAGGCCGGCCTTGACCATCTCGATGACGGCCTCGGTCAACTGCACCTGTGAGACGCGGCGCGGCGAAACTCCGGCGGGCATCAAAAATTTCTGGAAGATCATATTCTCTTCCTTCGGGACGGCGTAAACGAGCAGGTGCTCGGCGGCGAAATCCTGCGCCTTCACGTAGGGGCGCGAGGCGAGCGGGTGATCCGGCTTCATGATCGCCACCAGCTCGTCATGGAAGAGCGGCTTGTAGACGAGCTTGCTGCTGCGCACGGGCGAGTTGACGATGGCCAGGTCGAGCTTGCCGTCGAGCAGGGCCTCTAAGGGTCGGCGCGTCGCTTCGACCATGATCTGCACGTCTATGCGCGGGAATTTCTGCTGGAACAGCTTGAGCATGGACGGCAGCCAGTGATAGCAGGTGTAGCACTGCGTGCTCAGTCGCAGGACGGCTTCGCGGCTGAGGGCGAGCTGGCGTATGTCCTCTTCGGCCCTCTTGATCTCTTCGATAACGGCGTCGGCGGAAAGCAGCAGCCTCTCACCGGCTGGCGTCAGGAGCATCTTCTTGTTGAGACGCGTGAAGAGGGCGACGCCCAGTTTCTCTTCCGCATCACGAAGTTGATGGCTGAGGGCCGATTGCGTCAGGTGCAGCCGATTCCCGGCCCTCGTCACGCTGCCTTCCCTGGCAATCGCCTTGATCAGCCTCAAGTGACGAATTTCGAGTTTCATCGCTCGTTCACCTCAGATTTCGCTATGAACGCTTCTCATCGTAATCCTGAAAACAATCAATTTGCTTTCTCAAGATTCGAAGCATATCATAGTTCGCAGATGACGGACGAGATAAATTGCTCTCAGACAATTTTCGAGAATCGTGAGGGGAGTTCCGGCCATGCGCGTCGAGCAGATCGCACCCGATATCTACAATCTTGTGGGCGAGATCATGGATTCCAATTCGACCGTCGTCGTGAGCGGCGAAGAGGCGCTTTTAGTTGACGCCATGGCGAGCCGCAGTGACGCCGAAGCTCTGCGCCACTTCGTCGAAACGCAGCTCGGCAAACGCGCCCGCTTCATCATCTGCACGCACTTTTTCAGCGATCATCTGGCGGCGCTCCATCTCTTTCCGGGCGCATCCGTCATGGCCCATCAGAACTACACTCACACCTTCGACATAGAGAGGTTTCGCACCGAAGAGGAGGCGACGCACTACGTCGAGCCGGACATTCTGATTCGGGACGGCGTCAGGATGCGTTGGGGTCTTTATGAGCTGGAAGTGTTCCACAATCCGGGCCACACGATGAGCACGCTCAACATAGACATCGCGGGCGCAGACCTGCTGCTCGTGGGCGATAACATCGTCGGCAATCTGGTCTATCTCTATTACTCGACGCCTGCGCTCATGAAGACAGCGCTCGAACGCCTGCGCAGACGCGCTCGGCGTCGCATCATCGAGGGTCATCAGGGAGTCCTCGGCGGAGAGACAGTCGATAACGCCCTGCACTACCTGGAAGCGCTGAAGGCGCAGGTCGAGGCGGCGCGTCTATCTGCCGGGAGGGACGACTCGATCATGAAGATCGGCCTGGATCAATGCCTGAAGCCGGGCGTCGAGGGAACTGCCTTCGAGCGCGTCTTTCATGAGCGGAATCTACAGACGATCATCGAAAGAGGTCTCTTCGCAAGGGGACGCGCCCGGCGACCCGAACCGGCGGAAATCAATTGAACGGCGGATTGCAACGCACAGGCTAACCATCCCGGGTAAAATAGATTTCCCGACCGCGCCTTGAGAGCGGATTGCGAATGACTGCACGGATGCGTATCGCGTGAGAATCCTCCCGCGCACCAGAGCCCTCACGCTGCATTCACTTAAACGCCACTCGAATCCTCTTTCAATTCGCCCGCACGCTACGTATAATCGGCATCTCAACCGAGAACGCTTTGAAGAGTACAAGGCGGCAATGCGACCTTTTTCAATTCGACAGGTTAAATGAGAGGCTTAGTGCTCCCCATCTCCCCGGGCCGTGCCCATATTCTTTCCGTCCTCGTCATCCTTATCTTCCCGGCGTGCCTGCGCGAGGCAAGCGCGCAGCGGTTACTTACGACCCACTTCAGCCTACAACAGACAGAGAGCACTGCGGGCTCTACGGCTATGCCGAAGCCGCAGCAGCAGAAGAAGGGGCTGGCCCCTGTGCGCCATGAGGAAGCGCCCGAAGGCTCGCGCGTGACGATCACGTATAACGAGCCGCTGAGCGATTATTCGGCTTACCGCCAGGGCGACCGCTTCGTGGTGGTCATACCGAAAGCGGAGGCTCCGCGCGTGCGCGGCAACATGCGCGGTCGAGGCTTTGACGGCGTGCAGGTCGAAAGACGCGGCGAAGATACAGTCCTCTCGTTTCGCATTCAACCGGGAGTCAAGGCGCGCGTCGCACAGCAGTACAACAGGCTCGAAGTAGTCTTCAGCGCACAGGGCCAAGCCGCCGCCGCTTCAGGGCAAACGCAATCGGGCTTGTCCCAGGCCTCGGCAAGCAAACCTGCGCGGGCCGAGAAGGCTACGGGCGGCGCGCCGCAGACGCCGCTGGCCAACCACGACTCGACAACGGGTAACGCGAATCAATCGCATGACGCCGGAGCAGGCACAGAAGCGGCGGGCTCGACTGCCGCGACCGGAAACCAACAGGGCACGACGGCTGATTCATCGACGGCCACTTCAACGGACGGCAACGCACAAGCCATCGGAGCGGCGACGCCCGCGCAATCGCCTGCCGTGCAAACGGCGACAGCACGACCGACGCCAGCCGAAGCCGTTTCGCCCCCTCCCGAATCCTCTACTTTGAAGACGGCTGTCATGCGCTACTGGCTTCCGCTCTCAATCGCGGCGCTGCTCCTCATCAGCGCCTATGCGATCATCTCTGCCCGGCGCAGGACTGAAAGCGCAAGCGCAATGAAGGATGAGACAAACACTCGCGCAAAGGGGGAAGCGCGTGCGATTGCTTCGCGCCCCGAAAGCGCGCAAGAGATGAGGAGCGCGGATGAGGGGCCAGAGCACTTTGACGAAATAGAGCCTGTGGAAGTAGAGACAGTGGGGGCGGCGGAAGCGACGGCGTATGTCGCGCAAGAGGATTTGATCGAAGATCAACGACCGGCATCTGCGCCCTTTGAGATGGAGCCGGAAACGCAGGCTCCTGGGCTCACGCGGGCAGCAGCAGCCGCCTCCTCCTTCGCGCCTCAAGGGGATCATAAGAACGGCGCGGCGCATTCAACGGAGATTGTCGAAGCAACGCCCGTAGGTGAAGCGGTCGAGGTCTTGGCCCAATCGAATCCGGTCGAAGCATTCTCGGGCAGAGCGGTTATTGTGAAAGAGCCCGCCGTAGAAGCGAACGCCTCTCGTATTCCGGGCACGACCCTGAGATATCTTGCGAGCGAGGATGCGAACGAACGTGCGGCGGGCGTGCTGGATTTGGCCAACCTGGGAAACGATGAGGCTTATCGTAAGCTCGGCTCGGCCTTTGACGACCCCGTCGAGCAGGTGCGCGATGCGGCGGCGCGTGCGCTCTTCAATATCAACGAAGATCGCGTCTTCGCCTTCAAGCGCATCATGCGAGAGGCTTCGCCGGAGCGTCGTCGCAGGATAGGGGCCGCGATTGCTTCATCGGGGATGGCCGGCGAGGCGATTAGCGACCTGAGCAGTCAAAGCGGAGAGCGTGCCTATGATGCGCTGCTCGTGCTCTCGCTGATGGCCAAGGCCGGTGAAGTTCAATCGCTCATTGAGACCGTGGAGGAGCACCCGGACACGGAAGTGCGGCTCGCCATCGTCAAGCTGCTGGCTTTAAGCGGACAGAAGGACATCCTCAAGACCTTTCGCTATCTCGCCACGCGTGATTCGCTTCCGATAGCGGTCCGCTCGTCAATCATGGAAGCCATCTACCAGCTCAACAACCCGCAGCCCTTCGAGGTCTCCTCTTAATCAGGGCTTGAAGAACTCGCGCAGCCTTCTCTCCCTCTCCGCCTGTCGCCGGGAGAGCGTCGGCGCTGCATCCAGGAAGGAGAGGTAAACGACCGGTATCTTCACGCCGATCAGAGCGGCGCTCAGCTTAAAGCCCGCGCACTCCATCTCCATCCCCGTGACTATCGAGCCGACCATCAAGGGTTTCCATGCGCGCGGCAGTTTCAGCGTGCCGGAAAGCCAATCGCTAAACTCGCGTTGATGTTTCCAGAGTGCGAACGGGCGATAGACGAGGCGAATGGAGACGACTCTCTCACCGATCAGCTCGACGGCGATGTCGTTGACCGCTTCGGCTGCGAGATAGTCTGCGGCGGGCTGAAGACGCAGGCGGGCCACCCCGAATTCGTCCGCGGGCTCCGTTTCGAGAACTTTAAAGCGTGCTCTGACCTGTTCGCTCGTCATTCCGAGCCGCAAGCCGCGAAGCTCCGGCGACTGTGCAGAGGTGAGGCCGCATTTGATCTCCTGTGCCCGACAGAGCGCGGCGCAGATGAGGCATAAGAGGAGAGCAATTGAAAGACGAGCCGGGCATCTCATGCCGATAATTCTAGCACACAGGCCCAAGGCAATTGAGAGCCCAACTGATCGTCCATCCTTGAATATCTGTGTAGGCTATAATGGCGCTTGGGCCTGCGGCGTGAGCGCCGCAAGGGATTGCCGGGAAAGGATAGAAGATGCCGACCTCCTTTAAATGTCCGATGTGTGCCGCGCCGCTGGATTTCCCCGGCGGCGGTGCTGTGACGATGCGCTGCCCCTACTGCGAAAACAGCGTCATCATACCGGAGGAGCTGCGCCGTGGCGGCTTCTCCCCCGGCACGCGGGAGGCGCAGGGCTCGGGCGGCGCGTTCGCCCCCGTCATCAATCAGGCTTTGAAAATCGCGGAAGTGGCCCAGCTCGCGCGTTCCGGCAACAAGATCGCGGCCATCAAACTCTACCGCGAGACGTTCGGCGGCGGGCTCAAGGAGGCCAAGGAGTCTGTCGAGAAGATAGAGAGAGGCGAGCCCATCTCCTTCACGCAGACGACGATTGAGGGCGCAGGCCGCTCTCCGCAACAGGGCGGGGCCGCACCGCTCGTGCAACATTCGCTCGCGGAGAAGAAGGCCGGCGGCGGTCGCTGCCTCATCCTTGGCATAGTTCTGATCGTTGCCATCACGGGCGCGCTCATCCTCTTCGGAGGGGGCGCGGCTTACTTCGTCTCAAGACAGGCGCAAACTTCCGCGCCGACGAAGACTGCTCCCTTCAACAAGCCGTCCGCGCCGGATGGGTTCGCCGCCGTCGCTCTCGAATTCGGCAGCGAAGGCATAGGCGCTGGCCAGTTCAAGGATGCGCGCAGCGTCGCCGTTGACGGCCAGGGCCACATCTACACGGCGGAATACATAGGCGGGCGCGTGCAGGTCTTCGACGCGAAGGGCGTCTTCCTGACACAGTGGATGGTTGATTCCAAGCGCCCCCTGTCGAGCATGGCTGCGGATCGCAAGGGGAATGTCTACATCGTGCAGGGAGGCTCGATTTTTCGTTATGAGGGGTTGACGGGCACAGCCCTGGGTGAAGTGGAAAAGCGCGGCGGGCCCGGTTTCCGCCAGAATTATTCTGACATCTTCGTCGCCCTGGACGGCAGCCTCTACGCCATTGCCAGCAACTACTATCTAGTTCACATCGGCACGGACGGCGCGATCAAGAGCATCATAGACGGCAGAGAAAAGACCGGCGAGTATCTACATTTCGAGAGCCTGGCGGTGAGCGGGACGGGCCAGCTCTACGCTCTGGACAGAACCGAGAAGAGCGTCTTCAAGTTTGCCCCGGATGGCCGCTACCTCAACAGGTTCGGCGGCGACGGCGACCAGCCTGGGCAGCTCAAATCGCCCGATGATATTAAGATAGACGGGCAGGGCCGCGTCTATGTTTGTGACGTGGGGCGCGGCGTGCGCGTCTTCGACGCCGATGGGCGCTACATTGATTCCTTCGCCGCCAACGAAGTGATCTTCAGCCTCGCTATCAATGATCAGAACGAAATCTTCGCCAGCCAGCGCAACCGCCACAAGATAGTCAAGTACGTGCTTAACAAACCCTAGCGGGCAACCGCTGAGGACGGGGTGCGGAGATGCCGTCGTTCGTTGGGGAAAAATTTACCGGAAGAAGCTATCGCCGGGCGGCGTCAAAGAGATGAGCCGGGGGCTTAGCCCAACAAGCGATCATACTCGTCTTTGACCATGCGATAACACTCGCATGTCGCTTGTTCCAGAGCGCCGCGATCAAGTATCTCGACGTAGCCGCGATTGTAACGAATCAAGTTCATCCGCTGAAGCTTGATGGCCGCCTCCGTCACGCCCGGTCGTCTGACGCCGAGCATCGTGGCCAAGAACTCCTGTGTCAGAGCAAGCTTGTCGGAGGCGATGCCGTCGCTGCTCATCAGCAGCCAGCGTGCGAGCCGCGCATCGACATGGTGGCGGCGATTGCAGGCCGCCGACTGCGAGGCGACGACGAAGAGCGTGTGGATGTAGAGATGCATCAGTTGATTGAGCGCCCCCCGGCGATCAAAGACATCTTTGATGATATGGGATTTCACGCGCATGCAATCGCCCGGAATCTGTATCACGGTCTGCATCGGAGTCGTCCTGGCTTCCAGCAGGATTGGGACGCCGACCATCCCTTCACGCCCGACCGAACCGGCTTCGACCGTCGCGCCGTCTTCGAGCACCGTCACCAGAGAGGCCAGAGCGTTGAGCGGGAAATAGACGTACGGGATAGGCTCATGAGGCTGGATGAGGGGCTGTCCGTGCGCGAGCGAGACGGTCTCTAAATGCGGGAGCAAGAGCTGAAGCTCTTCGCCCGACAATTTGGCCAGCAGCCGATTCCTTACCTGTGTGCCGATCTCCTGCTGCGCAATCATCTCTCTTCACCTATCTGATCTGCATACAATAGCGCAAAAGGTATTTGAATTTCGAGTCTGCAAGCGCGCTCAGTAAATTTCCATGTCGCCGCGACGACAGCCTTTCAAGCTTCTGAAAATTATTGCCATAAAAGAGTTGCGCGCGGTGTTCTCCTGCTAGAAGAAGATCGTAGCGCAGAACGCGCCCGGGGTCACGGTATCGGCTGGCGGCTCGGCGAGCGCGGACGGGATGCGCAAACGCAACATCAACGAACTTACATTAAGGAGCTTTAACATGATGACACGGATTATTTTTCGTCTTGCCCTGCTCTCGGCCTGCTGCGGGCTCTGGCTTGTCCAGACGGCGACGGCGCAAGACTTTCAGAAAACATACAGACTCGCCCCTGGCGCTTCAATCAACGTCCGCAACGTCTCGGGCAATATCACCATCACGGGCTACGAGGGCGATGCGATTACGGTGACGGCCTTCAAGAGCGGAAGCGACCGCGAGATGGTCGAAGTCCAGGACATGAGCAGCGAGAATCGCCTGGAAGTCGAAGCGCGTTACCCTTCAAATTGCAATTGCAACGCGGACATACGCTTCGAGCTTCGCGTGCCGCGCGGCGCAAGCTACAACTTCGATCAGATTACGACGGCGAGCGGCGACATCAGGGCCAACGGCATCAGGGGCCAGATGCGCCTGACGACGGCGAGCGGCGACGTGGAGGTCAAGGACGTGGCCGGTCAGGTCAGCGCCCGCAGCGCCAGCGGCGATGTTGACGTGGAGATCAGGAGCCTTGAGGGGACGGGCGATATGAAGTTCGCTTCGGCGAGCGGCGACGTTCACGTCCGGCTGCCCGCCAACCTGGACGCAGACGTAAAGTTGTCAACCATCAGCGGAACGGTCAGAACAGATTTCCCGATTGAAGTGCGTCAACCGCAATACGGCCCCGGAAGCAATGCCAGGGGCAGGCTCGGCAGCGGCACACGCAGCCTACAGATCACGTCCGCTTCGGGTGATGTGAGCCTGATGAAGCTCTAAGCGGAGCGCCCTCGGGATGCACATTTGGCCAACACCTGCCCGGCAGGAGCGGCCAGGCGAGAGCCGGGATGGGTAAATTGGGACAGCCCATCCCGGTTTCGTCTGTTTCGGGCGGAAGCTGCCTAGACGGCGTTGAGCTGTTGGAACATACCCATGAAATCGAAGTTGTTCCAGGCTTCGGCGATCTTTCCGTCCTCTATCCTCACGATAGTGATTCCCGTAAACTCCACGGGCCTGTAGGTCGCGGCCATACCCAGGCCCTCGCCCTGGTGCGTGGCGCGCACACGGCAGCGGGCCGCAACCTTATCGCCTTCGGCGACCGTATCCTCGACAATCACCTCTATGTTGGGAAAGGCGTCGCGGAACTTACGAAAGAATGGCTTGAAGCCCACAGGGCCGCGCAGCGGAGCACCCGTCTCGTCCGCCAGCCCGTTGGCCACACCCTCTTCGGCGAACAGTTCGTCAATGGCTTCTATGCGACCCTTATTCCAGACCTCTTCAAACCAGCGGTGAATCAATGCCCTGTTTTCCTCTGACATATCCTCCTCCTTGAAAAGCCGTGAGTGAGAAAGCAGATACCAGATGTTAGATGTTAGCTGCTGGTAAAAACCTTTCACCGATATCCGGCATCCGCCATCTGCTCTTTCCTGCTTTTCCGTCAGGCAGAGGCTGGAACAGGCTCTCGATGGATAGCCGCCAACTCTTCTCGGGAAGAGGGGCAGATGCCAAGATCACGCACGAGCCCGTCGTGCAGGCCGTATATCCACCCGTGCACGGCGAGCTCCTGCCCGCGCTCCCAGGCACTCTGCACGATTGTCGTCTGGCCCACGTTCAAGACCTGTTCGACCACATTCAACTCGCAGAGCCTGTCCCGCCGCTGCTGCTCGTCCTCAAGCCGGGCGAGCAAAGCCTTGTGTTTGAGCACCACGTCCTGCACATGGCGCAGCCAGTTGTCTATTAACCCCATCCTGCGATTCTCCATCGCGGCCTGTACGCCGCCACAACCGTAATGACCGCAGACGATGATATGTTTCACCTTGAGCACATCCACCGCATACTGCATCACCGAGAGACAATTGAAATCCGTGTGGGTCACGACGTTGGCGACGTTGCGATGGACGAACAGCTCGCCCGGCATGAGTCCGATGATATCGTTGGCGGGCACACGGCTGTCGGAGCACCCTATCCACAGATATTGGGGCGTTTGCTGCTTTGACAAGACTTGAAAAAAATCCGGGTTCCGAGCCCTGATGCTCTCGGCCCAGGCTCTGTTTTGTTCTAGGAGGTGATCCAGGCTTTTCATGATTCGATATCCGATTGTTGGTTTTTGTTTACGCCGCGCATCGGGCGCTGAGGCGAATGCTACAACGTCTCGGCGCATTAGAGAAGGATGGACGGGCGCAGGGCTTCTATGGCAGAGGAGCTTGACACTCCTTCGATGGCCGTGATACCTGAGTGAGCGCTTTTGTTAGTCAGGCTATTCTGCTCTTATCAACTATCTCGGGATTGGAATCGCTTGAGATGCCATTACGTTTTGGAGTTGTCGGCGCGGGCCGACAAGGGACTGCCGCCGCTTATGACATCGCGCGTTTCGGCGACGCGGAGCTGGTGCTCCTGGGCGACGCGGACGAGGGCGCGGCGCGCGCAAGCGCCGCGCGCGTCAATACGCTCCTGGGCCGCCAAATCGCCGAGCCCGCCGTGGTCAATGCTCGCGCGCCGGAAAGCCTGGGCCAATTCCTGCGCGGGCTCGACGCCTGCGTGAGCGCCGTGCCCTATTACCTCAACCCGGCGGTCGCGCGTGCGGCGATTGCGGCGGGCTCTTCCATGTGCGACCTCGGCGGAAATACCGAGGTCGTGTTGGAAGAGCTTGCGCTCGACGCGGAGGCGCGGGGCGCTCATGTCTCGATCATTCCCGATTGCGGCGTCGGGCCCGGACTGATCTCTAACCTGGCCGTCTTCTGCATCGAAAAATTCGACGCGGCGCAGGAGGTTCTGATCTACGACGGCGGGCTGCCCCAGCGCCCGCGTCCGCCCTTCAACTACGCCTGCTTCTTCAACATCGAAGGCTTGACGAACGAATACGCGGGTGAGGCGCTCTATCTTCATGACGGCGCGCCGAGGCGCATCAAGTGTTTCGACGAGACCGAGTACGAGTTGATAGACATTCCCGGCCTGGGCCAACTCGAAGCCTTCACGACTTCGGGTGCGCTCTCGACCATGGTCGAGACCTTCGAGGGCAAGCTGCTCACGCTCAAGAACAAGACGCTACGCTATCCGGGCCACTACGCGCTCTTCAAGGGCATTGCCGATCTGGGCCTGTTGGGGACGGAGCCTTTGCGCGTCGAAGAAACGAGCGTCGTGCCGCGCAAGCTCCTCCATGCTCTTCTCATTCAAAGCTTCACGCCCGCGCCGGGCGATGAAGACTTGATGGTCATTCACATACGAGCGCGCGGCATCTCGGGCGGCGTGCCCGCGCGATTGACGCTCGATCTCTTAGACCTCTACGACGAAGCGACAGGCTTTACTGCCATGGAGCGCACCACGGGATTTCACGCAGCCATCGTCGCCCAGATGATGGCGCGCGGAGAGACACCGCGCGGCGCGCATCCGCTTGAGCGGGCCGTCAACGCCGCGCGTATGGTCGAAGAGGTGGGCCGTCGCGGAATGGAAGTGAAGATCGAGCGGCACGCCGATCTCAGATGACCTCTGCTTGCCCGGAACTTTTGCCGAGCTTCGTCTAAAGCCGGACGTTTGAGCATCGGTCTATGGGCCCATCACATGAAAAGATGAATGGTGCTGCACGCCGGCAGGAAGCAGCGCTTCCTCTTGAACCTCGCGGCGGCGGGCGGCTGCTTCGCGTCCTCGGCCTGGGCTTCGGCCTGGCGGTCATCATCGGCAATACCATCGGTGCGGGCATCTTCCGCGCGCCGGGCGAGGTTGCGGCACAACTACCTGACGCATGGCTATTCTTTGCGGTGTGGATTGCGGGCGGGCTCTACGTGCTCTTGGGCGCGCTCTCGATTGCGGAGCTGGGAGCGATGCTGCCGCGCTCGGGCGGGCAGTATGTTTTCGCGCGTCACGCGCTGGGCGAGTACGCGGGCTTTATCGTCGGTTGGAGCGATTGGATCTCGACGTGCGGCACGACGGCTGCCGTCGCTCTCGTCATCGGCGAGTTTGCGGGCGCGCTCTTTCCAGCGCTCTCTGGCCGCCCGGTCGCCTTCGCATCAACGGTAACGATAGCGTTCGCCCTGCTTCAATGGCGCGGCATTCTCTGGGGCAGCCGTGTGCAGAACCTGACCAGCTTCCTGAAAGCGCTGGCCTTCATCGCCCTCGTCGCGGCAAGCTTTATGCTCGGCGGCGGGCACACTGACGCCGCCGCTCATGTGGAGCAGAGGCCGAGCGGGTGGGCCCTGCTCGCCGCGCTCGTGCTCTCGCTTCAGTCCGTGATCTACACCTACGACGGCTGGGCCGGGGTGGTCTACTTTTCCGAGGAGGTGCATGACCCCGGTCTTGACATCCCGCGCTCATTGTTCGGCGGGGTGCTCTTGATAATAGGGATTTATCTACTGGTCAACGCGGCTTTGTTCCACACGTTGCCTATCTCGCAGATAGCCGGGCAGGAGTTCGCCGCCGGTCGAGCCGCGCAGGTCATCTTCGGCGCGCACGGCGAGACTATTTTCCGCGCGCTCACGATCCTCTCCATGCTGAGCGGCATCAATGCCTATCACCTGATGGCTTCGCGCGTGCTGTTTGCGATGAGCCGCGACGGGCTCTTCTCGCAATACGCGGCGCGCGTTAACGAGGGCGGGACGCCGACGACAGCGCTGCTGCTGAGCACAATCATCTCCATCCTCTTCATCGTCTTCGGTAAGACATTCGGAACGGTGGTGACGGTGCTGGCCTTCTTCTTCGTCGCCAACTATACGATCTCTTTCATCTCCGTCTTCGTCCTGCGTCGGCGCGAGCCCGAAAGGCCCAGACCCTACCGCGTGTGGGGCTACCCGACGACGACGGCGCTGGCTCTCTTGGGCTCGATTGCCTTCCTCGCGGGAGCCGTAGCGAGCGATACGCGCAACAGCATCTACGCGCTGCTCCTGCTCGCAGCCAGCTATCCCGCCTTCCTTTCTCTACAGAGGCTCGCGCGCGCTTAAAGAGAAGTGAGCCCCGCGCATCGGATGAAAGATGAAGTGAGTGCTCTGAGGCCATCCGTCCCGACTTGATCTGGATAGCGGCTATGTAGCGACCTGCCAATGAGTGCGACGACTGAGCGCAGCATACATGTCAGTACCGCCTCCACTGGCAAATCGCTATTAGAAGCTCGATGACATCCAAGCCCTATGTACATGCATGCTAAATTATCCAGACCAACGGGTGCTCCCACTCGTCTAAAAGGATCGTGCCGGTATGTTAAGTGAAGACGGCATATAAATCTGGTTGATGGGTATATAAATGTCATTGAAGAAGCGCGCTATTATCTGCAATTTTCGCCTTCCATCCATTTCGACATAAGCCGTCAGACAGACAAGCGGTGTGGGCGTGAAGAAAACGCGGCTCATGTAATGCGCTCGCCTTTATTCTCGTATACAATAGGTTTTACTTTCCCTGGATTATTTCGTAGGCAGCTTGGCAAAGGCATCTCCCCGGCAGAGAAGTCCGATACCGAGATATGCGTTCGGGCCCAAAGAGCAGCGTCTCAAGCGGCAAACCTTGAGAGGTGCGCCCGTGTGGCCCAGATCAGATAGACCAGAGGTTTCAAGATGAAGAAGAAGATATTAGTTGTCCGCGCGATAGTTGTAATGTTGGCTCTCATCGCAGGTCTCAATAGCCGTGGAGAAAGCGGCGCGCAGGCGGCGGCCCAGACCGCGCAGCCTCCGGCGCAGAACCGTTTGGTCGGCGTCGTGACGGCCATTGACGCTGCGACCGGACAGGTGACGATCAAGACGGACGAAGGCGCGAGCGCACAGATCATGACGGACACGAAGACAGCCATCCTGCGCGTGCCGCCCGGAGAAACGAGTCCGGAGAAGGCCGCACGCGTCACGCTCGCCGAACTGGCCGTCGGCGACAGGCTCTTTGCGCGCGGCACTGTTTCGGCTGATGGGAAATCCATCGCTGCGCGCCAGGTCGTGATTACGAGCGGCGCTGCGCTCGCTCAGCAACAGGAGCGCGACCGCGAGGAACAGCGCAGACGCCGAGTCGTCGGACGAATCACGGCCATCAACGCGCAGGCGCGCGAGATTACCATCCTCGTTCGTTCGCGCGAAGGCGGAGAGCCCGTCACGATTGCCGTCGCCGATAATGTGCGGCTGCTTCGATACGCGCCCGATTCTCTCAACCCGAAAGATGCCAAACCGGGCTCGTTCGCGGAGTTGAAAGTCGGCGATCAGGTACGCGCTCAGGGCGAAAGAAGCGCCGATGGAAAGCGTTTTACGGCTGAAGAGATTATCTCCGGCGCATTCCAGCGCGTGGGCGGGACGATCACGGCCATCAATACCGCCACCAACGAGATCACCGTGCGTAATGAGCAGACGGGAAAGTCTCTGACCATCAGCTTCGGCCAGAAATCCACGCTGCGCCGCATCACGCCTGAAGTGGCCGCATCGCTCGGCGAAAGAAGAGGGCGACGAGGCGATGGTGGTGGTGGCGGCGGCGGAGCAGGAGCGCAGCAGGGAGGCTCGACGCCCGCTGAGCGCGCGCCGCGCACGGATGCCCAGACGGGCGACAACAGGCCGGGCCCTGACGGCAGGGGAGAGCGTCCGCGCAGGGGCGGAAGAAATTTTCAGGAGATGCTTGATAATCTGCCCGCGATCACGGTTGCCGATTTGAAGAAGGGCGACATGGTGCTCGTCAACGGCACGATGGCGGCTGACTCGTCTCGCGTCACGGCCATCTCGCTCATGACGGGCGAGGCGGAGTTCTTGAGACGTTTGCAGGGAAGCCCTGGCCGCGATGGCCAGATGAATCCGGGGCTGCCGGGCGATGTCCTCGGCGGCGGCACAGGGACGCGCGAGCAGCCCTGAGCCCCGACGCTCAAATAAACGAACAGGTGAGGGCTCTCTGCGTTCAAGGTTGAGCGCGAGCCCGTGTTACGCAGGTTGGCTTAGCTCTCTGCGATCATGAGATTTTTAACGAACAATGATTATGCTGATGCTTCAAAATTCTTTCCGGCGGGTTATGTGTCCGGCGCTGCTTCTTGCAGTAGCGATTTTCTTTTCCTCTAACGTCTTCGCACAACAACAGTCGCTCGCCACACTGCGCGGGCAGGTATCGGATGAGTTTGGCGGCTTGATCATCGGCGCAACCGTGACGGTGGCGGACGCGAGCGGCGTCGAGAGGACTGCGACCACGGACAACGAGGGTCGTTATGCTTTCGCCGGGCTCGCTCCTGGCCGCTACATCCTGCGGACTGCGGCGGCTGGCTTCGCCCCTTTTGAAAATACGGAGGTCGAAGTCGCAGCCGGTCGCACGGAGCCTTTCAATATCACTCTAAGCGTGGCCATCGAGCAGGTCGAAGTGACGGTCGCGCCGGAGGCAGATATCAGCACCGACCCCGAAAATAATGCGGGCGCGGTTGTGCTGCGCGGCGCAGACCTCGACACTCTGCCCGACGACCCAGACGACCTCGCGGAGGCTTTGCAGGCGCTCGCCGGGCCGAGTTCCGGCCAGGAGGGCGGCCAGTTTTTCATTGACGGCTTTTCGGGCGGGCGCTTACCGCCCAAGGAATCCATACGCGAGATACGCATCAATCGCAACCCCTTCTCCGCCGAATACGACCGCGTTGGCTTCGGTCGCATAGAAATCTTCACCAAGCCCGGCACGGACAAGCTGCGCGGGCAGGCGTTCTTCAACTTCTCGGACGAGAGCTTGAACACGCGCAACCCCTTCGCTCCGACGCGCGCCCCCTTCCAGGCACGCCGCTATGGCGGCAACCTGAGTGGGCCCATCATCGCTCGACGCGCCTCCTTCTTCCTGGACTTCCAGCGCAACGAGACGGACGATAACGATGTTATCAACGCCATCATTCTCAACTCGGCGTTCGTGCCGACGCCCTTCAGCCAGACTGTGCTGACGCCCGCGCGGCGCACCACCTTCAGCCCGCGCCTGGATTACCAGTTGAATGCGACCAACACGCTCATCGCGCGCTACACCTACCAGAGGGCCAGCGCCAGCAACTCCGGCGTGGGCGATTTCTCGCTTCTTGAGCGCGCCTACGATACGGAGAGCACGGAGCAGACGCTGCAACTCATAGAGACGGCGATCATCAATCAGAGCATCGTTAACGAGACGCGCTTCCAGTACGTGCGCGACCGCAACCGCCAGACGGGCGGCAACCAGCAGCCGACCATCCGCGTGCTCGAAGCCTTCACGGGCGGCGGCGCGCAGGTCGGGCTCTCCTTCAACAATCAAGACCGCTTCGAGCTCTCGAATTACACTTCATGGACGGTGGGCCGTCATTCGCTCAAAGCCGGTGCGCGCTTGCGCAGCGTGCGCCTGCGCGATGTCTCGCCGCAGAATTTCAGCGGCACTTTCACCTTCGCGGGCGGGAACGCGCCGCAGCTCGACGCCAGCAACAATGTCGTCCGTGACGCCGGTGGAAATCCCGTGCTCATCAACATCACGAGCATCGAGCGCTATCGCCGGACGCTCTTTTTACAGCAGCCCATCTTCGGTCTGACGGCGGCTGACATACGCGAGCGCGGCGGTGGGCCCACGCAGTTCTCCATCGCCGGAGGCAACCCGGAGGCCGATGTGTCGCAACTGGATTTCGGCCCCTTCTTTCAAGACGACTGGCGCGTGCGTCCCAACTTCACGCTCTCTCTCGGACTGCGCTACGAGGCGCAGACCAACATCAGCAGTAATCTCAACTTCGCTCCGCGCGTCGCTTTCGCATGGTCGCCGCGTGTGACTCAAAGACAGGGCCAGCAGCAGACTGTGATTCGCGGCGGCTTCGGCATCTTCTATCAACGCTTCGCCGAAAACCTGACCTTGCAGGCCAACCGCTTCAACGGCGAGAACCAGCAGCAGTTCGTCGTCACCACTTCGACCGTCGGAGGCCTACCGTTCCTCAACCGCTTCCCCGCCGCCCCCTCCGCGGCGGAGCTTCTGGATTTTCGCATCACGCAAACCAGGCGGCAGGTGGCCGCAGACCTGCAAGCGCCCTACACCATGCAGGCCGCCATCAGCATCGAGCACCAACTGCCCTACAGGACGACGCTTTCCATCAACTTCATCAGCGCCCGCTCGCTTCACGTCCTGCGCTCGCGTAACATCAACGCGCCCTTGCCCGGCACGCTCGTGCGCCCACTCGTCGGCCAGGGCAATATCTTTCAGTATGAATCGAGCGGGCGCTTCAACCAGAACCAGTTGATCGTCAGCGCCAACAATCGCTTCAGCCGCAAGTTCACAATCTTTGCGACCTATACCTGGAATCGCGCGCGCAGCGACTCGGATGGAGTCAACACTTTCCCGATCAACCAGTACGACCTGAGCACGGAGTACGGGCGCTCTGCGCAGGACATACGCCACAGCTTCTCCGTCCGCAGCTCTTTCAATGCCCTGCCCTGGGGTATACGTCTGAGCCCGGTCATCACGGCCAACTCCGGTCGTCCGTTCAATATCACTACCGGGCGCGACACCAACGGCGACACGCTCTTTACGGAGCGACCGGCCTTCGCCACTGACCTGACGAAGCCCGGCGTCGTCCAGACCCGTTTCGGCGCATTCGATACGAATCCTGGCCCGGGTTCCACTTTCATCCCGCGTAACTATGGAACCGGCCCGTCCTTCTTCACGGTCGATCTACGACTGGGCAAGACCTTCGGCTTCGGCGACCTGCCAGCCGATTCGGCAGGAGGAAGAGCGGCAGGAGGGCGCGGCGGCGGCGGTGGCGGCGGCGGACGTGGAGGACGCGGTGGCGGCGGCGGTCGAGGAGGCGGAGGCTTCGGAGGGAATGAAGGCGGCGGAACTTTCGGCGATGCGACGGAAACGCCGAAACGCTATAGCCTGACCGTCTCGCTAAACGTGCAGAATCTTCTCAACCACACGAACCCCGGAACGCCCATAGGCAACCTCAGCTCGCCGTTTTTCGGGCAGTCGAACTCTTCGGCTGGCAGATTCGGTTTCGGCGGCGGCGGCAATCAGGCGGGCGGCAATCGCCGCGTGGAGATGCTTCTACGCTTCAGCTTCTGAAGCGTAGAAGCATCCCAAGCGCACTGCAAATGAGCGCGACCATTTAGCACAGTATGCAGGTCAGTACGGGCAAAGCTCTCGGGCTGGTGCTGTGCTCACGAGAACTCGCCCGAGAGCTTTGCCCGTACTGACCTTTCTTTGGTTTGCAACTTTGTATAAGCCCTACTGATCTTCCAAACTCATCCTGACAGAGATGAGAAATCCAAATCGAGTCTGAAAAAATTAAAAGCGCCGGACTGCCCCAAGTCCGGCGCTTCACTTGACCCCATTTCACTGCAAAGGAAAAGTCCCCTACTGCGAATACACGATACGGCTTGCACGGCCTTCAATGGTTGCAGTTTTCTTGCGACACGATGATAGTGTTCTTACAAAGACGCCGGATGAAAGTTTTTCCCTGTCATTCTGAGGAGGGGTTTTCAGCTCGACGCGCGCCCTCTCTCATAATCTTCGCGGCTCAAGCTCCAGTGCCACACGTCGCCGTCTTCCGGGTCAACGACTGAGCCGACATACTTCATCCCGACTTTTTCCAGCACTCGGACAGAGCCATTCCTCTCCGGCAGCGTATGAGCGTCTACTCTCTCGACGTGTGCATAAGAGAAGGCACGATCAATCAGGGCTTGCGCCGCTTCGGTCGCCAGACCGCGAAGCCTGTACCCGGAAGCGATGCTGTAGCCTATCTCCACCGTGCCGCGTTCATCTGCCTCGCCCTTGTAGCCGCCCAGGCCGATGAGGGTGCTGTCGGCTCTATGGATGACCAGGTACATCCACCAGTCTTGCGCGGACGGGTGCGCCTTCAGATACTCATAGGAAAAGGGCATGGCTTCCTTCGCCGCTTCAAATCCGAGCCAGTCTTCATCGAGCGTGACCTGTAAGATGGACTCAAGCTCTTTCTCGTCGCCGAGGATAGCCTCGAAATGGCGCAGCTCGCACGGGATCAATCGCAGCCTCTGTGTCTCGATCATACCGCTCCTCTTCGCCCTTTAAATAGCCGACGCCTCAAAAGCCAAATCTTCAACGACCTCCGCGCCCAGTTTCGTCAACACTTCGGGCGCGACCTTGATCTTTATCGAGCGACCGCCGCCGCCAAGGATGATCCATTCGTGGCGCATCACGCGCTCGTCTACGTAAAGCGGCAGCCCCAAGGGCAGCGCCAGAGGCGTCACCCCGCCCACCTCCATGCCTGTCAGCGCCGTCATCTCTTCGGCGCTGGCGAAAGAAGCTTTCGATGCGCCGAGCAGTTTCCTGACACGCCTATTAACGTCGAGCCGCGTGTTGGCTAAAACGACGCACGCCGCCTCTCGCCTCGGCCCCTTCTTCGAGGTCACGAGGATAGTGTTGCAGGTCTGCTCCGGCGGGAAACCATATCGCTCGCAGAACAGAGCCGTGTCAGAGAAGGCCGGATCAATCTCTATCAATTCGTAAGCGACTGCGATCTTACTCAACGCATCAATCACCTTTTGTTCCGCATCCGTCATCAACGTCACTCCTTCACTCTTTCGTCAAAGCGCTGCGACGCGCCGCTCAAGCTCTTTCGCAATGTGCGCGGGTTCTCTGTTATCAGAGAAGATGACGGGCTCGCCGAATATGACGGAGACCTCGCGTGGCCGCGCGAAATACTGTCTGCGCTGCTTGAGCCGGAACAACCCTTCGATCTTGATGGGCACAACCGGCGCGTGCAGGTCTGCGGCCAGGATCCCCGTGCCGCTCATGAAAGTATGCATCCGCCCGTCTTCGGAACGCTTGCCTTCAGGGAAGACGAGCACGCTCTGGCCCCTATCCATCGCCACGCCCGCGTAAGCGAAGCTGCGACGAAAGCCGCTCTTCTTCGGCAGCGGAAAGACATTGAAGAAGGTGACGACCAGCGCATACTGCAAGCGCCCGAGCATACGACTGAGCCGCCCCTTCCCGGCAGGAGGATGCACCCAGTCGCGCAGTATCTCGCCCTCCATAGCAATCGCCAAATGCCTGCGGAATCTTCCCGGCAACGCCGACATGATAAGCGCGTGATCGGCCATCGTGACGTGGTTTGAGACGAACAGCACAGGCCCATCCAAGCCCCGCAGATGCTCCCGTCCCTCCGCCCTCACCCAGCACATCAGCCGTGTGAGCGGCAACAACAGCAGATAAAACGCGACGAGACGAATCCAGCTCGCGGGAAAGCGCTGGGCCCACAGAGGGTAAGGATACGGCGCGGCGGCCAGGTCGCGCGGGCCTTCCTGTATCATCCTCTCTATCTCGCCGAGCGTGGTCGCAGCCGTGAACGCCGCCTCGTCGATCTCTATCTGGTAGCGATCCTCCAAAGCGCTCAGCAGCTCGACCCTGCCGAGCGAGTCCAGCTTCAGGTCGGTCGCCAAACTTGCCGACGGCTCTAAGGAAGGGTGCGCCTCCAAGCTCAGGCGACCGACTGCCTCGGCCAGCGCCGAAGCTCCGCGTTGCAGCGCCGCTTGATGGCCCGACAGATGCGCCTTCAACATCTCTGCCACCTTTCGTCTCATGACTTTCTGCGTCGCCGTGCGCGGGAAATCCGGCTCGGGCCAGACGAGCCAGTGTCGCACCCTTTGGGCTTCGGCCAGCCTTTTGTTGGCGCGTTCGACTGCTGCCGAGGGGTCTAGCCCTTCTTCGCGCATGATGAGCGCGGCGAAGGGCTCAGGCCCGCGAGCGGTCTCAACCGGGACGACGGCGCAGTCGCGCACTTCCGGCTCGGCGCGCAATGCCGCTTCCAGGTCTTCAGGATAAATGTTCAATCCGGCTGCCGTGACGATCACATCCTTCTTGCGTCCCTTGAAGAAGAGATTGCCCGATGCGTCCAGCTCGCCTATGTCGCCCGTGCGCAGCCATCCTTCTTGACTGCGGCTCTCCGGGCCCGCCTGGCCGTTCCAGTAACCCGGCGAGATGTTACGCCCGCGCACCATGATCTCGCCGCTTTCGTCCAGCTTCACCTCCTGGCCCGGAAGAGTCTTGCCGATAGAGCCGCGACTTTGTTTGAAGGGATGATTGACGCTGACGAGCGAGGCTGTCTCAGTCATCCCATAGCCCTGCACGACGGCGAAGCCAAGACGCTGCCAGAAGCTTTCGGTTTCGGGCGCAAGCGTCGCGCCGCCGGAGATGAAGGCCCAGAGCTTCCACCCGAACTGAGCGTGAACGCCGCGAAAGGCCCACCACCGCCGCAGAAAGTTCCAACGCTCCGCCGCTTTCAGATGACGGCGAAACGATTCGACGCGCCCGCCCGCTTCGCACTCGCGCTCGATCTTCTCGCGCAGCGTATCGAGCAGGCGCGGGACTGTGACGATGACGTTGATGCGCCGCGTCCTGGCCCTGTGGATGATCTCGGAAGGATTCAAAGAGTCTTGAAAGAAGACCTCGCCGCCCAGGAGCAGCGGCACGAAGATGCCCATGAATTGACCGAAGATGTGGCTGAGCGGAAGCAGGTTGAGGAAACGCAGCGGATGCACCAGCCGCTCCCACTTGAGATACTTTTGCACCTCCGCTTCGAGCGGCGTGAGGTTCGCCAAGAGATTCGCGTGCGTGAGAATGACGCCCTTCGGTTCGGTCGTCGTCCCCGAAGTGTAGATGATCTCAACGATGTCGTCCTCATCTAACGGCGCGGCAGCGTAGGCGGTCGCCGGATGAAGCGCAACGCGCTGGGCCAACTCCTGAAGATTTATGCAGGGCAAGCTTCGGATGCTCTGTGGCGGCTCATCCGTGCTATAGAGCAGCAGCTTCGCATCCGTCTGTTGATGAACCCGAGAGAGGAAATCCGTTGCGCTCGAAACATCCAGCGGGACGACGATCACGCCGCGCAGGAGGCAGCCGAAGAAGGCCGCCACCCATTGCGGACTGTTCTCGGCCATGAACAGCACGCGGTCTCCCTTGCCTATGCCTCTGGCCTCAAGCTCGCATGCGAATCGAAAAGCCGTCTCGGCCACACGCGCATAGGGCCAGACGCAGACGCGCAAGCCGTGCCAGTGGGCGAACGCTGCCCCTCTCTCCCCGTCGGCATCCTGTTCGAGAAAACTGAGGATGGTCTTGCGCATCAATCTCAACACCGATCAATACAGGATAGGGCCATTCTAATGCAGACGTGCCGAGGGACGCCCGCCTCTAAGACTCCTTACGCGCGTTTCCTCTTCCGCGCGGATTCATATAACCTATCAAGCGACAGTTAACATAAAGATTACGCTCCGGGGGATTTTATAGATGCGCCGAAAGAATTCGGGCCAGATTTTGATGGCCATAGGCATAATGTGCGGGCTCTTTTACGTTCTCTCTTCGTTATACACAGGGACTACTATTCTGCGGCCACTAAGCACGATCACCCTCTACACGGGCATCACTGCACTTGTCGTCGGGCTGGTATTGTACGGGCTGGCGAGAGAGAAGCAATCGCCTTCAGGAAAGAAATCCTGACCTTCTTGCAAAGGCGGGGCCGCTTCGTCGGCGGAGCTTTCGCGCCAGGCTGTACTCAACGCGGCGGGACGACCGTCACCTATGTCGCTATCGCCTGCCATGAACCGTTTCTTCTGACAAAGACGCGCGTATAGCGCTGCTCTAAAGAGAATGGCCCTTCCTGGTCGCGCCCGCTTCCCCTGAGCCGCCCCGTCACGACCACCTCGTCTCCGAAGACGCGTAAGGACATCTCATCGAACTCGTGCGAGTCGAAGGTGAAGGGGCCGGAGGCGACTCTCTCAAGCAGTTGATTCTTGCCGATCACTAATCCAGCGCCGTCAATGCACACCCAATCGTCTGCGATAATGCGGGCGAGCGCGCCCGTGTCACACTTCGGATAAGCCTCGTTCCACTCACGATCAATCGTCCGCAGCTGCTCTTCCTCCAGGCTCATCAATCTCCTCTCCGCCGCTCAAAAGACAGCTTCGACTTTAAAGGCACTGCTGACTCTCATTCCTCCACCGCCCCTCTCTCGCAAGCGCGGCCCACGGAATCAGAATTGAGCGGAGAGCGTCTCGCAGAATCGCTCGACCTCCTCTTCGCTGTTGTAGTAGTGGACAGAGGCCCGAACGATTGCTTCCAGTCGCCGCTCACGCATGTCTAGCAGTGTGCCTTCGGCCTGCGAGATGGTGACGTTGATACTATTTCTTGCGAGCCTGCGCTGCACCTCTGCTGAATCAACCCCATGCACGGTGAAGGTGACGATGCCGCAACGCTCAGCGCCCAGGTCATGCACGGAGACGAATCCCAACTCAATCAAACGCGCGCGTAGCATCTCCGCCAGTTTGACGACGCGCGCATAAATCGCCTCCAATCCCCAACCGAGCGCATAATCAATGGCGACGCCGAGCCCGACCTTTCCGGCATAGAAGGCTTCCCAGTTCTCGAAGCGGCGCGCACCAGGGCGAATCTCGAAACGATCTTTCTCCACCCAACGGGCCGCGTGCAGGTCCAGGAAAGGCGGCTCAAGCCTCTCCGCGAGGCTGCGCCGGACAAAGAGGAAGCCTGTGCCGCGCGGGCCTCGCAGGTACTTGCGACCCGTCGCCGAAAGAATGTCGCAACCTATCCGGCTCACATCAATCGGCATCTGCCCGACAGACTGGCAGGCATCCAGCAAGTAGATAACATTCGCCTCACGCGCGACCTGACCGATTTCGGCGGCGGGATTGACGAGCCCTCCGTTGGTCGGCACATGCGTAATGCTGATGAGCCTGACGCGCTCGTCCATCATCTCGCGCAGGGCTTTGACCGATACCTGTCCCCGTTCGTCATTGGGAATGACCTCGACCCTCGCTCCTGTGCGCCGCGCGACTTGCAGATAAGCGATGTAGTTACTGGCGTACTCCGCCTGCGCCGTCAGGATGCGATCACCGGGCCGGAACGAGATGGCATAGAAGGCCATGTCCCAGCCGCGCGTGGCGTTTTCGGCGATGGCTATCTCATCCGTCGCGCAGCCGACGAGTTGCGCCGCCGCCGTGTAAACGCGCTCGACCGCCTCTTGCTCGCGCTCTTTAGCCTCGTAGCCTCCGATGGCCGCTTCCAGTTGGAGGTGATTGACCAAGGCGTCGAGCACCGGCTGCGGCATCAGCGCCGCCCCCGCGTTATTGAAATGAATGACGTTCTCGCAGCCCGGCGTCTCTCGACGCGCTCGCGCCAGATCGAGACCCGCTTCTTCGCCAGCCGCGCCAGACATCTCCCCGCCACTCCTCCTGAAGAATTTAGAAGCCGACCGAATCCACTCGTCTGGTATATCAAAGATCGCCCGCAGGCGCTACGGCCACGGCGGCCCCGAATCCGTCTCCGCTCCTCTACGCGTACCGGCACGCCGTCCATCAACTCGGAAAAATTGTATTGCCAAAAACTTCTTTACATTGTAAAGTCCTTTTCGACACGATTCCAGCCGGGAATAACGGCTCGACTCCGAGGCGCGGTTCGCGTGGAAGGATTGAGACAATGATTCTAGAAGGAGGCCAACGCATGTTGGAGCAGGCACGGGAGACAAGGGGACGGCTTTGGCGGCGACTGCTGCTGCCGACTCTCTTAGCGGGCATCATTCTGCCGACGATTTCCATTGTCGTCGAAGCGACGACGCACATGAGCGCAGAGGATTTATTCGACCCCATTCCTACGCTCTGGCACTTGCTGCTCGTCGCCTTTGTGCCGCTCGCGCATCTACAGGTGTGGCTGGCGATTCGCAAAGGCAGTACGCAGCGTGGCCCTTTGCTCGGCATGGCCAATGCTGTCGCCATGGGTGTCTCCATCTTCTACACGATTGTCTATCTGCCGGTTCTTCCGCTGGCGGCCATCGCCGTCACCTTCGGCGGGCTCGGTCTTTTGCCGATGGCCCCGCTCTTCTCTCTTCTCTCGGGCATCGCCCTGCGGCGACGGCTTCGAGGCATCGCTCCGCGGAGCTTTGCCTTCAGGCGTGGGGGTCTCGTCGCCGGGCTCTCGCTGGCCTTTGCGTTGATCTTTCTGATGGAGCTTCCGGCCTCGCTGACGCGCGTAGGCTTGCAGATGGCCGCATCCGAATCTCCTGAGCGAAGCGCACGCGGACTGAGATTGCTGCGCATGGTCGGCGATAAGGACTACATGCTGCGCGCCTGCTACGAGAGAACGGGCCACGCCACGGACTTTGTCGGATTCCTGTTCTCCCTTGACGAGCCCGTCTCGCCGGAGGATGCGCGGAAAATCTATTTCCGTCTGATGGGCGAGACTTTTAATACTTCGCTCCCGCCCGAGAGGGTCGGCAGCCATTTCATGCCGCGGGATAGGTTCGACTTTGACCCGGATCAGGGCGGGACAGTGATCGCGGGTAAAGTTAAGGGGCTCGCGCTCACGGCTTCGCGCATGGACGGCTCTGTAGATGCTGAGGCCGGTCTCGGCTATATCGAATGGACGATGGTGTTCAAGAACGACTCCGTCTTCCAGCATGAGGCGCGCGCAGAGGTGCAGCTTCCGCCGGGCGGCGTCGTCTCTCGACTGACGCTCTGGGTTGACGGCCAGGAGCGCGAGGCTGCTTTTGCCGCGAGAAGCCAGGCGCGTGGGGCTTACGAGCGGGTTGTCCGCCAGCGCCGCGACCCCTTGCTGGTCACGACAGCCGGGCACGACCGCATACTCGTACAGTGTTTCCCCATCCAGCCCCGTGGCGGCGAGATGAAGATTCGCTTGGGCATCACCACTCCGCTCATGCTGGAAGAAAGGGCTCAGGCCCGTCTGCGCCTGCCGCACCTGATCAACAGGAACTTCCGCATTCCAGAACTGGTCAGCCATGCCGTATGGATAGAGTCCGAATCGCCGATGCACGTTGATGCTCAGGGCTTAGAAACGGAACAGCCTGGGGCGGGCATCTATGCCGTTCGCGGCGCGGTCAGCGATGCGGAGCTATCCGAGCGCGGCGCGTTCGTTCGCTTTGCCAGAGCGAGCGAGGTGGGCGAAAGCTGGACGCGTGATGATGTGAAGCATGACGGAGAGCTTGTGCGCCAGCTTATACGGGAGAAGAGCATTCCTGCGCGCTCGCGTATCGTGCTCGTCCTGGACACGTCGCGCAGCATGGCGGCCTGGCGCGAGGAGACGAGCGCCGCTCTGAAATCACTTCCGGCTGACGTTCGGCTGACGCTGCTGCTCGCAGACGGCAATGGCGTTTATGAAGTCGGAGCGAGCCAGCATCCATTGAGCGGCAAGCCGGAAGAGATCGCGCCGTTGATCGAAAGCGTGCGCTTCGAGGGCGGAGCCGATAACGTCGCGCCTCTTTTGAAGGCTTGGGACATCGCCGCCGCGAGCCCGCTTGAGAGCGTCATCATATGGGTTCACGGCCCGCAGCCGCTTCTGCTACAGGGCGTCGAAGGGCTGCGTCAGCGTTGGGAGCGGCAGCCCCTTGGGCCCATGCTTTACGCTGTGCAGGCGGGCAACGGCCCTGATCTGATTGCGGAAGGTCTGGATGGAATCGGCGCGTTTGAAGTCTCGGCGCGCGCGGGCGGGCTGCAATCGGATTTGGAGGGATTGTTAGCGGAGTTGACCGGGCGGGCGAAGCCGCTCGAATTCGTCAGGACGCGCGAGCGGCTTGAGCCGTTGCCAGCCTCGCCCGCCGTCAGGGAGACGTCTGCGCATCTGGCAAGGCTCTGGGCCAACGACGAGGTGGCGCGTTTGCTCGCGGCCCGTGGCAAGGATTGGGAGGAGGAAGCGACGAAGCTTGCGACGCTCTATCAACTGGTGACGCCAGTGAGCGGGGCTGTCGTCCTTGAGACACAGGCGCAATACGATCAGGCCGGACTTCAGGCCGTCGCTCCCGGAACCGTCCCGACTATTCCAGAGCCGGAGATGTACCTGCTCATCGCCGTCGTCATGGCCATGCTCTTATGGCTGCTCTATCGCCGCAGGCTCAACGCGCCTTTAGCATAGCCGGAGGTCAATATGAAGAGGGCTATAATTCTCCTTGCGCTACAGCTTTCGGCCTTCTGGCCTGTCTGGCGCTGGTACGTTGCGCGCATGACGGATTCGACGGACGAGCGGTGGAGTCTGCTTGCGCTCGCAACTGTCACGCTTTTCTCTTTATACGGACGGGCAGCCGTTCAAGAGAAGAATAAGAGAGGGGCTTCGGAAGTGAAGGCAACGCTGTTTCCGCCCACGCTCGCGTTGCTCACTTACTGCGCGGCATACGCTGTATTGCCGCCGCTGGCACGCGCGGGCCTGGCCGCGACGGCGCTCGGTCTCACGCTGAGCGCCCTTTGTTTCGGGAGGCGGCTTCATACAGGCATGTTGGGGTTGATCTATCTGTCGCTGCCTTTGATTCCGACACTGCAATTCTACGGCGGCTATCCGCTGAGGGTGCTGGTCGCCGCTGCGGCATCGCCGCTCATCAGGCTCGGCGGATTCGCCGTCCTACAGGAAGGCGCATGTCTCAACTGGAACGGGCAGCTTATCTGGATTGATGCGCCGTGCAGCGGCGTCCGCATGCTCTGGACGGGGATGTACCTGGCCTGCACCCTGGCCTGTCTCTACGGGCTGCGCTGCTTGAAGACCCTGCTGGTGCTGGCGCTGGCGCTGCCCGCGATTATCCTGGGAAACATCTTTCGCGCCGTGACGCTCTTTTATCTCGAAGCCGGAATTATAGAGATGCCGGGTTGGGCCCACGACGGCGCGGGCGTGTTCGCCTTCCTGATCGTGGCGGGCGTTATTCTGGCGGCTGTGCGGATGATGCGAAGGGAGAGAGTATGCGGCGAACTGCTTGCTACGTAATCGCCTGCGCCCTGGCAGCATTGGTTCCCTTACTTCCGGCGGCGCGGTCACGACGTGATAACACTGAGACCTCCTCCGTGATATTTCCGGGTTGGCCCGTGAGCTTTGAAGGTCAGGCGCTCAAGCCTCTGGCGATGTCTGAGCGCGAGCAGAGATTCGGGCGCGACTTCCCAGGGCGCATCGCACGCTTCACGGACGGGAAGCGCGAGATCATTATTCGCTGGGTCACGCAGCCGACACGAAAGCTGCATCCCGCCTCCGATTGCTTTGAGGGCATAGGCTACAGCGTCAAGCCTTCCGCCCTCCACGTTGACAGTAACGGCGCGCGCTGGGGAAGCTTCACCGCAACACGCAAAGAGGAGCGCCTGCGCGTCCGCGAAAGAATTTACACCGATGCCGGAGACAGTTGGCCGGACGCGTCGGCCTGGTACTGGTCTGCTACCGGCGAAAAGAGCCTGGGCCCATGGTGGGCCGTGACCGTCGCAGAAAAGCAGGAATGAAAGAAGGAAATTAACAGAGATGGTCAGGATAGAAAGCAGAAAGCAGGATAAGAACTACAGGCAGGATGAAAGATAAAAGCATTACGGCATGCATGTCTTCCTTTGCTTTTCCTTATCCTGACCATCTCTGTCCATCCCTGTTAATTTCCTTCTTTCATCCTTCATCCTTCATCCCTTGAATCAGCGCGCTCACTGTGAGAGTCCAGCCGTAGATGGTGAAGAGAAAGACCATTAGTAATCGCGCAAGGAGGAGTCCTATCTCGATCCAGGCTTTGCCCGCATGGACGTGGCCGAAGAGTAGGAAGTAGGGGATGACGGCGAAGAGCGTCAGGCCGAGCGCGTAGATCAGTACGGATGAAGGTCTGAGGGCGAGGGCCAGGGTGCGATGCGCCCTCTTGAGTGTCGGCAGTAGACCGTTAACGACCGTTGCGCTCCACAGGTGAATGGCCAGAAGCGGCAGAAGGATAGCGAAAACAAGCAGGCGCAGCGTGGAGATCATGATCAGCGACCACTGCCGCGTTTGACCTGAGGCCGTCAACCATCCTCCTGACACCAGGGGCCACGACGGCGTAACTGTCCGCGTAAGGATGTGGGAGTTTAGCTGAAGCTTGTTGAGAAGATAGATGAAGACCAAGGCCAGTAGAATGAGCGGCAGGCTGACGAGCGCCAGCTTGCAGGAATCTCCGGGCGACCGCCGCAGCAGCAAGAACCATTGGGATTCACCCTGAGCATAATTCACCGCGACCGCCTGAAGCATAAAGAAGAGGGCTGGCGCGAGCGCGGCCAGCAGCAGCGTTAGAAGCACCTGCCCCACGCTCGCCTCCCTGGTCGAGATGAAGAGATAGAGCACCGCCAGCAGGGAGCTATAAAGTCCTGCAAGTAGAAGCGAGACCCGCCGGCTTCGCCAGAGACGGCACGACGCCGCGCTCATTGCTTTCAAAACTTCCTTTAGCATCCGTCCCTCCACAATTCTCACTTAGCAAATAAAAGTCAGTCGCGCCTCAGGTCGAAGATTTCCCTTCACTTTTTATCCAGAATGTTGAGCCGCGTGTTTCCCGTATTGGCCTGGATGGTCGGCTGGTACATCAGTTCGGCGCGGGCCGGCGCGACGCGGAATGCGCCGGGCACTTCGACGCGCATGGCGTATTGAAATGTGGCGTCGCCGTCGAAGAGGTTGAGGAAGAAGACTGTCCTTTCGTCTCGGAACTCGCGTGCGCTGTACCAGTCGCTCCAGCGCCCGTCCGTATAACCGAGGTTGAGGCCGCTCATGCCCGCGAGCTGGACGCAGCCCGCCGGGATAGGGTCTTCGATCATCACGTATTGCGCCCGCGCGCCCTCCAGGTGTAGACGCGAGACTATAAGATCGCCGGAGCGAATCTCGCCCGAGAGCGGCTCAAGCTTCCAGCTAGCCTTGCCGTCGCCGTCTTCCATGACTCTCAATCGCAGGTATTCACGCGTCAGCCTCAGATCGGTTGAAGACTGTGGGGCGACCTCTTCGTCGCCCGTGAAATATTCGAGCGTGCTTGAGAGATAGACGGCTCCGCGACCGCGCTTCACAATCCGCACGCGATTGGCGGCCCCGACCCGCAGACCTTTGCGTTCGACCGTGAAGGTCTGCGCCGTCTCTACGTCCGCAGAGGTGATGCGGCGCGAGATGACGGGCTCGTCGTTGACGTAGACTTCCAGCGTGTAATCGGGCGACAGCTCACGACTCACCTTGAGATATTCCGTGAGGCCGAAGATCGCAAAGGCCGTCTCCCTGGTAGACATCCAGTAGTAACCGTTGCGACGATTTCCGACGAGCCAGCGCGCAGCCCCGGCGAGCAGCGGGCTCTCCGGCGCAATCCTTGCCAGCGCCTTGAGCGCCAGCGCCGTCGCCTCCGTATCCATCACCTGCTCTGTGCCGTAAGGAGACCGGAAGCGCGAGGGCCAGTGGGCCTCGAACTCGTTGGTCTGAGCCAGGCCCTCAAGCTCCGCGACCACTTCGCGCGCACGATCATCGCCACGCTCTTTAAGTGACAGGGCCAGCAGCGCACGACCGTAAGGCTGTAGATTCGCGCGCTCCGCATACAGCTCGTCCAGGTAGCTCGCGTCCGTCTCGCCGCTTTCGTTGAGAGCATAGATCATGTAAGCGCGCGTCTCCGCGCCGGGCATCCTCTCGCCCGTCTTGCCCTCGTCGATCAACTGCTTGAGGCGCTCGCGTCCACGCTCGACGCGCCAGGCTTCAGTCGCGTATCCGGCGCGGCTCGCCAGCGTCAACCCGTCAATGACATAGGCCGTCATAAAGGGCTCGCTCCCGTCATTCTTCCACCAGCCTCAGCCGCCGTCCGCGTGCTGAAAACTATAGAGGCGATCAAGGCCGCGCCGCACCTTCTCGTCCAGATTATTCGTCTTCTTAATCCTTGCGGTCTGCACGTCCCTGAGCGCCTGCGCGACGATCACGTCCGGCAGAAAGCGAGACATGGTCTGCTCCACACAGCCGTAAGGGTAGCCCGTCAGGTAGTCGAGCGCGCCGAAGAGCGTCGAGGCGACCGAGGGCGAGGCTTCTATGCGTAGCTTGCGCGCCTGCACGTCAGGGTGCGCGGGTAAGTCGAGCGTGACGGTTTGATCCGCCCTCTCTGCGGTGATCGTCGTCACCTGTGCCATCGTCCGCTTGAGGCCGTGCGGCACTATCTCCATCGGCATCTCTACGGCATCGGATTCCGTGTCGGTGCGGGCCTTCGCCAGCAGGCTCATCAAGCCCGCCTGCATGGCCGACAAGCGCCAGTCAACACGATGTTGGCCCATCGCCGGAATCCACACCGTCTCGGTCGAGGGGCCCAGCAACTGCGCGCCGCTGACTTCTAAAGAGATGCGCGTCGTCTTCGGTGTCTTGAGGAAGTTGTGAACGACGCCGGAGATCGTCACCGTGTCGCCTTCGGTGAGAAAGCGCGGCATCTCAAGGCGCAGGATGACATCCTTGCGCGCGAGCACGCGTGTGACGGCTGAGCCGACGCGCGTGTCTTCGGTGACGGCATGAGCGGTCGCGCGCCAGGTCGTCAGGTTGTCCGGCAGCTTGAACTTGACGGTGGCACGGCCATCCGCACCCGTCACGACATCCGGCTGCCAGAAGGCAGTGTCCTTGAACTCGCGGCGGACGGTGGGCTCGGCCAGCGCCGTCTCGTTCTTAAAGTCTGCGAGCTGATAGGAGGGACGGTTGCGTGCGAGGTTAATCGCCTGCTGGCCGGAATAGCCTGTGAAGACGAAGGAGCTGGCCATACGCGTCTCGACCGAGTTATAGCGTTGGCCGTAGAACTCATGCCTGATGCTGCCTGCGTTTTCGGGCATGATGCTGTAGATGGCTTCGTCCACGACGCCGAAGCTAAGCTCCGCGCCCTGCGCCGGAGAGCCGTCGGCGTTGCGCGCAACGATGGTATAGGAAGCGGTCTCGCGCGGCTTGTACTCCTTCTTGTTCGGGATGATGGAAAGGCTCAGATACTTGCCGCGCGCGGGCACGGCCAACTGCTGATCGTTCGTGTACAGCTCGTCGTTTTTGACGTAGGCGACGCTCAGGTAGACGTTCGGCGCGTAGCGCGGCTCGATGGGCACATCTATCAGGAGCGTGCGACCGGGCGCGTGGAGTCGCCGCGCAGTCATGATCGTCGCCAGCTCCGTCGTCACCAGCAGGTGAACGTCTTCGGTCGGAAGCACGGCCAGGACATGAGCCGTCTCGCCGGGGCGGTAAGACTTCTTATCCGGGATGAGCTTGATGGAATTTTCGCCGTCATCGCGGAAGGAGAGATTGCCCCACTCGCCTTTGCGGTCGGTGGCCCAGAACGAGCCGCCGCGACTCACTACGTCTTTGCCCTCTTCGTGGAGGATGGCCCTGATGTAGATATTGCCCATCTGCGGCACGGTGTAATCGTAGGACGCGCGCCCGTCAGCGCCTGTCTCCACCTCTGCGGTCGCAAGCTCGCGCCGCCGCGCTTCGTAATCGGCGTAGCTCTCGCCCGAGGCGGTATGCTTTTCGACCCTCTCCCAGCGATGCTCCATAAACTTGAGCGTCACTTTGGCCGCGACCGCGTGGCCCAGGTAATCAGCCGTCCTGATCTGGATGCGTGCCTGATCGCCCTGGTAATAGACGTAGCGTTCCGGCTGCGCGAAGGCGATGGCGCGACCGCGCGTTCCTGTAAACCCGGCGCTCGCCTGCATCTGGCGGCGCGAGGCGTCCGTGACCTGCGCTTCGAGTCGGTAAGTGTAATCCCACTCGTCCTCCTCGTCCGGCTCTGGAACCTCGAAATCAACCACCATGCGACCTTTCCCGTCCAGCTTTCCTTCGCCCTCGTCAACTATGTCGCCGCCCGCTCCGTAGTAAGAATCGCTGTTGTCGTCGAAATAGCTCTCATCATTCATCAGCTCCGAATCGAGAGGGTCGTCGTCGTCGTCATCGCTTTCGCCCGCCCAGTAATGGTAGTAGCGCGAGCGCGAGATGTAATACTTCACGTCGGCGCCCGCGACGGGCGAGCCGAAGAAGTAGCGCGCATCGATGGAGAAACGCACGCGCTCGCCGACGGCGGCGAATTGCTTTGGGCCCGTGACCTTCACTTTATATTCCGGCTTCTTATATTCCTGGACGGAGAAGTAGTGTGTCGCGGTCGCCGTGCCGACGCGGGCCGTGATCTGGCAAGTGCCGAGCGGGGCTTCGGCTGGAAGCTCAAGCTCGCCTGAGAACGTCCCGCGCGAAGAGAGCGCGAGCGTCTGTTCCGAGAGCTTGCCGCCGTTGTAATCATTGATCGTCACGCTGACGCTTGAGCCCTCAACCATCTCATGGCCCAGGCCCGCCGCCCAGCGACGCAGAATCCCCTTGAAGTAGACCTTCTGCTCGGGGCGATAGACGGGGCGATCAGTGTAGATAAAACCACTCAGGCTATCGTCGTAACCGTCTCCGTACGCGCCGAAGTAGAAGGAATCCAGATCGGAAATAGCGAAGCTCTCATGATCGCTCGCCATTACGAGGTAGGAATCATGAGGGGCGTCTCCCTCTTCAATCTCTTCCTCTTGACCAACAGCCTGCTCTTCCGGCTTCCTCTTTTCGATGACGGTTTTAAAGATACCTCCCTCGTCGGTCACGCCGCTCGCCAGCGTCTCTTGACGCCGCGTGAGGAGAACCTTTGCGCCTGCGCGCGGTGCGCCCGTGCGGCGGTCAACGATATAGGAGAGCACTTCGCCCTCGCCGGTCGTCTTCTGCACCATCGTCAGCTCGGTCACGATGGCGACGCAGTAAGCGCGCAGGCCGCCATTGATGGCTTCGACCAGATAGACTCCGGGCTCGCGCCTGCCGAGCGAGATGGTGCGCCCGTCGTAACCGGACTCCGTGGGAGGAAACTTCTCGCGCCAGCTACTGACCAACTGGCTCGGGTTCAAGAGCGGGACGCGCGCGTAATCGGCCACGTTGAGCGGCGTTCTGATGGTTGCAGAGGAATCCTGCGGGCGAAACCGGCGATTGAAAGTCTCACGGTGCTGGCGCTTGAGCTGATCGCGGACGTACTCTTTGATCGCCGCGTAAATCCAGCTCTTGACGGAGCGCGTCTTCTCAAGCGTGGAGGATTCGCGGCTGTAATCGCTCTCGATCTCATCCTCCTCCTCTTTGCCGACCCCGTGCGGATTGTCCAACTGCTGAAAGAATTTCACTGGGTCGTTGACGCGATAGACGCGAAAGTCCAGCGCCTCCAGGTCCCTGTAGCTGGCCCAGAGCCTGGCCTTTTCCGTCGGCGCGAAGCTTCGATTAGTCGTCAGCGAGAAGAAGGGCCGCGCTTCCCTGCTTGATTCGCTCCCGGCGGATTGCCCTCTGGCTTCAACGTCTGCGCCGGAGCGCTGTGCGCGCAGGCGGTAGAGGTTGAATGAGAAGACGGCGAGGATAATCGCAAAGTAAACGCCCGCGACATTCAGGGTCCGTCGCATCTCTCGATCAAGCTGTCGCTCAGGAAGAAGCTCGAACACGTCATCCTCCTTCAAAGGAGTGTCGTACGAACGGTTTCAATCAAGAATCTTCAGCCGGTAGCTCCTGTCGCTCGCCTTCCCATCTCTTCCGCAGCTTTCCGCCTGACGCCTTCCGCGTTCGGCCTTGCTGTGGCGGGTGTCTCTTCGCCGCGCGCGGTGCGCGTCCGTCCATGCTTGAAGACTCTGCGCGAGCGGCACACAGCCGAGATGAGGAGCAGATGCAAGAGTGCCCACGCGCGCGGCGAAGAGACATGTCTATGCAGTAAGCGAGATAACATTGCGTTGATTATTCTCTGGCAGGCGGATGGGCGCTACGCGGAGACGAACAGCGTCGCGCCGGGCTGACCTCTGCGGCCTTGATGTGCGGGACGCACGGCGCAGGTGTGGCAATCCACATTGACCCACGGCATGGGCAGGACATACAAGAAGACGGAACGGGCATCGCCTGTGATATATAGTGGGATAGAGTGCTTGAAGCTTACACCCGTAAATAGGGCGGAAGGTATATAATCAACTTTGCCATGTCTATCCTGATCGCCGAAGACAACGTGGCGCAGCGCCATTACCTGCGCGAGATACTTGAGCGGGAGTTCTCGACGCACGCGCCCGTCATAGAGGCCGCCGACGGCGAGGCGACCGTCCGTTTAGCGCTTGAGCACAGGCCGGAGCTGTGCGTGCTCGACATACAGATGCCGCAGCTTTCGGGCGTCAAGGCTGCGCGCGCCATCTGGCGCGAGTTCCCCGCCGCGCGCATCATCTTCTGGACGCAGTTCCCGCACGAGGTCTACATCAACGAGATACGCAAGATCATACGCTCGGTTGACCCGCCGCCCGCCTACGGCTTCATCCACAAGAACAATCCCGAGTCGCGCTTCCTGCGCTTCGTCGCCGCCGTCCTCGAAGACGGCGCGGACATGATCGACCCTTCCTTCAAAGACTCTTTCAAGCGCCCGCTCCTGACGGAGTTCGAGGCCGAAGCGCTCTACTATCTCGCTTTGGGCCTCTCGAACTGGGCCATCGCGCGCAAGTGCAGTCTCTCCCTGCGCGGCGTCGAGAGCCGTCTCGCCACGCTCTACGAAAAACTTTTCCTCGCCACCTCCGAAGGCACGCCCAACGAAGCCTACGACAAGCTCGCCTATAACGTGCGGACGCGCGCCTTCTTCGAGGCCCTGCGGCGCGGCCTCATCAATAGCGACGAGCTTGAGAGCGCCGAGCGCGAGCTTGGCGCGTGGATCGAGCGCGACCGCAAGCGTTTCATGGAAGAGGAGCGCAAGCGCGGCGGAGCGTGAGAAGTGATAAGCAACGCGAGGCCGCACGAACGCTCAGGCGTGGCGACGACAAATAAGATGAAGAGAGGGACGGGCTATGCAATCAGTAGCGCCTGCGGCAGCGGGCGGGTGCTCAATGTTGAAAAAACCCGCCCGCTGCCACAGGCGCTACCGGCTTCTCTTTTCATACTCTGCATTTTAAGTTTCTGCGTCATCTCTTCAACGCTCGCCGAGAGCGGCGCTGAGGATTCCGTTGCGCGTGCGCGCAACCTGCACCAGTGGGGGGCCGTGACGCTCTTTCACGGTTTGCCGTCCGATCAGGTGCACGCCATCGCTCAGGACGCGGAAGGCGTGATGTGGTTCGGGACCGAGCGCGGCCTGGCGAAGTTCGACGGTCGACGCACGCAGACCATCGCTTCCGAAGGGCTGCTGGCCGGGCGCGTGCTCACGCTCAAAGTAGACGCGGAAGGCGTCTTGTGGATAGGAGCGGAGGCGGGCGCGGCCCGGCTCTACGGCGGAGAGTTTCAGGAGGTAAAGGAGACTGCGGGCAAAGCCGTGACGGCCATCATCACGCCCGAGCGCGGGCGCACGCTGCTGGCGAGCGAGCAGGGCGCTGTCTTCGAGTGTCGCAGCAGCGGGGATGGAACGCTCGCCGTGCGTGCGTACCCGGACCCGCCGCTCTTGAGCGCTGCCGCAGACGAGCCGGGACTTCTAAGGCTCACGAGCCTTGCCTCCATCGGCCCGGCCCTGATCGTCGGCACGCATAGTCGCGGCTTGCTGCGCATCGAAGGCGATTCGGTCAAGGAGATCATGAGCAGCCCGCGTCCCTTTTTCGTCAATGCCCTGGAGACGGACGGGCGCGGCGCTCTGTGGCTCGGCGCGCAGGCACGCGGCACGGATAGCGGGCTCTACGAAGCGAGCGATACGCTTCACCCGAAAAGGATAGGCAGCGACGCGGGCACCGTGAAAGCGCTCAAGGCGGATGGGGCGGGCGGCATGTGGGTCGGCACGGAAGGTCACGGCGCATTCCATTACAGGGACGCGCTCAGAAGCCCTGAGCATTTCACTTTTGAAAGCACGGCGGGCGGGCTGCGCTCCGATAACGTGCGGGCCATCTTCGTTGATAGCGAGGGCGTCGTCTGGTTCGGCACGGACAGGGGCGTCTGCCGCTACGACCCGCAGAGCCCGCACAACGAGAACGTCTCCACGGATAAGATGAGCAACTTCGTGCGCACGCTCTACCGCACCAGTGACGGACGGCTGCTGTGCGGCACGAATCGCGGGCTCTTCATCTATGACGAGGCGGGCTCAAGATGGCAGCCCTTCGGGCGTTTCGCCAATCGCACCATCTACGCGATTGCAGAGGATGCTAAAGGCAGGCTGCTCGTGGGCTCATCGAGGGGCCTCTACGTTGATGTGAAGCCGCAGCCGGGCCCTGCCACCGCCGCTGCTGTGCAAAGCGCAGGCGATGAACCGGCGGAGGAAGAGAGGCCGCAAGCGACGGGAGAAGACGAGGAGGCTGCTATTCCCGGTGAAAGCGTGCGCGCCATACGCATCTTTCAGGGCACGCCCTATATCGCCATCTATGGGCGCGGCATTGAGAAGCTCGGGCCGGATGATCGCCGCACGCTGCTCTGGCCCGAACAGAACGAGACGGCCCTGCGTGAAGTCACCAGCCTGCATACGGACGAGGATAAAAGGCTCTGGATAGGGACGGCGCGCGCGGGCGTCTTCGTCTACGACGGCGGGCAGGTGAAGCAGGAGGCGGCGCTGGAAAAGATAAAAGGCCGCGCCGTGTGGGCCATTGACGGCAGCAGCGATCAGGGGCTCTGGCTCGCCACCGGAAACGGGCTCTATCGTTATCGCGCGGGTGAGTTGTTGGAGGCTGCGCGCGGCGCAGACGTGCGTCACGTCGTCGTGGGCGACGCGGAGCGCGGCTCTTCCTCCCGTCAGGGCGTGTGGTGCGCGACGACGGGCGGAGGGCTGCTGCGCATAGTCATAGACGAACAGTTCGGCGTCCTCGTCTCGCAGTTGGATGTCGAGCAGGGGTTGTCCTCGCAGAAAGCCTTCGCCCTGCTGCGGCTGCGCTCAGGCCAGGGGACGGAATCGCTGCTGACTGGCACGACGCGCGGCATCGTTCGCTACAGTCCGGGGGTGAGCGCTCCGTCGCTGATCGTCACGCGCCTGCTCAGCCGCCGCGTGCATCAACCCGAAGAGCTGCGTAAAGGTATTAGCCTCGATTATCCGCAGAACAGCCTGGCGCTGGATGTCACGGCCCTCAGCAGCCGCACCTACCCCGAACAGTTTCAATATGCTTTCCTTCTGCGCGACGCAGCGGGACGGGTGGTCAGGCGCAAGCTCTCCGTCGATTCGCAGTTTTTGATGGAGAACTTAAAGCCGAGCGGCTACCGCGTCGAAGTGCGAGCCTTTACCAGAGACCTTGTGGCGTCCGCGCCGCTCGTCTTCGAGTTCAACATAGCACGCGCGCCTTTCCCTAAAACGACCGCCGCGCTCTCAGTTTTGCTCACGCTCTCGCTCGTCGCTCTCGTCTGGGCCGTCGTCGAACACAGGAGAATCAGGCGCACGAGCACGGCCCTGGCGACGGCCAATCGTGAGCTGGCGGGAGCGCGCCTGCAACTGGCCAACGAAGCCGAGCGCGAGCGTCGTCGTATCTCGCGCGACCTCCACGACCAGACGCTCGCAGACCTTCGCCATCTTTTGCTGCTCGCCGATCAGCTTCCGGCTGAGCAGGCCGGCAACGGCCACACGGCTGGCCCTGATCGCGCGACCCTGCGCGCCGAGATCGAATCCGTCTCAAGCGAGATACGGCGCATCTGCGAAGACCTGAGCCCGTCGGCGCTTGAGAACGTCGGGCTCGCGGCGGCGCTCGAATGGGCGCTTACTAACGCCATCACGCACGCGCCTCCCGAATGCAGGTTCGAGTATGAGTTCGTCTGTGATGAAGGGATTGAGGAGCGCGTGCACCTTGCGCCCGGCGAGCGCATACAGATCTACAGAATCGCGCAGGAGGCCATCAACAATATCTGTCGTCACGCGGGCGCGTCTCGCGTGCGCCTCAGCATCAAGGCAGCCGACGAAGAGGAGCTGGTCTTAACCATCGAGGACGACGGGCGCAATTTTGACCCGCGAGATAAAAAGACGAAACAGGGGCGCGGGCTCTCCAACATTCGCGCCCGCGCCAGCCTGATAGATGCCGATGTCTCATGGCGCAAACGCCAGAGCGGCGGAACCGTCTTCACCCTTCGCAAATCCGGTCTGAGCGTAACGCGGGAAGGCTGAGCCGGGGCCGAAAAGATACTTAGAGCCCCTGCGAAAACGAGGCTTGCAGGACGTAGCAGGCGGATTCAAACAGGGATGGACAGCAGAGTCAGGATAAGGAGAAGCAAAGACCGAATTCAGTCAGCAATGCTTTTGTCTTTCATCCTGACCATCTCTGTCCATCCCTGTTAATTTCTTCCTCTCGCCTGATGAGTTTTGCTAGGCGCTCTGATAGCGATTTGCAAACTGACCTGAGCGGCATTCGTTCAGTCATTCGCAATCCGCTCTAGTTTCAGGGCCCGAACCGCTGGCGATACTCGGCGGCATTGACGAAAGCGTTGGCCAGGTCTCCAAGCGTGATCTCTCCGCTATCAAGTCGCTGCAAGTAGTTCAAATACGCTCCGTCCGGATTCCTCGTGAAGAATCCATAATAGGCCGAGACCACCTGCGCCTCGTGCGCATACTTATGACTGACTTCCTGCCGCTCCGAGATTTCCCTGTAGACCTGCGCTCGCGTCCTGGTGTTCGTCTCCAGAGCCGTAATCCATCCTTGCCTCACGCTGGCAGGAATCTCTGCCGCCACGCCTGCCGTCTGCAACAGGGTGTCCACGTACTGCCCATTGTTGAGCCCATTGTAGAGACTTGTAAACTCCGGTCTGAGCACTATCTCGTTGACTAAATCCTGTTTGTTGAGTTCCAGCTGCTCTGCCGTGAGGAATCCGCTGACAAAGGCCAGGTCTCCCACTTCGTTATAACGAAGGATGCGACCGAAGGCCGTGCGATAGAGCCTGATGACAAAGAACTGGCGGTCGAAGAACTCTCCGCTTCTCAAGAAACCGTCGCCAGCGACCGTCACGCGATCACAGGGAGGAGGAGGCTGTCCGGGTTGACCGCACAGGTTGATACGATCAGTCCAACCGTTCCATCCGGCGGGGTCTGGCTCGCGGCTCAGGAGATCAACATAAAGCTGGCGGACGAAGAAGCGCGTGTTGTCAACGGGGTTGGGCAATCCGGGCGTGTCATTGTCTGTGATGTTCACCGTCGCGGAATGTATTATCCCCTGAAAGACGCCGTTATAGTTGGTGAAGACGATAGAGAAAGACTCAGGGCCTTCGACGTACACATCATCAACGATACTGACGGCGAACTGTTTGGTGTCCTCACCGGCGGCGAAGCGCAGTGTGCCGACCGCGATGTGATAGTCGCACTTTCTGGACGCGTTGATCGTAGCTTGCCCGGGAGTGTTGGGGTCGCATCTGAAGTTGGCATCCGTCGGGTCGAAGGTCGTGTATTTGACTGAAGCGGGAGCGGATTTGTCGCCGCTGCGTGTGACGATGATATTGATGAAGCCCGCCTCTTCCGAGACGGAGTAGCTGGCCTGGCTGAACTGCACCGTATTGGCATCATCGTTCAGGATTGTGCCGACAGCCTGATTATCGCTGGCGATTCCATTGGTCACGCTCACGATATTGAGGAAGAAGGTCTCGTTCGGCTCGTCCACAGTGTCGCCGTTAATCCCCACTACGACCTGGGCCGTCGTCTGACCGGCAGGGATGTCAACGAAACTCGTGTTCGACAATACAGTGTAGTCGCTCCCGGCGGTGGCCGTGCCGCTCGTTATATTGCGAAACACGCGCACGGTTCGACCGCTCGGGGCCGACAACTTGATGGTGAAGACGGCCAACGGCTGCGTCTGAGTGCTGCTGCCCTCATAGAAGCTGATATCGTCAACGGAGACGGTGGGCACAGGGTCGTTGTCGCGGATGCTTCCAACGCTTTCCGACTGATGAAGCTCTATGGTCGCATTCGTCGAGTTGACGATGGTGATTAAGAAATCCTCAATAAATTCATCGAGCAGGTCGCCTATGACAGGCACACTGATGGTCTGCGTCGTCGTTCCCGGGCTAAAGGTCAGGGTTCCGCTGACCGGCTGATAGTCAACACCGGGCGCGGCTATGAAGTCGGAGAGGAGCGGGTCGGAGCTGGTGTAGCCGGCCGTGACCGTCCGGCTCGTCGCCGCCGACAGGCTCACAGTGAAGACGGCGTTGACGGTCCCGGTATCGCCTTCGAGGACAGAGACGTTCGGCTCGATTGTCAACACGAGCGGTTGGCTGATATCGAAGATTTCCAGCACAGCCGTGCTCGGACTTCCGAGCAGCTCTCTGTCGGACGTGCCGGAGAGCGTGAGATTGACCGTCTCGTTCGGCTCGGTCACTCCGTCGTTCATGATCGGAATCACGAATGTCCTGCTCGTTTCCCCGTTAGCGAAGGTGAAGGAGCCTGAAACCGGGGTGTAATCCGAACCGGGAGTGGCCGTGCCGCCGCCGGTCGTATAATTGACCGTCAGCGGCCCCGTGCTGCCGCCCACGCGGTTGACGGTAATGGTGACCGAGCCCAGGTCTTCGGAGACGGGATAGCGTAAAGCGCTGAACTGCACGCTGCCCGTCCCGTTGCCAAAACACTGCGAGAACTCGGAAGTGCTGGCTGAAGTGCCGGTCGGGTCTGTGGCCGTCGCCGTCACGACGCGCCCCGCAGGGAGCGCGCTCGGAAACGTCACGTTGAAGCTGCCGTTGCCGCTGCCGTCCGTGAGCGTGCCGGTCGAGCCCAGGTAGACTGCGCCTTCACCGTTGCCCGAAGGATCACAAGCGGCGCTGGAAAAAAGCTCTATGGTGTAGGTCGAGTTCGGCAGGCTGTTGAGCGTGCCACGGATGTTGGTCGAAGCGGCGTCGGAGGTGACCGAAGTAATGACGGGATAGTTTTGTATTATCACCGGGCCTTCGTTGGTTTCACCCGGACTATTGGGCGTCACGCCGTCATCCACCAGGTCAATGCCGAGTCCGCCGTTTGAGAAGATAGAGTTGCGGCGCAGGCTGATGTTGGTGCGGGTTCTGGGCTCAAAAGAGCCAATCATGACGGAGATGCCGTCGCCGCCATTATAGGCGATGGTATTGGCCGCGCCGTTGGTCGTCGAGCCGATTCTCGTGTCGGGCGCGGTCTCCACTCTCACGCCGTCCCGCAGATTACCGAGCGGCGCAGTGCCCGTAAAATCAGTGCCGATGAAATTCCCCTCCACGCGGTTGAAGCTTTCGCTGGTGATAAGTATTCCATTCTGCACGTTCGCCGAGATGACATTGCGCGCCTCGGGGGTCGTGCCGCCGATGAGATTGTTCCTTGCAAAGTTCATCCAGATGCCGAAGCTTCCGTTCCCGAGCCGGAGCGTGCCGCCGGCATCCGTGCCGATGTAGTTGCCCTGCACGGTGTTGGCGGTCGCGTTGAGAATGAATATCCCCTCTTCGCCGTTACCCGAAATGATGTTGCGCGCGCCCGGCACTGTGCCGCCGATCAGGTTGTTGTTCGTTGAGATGAAGAGGCCGTCGGTGTGGTTCGGGATGGCAGCAGTCCCGGCGGCGTTCGTGCCGATGTAGTTGCCCTGCACGGTTATCGTCGAGCTATGATTGATATTGATACCCTGGCCGTTACCCGAAATGACGTTGCGCGCGGCGGGCGTCGTTCCGCCGATCAGGTTGCCGAGGGAGTTGAACTCTATTTTAATGCCGTAGCTTTCGTTGGCGCGGCGGGCGTCGCCGGTCTGATTAGTGCCGATGAAATTTCCTTCGATTGTGTTCCCGCCATTTTGTGTCAGGAAGATGCCGCTGCTAAATTCATTGATGACCAATCCTCTGACGACGCTGTTGCCGCCACTGATGTTGAGCCCCCCAAACCTCGGTCCAAGTGGCGCTCCGGCTTGGCCTTGCAGCTCGATCAGCAGCACGGCGTTATCGCCTACGGCGAGCGTGTTCGGTGTCGCGCCCGGCTGCGTATAGCCGTCAATAATCAAGGGGTCTGTAATCTGCGGCAGAGACGTGTCAAGTTTAATCGTCTTCACTCCCGAGCCGGGAATGTTGAAGGCGATGGTATCCGTTCCCGCAGCGGCATTGGCATCAAGGATGGCCTGGCGTAGAGAACCCGCGCCGCTGTCGTTCGTATTGACGACCGTAAAGGTCGTGGCGGCGTAGGCCGATGGCAGCAGCCAGCTCGAACGGCGACCGGGCAATGCAAGCCAGAGCGTCAAGGCTATTAAGGCCAGGGCCGGAACCAGACTGCGACGAGAGCGCAGCAGGGGGTGAAGTATGCGAGGCATTCTATTCTCCGATTCAGTAATAGACATTCAAGGGCCGGTCGCGTCCGACGACTCCAAGTCAGAGAGAGCCATCCAGGGACGCCGGAAAAACATAACCGTCAGCTTCCGCCTGATTGTTAGCCGGGGTAAAGCAGGAATGATTGAAGAGAGAAAAGGTAAAGCTGGCCGGGATACTTCTGATACCGGGTTGCAGTCAAAAGAGAGGACGTAACATCATGCGGTCAGTACGGCCAAAGGTCTCGGGCGGGTAGATGTCGCGCCAGCACACGCCCGAGACCTTGGGCGCTACTGACCTCTCTTTTCATGGCAACTTAGTATTATTACTCTGACTGTCAGCAGCTACAAATTACCTGTAACTCTTTCCTGATTCACTCATCAGTCGTTAACGACGTGTAAGGGGAGCGAACCCGTCGCTAACGCAAGCGGGTTAATATAGATAATGCCGTGTGGATTTGCAAGCGTCAGGGATGGGCGATTTCGCGTCCGGTTTACTTGACCTTGAGGACGATGAAGGTCAGGTCGTCGTGCTGTGCGGCGCCGGAGCACCATACTTGCAGGCTTCTCACCAGGCTATCACGCGCTTCGTTGGCCGAGAGGTGCGCGACACTGGGCAGAGCGTTTTGCAGTCTCTCCTCGCCGAACTCCTCTCCGGCTTCGTTGAGCGCTTCCGTCACCCCGTCCGTGTAGGCCACCAGCATGTCGCCGCTTTGCAGTTGAATGGTCTCCTGCTCGTAATGAGAATTATCGAAGAGACCGATCACGACGCCGCCCGTCGAGAGCCGCGAGCAGTTGTCCGTCACCTGGAACTCTGCGGGCATGGAGTCCGGCATGGCCAAAACGTCCGCGATCAACTGTTCGGCGGTTTCAGCCTGGGCGACGCTTTTCAGGCTGCGCGGGCGCTCCGTCGCCGCCGCGTCGCGTCCGCCGCCAGCCTCTACGGCGGCCAGCCGTTTCGCCGCACCGTTCCTGCTTCTCAGCAAGAGCGGCGGATTGTGCCCGGCATTGATATAGGTGAGGCGGCGCGTGCGCTCGTCAAACTGCGCGTAGAAGAAGGTCACATAGGTCGCCGTGCCGGTCGAGCTACAGAGCAGGCGGTTCATGGTCGAGACCAGCTCGGCCAGGGAGTTTTTCCGTCGCCCGGCATCGTTGTGCGACATGGTCTGGCTGCGCAGGCTGGCCTGCACGACAGACATCACGAGCGCAGCTGAGATGCCCTTGCCCGCGACATCCGCGACGGCGATGCCTATCTGCTCGTCGTCCAGGGCTAGAAAATCGTAGTAATCGCCGCCGACCCCGCGCGCGGGCTGGCAGTAACCCGCCAGCTCAAGCGAGCGGGAAGAGGGCGGGTTTTCGGGAAAGAGGCGCTGCTGTACCTCTGCTGCGAGCGCCAGCTCGCGGCGCAGGCGTTCTTCCTCCACCGTCCGCTCGACCAGCTTGGAATTCTCTATCACGAAGGCCAGTTCTCCCGCCACGGACATCAGCATCTCTTTGTCCGCGATGGAGTATGGACGGCGGGCGCGGCGCGGGCCCACAGAGAGTATGCCGACGAGCTGCTGCTTGATTCTGATCTGCACCAGGAGGCTGGCCTTGATGCGGCGCAAGGTCTCGCTCTCTCGCTCTCTGGCCTCGCGCACGTCCGGCGCGTCCGTAACGAAGGCGCGCTCCCAGGCGTCCAAATCCGCCTCTTCAATGACCCAGGGGGTCGTCAAACGATGCAGGCGTTTGACGACGAAAGCGTTACGCCCGAGCGAGAGGCCGGGCATGACGGCTGCCTCTCGACTTCCCCTGCGCGGCTCATACGTTTTATGCAGGCTACGCTGCGGCGCGCAGATGCGGCACACGTATTCGCCCGTCTCATCATCACGCACAAAGATCGAGACGCTCTCGGTTTCGAGCGCATCGCCGATCTTATTGACGATAGAGTTATAGAGTTGATCCATATTCGTCGCCGCTCGCGCCTCTTGTCCGAGGTCGAAGAGAATGCGCCGTTCGTCATAAGGCGCAGGTGAAAAGTAGCGCTCAAGGATGGGGACGATATGACGGAAGAGGAGTAGGTGCAGCAGGGCCAGGAGCGCCGTCGCTCCGACCAGCACGAAGAGGTCTGTGCGCGGGCCCAGGCGGTCAACAGACGCCGCGCGGCTTCCGCTCAAAACGTAGAGCAGCGCGCCGCCGAAGACCAGCCCTTCAAAAATAGAGACGAGCCGACCGGCGGAGAGATAGCGTTGCCACCACTTGGAAATGCGGCGGCCAATTCGTCTTAATCTCGGACGAACGATGCGCGGTAAGATTCTCATCCGGTTCGCCTCTTCATATCTGAGCGCAATCATACTGTCTATCTTCATCGCCCGTCGAGCGAGCCTGTGACATGCCAGGAATAAAGACGAGCGGAACCCATACTTCCGTTAACCGTAAAGCCCTCTATTTAAATACAGCATTTTCTTCTGAAAGTTCCGGCATCTCCTCAGCCGGGCAGAGAAAGCCCTGTTTGTCTCATTTATAAGACACCACGGCCTTCCGCTTTGTGGCAAAAATTTAATGCGACCTCCATAAAGAGATGAAAGGGCGAGATCAATCATCTCGCCCTTTTCATCTTTTCGCTCAATGTCGCCGGCCTTTGGCGCCTTCCCTTCACTCGTTCCTGAGCGCGACGAGCGGGTCTATCCTGGTCGCCCTGCGGGCCGGGATAAAGCAGGCCGCGATGGCGACGGCGGTCAGTAGGACGGGGATGAAAGCAAAGGTGACGGGATCAACGGCGCTGACGCCGTAGAGCAGGCTCGATAGCAGTCGCGTCGCCAAAAACGAGAGGGCCAGGCCGACGGCCACGCCTATGATGGCGAGCTTCAATCCCTGCCAGATCACTATCTTGAGCACGTCGCGGCGCTGCGCGCCCAGAGCCATCCGTATCCCTATCTCGTGCGTGCGCTGCGCGACCATGTAGCTCATCACGCCGTAGATGCCGATGGTGGCGAGGACGAGCGCCACTCCTGCGAAGAGCCCGAGGAGAAGGGTGTAAAAGCGCGGCTGGGAGATGGAATTTTCAAACTGCTGGGTCAACGTCCTGTTGCCCACAGGCTGATCGGGGTCAATGCTCTGCACCTCCCGGCGAATAGGCATGGCGAGGCTCGTCGGGTCGCCTTTCGTGCGCGCCAGCACGTACATGAAGGTGACCGGCGATTCCAGATAGTGCGTAAAGATTTCCGGGCTCGCCTCTCCCGTCAGGTTGAACTGCTTGGCGTCGCCGACCACGCCGACAATCTCATAGGGAGTGTTGCCGCCGCGCAGGTATAGACGCTGGCCGAGCGCATCCTCGCCGGGGAAGATGCGACGCGCCAGGCTGTCGTTGATGATGACGGTCTTCGGCGCATTCTCGTCATCGCGCTCCGTGAACATCCGCCCGCGCCGCAGGGGAATGCTCATCGTTTGAAAATAGTCTGCGCCGACGGTGTTGATGACCGCCGTCAATTCCTGTCCCTTCGGCTGCGGGGGGCGCCCCATGACGGCGAAGCTCTGTAAGCGGCTGTTGCCCTGAAGCGGCAGCGCAGTGATGCCGCCGACCGATTCCACGCCCGGCAGCGCGCGCACTCTTTGAAACAGCTCTTTGAAGAACGCGACGCCGCGATTGCCTTCCGCATACTTCTGCGGCGGCAGGACAAGCTGAGAGTTGACGAGCACACCCTCGGCCTTAAAGCCAGGGTCAACATTCCTCATGGCGATGAAGCTGCGTATGAGCAGTCCCGCTCCGATCAGGAGCACCAGCGAGAGCACGACTTCGGAGACGACCAGGACATTACGGAAGCGGTTCTGGCCCTTGCCGCCCGTCGAGCCGCGACTGCTCTCCTTGAGAATCTCGTTCAGGTTGGTGTGAGTCGTCTGCCACGCGGGCATGAGGCCGAAGATGAGACCCGTGACGACCGAGATGAGAAGCGTAAAGGCCAGGACGGTCGGGTCAATGCCTATCTCTTCGATGCGCGGAATGCTCGGCGGAATGAAGCTGACGAGCACCTTCAGCCCGAGTATGGCGAGCAGCACGCCGCACGCTCCGCCGATCAATCCCAATAGCACGCTCTCCGTCAATAACTGCCTGAGCAGGCGCAGGCGCGTCGCCCCGATAGCCGTCCTCAGCGCGACCTCTTTTCTGCGCCCGGTCATGCGGGCAGACAACAGGCTGGCGACGTTGACGCAGGCGATCAGCAGCACGAAGAAGACAGCGCCTAAGAGCACGAACATGGCCGGGCGCAGGTATCCGACAACCGACTCGTGAAGCGGTTGCATAAAGATCGTCCAGCCGGTGTTGGTCGCCGGGTAAGCCTGCTGCAACTGCCGCGCGATGGCATCCATCTCGGCCCGCGCTCCCTCGAACGTCGCGCCGTCTTTGAGTCTGCCTATGACCTGTAGACGGTAGTTGGTGCGGTCTTGCAGAGCCTCGTTGTCAAAGGCCAGGGGCTTCCAGACTTCAGTCGTCGTGTCCGGGAACTTGAACGCGGCGCGCATGACGCCGACGACGGTGAACATTCTGTCGTTCATCTTGACGGGCTTGCCCAGGATGCCCGGGTCAGCGCCGAAATGGCGTCGCCACACAGTCTCGCTCAGGATGGCCACAGTATCGTTTCCCGCGCGCTCCTCCTCCGCCGTAAAGACGCGACCGAGCAAAGGCGTCTCTCCGACCAGGTCGAAGAAGTTGGCCGATACCGAATAGCCGTTCAAGCGCTCCGCTCCGCTCTCGGCTGTATGACGAAAGATAGTGCTCTCGTAAGCGGCCAGCTCGGAAAACGACCGGCTCTGCGTTCTCCAATCCATGAAGTCCGGGGGCGTGACGCCGAATTGCTGAAGGTCGCGCTGAAGATTGCTCGACTGAAGAGAGATGATGTGGTCAGACTCTTTGAAAGGGAGCGGGCGCAGGATGACGGCGTTGACGATGGAGAAGATGGCCGTGTTCGCGCCGATGCCTAAGGCCAGCGTCAAGACCGCCACGATTGTAAAGCCAGGCTTTTTGCGCAACACCCTGAGCCCGTAGCGCAGGTCTTGCAACAGCGTTTCCATAATTCCTACTCCTCTCAATTCACGACACAACTCTTTGATTCGCCCGACGCGCCCGAACCGGCGACGCGCGTCCCACATCGCCTCTTCGGGCGTCATTCCCCTCGCAATGTTATCGGCGGCCCGCATCTCAAGGTGAAAGAGCAGCTCTTCCTCTATGTCATGATCAACCCGATCACGGCGAAAGAGATCGCACAAATCCTTGAAGAAGCTTTTCAGGGGGAACATCTCTTCCGCCCTCCTATGCAGTCTGCATCACTTTCGAGATCGCTTCGGAGAGGCGTGCCCAGTTGGTCTCCTCTTCCGCCAGCCCTTTCCGGCCCGCCCTTGTCAGCTTGTAGAACTTGGCCCGGCGATTATTCTCCGACACGCCCCACTCGGCCTCTATCCAGCCGCGCTTCTCCATCCGGTAAAGGGCCGGATAGAGCGAGCCCTCCTCGACCTGTAGCACCTCGTCCGAGACCTGTAGAATCCGACTCGCAATGCTATAGCCGTGCATGGGCCCAAGCGTCAGAGTTTTTAAGATGAGCATGTCCAGAGTTCCCTGAAGCAGCTCGGTGCGATTATCAGTCAAGTTCGTCTCCTCCCCTACCATGTCTAGGGGTGTATATACGCTCCTTACCCTAGCCTGTCAAGGGGGAGAGCGAATTATCACCGGATTCACAGGCCGGGCTTATTAAGCTGGGGCGCATCTGCGCAAGGCCCGTCGCCCCCATCGAAACGGAGAGCCGGTGAGGGCGTCAGCGCCCGAAGCGAACTATTGACACCCATTTCTCACAGTATTATCTTCTCGGCGTCTGGTTCCTCGCGCACCCGCTGGCGAGAAACCGCGAGACTCGCCGGCCTCACACCATCCAATCTCAACGGAGGCATCGAGAATGTTTAGCCGCAGATGCTGAGAGCCTTCCATCAACCCGCAGGTGAAGCTGCTTTGCAGCCGACGCTGTAAGCCGCTTCATGGAGTTCTCTTAGTTCGGAGCATCGCTTGAAGGGTTGAAGATAGTCATGGAGGATTCTGTATTATGTCTACCCTCACATGGTTGCATCTCTCCGACATACACCTGAGCGAGTCGGATTCATATAACAGTAACGTCGTGCTGGAATCGCTCTTGACGGACGTAGGCGAGCGCATCCGGGCAGATCAACTGCACCCCGATTTCATCGCTTTGACGGGAGACATAGCCTTCTCCAGCGAGCCAGCGCAGTACGCGCTGGCGCAAAAGTTTTTAGACAATCTGTTAAGCATCACCGGGCTTCGCAAGGAGAGGCTTTTTGTCGTGCCGGGCAATCATGACGTGGAGCGCAGGGCCGTCTCCTTTCTGGCGGCGGGCGCGCCCTCTCTCCTCAATAATAATCGCAACGCCGTCAACGAGCTGCTCTCGGACATCGGAAAGGTGGACAGGAATCTAATCCTGCGCCGGTTTCGCAATTACCGGCAATTTGTCGCCGACTACTTCGAGCAACATCTGCCTTTCGATGACGAGCACTATTTTTACGTCAAGCTGATCGAAGCGGCTGGTTGTCGCATAGCGATTCTCGGGCTGAACACAGCCTGGATGGCCTGTTCCGAGAAAGATCGCAATCAGCTGCTGCTGGGCGAAAGGCAGATTCGCGCGGCTCTCGAAGAAGCCGGCGGCGCAGACCTTTGCCTGGCCTTGATGCATCATCCGTTCGACTGGCTACAGGACTTTGATCGCAACTACAGCGAGTCCATGCTCTATCGAAGCTGTCACTTTATCCTTCACGGCCACATGCACCGCGTCGGGCTGCAACTGGCCCAGACTCCGAACACGGATACGATGGTGATCGCTGCCGGGGCTTCTTATGAATCCAGGGATTATCGCAACTCCTACAATTTCGTCCGCCTCGATCTGACGGAGCTTTGCGGCCAGGTCCACCTTCGCAAGTACAGCGACGACGATGGCGGCTTCTGGGTGGAAGACGGCGACAGGTACAGGGACGTGCCGAACGGGATTTTCAAATTCCCGCTGCCCAAGGCGCGCATCTTCGTCAACAGCCTGTTATCCAAACTTGAGAAGGCGCTCGACGAGGATAATCTCGAACCGGGAGCGATACGCAATCTCAACCCGAAAGTTATTGACCGCTTAGCCGAGATCATCCAGGCCGACTTTAAGACTCGCAGGCCCACGCCGTCGGCTCTGCATCTGCGCACCAGACGCCAGCGCCGTGCCTTTATCGCGCTCTCTCGGATGTCGAACGAGGAGGCCGTGGGCTACCTGCATACATTGTGCCCGGCGGGAATGAAACTCATCCCGGCTGGCTCTTTTCCCATGGGGAGTGACCGCGATGACGATGCGCGATGCGCTAATGAGCACCCGTTGAGCGATGTCTGGGTGAACTCCTTCTACCTGGCTCTCTATCCTGTCTCCAATCGTGAATATCACGAATTCATAAAGGCCGGAGGCTATGGCAATGCGCTTTACTGGACGAAGAACGGATGGCTGTGGGTCCAGGCTTATCGTTGTAAGGATGAAGATAAACGCCCTTTGTACTGGACGGAAGACTGTTGGCGCAGAGACGCAGATCACCCCGTTCAATGGCTGAGCTGGTATGAGGCGTACGCCTATGCGCGCTGGCGTGCCCTGAGCACGGGCGCACCCTACAGGCTGCCGACCGAGGCGGAGTGGGAAAAGGCTGCGGGCTGGGACGAGCAAAAGAGAGAGAAGCGGGAGTACCCCTGGGGAAACGAGTTCGATCATAGCATCTGTAATCTAAGCTACCCGGAGGCCGCGCATGGGACTGCGGCTGTCGGGAGCCACTCGCCGGAGTGCGACAGCCCTTACGGGATAGCCGACATGCCCGGACAGGTCTGGGAATGGGTCAGCAGTATGCGCCGGGCCTACCCTTACAACGCTGATGATGGGCGGGAAGATTTGGAAGCCGCCGGCGAGCGCGTCTTCCGTGGCGGATGCTGGGCCAATAAAGACCCTTACGTCGCACGCTGCGCCTGTCGCTACTACCCTGACATGGTTGTCTTGCCTTGCATGAACAGCGGCGTGAAATACGAGGGCCCATGCGGGGTGCGCCTCGCCCTGGGCTTTACGGAAAAAGAGCTGTTGTAAGCGAGCGCGCGTTTCCGCAGAAGAGGTCTTCGGAACACCTCCATAGAGGCCCGCCGCGAGCGACGGAAGGATGAAGGATGAGCTTCTACCTGCGCAAAGAATGGATTGACGTCGAGGATGGAATCGAGAGAGTCCTCATCCACTACACTTTTGCTCACAGGGGCGAGGGGCCGGACTGGGAACGAAACAGGGAGACGCGCGAGATGTACCCGGAGTGGGGATGGAACAGAAAGCGGCGGGCGAAGGTGGTCTTGATGGGGCGCGACCTGGACGGCGAGGAGATTTATAACTTCCACTACAAATTCGAGGTCATCGGAGCACGCGCGCGTGTGACTGAGCCGTACGTGGAGGAGATCGTCTCGGACGGCTCGCTCACCTTCATAGATTACGCCGGGCATTATACGAACATCTGTCTGTACTGGAGCGTCAACGGATGGGGAGCCTATAATTACTCGACCATGTTCGAGGATGGAACGGGACTCGATCACCCTTTGAGCAGCCTGCGCTTCTACGGCCACGCGCACGACCCCGAATTCCTCAGGGGGCGCTATGAGATGCTGCGGAACATGCCGCTGCCGCACGTCTATCGTGGAAAGATACACGCGCCCAGAGGCTCGCGCGTAGACTTCTGCTTTCACATCATGCGCAGAGGCGACCCGGAAGGGCGCGACTATGATTTCTGGGATAACAACGAAGGTCTCAACTACAGGCGAGAGATACGATGATTATTGACGCTCATGCACATATCGGCCATCTGGAAGACGACGGACAGGGTAAGGACTTTCCCGTCGAGATGCTGATCAAGTTGATGGATAGCAGCGAGGAGCGTATTGATGTCGCATTGATCTCGAACCTGATCGGCGGCGGGCCTGAAAGCGATCAGAGAGAGGCCAACAGGCATACCAAAGCTGCCGTCATGAAGTATCCGGACAGGCTGCGCGGGCTCGTCTGGGTCAACCCCTATCGCAGCCAGGGCGAGCAGGGCAGACTGCTGGCCAGCGATATCAGCAATACCAGGGAATGTCTGAGAGATTCCAGGGACGGCGAAAACAGGTATATCTTTGTCGGTCTCAAGTTCCATCCTTACCTCAACAGGTACAGATTTAAGGACGGTAACGTCACCGGATTCTTAAAGCTCGCACAGCAGTACGAAGTGCCCGTGGCCGTACACACGGCCTATGACGAGTATTCTCAGCCGGAACAGGTCGCAGACGTGGCGAGGCATTTTCCAGACCTCAATTTCATTCTCTATCACGCGGGCCTCGCCCCGCCCGACGACGAAACGGGACTGCGTGTGCTTGATCGCGTCCTCTCGCAGGACAATCTCTACATAGACATCAGCTGGTTGAAATATGAGCGACTGAAACGAGCGCTGGATAAAATTCCTGATCGCGTTCTGTTCGGCACAGACCTCCCGCTTGGCGGGCTCCAACACTACGCCGGATACTTTAGCGACCTCAAGCGATACTTCAATGACCTGAAGCGCATGGGGAGCGACGAGAAAGCTCTAGGGCCCAAAAGGTCTATGCTCATGCATAGCAATTGTCGCAAGATATTCAAGCGGCTGGCTGATTGAAGTTAAAACGCGACTTCCTCATCAATCACACCAGAGTTGATTGCAAATGAGTGTACGGCTGTCGCTTTGTCAGTCGCGCCATAGTCGCATCCGGTTGAGACCCGCTGTAAGACCGGAAGAACGAGTTTGTGGGCCCATTCTTCCGGTCTGAAGCGTTCAGGCGGTTTGCAGCTCAAGCGCGGGGTAATCCGTATAACCGTGCTCGTCGCCACCGTAAAAGGTCTCTGGGTCGGGCTCGTTCAAGGGTGCGCCGAGTGCGAAGCGCGCGGGCAGATCGGGGTTGGCGAGGAAGAGCACGCCGAAGCCCACCAGATCGGCTTCGCCCCTGGCGAGAACTGCGTTGGCCGTCTCGAAATTGTAGCCCTGCGCCGTAATCAGAGTTCCCTCGAAGAGCGAGCGCAGGTGTCTGGTGGCGGAAACCTGAGCGCCATTCAGAAGGTATTGCTGCGGGTCTGAAGGCTCGACGACGTGCAGATAAGCGAGTGGGAAACGGTTAAGCGCCTGCGCCGCGTAGCCGAAGGTGCTCGCCGGGTCTGAGTCGTGCATGCTGTTGAATGTGCCGCCGGGAGAAAGGCGTACGCCGACGCGCCCGTCTCCCCAGACGCCGACCACTGCTTCCGTCACTTCAAGCAGAAAACGGGCGCGGTTTTCGACCGCTCCGCCGTAAAGGTCTGTGCGCTTGTTCGTACTGTCTTCCAGGAACTGGTCTATCAGGTAGCCGTTCGCGCCGTGAATCTCCACGCCGTCAAAGCCTGCCTTGAGAGCGTTCGCAGCGCCCACTCGAAACTGTTCGACGATGCCCGGAATCTCTTCAGTCAGAAGAGCGCGCGGCGTCACGAACGGCTTCATGCCCGCGCCTGTGAAGACCTCTCCCCGCGGGGCAATCGCCGACGGCGCGACCGGCAACGCCCCGCCCTCCTGCATCGAAGGATGAGAGATACGCCCGACGTGCCAGAGCTGTAGAAATATTTTGCCGCCCGCTTTGTGCACCGCCTGCGTCACCACACGCCAGCGGCTCACCTGCTCGGCCGTGTGTATGCCGGGCGTGTTCGGGTATCCGATTCCCTGCGGCGAGACCTGCGTGGCCTCCGTCACGATCAGCCCGGCAGTGGCCCGCTGCGCGTAGTAAGTCGCGGTCAAATCCGTCGGGGCGTTGCCAGCGCCCGCGCGGCTGCGCGTCATGGGCGACATGACGATACGGTTGGGCAGCTCGTAAGGCCCAACTTTGATGGGCGCAAAAAGGTTAATCCGTGTCTCCATAGTGTCACGCATCCTTTCTCTCTCTCTTAAGCTGCGACAGTGCTGCTGCTGCTGTCCTTATGTTTTTCCAGCAGGCGAGAGAGCGCCTCACGGCTTGTCGCGCCCACAACGCGCTCGGCTTCCCTGCCACCCTTGAACAGGATGAGGGTCGGAATACCCTTGATCCCGTAGCGCTGTGAAATGGACGGGTTCTCGTCCACGTTGAGCTTGGCGACCGAGACGCTTTCCTCGTACTGCTCGGCCACGGCATCTATGGTCGGCATCATCATGCGGCAGGGCGCGCACCACTCGGCCCAGAAATCCACCAGCACCGGCCTCTCCGATTGAAGAACCTCTTTCTCAAAAGAGCTGTCACTAACTTCGCTGACATGCTTGCTCATGACTCTTATTTCCTTTCGCTTGAATATCGTCTTTGCGCGTGCAATCTATTTTGCGCGCGTCCTTAGAAAGCCTGTTGTGCGCCGACTTGCCTGTCGAGCCAACGGCTCATCCACGATGGTCTGCGGCTCTGCTGCGCTTCGAGCAGCCGTTCGGAGCGCGTCTGTCGCTCGTCGAGCAGACGGCGATACTGGCCGATACAGGGTTGACAGACTTCATCCGGCCTCGTCCATTCCGGGTGCTCGGCGCGAATCGAAGCCAGCACGGGCTCCTCCAGGGCATCGTGGAGCGCCCTGTCCGTCAACAACCGCCCGCAGCGCAAGCAGCACTGGAGCCCCGGCGTCAAATCCAATATTTCGCTCATCCTGAGAGTTCTCCTTTCCTCCCGCTCATGTTCGGCAGCGCGACGAGGTATCGGCCCACGCTGGTATTATGGCTTGTACATATATACAATCATCTATATAAAGATCATGAAAGTTTGTCGATTCGACTCCATAAATATGGTTTGGTTTATCTTGAAGCCGGGCGTCGGCGGGCAGCCGTTTTAGCGGCGCGACGCTCACCCGAGCGCTGCGGGACGCGGCTTTGAAGCTCTTTGACATATTCTGCGAGAACTTCCGGGCGGGCTTGCAGGTACTTGAATTGGCCTTCCGTGCGCGTCTCGATGAGACCGGCGTCGGTCAACTCTTTGAGGTGGTGCGAGACGGTGGCCTGAGCCACGGGGAAACGCTCGACGACCGCTCCGCAGCACATCTCCTCGCCCCCGGCGGCGGCGATGACTTCCAGTATTTCAAAGCGGCGCGGGTCGGCCAGCGCCTTGGCTATCCTTTGGAATTGCGTTACATCCATTAATAACACCTCGTCAAACTCTACAGTATATATACAACCATCTATATATCTTGTCAAGCCCCTTTTTTTAACGCTTCTTCGCTAAGCATCAGGGCCGGATTCCACCGGCTGCGGGGGCCGACTCAGTATAAGCTGTAGTTATATTCGATCAGGACGTGCTGCGAGACGGCTCTGCCATCCTTCATCGCGGGCTCGAATTTTATTTGACGCGCGGCGGCGATAGAGCGCTCCGTCAGGCCATGCGGCAGTTTTTTCACCGCGCGGATGTGCGTGACCTCCCCGTTGGCGGAGAAGACGGCGCGCAGCACGACCGTTCCGCTGACCAGGTATTTGCGCGCAGACTCAGGGTAAACGGGTTCCGGGCGCGAGAGTATTCTGGCTTTCCGTGTCACCTCGCGCGGGCTGAAGGTTCGCGTGTAATCCTGGGTCGTACCGCCTGCGAGGGCGGCGTCAGGGGCTGCGCCTGTCCCCGCGCCCGTTCCGTTCGCCGTGCCGCCGGCATTAGACCTCGGGTCGCCGTAGGGAATAGGTCGCGTGTCCGTTGGAAACAGCAGCGGGTCTGCCACAATCGTGGCGCTTGCGGGTTTGGCGAGAGAGAAAGATTTCAGGAACTGCTCGGTCGTTGCGGAGTTATTGGCCGGGCCCGTAATCAGGACAACGTAAACGTGCCCTTTGACCGTATAGAAATTGACGACGCCGGGGACTGTGCCCAGAGAGATGTAATATTCTCTGCCGGGAGACGTGCCGAGCTGTAGCTCGCGCCTGTATTCCATATAAGTATACCTGGCCAGAGACTTCTCGACACGATCCCTGTAAGACCTGAGCAGCGAGTCCCAGACGAGGTCTGCGCAGGCGTCAAGGTAAGCATCATCGTCCGCCTGTAAAGCACCAGCAGCGCCTTCCGCATCGAGCGACCAGACGCGATAGAGCGTTCCATCCTTGTCGTTGAAGGCGTAGAGCTTCCCTGCCGCTTTCATCTGCCCCGTTTGATATGTCTTCGCGCTGGGCGAGGGTGTTTGCGGCATCATGACCGTGAACGCTTCGCCTTCGGGCGAGACTTGAGTCCACGTCGCGGCCTCCTGTGCGACGGCGAAAGAGCCGCACACGGAGGCAAAGATCAAAAGCACGTAGAGGCGTGTAATTATTTTTATCATAAACTTCAATCCGAATATGGCGAGAGCCTGGCCAGGCCCTCCTGGCGGCTTGCCAATGGATGCGATTGTTGTCAGTACCGGCCCAAGGTCTCGGGCGGGTTCTCGTGAGCACGGCACGCGCCCGAGAGCTTTGGCGGTATTGACCTGAAGGCTACGCCGAGTGGTCGCACTCATTGGCAATCTGCTATCCGGGAGAGATAAACAACACTCCGAATCCTTATTTTTAGATTGCGCTCACGCTACGGTTCACAGGTGCAAGCAAAAGAGATTATGTGAGGCTCACGAGAGCGGTTCACGTCCGCAGGAGCAGCGCGAGCGCGGATAAATTATTACGATGGAGCGAGGGTTGTCAATCGGGCATGCTTGTTTCGTTTGCTAGGCCGTACTGACCTCTACTTCCGTGACGCTTAAAGCCTTCTTTAAAGACTGCGGCTCTATCTCGACGAGGAATCCGCGTTTGCCGCCGTTGATGTAGATACGCGGCAGTCCGAAGATGGTTCTTTCGGCATAGACGGGCAGCGGTTTTCGCGTCCCGAACGGGCTCGTCCCTCCGACCAGATAGCCCGTGTGCTTCTGTGCCGTCTCGATGTCGCAGGCATTGACCTGCTTGACGCCGAGCGTCCTCGCCAGTTGTTTCGTAGAGACCTCGCGGTCGCCATGCATCAAGACCAGTAGCGGGTGACGGCGCTCGGTCTCCATCACGAGCGTCTTAATCACCTGATGCTCAGGCACGCCGAGCGATTGAGCCGAGCGGCGTGTGCCGCCGTGCTCTTCGTAAGCGTAGAGGTGTGCCTTGAAGTCTATCTTTTTCTCTCGCAGCAGGCGGACGGCAGCCGTGATCGGATAATCGGACTTGTCCATGAACCTTCTCCCCGAAAGCTTCCACCTTCAGCCGGACATCAAAGGTGCGCTGAAGAGCATGTCATCGAGTCGCTCTATTTTGGAGCGGTCTCTAAAAGCTCATCCGTCGTCTCCGACAAGGCGGCGAGCCTGGCCGCCTCTTCCTCCTGTTTGCGCCTGAGCCCGGCGCGACCGTCATAGCGCAGGAAGGCCGGGAGCACCAGCGCCATCAAGCCTGTGCCGAGGATGCAGAGTATCCCGCCTGAAACGATGGAGGTGCGTATGCTGAAGAGGCTGGCGACTATCCCGGACTCGGCATTGCCGAGCAGCGGGCCTGTCGTGTAGCTCACCATCTCTATGCCCGCGAGTCGTCCGCGCAAGTGATCAGGGATGGTCTGGTTCCAGATAATCATCCGAAACAGCCCGCTAATCATATCCGCCGCCCCCGCCGCCGCCAGACAAAGAAGCGCCAGCCACAAATGGTCTGCGAAGCCGAAACAAACGATGGCCAGTCCCCAGACCGCCGCCGCGATCACCACGGCCAGGCCGTGTCGATGCACGCGAACAATCCAACCAGAGGTCAACGTCGCCAGTAGAGAGCCGACGGAGGGGGCGGAATAGAGCAGGCCGACCGAAGCGCCGCCGAAACCGACGGCGACGGCTGGGAACAGGGCCATCGGCATGCCGAAGAACATGGCGTTGATGTCCACAAGGTAAGTGCCGATCAGCTCAGGTCGGCTCCTGGCGTAGCGTAAACCTTCGACGATGGAGCGCAGGCTGGGGCGGTCTGCGTCCGGCGGCGGCGGGACGGCGCGCATCATCCAGAGTGCGCCGAGCGAGATGAGGAAAGATAAGAGGTCTATGGAGTAGGCGAGGGCCGGCCCGGCGGTCGCGGCGAGAAGGCCGCCGAGCGCAGGGCCGCCGACGCTGCCGATATTTCGTACCAGGAAATTGAGCGCCATCGCAGCAGGCATCATTTCCGGCGTCACAAGTCGCGGAGGCAGAGCTTCCAGCGACGGTCGCTGCAATCCGTTGAGGGCGGCGAAGGCGGCAGCGCAAACGAAGAGCAGCCAGGCTCGCGGGCGCGGCAAGAGCGAGTTGAAGATCAGGACGGCGCTGCCTATGGCCAGCATCAGCTCCGTGAGCCGCACCATATGGCGACGATCAACGTAATCGGCCAGCGCTCCGCCGATGAAGGCCATGAATAGAATGGGCACGAATTCGGCCACGCCCAGAAGCCCGACGGCGAGCGTGGAACCCGTGAGCTGGTACATCTGCCAGGGCAGGACGACGAAAGTCATCATCGAGCCGAAGAAGGAGAACGACTGACCGATGATGAGCAGGCGAAAGTCGCGTGAGGCTTTGAGCGGCGCGAGGTCTAGACGGAGATGGCTGAAGCCGCCTTGCGGGCGGCCATCCTCGACGGGCTCCGGCGATGCCTCCGGCATCTGGACTTCGGTCGGGACAGGGTCTGGCGTCAGGTGCGTCAGCGGATGCGAGGGTTGCTTATCCACCATGTTTCTCTTTCTACAAAGACTGCTCGCCGGTGAGCAATCAGCGGCATTAGCGGGGGCGATGACAACTGCGACTCTCAGCCCTAAGTTGAGGCAAGCGAAAGAAAGAGAGTCGGCTATTTCTTCTCTTGAAGACAAAAGCAGCTGGGCCGTTTCAAACAGGACTGCGGGAGGCAGCCTTCCCTTCAATCAAACTGCTTTTTGAAATCCGCAAGCTCTTGACGCAGCAGAGCGATTTCCGCGCGCAGAGTTTCCACCTCCCGCTCTAAGAGCGAGAGCCTGCCGGTCTCAGCGCTCTTATTGGGCGGCGCGGATGACGGCTCCGGGACGGCGCTCTGGTAATCGGCGCTCACCGCCCCCGCCAGCAGGTGCGCGTAGCGAATCTCTTTCTGGCCGGGCTGGCGCGGCAGCTTGACGACGAGCGCCTGCGGCTCCTTGACGATCAACGAAGCGAGCGTCTCTTCGACTTCATCCAACCCCGAAAAATCATAGAGACGATCTGTGCGCCCGCGTAGCTCGCCCGGCGTCTGCGCGCCTCTCAGCATGAGCACGCACATGATGGCCAGCTCTTTGGAGTCGAGGCCGAAGACCTCCATCATCATGTGCTTGTACTTGGGCACGCGGCTGCTGCTGCCGTAAAAGACGTAGACCAGATTCTTCGCGCGTAAGCTTTCGATGGTCTGCGAAACAATCGCCTCGTCGTAGGCCACTACGGGGTGGCGATTGTTCTTCTGGTTGCAAGCCTGTACCAGCGCGTTGAGCGTCAACGGATAATATTCCGGCGTCGTGACCTGCTTTTCAACCAGAGCGCCGAGGACTCTGACCTCCGCCTCCCTCAAGATCGTCTCCATGATCGGGCATTCCTCAACACGGGTTTGGGTCAGAGAGAGAGCCTGTCGGGCTGCTCTCCTGAGATTCAAGCTCGATTTCTTATCTATTAATACTTCGCGTGTCGCTCGCTTACTGCCAGTATAACTTGCTGCCCTCGGCTTGCGTCCAATTTTATTTGGGCGTGACGCTCGACAAAATTTTAGCCCGCGGAAATAAATTTTCCCTGTCAGGCTACCCTCGGCCATCCGACACGCATCCATAGCGTCAGACAAACTGTACTATCCGCGCAAGTCTCCCCGCGCCGTCCAAAACAATTGCAGGCCGGAGACCGCCTTTCATTGGTCTCAAAAAAAAGTAAGCCAGCTCATACTTGTCGCGGCGACCTCCGCGTGGCCGCACTGTGTCGAAGTGTATTCGACTTTGGAGGAGGAGACCATGTATCGCAAACCCGTCTTCAAGTGGATCAGTCTGTCCATCATCGCCACCAGTATCACGCTCGCTCTCTTCGGACTGAAAAACACGTACGCAGTCCGGGCGGCGCTCAAGCAAAACGGCGCACTGACGCAAGGCTCGCTTCTAGCCCTGGACTCGAAGGGTGAGATCACGGGAGCGTGCCCGCTCAAGCACACGTCGGTCAAGGCGGAGATCAGCGGCTTTCTCTCTCGCGTCACCGTCACGCAGGATTTTGAAAACTCTTTCCCGCACAAGATCGAAGCCGTCTATACCTTTCCTCTGCCGCAGCAGGCAGCCGTTGACGACATGACCATGCGCGTCGGCGAACGCACCGTCAAGGGCAAGATCATGCGCCGCGAAGAGGCGCAGGCCGCTTATGTCGAAGCTAAAAACAGCGGGCGAGTGGCGAGCCTGCTCGATCAGGAGCGGCCCAACATCTTCACGCAGTCGGTGGCCAACATCCTGCCGGGCGAGAAGATCACGGTCACGATCAGCTATGTCGAGACGTTGAAGTACGAGGAGGGCTCTTACGAGTTCTCATTCCCGATGGTGGTTGGTGAGCGATACGTTCCCGCAGGCTTGGCCCAAGATACGCAGGGCGATCAGGGAAGGGCTGAAGGGTCTACTGTGCCGGACGCCGCGCGCATCAATCCGCGCGTCATGCCGGAGGGTATGCGCGCGGGCCACGACATTTCCATAGAGGTCGCGCTCGATGCGGGCGTGCCGGTTGACGGCCTCAAATCTCTGACGCACGAGATAGAGGCGCAGAACCTGGATGAGCGCCGCGTCGCCGTCCGCCTCAAAGACCAGGCGACGATTCCGAACAAGGATTTCGTTCTCAGGTACGAGGTCGCGGGCAATCGTATAGAGGATGCCGTGCTCGCGCATCGAACCGGGAGAGACGGCTTCTTCACGCTCATCCTACAGCCACCGGACCGCGTGACGGTCGAGGATGTCACGCCGAAGGAGCTGGTCTTCGTCCTGGACACCTCCGGTTCGATGCAGGGCTTTCCGATTGAGAAAGCGAAAGAGACGATGAAGCTGGCGCTCGATCATCTCTACCCGCAGGACACTTTCAATCTCATCACCTTCTCCGGCGATACCAAGATACTGTTCGACGAGCCCGTTCCGGCGACGCCCGAGAACCTGCTTAAAGCGCAGAAGTTTCTCTCTGACCAGAGCGGCAACGGCGGAACCGAGATGATGAAAGCGATTCGCGCCGCCCTCGACCCGTCCGACGCGCAGGGTCATCTGCGGATCGCCTGCTTCATGACGGACGGCCAGGTCGGCGACGATATGGAGATCATCTCTGAAGTGCAGAGGCACAAACAGGCGAGGGTTTTCGCCATGGGCTTCGGCGACTCGCCCAACCGTTTCCTGCTCGACAAGATGGCGGAATATGGGCGCGGTGAAGTCGAGTACGTCGCGCAGGCCGAAGAGGGCTCGGCGGCTGCGCGCCGCTTCTTCGAGCGCGTACGCTCTCCGCTCCTGACCGACATCACGATCGACTGGGGCGGCCTCGTCGTCAAGGACGTTTACCCGCAGCGGATTCCTGATCTCTTCAGCGCCAGGCCATTGATTCTTTCCGGTCGTTACGAGGCGAGCGGTCGCGGCGTGATTATCCTGAGAGGCAGGATGAGTGGCCGCGATGTCGTGCGCGAGATTCCGGTCGTGCTGCCGGAGACGGAGGCGGGGCATGACGTGCTGGCGACGCTCTGGGCCCGTCGCCGCATTGACGATCTGATGGGCCAGAACAAGTATGAGATGTACATGAGCCGTATGCCCGACAAGGTGCGCGAAGCGATTATCGCGCTCGGCCTGCAATACAGATTGATGACGCAGTTCACCTCCTTTGTCGCCGTCGAAGATCGAATCGTCACGGACACGAGCGAGCCGCCGCGCGTGGATGTCCCGGTAGAATCAGGGGGCAGCGCCAGCACGCCGAGCGCCGCCGACAACGCCGTTACCGTCTCAGCCTTCAGCGTCACGACGGGCCAGACGGCAAGCAGTCTCGGCGGCATGACCGCATATGTCACGGTCGCAGGGGAAAGCCCGCAGATAATCGAGTCAACGAACGCGCAGCTCTCGCGCAGCTTTGACGGACGACAGGTGGCAGACCTGGCCCAGACCAACGTCGGCGGCGCTCTCGGCGGCGGCGCTAACAGCCTCGGGCTGATTGCTCCCAACGTCGTCAGCCCGGGCAGCATCGGTACGTGCGTGGGCGGTTCCGTCGGCGGCCAGCGCTCGCGCAGCAACAACTTCATGCTTGACGGCGTTGACAACAATGACAAGCTTGCCACGGGGCAGCAGGGCTACGTCTCGCCGGAGAACGTGGCGCAGTTTACGCTGGTGCAGAATCCTTTCTCCGCCGAGTTTGGCAGAAGCACCGGCGGGCAGTTCCTCACGACTACCAAGACCGGGACGAACGAGTTTCACGGCTCTGTCTACGGCTTCTTCCGCAATCGCTACTTAAATGCGCTCGACGCTCGGCAGAAGGCCGCGAGCGTCGTGCGCGAGCATACGCCCCTGGCGGGCATGACCTTTATGGCGCGCTCGGACTTCTTCCGTGGAGGAGCGAACCTCGGTGGGCCCGTCTACCTGCCTGCCTTCGGCGCTGGCCCGAGCCCTTTCTATAGCGGCAAGGACAAGCTCTTCTTCTACGTTGCCTACGAGAGATTGCAGCAGGGCTCAAGCGCTTCGCATGGCGGCATCAATGCGCCGACGGCGCAGGGGCTCACGATGCTCAACTCGATCCCCGGCCTGTCGCCTGTCAACCTCTCCGTCTTTAACCTGCACACGCCGGTCGCGCCCTTCAACGACGCCGGGACGATTAACGTCAACGGCGTGGCCGTACCCATCGGAAACGTGGCCTTCGCTGCTCCGAATTTTTTGAAGCAGAATAACGTGGTGGCTAATGTCGACTTTAATCAGGCCCCTAACACGACGCATCGCTGGCGTTTCGATCTGACCAATCGCGTGGCGGTGGATACGCGCGCAGACCTGCCAGCCTTCTACGCCCTCAGACCCGACGGGCAACGCCTCTTCTCCTACGGGCTGACACACATTTTCACGCCGACGCTCATTAACGACCTGCGCCTGGCTTATCGTCGCTCGCAGGTGAGCACTCCCGCGCCCGCCGTCACGTTCACTGGTCTTGACGCCTTCCCGAACATAGGGCTTGCAGACCTGCGCCTGGATATTGGCCCTGACCCGAGCGCTCCGCAGTTCGTCGCCGAGAATAATTACCAGGTCATGGATAGCTTCACGTATGTGCACGACAGGCACACGCTGAAGTTCGGCGGCGATTTCCGTCACATCATCTCGCTGCAAAGATTCACCGGCGGAGAGCGCGGCGACTATCAATACTCCTCAGCCGATCTCTTCCTGCGCGACCTGAGCCCTGACCTGGCGGGCGAGCGCAGCGCTGGCGGCGTGACCTACTACGGCAACCAGAATATCTTCTACGCCTTTGTTCAGGATGACTGGCGCGTCCGGCCCAATCTCACCTTGAACCTCGGCCTGGGCTACTCCTATCAGCAGATGCCCGCCGGGGCCAGGCTGCAAGCCTTGAACGCCATCTCTTCTGTTCCCGGACTGCTCAGCTTCGGCGTCCCCGCGACACAGAAGAGCAACTTCGCGCCGAAGCTGGGCATCGTCTACGCGCCGGACTCTAAGTATGGACTGATGCGGCGCGTCTTCGGGCGCAATGGCAAGAGCTCTATTCGCGCGGGGTTTGCGATGGGCCATGATTACATCTTCGATCAAATCTACTCGTCGTCGCAGCCTCCGCAGCTACGGCAGAGCCTCGCTCTTCCAAGCCTCACGGCCCGGACGCCAAACTTTATCGCGGGCGGCGGTCTCACGAATCTACTGCTGCCCACGGGCGATGCGGCAGCGGCGCGCAGGGCCACGTCCTCTTTCGTCCCCGATCAGGAGGTTCCGTATTCGCTGCTCTGGGCCTTGAGCATACAGCGACAATTCCTGACCGACTGGTCCCTGGAACTACGCTATCTGGGCACAAGAGGGCTTCACCTGCTGACGCAGAATCGCATCAACCGTATCGGCAAAGTCGGCATCGGCGGACGCACTGGTCTACCGACCTTCTTCAACGCTCCGACGCAGGCGCAGATAGATGCTCTAAGGGCGCAGCTCACGCTGGCAGACATCGAAGCCCGCTCGAATTACGAGCCCCGGTTCGACGCCTCCGGCTTCAACGGCGCGAACCTTCAAGCCTTTCTCTCAAACGGCAGCTCTACCTATCACGGCGCATCGGCGCAGCTCCTGCGCCGCTTCTCCGGCGGCTTCGAGCTGAGCGCGGCCTACACCTGGAGTCATGTGATTGACGACTCGACCGCCGAGCTTTTCTCCACAGTCTTGAGCCCGCACCGCGCCGAGGAGTTTCAAGACCTCGGACGTGAACGCGCAGACTCCGCGCTTGATCGCCGTCATCGCTTCGTCGTCTCGGCCATCTACGAGCTGCCCTTCTTCAGAAACAACTCCGGCGGGCTGGCCGCTCTCCTGCTCGGCGGCTATAGCTTCACAGGGACATGGACTCTGGAATCGGGCGAAAGGGCGACGGTGCTGAGCGGCCTGGATGCAAACCTCAACGCAGACGCGGCTGCTGATCGCACGATCAGGAATCCTTCGGGTGTGAGGAACACTGCGAGCACGGTCGTCGCGCTGCTCTCGACCTGCACGGCCTTTAACGGCGACGGCAGTTGCGCGCAATCTGACGCTGCGCGCACGGTCGGCTATCTGGCCGTTAATCCGAGCGCCGAGTACATACAGGCTGGGCCGGGAGCGGTCTCTAACTCCGCGCGCAACACGCTGCAACTGCCCGGCATCAACAACGTGGATTTCTCCATCTTCAAGAACTTCCCCTTGGGAGAGAGGAGGAAGATTCAACTGCGCGCAGACTTCTTCAATCTCTTCAATCATCCGCAGTACGTGCCGGGCTCGGTCAATGATATTACGCCAACGAGGACGGCTGGCTTGGCGAACGTGAACACGGTCGGGCGCGCAGCATTCAATCGCCCCGATCTGGTTTTCAGCAGCAATCCTCGCGTCATTCAGATGGCGCTGCGCTTCGACTTCTAGGCTCGGTTCCATTTGATTGCGAGCAGCAAGAATGAATCGGAACAGGTGAATGAGCGTAGATTGCGCCCCGGAGAAATTGGGGCGCAATCTACCACCGCCTTTTGACAAAAGATGAAAGGTTGCGCAACATGGGGCATCAATTATCTCGCGTGGAGGCAGGAGAGGCTTGATGACGAAGCGCCATCGGAAGAGAAACAAATCCAACACGACGGCTCAGCCCAGCGCCCACTACGATAATCTCATCAGATTGCGTGAGGATAATCCGAAGGCGTTTGAACAACTCGGCGAGGGCACGCAGCAATCCGTCGAGCGATACGAGCTTGAGCAGCTGGCGCCGACCTTCGAATACCGCGCGGGCCACGAGCGCCTACTCGAACTGCGCCAGAACTCGCCCGCCGTCTTCGCACGCCTCAGCTCCGAGACAAGGGAAATGGTCGAGCGCTACGCCGAGAGCAAGCGCGCACATCAGATCGTCAATAGCGATGAAGATTGAGGCAAGGATGAAAGAAGAGAATTAACAGGGATGGACAGAGATCCTCAGGTAAGAACTAACAGCAGGATAAAGGACAAAAGCATTGCTGCATGAATTTATCATCACTCTTTCTTTATCCTGTTTATCCTGTTAATTCTTCATCCTTCCGCCTTCATCCTTTCCTGCGCGCCCCAGTTCGACTCCCGAACAACGCTCCTCGAACATTCGCCTCACGGCCCGCGTTATCTCTTGAGCCGCCGTCGCGGGCGGTTTGCCCTGCGGATGAATGCCGCAGATGGCTGTCGTCCAGGAGTGATCCAGGTGTGGACTCCATCGCGTGAGCCCGCGAGCGTCGCGCCCGTAGGTGAGATAAGCCGAGAGAGTATTTAAGCCCGTGCCCGGTCGCTCGCCTATGAGATGAACGATAGCGTCAACGTCTAAGAGCGTGCCCGTATGATAACCGGCGCGCACGCGCCCGTTGCGTATCACGACATCCACCTCGCCGACGTGCAGGCCTGTCGCCGAAAGCTCGCCGCGCAGCACGGGCAGCAGCGCTCGCAAACTCTCGTTGAGCGCGTTCGCGTTGAGTCCGTCCGAGAGCACTAGTTGCACCTGCGGGCGGCGCGTAGCGTAGAGCCTGATGAGCCGCTTCGCATCCCTCTCGCAGATCAGCTCGCCTGTGGGCGGATGCGACAGGTACTGCTCGCGTCCCTGGGCGCGCGTGCGAACCAGTATGTGGCGCGGCGAAGCATCGGCGATGACCGCTTCGCTCAGAGTCGCGCGCAGGGCGACCTGCGCGTGCCTGTAAATGGCTTCCATTCTAGACTCGACTGCGGGCGGGGATTGAAACTCATCCCCATACCCGTATCCCAGGTCGTAGCCTCGCTCGCGCAGCTCCTTCATCTTCTTCGCCCCTGCCTGACGCAATTCTTCCGACGAACGAGCATCACCACCCGCCTTCATGTAAGTCGCATAAAGCGACTCGGGCGTGCTCGCGCCCGCACGCAAGCCTCCGCCCTCGTCCATCAGGCCGAGCGCGGCCAATCGCTTCCGCATCGGAGTCGAGACCTGTTTGCGAGTCAGGCGGCGAAGGCGCGGATGCTCGCGGAAGGATGTCGTCATGTAGCCGAGCATGGGGTCTGTATTGCCTGCGACGGCCATCAGATAGGCCGGGGCAGCCTGTCTCACGATCTGCTCGGTCAAAAGCTGTAGCGAGCGGGGCTCGATGCCCATATGAAAGGTTGAACAGACATCGAGCCCCATCGTGAGCCCGTGCAGCTTGGCCATCACCGTATCCTCCAGGCACGCGCGCAGCAGCTGCTCTGCGGTGCGGAAGACTTCCGGCCCGATGAATCCCGCAACGTCGTTGACGATCATCCAAGCGCCGGTACGCCGACCGACGTATCTCGCCGCGCCGTAGGTGCGAGCTTCGAGCGTCAACATGTCCAGGCCCTCGGCGGCTCCGTTAGTGACCTCAGCGCCCTGCCCCGTCTCAAAGTAGAGCCCGTCGAAGCCGCGCGCCAGTTCGAGTATGCCGTCCAAGTCCATGCTGACCATCCCCGCGAGCGCCCTGGATGTCCCGGCCAAACTCTGGAATCCGACATCCACCTTGGTCAGTTGGCGGGCGCTCGTCTGCTTCAGGATGTCTGAGAGGACGCAGTAGCGCGTTGGCAGCTTCAGTCGCTCGACGACGCTGCTGAGGAGTTCTTCAAGACGAACTATCGCCTCGACCTCATCGCTCGCCGGGTTGAGGCCGAGCACAACATCGCCGCAGCCGTAGCTGAGCCCTTCCAGAATCGAGAAGAGAATCTCTTCTTCATCGTCGCCGGGGCTGTTCGGTTGAATGCGCGACCCGAAGTGGCCACGCGACCCGATGGTTATGCCATCGCCCGGCAGAGGGTTGAAGATCATCTGTGCGAGCGACGATAGCTCCGCATTCGTCATCAACTTCGCCGTCGCGGCGATGACCTCGCTCGACAGGCCGTCCCGATAGCGTTGGGCCCAGGCGGCCCCTTCGGCGCTCAAGAGGATGGTTTTCAGTTGGCTGATGCTGAGGTGTGCTATCTGTGCTGCCAGTTGAGAATCGAGCGAGCGAGAGAGCGTTTCGCTCAAAGCATCCTCGACGAAGAGACTCTTCGTGATATCGCCCACCCGCCACGCGCCCAGGATCGCCCGCGCCTCTTCACGCACGCGCGCGTCGCGCCCCCCGCCGACGAGCGCGTCGCCCTCCTTGAATTCGTTGGCGAGGACGAAGGTTTGCAATAGCTCCCGCTGATTCATCGCTGCCATCAAGAGTGAAGTGCTAAACGGCGCATGACCGACAGAAATAGCAGGCGAGTGCGGCCCGGCTGCCCGTCACCGCTCAGAGCCCCGCGCCCGTCAAGCGAGCGCAGATATTCCAGGTAGCGAAGGCGATCATCCTCGCTCATCCCCGTCACGCGCACGCCGACCAGGTAGCCAACCTCCTTCTCTTTCTCGCCGAACCGCCTGTGATGCACGGCGATGGCATCCATCTCGACCAGCCCGGCGGGATAAATATCAAGCATGATGCGCAGAGCACAATTTTCTTCTGTGATGAGGCTGGAGCCGACGCGAAGAGAAGGGACGACAATCGCCAGCCCGGTCTCGCTGATGTTGCGCGTGCTGCCGATGAGCTGCATCGGAGGCCGCGAAGCGAGGGGCTTCTCCTGCGCGTCCGGCAGAGAGATGCCCACGAGCAGGCGCGCACTGACCTGCGCCTCAAGCTCCGCCTCATGCCTGCCGGCCCGGCGGCGGTTGCCCACCCATGCGCGCAAGCGGGTGGCAAGATGCTGGATTAGTGTCGCCATGTTCTGCTCGCCAAAATCGAAGATGTACGAAGCTAACAGAATAAATTCGGGGTGGCCAGTTTTTCGCCGCGCGCGGTTCTTTAGAGCCTCGCAGGTGGATGAGCATAATTCATCAGAGTAATGAAAACAATGAGTTTGCCCCATACAAGCTTGAGCTATATGATCGCCTGGCTCGGCCATGTTGCCCGTTACTATGAGCGCTTTGCAAACGGATGCAACTTCATGTCAGTACGGCCAGAGGGCGCGGGCAGGTCATGGTTGCGGGAGCACACCCGCCTGAGACCTTTGGCCGTACTGACATGAAGGCTGCGCTAAATGGTCACAATCATTTCAAACCGCTATAGGCTCGATTCTTATTCAGGGAAGCGATGGAAGCTCGAAGGGGAAAGAGATGTTATTGAGGGACATGCATTACGCTCTGCGACTGCTCTGGAAGCGCCCGGGCTTTACGATTGTGGCCGTCTTGACGCTGGCCTTAGGGATCGGCGCAAACACCGCGATCTTTAGCGTCGTCAACGCCGTGCTGCTCGCTCCGCTCCCTTACGAAGAGCCCGAGCGGCTGGTCGTGCTCTGGGAGCGTCAGGTCATCACGAACGAGAACCAGCAGCCGGTCGCGCTTCCCAATTACGAGGATTGGAAAGAGCAGAACCAGGTCTTCGAGCAGCTTGCCCTGACAAGGATTGTGACCTTCAATCTCACGCGTGACGCCGAGACAGAGCGCGTGATGGGCGCGCGTGTTTCCACCAACCTCTATTCGCTCCTGCGCATTAAGCCTGTACTCGGACGCGCCTTTTCGGAAGCCGAAGGCAAGCCCGGCGCTGAGCCCGTCGCGCTCATCAGTCATGGGCTCTGGCAAAGGCGTTACGGCTCCGACCCTCAACTCGTCGGAAAGTCGCTTCGGATTGACGGCATCCCTTACATGGTCATCGGCGTACTGCCCCCAGGCATCAGTTACCCGGCAGCCGATACCGATCTGGTGGTGCCCTTCATTCCGCAAACGCGAGACATGCAGCGCTCTATGCATTTCGTACGTGTCATCGGGCGGCTGCGACCGGGCGTCTCGCTCGCGCAGGCTCGCGCAGGGATGGACACCATCGCGGCGCGGCTCGAACAGCAATACCCTGACACGAACACCGGATGGCGCGTGCAGATAGTGCCGATGCACGAGCAGTTGGTGGGAAACATCAGGCGGGCGCTGATGATACTGCTTGGCGCTGTCGGCTGCGTCCTTCTGATCGCGTGCGCGAACGTGGCCAACCTGCTACTGGCGAAGGCTGTCGGGCGTCAGATGGAGCTGGCCGTGCGCTCGGCGCTCGGGGCAAGTCGCTGGCAACTGATCCGGCAACTGCTGACCGAGAGCATACTGCTCAGTTTGTGCGGCGGGCTGCCAGGGTTTCTACTGGCCGTGTGGGGTGTGCCCTTGCTGACCAGACTCGGTGCGGGCAGTATCCCGCGCGTGGATGAGATCAGGCTAAGCTATCGCGTGCTGGGCTTCACCGTTCTCATCTCTCTACTGACGGGTCTCGTCTTCGGCATCCTGCCGGCGCTGCAATCTTCCAGCAGGCGGCTCACGGATTCGCTCAAGGAAGGAAGAAGGGGCACGGGCGGCGGGCTGCTTCATAAGCGTGTGCTCAACCTGCTGGTCATCACGGAGGTCGCGCTGGCGCTGGTGCTCCTCGTCGGCGCTGGCTTGATGATCAGAAGCTTCGTCTCCGTGCGCCGGGTTTCACCAGGCTACGACCCGCGCGGCGTGCTGACGGCAGGCGTCGGCCTGTCTCCGATCAAGTACCCTGACCTTCAACAGCAGGCGGCCTTCTATCAGAACCTTCTGGCGAGGCTGGAAGCTCTGCCCGGCATAGTATCCGTCGCGGGAGTGTCAAGGCTGCCCGTCGTCGCCGCCATATCCTCTTCCGATTTCACTATCCGTGGCCGGCCCGTCGCATCCGGCCACGAGCCGGTCGCAGATATTCGCATCATCAGTCCGCGCTACTTTCAGACGATGGGCATTGCCTTCGCGCAAGGTCGTGATTTTACGACGCGCGATGCGAAAGACGCGCCTGATGCCGTGATCATCAACAAGGTGATGGCCGAACGATTTTGGCCCAGCGAAGACCCGCGCGGCAAGTATATTCAGCTCTCAGCCGAAACGACGCGCTGGCGCGAGATCGTCGGCGTGGTCGGCAATGAGAAGCTCTCCGGCCTGGACAGCGAGGCGGGCCCGGCCATCTACGTGCCCATGACGCAGAACAGCTTTCCGAATGCCATGCGCTCGATTTTCCTCGTCGTGCGTGCTAAGGGCGAGCCGACAAGCCTGGCATCGAGTATTGAAAGGGAGCTGCGCGCGTTGGATCAGGAGCAAGCGCTCTTTCAGGTTCGCCCGCTGGAAGAGGTCATTTCCAACTCGCTCTCGCAGCGTCGCTTCAATAGCCTGTTGCTGGTCATCTTCGGGGCGCTCGCGGGCGTGCTCGCGGCGGTGGGAATCTACGGCGTCATAGCCTATTCCGTCACGCAGCGCACACACGAGATAGGCGTCCGGCTGGCGCTCGGCGCTCAGCCCTTCGATGTGCTGAAGATGGTTTTGGGCCAGGGCGTCAAACTCACCCTGATAGGGATCGCACTGGGACTGGTCACGGCCCTCGCTTTGACGCGCGTCCTCTCAAGCCTGCTTTACGGCGTGAGCGCCACAGACCCCGTCACGTTCCTCGGCATCCCTCTCCTGCTAACCGTCGTGGCCATACTCGCCAGCTACCTTCCCGCCCGGCGCGCCACAAAAGTAGACCCGATGATCGCGCTGCGTTATGACTAAGGAGGAAAAGTCTTATTACCCGGCAGATATTACAGGACGACAGCTTGCAAGGGTTGCGCAGTAGGTTCGCGGTGCACAGAGAACAAGCGAGGAATGAACCAGGGATGGAAGTTTACTGCATTCTGATCGCAAGTCTGGCCCCACTCTTGACAAGCTCGGATTGTGCCTTGTGCTCTTGTTCGTCCTTGTCGTGGACAAGCGCGCCCGCGCCAGGCCCGGCCACAGCCTCCACGCTGGCGGACTGCCCCGCTGTCCAGATCAGTGGCTGTCCCGGAAGGCCGGTCGTGGCTGGCGTCAATGGCTTCACCGGCCCGGGTAGGATTTACGGGCAGCCTACGGCCTAATCCACATCCACCATGCTTTCAACATTAAAATGTAATCTCTGTTCTAGGACTCGGACAATGTAGAGCATTTTTATGGACTTGGCCCCTACTCTTCTTTATCACAAGTTCGGCTATGGCCGCCGCGCCCGGCTATGAGCTATCGCGCGCGCGATAGACGATTATCTTTTCCTGCGAGGAATGCTTTCGCCTCCTCGATCTCGGGCCTGTTGCTATCGGCCTGGCGACATAGCGCCATAAGCTTCATGTAATAAGTCTTCGCCTTCCTCCCATCTGCCGCGAGCTTTGCCGCACGCGCTGCGCCGTAAAGCCCGTTGAAACGATTGGGCGCGCTGCGCAGCGAGGTCTCGAACTCCTGCAAGGCTGCTGCCGGTTGCTTTAGTTCCAGCAGTAGCTCGCCGAGCTGCTCGCGCGCCGGAAGCAGCGTGCCGGGAGTGACGGGGTGTTTTTCGGTCGCGTCATCCAACTCCGCCGCCGCGCGCATCAGGCGGAGCGATTCTTCCTGCCTGCCTTCGGCGTGCGCCAGCCAGGCTGACGCAACCTGACGCTCGATCTCAACCTGTTTGGCCCAATCGTAACCGCCTTTAATTTCAACTAGCTCTTCGCGGATAGCGGCCAGTTTCTCAATGTCCTGGCGCGCCGCTGTCGTATCGCCGGTGCGCGCAGCCCCAATCGCGCGTGCAAAGTGAATGTGGGCCTCGGCCCAGCGAAAGCTCTGCCAAGGGAACGCTCCCAATGTACCCGGAGGCAAACTCAATTTGGCCGCCTCGTCCCATCGTCGCCGTTCGAGCGCATAGCGTGCGGGGATAGCAGTGACGGCATAAGCCACCTTGAAAGTCTCGGGCTCAGCCCTCTGAATCCTATTCAACTCATCGAGCACGCCCCGGGCCTGTTTGTCCTGCGCGCCTTGCAGGTAGGCGTAAGCCAGATAGTCCATCGCGTGAAACTGCTCATCCCAGATGCCGGACATGTGGTTCCTGACGGCAAAGTCCCGGGCCGCCGCCTTTGCGCCCAGGTTTGACCGTATCGCTTCCTGCCACAAACCGAGCCGCGTGAAAATATGCGAAGGCATGTGACGGGCGTGGGCCGACGCCGGCGCGATCTTCGCATAGCTGCGCGCGGCGCGGAGCGCCAGATGTGCTAACGCAGGATAGTCGTAGCTGTGAATAAGGTAGTGAGTGACCCCCGGATGCTGCGGCTCAAGCGCCAGCACGCGGTTCAAAATCCGAGCGGCCTTCTTTTCGCTGGCATAGCTCTTGTCATTCGCCATCGTCCCCGTCGCGATGAGCGTCAGCGCGTAGAAGACACCGGCCTCATGGTCTGACGGATGGCGTCGGTAAAGCTGCTCCATCGCTTCACTGTAAGCGAATGTGCGCGTCCGATGATCGAGCTTGTCAGACTCTTTGTAAAAGACTTCTATCGCCGCGATGTAATCTCGCTCGCGCATGGTTCGCGCGCCGACGGCTTTTGCCTTTTCGATAGCGCTCAAGCCCTTCTTCAACTCTGCGGCGGTCGGCGGGGCCCAGAGGGGATGATAGTTGCTCATCGCAATGCCCCAGTAACCCATGCCGCATTGCGGGTCAGTAAGGGTAACTTCCGTGAAAGCCTTTTCAGCCTCTTCATACTCGAAGGAATGGAGCCAGGCGACGGCGCGATTAAACTGCCTCTGGGCTTGCGGGTTACAGGAGATGTTGAAGCTGACCTGACCGAGTTTTTCCGGAGTGTCGTGACGATGCTGTTGTCCTTCCTGCGCACTGGCAGATTGGATGTGACAGAGAAATACCATGAGAAGGGCGACGGTTAAGATGACGACCAGAAAAGTACGCTGCACAGGTTCTTCTCCTTTGGGGGACACCTAATGGCTAGAAGGCGGTCGAGAGTTTCTATCTACAACTGCGCGAGGGCAGGTCTGCTTTTATGCTAAACCCAGCGGCCCTGTCAATGTGCTTTGCCCAACGATTCAAAATATCCACAAGATATTGTTCAGCTTGATTCTTTCAATCTCAAAATGTTGTTAGCCGGTAGGCATTGTTGGGCAAAGCACTTCACAGCCCTAGAACATGGGCTCACGTTTCTGGGCCCGCATCCTTCCTGAGCATGGATTTAAGTAGAGTTGAAACACGGGAAAATTCCCGGCCCAGTTCGGCGGCAGTCTCAGCCGCTTCGTCGAACCTCCCCAAGCGCCCCTGTTGTTCCAGCCAGGCACAGAGGGCGGCCATGCGCGGCGCGCCGAAGTTGAGGCAACTCCCTTTTAAGGTATGCGCCTGGTGTCTTACCTCTTCGCCGTCATGGGTCGCAATGGCATGGCTCACGCCGTCAAGCCTTGGAGGAGTGTCCCTGAGGAACAGTTGCGTCAGCTCGGCGAGGATGTCGCCCCCAACTTTGGCTTGCATCCGCTGCAACTCCATTAAGCTCGTCATGTCAAGACTTGAGGCGTCGTCAGGCAGCGCCGCGCCGGTTGAAGGCTCACATTGCTCGGGCGAGTTGACGGTAGCCGGGTTGACCGGCCTGGACATTCCCCACTTCAAGAGCACCGCCCTGATATCGCTGATGCTGATCGGCTTAGTGAGGTAGTCATCCATTCCGGCCAGCAAACATTTCTCGCGGTCGCCCTGCATAGCGCTCGCAGTCATAGCGATCAGCCGTGGCCTTTCCGCCTCAGCCCAGCCCTCCCGAATTCTTCGCGCCGCCTCTAATCCATCCATGACGGGCATCTGCACATCCATCAGCACCAGGTCATAACGCCGCCGCCGCAACGCTTCAAGCGCCTCCGCCCCGTTGGCAGCAACGTCCGCCTCGTAGCCCATCAGAGAGAGGACGTGCAGCGCCACCCTTTGATTGACGACATTATCTTCGGCCAGCAGCACGCGCAGCGGCAGGCGCTCTGCCAAGTCGCGTTCGACGCGACTCTGGCTTGCCTCTGCCGAGAGCTTTGCCTCGCGCCGGGCGACCGTGCCCAGCAGCGTCTCGGATAGAGTTGCGAGACGCACAGGCTTACGGAGGAGTTCGCATACCCGCCCCCCTTTGCCTGGCTGCGAGGGCAGCTCACCCGGCTCCGTCAAAAGCAGCAGGGGCGGGAGAGAGCCATGCCCGCGCGTGAGCAGCTCGCATTCAGACTCGTCCCCGTCCAATAATACCGCGTCGAATCGCTCCCCGCTCTTCAGCAGTGTGAGGGCCTCCGCCGCGTTTGAGGCAGTGGCCACGTCCATGTGCAGGGCCTCGGCCTGCATCGTGAGGGCTGAGCAGAGCGCGGCTTTGCGAGCGATAATCAATAAACGCTTGCCCCCCAGCTCGGCCCGTGCATCCGCAATGAGGGGCGAACTCTGTGGCGCATCTAAGGCTTCAACCTCAAGGGAGAAGGAGAAGGTCGAGCCTACGCCCTCGATGCTCTCGGCCCAGATTCGCCCTCCCATGAGCTCACACAACCGCTTGCTGATCGCCAGCCCGAGTCCTGTCCCTCCATGCCGTCTCGTCGTGGAGCTGTCAACCTGGCTGAACGACTTGAAGAGTTTATCCATACTTTCCACCGGGATGCCGACACCCGTGTCTCGCACTGAAAACTGTAGCTCAAGGCGCGCCCCCGTTAATCGTTGCGCGCGGACGGTGACGCCGACCTCACCATCGTTGGTGAACTTCACGGCGTTGCCGACGAGGTTCACCAGAATCTGCCGCAGCCTGTTAAAGTCACCCACCACGACAGGGGGAACCGTCCCTTCAAAAGCGTAAACAAGATCCAGCCCCTTCGCGCCCGCCTGGAGCGCGAACAGGTCAAGCGTTCCCTCGACGCACTCCAGCAGATCGAGCGGGCGGAATTCGAGATCGAGATGGCCCGCCTCGATCTTCGAGAAATCGAGTACGTCGTTGAGCACCAGCAGCAGTGACTCGCCGCTTGAGCGAATCGTCCTGGCATACTCGCGCTGCGCCGGCGTCAACTCACTTTCGAGAAGCAGCCCCGTCATGGCGATGACAGCGTTCATCGGCGTGCGTATCTCGTGGCTCATATTGGCGAGGAACTCCGATTTGAGCCGCGCCGACTCAAGGGCAGCCGCCTGCGCCGCCTCGGCGCGCGCCGCCTGCGCCATCGCTTCGATCTTCGAGAAGTAGTTCTGGTAGGTGAGGTAGATGGCGGCGATCAGCGGCGTGACAAAGAGCACAGTGTAGAAACCGGCGGTGCGCGCGATGTGTGCGACTAGCCCGGCGGTTAAAGCCCCGACCAGGTAGGTAATCCACACCCATCTGAAAGAGCCTGAAAGCCAGGCTTCCCTGAAAGGCTTTCGGTTGCGAAGCGCCTGATGGATACCGAGTATTAAGGTGTTGACAAAAAAGGCGACCGTCGCAGCCAAGCAGAGTCCGGCCAGCGCCACGGGCGAGTAGATATTACTGAAGACCTGTAGGAGGGGGCCGAGCGTGAGCCGCACTGACCAGACAGCCGCCGTATATGTCCAGACCATCAGGGCCGCGTTGAAGCACCTCGTCAGCAGGCCGGTATTTTTCACCTTCACGGCGAAGCCGAAGAACATCGCCATCAGGATCGCTGCTTCGCCGTCAAAGAAGATCATGGCGAGGAAATAGATGATATCTTCTACCGTGATCTCTTCGACCAGACCGAGCGGGACGTGGATTGTCTTGATGAATAAAGGCGAGGCGAGCGAGATGAGGGCCAGGATGATGAAGTGGACATCGGTCAGGAGCGTCGTCGGAAAGCGCCAGACGGCAAAAGCAGCGCCGAGCGCAGCCATCACGCTGGTCAGTACAGCGAAGCGGTCAGTCTTCTCATCCCACTGCATATTTTGAGCCCTCGCGCTTGATAGGCCGGGGCCATAGTGTAGGCCAAATCATTTGAGCAATCCATCGAGAGGGAGCGCCATCTGGAAGGAATTAATCAGTTCTTAGCAATAAATTAGGGACTATTTAAGGAGGCCCGAGGCATACTCTCCTCCCGTGTCGCCGGGCGCGTACGGGCGTGTTGTTCTGGATTATAATGCCTTTCGGTCAGATGATCTTCCCTGGCCGACTCTCTTCGGTCGGCTACTCTTCTATGAAGATTAACAGGAACCTTAATGTTTCAGGGATTGGGCTGTGAAGGTCTTAGTGGCGGACGATGATGCCGTGTCTCGTCGCAAGCTTGAGTACCTCTTGCTGAACGACGGTTACGACGTGGTGAACGCTACGGACGGGGCTGCCGCATACCATATCCTTTCGGCGGATTCGGCCCCGCCGCTCGCCGTCCTTGATCTCGTCATGCCGGGCATGAACGGGTTCGAGGTCTGCCGCAGGGTGCGTAGACTGAGGCGCGATATTCCCCCGTACATTATTTTGCTGTCGGTCAGAGGGGGAAAGGACGATGTTGTCGAAGGGCTCGGCGCGGGGGCCAACGACTATGTGGTGAAGCCTTTTGATCTGGGCGAGATGATGGCGCGCGTCCGCATCGGCGAGCAGATGGTACTGCTCAAAGAGAGACTCGCCGAGCGCGTGCGAGAGTTAGAGGAAGCGCTCTCGCGCGCAAGGCATCTACAGAATCTTCTCAAAGGCGGACACCGCGTACATGAGTTCGGCCCCTTCCGCCTGGAGGAGGGCGAGCAGCGCCTGCTTCGGGACGGTGAGCCCGTGCCGCTACCGGCAAAGATTTATGACCTGCTCTTACTGCTGGTGCAAAATAGCGGCCACCTTGTCCGTAAAGAGGAGATCATGCGCGAGGTCTGGGCCAACACAGAGGTCGAGGAGAATAATCTGACGGTCAGCATGAGCCTGCTTCGCAAGGCGCTCGGAGGAGAGGCACAGGAGTACGTCGAAACCGTGCCCAAGCACGGCTATCGGTTCTGCGCCGAAGTAAGAATGATCAGGTGAGCAGGACACGGCTCAAGGGTGTGCGACGACGACTAAGGTCGGAGCCCTGCGCAGGACGCACGAGAGCGCGAGGCGCAGGTTCTCAGGGTCGAGCGCGGCGAAGCTTTCGTCCAAGACCACCAGCTCCGCGCCCTGAAGAAGCGCCCGCGCAATGTAGAGGCGGCTGCGCTCGCCGTGCGAGAGCTGCCATCCGCTCTCGCCGACCATCTGCCAGAAGCCGGCTGGCATGCGCGCCAGCAGTTCTCCCAGCCCTAACTCCATGCAGACGGCCTCCGCCTCCGCTATGTCCGAGGGGCGCGGGGGCCAACTCCGACCCATCAGGAGGTTGAAGGCGAAGGTCTCAGTCAGGACATGATTTTCGTGGAACTGCGGAGCGGAAGCCACCCTGCGCCGCCAACCCTCGGCCCCGAGGGTTTGCCGGTCGAGTCCGTCGAGCAGCAGGAGCCCCGCCTGCGGCAAGCGCATGCCTGTCAGTAGTGAGGCGAGCGTGGATTTCCCACCACCCGAAGGCCCTTTGAGCAACACGCGGTCGCCAGCGTGGACGGATAGGCGGCAACCACGCAGCACCGTCTCGTCGCGCCCGTCGTAGCGGAATGCAAGGTCGTGCGCCTCAATGAGCGCCCTGCCTTCGGCTCGCTGTAGCGTGCCTGTCCCGGCCCCTGCGGCGAACGCAGGCAAGCCTTTGCTTTCCTTGCGGGATGCGGCACGGAAGAAAGGCTCAACCTGCTGCCAGGCGATACCCGCCGCCGCAAGGGTCGCAAGGCTTTCCGCCAGCTTGTCCAACGCGCGGTAGACGAGCAGGACACCACCGAGGCTGACGGCGAGACTTTGCGGTGAGCTGTGGCCGGAGACGAACGCCGGGGCCAACCCGCAGACGCCGGCCAGAAGCCAGCCTCGCGGCAAGGCCATCAGAAGGGTCGCGTCACGATCTCTCAGGCGAGAGAGCTTCAGGTAAGACTCAAGCGCCATATCTTCTTCGTCGTGCCAACGCTTGCTTGCTTCCTGCACCAGGCGAGTGCGGTAGCCTGTCATCACTTCTACCAGGTGGTGCGTGATTTCAAGGCGTGACGCAGTCCACGGGCCACGGCTTCGGAAAAAGCTCCAGCTCACGGCGAAGGTCAGGGCTCCCCCGACGGTGAACAAAAGAAGGTGAAGCCTGCCCGCCACGCCAAAGCCCAGCACGAATGCTCCGCACGCCAACTCTATGAGTGAGACGAGCGCTTGAAAGCCTCCTGACAGTGAAAGCGTCTCGACCGCCTCACTCTCGAAGACGCGCCCGAGCAAGTGCCCGACTCCCTCGCGTCGCATCTCTTCCGGGTTCATACGCAACGCCCCAAAGAGTAATCGTTGCTTAAGAAGCCCGCCTGCGCCGATAGAGAAAAGCGCGCTCGACCGGATGTAGAGCAGCCGGAACGGAATCATGGTCAAGAGCAGGAGCGCCCATGCGATCAGCCACTCGCGCTCGGAGCGCCAGCGGAAGGCGGCGCGTCCAACCAGCCACCAGGACATGAGCCACAGGCCATATTGAATAGTGTAGGCCGCCGCCATGATGAGAAGCCTGCGTGGGAGCCGTGCGTCGCGCGCTTGCCTCAACACCCCCTCACCGGGCGAAAGGCGCAGCACCCAGCACTGGCCTGTGAGCGCCGCACCCAGCCGCTGACGCAAGATAGCGGCACGCGCACGCGCCTCTCGCCGCCCGTGTATGCCTAGCTCTCGAATAAGATCGCTCACCTCTTTTGCCTGCGGCGCTTCGACTGCGCTTCTGAGCGCCGTGTGAATTATCGGCGGGCTCACCGCGCAGACCTCCGCGTTCGGGGCGATGAGCGACGCTGCGCGCTTACGGCTCTCCACCAGTGCCAGGAAGCGAGACTCGCCTTCAATCGTTATCCGAAACAGTGACGGGGCGGAAGTCCGCACCATCTGCTCGACGCTCGCGTAGCGAACCTCCCTCGGTTCCGCCTCTAAGCCTAGCCAATCGGCGGAGGCTGTGACCCAGCGGTTGAGCGCGTCCTCCTCCCCATTGATGACCGAGGGCGGCGGCGGCTGAGCCAAGGCCACGGGTTGCGCCAGTCCGCTTTCCCGCGCCAGCAAGTCAAGGGCTTCCCCCAACCTGTTAATGGGCCAGGACAACCCTTGGATGTCATGCTCCGACATTGGTTCTGACGCCCTCCTCTGTTTCCACCTCGTCCTCCGATAAACGCTGATCTTGAAGAGTCAGCCGCCGCCACAAAGCGCTCGACCACATCCCCGCCCGCACATCCTCTTCGGCCTCCAACAGAGAGCGATAACGTGAGCCGGGACGGGCTGCCAGTCGAGCGGGCGAGTCGTCCTCGACAGCTTCGCCTTCGTGTATGACCACGGCGCGGTTGAACGACTGAGTCGAGGCAACATCGTGTGTAATACAGATCAGGGTGGCGTCTTGCCAGAGGGCGCGGGCACGGGCCAGCATCTCGCGGCGACGCTTACGCTCAAGACCGCGAAAGGGCTCGTCGAGAATGACCAGCCGGGCGCGCGAACGCACCATCGCGCGCCCAACTCGCACGCGCTGCCCCTGACCGCCCGACACGAGCGCGCCTCCTTCGCCGAGTAAGGTTTGCAGCCCGTCGGGGAGCCCCTCAAGCACGTCCAACAGGTCAGCCATTTCGATCACTTCGTTGACCGCCGGAGCAGCCTCCTGCGTGGAACCATAGAGTAAGTTTTCAAGGAATGTTCTATTCCAGAGTTGCACACTCGGGTCAACCCATGCCGTCTCGCGCCGCAACACTTCCAGGCGCGAGCGGTCGAGCGGCGCATCGTCAACCAGCACGACCCCCTCCGCCGCGCGTTGCCAGCCGAGGAGCAGACCCACTAAGGTTGATTTACCAGCGCCCGAAGGGCCCGCGACGGCGACATGCTCGCCAGCCCTGATCGAAAGGTTAATGTTTCTCAGGATGGTGTGCCCGGAGGCGCGGACGGTGACTGCTTTGAAGCTGAGAGAGACGCCGCGCCGGGAGGCGGTCGGCACGGCGTCTGCGATGACATGACCCTCGACCGTGCTCGCATCATCGGTCGTCTCCTCGCGTGCGCCGAGGGGCTCCAGAAGGCGTAGCGTGACGTTGCGAAAATCCGTGTACTGACGTGCAAGCTGGGCCAACCCCTGACCTATGACCGGCAGGTTGAGCACCCAGTAGGCGAACAGCAGCAGCCCGCCCGATTCGCCAGCCCGGCTGAAGTGATCGAGTATCAGCCACGCCGCCAGTCCGAACCCGACTAAAGACTGTAAAGCGTCTGTGACGACCACCGTTCGTTGGAACCCTAAGCTCGCGCCAGCCCATTCGAGGAGAAGGCTTTCATGCTCGCGGCGGATAACGCGCTCGGCCCCGTGTGCGCGCACGGCGAAGAGGCCGACGAGCGCGTCCAGGTAGAAACGGCTTAACCCCCCGTTATGATTGCGGACTCGCAGGTCGCGCTCTATCAGCACGGGCTCAGCCGCGAGCGGGAGGCCGACGGCGAGGGCTGCCGCGAGGAGCGCTAAGGGAGCGCTCGCCGTATCGAGCCAGATTATCCCGGCAGTCGTCAGGACGAGCTCAAAAATGAGGCGGATGAAGCGCCCGCCAAGTACCGGCACGGAGCGTACGCGGTGCGTGCTGTGACTGCGCTCGGCCATGTCGGAAATAAGTCGGCTGTGAAAGTACCTGTCCCCGAGCAGCGGTATCTTTTTCATAAAAAGCATCCGCAGGCGCGTCTCCAAGCCGCGACCCAGACGCAGCATCATCGAAGCCATCGGCACTTCCAGCAACAGGAGCGCCGTGACGAAGGCGACGAGCGCCCCTATCGCTCCCAACCTCTGCCCTTCCAGGTTAAGGTCTCGCCCGATGTCGAAAATCCCCCGGAACAGCAGAGCCTCAATGACTGCCCCGGCGGCTGCCACGGCCAGCGCCATCAGCAGGCTGAGCGGCGAGAACAGGCCGTCGGCGTAGAGAAGCCGTATAAATTCAATGGCGGGGCGGCTCGGCGGCTCTTCGAGCGCCGCGACGAGTTCGGCTGAAAGCGCTTCACTTCCCTCTTCGCCCGGCTCGCATGAAACGCCGCGTTGCCGGCCCAGGGGCCGCTTGCTTCGACGCAGGGCGCGAACCAGCACAGCACCACGCAAGAAGAGCTGCTCCTCGCCCTCTTCGTCCAACGGCGCAGTGCGTACAGACCAGAACTCTGCCGGAATGACCTGCTCAGCGATAGCGCCCTCCGCCAGCACTCCGGCTGTAAAACGCTCGACGATGCGCGCCGCCTGTCTCCCGCCCCCGATCGCACCTGAGCGCACAACTGATTCGGCCATCCGCACGGACGCATCCAGCGCAGCCAGCGGCAGCCAGCCCGTTCCGCCCAGCGCCGCTCCCAGCATGCGCTTCGCCACCGAGACAGAAACACCGAGGTCTCGGAGCCGTCGCCGCAGCGCGCCCGTGAACTCCTCTGAACCTGCCCACTCCCGCCAGGCTTCAGCCGGGACAGGCGAAGCGTGAACGTACACCTCTTCCAGAAAACTTTTCGCCGCGACCCAACGCCTTCCGACTGCCGGGTCCATGACCTGCAACAGTCGCCCGTGCCGCCGCCACACGATGACGAAGTGCGTTGCGTTACCGGCACGGCGAACGACTATGACCGCCGGTAGAGCTTGAGCCTCGGGCAGGAGCAGGTGGTCGGGGGGAACCATGATCTGCTCTGCTTCCAGGCCGAGCCGGACGGCGACCTCTTCAATCGTGTCGATGGAAGTGCCGTCTACATCCGTCTGGCAGGCTTCACGCAGGCGGCCATAGCTGACGGGAATCCTGTATCCTTCAAGCAGGCATTTGAGTGAAGCGGGCCCGCAGTCCATCGCCGATGTCTGGACGACCTCGGGCACGAGCAGGCGGCGACCCTTAAAGGAGAGGCCAGCCATCAGTCTGTGGCCCGAGCGTCGCGCTCGGAGGGCGCGGCGAGGAACTTCACCGTCCTCAGCAGGAGCGTCGCGGGTGAGACCCGTTCGACTTCGATTTCGACGGTTCCGGGGAGCCCGTGCTGGATGGGGATGGGTGACGTGGGAGCGTTTCGCACCTCCAGCTCGACGCGAATCCTACCGTCACGAGCCTCGCTGGCGACGCTCTTGACGATGGCCGTCAAACTCCCGTACTGCGTCCACGGAAAACTCGCCATGCGGACGCGGGCGAGTTGTCCGGGACGGACGCGCCCCAGCGCGGAGGGCGAGAACTCCGCGACAACCCTGATCTCCCCGGCGGGAACGATGGTGCCGAGTTTGTCCCCTTCGCGCAGTACCGCTCCCGGCTTCGAGTTGGCGACTTCGCCGAGCAGTCCCGTCGCTGGCGAGCGAATGACTCTCTTCTCAATCTCATTCTGAAGCCTCTCGACGACGGCAGCCGAGGTGGAGCGCTGCCCTTCCAGCAGGCTTCGCTCGCGCAGCAGTCTTTCGATGGCGGCGCGGCGTTCGGTCTCGCGCGTATACTGCTCCCGTTCCGTCCGGCTGACCGTGAGTCGCAGGCTGTCAACTCCGGCTCGACGGCTCTTTGCCTCGGCCCTGGCGCGCAGCACCTCCATCTCAGAGATTACGCCTTCGGCAAACAGTGCAGACAAACGCTTCGCCTGCTCCTCTGCGTACTGCGCCGCCGACTCCGCTTCATCAACGCGCGCGCGCCCCTCTTCGAGCGCCACGCGACCCGCCGCACGCGCCTCTGTGATCGCCTTCTCTTCGGCGGCGATTTGACCGGCGAGGGCCTGTATCTGCGGAGTGATGGAGGCGAGCCGCGCCCGCTCCTCATTGAGCTGAAGGCGCTGCTCGCTGGTGTCCAGTTGGGCCAGAACATCGCCCGCCTTCACCTCTTTCCCGACCGTGAGATTGGCTGAGACGACCCGTCCGGGAACCGAAGCTTCGAGCGTATAGCCGGCTTGATCTGCCTCTAAACGCGCCGCGTCGCTGACCTCGTAGAGAGTGACGCGGGCGAGTATCAGCCAGGCCGTCCAAGCACCCAGAAGCAAGAAGGCGAAGAGCAAGGTCGCCGCCGACCGCGCAAAGTTATCCGTCTCCAGCGAGCGCAGGAAACGTGCGAATGCAATCGGCGCTTGAGAACCGCCGCTGAGGCCGGTTTTATGTCTCATTATCAATTACAGATGCGGGAGGTTTGCGGAAGAGACATTGAGCAGGAGAAAGCTTCAGGGCGCAGGCCACGGCGACCACACTCAAACTCTATTGAGCCTCAAGCAAATACGGGCAAGTCACTTCATCAGTTACCTTGCCCATATTTATTGAGAATCGTGCACGTAACAGTGCGTATGTGACCTCTCAACCCGAGGGGAATGCGCCGCCAGCCCCGGCCTTGACGTTCGTTTTAACTCTCACCAGCGTAACCCTCCTTTCAGACAGCGTTGGGTTGATTATTGTGTAGCTATGAGCATCTTCGTCGGATCTTAATGTAGTAAGGATCGTGAACCTGGAACTGCGGATTTATCCTCTCAACCGGAGGGATATGCGCCGCCAGCCCCGGCCTTGATGTTCGTTTTAACTTTCACCAGCGTAACCCTCCTTTCAGACAGCGTTGGGTTGATTATTGAGTAGCTATGAGCATCTTCGTCGAGTCTAAAGACATCGGCCCTGATGCCGCCGCTATTTCTCAACCGATCAACCGCAAGAATAGCTGCCAGGGTCGGGATGTGTCCTTAAGCCAGCGCTATATCTTTACTAATTATTTCTGAGGAGCTGGGGTTCCACTGTAGACTCCGCCAAAACCCAACTCACAGGGAGTGTGAAGCTGGATGACAGCGTAAAGGTAGAGCGCCGGGATGAGCCAAACGGGCCGATCGAGGAACTCACTTCCCATGCGTCCGACATATAGTGCCAGCGCAGTGCTTCCGAAAAGCCCGCTCGCCACATCCATCCCGATCGCTTATACCTTCTCAGGAGCCCGATATGCAGTTACTTTGTTACTTCAAACTTAAGCCTTTGGCGGTATAACTCTGCGGCTAAGGGCTCGTAAATTTGCCGACCACCATTTTCGTCAGGATAATCCCATAGTCCGTTACAGCAATGACGGTCATCCTCCCAGCCAGGATGGTTGACAATCGGGTATAAACATATGCCATCTATCTTCACATCCATCTGTGAAGCAATACACACCTCCTGACAAATATGATTTAACCATCCAGCCCTCACTTCGCCTTCCGCTCCTGTTTCAGAAATAAATAGAGGCCGTTTATACTTATGATAGACCTCGCATAGCATCTGCCAAAATGGCTTATAAAGGGGATGCTGTTTTTTTATGATCAGATATTCCCCGCCCGGGAAAATCCATTGATTGGTGGGGTAATAATTGATCCCGATAATATCAAGATAGTCCTCCTTGCCGCCTAGTTCAGCATGTAAAGTGCCGCGTATCATATCCCACGCATCATATTGGGCTGCGCTGTAAGCCATAGCCTGTGGCTCATCTTCGGGATAGGTTGGGTCGTGTACTATGTTGCATAAGGGATCGATATGAAAGATACGTGCGGAAGGATTAGCCGCCCGGATTGCTTCGATTGCCCCGATTGTAGCCCTCACTAATTGCAGCTTTAACCGATTACCGAGACCTTGGCCTAATGGAGCACATCTTCCTATATCGCCCCCGGCCCAGGCAAAGTAGGAGATTTCGTTGATCGGCGCGATGTAAGGAATCTCATCGTATTCGGTTGTGAGCAGCATGGTAAAGGCATATGCGAGGCCGACAAACCGTTTCACGAACTCCTCACTAAATATATCTACGGTGCTATCAGGATAACCGAAATGGAAGAGATCCCAAATCACCTTGATACCTAATTCTCTGGCCGCTTGCATCATCGGAATCACACTCGAAAAGTTATAATGGCCGGGTGAAGACTCAATGAGATGCCAGCGAATCCCTTCACGCGCCGTAAGAATGCCCTGCTCACGCAGGCGCTGGTAATCCTGGCGGACGAACTCGTCGTGCCGGGTCGACGTGATTAAATCCAGACGCTTACCGGAGCGTAAACGGTGAGATGAGCATTCGAATCCGCCAAGGAAAAAACTTGGGAATAGGCTTTCCATGCAGCTTGATTCTTTAATGATGAGGTAATATCAACGTCCGTCTGCTCCCGTCCGTGTCCAGACCCCTCCTGTTGGCTCCTCCTGCGCCAAGGGCTCATTAATCGCGGATGCTAAATCGGGGTCAGGATTCTCTCGAACCATACGTGACACGAACATTATAACTTCGCTAAAGGTGCGCTCCGTCTTCATCTTACCGAGATAGCGCTTAGCGTCCCGGCGGTTCGCGGTCCACTTCCTCTGAAAATGATAAGCGCAAAGATAGTCCTCAAATGAATCGTGCCAGAAGCGGATTCTCCTGAGCTGCCGTATCATAATGCCTGAGCTGAGCAGGCCATCAAGAATCTCCACCTGCGAAAGCTTCTCTCCTTGATATTTTCGGAACAAGTCTGATTCCTCTTCAATCTTAGAGATCAGCTCTATGAGTTGTTCTTCACTGACCTCGCGCTGCTCGTTTTCAACGAACTTCTCCCACGCCAAATAATGCATTAGTTCAAACAGAGCGGGGGCGCGTATGCGCAACCTATTATTTTTCGGCATGATCAGATCAAGGCTGTTCTTGAAAAGCTCAAGCGTGTTCTTCGGCGCTTGCCCCTTTTGTTCATAGTCTTTGATGGCGAGCCGTATAATCAAAGGGATGCGCGGAAGTCCCATTATGTGTTCGGCCAGGGCGTTGACGGCCTCCTCTGTGACGGCCCCGGAATCCTTGTTAAGAATGACGGTTAGATACTCCGCACAGAAGCTTTTCAGATCTTCCAAATCGACCTCCGGCAGTTCTACCCTTCTTGGAACTCTTTCACTGCTGCCGGGATGTAGCTTGAATTTAATGCCCTCGTAATATCGTCCTGCCAGGATGATCAAGTTTTGTTGCGCGTTCTCCTCGTTAAGCGGAATGAGAGTGTGCATTTCATTCAGCAACTTCTGTGTCTCGGCGTCAGTCAATTCGCTCACCCCATCTATTATGAAAAAGAAGATTCCCTTCCTTAGCTGTGCATCCAGAATGGTCTGGTTAACGTAGCTGTTGCTGCTTCTCATGTAGGTGATGAGCTGGTCTTTAAGCGTGCGCACCCCGTCCGTGTCCGGGTCAAGATAGATCGGCAGCCGGTTCATCAACCGATCGTTCTCAAGACATCTGAGCGCGAGCTGCCGGAGAACCGTACTCTTCCCGGCTCCGCCGGGGCCAGTAATTAGAACCGGCTCGGCTTTCACCAAGTCCAGTATGCGATCAACGGCGTCTGCGCCCTGTATGCGCCCCTCCCCTTCCAGCTCTATTGGCAAAGGCTTGTAGAAGGATTCGGCATTATCTTTCAGCAGTCGTGCCCTTAAATTTTCTCTATAGATACGGAAGATACGCCAGTCTCCACCGCGCATGATATACAGTAGCGTCGCCACGCTGTTCAGCGGCGGATATAGCTCAGCCAAAGCATCCAAAGGCAGGGGCGTAAAGTACAGGATGTAGAGGATGAGCAGAATGCTCAGCACAGTTCCTATCCATCCTGAGTGCCGATAGAGCCAGCTCACAACCGGTTGGTTTACGAAGTATACCAGCTGCGTCTGTCTGTCAATGTGTATGAGTTGCGCGTTTCTGATGATATTGCCTTTAGAGATAATAACCTTCTGCGCGTCGGGTGTGATTTCATAACGGAAAATGCGGTCATCGAAGTGCATGAAAGGGTGCCCCTCGCCGCCCGCCTGCGGTTTCAGCCAGAGGTCAGAGACAAATTTGTTCCCCTCCTTTTTATTCTTGATGAAAATTATTCCATGGTCTTCTCCCGAATCGACCCAGCGCAGCTCTGCCCATGTGTTGGCGTCAGGCGGCAGCGGCAGCCCGGCCACGTCCTTGCCCTCCGAGTCGAATACCTTTAATGACAATTTCTCTCCATCATTGTAGAAGGCGACGATTTTATTGTCCTTCGAGACGGCAGGCCATAATAGGTCCTCGTCTACGGAGACAGCCCCGGGTCTTACAGACTCATCATTTGTTCCGTCAATCTTAACCCTGCGCAGAGTAAACTTTTCCGGGCCTTGTGAGGACATGTAATACACCCAATCGCCGTTGCAAAAGGGCACGGTATGCTGTTCCTCATTTTTAATATCATTGTTCGAGAGCAAGGTTTGGTTCTGCCCGTTCCGGTCCATCTTCCATATCCTGTGCTTGCCCGTACGGGTCGAGGCGAAAACGATGAACTTCTTATCGGGCGTCACCGAAGGGTCATAATTATCTCCCACATCGTTAGTAAGGTTTTTCCCATCCTCATCGTTTTCTATATTCTTCAGGAAAAGATTCTGCTTGCGGTGATTGAACCGCCCGTACACTATCTCTTTGTCGGAAAGCCATGCGAAGCCATAAAAGTCATTCGGTCCGCCCGAGATCGGCTTGCCATGAACCAGCACCTTCCGGGCATTACTCTCCTTCCCCTTTTCGGCATACCAGATGCTCACCTCAAGGATGTCGCTGACCGTAGCCAATTCCGTAGAGTCAGCGTTGAGGCTTATCCCTACGGAATTCTGTGGAATGTTCTCTTGAAGCAGTTCGCGCCGTTTCCCATCAGGGTAGGAGATGTACATAAGCTGGAAGGGGCCGTGTACCCGATCCGACGTAGTCACCAGGAGGCCGCTGCTATCGGCGAGCCAGGCTATGTTGCCTATGAATTCAGAAGTTAGGATAATCGGATGCTTGCCCAACTCTTCATTATTCTCTTTGACTTCATACGCGGGTCTTTCAAACAGGGCTATGCCGGGAGGGGATTCAGATTTAGCGGCGTAAACCAGGGTTTGCCCATCGGGCCTCCAGGCGGGCGGGACGGGGATCATGGTATCTTCTGTGAGGAGCGACTTCTCAACGCCGCTCTTAATCTCCAGCACCTTGACGGAGAACTGTAACTGATTACCTTTTATCCCTTCTCGCCAGACGTAGGCCAGGCGGTCATCCACTGGCGAGACGGAGAAGGTAAAGAATCTGGGGATCGCGGGTTTAATCTCTTCCTCTGAAACTTTTCCCTTCCCTATGTCTTGTATCCTCAAGCGGAGAATCCTGCCCGTGATTTCACCTTCCCTATATTTAACGTAGTAAAGATATTGGCCGTTATGCGAGAAGGCGAGGCTGCTATAGGAGACCGACTCGTCCTGAAACTCGATCTTCTGTGCGTTATCAAGGCTCGTTACATTTTCAGGCTTCACCAGCCAGAGGCTTTGCTTGCCCGTGCCCTCGTCTCTTCCATAGATCATGTACCTACCGTCAGGCGAAAGCACCGCTTCGGTGATGTCCCCCGTCGTCGTAGGCTTTATTTGGTGGCGCGGGCGCAAAGCCGACTCAGGGTTGTAAGTAAAATGCATGTAGGCGAGGCCGCCGCCAGCGGTAAGCAACAGCAAGGAAAATGTGGCTAATAGAACCCGTTTTCTATTGAGCATTGCCCAAAGCCTTCTCATGCCAAATGACAGACCAAGACAATCAATTCCTTATAAGATCATTGAATAAAACTGCCTCAGGCCAGCTCTTTACTGAACGAAGATGCTCAAGAGAAGTCTTAATGCTATCTTTCGTTACAGTCAACTGGCCTCCTGAATTCTTCAGACTATTTTTAGCTATTTCAATTAATCTGGTAAATCTAATTCTCCTCTTTTCTAACAACCTCGGGACTTTTCGTACAGGTAAGACTTTTCGGGCAAAGCCCACGTAGGGTAAGCCTGATTATTGGGCTCCTGAAGTGTATCTCACAAATCCCTTTCGGGGGCGTAATTTCCACAATCGGCTTGCAAGCACGCCCGGTTCATGCCGATACCGGAGGACACGGCTGGCTCTATGGTAAGGCATGCTAAGATTAGCTGGCGACATTATCGCTGAGCCGTAACATCAGTGGTTAAAACTGACCGCTTATCATTGAGCACGAAGAAGCGCCTGAGTTGTGCGAAGTATCTAAAAGAACAGTAAACAAGAGTCTTGCTAACTATTCGGCTCTGTTGCAAAAAACGGCAGCAAAACGGTTCTTTAAGAAGATGCATGAGAGCCGATCACCGCAGGCTCCCGTTCTCCATTAGTGTGGATAAGAACGCGGCTTATCCTGAGGCTGACAACTTTTTACAATTCCGGTGCGAATGATGGCAACTTTCCGTAGAATCTCAATGTATGATCTCGTCCAGTATGTTCCGAGATGCAATCAGCAAACTATCGCTGCGAAAAAAGCTGACGATACTGGCCTCAGTAGGCGTGTTCCTCCCACTCCTGCTCTTGACTTACATGCAGTATCGATCGCTCGCAGAACTTCAGAACAAAACCAAAGGCGCATTCAAGGAGAACCTTCGACAGGGATTAACCATCGTAGAGCACAAAATGGAACAACGCCTGGAGGATGTCGCAGCTCAAACCTTGACCCCGCTCGGCAGCATCCGCCTTTCGTCCCCTGGAGCCGCCGAAGAGTTAGAAAAATATTTTGTAGACGTAAAGCGTTCGCATCCTGAGATCGAAGAGATTTTTGCTTTCGCCTACCGGGATGGTCAGCGGGGAACAGATAGTTATGCGTACATATATTCAGACAAATTTGTGAAAATCGCTCGGGCAGGATTCACCCCTGCACAGTCCCACATTCTGTCTCTATTTGACAACGCTCGAATGTCCCAAAGTTTTCTTGAGGGTAATCGCAGGTATTTATTCATAAATCATTCCTGTCCCACATGCCCGCCGGGCAGTCACGGGCGTCAAGGAGCATATCTATTTTATCCGTTGAATGATCTCACAACAGGGGAGCAGAGCGGTGTCGCGGGCGTCTTATTAAACGAAGGTTTCGTCAGAGATGACTTAATAGCTCGCAGTATAGGTGAGACTGTTTCAACATATCACAATGCAGACACCGCCTCGTCAGCCTTACCAGCCATAGCGATTACGATTAGCGACGAGAACCAGCAGGTACTTTATTCAAACGCGGCGGCTCAAAACGGACACATTCTCGAAACCAACTTTGATCGTCCGTTCTCGACCTGGAAAGCGAGAATCGGCCTGGGAAATAGAGACCTCGACGACCTCGCGCGCGACAGTTTTCTGCATAGTGCCGGGGCAACTTTCCTGGTACTGGTGTTCTTACTTTGTGGTATAGCTCTGATCATACGGGCCACTGACCGCGAAGCACGTCTGGCCGAGGCGAAATCAAATTTCGTCTCAAATGTCTCGCATGAACTAAAGACGCCTCTCTCGCTCATCAGCCTGTTTTCTGAAATCCTCGAACTGGGTCGCGTTAACGATGAAGAGAAGAAGACGGAGTACTACCGGATCATCCGCCATGAAAGCGGGCGTTTGAACAAGATGATCGATAACATCCTGGATTTCTCGAAAATCGAAGCCGGACGGAAAACGTATGATTTCGCCGATGGCGATATGGCAGAAGTGATTGATGATGTGCTTTCGAGCTATCACCATCAAATCATCAATTCCGGTTTTGACATTCAAACAAACATACGGCGTGACCTGCCGCCGGTCCTAATTGACCGCGAGGCGATGGCGCAGGCCATCTCAAATCTGCTTGATAACGCCATCAAATATTCAGGCAAGGTGAAGCAGCTTACGATCACGACGGAAACACTCGGGTCTGCTCTGTCTATTGAGATAGCAGATCGCGGCATTGGAATTCCACGCGCCGAACAGGCAAAGATTTTCGAGAAGTTCTACCGCGTGGGCAACGGACTGGTTCATGACGTGAAGGGCAGTGGCCTCGGCTTATCTCTGGTGAAGCACATTGTCGAAGCTCACAAGGGAACCATCTCCGTCGAAAGCGAGGTCGGGCAGGGAAGTCGTTTTACGATTCTCCTTCCGCTGGCGCGCGAGCGCCGCTGAGAGAGGAAGCACGAGTTAGAGGAGAAAAACAGAGTTGACCAAAGTCCTGATTATCGAAGACGAACCCAACATGGTTCTGGGGCTAAAAGATAGCTGTGAGTATGAGGGCTACGAGGTCTCCGTGGCGCGTGATGGGAAAGAAGGCTTGGAGAAGGGCGTGACCGAGAGACCCGATATCATTCTGCTCGACGTGATGCTGCCTTTGATGAGCGGAATAGATGTGTGTCGCACCCTGCGCGCTCGCGGGATTGAAACTCCGATTCTGATGCTGACTGCTCGGGGTCAGGAAATGGACAAGGTGGTCGGCCTGGAAGTTGGCGCAGATGATTACGTGACGAAACCATTCAGCATAAGGGAACTGCTCGCGCGCATCAGGGCGCATTTGCGAAGGGCTACAAAACAGGTCGCAGCAATCGAAAGTTTTACATTCGGCGATGTGGAGTTGAATTTTAGGAAATACACGGCGCGCAAAGGGGGGCGAGCATTAGACCTTTCAGCTCGCGAATTTGAGATCCTGCACTACCTGATACGGCGTCGAGGTGAGATCGTCACACGCGATCAACTGCTCGACGAGGTGTGGGGGTATGACAGCACCCCTGTGACTCGCACGGTTGACAACCACATCGCCAGGCTGCGGCAGAAAATCGAACAAGACCCGTCCGAGCCCCGGCACATTATTACCGTTCACCGACTCGGCTATCGCTTCGTCGAATAAACCGCGCCGAATCAATTCCGCATTTTATTCCCTCCAGTCCTTCCGTCTCGGCTCAGAAACGAGAAAATCTCACCTTCCTTTCGGTACAACTTTTTACAATTTAGTTACAGCGTGTGGAGACTTCAAACTGCAAAGACGGTAGGCTCTCACCTAGTGGTGGAAGAGGTCACTCAGATCGGAAGGAAGGACAAAATGCAAGCTACTGTCAATGTTTCTCATACCAATTTACCGGGTGGTGTTAACGGTAAAATGTCACGGCTGTCCAAGCCCTCGGGCAGGATCACGCCAATTCTCTCGGCGATGGTTCTAATGTGTATGCTGGTGCCAATGGTGCGGGCGCAGTCGAATGCGCAGATGCCCGTTACGAAGCCCACCAGCCCCGCGCCGCAATCAGACGCGAAGAAGGCGTTCGAGAAAATGAAGACCCTGGCGGGTTCGTGGCAGGGTACGATTATGGGCATCTCGATCGACTTCACAATTCGCGCCGCATCCAGTGGTACCGCAATTCTGCATGAGGGGAATACAGGCGGAGGGCGCCCTCCAAACCATGAGATCACAATGTTCTACGTGGACGGGGATCGTTTGCTCGCGACCCATTATTGTGACGCCGGAAATCGGGCCCGCTGGGAGGGGAAGATGTCGCCGGATGGAAAGACGATTGAGTTCAGTTTTATCGATGTCGCCGGAAGCACGCGGGGAGGATACCTGAGGGGTATGGTGTTCACAATGATTGACGCGAACCGTCATACCATAGAGGCGACTTTCATTATGCCGGACGGTAAGCCGATTCAGTTTCGCGGCGAATTTCAACGTACAGAATGATTGGTCCGATATCGCCCGCCGCGCCTCTCTGGCCGCCAGCGTAAACCTTTTCGTTCCCGCCACCGTACTTTACATGGACGCGCAAACGATCGTCGTTTCTCTCTATACGATTCACGATTACCGGATTACCAATGACATCACGCATCGCCCCGTCTTCTCCACGTTTTCTCGCCCGCATGACGGGTCTGTTTTTTCTGCTCACCATCCTGGCGGGAATATTCGCTCAGGGCTTCGTCAGCGAAAGACTTATCGACTTCGGCGACGCGGCGGCTACGGCAAACAACATCCTGGCGCACAAGAGCCTGTTCCAGTTGGGCTTCACCATCTATCTTATCGAGATGACGTGCCAGGTCGTGACCGCAGTGCTCTTCTACCAGTTGCTGAAGCCGGTAAACAAGACCGTCGCTTTGCTGGCGCTCTTCCTGGAAGTCACCGGCTGCATCATCAAGACCTTCGCCCGCGTTTTCTATATCGCCCCGTTGTTCGTGCTGGGACGCCCGGCGGCTTTAGCAGGATTCAGTGTCGAACAATTGCAATCCGTGGCGCTCATTCTTCTTAAAGTGAATGATCAGGGGGCAGGTGCGGCTTTGGCGCTTTTCGGATTTTCGACTCTCCTGGGCGGCTATTTGGTTTTCCGCTCAACATTTCTGCCGCGCTGGCTGGGGGTCTTGTCGTTCGTTGCAGGCTTAGGCTGGCTGACCTTCCTTTATCCGCCGCTCGGGTACCGTGCGTTTCCCATCGTCGCACTCTTCGGTCTGTTAGGCTCAGCCGCAACGATCTTCTGGCTTCTAGCCTTTGGTGTGAATCAAGAGAAATGGCTCAAAGAGGCGGGGTCAGGAGCTGGGTCTTAAGCCAAGTTCCCTCGCTGGCTTCGTGTTGCCGCTTAGGAAACGGCGGTTGTAGACCGGAGAACATCAAATGAAACACAACCTTGTGTTAACCATCGCGTCTCTGCTCTCGGTCCTCTTCTTTACGTTTCACCTGACGGACGACATCGTTCGCGGGATAGAGCCGGGAGGGCTCTCAAACCTCATTGGGGGAGTGCTCATCTCCGTCCTCTGGCTGTACGCAGCGCTGGTGCTCGCCGAACGGCGATCGGGGTACATCATCATCCTCGTCTTGTCGCTCCTTGGGTTGGGCGTCCCAGTCATCCACATGAGGGGGAAGGGTGTCGGTGTCGCTAGCGGCATTGCGAACTCCAGCGGAGGCTTCTTCTTTGTCTGGACGCTGATCGCGCTCGGCGTGACCGCGCTCTTCTCCGTCATCCTATCGGCGCGCGGGCTGTGGAGCCTGCCATGGCGGCGGCCCCGTTAGCGTAAAGAACCCGAAGATGGAAAGGCCCGTCGCACGCCGGAGGTGAGCGGCGCGGATCGGGTTTCGGCTGGCGACCGACGCGCCCGGTTCTATTCAAGGCGAAGTGCGGGCTCACAACTCGATGGAGAAAGGTATCACCCGGACAGGTGAAACCTGATGCATCTCACACATGACGCCTGTCGAATTACAACAAATGGGCAAGCTCAAATTCCTCATCAAGCAGAACACGGATAACCTGCATCGCCAGTCAGGCATCCGCCCCGAGCTTCCGGCTGAACGGCACGGCAACGGCCAGCTCATGCGCTGCATGAGTTGTGACCATCTCTACACGCGCTGCAAGGTGGGACTCGGCGAGGTGGTAGTTTAATCTCGTCCACCAGGACAACCTTCCGGGCTTACTCTTTAGAGCAAGCCCGGAGACTGCTCACAAAACATGCCTCTCAAGCTAAATAGGCTCTGCCGTCGAATCCCCTCTACAATCAATTAACGGCCTGGTTTCTTATCCCTTTTATCACTTCCGCTACGCAGGTATGCGACCGCAACGGAGGCCAGAACCGCCCCGACGGCAACCCTCGTCACCAGACTCTTTCTGTTGTGCTTCCACTCCGCCTTCCAGCCCCTCTCGGCAAAGACGTTAGGCACGCGGCCCCGCGCAAGGTCTTCCACATAGCCTTCGGCCACGCCCACGCGGTCGGCCAGCATCAGCGGCAGCCAGTGCCCGTAGCTGGATTCGCTATACTTGAAAGCGAAGCGCCGTATCATGCCGCTCAAGCCCGCGGGTGGAGTTGAGGTTCCGAAGGTAGCCGAGAGGTTCGGGCGCTCGTTGGAATGCAGCACCTCTACGCTGGCGGGCTGTTGAGGCGGGCGCTCCCAACTGTAGCCAGCGTGCTCCCCGTTGTTGCGATTCTTCATAGGGTATGTCGGGTCGTTGTCCGGGTTCGCGTCTATGCCCCACCCTTTGACCTGCATAGGGTCTATCGCTCTCTTCTCCATATTCTCCATGACAGTTCCTCCCTAGCTTCTGGCCGATGGCGGCAACAGCACCGGCTTGATGCAGTTATCCAGCTTCGCAGAAAAAATCCTGTACGCGTCCGACACCTCTTCCAGAGGGATGCGGTGTGTGATTAGCGCCTTCGGATCGAGTATCCCGTTCTGCACATGCTCGATGAGGCGTGGCAACAGTCGCTTAACAGACGCCTGGTTCCCCCTGAGGGTCAGTCCTTTATTCACCACATTCCCGATGGGCACGAGAGTGTCAATTGGGCCATAGACCCCGACGATGGAGACAATCCCGCCCTTTTTCACGGAGTTGATGGCCCAGTGGAGAGCCGTCGCCGAGCCCCCCTGCATCAGCAGTTTTCTGCCGAGGAGCGTCTGCATCACACGGCCAGCGGCTTCCGCGCCCACGGCGTCTATACAAACGTCTGCCCCCAGCCAGTCAGTCGTCCGTTTGGCGAATAACACCACGTCCCCCAGTTCTCTGAAGTTATATGCCTCGCACGGCGCGTAATTCCTGGCAAACTCCAGACGGTAGTCTACGTGGTCAATCACGATGACTCGACCCGCCCCAAAGAGCCACGCGCATCTTGCTGCCATGATGCCTACGGGGCCCGCCCCGAAAACCATCACTGTGTCGCCGGGCTGAATGCCGGCCATCTCGGCGGCCTGATAGCCGGTTGGAACCACATCCGTGAGCATCACCGCGTCATCCGGGTCCATGCCTTCAGGGATGACCGTGGGACTCACGTCCGCGTAAGGGACACGGACGTATTCGGCCTGCCCACCATCGTAGCCGCCCCCCGTATGCGAATAGCCGAAGATGCCGCCAACTGCTGTGGCCTCCGGGTTGGACTCGTGGCAGTTGCCGTAAAGCTCCTGCTGGCAGAAGACGCACTTCCCGCAGGCAATGTTGAAAGGCACCAGGACGTGATCCCCTACTTTTAATTTCTCCACCTCCGGGCCTACTTCTTCCACCATCCCCGTGACCTCGTGGCCGAAGGTCATGCCGACGCGCGTATCCGGCACAGACCCGTTATACAAATGGAGATCAGAGCCGCAGATGCAAGACCTTGTGACGCGGACAATGGCGTCCTGAGGGTGTTGAATCTCGGGCTCAGGTTTATGGTCAATGCGGACCCGCAGAGGCCCCCTGTAGTTCATAGCAAGCATATAACTGGCTCCTCCCCTTTTAACGTCTCCCGTGGAAAGACTCAGAAATTCAGGCGTGGAGTTAGGACCCAAAAGGGCTAAAACACCACGCCGACATTACCCCTTGATGCTTATCCCAAACATACGGCAATCTATCGACTAAGAGAATGCCTTTCGTTACCTGTATGGGGAGCAGAGTCGCATTCTCCTGCGGAGTTTGAGTCACGCAAGTGTTACAGGAGTATTACTCCTATTACGCCCAGAGCAAGATTCCCTACCTAAGGCCAGGGCCGTGAAGGAAGCTCAATAATTCAACAGCAGAACCTTATTTTGGAATAGCGAACGGGTTGAGGGCGTCTGATTTCGACAGTTATGTGAACATCGCTTCACATCTTCCGACGGCCTCAGACCCTCGCCGGGGCGCCTCCATGTTCCAGGCTCCCGCGTAGTCTTGCGATGTCGCGGGCTGGCCTGGCGCGGTAACTGCCATCGCCGTGGTCAGGGAAGTCTTCGAGAAGAAATGATTTACGAAGGGCATGTCGCAGGAGAAATCTGCCAAAGCAGGAGTTTGGAAAGAGCCACCTGAACTTCTCGCCCCTTGTGGGTACTGGAGCAAATTCTATGAGCCGGAAGCAACGGAAGTTTTTCATCACACTCTGGCTGATCGCAGCCATCCTTTTTACTTCGGCAAATGCACAGGAAACCAGGAAGAGCAAGCCAGAGCCGCTGATGATCCAGGAGCAAGGCAGCTTCGCTGTGGGCGTGACGGTCGTCACCGCTCCTCCACTTCTCGGACAAGAGGCGCCGGCTTTAGTCGAAAGAAGTGATGTGCTCGACAATTAGTTGGGCGACCATAGTAGGTCAAGATAGCTTCTCGATGTACGTGCAGCTTATGACGTGCGCCCCGTTATTGGCAGCAGAGCGCCGGAACACTAAGATGTTAATGTAGAAATCTAACCATATCCGCGCTTTTCGGATCTGCATCGTTAAATGTCGATTCCCGAGACAACATCCGCCGAAGCCTTCTGGCGCTACGCGGGAGGAAAGTGCCTGTTCGAGAGTCGGGGCCAGGCGTGGCGCGACATCAAAGCATGGCTCACTGTCCTACCGCCTGCCGTTAACACGTTGCACATCCCTTCGGTCGGCGAGCCGTTCCTTGCCTGGATCACATCGGGCGAGGTCGAATTCCAGGAGCGGGAGGACGGCCAGCCCTGGACGACTCACCGGATTAAGAAAGGCTCTTTCTTCCTCACTACGGGCGGGGCTCCCTACGATGTCCGCTGGCGGGCGGTTAATGATGAGCCGTACGAGACCATGCTGGTCTTCGTCGAGCTGCCGGTGATCGAGCGCGCCCTGGAGGAGGTCTTCGGGACGCAGGCAACCCACGCCCGGCTGCGGGACGCTTCGGCCTTCAACGACGAAGGCTTGAATTCATTGTTAGGGCTGCTGCGCGAAGAGCTGATGCGCCAAGAGGCAAGCCCCCTCTTCGTTGAGGCCATCGCACAGGCTATCGCCATCCACCTCGCCCGGAGCTACGGGGTGACGGATGAAGAGTCGCACAGCAGTAGCCCCTCACTCCCGGGCTATAAGCTCCGGCAGATCACGGAGTGGATGGCCGAGCACGCCGCAGAGGAATTCAGCCTCGAACGGCTGGCGGCCCAGGCCGGCCTCAGCAGGTTTCACTTCCAGCGGCTGTTCAAGTCCGCCACGGGCGTCTCCCCCTCGCGCTATCACATCAACCTGCGGATGAACGAAGCTCGACGGCTGCTGCGCGAGACGAGGATGAGCGTGGTGGACGTGGCCCTCGAAGTCGGCTACACCAACCCCAGCCATTTCGCACAGCTCTTCCGCAGGGAGACTGGCCTTTCACCGAGCGACTACCGCCGCCAGCGTTAAGCTCCGCCCCGCCGACGACCCCCAAGCGCCCTCGCTCTCAGGCTTGAAGCTAGCGCCTTTTTGTGCCAATTCCCCACTCGCTGCCCTCCCGCGCCCCGGCCCGCGGTTTCGAGCAAAATCGCAACAGGTAGAGCAAAAGCCCCTGCGACAGCCAAGCGCTCGGCGAACTACAATCCTTTTTTCCTGGACATAGGATAACTGGAGGTAGAGCATCATGAGAGCAACAGTCATGTACGGAGCCGGCGACGTTCGTATCGAGAACGTCCCCGACGCACGTCTCATCGAGCCGACCGACGCGCTCGTCACGGTCACGCGCGCCTGCATCTGCGGCAGCGACCTCTGGCCGTATAAGTTGATGGAGCCGAGCGAGAGGGGCATCATTATGGGTCACGAGGCCATCGGTGTAGTTGAAGATGTTGGCGCAGACGTTCGCAACCTAAAACGCGGCGACCTGGTCGTCATGCCGTTCGCGTTCTCCGACGGCACATGCGCCTTCTGCCATGAAGGGCTTAATACGTCCTGCGTCCACGGAGGCTTCTTCGGCAATGTGGAGATCGCCGGAGCGCAGGCCGAAGCTGTTCGTATCCCACACGCGGAGGGAACTCTCTATGTCCTTCCTGTAGGACGTGACGACGCGCTGATGCCCTCGCTCCTCACTCTTTCGGACGTGATGGGCACTGGCCATCATGCCGCCGTCTCAGCCAGAGTCAGCCGCGGCAGAGCGGTGGCGGTTGTCGGAGACGGAGCAGTCGGTTTGTGCGGCGTGATAGCCGCTCGCCGCCTCGGCGCAGAGCAGATCATCATCATGGGTCGGCATCCTGACCGCATCGCGCTGGCTCGTGAGTTCGGCGCGACGGACGTGGTCAGCGAGCGGGGCGATGAAGCGGTTGAGAGAGTGCGAGAGCTTACAGGTGGCTTCGGTGTCCATTCCGTCCTCGAGTGTGTAGGCACTGAGCAGGCGATGCTCACATCCGTCAGCATCGTGAGAGCGGGCGGCGCTGTTGGCCGCGTCGGCGTTCCACACTACGAGGCAATACCCTCAGCGCAGCCGACCTTCTACAACAACATCACCGTGAGCGGCGGCCCCGCCCCCGTGCGCGCCTACATCGATGAGCTACTGCCAGACGTGCTCGAAGGCAGGATCGAGCCGGGCCGCGTCTTCGACCGCGTCGTCGGACTCGACAGTGTGCCCGAAGGCTATCGTGCGATGAACGAGCGCGAGGCGCTCAAGGTCATGGTCAAGCCCTGAGGCATCCGCCCTCACAAGGTAATCGAGTGTGTGCTGCATCATAGATTCTAAAGGGAAAGGATGAAAGAAGATCATTAACAGGGAGGGACAGAGATGGTCAGGATAAGAACTAAAACGAGGGTAAAAGATAAAAGCATTGCTTGATGAATAGTTCATCTCTTTTTCTTTATCCCGGCTCTCCTGTCCATCCCTGTTTGATTCTGCTTTCATCCCTTCATGCTTTCCCTGAGAGTGATGCCCAGGCCAGGCAGAGCCAGCCTGCGAGGAAGGCCAGTCCTCCGAGCGGTGTGATTGCGCCGAGCCATCTCAGGCCCGTCAAGCTCAGCAGGTAGAGACTGCCGGAAAAGAGCAGCGTGCCTGCGATGAAGAGCCAGCCGCTCGCGCTCAAGAGCGTGCCGGGCCATCTCGTCTGGGCCCATGCCGCGACGATCAGCGCGAAGGCGTGATACATCTGGTAGCGGACGCCGACTTCAAAGGTGGCCAGCATTTCAGGGCTCAGACGGCTTTTCAACCCGTGAGCCCCGAAAGCTCCAGCCGCAACTCCGATGAAGGCGGACGCGACCCCGGCGACAAAGAATACTCTCTCCATCCTCTCTTTAACCCTCAGGCTTCGAGCTTCGCTTCCATCGTGATCTCCGCATTCAACAGGCGCGAGACGGGGCATCCGGCCTTGGCGTTGTTGGCCGCCGTCTCGAAAGCCTGCTCGTCAGCGCCGGGCACGCGCGCCGTCACCGTGAGATGCACGGCTGTGATCGTGAATCCGGCATCGGTCTTCTCCAATTTGACGGCAGCCGTCGTATTGATGCTCTCCGCCGTCAGCCCAGCGTTGCCCAGTTGACCCGAAAGCGCCATCGAGAAGCAGCCCGCGTGTGCGGCGGCGATCAACTCCTCGGGATTAGTCCCCTTCCCTTCTTCAAAACGAGTGCTGAATGAATATTGAGTGTCGGAGAGGATGCCGCTGTCGGTCGAGATCGTTCCGCGTCCATCTTTGAGACCACCCTTCCAAATCGCTGAAGCCTTACGTTTCATCAGTTCCCTCCTGCATGTTTGAATAATACTTGCGCCGGACAGACATCTTAAGCCGGAAACGACCGCGCGGGCCACCCGTGCTCTCAGTGTGAGACTTATAGCGGATCGCCAATGAGGGCGACCACTTAGCCCAGCGTTCAGGTCAATCGCGCCCTGAGGTCTCTGGCGGGTCTCAAGCTGCAACACCCGCCAGAGACCTCAGGGCGCGACTGACAGCAGTCCCTTCCCTTTGCAATCCGCTATAAAAAAGAGCGCGTCCCGCCGGACTGCGACTCTCCGAACAGTTGAGCGCGAAGCTTTCGTCGGCGCTTCAATTGCCCGTCAGGGTGCTCAATGCTTTGCGGGCGCTTTCAAGTTGCGGGTCGAGCTCAAGGGCTTTCCTGTAGTTCTCTATCGCCAGTTGCTTATCGCCGTGAATCGCGTAGCTTTCGGCGAGGCTGTCGTAGACATTGGCCGAGTTCGGATATGCCTCGACATTTAATTTGAAGACCTCTATCGCTTCCCTGACCTGATTGTTCATCAATAATCGGTAGCCCCAGGCGTTAAGCTCCGATTCGCTCGCATAAATATCCCCGAGCCCCTTACTCTTCAACTCGTGATACTGAGAGACGACGGCCTCAATGCCCTTCTCTTTCAAGGTCTGCGAGAGCGTCTCGGAAAGCGATGTCGCCTTAACGTCTACGACCTCGATGATGAAGACGAGCGTCGCGTCGGGCGGGATCGCACCACCTCCTGCGCCCCTTGAGCCGTAGCCCAGTTGCGGGGGAATAACCAGAACGGCCTGGTCGCCGACGTGCAGTTGAGCGACCGCTTCGTCCCATCCCTTGATGACGCGGCCCGCGCCGAGCTTGAACGCGATGGGGTCATTGCGGTCGCGCGAGCTATCGAACTTCACGCCATTGGCGAGCGTGCCCGTGTAGTGAACGAGCACCGTCTCACCGGCCAGGGGCTTTCTGCCATTGCCACGGCGAGTAATCATGTAGGTCAGACCCGAGGCGGTCGTCGTCGCCACTGCCGGACTGGCGGCAGGCGGTTGCCGCTCGACGCCAGACCTGGCTGAGCGGCGCGCAGGAGCCTTGCGTCGCCTGGTCTGGCCCTGCGCTTCAAATACATTGACGGCTGCCAGCAGCAAAGCGAGTGTGATAATGATAGTCTGTCTTCGCATGTCACGCATACCTCTGGATTCTCTTTAGATACGTTCTGCTTATAACTGGTGATGACAATATAACTTTGTTTTGAGCGAGGCACAAAACTGCCTGAGCGGCAGGCACGGACGCGAAACGATTTATCATGGACGGAGCTGATAAGATGAGCGTAAGGTGAGGCGTTCTTCCTTTGCTCTTCTTCTGTCTATCCGTGTTCGGCTTTGAGTTTGGGTGAGAGGCTCAGGGCTGAGAGCGCCACGTAGAGCCGTGCGCGAGGGTCGCGGCGAGCTTTCGAGATGGTTAATCTCAAGGTTTGTTCTTTTCCTCTTCGTCACGCTGGGCGTCTCTGTGGGCCACTATCGCGTCGAACTTTTGCCTTTGTTCCGGTGTGAGCAGGGCGCGTATGCGAACGCGCGCTTTCTGGCGCAGAGAGTCGTAGCGCGGACGCACTTCGGCGCGCAACTGCCTGTACTCGCCCCGCGTCTCGTCCACGATGGCGCGTATCTCGGTGGCCTGCTGGTTATTCAGGTCCAGATTGCGCTGCATGGCTGCGAAGAAATCTTCCTTGGGCTGCTGGCCCGCCGCGCCTGTAGAGCTACCGCTGCTGCTGCTGCTGGCCTGCAAACGATACGCGCTATCGAGCGAGGCTCCCGTCACGCAGCCGAGCGCGAAGATGCCCAAGACCGCCAGCATGAGCTTGAGCCGTGTCTCCCCACGCAGGTTCATTTCAAAGCCTCCCGCTCGTCGCTCATGATCGTCGCCAGCACTTCGTCGTTCGAGAGCGAGCCCCTCTCGGCGAACAGCACGCGCTCGACTCCGGCCCCGCGCGCATCGAAGAAGGCTTCGTCGCTAAATCCCCTGGGGGATTGCGCCCTGACCCTGGCGAACAGGAACACGCTCAGCGAGACCACGGCGACCAGAGACATCGCCAGCACGACGCGGCGCATGAGGACGGAGAGAGCGAGCCAGCGTTCGGTGGCTTCGCGCCGCTCCCGCTCGGCGGCGATGCGCGCGCGCACCCTTCCGTAAAGGAAGGGCGCGGAAGCGACGGCTTCGGCCTCCGCTTCGCTCATCGCCGCCGAGGCGCGCACGATCCTGCGGCCTACACGGTCCAGGCGCTCATCCGATTCGAGCCGATCTTTTCTTTTGCTCATCTGTTTCGAGCCAGCTCTCTCATATAGAGGGTTCGTTAACAATAAAAACGGTGACCGTTCGCCGACGGTTACAGCAATTTACCGAGTATGCTCCGCAGGTGCGCGCGGGCGCGATGGGCGCGCACTTTGACTTTCGACGCAGACCACCCGGTCAGCCCGGCAATCTCCGCCACCGACAACTCTTCCACGTTGAGCATCACCAGCACGAGCCTGTCTTCAGGGCTCAGGCGGGAGAGGAGCTTTTGCGCCAGGTCGCGCTCGATGATCGCCGTCTCGGAATCCTGACCCGAAGATTCGACCGCCATCAGCTCTCTCAGGCTGGATCTGTCCTCTTCCAAAAGCTCTACAGCGTTGCTTTCAAGACGCCTGCGCGTGCGACGCAGTTCGTCGTAACAGGTATTGAAGGCGATGCGCGCAAGCCACGAAGCGAAGGCCGTTTCCTCGGAACTTGAGAAATCGGCGAGAGCGAAATAGGCTTTCATAAAGCTCTCCTGCACGATCTCTTCCACCTGTTCGCGCCGCTGAAAGAAGCGGCTGGCGATCAGGGCAACGCGCCTGCGGTGACGATTGAACAACTCCTCGAAGGCCCCTTCATCCCCCGCCCGGACGCGCGCCACAAGCCCTGCGTCCGCCGTTTCGACGGCTGCGCCCACGAGCGCCATACCTGTATCGGAGTTATCTGCCATATAAAAGCAAGGATGAAGGCGGAAGGATGAAGGATGAAGTAAAAGCATTCAAGACAGAGAAGCTTTCCTTTCATCCTTCCGCCTTCATCCTTCATCCTTTTATTCAGGGACGAGAGCGGTGCGGAAGCCTAGCAGAGTCCAGTCGGTTTCAAGCTCGATCTCATTGATGTAAGAGAAGTCGCCCGGCTCGTTCGAGCCAGTGGCGAAGCAGGTGGCGTTTCCCTGCTCGTCGCGGTAGAAGCCCAGCTCAAGCGTCTCGGTCTCGCTCCATTCCGGGTGAAAAATATTGCCGATGAGATTGAAGACGGCGGGCGGGCAGACGGTCAGGCGATAACCGGCTGGCAGCACTCCGCGCAGCCGCCAGTCTTCATTGACGACGCGCAGGAATTCGCGCAGCGAGAGATAATTATGCGCGTAGCGCGTGGCGTTGGTCATCCCGGCCCGCCCGAGATAGGGGGCGAAGGGGTCTGCGCTCGCATCGAAGCCGTAGCGCGTGCCGTAAAACTGGCGATTGCCGGGCAGGTAACGCGGCTTCATGGTCGTCTCCACCCCGATGATGCGGCCCTGGTGCCGGGCGTGTCCCCTGATGATCGCTTCGCGATAGCTCGGAGCGTGTTCGCGCGCCTGCGTGAAATCACGCGAGGCCAAAGGATAGAACCGCGCCATGTAAGCATCATTGAGAGGCACGGCCTCAGCCGAAGGAATGATGTGCCATTCGATATTGAAGTAAGCGAGGCGCTCAGCCGCGGGCGATGAGAGCTTTTCATCCCCCGCTTCACCAGAGAGCAGGCCCGCGCCAGGCTCAAGCCCGAATGCCTCGCGCAGTTTAGCCGCCTTCTCTTCCAGACGCTCGTTCATACCGCTTCGCTCCTCTCTTGTGATACATTTGACATGTTAACTCACAATACATCCCCCGTACTAAGAGTCGGCAGGGCCGCGCCTGACGAAGCATTTCATGCCCCGCGATGAAAGGGGCGAGCCCGAGGAAAAATCTGTAACCGTAGGCCAGCGGAGGGCGTCTTTCAAATAGAAATAGCGTGAACCATAATCCAGATATGCCGTCTTTCTTACTCTCCTTCAAATTTCGCGCGCCGTCGCTCGCCGTCGCCGTGTTGCTGATCGTCTCTCTTCTCGCCTCGGCCTGTTCGCGCTCAAGCTCACAGGCAAACGGCAAAGAGAATAGAAGCGGCGGCTCATCCGGCGCGGCGGAAGCGGCGGAAGTCGCCGCCGTGCAGGTGACAACTGCCCGCGCAGAGACGCGCAGCGTCCCATCATTCCTGGAGGCGACGGGAAGCCTGACCGCCAACGAGACCTCCAACGTCGCGCCGCAGACTTCCGGCCAGGTGGCGGCGACGCCGGTCAGCGTGGGGGCCTTCGTGCGTCAGGGCGAAGTGATCGCCCGCTTGAACGACCGCGATGCGCGGCTGCGTTTGCAGCAGGCCCAGGCCGCCGCGCGTCAATCGGCCGCCGCCGTCCGTCAGGCAGAGATGCGTTTGGGTCTTGGGCCCAACGGTCGCTTCGACGCCAGCACGATTCCTGAAGTGCGCTCTGCCGCCGCCGCCTATGACGCCGTGTTGGCCCAGCAGAGGTTGGCCGAAGCCAACGCCAGGCGTTATGCCGAGCTGGTCGAGACGGGCGACGTGGCCCGCAGCGTCTACGATCAATATCGCACGCAGGCCGAGACGGCCCGCGCGCAGGCGGCCAGTGCGCGCCAGCAGCTTGAGACGGCCATCAACCAGGCGAAGCAGAATAACCAGGGCATTCAAACCGCTCAGGCCGCGCTCGAAGGAGCGCAGGCGCAGGTCGCAATTGCGCAGAAGGCCGTCGCCGACACCACAGTCCGCGCGCCCTACTCGGGCTATGTCAGCGCACGCCCGATAGCCGTCGGCGAGTATGTGACGACCGCTTCCGTGATCGCCACAGTGCTGCTGACCAATCCGCTCAAGCTACAGTTGCAAGTGCCGGAGATGAACGCGCCGCGCATCACTCAGGGCATGTCCGTCTCGCTCAGCGTGGACGCCTACCCGGATAGGAAATTCGGCGGTCGCGTGTCGGCGATTAACCCGGCCATCGACCCGGCCTCGCGCGCCGTCACGGTCGAAGCGGCGATAGATAATCCCGATAACGCCTTGCGCTCAGGCATGTTCGTCACCGCGCGCATAACCATGCCCGGTGGCGGGCAGAGCGTCTACGTTCCGCGCGCGGCTGTGGTCAACGATCAGAACACCAACTCTTATCGCGTCTTCGTCATCAAGGACACGACGGCGCACCTGAGAGTCGTCCAGATCGGCGATGAAGAGAACGGCCTGGTGCAGATTCTTTCCGGCGTGCAGGGTGACGAAGAGGTCGCGCTCAACAATTTGCAGCAGCTCTACGAGGGCGCTAAAGTGAAGCCGACAAGGTGATTTTCGGAGCGCGAGGTTGAAGGACGGGCTGCCGTTTTCGTTCAATCCGGCATCTCATTCGCCATCCGCGTTCGGCAATCGAGAGAGATATGCAAAAGCTAGCAGAGATATGCGTGCATCGTCCGGTCTTTGCGACCGTGATTATTCTTGCCCTCGTGGTGATCGGCGGTTTCTCCTTCTTCACGCTCGGCGTTGATCGCTTTCCGAAGATAGATATTCCGACCGTCTCCGTGACGACGACCAACCCCGGCGCTGCGCCGCAGGAGATCGAGACAGAGATCACGGACGTGATCGAGGGAGCCGTCAATACCGCCACGAGCATTGACGAGCTGCGCTCGTCTTCAAGCACGGGCCGCTCGCAGGTCACCATCACCTTCGATCTCTCGAAAGACCCGGACGTGGCGACGCAGGAGGTACGCGATAAGGTCAGCACGGTGCTCAACCGCCTGCCCGAGACTGCCGACCCGCCGACCGTCCAGAAGGCAGACCCGGACGCACAGCCCATCATTCTCTACTCGATGACGGGCCCGTATTCCGTCCTGCAATTAACCGACATCGCCACCAATCAGATCAGCAAGCGCATACAGTCTGCCTACGGCGTCGGCGATGTCTCCATCTACGGCGCGCGTCAGCGCCAGATCAACGTCCACATTAACCCGACCAGGCTTCGCGCTTACAACCTCTCGACCGTGGACGTGGCCAATGCGCTGAGGTCTCAGAACCTTGAGCTGCCGGGCGGGCGCGTCAACGAAGGCGCGAAGACCATGACGCTGCGCACGATGAGCCGTGTGACGAAGGTCGAAGAGTTCAATAACATCGTCATCACCAACAGGAACGGCTACCCCGTCAAGATCGGCGACATCGGCCACGTCGAAGACAGCGGCGTTGACCCCAACTCCATCTCCAGCCTCAACGGCGGCGCTGCCGTCACGATGGCGATTCGCAAGCAGTCGGGCTCAAACACCGTCGCCGTCATCAACGCCGTCAAGCAGCGCATGAACGAGGTCATCCCGACCTTGCCCAAAGACCTCAAGTTCGCCATCGTCCGCGATCAATCGGAGTTTATCGAAAACTCTCTGCACGCGATTGAAGAGCACCTGATCATCGGCGGCATCCTGGCCGCGCTCGTCGTCTTCATCTTTCTCTGGAATTTCCGCTCGACCATCATCGCGGCCATCGCCATCCCGACCTCGATCATCGCGGCCTTCGCCTTCCTGGCAGCCGTCGGCTACTCCCTGAACCAGATGACGATGCTCGCCCTGACGCTCATGGTCGGCATCGTCATTGACGACGCGATTGTGGTCTTAGAGAACATCTATCGCTTCGTCGAAGAGAAGGGGATGCATCCCTTCCAGGCGGCCATAGAGGGCACGCGCGAGATAGGCTTGGCCGTGCTGGCAACAACCTTGAGCCTGCTCGCAGTCTTCCTGCCCGTAGGCTTTATGGGCGGCATCGTTGGTCGCTTCATGTCCTCTTTCGGTCTGACTTCAGCCGCCGCCATTGCCGTCTCGCTCCTCGTTTCCTTTACGCTCACGCCTATGCTCGCCGCGCGCTGGATCAAGGCGAAGAAAGATGAGCTGATGCCCGCCGGGCCTGTGGCCTTCGCCGCGACGGGCGAGGGCACTGGGCCGGACGACGAGCGACCGGAAGAGCACGCTGAGAAGGCGCAGGAGCATTCATCCAAGGAGTCCCGTTTTTATCGTCCGATTGATCGCTCGTACAAGTGGATGCTCGAATGGTCTATGGCCCATCGCTGGGTGATCGTGCTGGTGAGTGTGGTCGTCATTATCTCGATCTATCCGCTCTACCAGCTCGCGGGCATCAATCTTCTGCCGGACGAAGACGAGTCTTCCTATCAGGTTAACCTGCGTGCGCCGCAGGGCACGAGCCTCCCCGCCACGCAATCCATACTCGATCACCTGGCGCGAGATATACGGGAACAGATTCCGGGCGTGGAAGCGACGTTGGCCATCGCAGGCTTCGGCGGCTCGGCTTCCCCCAACACAGGGATTATCAACGTCCGCTTGAAGCCGCCCGATCAGCGCTCGCTCTCGCAGGCCGAAATCATTCAGCGCACACGCGGGCTCGCACGCCGCTATCCAAAGGAGCTTGTGATCGGCGCGTCAGCCGCCTCGTCAATCTCAAGCGCCATCGGCGGAGGCCGTTCGAGCGCACTGGCTTTCTACTTAAGTGGCCCTGACTTACAGAAGCTCGACGAGTATTCGAAACGCATTATCGAGCGCGTCAAGCAGAACCCGAACGTGCAGGACGCTGATCGCTCGCTCGTGCTCGGCAACCCTGAGGCGCGCGTCCACATTGATCGCCAGCGTGCCGCAGACCTCGGCGTCAAGGCCGGTGACATCGCGCAGGCTCTCAGCACGATGGTCGCGGGCCAGCGCGTGACCACCTACAGCGAAGGCTCAGATCAATATGATGTCGTGCTGATGGCTGAAAACCAGTACAGGCAGAACACGGACTTGCTCGATCAGTTGGCAGTGCCCTCCTCAAACGGAGGCACGGTCGAGCTGTCGAAGGTCGTGCACCTGGAAGAAGGCACGAGCCCGACCTCCATTGACCGCATCAATCGCCAACGGCAGGTGACGATCACGGCCAGCGTTGCGCCCACGGGCTCGGAGACCGAAGCGCTCAAGGCGTTGCAAACGGCGGCGGCAGAACTCGGCATGGAGGCAGGCTACACGACCGGCGTGACGGGACAGTCCAAGCAGTTGGGCCAGGCGAACTACTATTTCATGCTCGCCTTCATCCTCTCCTTCATCTTCATGTATCTGGTGCTCGCGGCGCAGTTCGAGTCCTTCATTCACCCGGTCACGATCCTGCTGACGCTGCCGCTCTCGATTCCCTTCGCGCTGCTTTCGACCTTCATGGCCGGGCAGAAGCTGAACATCTTTTCGGCGCTCGGCATTCTGGTGCTCTTCGGCATCGTCAAGAAGAACGCCATTCTACAGATCGACCATACGAACGAGCTGCGCTCGCACGGTATGGAGCGTTACAGCGCGATCATACAGGCGAACCGCGACCGCCTGCGCCCCATCCTGATGACGACGATTGCGCTCGTCGCCGGTATGATTCCGCTCATCGTGGGCCAGGGCGCGGGCGCTGCCACCAATCGCTCCATCGGCGTCCTCGTAGTCGGCGGGCAATCGCTCTGTCTATTGCTGACGCTGCTGGCCGTGCCCGTCTTCTACTCGCTCTTCGAGGATGCAACCGAATCGCGCGTGTGGAGTTACGTCGGGACGACTTACGGGACGTTTACGGGCGGCGTGCGGCGTCGCTTCGCCGGAGGCTGGACGGCATTCGCCAGCCGCTTCGCTCGTCCGCGAACTCCTCCCCAGCCTAAACCTCGCAAGGACAGGTACGCAGATCAAGCGTCGGGAGATTGAGAGACGCAATCAGACCTCAAACTATCGAGCGACCCGAAGCAGATTCAAACAGGATGGGCAGAGATTGTCAGGATAAAGAGATGAATCATTCAGTCACCAGTGCTTTTGTATTTAATCCTGTCTATCCTGTCCATCCCGTTAATTCTTCAACGGGCGCGAGGGGGCGCTCATGGGCCATCCTCTTAGGTGCGCTGATTCTCTTGGCTTCATCGTTGGTCTCGATTGATGTGCGGGCGCAGCAGCCAGCGCCCACGCCTGCTCCGACTCAGCTCCCGCCTAACGCTCCCGGCTCTATCGTGCGGCCCGGCAACGAGGCCCAGCAGAGCACGCAGCCGCAGACGGGCCCGGAGCAGCAGCGACAACAGACGACGCCGGAGACGCAGGGGCCCAGACCGACCACGCCGCAAACGCCGGGACAGGTGACGCCTTCGACGGGTTTACCTACGACGACGACGCCCGCCGGAACCGCCGCTCCGCAAACTGCCGCGCCGGGCACAAACACCTCGACGCCCGCGACGCCCGGCGCTCAGCCTGGCGCGACTGTGCCGCAGACGCCCGGCCAAAACATAGGAGTCTCGACCGGCATCGCTCCGGCTGAGCTGCCGCAGGACCCGCCGCCCGTCGCTCCGAACTACTCGGCTCCGCCGCGCCCGCTTCCCTCCGCCGAACGCGTCGGCGTTGACGTGTCCGACGGGACGCCTCTCACCTTGAACGACGCCATCAGGCTTGCGCTCAAGAACAACAACGACATTGACGCTTCGCGCATAGACGTACAGATCGCCGAATATAATTTGACTGCCGCACGCGGCGTCTACGATCCGCTGCTTTCATCCGAGAACTACTTCGAGCGGGCGACGACGCCGACCAGCTCCTCAATCGGCGGCGGCGGCGCGAGCGGCTCCGTCACGCAGCAGGACGTAACGGGCTCGATGCGTCTCGGCGGCTACTCGCCATGGGCCGGGGGCTCCTACCAGTTTGACTTTTCCTCGACGCGACTGACGACCACCAACCAGAACGTCAGGCTCAATCCGCAGTTCCCGGCGGCGCTCACCTTCACCTACACGCAGCCGCTGCTGCGAGGCTTTCGCTTCGACAACAATCGTCGCCAGATAGAGATTGCCAGAAAGAATCTCTCGCTCTCCGACGCGCAGTTTCGCCAGCGCGCCATCGAGACCATCACGCAGGTCGAGCAGGCTTACTGGGATCTGGTCTTCGCTCTCAGGAATCTTCAAGTCCAGATTGACGCCGTGAAGCAGGCACGCATCCAGGTCGAAAGCAATCAACGGCAGGTCGAGAAGGGCGTGCTCGCACCGATTGACATCGTGGCGGCGCAAACGCAGGTGACGAATTTCGAGCAGAACATCTACACGGCGCAGGAAGCAGTGACGCAGGCCGAGAATACTTTAAAGACGCTGATACTGCCCTCTCGCACGGAAGCTTTGTGGTCGCGCGCCATCACGCCCGTCACGCCCGTCAGCCTGGAAGCGCCGCGCGTGCCGCTGGAACAGGCCGTCAGGGCCGCGCTCGACAATCGCCCGGAGTTGGCCCAACTGAAAACGACCGCCGACATCAACCAGGTGGACGTGCGCTTTTTCCGTGAACAGACCAGGCCGCAGGTTGATCTCGTCGGCACGTACACGACCGCCGGGCTGGCCGGCACGCTCGTACAAGCGAACACGAACCCGACCGGCAGCACGAGCCTGCTGACGGAGCGCGTCAACGAGCTTTCCGCGCTCGCCGGATTCGAGCCGCTTCCCGCTTCGACGACTTCGAGCGTTGCGCCCAACCTGATCGGCGGCTATACGCAGTCGCTGCAAAATCTGATTAACCAGAACTATCCGACGATGCGCGTCGGCGTTCGCATCTCTCTGCCGCTCAGGAATCGCACGGCTGAAGCCAACCTGGGTCGCGCGCTCGCGCTCAACAACCGCATCAAAGATCAGCTCGCGCAGGCGGAGCAACTGGTCGAAGCGGACGTGCGCAACTCTATTCAGTCTGTGCGAAGCGCCGAAGCGCGGCTCGCATCCTCTGCGGCTGCGCGCTCATCGGCAGAGCAGCAGTACGCGAGCGAGCAGCGGCAGTTTCGCGCCGGGACGACGACCGTTTTTCTCGTCCTGCAGCGACAGACAGACCTGCTCGCGGCACGCGCGCGAGAGCTACAGGCGCAGACCGATCTCAACAAAGCAATCGCGCAGTTTCAACGCGCGACCGGGACGACGCTTTCGGCCAACAACGTCGCCGTACGCACCGACACGCCGCTGCGCCAGCTTGAGCAAAGACCGGCCTCGGCGGAGGTCTCGAAGCCGGACGCGGCAGCGACGACGCCCGCAGCCGCCAAGGCTTCGACGGCGGGCTCGGATCAATAGACGGATTGTGAGGCTGAGAGCCGACGACACAGAATCGGCTTCGCAAAGTTCGCGCAAGCTCCGGGAAGAATCCATTACGGCTTCTGCGGAGCGGATGAAGATCGCGGCCAAAAGTTCATGTTCGCCTGAAAGGCTGCCGGGACTTTAATGCTTACCCCTCAGCTCAGCGCTCAGACTTCCACGGGCAGGGCCCTTCTCGCCTACACTCTTCTCATGCTCATCGTCGCCGCCGGAGCTTGCCGCTCGACAGGGCAGAGCGACCAGGGCAGCGCGTCGAACATTATCGTCGTCAACGCTCCGGCGACGGGCGTCGTGCGACGCGTGCTCGTCGCAGAGGGCGTGCGCGTGGAGGCAGGCGCGCCGATTGTCGAGATCGCCGTGCTGAACGAATCGGCGGCGGTCACGCCGAGTCCGGGCGAGAGCGCGGAATCTGTGGCCGTGCGTAATCTCAAAGCGGCTGGGACGCAGATAGAGGCCGCGCGCGCCGAAGTGGTGCGTCACGAGGCTGAGGTCAGCCGCCTGACGCCCCTGGTCGCTTCCGGCGAAGCCTCTCAGGCCCAGCTTGACGGCGAGCGCGCGCTTTATGAACGGGCGCAGCAGAGATTGCAGCAGGCACAGGAGGCGCAAAGAAGCGCGGAGACCGGCCTGCTGGCCTCGCGCCAGCCCGGCGCGAGTAGAGCAAACAACACGACAGCGCAGCAGCAGCAGCGCCCTCGTGAAGAACTCGCCCTCGCGCAGACCTCTTCCGCCGGAACTGTCCGCGTCATTAGCGCCCGCGTCGGCCAGCGCGTCACTACGGGCCAGGCGCTCGCCACGCTCAGCTCCGATAGTCCGTAAAGAGAGGCTTCGCTTGGAATCACCCGCCGTCAACATAGGGCCGCGCGAGCGGCGCAAGCGTCGCGTGATGGGTATCACGGCTCTGGCGGCCGGCGCTCTCACGGCCTTTGCTCTGGTCGCAAGCGAAGCGCCGCGCCTCTCGCGCTTGATAATCTTCTTTCCCATCTGGATCGCCGCCATAGGTCTCCTGCAAGCGAGAGAGAAGACCTGTATCGCGCTGGCCGCACGCGGGACGTGCAACATGGATGAAGGCGAAGAAAGGATTGATGACGAGCGCCTGGTCGGAGAGCTTCGCGGCGCAGCGCGGCGCATCAACCGGCGGGCTATCATGACGGCAGTGATCGTGACGGCGGTGGCGCTCGCTTTTCCGAAGTGACTGAAAGATGGGGTGAGCGGGAATGAACAACTCAAGGGCCTGGCGAATCGTACTGGTACTCATCGGCTGCATCATCGGCGGAGTCTCGACGAGCGCATACCGCATCGGTGCGAGGGCCGGGGCGGCGGGCGACGCTGCGCCGCAGGACACTTTCAATCTTGAGAGGCGCATCAGCTCAATCGAACAGCGCTTCTACTCAATCGAGCTGAGCATCAACAGGCTCGAACAGCAATCGGCCATGGGTGCGCGCAGCTCGCCGTCAACAGACCGGCGCGATGTGGAGATAGACCTCCTGCAAAATCAGCTCAGGTCGCTGCAAGGAGAGTTGAGCGAAGTCGTCTGCGGCCTGGTCAAGCTGGACGAAAGAACGCTCTCCGCGAGCGTGCGACAATCGCGCAGCCGGGGCAGCAGCGACGCCACAGACCCTTGCCGTCTGAGCCCAGAGTCGCCGCTCAGGCTTTCCACGCGTCGTTGAGCTTTTCAAGGATGAGCTTTTCTTAACGTGAGTTATACCAGGTGGCAGTCACAAGAGAGGACGTAACATCACGCAGTCAGTCGCGCCCTCATGTCTCTGGCTGATGCTGATGCCGCTTGAGAACCCGCCCACGACCTGAGGGCGCGACTGGCAAAGCAATATCCATTTGCAAATCGCCATCAGCAGTCCCGCACGGGCAGCCCTCGTTGAAGGTTTTCGGCTACTCACGCCTTCTGATTTCGGTGAGTCCTCCGACGACGGCGATCAACTCGGCGGGGTTAACAGGCTTGGGGATGTGTACCTGAAAGCCGGCCAGGAGAGCACGCATTCTATCTTCCTCTCTGGCGTATGCCGTCAGGGCGATGGCCGGTATCTTTCCGCCCTCTTCCGGTTTGAGCGCCCGCACCTTTTTAATCAGCGTATAGCCGTCCTCATCAGGCATGCCGATATCGCTGACAAGTATGTGAGGCTTGAACTCCCGGAGCGCCGCGAGCGCCTCCCGGGCAGAGCGCACGGCCCTCACGCTCGCGCCGCACCGCTCGACGATCAACGTCAGGATGATTCGCGCATCTTCTTCATCGTCTACGATCAGTATTCGCACATCGTCCAGAGAAGGAGCACAATTGACGGGCGAGGATTCCTCCGGCGGCTCGGTTGACGGCGGCGTCGAATCCATTTGAACGGCCTGGGCAGCCATGAGCGGCAGCGTAATGATAAAGGTCGAGCCTAAGCCCTTGCCGCCGCTCTCTGCGCGCACCGTCCCGCCGTGCATCTCGACGAGGTGGCGGACAATGGCCAATCCTAACCCGAGCCCGCCATAGGCGCGTGTCGTGCTGCCGTCGGCCTGGCGAAAACGGTCGAAGACGAAGGGCAGGAACTCCGCGCTGATGCCCTGGCCCGTATCGCTGACGACGATCTCGACCTGGGAGTCGGCGCGGCGCAGCTTGACCTCGACCTGCCCGCCCTTCGGAGTGAACTTGACGGCGTTCGAGAGCAGATTCCACATCACCTGCTGAAGCCTCGCCGGGTCGCCCCAAACTGTTCCCGCCGCCGCGTCCAGCTCCGCCGTGACGGTCAACTCCTTAGTCTCCGCCGCCGGGCGCAGCGCTTCCAGCGCCGTCCTGATGATCGAATCAAGCTCGGTCGAACGGGCCTCAAGGCGCAGCTTGCCCGTGATGATGCGCGAGACATCGAGCAGGTCTTCGATGATCTGCGTCTGCGCCTTGGCATTACGCTCGATGGTTTCCATGGCGCGCGCCGTCGCGTCCTCGTCCAGTTTGTTATTGCGTAGCAGGCTGGCCCACCCGACTATGGCCGTCAGCGGCGTGCGCAATTCGTGCGAGACAGTCGCCAGAAACTCATCCTTGATGCGGTTGGCGGTTTCGGCCTCCGTGCGCAGTTGCTTCTCGGTCTCGTAGAGCCTGGCGCGCTCCAGCGCCTGGGCGCATTGTTGTGCGAGCGCCAGCATAAAGGTTAGATCATCTTCACTGAAGCTTTGCTCCTGCGGGAAGCTCAAACCCAATGCTCCTATCGTGCGACCTTCGACGACCAGCGGAAAAGCTATCAGCGCTTTACTGCCCGTCACGGAGGCCAGCGGCCCAAGGCTCGGATAGCGCTCCTTCCATGGTGCTAAAGACTCTATGATGACGGGTTTTTTCTCGCGCACGGCGGCTGCGATGGGCACACGCTGGGCGACGGAAAAGCGCTGCCAACGCTCCGATACCTCCTGCGGAAAGCCGACCGTGGCCACGATCTCAAGCTCCGAGGCGTGATTAGTAAGTAAGACAACAGTTCCCGCGTGCGCGCCGAGCGAGTTGACTCCCTGCTCGATGACAGCCGTCGAGACCTGCTGCGGCGTGAGGGCCTGAGAAAGAGAAGTGGAAACCGCCTGCAAGCGCATGAGCAGGCCGGAGGTGCGCTCGGCGGCCAGCCTCGTCTGTTGCTCTGCGCGATAGAGGCGCGCGTTATCCACGGCCAGCGCCGCACGGTAAGCCAGATCTTCGGCCAGCGCCAGCTCTTCCTGCGTGTGATGACGACTCGCTTCGGTATTGACGAAGGAGAGGACTCCCAGGGTCTTATCACGCGTCTTGAGAGGGACGAGCATGACCGAGCGAAAGCCTATGCGCCGCATCACGTCCAGGTGCTCTTCGTCAATCGCGCCCTGCACGAGCAGCTCGTCAGGAATGTCCGGGTAGAATTCCGACCGCCCGGTTCGCATGACGTTGTAGACCCCGAGCGGTTGAGCCGGGTCTGGCGGATAGCGCTTTTGCAGCTCGTGGGCCCAGGCGACTTTTTCCGGGTCGATATGGGCGACGGCCAAACGGCTCAGTGTTCCGTCTTCACCGGCGATGTCCACGCTGCACCAGTCGGCGAAATGCGGGACGGCGAGGCGCGCGACCGTCCGCAGCGTCGTCTCGTAATCGAGGGAAGAAGCCAGCGCCGTGCTCGCCTCTGCGAGAAAACGCTCGTTGGCCTCCTTCTGCTTGCGCTCGCTGATGTCCATCGTCACGCCGCGCATACCGATGGGACGACCCTCCGCATCACAGATGGCCACCGACTGCGATTCGACCCAGACTATGCGCCCGTCTTTGGCTATCCAGCGGAACTGGTTCGTGCCTCTGCGACCGCTGGTGTAAGTCCTGGTCGCCTCGCGCGCCGCATGCTCTTTGTCTTCCGGGTGGACGATTGAGAGCCAGAAGTTCGGCGTCGAGAGCCACTCTTCGACGCTGTAGCCGAGCATCTTCTCAACGTAGTCGCTCACGAAATCAATGCGCTGGTGCGAAGCGTCCGGCTCGCCCCATGCTTCCCACACGACTCCCGGCACGCTTGAGACCATCGCCTGCAAGTGCTTGCGCTGCTCCTCGACCTGTGCCGCCAGCCTGGCCCTTTCCTGCTCGGCCCGCCTGCGCTCCGTCACGTCGCGCGCCACGCCTTCGACAACGGGCCTGCCTTCCTCAAAAGAGATTCTCGTGCTCACCTCAAGCGTCAGACGCCGCCCGTCCCTGGCGATGATGTCCACTTCGTAGATGGTCGGCGTCGGGTCTTCGAGCTTGAGCATCGTCATCTGCTTCGCTCTTTCGAGATGTTCGGGGGCGACGACGTTTGCGATATTGAGCCCGCCCAGAATCTCTGCGCGAGTGTAGCCGGTGGCCTCCGAGCCGGCCCGGTTGATCGAAAGATAATTTCCCTCAAGATCATGTGAATAGATGATGTCGTTGGCGTTCTCCAACAGGCTGCGATAACGCGCCTCGTTGCGGCGTAGCTCTCCCTCCATCTGCTTGCGCGGAGTAATGTCTGTGTCCGAGCCCGTCAGCCTGTAGGCCTTTCCCGAGCCGTCTTTGAGGGCCGTGCCCTGCGCCAGAAACCACAGATAGTGCCCTTCCTTGTGGCGGCGTCTGACCTCCACCTCGTAGCGCGGAGCGTTGCCTTCAAGGTGGGCCCTTGTCGCCGCCAGAGCCTTCTCTTTGTCGTCGGGGTGGACTAGATTGCACCAGTCGTCCAGATGATTGCGCAACTCTTCGTCCCTGTAGCCGAGCATCGCCTTGAGGTTCGGCGCGAGGTAAAGCTCGTTGGATTCGAGGTTCAAGTCCCAGATGCCGACCCTGCCGGACTCCGCGGCCCTCTGGTATCTGGACTCGCTCTCGCGCAGGGCCTCTTCCGTGCGCTTGCGCTCCGTCACGTCGCGCGCGAAACAGACGTGAAGGCCGGGCAGGAAATGTGCGCGTGAAGTCCATTCCACTTCGACGGTGCTGCCGTCTGCGGCGCGCACGGGAAAGTCGCCCGCGAAGACTCCAGTCTCTCTCAAAGTGTTGAAAGCCTTCTCGGCATCATGCAGCCTTTCGGCAACCATGTGCTCGCTGAAATGCGAGCCGATCAGCTTTTCGCGCGGAGCCTTCAACAGGCGGCACAGGCTTTCGTTGACTTCGACGTAGCGGCCCTGCTCGTCAACCACCATGATGCCGTCGAGCGTCGTCTCAAAGAGTGTGCGATAGCGAGCCTCGCTCACCCTCATCTTCTCTTCGGCCAGTATGCGCGCAGTGATGTCCTCGTGCATGAGGACGACCTCCCGCACCCTCCCCGCGCCGTCTTTGATCGGGTAGATCACGGCTTTCGTCCAGCGCTGCGGCTCCTTGTGGCGCGTGATGTTGGGGATGGTGGCGTCCGGGTCATAGAGCACGGGCGGAAGTTCGAGGGCCTCTCCGGCGAAGCCTCGCCGGATGTAAGGCATGATGCCCTTTCTCACGAGCTGTTCGTCTTCGAGGATGTTATAGCCGTCGAGCTGTTCGAGCGTGACGCCCCACAACTCTTCCCAGGCGCGGTTTACTCGGATGATGCGCCCGTCCGCCGACATGATCTGGATGCTGAACGGAGACTGTTCCAGTATGGCGCGGAATCGATCTTCGGTGGATGATTGTGATTCTGAGTCTTCGATGAACATGGAGATTTTGCAGCCCGGAGGCGGCTCGCAAAGAGACTGTCGTCCGATCCTTATCGAAGATAATAGGACGAAGCGCAGAAAAGCAAGGTTGAAGGCGTAGAGAGCGGGGCCACGCAAGCGGCGAAATCTCAGAGCCCGGAGTCGGGCTCTACTCGCATTCGAGACGCAAAGCTTCAGTCCTGAATGCTTTTCGCTCCCCATCCCTGCGTTGCCGGGCTTCGGCTTCCCAGCCGGAGGGAAGCCGAGCAGATAGAAGGCCCAGCGCCATCCGTAAAGCTGCCCGATGAGGCCGCCGCCGAAAAAGGCGACGCCGCCGATGGCGATGCCGGATGAATACACGGCCTGCACGGTCGCTCGCAGACGCGGCGGAACGTCACTCAGCTTAGCGTCCGCATTGCCGTTGTACTGGTCTTCGCGGAAAAGAGGGAGGCCCGAGACGGGGGTTAAGCCGGAAGCGGTCGTCGGGCTGGGGACGGCAAACGCGCCGCCCGGCAACCTGGCTTTCAGCAAAGCCAGCGAGACCGGATTGATCGCCGCCGTCGTCCGTGCCGCTTGTTGCTGAGCGACCGGCGGCGAGGCATTGTAAGCGTTGAAGGCCGCGACGATTCCGGCAGCCGTGCGGTTAGTGTCCGCCAGAAAGACGGGCAGCACGGGGGACAAGCTTCCTGCTGCGGGCCCGAGTTGACGTTAAGCTAAGGCCGAGGAGTAGCAGCAGCGGCGAAAACTCTGGCGATGAGCGCTCGGGCCTCTTCCTGTATCCGTTGCAGGTGCTCCCTGCCGAGAAAGCTCTCGGCGTAGATTTTGTAGACGTTCTCTGTGCCTGAAGGCCGCGCGGCAAACCATCCGTTCTCGGTGACGACCTTCAGCCCGCCAATGGCAGCACCATTGCCGGGCGCGGCGGTGAGTGTGGCGGTGATTTTTTCCCCGGCCAACTCGGATGCCGCGACCTGCTCGGGCGAGAGTTTTTGCAGGATAGCCTTCTGCTCTGGCGTCGCCGGAGCATCAATGCGTTCGTAGACGGGTGAGCCGAACTCACGCGTCAGCTCCGTGTAGAGTTCGCCGGGGTCGCGCCCGGTCTTCGCCATCATCTCTGCCGAAAGCAGGTCCAGGATGATGCCGTCCTTATCTGTCGTCCAGACCGTGCCGTCAAGTCTGAGGAACGATGCGCCTGCGCTCTCCTCTCCGCCGAAGCCGAGCGTGCCGCCGAGCAATCCGTCAACGAACCATTTAAATCCGACCGGCACTTCGTCGAGACGACGATTGAGACTCGCAGCCACGCGATCAATCATGCTGCTGCTGACGAGCGTCTTGCCTATCCCGGCGTCCTTTGACCAGTCCGTGCGATGGCGGAAGAGATACGAGATGGCGACCGCCAGGTAGTGATTGGGATTGAGCAGCCCGGCCGTGCGCGTGACAATACCATGGCGGTCGTTATCGCTATCGTTGGCGAAAGCGATGTCGAACTGATCTTTGAGCGCGATGAGTCCGGCCATCGCGTAGGGCGACGAGCAGTCCATTCTGATCTTTCCGTCCCAATCTACGGTCATGAAACGGAAGGTCTGGTCTACAGCCGGGTTGACGATGGTTAAGTCGAAGCCGTAACGCTCGATGATCGGCTCCCAGTAGGCGACGCCAGCGCCGCCCAGCGGATCCACGCCCAGCTTGAGCCCAGCGCCGCGAATCGCCTCCATGTCTATCACTGTTCCCAGATCGCCGACGTAGGAGTTGACGTAATCGTGGCGATGCGTGGTTGAGGCGCGGATGGCGCGTTCGTAGGGAATCCGAGACACGCCGCGCAGCCCGTCTGCTAGAAATGCGTTGGCCTTCTCCTCTATCCATTTCGTGACGACAGTGTCGGCGGGGCCTCCGTGCGGCGGGTTGTACTTGAAGCCGCCATCCTCCGGCGGGTTATGCGAAGGCGTGATGACGATGCCGTCAGCCAGCCCCGTCGAGCGACCCTGGTTGTACTTGAGAATCGCGTGCGAGATGACGGGCGTCGGCGTGTAGCCGTCCCTTTGGTCCAGCATGACCTCGACGCCATTGGCCGCGAGCACCTCAAGCGCCGTCACCTTCGCCGGTTCGGAGAGCCCGTGCGTGTCCATCCCCAGAAAGAGCGGGCCTGTGATCTGCTGCTCCTTGCGATAGAGGCAGATCGCCTGACTGACGGCCAGGATGTGCGCCTCGTTGAAGCTGCGCAGAAAAGAGGTTCCGCGATGACCCGATGTGCCGAACGCGACGCGCTCGACAGGCACGGATGGATCGGGCCGTTCGGCGTAATAAGCCGTTATCAGCCGGGGCAAATTGACGAGCATAGAGGCCACGGCAAGCTTCCCAGCAAGAGGATTTACGTTTGTGGTTGTCATGAAGACGCTTTTTATATCAATCGTGTCGCCAGCGCAAGGCTGGTGACACGATTATTTCAACAGTCTAGACGCTCTACATGGCCGAGCGATCAAGCTGTGAGCGGCGTGAGTTGTAAACCGCCGCCTTTAATCCGAGTGCCCCGCCGATGTAATACTAAGGCTTACGCGCCCTATAGATTGCGATCAGAAACCCCTCCCCGCAGGCTGCTCATTTGCTTACAATATGAGCAATTGTGTGCTATAAACCTGTCTATTCCAACCAGCAATATTTTTGAGTTTTTATTGACGGCGGCGGAGGCGTCGCCAGGTGGCTTGCGAATTCAAAAGATACCACAGACCTCTTGAGAGGGCTGGTCATCCGGCCCGCCTTAGATGTCCATTCTATGGAGGCTACGCTCATGGCAAGTGACAAATATCTTCCCCGCCCCGAACACAAATTCACTTTCGGTCTCTGGACTGTCGGCAATCGCGGGCGCGACCCTTTCGGCGATGCTGTGCGCCCTCCACTGCCGCCCGTCGATGCCGTCCACATGCTCGCCGAAGCAGGCGCTTATGGCACTTGCCTGCACGACAACGACCTCGTTCCCATTGATGCCCCTGCGAGCGAGCGCGATAGGATTGTCCGTGAGTTTAAGAGCGCCTGCGAGGAGTCCGGTCTGAAAGTCCCGATGGCGACAGTCAATCTCTTCTACGATGCCGTCTTTCGTGACGGAGCCTTTACGGCCAACGACCCCGCGGTGCGGGCCTATTCCTTGCAGAAGACCATGCGTGCCATGGACTTGGGCGCGGAGTTAGGGGCGAAGATATTTGTCCTCTGGGGCGGACGCGAAGGCGTCGAGACCGATGCCTGCCGTCGTCCTGACGAAGCCGTCAAGCGTTTGAGAGAAGCGCTGAATTATCTCTGCGAATATTCCAGGGATCAGGGTTACGATTACAAGTTTGCATTGGAAGCCAAACCGAACGAGCCGCGCGCAGACATCTACATGCCGACGACCGGCGCATACCTGGCCCTGATCTCGACGCTGGCTTACCCGGAGATGGTGGGAGTTAACCCTGAAGTGGCGCATGAGCACATGGCCGGACTCAACATGACGCACGCTGTCGCTCAGGCTTGGGAGGCTGGCAAGCTCTTTCATATTGATCTTAACGATCAGATACCGGGCCGTTACGATCAGGACTTGAGGTTCGGGTCGGCGAATCCGAAGACGGCATTCTTCCTGGTTAAGTTTCTGGAGGATGTGGGGTACGACGGGCCGCGCGCGTTCGATGCACATGCTTATCGAACAGAGGACTATGAAGGGGTGAAGGAGTTTGCGCGTGGGTGTATGCGGACATATTTGATCTTGAAGGAGAAGGCGGCGCAGTGGAACGCAGATGCAGAGATCAAGGGATTAATGGCGGAGCTGGCGGAGATGAACGAAGGAGCTACGTCCTACGGGAAATACGAGAAGGGGAATGCTGCGACGCTGCTTGAGCGCAGCTTTGATCGGGCGGCGATGGCGTCACAGGGTTTGCAGTATGAGCGGCTTGATCAGTTGACGATGGATATTCTCTTCGGCGTGCGTTGATTAGCGTTCGCTTAATGCTGAGGACAAGCGGGGAGCGATGATATGAAGCAGAGAGTCTTTGACGGGACGGGTGTGAGTGTTTCCGAGATCGGTTTGGGGGCCTGGCAACTGGGCGGTACGGAGTGGGGCGATGTCCCGGAAGAGGAGGCTTTCAAGACTCTTCGAGCAGCGATAGAAAACGGCATCAACTTCTTCGATACCGCAGATGTTTACGGGCTTGGCCGGAGCGAAGAGCTGATCGGCAAGTTTCTCAAGGAGTGCTCCGAGAAGGTCTTCGTGGCGACCAAGCTGGGGCGTTTCCCTGAGCCCGGCTGGCCGCAGAACTTTTCCCTGGAAGCATTCCGCGCGCACACGGAGGCTTCATTGCGGCGGCTGGGAGTTGACGCGCTGGACCTCATCCAACTGCACTGCATACCACCTGAGGTCTTGCAGCAGGGCGAGGTCTTCGAGTGGCTGCGGCTGCTCAAGCAGGAAGGAAAGATCAGGCACTTCGGCGTGAGCGTCGAATCGATGGAGGAAGCGCTCGTCAGCCTTAACCAGCCGGGCCTGACCTCTCTACAGATTATCTTCAACATCTATCGCCAGAAACCGATTGAAGCGCTCTTTCACAGGGCTCAGGAGAAGAACATCGCTCTCATCGTGCGCCTGCCTTTAGCAAGCGGGCTGCTTTCGGGAAAGTATACGAAAGAGACCAAGTTCCCCGAATCCGATCACCGCAACTTTAACCGCAACGGCGAGCACTTCAATGTCGGCGAGACCTTCGCCGGTCTTCCGTTCGAGCGTGGGGTGGAGTTGACCGAGATTCTCAAGCCGCTCGTGCCGCAGGGCATGACGATGGCGCAGATGGCCTTGCGATGGATTCTTGATTTCGAGCAGGTCAGCGTCGTGATCGCCGGGGCGAGAAACCCCGCACAGGTGGAAGGCAACGCCAGGGCCAGCGACCTGCCCCCTCTCGGGCCGGAGCTGCATGAGAAATTGAAGTCGTTCTACGAGGAAGAAGTGGCCATGAATATTCGCGGGCCTTATTGAAGCAATTGATGAAGAGGGTGCTGAAGCGCATTTTCCTCCCGGTGATAAATGAAGCTACTTGGCATTGATGTCGGCACGGGCGGCACGCGCGCCGTCGTCATAGATGAAGGGGGTCGTGTCGTCGCTTCGGCGACAGGCGAGCACGAGCCGTTCGCCTCGCCGCAGACGGGCTGGGCCGAACAAGACCCTGAGGACTGGTGGCGTGCTTGCAAGGGTGCTGTGCGCGCCGTGCTCGCTCAAAGCGTCGTGCAGGCGGGCGAGATCGGCGCTATTGGTCTGACGGGACAGATGCATGGCACAGTCCTGCTGGACGAACGCGACGCGGTGTTGCGACCGGCGCTCATCTGGTGCGACCTGCGCACGGACGCGCAGTGCCGCGCCATCACTGAGGGGGTCGGGCCAAAGCGACTGATAGAGCTGACGCTGAATCCGGCGCTGCCAGGCTTTTCGCTGCCGAAGCTGCTCTGGGTGCGCGATCACGAGCCGGGGCTTTGGGCGCGCGTGCGCAGCATTCTACTGCCGAAGGATTACGTCAGGCTGCGGCTGACAGGCGAGCGCGCTACAGACGTGGCCGATGCCTCCGGCACGCTGATGCTGGACGTGACCAATCGGCGCTGGTCGGGCGAGATGCTCGCCTTCGCGGAGATAGCGGAGCGCTGGCTGCCTAAAGTTTACGAATCATCGGAGGTCACGGGCCGCGTGTCGGCTGAGGGCTCTGCGGCGACGGGGCTTCAGGCAGGAACATTGGTCGTGGCGGGCGCTGGCGATCAGGCAGCGGGCGCGGTCGGGATGGGTATTGTGCAGCCGGGCATGGTCAGCGCGACCATTGGCACTTCAGGAGTCGTCTTCGCCGCCACCGCCCAACCTTCCCTGGACAAGCACGGTCGCGTTCATACCTTCTGTCATGCTATCCCAAGGCGATGGCACGTCATGGGCGTGACGCAGGCGGCTGGATTATCACTGCGCTGGTTCCGCGACCGCTTCGGGACGGTGGGCGCGCAAGACGGGCGCGATGCTTATGAAAGATTGAGCGAAGAAGCGGCGAGCACGCCGCCCGGTGCTGACGGCGCTTTGTGGGCTCCGTATCTGATGGGCGAGCGCACGCCGCACCTGGATCCTTATGCTCGCGCCGCCCTCGTCGGATTGACGGCGAGCCATACACGCGGACACGTCATACGCGCCATCCTCGAAGGCGTTGCTTTCAGCTTGCGCGACACCTTGACGATCTTTGAAGAGATGAAGGTTCCCGTGGAGGCGATTCGTCTGAGCGGCGGCGGCGCTCGTTCCCCGCTGTGGCGACAGATACAGGCGGATGTGTATGGGCGCACGGTTGAGATAGTCGAAGCCGAAGAGGGCGGGGCCTATGGAGCGGCGCTGCTGGCCGGAGTCGGCGGCGGAGTGTGGCCGTCCGTGGACGCTGCGTGTGAAGGGGTTGTTCGCGTGGCCTCGCGCGTCGAGCCCAACCCGAGCACGGTCGCATTGATGAATCGCCACTACGAAATGTTTCGCGCCCTCTACCCTGCCCTGCGCGAGATTGGAAAGCGTGTTGATTAGCGCGGTTTACGATTTAATTGAAAGGTCAGTACGACCTCAAGTCTCGGGCGGGTAACAGCGTCACTTGAGACCCGCCAGAGACCTTTCGCGGTACTGACCTCTCTTTGCCTTGCAGCCTGGTATTACACCCCGCGCAGATTCCCTACGGCGAATACGAATCATCGCCCAACTATTGCGGCAGTGCGCCGGACTCGTATCTCGTGGCCGGTGAAATCCTTCGGGGCGGCATGGCGCGGTGCGCGTGGGCCCTGCTGGCCGCGCGCCCCCTGGCTTTGCCCGTCATGCGTTTGATGTACTCTGCCTCCTCTGGAATGTATGGTGTGCCGTCCGTGCGGAAGACCTCGTGGAACCAGATGGAGGGCTCGCGGTCTGTGTAAGGGCGCTGCCAGGAATCCCAGGGCAGGTGCGTCTGCGCTTTGCCCTGCACCAGCCCCCAGTTGATCATGCCGACGTTGTGCACCCTGGCGACCGGCAGCGAGCCCATGAAGAAACTGCCGTTGCCGCGCGCCATGTACTCCGTGCAGATGAGCGGGCGGTTGTATCGCTTAAGGAAGTTGATACGCCGCTCGAACTCGGTCGGCGAGTCGTAGTTGTGAAAGGTGACGATATCGGAGAGGTCAACCTGCAACCGATCCATCTCGGTCATCTTCTCGGGGCTCGACCAGTCGCCCTTCCAGATGCCGCACGTCAAGGGCTGCTGTGGGCCCACCGAGCGGGCCCAGGCGAAAGCCTTCGGCAGTAGGGCCAGCACAAGCTCGACCTTGTTCTTCGGCTCCAACTGATCGTAGCTCCCGGGATTGATGTTGTCGGGCTCGTTCCAGATGTCCCAGGCGAGGACGCGCTCGTCGCGCGCGAACGCTGCGACGACACCCTTCACATAGGCTTCGAGGCGCGCGTGCTCGGCTGTGTCTTGCAGCGCCCGAGCGCCCGGGCTCTGCATCCAGCCGGAGTTGTGCACGCCAGGGCGCGGCGCGCGCTGCTTGCCCGGCTGAGGGTTTGGGTCCCAGACCGAATCGAACAGGACTAACATCGGCCTGATCTTGTGCCTGGCGGCGATAGAGAGGAATGTGTCCAGGCGGCGCTTGAAGCCTTCCGGGTCTTGCTTCCACAGCAGGTCGTGCAGGAAGACACGCATCGTGTTCATCCCCAGGCTCTCGGCCCAGCCCAGCTCAAGGTCTATCCTTTTCGGGTCGAAGGTGTCGGCCTGCCACATCTCCAGCTCGTTAATGGCGTAAGCCGGGACATAGTTGCTGCCGACGAGCCAGGGCTGGCGACCGTACCACTCCTTTGCCTTCTGCTCCGACCACTTCTCTGCCGGCGCGGCTAAAGCGACCTGGCAAAGCAACAGGATGAAGAGCAACAACTGCGAAGTTTTTCTTATTCTGGACATAACCTTTTGACCTACCGATTTCTGTTCAAGACAAATGCTTCGGACACGCTTTGGCTCGTCGAAGGCGAACGCCGCGCGCGAGTTCTACTTTGTCGCCGATCTTCGCTGTAGGAGCTGGTCGGCGATTACTCCGACAAGGATGACCGCGCCCATGACGGCGAAGTTGAGCGATGAGGGAATGCCCAGCAGGTTGATGAGATTTTGCAGCACCTGAAGCAGAGCGGTTCCAATCACCACTCCGATGACAGACCCTTCGCCTCCGCGGAGACTGCATCCGCCGAGCACCGCCGCCGCAATACCGTATAGCTCGTAGCTATTACCGTGTGATGAGGGAGAGATGGAGTTGGTGTAAAAGGCCAGGAGCACGCCGGAGATGCCCGTCAACAGGCCCGACAAGACGTAGGAGCTGGCGATGATGGCGCGCGCGCTGATGCCGGAATAGCGCGCGGCCTCCTCGTTGCGGCCCACCGCGTAAAGATAGCGCCCGTAAACCGACCTGTGAAGCACGACCCACATGATGGCGGCGACGATGATCAGCAGGATGAACGGCATCGGGACTTGAAAGACGCTGCCGGTCGCCAGGTTACGCAGTGTCTCGAACCCTTCGGCGCTCCCCAAGCCCTTCGTCTCGTCGTTGGCGATGAAGCGTGCCAGGCCTCTATAGAAGAGCAGGCCGCAGAGCGTGACGATGAAGGGCGGGAGCAGGACTCTCGTCACCAGGAAGCCGTGCAGGTAGCCCAGGCCTGTCGAGATGGCGATGACGATGATGACCGCCAGCGCGCTCGGCAAGTGGTATTCGGTGAGAAAGATGGAGAGCAGAACGCCCAGGAGCGCGAAGATGGAGCCGACCGACAGGTCTATGCCTCCGGTGATGATGACGAACCCGATGCCGATACTGAAAATGCCGTACATGCCGATCAGGCGCGCCATGTTCGTCAGGTTGGCCGGGGCCAGAAAGCGTGGATTGAGTATGGCCACGACGATACACAAGACCACGAGCAAGACGAAAGTTCCGAGTTCTTTTCTCATCTCTTCACCTCAGTGACAAATGACCTTGTGACAGGTGACGAGCCGCCGGACAGGTTTTTAAGCTCTTAACTTGTCACTCGCCGCTTCTCTCTCTCATCACTACTCACTTGTTTTTCCGACGGCCAGCCGCATAATCGCTTCTTCACTGCAATCGGCGCGCTCAAGGATGCCCGTGATAGCGCCCTCGTGCATGACCGCCACGCGGTCGCTTTCTCCGAGAATCTCTTCCATGTCGCTTGAGATCATCATGATGGCGACGCCCGATTCGGCCAGTTGGCGCATCAGGTGATAGATTTCCGCCTTCGCGCCGACATCTATCCCGCGCGTCGGCTCGTCGAAGATCAAGACCTTCGGATCGAGCGACAGCCACTTCGCCAGCACGACCTTCTGTTGATTGCCGCCGCTCAGGTTCTTCGCCTTAGCCTCGACCGTGGGGGCTTTAATGTTCAGCTTGCTCAGCATCTCCGCCGCGACCTTGCGCTCCAGCTCATAGACGATCAGCCCGGCGGAAGTGTAACGAGAGAGCGCGGGCAGCGTGATGTTTTCCCTGATGGGCACTTCCAGTATTAAGCCGGACTTGCGACGGTCTTCCGGTATCAGATAAATCCCGTGGGCAATCGCGTCGCGCGGCGAAAAGATTTTGAGAGGCTTGCCGTCGAGCAATATCTCACCCTGCAATGGGCCGTCAACGCCGAAGATGGCCTGCGCGACTTCAGACCTCCCCGCTCCGACGAGCCCTGCAAAACCCAGAATCTCGCCCTTACGCAGCTCGAAAGAGACGGCGTGCTGCGGATACCTGCGCGTCCGCAGGTTTTGAGCCTCGACATATTTTGAACGCGCAGTCGCCGTCGGCGGCTCGTAAAAATGTTTGAGGTCGCGGCCCACCATGAGCTTGACGATATTGTCATGGTTGATCTCTTCGCGCGGGAGTTGCCCGGCGTTACGCCCGTCGCGCAGGACGACGACGCGATCAGCCAGGTCTTTAATCTCCCCCAGCCGATGAGAGATGTAGATGATGCTGACGCCGTGCGCCCTTAAATCCTTGGTCACTTCCAGCAGGCGCTCCGTCTCGGTCAGGGTCAGGCTCGATGTCGGCTCGTCCATGATCAGGATGCGCGCGTCGAGCGAGAGCGTCTTGGCGATCTCGACCATCTGCTGCTGGGCAATCGAAAGCTCGTGGAGAGAGGTCTCGCTCCGAATATCCAGGCCCAGGCGTTTGAGATAGGTTTCGGTCTGCGCGTGCATCTTCGCGCGGTCGACGAGTTTGAGCGGGCCTGCCCAGACGGGCTCGCGGCCCAGGAAGACGTTCTCGCCGATATTCAGATTGTCGAGCACGTTCAGCTCTTGATGGATAAAACCGATGCCACGGCTGATCGCGTCCGAGACCGTGCGAATCGTGACCGCCTCGCCCTCGATGCGGATTTGGCCCTCGTCCGGCTGGTAAACGCCGCCGAGGATTTTCATGAGCGTTGACTTGCCCGCTCCGTTCTCGCCTGCCAGCGCGACGACCTCGCCCGGATAAATCTCCAGGTCAACAGCATCGAGGGCGACCACGCCCGGGAACCGTTTACTGATTCCCTTCATTTCAAGAATGGGATTAGTCATATGCCCTTACTCGACAGCCGGTACTCCGAAGCAGCCTGCCAGAACTTATCCGACTGATGACGACCGAGTACCGGCCACTCGGATTAGCCGCGACCGCGAAGCTTGTTGATCTTGGCGGTGAACTCTTCGACGCCTTCCTTCTTGATGATAAGCGTCGGCACGAAGATTTGTTTGTTCGACGGAATCACGGAGCGGTCGCCGCCGAGCACCTTCGACATCAACTGGACTGACTGGTAGCCGAACTCATAGGGCTGCTGGACGACGGTCGCATAGATGGCTCCCTCCTTGACCCCGGCGAGGGTTTCGTCCTCTTCGTCGAAGCAGACGATCTTGACCTGACCGATCTTCCCGGCGTCTCTGACGGCGTTGAGAATGGCCGGGCCGTTGTAGCTCCAAAGCCCGACGAGCGCGACCACCTCCGGGTATTTAACGAGCGTGTCCGAAGCATTCGATTTAGCGCGCACTCGATCAGTGTCGTCCGTGCGGACATCTATGATCTGGACATTTGAGCCCTGAAGCGCATCCTTGATTCCCTGGTAGCGCTCCTGCGCGTTGCGTGCATCGATCTTGCCGACGAAGACCATGATCTTGCCGCCCTGCGGCAGAACCTCTTTGATCAGCTCACCGGCCTGGCGTCCAGCCGCGCGATTGTCCGTGCCGATGTAGCAGGCGCGGTCGCTTTGCGGCGCGTCCGAGTCCTGCGTCACGACCAGCACCTGCTTGGCGATATCGTTGATCATCTGCGTCTGATTGTCCGGGTCAACGGGGCTCATGGCGATGCCGCCGATACCCTTCGCCAGCAGGTCGTCAATGATGCGCTTCTGGTCGGCTGCCGTCCCCTCGGCAGGGATTTTGAACTCCACGCTCACATTGGCCAGCTCCGTATCGGCCTGCTCGACTCCCTTGCGCGCGATCGTCCAGAAGTCCGACGCGTTGTTGGTGACGAAAGCCAGCTTGAAGTTCTGCGAGCCGCCTGCGCCGCCGCTACCGCCTCCACTGCCGCCGCCCTGACAAGCGGCAGCCAGCAGAAGAGTGAGCACACACAGGCAGGCCACTGCGATGATGGAATAATTGGAGCGGAAAAATTTCATGTTGTCCTCCTCTTGCGATCAGGTCTCATCTTACCACTCTTTATACTGAAGCATACCCGTGCGGATGATTAAGCCGCCACTCCCAGTCGGTACGAATGATCGAGGTGAGATCAGGGTAGGCTGGCTTCCAGCCTAAAAGCGAGCGCGCCTTCTCGGCATTGGCGACGAGGCGTGACGGGTCACCGGCGCGGCGCGGCTCGACCTTGACGGGAATCGGACGGCCCGTCACCTCGCGCGCGGTCTCGATCACCTGCATCACGGAATAGCCTTGGCCGTTGCCGAGGTTGATGTAATCGGAAAGACCTTCGGCGCGCAGATAGTCCAGCGCAAGGATGTGCGCGGAGCCCAGGTCAGAGACGTGTATGTAGTCGCGTATGGGCGTCCCGTCGGGCGTCGGATAGTCGTTTCCAAAAACGGAGACGGCTGGCAGGCGTCCCTGCGCGGCGGCCAGCACGTTCGGAATGAGATGTGTTTCCGGCTCGTGGTCTTCGCCCAAGTTTTCACTCGCACCGCACGCGTTGAAGTAGCGCAGCGCGACGTACCGGAGGCCGTATGCAGGGTCGTAGCTCTGCATGATGCGCTCCATGAAGAGCTTCGACCAGCCGTAAGGATTGGTCGGGCTTTGCGGATGCTCTTCGGAGATAGGGACGTGCTGGGGCTCGCCGTAGGTGGCGCAGGTCGAAGAGAAAACCAGGCGGCGGACGTTGGCGCTCAAGAGGGAGTCCAGGAGCGCGACGCCCTGCTCGACATTGTTGATGAAATAACGGGCCGGGTCGAGCACGGATTCGCCGACGTAGGCGAGCGCGGCGAAGTGTATGCACGCTTCTATGTCGTGTTCACGCATGATGCGCGCCAGCAGCTCGCGGTCGCCGATCTTGCCTTCGTAGAAAGGCTCGCCTGAAGGGACAGCTTCACGGTGTCCGCGAAACAGATCGTCTAAGACGACGACGTGCTCGCCGCGCGCACGCAGCAACTCGGCAGTCACGCTGCCAATATAGCCTGCACCGCCGGTGACGAGTATCGCCATGAGGTCTCCTTCAATGCAATCAAAGAGAGGTCAGTAGCGCCAAAGGTCTCGGGCGCGTGATGCCGGTGCTTTGAGACCGGCCCGAGACTTCTGGCGGCACTGACTGCATGACCCGGCATCCTCTCTTTTACTGCAACCTGTCATGAGCCTGTCTAGTTTCTATCGGCGCTCAATTTCAGATAGCCGAACTCGGCGCTGCCCGGGGAAGAGCCGGCAAAGATGTGCGAGCGTTGGCCCGTCTCCCGAGCGTATCTCTGAGCAATGCCCGAGACGGCTGGGCGGGCGTCACGCCTGCCGAGCACGGCAACGGTTCCGCCGCTGCCGCCGCCCGTGATCTTGGCCCCGTAGAGTCCCTGCGCCGGGCCCGCTTCGCGCACGAGCTCGACCAGCCGGTCAGTGCCCGCGACGCTCAGTCCACACGCTCGATAGCTTGCGTGTGATTGATACATCAGTTCGCCCAGCAGCGCCAAGCGCTCGTCGCTCAACGCCTCTTCGAGCAGTTGCGCGAAGAGGCGCACGCGATGGTGTTCGTAGACGGCGTGCGCCGCCGGTACTCTCACGGCATAACTGCGCAGAGCGTCAACCCGCGTGACGTGATCGGTCGTGCCACGGTAGCGAGCCAGGAACTCAGCGCCCTTGATTCGCTCCGGTAGACGCGCGGCATACTGTTGCTCGAACTCCGAAGGCGTAATGTTGGCCAGGTAACCTCCCCAGCGCGCGTCTTCAACGTGAAGGCGCTCTCCCGGCGCTCCCTCCCTGACCTTGAGCCCGGCCAGCTCCGCGATGATGCGATAGCCCATAAACGCCCCGACGCGCACAGAGCCGTAGTCAGCGCCCGTCACCGAATGGCTCACGCCGGAATCCAATCCCCAGAACGAAATCTCGCCGGGAATCGAGACCACACCCTGCGGCTCCGCAGGCTGGCAGAGCAGTTTGAGCAGGCGATCAGTCTCGCCGCAGGCGGAGGTCATCTGATCCATGACTCCGCACGGAGCGCCGACCACGAGGTTCTCGGCCATCTGGCACAGCAGCGCTATCTCGCGCGCTTCCAGTTGAAGACCGAACGCCGCTTTGACCGCCTGCATGACGGCCACTTCGAGCGCCGCCGAAGAGCTGACACCTTTGCCGCCGGGCACGCGCGAGGCGATCAGAATACGTGCGCCTTGATCAAACCTCACGCCGCGCTCGCGCATGAGCACCAGAAAGAGACCGGCCACGTACGCGGCCCAGTGCCGCGAGCGGTCGCGCTCAAAGTATGCGCGGGCGGTGCTGTAATCAATGGGCCCGACACCGTCGCTCTCGAAATCATCGAGCGACATCTCAAAGACCAACTCTTTAGTCAAATCTTCCGACAGGCTGACGATCTTGAGCCGCCGCTCACTATCACGCTGCAAGGCGACGAGCGTGGCCTCATGAATCGGCATCTCCAGGACGAGCGAACCGGAGTAGTCGGCGATTCCACCCATCACGTCAAGGCGACCGGGCGCACGCGTGATGAAGAGTTCCGACTCGCCGTCAAAGAGCCTGTGCGCTTCGAGCGACGGGTTCTGATGCGGCCTGTTCAGAATCTCTATGAAGGCCGCCGCATCGGAGAGATTGCGCGTCGTGCCATGAGCGATGACGTACATGGCCGCTCATCCCCGGTTCGATTGATCAAGCAACCCGCGCCTGTCCAGCGCCGCCTGCAAGAGCGGCTCGATCTGCGCACGTATCGCAGCGTTGGCGTAGCCTGCCCAGGCCACATCCGGCTCGACCTTGAGCGCCGCTCGCAGCGGGCCGCCGCGCCCGTCCGTCACGATCACGCCCAGCTCACGCGCGATCAGCTCCGTACACAGATCGTAAGGGTGGCAACAGAGCCCGAGCGGCAGGTCGCGCGCCTGCATCACAGGGCCCATGATCGCGCGCAGGTCGGCCACGAAACGGTCATGCCCGGCCATCAACTCGAAGAGCTGGCCGCCCGAAGACGTGTACTGATCTTCAAAGCAGAGCGCCTTGCCGGGCGGCGACGGGCCCAGCGCGGCAAGCACTATCTCTTCATCCATCTCGGCCAGCACGTCCCGCGCGCCGGGAAAGAAGCGTGCGAGCATGGCGTAGCCTTGCAGGATTGATGGCGAACGTGAAGGTTGCAGGTTAAGTGTAGAACGCTCGCCCGTCAAGCGATTAAATCTCTCGGCCTGCACGCCTTCACCGCGCACGGCCCAGATGGTGTCCGCGAGGTGCTGCTTGATGAGCGGGATTTCGGTCTGGACAGCCAGCTCTATATCCTGCAAGCCTGTTTCTGGCCCAAGATTCGGCGCGACCCCGGTCAACACCCAGGCGCTGCGCTTCTGGTACATCACGCCGCGTGTGCCGTCTATCGGGTCAACGATGACACGCCACACGGCCTCCGCTTCAGGACGCCCGCGCGGCAGCATGATCTGCCCCTCCTCCAAGCCTTCGGCGATGAGCACGAGCGGCGAAGCGGGCGCGACTTCCTGTTCGAAGAACTCGACCAGCAGCTCTTCGCTCACGCGGTCCACGGCGAAGATCGTGTCGCCTTCTTCCTCCTTGACGACGCGCGACAACTCGTCCAGGGCCGCGCCCTCGCAAGCCTCCACGACAGCTGCGCGGATGCGCTCGTGCAGGTGACGGATGGGCCCAAGCAGAGCGCCTACGTCGGCCATCACCTTCCCTCCTCCTGCGTGGACTTATGCTTATAGTGAACGTCTGGTTGCGCGCGCAGCTCGGCGGCCTTTTCCTGGGGCGAAGTGTCCGAGAGGAAATTCCCGCCGCCGATCTCCGGCCCGGCCAGATACTTCAGCAGGTTCGGTTTTCTGAGCGGAGGGTGGAACTCGATATGGAAATGGAAGCCGCTGTAGTCGCCGCCGTCGGTCGGCGCTTGATGCAACGGCATGACATAGGGAAAGGGCATCTGCCAGAGATTGTCGAACTTGACCAGGACGCGTTTGAGTATCTCTGCGAAGTCGCGCACCTCCGCGCCGGAAAGCCCGGCGATGCTCTCGTGAGTCTCCTTCGGCGCGACGAAGACCTCGTAAGCGTAGCGCGCGAAGTAGGGCAGAAAGGCGATGGCCGTGTCGTTCTCCGCGATGATGCGGCGCTCGTCCTGGCGCTCGGCGGCGATGATGTCCTGGAAGAGCACGCGGCCTGTTTCCGAGAGGTGACGCTGGCTGACGCGCGCTTCGGTCTCCATGGTCTTGAAGACGAAGTTGTTGGCGTAAATCTGGCAGTGCGGGTGCGGGTTGGAAACGCCGACGGCCTCGCCCTTGTTCTCGAAGATGAGGACGTGCTCGATCTCCGGGCGTGAGCCGAGGTCTACGTACTGCTGCTGCCAGACGCGCAGCAGGTTCTCGACGCCTTCCGTCTCAAGCTCGCCGAGCGTCAGATTGTGCTTGGGGCTATAGCAGACGACGCGGGCTAGCCCACGTGCCGGCCGGTTGCGGTAAATCCCCGCAGGGCTCGGCAGGTCAACGGGCGCATCCAATGAAACGCTCGGGTGATCGTTATCGAAGACGAAGGTATCGGTGTACTGCGGGTTAACATTCCCGCTCACGCGCGCGTTACCGGGGCAGAGGTAACAGTCCGGGACATACTCGGGCAGCACCTCCTCTTCATGCTCGACCGTCCCGCCGCTCCATGGCCGATTCTGACGATGTGCCGCGACAACCACCCATTCTTCGCGCAACGGATGCCAGCGCTCTTCCCAAGCCATAGGATTAACCTTCCGTCTCTACTTCTAAACAAGGCGGGGCCGCTTCCCCTTTTGCTGCCGGTCACGCTCAGAGCCGCTGGCTCTGAGCGTTCTCGCTTCACGCCAGAGTCAACTGGAGGCGCGACACGGAAGCAGGCGGGAAACGAAAGACGAGCTTTCCGCCCTGCACGCGCACGTCGGCGTCCCTCGGTTCGAGGGCGCGCGGCTGCTCGAACGTGTTATGAGCGTGTATGTCGTCCGACGTTAAGACCCTGGCGCGGCCCTCACGAATCGTCGCGCCGCGCACGACGATCTCCGTCTCCCTGGCTTCGCTCACATGCGGATTGACCGCCGTCAACACCAGTTCCTTCTCACGCAGCGAAGCCGAACCCTGCAATCCCCAGAAGGAGGCCTGTTTTCCGACGCGCGAATATGTAAGGGCCGGGGCAGAGAAAACCGTCCGCACCGCTTGCGCGCCCTGATGCGGCGCGTACATCTCAAAGACGTGAAAGGTAGGCGTCACGATGAAGTTGTTCTCATGCGCGATGAACAGGGCATGCAGGCAGTTGATGAGCTGAGCGCAATTGGCCATGACGACCTTATCGGCATGGCGATTGAAGGTGTCCAGTGAGAGGCCCGCGAGCAATGCGTCGCGCAGCGTCGAAGCCTGGCCCAGCAGGTGCGTCGGGTGATACTCCGTGCCGGGCTTATACCACGCGCCCCACTCGTCAACGATGAGCTTGACGCGATGCTGGCGGTCAATCTCGCCCATCGTCTCCCAGTGGCGCTTGATGAGAGGCTCCATCGTGTCGCCCTGCTGAAACGACTCGTACCACTCTTCGACGCCGAATTCCAGACCGTCGCCTTTGCCCTTGAACCAATCGTTTGTCTGCCCACGGCTGAGATTCCATGTGTAGTGGTGCATCCCCCAGCCGTAAAGATTGCCGAGCTGCCCGCTCCCCCTTTCCGTCAGCTTATTGAAGAAACGGCGCGTCCACTCGAAATCTCCGCCGTTGGGCCCAGAGCCGATGAAGGCCAGGTTGACGCCGTAGCGCGGCATCCAGGCCGTAAAGCGACGAAACTCCATCGCGTACTCTTCCGCCGTGAAATTCCCGCCGCAGCCCCAACTCTCGTTGCCGATTCCCCAGAAGCGCACCTTGAACGGTTCGCGCTCTGCGCCGACAGAGGCGCGCAAGTCCGAGAGCGACGTGCTGCCCGCCGGAGAGTTGCAATATTCCACCCACTCGTAAGTATCTTTGGCCGGAAGGCTGCGCAGGTTGGCCGCCAGGTAAGGCTGCGCTCCCGTCAACTTGCAGAAGCGCATGAACTCGTTCGTGCCGAAATGGTTGGTGTCATACTTCCAAGGGCCGTCGGGGACGTTCCTGGGCCATTCGGGCGCATCCACCCAGAAGTTCGTCCGGCGTGGCCGCTTATCCCTGGGGCCGACGCCGTCGCGCCAGTTGTAGCTGTCGGCAAAGCAGCCTCCGGGCCAGCGCACGACGGGAGCCTTGATGCGCCGCATGTGCTCTACGAGCGCCGTGCGAATGCCGCCCGTGTTAGGTATTCTCGAACCTTCACCGACCCAGATTCCGTCGTAGACGACGCCTCCCAGGTGCTCGGTGAAGTGGCCGTAGATGTCAGGATTGATCGTGCCGATGGGTTCCTCTACCAGAACTTCCACACGCGCATCCGGCCCGCTCGCCACTTGTGCCCGAAGGTTAGCCGTCAACAAAGCCGCGCCTCCAAGCAGCGACCCGGCGACGAACTCTCGTCGTCCGATTGCTCTCATTTTCGATCTCTACTTTTCATCGAGGACAACTATTTTCAAGATTCACACTATCGCTTCGGAAGGGCATAGCCGCGCGTGGATGCGCGACCCGAGCGGCTCAGCCCTTCTCTCTGCGCCTGCGGAACAGAGAGAGAGAGGCCCGATCATCCTCTGAAGCCAGGGCGGTAGAGTGCCAGAGTCTTTCCACAGAAAGAGCCCAGCTCAAGAGTTGATTGTATTTCAGTAATTAAATCGCTTGGGATGCTTATATAGAACCAAAACGAGCATCTGTCAAGATGTTTCGGGCGAGCCCTCGGCTTTCAACTCTCGAAGAAGAATGGCCCAGGGCTCTGACAGATGCGACCTGCGTGCGCAGAAGTGTTCGAGCGTTAAGGCTGCCTGGCGGTGACGACACGCACAGCGTCCCAGTCATTCGCCGACGAGCTGTAGCCATAGAGCATCACGCGGAACGAGCGCGGCATATTCTTCAGAGTCTTCTGAAAAGCTATCTCGTCGTTTCCCATAAAGAAGAACTCATCGCCGCGCCTGGCAATCGCCAGTTTGGGGCTCGTGATTCTGGTTCCGAGCTTGTGGTTGTCCAGGCGCTCGCCTCTGCCGTCAATAATCGCCCACGCCTCGAATGTGCCTTCGCTTGTCAGAATCCATTCCAGGCGATTACGGTCAGACCCATCGAAGAGTACGGCCAGGATAGCGCGACCGAGCGGCGGAGCCTGGTTACCCACCGTCGGCATCTCCGGCCCGACCTTGGCCAGCGTCGCTTCAAAGAGAAAGCGGTCGCTGGAAAACATCTGGCGGCTGCGCACACCGGCCCTTGATTTATCCATGCCGCGCATGCGCAACTGTCCCTTTTCAACCTGCACCTTCCCGCTTCCGCCCTCCATGGTGAAGCGCTCCCAACTCTGTTCGTCCAGGCTGTTGCCGTCAAAGTTGTCCTTCCATTCCACAAGGGCCGGGGCGTTTTGTGTTGACCGGCTCGCCGCCGTTGAAGAGTTCAACGGCGGCGTTGTGCCCGCTTGCTGCCCGTAGACTTCGCCGATTGAGACGATCAAGGCCAGGGCTACGACGGCGGGAATTTCGCACCTTGCATTCAACATAGATAGCCTCCCATGGAACCACTCAGAAACGGACATTGGCGAGGCGGCGCGCGACCTCGCGCCGCTCATTCTGCGACTGCTCCTTCTGCGCGTCGCTCAGTTGCTTGAACTTGGCGAGGTTCGCCTGCGCCTCCGCCGTCCGCTTGAGCCGCCCGTAGACTCGACCGAGCTGGTAATAAGCTTCCGGAAGATTGGGGTCTAGCGCGACGACGCGCTCGAATTCGGAGGCGGCCTCCTCGAAGCTGTTCAGACGAACGAGCAGCTTACCGAGCGCCAGGCGCGCGAGCGCAAACGTCGGGTCGAGCATGACTGCACGCTGTAGATGTTTGCGTATGCGCGGCGTATCGGAATCGGCCTGCTTGGTGAGCACGTCGGCGACTAGGTAGTGCACGGCAGCAAGTCGCTCATCAACGGCCAGCGCCTGAGCGTAAAGCTTCAGCCCCTCGTCATACCGGCCCAGCTCGACATAGGTCATACCCAGATAGGCGTAGGCGGGGGCGAACTTCGCATCAAGCTCGACGGCCCGACTGAGCGCCTTGATCGCTTCGTCATTTTTGCTTGAGCGGAAATGTGCGATGCCGAGCGCGAACCACAGGCGAGCCGAGCGCGGGAATAACTGTAGCGCTTCTTCCAGGCGGATGACGGCGGCTGCCGGGGCCATCGCATTCGTCAGCAACATGCCATAGGTGTAGCGATAGCCTTCCGATTGCGGGTCGCGCTCGACGGCGAGCCGCATCGCCGGAATGGCGTTCTCGAAGTGCCCGCCCTTCCAGTAGGTTTCGGCGAGCAAGGCATAGACGGGCGGCGTCTCAATCCCGCGCGCCACCGTGGATTCAAGCGTGCGGCCAGCGGATGGAATATCATTGAGCGCAAGGTAGGCGCGCGCCAGGCGAATGATCGTGTCCGTGTTGGAGGAGTCGGCTTCAAACGCAGCCTTCAGCTCGGCCAGAGACTCCTGAAACAGCTCGGCTTCGAGCAGAGCGCTGCCAAGCTCGAAGCGAGCGCTCGCAGCCTTGACCTTTGCGCCCGCGTTCGGCAAACGCACAGCATACTCGCCATAGAATCTGGCCGCCGCCGCTTTATCTTTCAGACGCAGGGCGACGATGATGAGCGCGCGTGCCACCTCCGCATCCTGTGTGACGGGCAGCGCTCGCTCGAACAGCTCGCGCGCCGCGCGCAGGCTCTCGGGCGTCGCCTGCGCAAAGCGTATCTGCGCCAGGTTGACGAGCGCGGTCGGCTGCTTACTGTTGAGACGCAGCGACGCCTCAAACTCCGTGGCGGCGCGCGCGTTCTCGCCGCGCCGGAACAGAATCGCGCCGTAGTTGTTGCGCGCGGCTGGCGAAGTCGGGTCCAGACGTGCGACGGTGGCGAAGTGCAGCTCGGCCAGGGCCAGATCGCCCGTGCTGTCGGCGATGACGCCGAGGTAAGTATGCGCGGCTAAATCCTTCGGGTTCGCCTCGATGGCCTTTTGAAAGCGGTCGCGCGCAGTTGCAGCATCGCCGCGCTCCATGGAAGCGATGCCCTCTTCGACCAACTGCGCGGATTGCTTCGCCCGCGCGTCTGAGGAAGAGATGGAGGATTGGCCCAGGCACGAGCCGCTGAAGCTAGCCGTGAACGCTGTCATCACCATCAGGACAGCAATCGTCGCGGCCAGGCGAATGAAACACTTGTGATCCGTCAAAACCATGGCTGGAACGCTTGAGACAACGCGCGCGGCGTTAGAACGTGGAAGCTAAAACAAGCGGCGCGGGAGAGTCTGCCTGTACTCCGCCCCGCGCCGCTAAGCCTTTGAGCAATGCCGCCTAAAAGATCAGCCGCGCGCCGATCTGTATACGGCGTGGCTGGTTAAGGTCGCCGATGCGGCCAGAGACTCCGAGGTTACGGAAATTATTGGGGTCAATGTTGACATCCGGCAAGGCGAAGCGCCCGCGATTGAAAAGGTTGAAGAATTCAGCACGCAGCTCGATAAAGACCGTTTCGCTCAGGTGCGTCTTCTTGAGCAGGCTGAGGTCTTCCGTATAGAAAGGTTGACCGCGCAGCTCGTTGAGCGTCGGCGGTGCAGTGCCGAAGAACCTGAGCGGGTTAGAGTAGAACGCAGCGTAGGCCGGATTGAGAACGCGTGTGCCCGGCACGGGTTCGAGCGCAAAGGCGGGCGCATCCTGATAGCGCGGCGGCGCGGCGAACGCAGCCGGGTTGAGATACTGGTAGAACTGTCCGGTCGCCGGGTCGCCCGTGTAGAAGGGTTGGCCCGTCAGGTTGGGCCGCAGTTGGCCCGGCACACCGAAGAGGTCAAGGAACTCCCTGCCGGAGCCCTCAAGCCTGGGCACAAGGGCCGGGCCCGAACGATAACGCATGATGCCGCTGACCTGGAAGCCTCCGACTAAACGGTCAAGGGCCCCGCCCCTGTTCAGAAAACGCTTGCCCCTGCCGAAGGGCAGCTCGAAGATATAGTTGATGACGAGCGAGTGCGGAATGCTGTTGGGCGAGATCGAGCGCAGTGACCTTCGATCATACGGATTTTGCAGCACGTCGTTGAGCGGCGTATCGCCGAAGAGGTCTTCCGCCGCATCCGTAATCAGCTTCGAGAAGGTGTAGGAGAGGCCGAGCTGAAAGCCCTGCGCGAAACGGCGCTGCAACTCGACCTTGAGCGCGTTATAAGAGCTTTGCCCCTGGCTCTCAAGGCGATTGTTAATGAAATTGTATTGCGGGTAGGGTCGCAGGGATGCGGCCACAGTGCCGTTGAAACCTTGAAAGACGGCGTTGGTGCTGGACGGCAGCCGGACGCCGACGCTTTGCGCAAAGGCAACGGCCAGCGGGTCGTTGAGCGCTTCGCTGAGCGGCCTGCGCAGCAGGTCATTGCCCAGCTTCAGGGCTTCGAGCGGAAGCTTGTTGATCGGGTCGAGCCTTGAGCGCAGGCGACTTCCCTTACTGCCGATGTAGCTGACCGAGATGGCGAAGTTCGCCGGCAGCTCACGCTGCACTTCCAGGCTGTACTGGACTGTGCGACCGAGCTTGTAGTCCCGGTCGAAGTAGTTAACGTCGTTGCCGATCTGCTGGCTGTTGGGATTGATGGTCGGAATCGCCGGATAGTTGCGCAGACGGACGAAGGCGTTGAGGTCACGGTTTGCGCGCTCAAAGGCATTGGGCGCGGCGTCATAGCCGATGGTTCCGCCGCGTCCGAAATCGTTGTAGAGCAGCGGCGAGTAGTATAAGCCGTAGCCGCCGCGCACGACCGTTTGATTGTTGACCGAGTAAGCGAAACCGAAGCGCGGCCCGAAGTTGGAGTAGTCGGGGCGGACGAGCCCGCGATAGTCGGCCTGCACGCCGCCCTGACCTGCTGCCCCGGCGATTGCGCCGAGACGGCCACCCGCTTCAGGGTTGGGCTTGGTCGGGTCGAAAGCGCGATAACGATCATGGGATTCGACGCGCGGATAGTTGATGTCGTAGCGGATGCCCAGATTGAGCGTCAAGCGCTGCGTGATCTTGAAATCGTCCTGAAAGAAGAAGGACGGAGAAAAGAAGCGGAAGCCGGGATCAATCGCCTGCACGCTGTTGAATGAGAATTCGGGAGCGCCGGTCAAGAGACTGGCAATCGGGTGTCCCTCTTTGCCCGAGTCCAGGCCCTCGAAGGTGTTGGCGGTCTGATTGGGGAAGAAGCTGAACCTGCCGCCGATGTCGAAGTGGTTGGAATCGTTCAACTGTTGAAAGCGCAGCTCGCCGCCGAACTTGAAAGTGTGGCGGCCACGCACGTAGGTGATGAAATCATTGAACTGAACCGCGTTGTCGCCGTCCTGATTATCGAACTCGGTCGAGCCGCCGCTCTGGTAAGCGCGAGGGTCGCGCGAGCCTTCGGGGTTCTGCCCGCCGCCGCAGCAAGGGAACTCTATGAGCGGGAGCCCGAGATTCTGCGTCGAGTTGACGGGCAAACCGAGCGACGAGGCGTTGAGGCCGCGCGTGTAGTTTCTGTTCTGCACGAAGGTACGAGAGAAGCCCGCGTTGAAATGGTTGAGCAGGTTGGGAGTGAAAGTGAAATCGTGTTGCAGGCGCGCGTAATAGGATTTGAACTCTTGCCGGAAACGGAACGCGGCGACAAACGGCTCGGGAAAGCGCGGAAAGCGCGTCAGGTCTCCGCGCGACCCTTTAGCGCTGACGAGGTGGCGGTAGGTGTAGCTGAAGTTGACCTGCTGCCTCTCAGAGATGATGTGCGTAATCTTCCCGACGTAATAGTTCGTATTCTCGGGCGCGCTGCTGACGGCGCGGTAATTGCGGCACACGCCTTCGCTCGTCGGCGCGGGAAAGAGATTGGCGATGGCCTGGCCCACGGGGTCGATGGCCGCGCCGTTCTGGTATAGATCGAGACGGTTGCCCGGAATCGGCGTGCGATTGAAGGCAGGCGTATTCGGGTCGAAGATTTGAATGCCCGCGTAGTTGAAGTTGACGCCGCGCAGAGACGTGGCGGGGAAGAAGCTGGTCACGCAAGGGTCTGTCAGCAGCTCTGAGAAATCTCCGCGCCGCATCTTCAGTGTCGGCACGGTGATGTCAACGATCTCGGTCTGCTGTAAGCGATAGCCGCCGTAGTTGAAGAAGAAGAAGGTGCTGTCCTTGAGGCTGACGTAATTCTTCCCGCCTTCGCCGAAGCGCGGGAGGTAGACGGGCCCGCCGATATTGAAGCCGAAATCATGCTGGCGATTACGCGGGCGCTCGATCCCCCTCAGCCGGTTGACATCTATATTGGCGTTGAGCGCTTCGTTGCGCAGGTACTCGTAACCCTCGCCATGAAATTCGTTGCCGCCGGACTTGATCGTGAAGTTGACGACGCCGCCAGAGGAATTACCGAACTCCGCCGAGTAGTTGCTGGTCGAGAGCGTGAACTCCTGGAAGGCGTTCGGGCCGGGCGCGACCTCGGAGAAGAAGGTTCCGTTTTCCGCGCGCCGCGTCGCCGCCCCGTCAATCAATATATCCGTGCCGAGACCCTGCCCGCCGTTGACCCTGAAGTTTGCGCCGTTGGTTCCAGTGCTGCCCGAGCCGGTCGGCGTGACGCTGCTATCGAGAAAGATGAAGGAGAGCGGAGAGCGACCGGCGGCCTCCGCGCCGATGGCGAGGGGCAACTCCTTGACCTGCCGCTCGGTGACGTTGGTCTGCTGCACGGCGTTCTCTGTCTGAAGCAACGTCGCTTCCTGCGTCACGGTCACGACCTCGCCGATCTGCCCGACTTCGAGCGTGATGTCGGCACGCCTCGTCACCTGCACCGCGACCTGTATATTGTCTATCGTCGCGGTCTTGAAGCCTGCGGCCTCGACCGTCAGCTTATATGGAGCGGCCTTCAGCTCGGGCAAATTAAAGCTGCCTTCTTCCGAAGTGGTCGTCTCGCGCACTTCGCCGCTATCGAGGTTCGTGACGGTGACCTTGGCGTTGGTCACGAGACCGCCTCCGGGATCTGTGACCGTGCCGCGCAGCGAGCCACGGTCGCTTTGACTGAAGGCAACGGGTGCACATGCTATGAAAAGCGCGAAAGTGAGGACGACAAGACTGAGCTTGCGGTGCTTCATGATCCCTCCCTGAATTCAGCTTCGGTCAAAAAGGGTTTGAGCGGATACTTCATCAACTCTGCCCACAGAACCCGCGCGTTTGGAGTTGGCGGATGCGGGTAAACCGCCCCCTGAACGCTTGCGTTGCGCGATAGACTTTGCTGCCGGTAGAGGCGCACGCCAAACGGGAGCGTGGTCAATCTCCGACTCAGTAAGATATTTCGTTTGTAAAAGAGAATCCGGTCAGCTTGTTCAAGCGGCTACGTCCGCGTCTAGCACGGCTTATAGCAAGGCACGGTGGATTTGTCAAGAAACTTCCAAGTTGAAGGGTCAGAGCCGAAAAATGGGCGTCGAAACTATTGCGGCGGGTCAATCAACTTGAGACCGACGCTCTCCTGATTGCGCTGCACGTCGCGCAGCCGGTCGGCGATCTTGAACATGCTCTGGGCCCGCTCGTTCTCGCCCAGCTTGGAATAGATGAGCCCGAGCTGGTAGTGAGCCTGTAGATCGTTAGGGTTGAGCTCTATGGCACGCTCGAGCGTGGCGCGCGCAAGCGGATAGTTTTTCTGCTTGAGATAGGCTATGCCGAGCGAGGTGTGGGCCCAGGAATGCGCCGGGTTGGCTTTGATGGCTGCCTGCAAGTGGCGAATCGCAAGCTGCGTATCGCCCTCCGTCTCGGCGATCAATCCGAGAAAATAGTCCGCATCCGGGTTCGCGCCGAGCGCCAGGCTCTGTTGGAAAGCCTGGCGAGCTTCGGCGAAACGGTTACCGCTTCGCAGCGTGACGCCGAGCAGGTAATAGCCCGCCGCATCCTTCGGGCGCAGCTCTATGTAGCGGCGCAGCAGAGGCTCCGCCCTGTCTCTCTGATCGTGACGCAGGAGCGTCGCCGCCAGCATATAGATGTAACTGGTCTCATCCGGATAGAGGCGATGCAACTGCTCGAAAGCAGGCAGCGCGTCGAGCACCAGGTCCATACGCAGCGCCGTCAAACCGAACTCATAAAGGACGGCGGGAGATTCAGGGGCCAGGCGGCGCGCGCGCACCAGATGGGCCAGAGCCTTTTCCAGATTGCCGTCAGCCCTGGCGATGCGGGCCAGCGCTTGCAGCGTCGCAACGTCGTCCGGCTTCGCTTCCAACGCCGCCGTGTAAAACTCTTCCGCCCTGGCCCTGTCTCCTTTCAGGAGATAACTGGCCCCGAGGTTGTAAAGCAGCGGGAAAGAGCCAGGCGTCTTCTTCCTCACGGCTTCGAGAATCTCTATCGCTTCGTCGGGCAATCCGTTTTTGGCAAAGACTAAGGCGAAGGCCGCCGCGACCTCCGGCTCGACCGCCCCGGCCTGCTTGAGCGGAGCGGCGAGAGAGCGCGCCTCCTCTTTATGACCAAGGCCGAGCTGGCACTTGATAAGCAGGTATAGATGTTCCGTCGTGAGCTGATCGCGCGGTATTTTTTCGAGGAAGCCTAAGGCGCGTTGAAAATCACGTTGCTCCTCGTAAAGAGAAGCGAGATTGAAGTTGATGTCGGCCCTTTCGGGCGCGAGCTGGCTCGCCTGCGTGTAGGCCCAGAGCGCCCTCGCCGTTTTACGCTGATCGAGATAGAGCTGGCCCAGATTGAGATACGCGCCAACTAAAGTCGGCCCTGCCTTGAGCGCACGCAGGAACAACTGCTCGGCATCGTCAAAGCGCTTCTGCTGAAGGCGTATCACACCGAGCAGGTTGAGCGCATTGGCCTCGCCCGGGCGTGTGCGCAGGAGACTGGTCAGCTCCGTCTCCGCAGCATCAATCCGCCCGGCGCGAATCATCTGCGCGGCCCGCTCCAAGCGCTCGTAGGTGGGCGAGTCCTGCGGGGACGCATAGAGCGGCGAGGCGAGCCCACCCCACAGAACGATCAATAGTAGAGCGATAAATCCAGACATTATAAAAACAACCAGGCTCCAGCAGCAGCACCCTCTGACCGCAGCCGACCCCGCTTCATCAGCAATCCGTTCTTCCCGCTTCGCTCATTTGGCCTTGCCGCCGACGCGCAGGACGGTGAGCGAGCTGGGAGCAAACGTATAGGCAAAGTCGCCGGACGGGACTGAGAGCTTCTGCTCTACGGGCGCAACTTTCATCGGCTGCTCGAAGCTGTTCTCGGCCTTGAGGTCTGCGCTGGCGAGGACGAAAGCCCGGCCCTGTCTTCTGATATTACCGGCCCCCGCGAGATTGATGCGGACATCCCGCGGCAAGGCAGCGGCGTTGACGACCTTCAGCACGACCTCGCCCGTGCGGCTGTCGAGCGCGGCGCTGGCGAAAAGATTGTTCTGCCCGTTTTTGGCCTGGCCATCGAGGAGCACGGGCAGGATGGTCGTGCCCTGGTTCGTGCCGAACAACTTCTGAACGTAGTAATTGGGCGTCCCGTATGAGCGCAGATTGTCGAACCAGATCAGGTTGGGCGTCCACTGCCAGGCGTCTACGTGCGCCAGCAGCGGCGCGTAAGAGGACATCAGGACGACATCGGAGTTGCGCTCGAGGCCGGTCATGAAGGCGGCTTCGGCCAGCGCGCACTCCCAGTTGTTGCGGTTGTCAGGGCGGGCGATGCCGACACTCTGGGCAGCGTACTCACCGGCGAAGACCTTCGGGCCCGTGCGCGAGTAGTTGTCGTAGCGATTGACGTTGGAGAGGAACCAACCGGGAGCCCTGTAGTAATGCTCGTCTATAATGTCTGCGTTCAGCTCGCGCAGCTTGGCCCAGGCGAAGTCGAATCGCTCGCCGTCAGGGTCAGGCCCGGCGGCTGAGATGAGAGCGATTTCCGGGTGCTTCTCCTTCAGAATTTTGGCGAATATCTTATAGCGATCTATGTATTGCTGCCCCCACTGTTCGTTGCCGACGCCGAGCATCTTGAGATTGAAGGGCGCTGGATGGCCCAGGGCCGCGCGCCTGCTTCCCCAGGTGGTCGTGACGGGGTCGTTGGCAAAAGCGATGAGGTCTAAAGCATCCTGGATGTAGGTATCCAATTCATCGAGCGGGGCCAGCTCCTTTGAATTGAACTGGCAGGCCATGCCGCAGTTGAGTATCGGCAGCGGTTGTGCGCCGATGTCTTCACACAACTGGAAATACTCGTAGAACCCCAGACCGAAAGATTGAAAGTAGTCGGGCGTGCGCTTGTGCTTGAATTCGTCGTTCCAGCGATTGATGATCAGGTGCCGGTCAGTGATGTCGCCGATGGTGGTCTCCCACTGGTAACGCGTATCCAGGTATCTGCCTTCGACGATGCAGCCGCCGGGAAAGCGCAGGAAGCGCGGCTTCATCTCTTTGAGCAGCTGCACCAGGTCGGCCCGCAAGCCGTTCTCACGATTATTGAACGTGCCCTTCGGGAAGAGCGAGACCATATCCAGATCGAGCGTGCCGCTTCCTTCGGCAAAGAGGTTGAGATGAGCTTTGAGGCCGGTCGCCGTTGGACGGATAACGGCGGTGTATTTCTTCCACTGCGGAGTGAACCCTTTCAGCCTGGCCCGGCCCAGAGACCGCCCGCTCGCGTCTTGTAATTCGATGCGCAGGCTCACCGGCCCCTTCTCGACGCGGCGCGCATCTCCCTCGCGGTGCGCTTCTTCAACCATGCGCGCGTAGACGGAGAAGGTGTAGGCTTCGCCACGCTCGACGCCGATTCCGCGAAAGCCCTCGTTCGTCACGCCTGGACCGCTGCCTTCAACCTTCATGCGCAGGTAATGCGAGTTGTTGGCGTTGATCGGGTTCTCATCGCGCACGGAAAGCGTCGCCCCGGAGCCCGCGCCTTCGATCTTCTTCCAGCCCATCAGCGGATCGGGAAACTCGAACGAGCGATTCTTCACACGCTCGGGATAGAGGCCGCCGTCCGCGCCGAAGTTGATGTCCTCGAAGAACAATCCAAAGAGCGTGGGAGAGATGGCCGCTCCCGGCTTGTCCACCTGCACGGTGATGGTTCCGGTTTGCGCGCTCGCAATCTGCAACACGAGGCACACGGCGCAAACCATCGCCACGAATCTGGCCGAAGAGGTTCGCAGACCCCCTTGTATTCTCATATGCTGTTACTCCCTGATGCGAAGAGCGCGCGACGAAGACGAAACAAACAGCCTGGGGCTTTTGAAACCAACCCGCGACCCTTTAAATGTATGGTTGGCTCAAGAAGTCTGATTTATCTTTCACGAATGCTCGTATTGTAATCAAACGAGCAGAATGGTCAAGAGAAACCCCTCTCTTTAATTGAAGAGGACGATCAGGTTCGTCTGTTGTCCCGGCTGGCGGGCAGGCGCGCAGACGTAGATCATCTATCGCGCCGCCGCCGGGATGATCGCCTGAGCCATCGAGCAAGCCCGGCCCGCCATTTCGCCCGATCCATCTTGACAGATGCTCGTTTTGGGCTTATATCAGCATAAATAGCGAGCTAATTCATAGAATCCGATCAAGCCTTTATTAACTTGCTTGCGCTTCTCCTTTCGTGAGCAGCCACGGGCCTTCGTCCAGCGAGAGAGTGCGACCGGGGCCGGGCTGGAGCGACGCATAGAGGCCGTAGATGGAAGCGTAGGAGGAGCGCTCTCTTGTCTGAGCTGCGTTGGAATCCACTACTGGGCGAATGGGTGGCGACGGCCACGCACAGGCAGGAGCGCACCTTTTTGCCGCCCGCAGACTTTTGCCCGCTCTGCCCGACCAGGGAAGGAGGCTTCCCCACGGAAGTCCCCGAAAGCGACTATGACATAGTCGTCTTCGAGAACCGCTTTCCCAGTTTGCAATCCTCTCCGCCCGCACCGGCCATCGAAGCCACAGACCTCTATCCTGTGCGACCGGCCAGGGGCGTGTGCGAAGTCCTGCTCTATACGCCACACCACGCGGGGACGCTCAGGGATGAGCCGGTCGAACAGATATACAAGCTGGTAGAGGTCTGGGCGGATCGCTTTCAGGCGCTCGGCGCGTTAGAATTTGTGAACTACGTTTTCATCTTCGAGAATAAGGGCGAAGCCATCGGCGTCACACTCCATCATCCGCACGGGCAGATTTATGGCATCCCGTTCATCCCGCCGCACATGGCGCGTGAGCTGGCACAGTCGCGCGCTCATCAGGAGCGAAAGGGAAGCTGCCTCGTCTGCGACATCATGGAACAGGAGCGAACAGACGCCCGGCGCATCGTCACCGAGAACGAAGCCTTCGTCGCCGTCGTTCCCTTCTTCGCGCGCTGGCCCTATGAAGTCCACATCTATTCCAAGCGCCACCTGCAAGCTTTGACCGACATGGAGCGCAAAGAGCAGCGCGACCTGGCCGCGATTCTCAAGTCGCTGCTCGTGGCTTACGATAAGCTGTTCGAGCTCTCGTTCCCCTACATGATGGTGCTGCACCAGCGCCCGACCGACGGCGACAATTACGATTACTACCATTTCCATATAGAGTTTTACCCGCCGCTTCGGACCGCCACCAAGCTCAAATACCTGGCGGGCAGCGAGACGGGCGCTGGCCTCTTTATCAACGACACGCTGGCGGAAGAGAAGGCAGCGGAGTTGCGGCGGCACATCACGCCCGTCGTGTGGCAAGATCAGAGGCGACCCCGCTTTGATTGAGACAAACTCTAATGTCTAAGCTTTGGAGGGCACTGAAATTAAATGAGAAACATTCACGGACGGCCTGCACAGAGAGCGGCGATGCTCATGGCTTTCAGTATACTGCTGCTTTGCGGCACGACTATCATGACAGAAGCTCAAACAAGAATTAAGAAGCGTCCTTTCGGGCAGACGGCGGACGGGACTCCGGTCGAGCTCTACACCTTGACGAACGCTCGCGGCATGGAAGCGCAGATCATGACCTACGGAGGCATAGTGGTCTCGCTCAAAGTGCCTGACCGTAATCGAGGACTGACCGATGTAGTGCTGGGTTATGACACGCTCGACGGCTATCTCAAGGACAACGGCCCTTATTTCGGGGCCATCATCGGTCGCTACGGCAACCGAATCGCCAAAGGCAAATTCTCTTTGAACGGTGTGGAGTATACGCTGGCTAAAAATAACGGCGAGAACCATCTGCACGGCGGGCTCAAGGGCTTTGATAAGGTCGTGTGGAAAGCGACCCCGGTGAATGGCAGGGGTATCAGGAGCTTGAGACTCAATTACACGAGTAAAGATGGCGAAGAAGGCTATCCGGGCAACCTGTCCGTGACGGTCACCTACACCCTGACCGACAATAACGAGCTGAGGATTGATTACGCCGCGACCACGGACAAGGATACGGTGCTTAATCTGACGCATCACTCCTACTTCAATCTGGCCGGTGCAGGCGCGGGCGATATTCTAGGGCACGAGGTCTACATCAACGCCGATAGGTTTACACCTGTCGCCGATAGCGGAGCGATTCCGACCGGCGAGCTGCGCAGCGTCACGGGCACGCCGATGGACTTTACGAAACCGACGGCGGTCGGCGCGCGCATCAATCAGACGGACGAGCAGCTCACCTTCGGACGTGGCTATGACCATAACTGGGTGCTCAATAAAAAGGGCGTCCGTGGGCCGACACTGGCGGCCCGCGTCCGCGACCCGAAGACAGGGCGCGTGATGGAGGTCTATACGACGGAGCCGGGCGTGCAGTTTTATACGGGGAACTTTCTGGACGGCACGATCACGGGGAAGGGCGGCATGGTTTACAACCAGCGCTACGGCCTCTGTCTTGAGACACAGCACTTCCCCGATTCTCCGAACCAGCCCGGGTTCCCTTCAACCGTACTCAAGCCCGGACAGAAATACACGCAGACAACGATCTATAGATTTTCCGCAAGGCAAGTACAGAGGTAGAGGCTACGGGAAAACCACCCGCCTCTACACATCTTTAAGGAGCAAACAACCATGAGCAATCCACTCGTCCAGATCATGCAACTCGGCCAGTCCATCTGGTATGACAATATCCGCCGCGCCATGCTCTCAAGCGGCGACCTCCAACACAAAATCTCCACTGACGACCTCCGCGGCGTCA
>DASVQM010000055.1:0-2722 GCA_036389095.1 Pyrinomonadaceae bacterium
TTTAACAGGATGGTCAGGATGAAAGACTAAAAGCCGGATGAAAGATGAAAGCATTGCTGCAATGAATTCGGTCTTTGCTCTTTCTTCATCCTGACCATCTCTGTTCATCCCTGTTAATTGATTGCTTTCATCCTTCCACCTCGATCCATGTTTTTAAGGAGGAACTATTATGAACACGTTATGGCAAGACTTGCGATATGGATTTAGGATGCTGTTGAAGAAGCCTGGCTTTACGGTCGTCGCGGTGTTGGCGCTGACTCTGGGGATTGGGGCGAACACGGCTATCTTCTCCGTGGTCAATGCTGTGCTGCTGAAGCCGCTGCCGTTCGAGCGCCAGGAGCAGCTTGTGCAGGTCTGGGGCTCCGATCAAAAGAGGGGGCGCGGGCAGATTCCCACCTCATACCCGAACTTCGCCGATTGGCGAGAGCAGAACCAGGTCTTCGAGCACATCGCGGCCTACAGCGAATCGGTCGCTATCCTGACGGGTGTGGATGCTCCCGAACAACTCAGCGGCGTCTCGACTTCGGGTGACCTGTTCGCTGTGCTCGGAGCGCGAGCGGCGCAGGGCCGCGTCCTCACACGCGAAGACGAGCAGCCGGGCAGCCCGCGCGTCGCCGTTCTCAGCTATGGACTGTGGCAGCGACGCTTCGGCGCGAACCCCGCACTGGTCGGCCAGCAGTTGATGCTCGACGGCGTTAATACCACTGTCATCGGCGTCATGCCGCAGGGCTTCGTCTTTCCGATCAATGCCTTGAAAACGGAATACTGGATTCCTCTCAATTCGCAGAGCGAGACCAATAAGGAGCGCGGCGCAAATTATCTGAGCATCGTTGCGCGGCTCAAGCCGGGCGTCGGGATGGCGCAGGCCCAGGCCGAGATGGAGACCATCGCGCGCCGTCTTGAGCAGCAGTACCCAGACAGAAACGCCGGACGCAGCATACGCCTGGTCTCACTCTATGAGGGCATCGTCGGCAATATCCGACCGGCGCTGCTCATACTGCTTGGAGCCGTCGGCTTCGTGCTTTTGATCGCCTGCGCCAACGTCGCCAACCTGTTGCTTGCGCGCGCCGCTTCACGCCGCAAGGAGATTGCGATTCGCACGGCGCTCGGCGCGGGGCGACTGCGCATCGTCAGGCAGCTTTTGACGGAGAGCGTGCTGCTGTCAATTGTGGGCGGGGCGCTCGGCTTGCTGTTGGCGATCTGGGGTTTGGATTTGCTGATGGCCGTCATCCCCTCCGACCTTCCGCGTATGGGAGAGATTGGCTTGGATGCTCGCGTGCTCGGCTTTACGCTGCTGGTCTCGCTGCTGACGGGAATAGTTTTCGGGCTCGCTCCGGCGCTCAGGGCTTCGCGGCTGGACTTGAACGAATCGCTCAAGGAGGGAAGTCGCGGCTCGTCGGAAAGCATCAGCCGCAATCGCGTGCGTAGCCTCTTGATCGTCTCGCAGGTCTCTCTCTCGCTCATACTGCTCGTCGGCGCGGGCCTGCTCATACGCAGCTTCAAGCAGTTGCAGGATGTCAGTCCGGGTTTCGACCCGCATCGAGTGTTGACGGCGAGCGTGGCGCTTCCAGATGCCAAGTATCACGAAGACAGCCGCATCACGGCCTTCTTCCATCAAGTCCTTGAGCGCAGCGCGCAGGTTCCGGGCATAGAGGCCATCGGCGCTGTCAGCCCGCTGCCTCTAAGCGGCGAGATTGCCATGAACAGCCTGGTCATTGAAGGACGCCCCGCTCCCGGCCCGGGCGAAAGACTGATTACCAATTCGCGCGTCATCAACCCGGACTATTTTCGCGCGATGAACATCCCTCTCATCAAGGGACGCGCGATCACGGAGCAGGACAACAAGGATGCTCCGAGAGTCGTCGTCATTAACGAAACGCTCGCACGCAAATACTTCCCCGGCGAAGAGGCCATCGGCAAGCGCATCGACGTAACCATCGCCGAGAAGAACATGGCGGAGATCGTCGGCATCGTCGGCGATGTCAAGCATCTCTCTCTCGATAAAGAAGCCGGGCCCGAGTGCTACTTCTCTTATCAACAGATCGCTTATCCCTACATGACGCTCGTCGCGCGTTCGCAGTCGGACAATCCCGCGAGCATGGTTGCGGGCCTGCGCCAGGCGGTCGAGCAGGTGGACAAGGATCAGCCCCTCTCCGACATCAGAACGATGGAGCAACTGCTCTCGAACTCCCTGGCCCGTCGTCGTTTCAACATGCTGCTGCTCGGAGTGTTCGCCGCCGTGGCGCTCCTGCTGGCGTCTGTCGGCATCTTCGGCGTCATGAACTACTCGGTCACACAGCGCACGCACGAGATAGGCGTCCGCATGGCCCTCGGCGCGCAAGGCCGAGACATTCTCAGGATGATCTTGGCCCAGGGCATGATTCTCGCGCTCATAGGCGTCGGCATCGGGCTCGTCGGCGCATATCTTCTGACCCGTCTGATGGCGAGCCTGCTCTACGGCGTGACGGCCACAGACCCGCTGACCTTCGTCGGCGTCTCGCTGGTCTTATCAGCCGTGGCCCTGCTGGCGAATTTAATTCCGGCACGCAAGGCGACCAAGGTAGACCCGATGGTCGCCCTGAGGTACGAGTGAAAGGATGAAGGCGGAAGGATGATGAGAGTAATTCAAGGCGGAATTTAACAGGATGGTCAGGATGAAAGACTAAAAGCCGGATGAAAGATGAAAGCATTGCTGCAATGAATTCGGTCTTTGCTCTTTCTT
>DASVQM010000056.1:0-46014 GCA_036389095.1 Pyrinomonadaceae bacterium
AGTCTCACCGGCGGCGAAGCGCAGTGTGCCGACCGCGATGTGATAGTCGCATTTCCTGGAAGCAACGCCCGTCGTCTGGCCCGGCGTGTTCGGGTCACACCTGAAGTTGGCGTCAGTTGTATCACTGGTCGCGTATTTGACCGTTGTAGGGCCGGACAGGTCGCCGGAGCGATTGACAGTGATGGTTACAAACCCTTGCGACTCACTGATGCCGGGGCTCGTGACGCCTAATTGCACAGGCGGTGCAACACCGGCCTGGGTCACTGTGAAGGTCTGCCCGGCAATGTTGATCGTGCCTGTGCGCGGAGTGGTCGAGGTGTTGGCCGGGAGGGAATAGCTGACGTTGCCGTTGCCCGTCCCGCTTGCGCTCGATGTAATAATGATGAATGAGTCGTTGCTCGTCGCCGTCCACGCGCAGCCTGCGCCCGCTGTTACGGCGATGGTTCCCCCGGCGGAGTCGGAGCCGATGTTCCGCGTCGTCGGACTGATCGAGTAAGTGCAGACGGGCGTCGCAGCCTGCGGCGTGAAGGTCACGGTCTGAGCATTGGTCAAAGCGTTTACTGACGGCTGCGAATGGGAGCTGATGACATAGGCATCCTCCGGCCCACCCAGAAAAGCATCCGTCTGGCCTCCCGAAATACCGACCAGTGGTTTGAGGCCAGTGTTGCCCGAGCCGTAGCGCATCTGTATCGTCCCGTCGCGGCGCAACTCTATCTCGAAATTGATGGGGTCTGTGTCAGATGCGAAGGTCGAGCCCTGCCAGCGGAAGATGATGTGATCGGCATCTTTGGTGACGAATACGTCGCCGCTGAACCTGTCGGTTCTGAGGTCGTCCCACATCCCTGCGATCATACTTTGCAGGTTGAGCATGGCCCTCTTCTCGTTCAAATCATTGAACACGTCGTCGGCATCACCGTTGACACGCGTGAGCGGCGCGGAAAAGTACAATGCTCCGTTGGTTGAGATCGTGACCTTCTTCATAACCTTCCCGTAGAAGGGGAAGTCGAAGGGCAGGGCGTAATTCCTTTTATACTTATCATCGGCGGAAAGAGAGAGTGGATCGCCGCCAGCCGAAAGCGGGCTCGCCGCGCTGAGGCTGATAGCATAAGGCTCGAAAGGCGCGGAGTTAAGAGTTACGGCGACGTTTGACGAAGCGATGTTACCGGCATCGTCAATGACGTAAAGGGTCAGGGTTCCCGTCGTCTGTTTGTAAGGGGCGAGCACGCTTATGCTTTGCGGATTGCCAGCGCCGGTCGGAAGAAAAGAGCCGAGGTGATATTTCAAGTTTGCAGGGGTGGTGAAATAAACGTCGTAGAGAGCAGCGTTCCCAGAGGTTCCGTCATCGCCCGTGGCGAACTGCAAAGTCAGGTTGCGGCCATTCTGCGCGACGAGGCTGAGACCGCTGATCGTGGGCGGCGTCGTGTCGTTGAGGGCGGCGTTGTCCAGAGCCAGCTTGGCGTTCAAGCGCCGTCCAGTCGTCACCTTATCAAGGAGTGAAGGAAGCACTTCACCGCTGTAGAGCAGCGCGCCGCGCAGTCTTTGCACGGAGAGACCCGGATATTGCGCGAGCAAGAGTGCCGCGACGCCCGACACCTGCGGCGTCGCCATAGAAGTGCCGGAGAAAAAAGTGTAGGTCGAGCCGTCCGGCTCTTTATAGGTCGCCTGCGCCGTCGGGTAGTTGCGCGGCGTCGTGCTCAGAATACCTCTGCCGGGCGCGCCGATGCCCGGAACGCGCGTGCCGAAGTTTGAAAACTCCGCGAGGTCGTCAACACGATCGGTCGCGGAGACCCTGACTAGATTAGGCGAATCGAAACTTGCCGGGTACTCAGGAAAATCGTCGTTATCCGTCCAGGCATTGCCTGCCGCCGCGACCACCAGAATACCGGACTCGCCCACGCTATCGATGGCGTCCTTGACCGCCGGATTCGAGCCCGCGCTGCCCCAGCTACAGTTGAGGACGCGCAGGTTGACGCCACGGTCGCGCATCATCTTGGCGTAGGTGAAGGCGGCAATCGCGCTGGTATCCGTGCCGAAACCATCTTTACCTGTAAGAAACTTGAGCGACATCAGCTTCACATCCCAGTTGATGCCCGCCACGCCGACGCCGTTATTACCCTTCGCTCCGATGGTTCCAGCCACATGCGTGCCATGATCGTCCGGGTCGTTAATGCCACCGTCAAAGACCGTCTTATCGTTATGCGCGAAGTCCCAGCCGTTGATATCGTCGATCTTGCCGTTGCCGTCATTATCTATGCCGTCGTTGGCAACCTCGCCGGGATTGACCCAGATGTTATCCACCAGGTCAGGGTGGCCCACGTCAATGCCGGTATCAATGATACCGACGACGACGCTGCCGCTGCCGGTCGTGTAGTTCGTCCAGGCCAGCTCGGCGTCAATGTCCGCGCCGGGCGTGCCGTTGACAAACGTAGCGTTATTGACAGTGCCGGGCTGCCCTGTATTTTTGAGCGCCCAGACCTCTCCGAAGCGCGGGTCGTTGGGCAGGACAGCCTTGCGGCGTATGTAGTTGGGCGCGGCGTAGAGCACGTCGGGGTCGGCCCTCAGCTCGGCAATCGCATCCAGCGTGTCTTCGGGCTGGACGCGCGCCTGACGCAGACCTTCCACCAGGTTGGAGCCCTCAAAGCGCTGCACTTTGAGGGGAATCTCGCGCCCGTTTCTGAAGAGCTGGGAGGCGGCCATCTCCTCGCGCCTGGCTCTGGCATTGCTGCGATAGCGAACCAGTATGTCGCCCGGAACGAACTCTATCCCGTGCGAGCCTTTCCCGGAGGATGAAGACTCAGAGAGGGCCTGCGAGCCGGAAGAATCTCCGACGGACTGGCTGCGAAGACGCGCCGACGCGCCAAGGGTCGCCAGGCCGAGCAGGGCTGCGAGGCCGAAGGCGAGCGCGATGGCCGTCCGGCCAGGGAGCTTTCTCCGAAGCTGTTTTTGACGGGAAGCGGGGGCGACACGAATGCGAGGAACGCGCGACATTCAGGCTCTCCTAAAAAAAGGCAGACGGTGCTGATGGCTCACTTTGGCCAGGAGGACATCAATGAGAGAGCACCACTATTCTACTTGGGTAAACGGGTCTTTGGGGGCCAACCGGGCGAAGCCGTTCGAGGCAAAACGTCGAACGCCACATCAGATGCACGAGACCTCAAAAAAGATGCATCATAACCGGCCTTTTTCGATAGTACAAATCAAAGTTGACGGCCTAAAAAGAGGCTTATCGGGGCGGGCGTCAAGCCGGGCGCTCGCCGGATGCAAGTCTCTATCGCCGCAGGCACTCGCTCACGTTGAATTGACGTTATTTAGGGAAAGCGCTGGCCGATCTGCTCCGTGCCGAACGTGCCGATGCCGTTCAGGCGGAAGCTGAAGACCGTGCGGTTCTCGTTACGCAGGCCGACGTTGAAGTGGTAGTTCTGAACCGTGACGGCGCAGCAGTCCCAGGTATAGCCGAGCGTGAGCACGGCGCTGACGAGCGAAGTGCTCCCCTCGCGCGGGCGGTTCTGAAAATCGAAGAAGAAGGAAGCGCCGCCGAAAAGCCCCCGATTCTGATCGCCCAGGAAAACCGACGGGCTCCACTGCGACCCGCGCAGCGTCCCCGGCTCATGGCCGAACGGGTCGCCGAACTGGCGCAGGCTTGGCACGAGGCTGATGGCGCGCGTGAAGTAGAAGCTCTGGTAGGCGCGCAAGAGCCTGAGATTGAGGCCGAAGGTCATCGAAAAATCGCGCACCCCGACCTTCTGCACGTCTATGTCCGTGCGCAGGTCTGCGAAGAGATTGCGTCGCGGGCGATAACGCGCCTCGACGTTGATGGGCGAAAAGCGGCGCGGCACACCGCCGTAAGAGAAGCCGGAGAAAGTATTGATCGGGTAGAACTGGTTACGACGACCGGGCACGAGCGCGCCGCCGAAATAGGGGTCGAAGAAATATTTGCCGCGGACGGTGATCGTCAAAGCTTCGTAGGGCTGGCTTGAGAGCGGTACGCGCGGACGATTATCGCCCGCCGCCGCCGCCGTCACGCCGCTGACGTTTTCCGTCGAGCGGCGCGTGAAGAAACGGTTACTGATGCCGAACTCTATCTCGTTGGTGTCGGCGATGGCGTCCGTGTAGTCTGTGCGGATGATGCGCTCGAAATTCGTGATGCCCTCGATCTTGCGATAGATTATGTAGGGCTCTATGACGTGACGGAAGAAGAAGGAGCCGTCTTTGTGGCGGAAGTTGCGCGCAAAAGCCGGAGGCCGCACGTCCAGCTCAAACTCGCCGTAGCCGCGCACGACATCGCGGCTCAGGACGAGGCGCGTCGTCGGGTCAATCGAATTCGAGTAGTAAGTCCCGCTCAGGCCCGCCATCGCCGTCGCAGACCAGCCGCTGAAATGAAAGGGGACGGAGAAGCGCGGGTGTACGTTTAGGCGCTGGATGAGAGAGGGCGAGTTGATGGCCTCGCCCGCCACCTGTGCCTGAAAAGCGACGACATCCTCGACCGTCTCTTTGCGGCTCACGCCTTCAAGGCTGCCCTCGAAGGAGAAGTAGACCGGCAGGCGCTCGAAATACCTGAGCGCCGACGGACGCTTGTCGAGAGTAATGCTCGGCAGTTGGCGCGTGCGTATGCGCACGGTGGGAAGAGTGGTGACCTGCGTTCGCGCGAGGAAGTTGAAGCTGTAATCGCCCGCGTTCTTGTTGACGAAGATTTGCGAGCGCTCCTCGGGCGAGATGGCCTGCTGAATCGTGTCGGAGAAGACCTGTCGAAAGGCGAGGCTGGAAGTGATGTTCACGTCGGCGGCGGCGACGAACCCGTTGGGGAAGTAGTGCACGCCGTCCATGTAAAAGCTTGAGCCGCCCTGGTCGGGAGCGTCCGCCCCCTCCTTCTTGCCGAAGATGCGGTCTTTGACGGCGAAGAGGCCGATGTCCAGGTAAGAGCGCGAATTGGCGCGCGTGCGCAGGTCGAAGCCGAACCCCAAGCCGCGCTCCGTGTAGATGTCGTTGCGCAGCGTGATGTCGGCTGAGCGCCCGAGCGTCTGGTAGTAGGCGTTCGAGATGCGAAAGCCTTTGTTGCCAGAGCCGCTGAAGGTCGGCGTCAGAAAGCCGGAGGCGCGGTCGCGCCGCTTGATCGAGACAGAAGCGTAGGGAAGAACGATGACGGGCACGCCCCTGATGCGAAAGGCAGGCGTCTTGACCCGCACGCGGTCGTTCAAGGTGATGCTGGCGCGCGCCGTCTTAAAGCTCCATTTCGGCACGTTCTCTTCGCAGGCCGTGACCTCCGCATTGACGGCCACGATCTTGTCGGTCGCCACCTTTTCGACGCTGTCGGCTGTGAAGTAGAGGACTGTGCCGTCCTGCGTCATGTTGGTAAAGCCTGTGGAGTTGACGAAGTAGCCGAGCTTGGTCGCGTAGTTCCACTCGGCGCGCGAGCCCGTGATGCGCTGTCCCGGCTCCTGATCGAAGACGACGTTGCCCTCGGCGATGACGCGATTGCTCGCTTCGTAAACCGTGACCTTATCGGCCTGCAAACGATAGACGCCGATACGCACGTCAACATTGCCTTCGTAGACGAAGACGTGAGCATCCTTCGGGCCGCTCGCCGTCTGCTTATCGGCGCGCACGTCCAGCTCATCCGTGGCCTGCGGCCTCGCCCCGTCTCCGGTCTTGACGGGGAGGCGCGGGCGTATGGGCTGCTCCTGCGTGAGCGGGTTGACGCTAGGCGTATCGGGAAGGGGATTGATGACTTCGCGCTCGACCGGGTTGGTCTGCTGCTGTTGCTGCGCGTGGGCCCAGGGACCGGACGCCAGCGCCAGGCAGACCGCGAGCATGGACGCGAAGGCCAGAGAGCCGCGCAAATGGATTACGGAAAAACGGGTGCGCAAAGATTAGACGAAGACCTCCAGAGGCCGAGTCGCAGATGTGGTCGCGCTCTTCCCTTGCCGAACCGAACGGTCAGGAGAGCCGAGCCGCGTTGTCATCAAAGGCTCGGCGATGCTAACACGGAAAGGCTTAAAGCAGAAGCGTAGGGTTAGGCAACCCGCAGCTTAATCGTGTGGGCCAAAGCGGCAGAGGGCCAGTCCCGCAAGTCCTGACCCGAACGAGGAATGACAAGCCTTCTCCGACCGGCCAGGCGAGCGCCCGTCTTGCGCCGCGCTATCCCGACTTTCGCGCCGCGCCTGGTGTGCTATTGTCTCTCGGACATGAGCGCGAAGTCCGCCGAAAGCTTTCGTTTGATGATCGTCGCGGGCGAGCCGTCCGGCGATACGCACGCTGCGGCGCTCGTACGCGCGCTGCGCGCTCAGTCGCCGCACGCTTCATTCGAGTTCTACGGCGCGACGGGGACGGCCATGCGCGAGGCGGGCGTCGAATCCGTGGTGCGCAGCGACGAGCTGGCGATCATGGGCATCGTAGAGGTCGCCAGAGTGCTGCCGAAGTTCTGGCAAGCCTTCGCGGCGCTGAAGAGAGAGGCGCTCGCGCGTCGCCCTGACGCGGTCGTGCTGGTTGACTGGCCGGAGTTCAACCTGCGACTGGCACGCTCCCTGCACAGGCGCGGCCTGCGCGTGATCTACTACATCAGCCCGCAGCTCTGGGCCTGGCGCTCTTACCGCGTGCGCAGCATACGCCGCGACGTAGACCTGCTGCTCGGCATTCTTCCCTTCGAGCCCAGTTGGTATCAGGAGCGCGGCGTCACGCACGTCGAGTTTGTCGGTCATCCCTTGACGGGCGAAGTCCACCCGCGATACGGGCGCGCGGAGTTTTGCCGTCGCCACGCTTTGGACGAGACGCGCCCACTCGTCGCGCTGCTCCCGGGCAGTCGCCGCAAAGAGCTTGAACGCATCCTGCCCCCGATGCTTGACGCAGCCGTCCGCATCGCACGCGCTCGCCCCGAGACGCAGTTCGTCCTCACGCTCGCCCCGAGCCGAACGGCGGCGGAAGCGGCGGCCATCATTGATGAAGGCAGGCGAAAGGGGTTGACCGTGCCAGAGGCTTTTCGCATTTCACAGCACGAGACGCGAGAAGCCCTGGCGGCAGCGGACGCGGCGGCAGTGGCGAGCGGGACGGCGACCCTGGAAGCGGCTCTCACCGGCACTCCTCTCATCATCGTCTATAAGGAATCGGCGATAAACTGGCACACGCTCGGACGGCTCATCAACGCGGAGCATTTCGGCTTAGTCAACCTGGTCGCGGGTGAGCGTATAGTGCCGGAGCTGATGCAGGACGAGCTGACCGGAGAACGACTCTCGGAAGAACTGATGGCCTTGCTCGACGAGAAACGCAACCGTGAAGCGCGCGCTCAACTAGCAGGTGTGGCGGCCCGCCTCGGCGCGGGCCGTGCCTCACGCCGCGCCGCCGATGCCGTCCTGCGCGCTGTCAGAGAATGGAAAAGCGAAAGCTAAGGTGGGAAGAGTTACTGCGAGGGCTTTGATTCAAGCTTGTCTAGCCGCCTCTCAACATGCGCCTGATCTGCGCGAACCTGCACTATGTCGCGGCTCAGAACGTCAAGCTTGCGCTCGACATTGTAGAGCCCTTCCTTCACTTCAAGTATCTCGGATAGTGCACGCTCCCAGATCGGCTTTGTTTCGAGGGCCCGTCGCTCGGCCTGACTCTCCAATGCCTCAAGCCGCCCCTCCATTGCATCAAGGCGCGCGTCCACGTCATTGAAGCGAGCGTCCATAGCATCGAAGCGAGCGAAGACGCGCTCTTCAAACGACCGGCCATCAGGGATGTTTTGTGTAAGCTCTTCGCTCATACGTTCGTAAAGTTTACCATAAACAGTTGCGTATAACTGATCGTCATCCGCTGATCTCAATTATAGCGGATTGCCAATGGGAGCGACTGTTGTCAGTAGCGCCAAAGCTCTCGGGCGGGTGCTTGCATCGGCATCACCCTCCAGAGAGCTCAGGCGGTGCTGACCTCAATGCTGCGCTCAGTGCTCGCTCTTATTGGCAAAGCGCTATAAGCGATTCTTTCTTCGCCTGTCCCTTCCGGCAACTCTGCACGGCTAAAAATAATGCTCAAATGTTTTTGAGAAGCGAAGGGTTCAACTTTTCCCGGCGCACCATCCATGAACCGTCCGAAGGGAAACCTGGGGCCTCCGTGCGCGGCGCATCTCGCCAGCCGCCAGCCATCAGCGCGACCGCGTAGAGCAGCCCGCCGTTTCCCGGCAGATAACAGGGCAAGCCCGGACGTTGCCAGTTATGACCGTTGGGCAGATAGCGATTCTTCTCGGTCGTCATCAACAGCGCATCAACCGCTAACTGAGGTTGGCCCAATCGCGCCGCCGTCATCGCCGTCACAGGATAATCCCAGCCCCAAGTCTCCGCCCACTGCCACTCTTTCATGACTTTATGCAGCGTGCGGCGCATCGTCTCCGGGTCAACTCCGTCGCCCGGCAACATGCCGAGCGCGCAGAGCATGGACGGATGATCGCGGTTTCGCTCCGTGTATGTCTGCGGGCAATTCTCATGTGCTAGATAGACTCCCTCACGCGCGGGCAGAGGCGAGAGCCGGGCAATCACTCTGTCCCACTCGGCGCTGCGCCGCATGCCCGAACGCTCGCGCCACAGTTGCGCCGTCTTGAGTCCATAAATCCAGTACGACAGCTCGAAGGTCGGATTCCAGGTCTCACGCGGCGGGTGGTTTTCCTGCGCGGGAATCACCGGCGGGCCGAGCACATAGCGCTGCTTCGACTGATCGAAATAGGCATAGGAAGCCATGAACTCGGCGGTCGCAAAAACGATTTCGCGGTAGCGTGCAAGCGTGGCGCGCGTGCCGCGCCAACGGTAGCAGAGTTCGGCGTAGAAGATCGGATGAGGCTGTTGCCAGATGAGGAGCGGCCCTATCGTCGAAGGGCTGTCTCGTCCGTCCGGCCCGGTCATCTTCGGCCAGCGCGCCCCGGCGTAGCCCTGCTCCCTGGCACGCTCACGCGCCGACGGCAGAATAGAGCCGTACCACCCCAGACTCTGCTCAAGCAGCGGCAGACGATTCCAAAGGGCGAAGTGCGCCGCGTGCCACCAATGCATTTCGAGGTGGAACTTGCCATACCAACTGTTGACGGTCAGCCCTGTCTCTTGCGGCGGCAGCGACCCTGAACACTGAATCGCCGTCAGGTACTGCGACAAGACCACGCGCCGCTCCAACTCCGTCGCGCGCTGGTCGCGGCTCTCTGCCAGCTCGACCGCCGCGCCTTCAGTCCAGAAGCGTTCCCAATGCGCGGCGCTGGCTGCAAAGGTCGCAGCCGCTTTCGGCAAAGATTTCAAGGGCACGCGCGGGGAGAACGCCGCGCTGAACTCAAGACGGGAGCCTTGCTTTGCCGGGGTCAACAAAAAATGGTGCGCTTTCTCGGAGGCGAAGGAGGCTTGGCCCGTCCAACTGATCGCCGCGAAGTATTCATCCGCATCGAGCGTGCGGCGAAGCTCGACGCTGTTGGCCGTTTGGCCGGTGAGCTTGGATTGATGCCTGTCGGGTTGCGTCCAATCGGCGGCGTGCATCTCCGGCGAGCCGTAAGGGAAAGCAAAGCGCACGGCGAGTCGCCCCGTACTGATGAGGCTCGATTCGATGCGGACGGCTAAGAGATCGAGCGCGGGATGAACGGCAGAGGTGACCGTGACCGCTTGGCCTTCGAGCTTGAAGCGGCTCGTCAGCACTCCGCGCCAGAGATCGAGTCGCTGTTCGATGTCAGAGATGTCCGATGGCTGAGCCTCTCTTCGATCAGCCTTCAAAAGACGCAGACCTATCTGTCCGAGATGCAGGCGATGCGGATTCTCGCGCAGCCAGTTATACAGCTCCTTTTGTCCTTCCGAGCTGGTGTGATAGCCGACCGGCCTGCCATGCGTATCGTATGGCGTTAAGCGCAGAGATTTGAGATCGAGACCGGGCGGCAGCGGCCTCGTGTGCCAGCCCCACTGCGACATGGTGCAGAGCGGCATCTCCTTCTCGTACTCGCGCGGGAAGGTCTGCAACCCCGTAATGTCGCCCGTGAAGGCGAACTCGCCGTTGCCAAGCGATAAGGGCGCGAGCGGGTCGAGCTTGCTCAGATGCGGGCTATGACGCTTGACCAACGCTGCGCGGTTGATGAAGCTATCTCCTCCTCCTCTTCGCAGTTGAGGATGAAGCACGGGCAAGGAGTCGGACGCCAAGGGCTTCTGTGCCGAATCGGCTGCCGCTGCATTTTTGCAGACACTACCCTTAACCCACCCGCCGGAGGCGACGAGGGCCGCGAGAAATTTACGACGCGAAACGCCTGATGGGCCCATCAATATTTAAAGCGCCTCACAAAACTCGCAGGAGATTCATGCAAAGAGGGAAATGAACAGGGATGGGCAGGAGAGACGGGATAAGAACAGAAAGCATGATAAAAGGCAAAAGCATTGCCGATCGAATTTATCATTGCCTTTTCTTTATCCTGACCATCCCTGTTAATTTTCTTCTTTCATCGTTGCCGCCTTCATCCTTGCTTTTAGTTCTTCCAGTTCCGAGCGCAGTTTCTTGATCTCTTCGCGCATCTGCGGGAGGCGATTCATGTGAGCGTTGAGGCGCTTGTAGTCTTCGAGCGGTTGGACGGGGATGCCCCACCAGACGCCTGGCCGCACGATCTTGCCGGGCAGGATTCCGGCCTTCGAGCCGATGATCGCCCCGCTCTGGACTCTGGCATGATCGCCCATCCCGACCTGACCGCCGATGATGGCATCATCTTCGATGACGGTGCTGCCGGAGATGCCTGTCTGTGCGGCGATGACGACGCGCTCGCCGATGTCTACGTTGTGCCCTATCTGCACGAGGTTGTCTATCTTGGTCGCACGCCCGATTCTCGTTTGCCCGAGCGCCCCCCTGTCAATGCAGGTGTGTGCGCCGATCTCCACGTCATCCTCTATGCGGACGCTGCCGATCTGCGGGAACTTGTGGCGCACGTTCCCTGCGCCGGGCACGTAACCGAAACCGTCCGCGCCGACGCAGACGCAAGCGTGAAGGATGACGCGCTCGCCCAGGCGAACATTGTCGTAGAGCACGACGTTCGGATGAAGCACACACTCGCGCCCGACCGACACCTCGTCGCCGATTGACGAGCCCGTATGAATCTGCGTTCGTGCGCCGATGCGTGTGCCTTCGCCTATGCGCACGTACGCGCCGACGTAGGCGCTCGGGTCAACTTCCGCGCTCGCCGCGACAATCGCCGTCGGATGAACGAAAGGCTCATAGTGTTTGCGCGGGTGGAGCAGCTCTGCAACCAGGGCGAAGGCGAGCTTGGGGCGCTTGTGTTCGATCAGGCACTTGTCTTCAACCACCATCCCCGGCGCTACTATCAGACAGGATGCCCCGCTCGTGTGAGCGCTGGCGAGCAGCTTCGCATCTTCTATGAAAGCCAGCTCGCCTTGTCCCGCATCCTCTACGCTTGAGACACGCTCGATCAAGATGCCGGCGTCGCCGATCAAGCGCCCGTCGACATGCGCGGCAAGCTCGGCTACGGTTTTAGATTTTCCGCTCATGCTTTATCTCGCGCGAACACTCTCGTCCATAGGTCTTAGTGGCTGCCGGATTCGGGCTTGGTTCTCGGGCCAGCTCCCCTGCGAAGCATCTCTATGTATTCGTCTATCAGCTTGGAGAGATAGCCGTTATAACCCTCGTTGTCTTCGGCGCTCAGATTCTTATCCGAGTACTTCAGGCTCTTGGCCTGCTCGAAATCCTTCAGGGCGAGCGCGTCGTCGCGCAGGAAATGGTGCATCGCGCCGGAGATGTAGAGCAGCTCTTTGCGATGCCCTTCATTAGCCTTATCCGCCAGCGCACGCTCTGTGATGGCTAAAGACTTGCGGCGCACCTCGTCTGCTTCCGCCTGCTTCCCGGCGTCGAAGTGATAGCCCATCACGCGATAGAAGTGGTTCCAGAATTCGTCGTCCGTGCGCCCGAGCGTGCGATAGACCTTCTCGGCCACACCCAGCCGCGCATCCATGGGGAGTTCCAGGTAGGGCGGTTGATCCATACTCTGCTTCGGCGAGCGCGTCTTTTGCTGCGGCAGGCTCACGCCCTGCAACATCTGCCGCAGCTCTGGAATCTTCTCCGCCGGAATCTGTTTGAAGTCCTCCATGAAGGTGGTCAACCGACACGTCTTGCAACTGTACCACGCCGCGCTGTCCGTGTAAGGCCAGAAGACCAACTGGTACTTGGACGGGAACTGGTAGATGTAGCTGCCGTAGCTTCCCCACGCGAGAAAGATATTCTTGGTTTTGCAGACAGGGCATTCGACTTCGACCGGAGACCAGGTAATAGCCGCAGTCGAAAAATGCCCGGCTTGCAGATCACAGTAAGCGTGCGCTTGGACGGGCGCAGAGGCTCGGGCCGAACGTGTGGGCCCATCAAGACTGGCGAGACAACACATGGCCAGTGTCAGAAGTAAGATCGGACTGAAAATGAGACGGGCAGGGCTTTTCATGGCGCTGATCCTCCTTCACAGCGGTATCTGATAACGGCGGCAGCCTTGAGCTTAAAGTCGCTCGCCGCCCTTTTTGACACCGAACATTTACAGATTGTTTCCCTTGAAAGCTATAAATCTTCGGCCCCGTCAACATCCATCTCGCTCTCGGCCCGCCTGGCTCGCGTGAAGCCGCGCCGCGAGCCGCGCACGAAATTGACCAGATGGCGGACGTGCTCGTTATCAAGAGCTTCCAGCTCGCGCAGGCGCTCTTCCAATCCTCCGCCCCCAGGCCCGAGCAGGATTCTGTAAGCCTCTCGCAGGAGGAGGCGCTCTGTGCCCGTAAAGCCGCCGCGCCGCAGCCCTACAGCATTGAGCCCACGCACGCGCGCCGGATTGCCGTCCGTGGTAAAGAAGGGAAGCACGTCCTGCACGATCTTCGACTTGCCGCCGACCATCGCATAGCGCCCGAGTCGCACGAACTGGTGGCATCCGACGTTGTTCGAGAGAAAGACGTGATCTTCCACCGTGATGTGACCGGCGAGCGCTACGCCGTTAGCGAAGATATTATCGTCGCCGACCGTGCAGTTGTGCGCGACGTGCGTGCCGATCATCAGGAAATTGCGCGAGCCCAGCCGCGTCTCTTCCCCTTCGCCGCTCGCGCGGTGCAGCGTCACGCCCTCGCGTATCAGATTATCATCGCCGATCACCAGGCGGCTCGCTTCGTCCCTGAATTTAACGTCCTGCGGCAGACCGCCCAGAACGGCGTGCTCGTAAACGCGGTTGCGGCGACCAAGAGTTGTGAAGCGCTTGACGACGGCGTGAGATGCCAGCTCGCAACCCTCTCCGACGAAGACATCATCCTCGATGAGGACGTAAGGGCCGACGCGCACCTCCGGGCCGATCTCGGCGTGTGGACTGACGACGGCTGTCGGATGAATGTACATAAGTAAATAGCGCGGCTCGGCTCGGATACTACATGCTCCTGATGGCTGGCCGCAACTGCGCCCCGGCCTCTTCCGAAACCCTTCGGAAGAATCCGTCATATCGGAAGAATGCGGGCGCGAAAGCTCCGCCGCCGCGCCCCGAATTGATCGGCGTAAGTGTCTGTGACTCTAGCGCGTTGGCCCTGCGCGCCCATTTTTCGGCGATTAACGGCTTGCCTTTACCCACCGACGAAACTATCATGTCACGCTGCACGGCTTTACGCGCCGGAGTGTGCGCGCCGAGCCGGGCAGAGTTATTAAAGCAATTCTTCGTTATCATATAGAACGGGGCCGTCGAGCCAGCGCTAAATGGCCCGTGAGGAGAATCATTTTGTTTAGCGACCAATTCCGCAGAGGCGAATCTGAGAAGGGTAAGTTCAGTGGGGTGAAAAGCTCCAAACTGCTCTCGAACCTTTCGGACGTGGCGTGGAAAGCGTTTCAATCCGTAAACCTTCGTCTGCCGGAGGGCGAGGCCATACGGCCCACATGGGCTCCCGGGCCGCTCCTGAAATCCTACGAGCGAACGTCGCCGCCGCTCGGGTTCCCGCGCGAGACGGACAGTTTGTGCCCGCGCTGCGTCAAAGAGGTGCGCGACGCCGTGATTACAGGACAAACGGCGCTTGAGACCTTGATGCACGCGCACCCTGGCGAGATCAAGGCGCAGATTCTGGAAGAGGATGGCCGCGTCATCATGCGTAAGACCTGCCCCAAGCACGGCGAGTTTACGGACGTGATGGCGACCGACCCTAAGTTTTTGGAGCGCATCGAGTCGCTCTTCTTCGGGCGCGACTTTCGCACAGCCGAAGACAAGGACGTGCATCGCCACGGAACGAGCAATATCAGGTTCGGACGCGGCGCAGTCCTCACGGTTGACCTCACGAACCGCTGCAACATGATGTGTAATCCGTGCTTCATGGATGCCAATCAGGTCGGCTACGTCCACGAGCCGACCTTCGAGGATACGAAGGCGATCCTCGACCGCGCCGTCTCTTTCAAGCCGCGCCGACAGATCATTATCCTCTTCTCCGGCGGCGAGCCCACGCTCTCGCCCTACTACCTGGAAGCGGTCGCCTATGCCAAGAAGATAGGCTTCTATCGCATCCTGGCTGCCACCAACGGCATACGCTTCGCCGAAGACATAGAATTCTGCAAAGCTGCGAAGGAGGCAGGGCAGCACGGCGTCTATCTGCAATTCGACGGCGTCTCCGAGGAGAAGAACAAGCACAGGGGCGTCGGCAATCTCTTCGATGTCAAGCTGCGCGCGATTGAGAATCTGGCGAGCGTGGGCATTAAGGTCACGCTGGTGACGACCATCGTCAATACGATCAATAACGACGGCATCGGCCAGATCGTCGAGTTCGCCGCCAAGAACATTGACAAGATTCAGACTATCGCCTTCCAGCCCGTGTCCTTCACCGGACGCGACGAGGATGTGCCCGATCCCGTTCGCGTCAAACAGCGCTATACCTTGGCGGGGATGGCCCACGACCTCGAAGATCAACTGGGCGGGCGTCTGCGGGCGCTGCGCGACTGGTTCCCGCTCTCTTCATATTCGGCCTTTACCTCCGTGATGGATATGTTGCAGGGAGCGGACGCCCCATGGGGCTGGTCGTCCTGCAATTGCCATCCGAACTGCGGCATCTTCACGCTCATGGTCGTCAATCGACAGACGGGAGAGTTCACCTCGCTCTTCGACTTCTTCGACTACGAGCAGTTTATGAAGGACGTGGCGGTGATTACGGACACGGCGCGCGGGCGCAAGCTCTCTTACGCGCAGCTCGGGATGGCGATCATGAGAAACTTCGACGCCAGCCGTGCGCCCGAAGGCTTCCCCATCTCGCAGATCGTCAACCTCTTCAAGCCGTCTTCGACCAACTCCAACTCCGACCGCAATGATCGGATGAAGACGCAGGCCGCTGACCCGAATGATGTCTGGCGCGTGCTCTGCGTCGAGGGCATGTGGTTTCAAGACCTCTTCAACTATGATTTCCGCCGCACGGAGATGTGCGTTATCCCTTACGGCACGCAGGAAGGCGAAATCTCCTTCTGCGCCTATAACACAGGGGTGGGCTGGCGGCAGATCATCGAGAACATGCACAAGACCGCCGGGTTGGCCCAGTGGTACGAAGAGCACGGGCGTCATCCGGTTTACGCGAAAGGCAAGAGCGTGCCGCTCAAGACGACCAGGCACAGCTTGAGCCTGCCGATCGTCAACGCGATTCTGAATGAGGACGTGGACGAAAGGCACGAAGCGGTGACGCCTTACCTTATCGAAGAAGAGGAAACGCGGTCTGATATGTTAGTCGGTCGTTGAATATAAGGTATGCCATAAAGATTAGCAGCGCTATCAGCAATCTTTGGTCGATCACCATATCCCGCTATTAGATTTTAGGCCTTTCCGTCAAGGCTATGCCTCCACGTCTCACTTATGAAAGGGCTACAAACATGACTACGCATTGCGTGAAAAGTATTGCTCTGCTGCTTGCCTTGACTATTTTCTGCTACCCGACGCCGAAAACTATTTTCGCTCAGGAAGCCGCGACGCAGACTCAAGAAGCTTCTGGACAAAGGACGATTGACGTAACTATCCCGGACGGCACGGAAATAATAGCCGTGCTTGATGAAGAGATTTCCAGCGGTACGGCAACTGAAGGCGATCCAGTCAATTTCAGGCTTAAAGATGATCTGAAAATTGATGGCAAAGTGGTTATAGCGAAAGACACGCTGATCAAAGGAACTATTGCCAATGCTCAGAAAGCCGGGCGCATGGGAAAAGGCGGTAAGCTCGGTATTCGCGTAGAGTCGACGACGGCAGTCGACGGTCAGAAAGTACGCCTTCGTGCATCCAAAGGGGGCGAGGGCGGCGATAAGGTGGGAACCGTTATCGCTCTCTCGGTGTTTTTCGGTCTCTTTGGTCTTCTGAAGAAAGGCAAGAATGCCAAGATCAAGAAGGGCACTGAAATCAAGACCTATACGGACGAAGCCAAGACCATTAAAGTGGTGGTCGTTTAATTCTCTCTAAGTCGCCCAATGAGTCTCTCAAAAAAACTTCAACGCTTCTCGCAAGCCATACGCTTTTTCACCTTCGGTCTGCCGAAGTACGCCATCGGCTCCATCGATGTCACGAATCGCTGCAACCTGCGCTGCGAGCACTGCTATTTCTTCGCCGAAGACCACAAGGGAGAGAAAGAGCTTTCCATTGAGAAATGGGTCGAGAAGCTGGAAGAGATGAAGGCCGCAGGCCATCCGATGATGCTCTGCACCTGGGTTGGAGGCGAGCCGCTGGTGCGCAAGCAGTTGATCGAAGTCGGGCGCAAGTATTTCAAGCACAACACGGTCGTCACCAACGGCACGATGGAGCTGCCCGCCTGGGACGATTGCAACTACGTCATCTCGATTGACGGCACGGAAGAGGCTTTCGCGCGCATGCGCGCCCCTGGCATCTACCAGAAGATCAAACAGAACGTCCAGAACCACCCGGAGCTGAAAATCCAAATCTCCTGCGTCCTGACGAGCATCACCAAGGATTGCATAGAAGATTTGATTCAGGAGTGGGGGCCGATTGCGCGCGGCGGCATCATCTTCGACTTCTTCACGCCCGTGACGAATCTCGACGAGGCGCTGTGGCTCGATTGGCCCACGCGCGATGCCTTGATAGATCGCATTCTCGCGCTCAAGCGGAAATATCCCGGCGTCATTAACATGATGGATTCCACGCTTGAGCTGATGAGGTCGAAGAACGCCAAGCGCGTCACGGACAATTGCGAGTTTCGCTTGAAGGCTTTCACGCTCGGGCCGACGGGCGAGCACAAAGGCAAGTGCATGATGGGCGACAATGCTGATTGCGACCGCTGCGGCTGCGTCGTCCCCTTTCACATGGCAACCCTCGGTAGCCGTCGCCTGATGCTCAAGGAGATGCTCAAGGCCCGCTTCGCTCCCGCGCGAAGCGAAGCATACTCTTCGTCCGAGCCGGTGCAGATCACACCACGCGCCGCCCGGAGCGCGAGGCCCGAAGATGCGTTCTAGCCCGAAGCGTTAGAGCTTACGACCAGGAACCGCCCCCGTCTCTAGTCCCGGAGTCCTCAGTCCACACGATCATAAGGATTCAACAGGCTGCGCCCTTGATGGAGAGCGAGTCAGGATGGTCGAGGGCCATTAGTGGCGCGGCGGGGCGTTCGCCTGCTGTTCGTTAGTTGAATAGGACTGAAGCTGCGTGCGTTGCACCTCGCGTAGTTGCGCCACGGTGTCGCGGATACGACCGGCGAGCTGTTCAATCGTCTCGACGCGCCGACGCGCCGACGGGCTCAGCTCTTCGCGCAAGAGCAGCTGCGCCTGACCGATCACTCCCGTCAAAGGATTGTTGATCTCGTGCCGGACGTGCGCGACCAGCTCCGCCATCTCATTGAGCTTCGATTCCAGTTCGTTGATCGCCGAGCGTAATTGTTCTTGCGCCGGGTCGCTGCCCTCTGCACGCGCTTCGTCTATACCCATCTGCTTAAGATTCCTTTTACCGAAAGTCGAGCGCAACAAGAACACGCGAGCGGGCGGTGAGGCGGCCAAAACGCTCCGGCCAGTTTGCGCATAGCGGTAACCTTGTTCGCCATTGTGCGTCCAATACGCTCTCGCGGGCAAGTCTAAAATAGCTTAGGCCGTCACGGGCGTGCATGAGGCGAGAGTGCAGGCCCGCAAGCCCACCTATGAGCCGGTTGACAACTGGCCGATTCGCACGTTAATTTCTTCAAACATCTTGGGAGGTCGTCCAATGGTAGGACTCCAGACTCTGGATCTGGCTATCGGGGTTCGAGTCCCTGCCTCCCAGCCATTTACAATGAATAAGTTACGGGCAGCCTCCAAGCTGCCCGTGCTTGCTTTGTATCACTATTGTGTCACTGCCTTGGAAATAGCATTCGCTTTATAGGCATTCAACAACAGAAAAATTCTATAGAATGCCGCACACCTTTGCCCAGCGGAAGCCTCTTGCCCAACAGTTCTAGAAGTTGCCCAGCAATTACTCACCCTCGGCTTGAAGTCGGTAAATAACTCTCAGGCACACTTCACCCCAGCCGCGCCGCACACGCCAGCATGAAAAGACGTAGATCATGCGTCTCTCTTTTAGACGAGCGCCAGCATTATCAAGAGTAAGTCCGCTATGCCGTTTTGTATCTCGCCCGCCGCCTGTGGCTGAGAATCGGTAATGCCGGGGCAATTCACCTGACCAGCAAACGCACTGGCAGATAGGGCAAAAGTCAGAATAAGCCCCGCGCTGAGTTGTCATAATCTCTTCATTCTGTGTCTCCTATAGAATGGCTTGCAAAGATTTTTGCAAGCTGGGCCATACGCAAAATCCCTTGCATAAAGCACTAGACCAGCTTTGAACTAGTGATGCGGAATAAGATCGTACCCCCACAGTGTTTGCGTCTTTCAATTGACTTTCTGCCCGCAAAGGCTATATAGTGCCGCTGCTCTTACACCCGTCCATGCCAGCGGAGGCTCGACCTCGCTCGACTTCTTTCTCTTACACTCTCTTCTGAGGCAGTATGGATAGAATTTCGTTGCGCAGCCTCTCCATAGCGCAGTTGCGTCGTTATGCTCACCTCGCGCGTGGGCAGGATTCCATTAGCTAGGGCCGAAGCGCGCTCGTCAAGATACCGCCCCAAGCCTTCACATAGTTAGAGTTTTTGATCATACAGTCGACATCCCGCTTGTGTGTGTGGCAGGTGTGGTGGCACGCCAGATACTCTTAATTGGAAAGGAAAATGGTCATGCAGTCAATTGGTAAGTTTACCCTCCGAAATCAAGGCGGTTTTGTCACCAAACTTCAATGCGTGTATTGGGATGAGAATGGAAACAGGATCCTTTGCGCAGGCACTGATAGTTACCCTGTTGGACAGAGTCGATCGCTAGCCCCCGGCAACGCTAATCCCCCTGTGCCGGATGGGTCTAACGTCGCTTTGTACGCTGATGTCGTGGCTGGTAATGATCAGATCGGTTCCCCGATGTTCATTTACCAGCAGAACAGCGCAGTTGAAGCTAGCTATGTTATTACAGGAACTACGCTCAACAATGATCTTAAGCTTACAAATGTTGGAGTGCCGCCGTGGAACAACTGGGCCCAAAACATCGTCCATTCTTTTTCTGGCAGCGATGCTTATTACGTTCCCACCACTCTCTCTCAACTTCGGGCCATTGTGAAAGCCGCCGCGGCGGCTGGTGGGGTGACGCTACGGACGTCCGGCCAGCGCCATTCACAACCACCGTTAGTCGCGGCTGACAATCGCACGGTTACCGTTCCGCCGCCGACCTGGCTCGTCGACCTTTCGTGTTATGCGGACCTTGGTCCAAATGGGGACCAGCGCATGGTGCTGGATGTGTCACAGCTAAAGGTTACAGTGAACCCCGGCGTTCGCGAGGACGAGCTGGGTGCGTTCCTTACCGCTAATAACCTGATGCTTCGAACTGTTACCGCCGGTGGTTTCTTCAGCCTTGGCGGGATGACGGCTGTTGACGTACATGGTGCGACTGTGGACGCACCAATCTTCGCGGAGACGGCCTCAGCCTTCACGATCATGGGCCCAGATGGCGTCGTGACGACGCTGGACGAGAACTCACCAGCCGTAGATTCATGGAGGCCGATACAGTTCGCTCGTGTCTCGCTCGGTGCTCTGGGGCTCGTGACCTCCGTAACATTGGATGTGATGCCGCGGCCCTGGGCCACGACCTTAGTGCCCAGCAGAAAGAGCTACACGTTAGACGAGAGCCAGTTTGTTGCTCTATTCAAGACGTTGCTTGCGACACCAAATTTACGCGTAGAGACTTTCTTCAATCCCTATTCCAGCGCATTCCTTACATTGTCCTGGGAAGTCGATGCGTCGCCATCAACGAAAACACCGAACATCGCGTCTACAGTCCCGAACGCATGCACGCTCGCGGGAAAAGTCGAATTCGGCGCGCCTAATGAAGGGGCGATTCTCGAGCCTATCGCGGAGAAGGCCGCAATCTCGGCTCAGGAATCTCACTTCCGGCCTTTTGCATCGGTCATTATGGACGCCGCATTCAAGGCTGTTGAGAACCTGTTCGATACCGCCGTGACGACTTATTCCGATATGTGGCTGACCAAGGCGGCCCGTGTCATCTTTATGTCCTATTTTGTTGAACTGCCGGCCATCGACGATGCTGGGCTGAGCCGAGCTTGGCAGGGTTTAGACGCTGTGGTCAGTCGTCTCAACAACTCAAGTGACTTCCTGCTGGTCGGTCCGATGGAGTTTCGTTTCGTCAAGGGCGGCGACAGCGCAATGGCTGGTACTTACACCCAAAACGCCAATTCGATCTTCGTCAATTTCGATCTCATCGCCTTCGTGAAGGCCACGCAAGCGTCCGATTACCCTGACGCCGTGCTGAGTTTCTTCGCCGACATCGAACGCGCGTGGGTCGCACTGGGTGGAATGCCCCATAACGGAAAAATGTATGGCTTCTACGACCCTGCGGGTGCGGCAGGATCTTACACGCCGCCATTCAACCCGGCTTACCTTGCGAACCTGGCGACGCGGCGTGCCGATCGGATCAATGCCTTCGAGGTTTATCGCCAGCAACGCGATCCCAGTGGTATTTTCTCTAACCAGTTCGTCGCTGCGTTACTGGGACACCCGAACCTTGCGGTCAGGTAATCGACTTCGAAAGAAGAGCGGGATAAATTTTAGTCCCTCATCTTTCCCTTCATCGCGCGCGAACATGCGCGTATGCACCAAGTTGGGAAACAATGCTGCTTTTAGTAGCAGAAAAGGTTGAGAGTGGTGCCGAGGGCGGGAGTCGAACCCTCCCCGGACTTTTCCTGTTCTGATATTGGCTTGCTCTGATGACAGGTGCGGCAACATGGGGGGCTTCTCCCCTTATATCTGGAATACTGGTTTTATCATGGGGATTAACTTTTGTTGTGGGCCAAGCTGAAGCAATAAATCAGCGAAATTTCTTAGTAATAAACACTTCTCCCGAAATGGCAGTTTTGCGTATATATGGAGATAATATGAGCTGCGCTCCATTTAATAGAGAAACAAAAGAGGTGCAGAAAAGCTTTGTTATTATCAAGGCAGCAGATAATCCAAAACATTCATTTAATCTAGAGGATATAGGCCCTCTTAAACCCGTAGAAATCACAACGCAAGTACAGCCTGTGCCGCTACCAGTCGTTAGTCCCCGACAATAAGATATTATTTAATCCCTAGTTTGAATAAAAGATACGCCACAAGAAATGTCAAAGCTGAACTAACTAATGACATTATTAAGCCCACAATAATTGTGTCTTTATTTTTGATCCAGAAGGATTCTTGTTCGTGTTTTTTCTTAAGACTAATTACCGTGAATGAGCCTGTGTTGTAGGCTTAGAATCGCAACAACAATTCTAAGAAGCTGAGGTCATCGAGAAGGTTAAAGCTTGAGTCACTATTGGGTCACAACTCAGCCAAACCAGCCAAAAATCATCTTATCAAGCTAGAATCACATTGCGGCAAACGCTAATAAAAACATACTCATTAGCTCTCAGCCAAACTCAGCAAAACAAGTCTCTTGAGACTCTGGATCTGGCTATCGGGGTTCGAGTCCCTGCCTCCCAGCCATTCATATGCCACAACGTACGGGCGGCTCTATTGTAGAGTCGCCCGTACGTTGTGCCTACAGTGTGCCAACTTCAAACGCTCGATATGAGTCCCCGGCCCTGGTCGGCAGGTAAGGCGTCGAAGACACCTTGACGATGTCAGGAGCAGGTGGCGTGCGCCGTTACGTCTTGTCCGGTCGGGAGCGTTCCTTTTGGTAATCCATTGAACATGACGAGCGCTCTATACGTAAGAACTCCCTGAGAAGGGGAAATGAGATGACAAGCAGTGACGGAGTGAGAACATGAGTTCAACCAAAAAGAGAGCGAGACTGGCAGGTTTGCTTTACTTATTGGCCGGAGTTACAGGCGGGTTCGGCCTGTTATATATTCGGTCGAAGATAATCATACCTGGAGACGCGGCGGCGACCGCCGGTAACATAGTGGCTTCCGAGTTCTTATTCCGGGCAGCAATCGTCAGTACTCTTTTTTCACAGGTCTTCATGTTTTTTTTCGGATTGACTCTGTTCCAGTTGTTTAAGAAAGTTCATGAAGGATTGGCCACGCTGTTTCTAAGCTCAATCCTCATGACTGTCGCCATAGCGGTCGTTAATGCGCTTAACAATTTCGGAGCCTTGTTAGTATTAAGCCGGGCTGATTACTTGCGAGGGTTCACCCCCGAACAGCTCAATGCCATGGCGCTGATCTTTCTCAGGCTGAGCAATTCCGGGCAGGGACTCCTTGAAATATTTTGGACGCCCTTATATTTCTCATTCGGATTGCTCATCATCAGATCAAAACTCTTTCCGAAAATTTTGGGCATGCTGTTGATGATCATGAGCGTTGGCTACGCGGTCAATATCCTTCAAAAATTCCTGGTTCCACAATTTCATCCTGTGATGTTCACACGGTTAGCGATGTCGCTTGGCGCTCTCGGTGGAATTCCGACCATCCTTTGGCTTTCGATCAAGGGTGCAAAGGATGAAGTGTCGGACGACCGGGCCGCCTGATTGGGCAACTGCGGCTCAAGCCAACCGCCCGCCCGGACGGGAAGGGGACGGCGGCTTATAGCGTGTTGCCAGGGAGTGCTAGCACTGAGCGCAGCATACAGGTCAGTAGCGCCAAAGCTCTCGGGCGCGTGCTTTGCCAGTCGTCACCGGCCTGAGAGCTTTGGCGCTACTGACAACAGTTGCATCCATTGGCAAGCAGCTATAATAGGCAGTCCATATGGCAAAGCGCGGAAGAGTTAGCTGAAAAGCTACGGGCGACTCTGAAATTGAGTCGCCCGTAAAGTGTCACCGTAGTCTTGCCGCTCACTGAGAAGCCACGACGCGCCGGCTCATAATAAGTCCTTGAGCCTCTTGCAGGATGAGATGAGAGCTTGACGCCCCTCTTCCGCTTTCCCCAGCTCCCCGGCCCTAATCCATGACAGCATCAGTCTGCTTTGTTCTTCGATCTCCCCGGCTGTCTCCCTCTGCTTCAACTCGTCGAACTCTTCATGGAGCTTTGCCGTATGGTGTGCCAGGTCGCACTTCTTTACGTCAGCTAAATCTTCAACCTTGTTTCCCTTGAGCTCGGAGATGAGCAGAGTAAGCCGTGTGAACGGACTGAGGTCGCGTGCCATCGAATGTGCTCCTGGCGCAATAGCTGTCCGGTTCATGTCCGCTGGGAGATTCCAGATGAGATGAGAATGAAGTGAGCTAAACTCCGTCCGTCATGAGACTAGGTTAGAAGCGCAATGCCTGTCAACTTCGTCTTACGCCGCCGCGTCCTGCTGCTCTTTCGTCACTGCTTCGCAAGGCGGAGCAACGGTAGAGCGCCGGTTCATGCTCAATCCCGCCTGCCTTCAGGCTATAGCCGCTCGCCGGAAGAGATTCGAGACGACCGAGATCAATTCGGCGGCCTCGACGGGCTTGGCGACGTGAACCTGAAAGCCGCAGGAGAGGGCACGCTCGCGGTCTTCCTCCCTGGCATACGCCGTGAGCGCCGCCGCCGGAATTCTTCCTCCGCATTCCTGCCTGAGCCGCCGTACCCTTTGGATTAAAGCGTAGCCGTCTTCATTCGGCATACCGATGTCGCTCATCAGCACGTCCGGCCTCCAGCGGCTGAGCGCTTCCAATGCTTCGCCGCTTGAAAGACAAGTCCTGACCTCAGCGCCCGACTGCGCGAGCACGGTGCTGATCATCTGCCGCGCTTCAACATCGTCGTCTACGACGAGCACGCGGACGCCGTGCAGTTCTCTGGGCAGAGTCTCGCGAGACAATCCGCTCTCATGCGTGCGTCCCGCATGTGCTGTCTCAGCCGCTTCGATCTTGACAGCCAGGAACGGCAGCGTGATGGAAAAGGCTGCTCCTAAGCCTTGGCCCGCGCTCTCTACGCTGACAGTTCCTCCATGAGCTTCTATCAGATGGCGTACGATGGCGAGCCCCAGACCGAGTCCCCCGTAGTTTCTCGTCGTCGCCCCGTCGGCCTGACGGAAGCGATCAAAGACGTGCGGTAGAAAATCCGGGCTGATGCCTCGGCCCGTATCGCTGACCGTGACGCGCGCGCGCGAGCCTTCACGCTCGAAACTGACTTCGACTCTCCCGCCTTCGGGAGTGAACTTGACGGCGTTGAAGAGCAGGTTCCAGACGACCTGCTGCAAGCGGCTATGATCGCCATTAACCGGGCCCAAACCCGGCTCTTGATGGAAGGCTAGATGGATGCTTTTAGCGTCCGCCGCCGGGCGTACCACGTCAATCGCATCTTCAATGACCGAGCCGAGGTCAACCTCCCTTACGTCCAGGCGCAGCTTGCCCGAAATAATGCGCGAGACATCGAGCAGATCGTCAATGAGGCGTTTCTGAACCTGCGCATTGCGCTCGATGGTTTCGAGTGCCTGGGCGCGCGTCGCCCCGTCCAGGTTGCCCATATTGAGAAGATTGGCCCAACCGAGAATCGAAGTCAGCGGCGTGCGCAGCTCGTGCGAAAGCGTCGAGAGGAATTCATCCTTGATGCGGCTCGCGGACTCTGCCTCTGCGCGCGCCTGCTGCTCACGAACCAGAAGGCGGTCGCGCTCTTCTTCCGCGCGCTTCAGCTCGTTGATGTAGTGGCTCAGCTCTTCGACGTGCCGCTCGGCTGCCATCGCATGAGATTGCGAGGCTTCGATGTTTTTCAGGTAAGTCTGGTAGGTGAGATAGACGATGGCGACAATCGGGGTCACAATGATGACGGCATAGAAGCCGAACATCCTGACCAGCTCGGCGATGATGCCCGCGGCTGAGGCTCCGGCAAAGTAGGTGACCGATGTCCAGAGATAGAATCTTTTCCAGGTGGCCCAAAACGGCTGCTCGGTCTTGCAGGATTTCTCGACGGCGATCAATCCCGAATTAGCGATGTACTGTAGCAGCGCCATGATGCAGACGGCGCTGACGAGGTTAGCCGAATAGCCTGCTTGCGTGAGCTTCACTATCTGCCCGAAGCAGAGGCGCAAAGCCCAGACCGTGATGAAAGTTGCGCAGGCCATGACCGCCGAGTTGAAAAGGATGGTGCGCGGCTTGCGGCTGATCTGTAGCGACGAGCAGAAGCCATCCGCCGCCGCGAGCAGGATGGCGGGCTCGCCGCCGTAGAGCAGCATCGTCAGGAAAATGAAGGTGTCGGAAACGGTGATGCGCCCCGTCACGTAAGGTATACGCACGGCGACGCTGGAACTGACGACAATCGTCATCAGGGCGAGTATGAGAAAGGATACATCGAGCCGCGCGAGCGGCAGGCGATGGATGGAAAAGATGAGAACCCCCGCGCCGATGGCAACGATTGACCACATGTAGGGATTGGTAAACGCTCGTCTGCTCATAGCTCACTCTCCGGCCTGGCGTTTGAGTTCTACTCGCGCGCTGATTCTATTTGTGCAGGTAGATTGTTTCGTAAAGACTGCGGAACCTGTAGCCCGCGCCGTAGTAGAAGCCCTGGGCCTCCGTGTTCCGTTCGTTAACGAGCAGGCAGATAGACCTTGAGCGCGAGAGAAGCCTGCGCCCGAGTTGTAAGAGACAGCGCCGCCCGTAGCCTTTACCGCGCTCGCGTGGGTTAACGTAGACGCCTTCGAGATAGACTACCTCGGGCGTTTCGGCCATGATGTCGGCCTTAAAAGCAAGTCTTCCATCCTTAACTGAAACCCAGACTCGCCCGCGCTCAACACGACGCATGCAACGCCCCTGAAAACCCGCCGGGTCTACTTCGAGCGGGTTAACGCCGCACTCTGCCAGGGCCATCTCTGCCTGCGCGGGCATCACCAGAGAAAGATCAGCGGCAGTAGCGGGACGAAGCTCCGATACTTCCTCTCCGGCTTCGACGGGCCAGCACTGTTCGAGCAAGAGCTCGCGGCACGCCAGGCGCAGCGATTGCCCGGCCCGCGCATAGTGATTCCAGAACGCCTCTATCTTCTCCTTCTCGCCCATGATCACATGGGCCGAAGAGCAGCTTTGCGCGGCGCGGGCCAGGGCACAGAGCGCCTCGCTCGTGCGCGTCTCTATCTGCGTCACATGGCCGATCAAAGCGACTCCCAGGAGTTGGCCCAAACTGTTGCGGCAACCATAGAAAGTGCCACGGTTGAGCGGGCTCTCAAGACCGTTGTCACGTATGAAGCCAGCCATGTAGACGGTGTGCAGCGAGCGCACGGCGAGAAAATCCAAAACCTCCGTCTCGTATCCCTTTGATAGATCGTGGACGCTTAAATCGCTCGCGGCCTCCGGTTCTCGCCCGAGCGTGATAGATGGTATTTGTGGAAGTTCGGCGGTTGATCGCATGTCACCTCTCACCTTTGTTCTGCAAAGATAGCCATTCATTTCCATGGGAGAGTTAGCGATATGTTCAGTAGTCCAAGTAGTCGACGCCGTCATCCAGCTCCGGCGGCATCGCGGGCGTATCGTCCCCATTGACGGTCGCCGATTGCGCCTGCAAGATCAGGTCGCCCGTGATGACACCGTCGCCCGTGATGACACCGTCGCCCGTAATCACGCCGTCGCCCAGAGTGATACCTTCTTCGAGCAGCGTGCCGTCGCCGAGCAAGCTGCCGCAACTGAGAAAGAACGCGCCGTCACCAGTAATCACGCCGTTGCTCGTTAAAATGTTATCGCCCGTGATGACCCCGCTTGAGAGCATCGTCGTATCGCCCGTAATCACGCCGTCGCCCGTAATCACACCGTCGCCGAGCAGCATGCCAAGTTGATAAATCTTTTGATACTTTGCGATCAGATCGGAGCCGGTCGCGTACGTGTGATTTAGAATGAGCCCCTGGGCCCAGGGGAAGGTTTGACCGGCGATGGTCGTCTGCGGTGTCGGCAGAGCGTTGGCCGAGAGCAGCGGGTCGCCGACCGCCGTCGTCGAAGAGAGATCGGTGCGGACAAGCCGCGCGAGCCTGACTGCGCCCTCGATGTTCAGCTCGCCCGCGCCCTGCTCGAACATGTTGAAGCCGGAAAGGGGCTGTGCCGTGTACATCAGAATCGCCTTGACCAGATTCGGCGTCAGCCTTGGGTTGGCCTGTAAGAGAAGAGCGGCTGCGCCCGCCGTGACGGGAGCGGCCATAGACGTGCCGTTCAAATACATCATCCGACGGTTATCAACCGGACTCACGCCGGCATCCAGTTGCGGATGCTGCGCGACGATCAGATTGTTGACCGCTTCGGCGTCAATGATCTTATTGCCGGGCGCAACCAGATCAGGCTTCAACAGATTATCGTAATGCCTGATGCCGTCGCTGTCGGTCCGGTAACTGCGAGTGGGCCCACGCGAGCTATAGGAAGTGACCGCGTCATCATTGCGAGCGTCCGTGCCGAAAGTATTGGCCGCCCCGACCGTGATCGCCGAGGGCTCGTTGCCCGGCGAGTGTACGTGCCCGTAAATTTTGTTGTTGTTCCCATCCTTCCCGTTATTACCTGCCGCCGCCGCGACGACCATTCCCGCGTCCACCAGGCGGCGCACGGCCAGACATACAGGGTCATTCCGATAAGAATCTATGGCCGGTGAGCCCAGGCTCATATTGACCACGCGAATGTTGTAGGCCGAGCGATTGCTCAGTATCCAGTCTATGGCTCTGAGCAGATTGCCGACCGTTCCAGCGCCCTGCGAATCCAGCACGCGAAGATTGATGAGACTGGCGTTCGGCGCAGTACCTATATACTGCGCGTTGGAAATGCGACCGTTACCGGCGGCGGCGGCAGCCACATGTGTTCCGTGCCCGTAGGGGTCATCCGTACGCCCTTCGCCGGTAAAATCCTGGCTGGCGATAATGCGAAGATTATTGCTCTTGTCGAGGAACGCCCGATGGCTTGTATCAATCCCCGAATCGAGCAGGGCGATCGATATGCCCGTCCCGTCGAGCCCGCTTGTCGTCGTGCCGTTTGTGCTGCGCACGGCATCCGCCCCGGTCGTCAGTGAGACGTGGCCGAGCGTCTTGACCTCCCTGTCCAGAGAAACGTAAGCGACATCACTGCGCGCGGCTAAGGCTGCGGCAGCGACGGCTGGGAGGCTCACGATTCGGAGCTTGAAGTTTTGAAATTGACGTAGATTGCTGCCGCCATAGCTCTTAAGGGCCTGGTCGAGATCGCCGTTCCACTGCGACGCGGGTTGAATGATGACACGGACGCGCTCATTCCCCCGGCCCTTATCGGCTTTCTGTCGCAGGTCGGGCGACATTTTATCGCCACGCGTAGCACTGCGCTCGGACGCTGCCCGGCTGCGTTGAGAAATGAACACGGTCGAGACGAGACAGACGAGCAGCAGAGAGGCCAGCCATGTGATCGAGGACTTGCGTTGCATATATTTATTCCTCAGGAAAACTGACGCCAGCCTTCCGCTAGAAACCTTTATTATTCGCAAAAAGGCTAAACAGTTGACTTGATCCGTTGATGATTTGCCCTGCGGCGACGTACGGAGGTGAGTGGGGCTTGAAGCTTCGCCCGCCATTCGCAAGTCGAAGCTACATATCCTGTACCTTAATCTTCACGCCAAATGTCCGGCATACGGCTTCGCGCTACCTGGCATCCAGACTGTTCACACAATTTCAATGGGGGTCGGGGGATGTTTACAATAGTTGTTATACCAAAAACAAACAAAAACATCAACAGAATAGTTCCTCTCAGATTAAAAAGATCGCTTCGGCGGACTTTAACGGACATTTTGAGGATGAAGGAGTGAGAAGCGAGGGGGAAGGCTCATAGATCAGCGGGGCGGGTTGGAAGACGCTCAACCCGCCCCGCTTTTTTCAATAAACCTGTTTATGTCAGTGGTTTATGCTTGAACTCACATCCATCTACGGCTCTGGTGGAGCGGGCTCGTTTGTCCCTCGCTCGCGGTTGAAAGGCGAGGTCGAGACCCAGGCGGGCATCTGTTCGCTGTTGGCGATTCGCATACCCAGGACTACGCCCGTCACGGCCATCATGCGTGGCCCGTCCCAGTTCCAATCTGGGCGTATGATGTCGGTCGGCTGGTGATAATCGGTCTTCTCCCACTGTTTCATCCGCTCGATCCATTTCGAGGTTTCGCCTTCCGGCGCTCCGAGCAGCATCAGGGCTGGAACCCCTTTTTTGACGAAGAAGTAATGATCGGAGCGATAAAAAGCCTTTTCAGCGGGCATCGGATCGGGGACGACTCTCAGGCCGTGGGCGACAGCCACGTCGTTAAGCATAGCGCCCAGGTTGGAATGTTCCGCGCCGAACCCGACGAGGGTTTTGACGGGACCGTAAACCTCCGTCCCCATGCCGTCGAAATTCAGGTCTGCCGCCACCTGCTTGATGCTCCATGTGGGATTTTTGACCCAGTATTGCGAGCCGTAGCCGCCGTATTCTTCGCCCGTGAGGGCCAGGAAGATCATAGAGCGCCGAGGGCGCACGGCGGATTTCGACAACGCTTCGGCGATGGCGATCATTTCTCCGACGCCGAGCGCATTATCCGCCGCTCCGTGATAGATGCGGTTGCCGGCGCCGACTCCGTAGGCGTCGTAGTGAGCCGTGAAGACGACGGCCTCGGCTTTGAGCCTGGGGTCTGAGCCTTCCAGGAGGCCGACGACGTTACTGCTCGTCCCATTGGCCTTTTTCGCCCGCACAGTAATCTTCGCCGTCTTTTTCAGGTCAAAGGGTCTGAAGCTCTCGCCCTCGGCCTGGGTCATCGCCTGTGCGAAGCTTGTGCCGGAAGCGGCGAACAGCTTTTCCGCCGTTTGATTGCTCACGTAGAGGAAAGGAGGAAGGAAGGAGAGGTCCGGCTCGGCCTCGCCGGCAAGCTCTACCTGGCGACGCGTCATGTAGTCGGCCATCTCCGAATAGGGATGCTCCTCCGTGCCGTTACTGACGAAGATCAGACCGGCGGCTCCGCCCCTGATGAGCGTGCGCAAGACATTTATCTGCGCTTCTGACCTTCTCCATGCCGCTTTGTCAACATTCTTCGGCGGGCCTTCGATCATGACCACGACTTTCCCGTTAACATCTATTCCGGCCAGATCATTACGCCGGGGCGCATCGGAGACCAGCCCGTAAGCCACGAAGACCAGATTGCCGCTGACGCTCTTGTCTCCGGTAAAAGGCGGCGCGATGAAGAAATCGCTGCCGGGCTTGAGCGTGGCGTCGCCGACCGTAAGATTCGTTTCGGGTGTGAACTCCATCTCTCTGAATTTGATGGGTTGGAGATAAGAGTTGTTAGTGCCTAGAGGCTTGAGCCCGAGCCTCTTGAAACGGTCTGCGATATACTGCGCCGCCTTCTCGCCTCCGGGCTGCATGGTGCCGCGCCCCTGCATCTCGTCGGCGGAGAGGGCCGTCACGACTTCCCTGATCGTCTCGACCTTGACGCTCGCGCCCAGCTCGCGTTCGGCGGTGGAAAGCGTCGTCGCCGGTGCGGGCGCGACCCCCGCCTGCTGCTGCCATCCGAAAGCGGAGGATGCGAGAAGCGCTATCGAAAGCAGCGCCACGGACAATTGACGCCACCAGAGGTTTCGCTGCCACTCTATTTTCATATCATCTCCTGATCGGTAATCTTTGAAATAATCTACATTATGTCTCAAGCGAACGCGAGTGTGATAGTTTGAGAAGTATCACACTCGCGCTGTCGGCCTCGCGCGGCCCGGCTCTATACTCATGGGGCAAAGCTTTGACTCTATTTTGCATAGGCTAAGGCGGTAGGAAAATCATGTCCATCATGGCTCGTGGTGCGAGAATATTGCTTCTCGCCATTTTGTGCTCGACGGCGATTGTGCTCCCTGTGAGCGGGGCGATACACTTGCAGGCGGCAAGTTACAGCTCGACGGATGTACTGCGAGCCGGACGAACGATTTTCATCCAAACTAAAACAATCTATTTCAAGCCCGCCACGCTCGAAGATGCACTGCTGCGCAGAGAAGAGTTCCAGCAGTGGGGCCTGGCGATCACGAGAGAGGAGGCCGACGCCGATTTAATCATAGAGGTAGACCGCAAGCTGTTCACCAACAGCTTCGTCTACAGCGTGATTGACGCGCGCACTAACAGAATCGTGGCCAGCGGGAAAGTCAATTCGCTGGGCGGGACACTTGAGAGAAAGATTTCCGATAGCTTTATCAAGCGCATGCGGCAGGCGCGCGCGTCTTCGTCTCCCGCCCGGACGAAGTGATGAAGCCGGGAGTTAAGGGTCGAAGGCAACTCTTCACGGTCAACTCATGAGCATAGATCAAGCTCGCGCGACGACGGTCGCGCTGACCATCGCGGGTTTCGATCCGTCGGGCGGCGCGGGCGTCGTCGCCGACATCAAGACCTTCACGGCGTTCGGCTGCTTTGCGACCGCTGCGGTCACGTCTTTGACCTTTCAGAACACGATGGGCGTTTACGGCGCGGCGCATCAAACGGCTGAGACTGTGCGCGCGCAGGTCTTGCCCGTGATCGAAGATTTCCATGTGGCGTGCGCCAAGACCGGTATGCTGCCGACGCGCGAGGTGATACTGGAAGTGGCCAGGCTGTTTCGTGAAGCGGCGTTGCCGGCGCCCGTCGTAGACCCCGTGGTGCGTTCGACATCCGGCTACGATCTGATAGACGACGATGCTCTCAAGGCGCTGACGACCGGGTTGATGCCTCTGGCGCGCGTCGTCACGCCCAACATTCCAGAGGCCGAGCGCATCACGGGTTTACGGATTACGGATGAAGAGGGAATGCGACGCGCCGCCTCCGTGATGCGCGAGATGGGCGCACGCGCAGTGCTGGTCAAGGGCGGGCATCTCAAGGGCGTCGATGCGCCGGACATTCTGGATGATGAAGGGCGTGTCGCCGTCTTTCGCGGGGAGCGCATAGAAACGACGAGCACGCACGGCACGGGCTGCACGCTGGCCGCCGCCATCGCGGCCTGCCTCGGGCGCAACGCCAAGCTGGAAGATGCTGTCGGCAGGGCCAAACGCTACGTCGCCGACGCCATACGCCATGCACCCGGCATAGGCCACGGCCACGGGCCCATAGGAAAAGCAGTGACGAGTGACGGGTGACAGGTTAAAACCACAGGCTCAATGCCTGCGGCCAGTCTCTTGTTCCCGGCTCGTCACTCGTCACTATTCGATAGTCACTTTTTCCATCGTGACGGGCGAGATGGGTTTGTCGCTGCGGTCTGTTTCGGTAGAGGCGATGGCGTCAACTACGTCCTGGCCTTCGGTGACGCGCCCGAAGATGGTGTAGCTCGGCGGCAGCCCGTAGTCAACGTGCATGATGAAGAACTGCGAGCCGTTGGTGTTGGGCCCGGCGTTGGCCATGGCGACCGTGCCCGCTTTGTAGCCGCGCTGGTAGACGGGAGAAGTGCGATTGATCTCGTCGTTGAAGCGCCCGCCCCAGGCCGACGCGCCGCCGCGCCCGGTCCCCGTCGGGTCGCCGCCCTGAATCATAAAGCCCTTGATGACCCGGTGAAAGATTACGCCGTCGTAATAGCCCTTCTCGGCGAGCAGGCGAAAGTTCTCGGTCGTCTTCGGCGCGTCCGTTTCCAGCAGCTCGAAGCGGATCGTGCCTTTATTGGTCTGAATAACTGCGGTGCGGTTTGCCATGATTCTTCTCTCTCCTCACATTAAAGTTAAATGACGCGCTCGCCCCGGTCGGCGCACTCTAGACTACGGGCTCGCGCTCGTCCTGTGAAAGAATAAACTGCTCGACTGCCAGGGCGACTCCGTCTTCATCGTTGGTCGCCGTCTCATGAAATCTCTCGACCTCTCGCAGCGACGCCTGGGCGTTGCCCATACGGACACTCGTCCCTGCGTAATGAAGCATCTCCAAATCGTTAAGATTGTCGCCCATCGCCATCACCTCTTCCGGCTTGAGGCCAAGCTCTGCGGCGGCGGCGGCGACGCCCGCGCCCTTGGACGCCAGCGGGTTAACCACGTCAATGAGCGCGAAATCGTGTTTGGGATACATGGTGGCGAAGGCTTTGATCTCTGTTCCGAGCACGCTTTTCAATTCTGCGGCCAACTGCTCCATGCGCGCGCAGCTTCCCGAAAATGAGATGTGCACGGGCGCGTGATCGAGATAGCTCTCAAGGGAGGGAACGCGACGGACGGCCTCTTCGGCTTCGTCGCCGTGAATGCGGCGCGACCAGGCGATGTACTTCTCAAGCGCCGTGTTGCCTTCGCTGATGCGGTCGTAGAGCAGGACGCCGAGGCCCGTGTGATCGTCGCTGACCATCGCGTCCAGCTCCATTGATTGACCGAGCCGGAGCACGACCTGCGCCGCTTCAACGCTCAGCAGGATGGCGGCCACCGTCTCAAGCGTGCGCGCGTGCTTGGTGAGCGCTCCGTTATGAGAGATGACGGGCACGTCCAGGCCAAGCTCAAGGGCGAGCGGGCGGGCGTCGCGGAAGCGACGGCCCGTGACGAGCGCCACACGCACGCCGCGCTCGCGCGCTTCCTCCAGCGCCCGCCGGTTGCGCGGCGAAATCTCGCCCCGCGAATTAAGCAGCGTCCCGTCCAGGTCTAGAGCCAGTAGGCGTATGGGCATAAGATAGAAGGTAAAAGGAAAAAGGCAAAAAGTAAAAGGCAAAGGGGAAGCCTGAAGGCACTTGAAGAGAGGCGCTGCCTACTTTTGGCCTCTCGCTTTGTCAGTCGCGCCAAAGGTCTCTGGCCGGTCCTACTCAGCAAAAGCACTCGCCCGAGACCTTTGGCGCGACTGACCTGAAGCTTCGCTCAGTGGTCGGAGTCATCGGCAATCCGTTATAGTTTCTGCCTTTTTCCTTCTACCGCAGTGCAGCCTGAGCGCTCCACCTGACGGAACTATGTGGGAAGCGGGTATGATGTGATTGGGCGCGGACGTAGAGGTTTTTCCGGTGTTCGGGCGAGCCCGCCGGGCTCACTATAATAGGGTTTGAAAGGAAGAATAGAAGATGAATGTGACTCATCTGGAATGCGCGGCGTGCGGTCTCAGGCACGAGGCACGGCAGTTGCAAAATCTTTGCTCGAAGTGCGGTAAGCCGCTTCTGGTGCGCTATGATCTTGAGCGGGCCGGGCGCAGTTTGACAAAAAAATCTTTGGAAGGCCGAGCGGCTGACCTCTGGCGTTACGTCGAGGTGCTGCCTGTCGAGCGCGAGGAGAATATCGTCTCGCTCGGCGAGGGCTGGACGCCGCTGCTGCGCGCCAACCGGCTGGCCGAGCGCCTCGGCCTACAGTGCGAGCTTTTCATCAAGGACGAGTCGCTCAACCCGACGCAGAGCTTCAAGGCGCGCGGGATGACGGCGGCGGTCTCCATGGCAAAAGAGCTGGGCGCTCGAAAACTGGCCGTGCCGTCGGCTGGGAATGCTGCGGGCGCGCTCGCGGCCTACGCCGCCCGCGCAGGGCTTGAAGCTCATATCTTTATGCCGCGCGATACGCCGCGCGCCAACGTCATAGAGTGTCGGCAGACGGGCGCGCACGTACAGCTAATAGACGGCCTGATTACGGACTGCGGCGCGGAGGTCGCGCGGCGCAAGGACGCGGAAGGCTGGTTCGATGTCTCGACTCTGAAAGAGCCGTATCGCATCGAGGGCAAGAAAACGCTCGGCTACGAGCTGGCAGAGCAGTTGGATTGGACGCTGCCGGACGTGATCGTCTATCCGACGGGGGGCGGGACGGGGCTGATCGGTATGTGGAAGGCTTTTGACGAGATGGAAGCGCTGGGCTGGATTGACGGAAAGCGACCGCGCATGGTGACGGTGCAGGCCGCAGGGTGCGCGCCCATCGTCCGCGCCTTCGCCGAAGGCAAACGCTTCGCGGACGAGTTCGAGAACGCTGCGACGGTGGCTTCGGGCCTGCGAGTGCCGCGCGCCATCGGAGATTTTCTGATTCTGGACGCGCTGCGCGCCTCTGGCGGGACGGCCATCGGCGTCAGCGACGAAGAGTTGATCGCCGCCACCATGGAGATAGGCGCGAGCGAGGGGCTGTTTTGCGCGCCGGAGGGGGCCGCGTGCCTGCCTGCGCTGAGAAGGCTGATCGAGCGGGGCGAGGTCGAGCGCGGTGAGCGCGTAGTGCTCTTCAATACGGGCGCAGGCGTCAAGTACCTTGAGAGTTTTGCCGAAGCATGATGATTGATCGTAACGGAGCTAAAGGGAAGTGGCTGCTGATCGTCGCGGCATTGAACGCGGCGGGCCTCGCCTGCTTTTACGCGACCTCGCACGCGCATAGTCCGCTGGCCGGGCAACATCCGGGCGTGGCAGACTCGTCATATATGCTCGACTCCATCGGCTTTACGCTGATGCTGCCGGGAATCTTTTTCGCCGCCATCGCTTTTCTGCTGGCGCGCGCCCTGACGTGGAACGAAGAGGCGGCCCGCGCCGCCTGGTATGCGACGAGCTTTGTCATCAACCTGATTATCGCCTGGAAAATCGGCGGGGCTTTTGCCTCCGCCCGGATGTAAAATAGAATGATTGCGGAGGTTTTTTAAAGGATGAGACGAGTAAGCTACATGGCCGCATTGACGCTCGTGCTGGCCTTCCCCCTGATGGCTCTCGGTCAACAGCAGCAGCAGTCGCAACTGGTCGCCAGGACTACGGACGAGGTTACGAGCGCGCGACTGGACGAGCTGCGGGCGGCTGGATTTGAGGCGCTTTACAACCTGGACTACGAGGGCGCGCGTCGCCGTTTTAAAGAGATCGTGCGGCTGTTCCCGCAGCATCCGGCTGGCCCGCAGTTTCTCGCCGCCACGCTCTGGACGCAGACCTTGAACGAGTCGCGCCGCCTGCAATCCTCGCTCTACAGCTCTGAATCCTTCTACAACAAGACGGAGGACGCGGTTGACCCGCGCACGGTGGAACAGTTTCGAGAGCTGACGCGCGAGGCCGTGCTGCTGGCCAGGGCGAGACTGAAAGCGAACCCGCGCGACACGGAGGCGCTCTATTTCCTGGGCGCGACCGAAGGGTTAAAAGCCGCCTTCGGGGCCGCCGTCCAGCGCAGCTTTATGTCTGCGCTGCGCGACGGCTCAAGCAGCGTTGATCGTCACAGGGAAGTGCTCAAGCTTGACCCCGGCTACAGGGACGCGGAGCTGACCATCGGCCTATACGATTACGTGGCCGGGACGCTTCCGCTGCCGATCAAGCTGCTGGCGAGCATAGGCGGCGTGCGCGGCTCGAAGAAGCGCGGCCTGCTGACGCTTGAGCGTGTGGCGAAGGAGGGACGCTTTGCGCGCGACGATGCGCGGTCGCTGCTGATCGTGCTCTACAAACGCGAGAAGCGCTACGCCGATGCACTGGCCATCTCGCGCGAGCTGGGAGCGAAGTACCCGCGCAACTATCTCTACAGGCTGGAAACGGCGGATGCGCTCATGTCGCTCTCGGGCATCGAGCGGCAGGCGGGTAACGCGACGGCGGCGGCCAGCGCCGAGCGCGAAGCCCTCGCCACCTATGAAACGCTTCTGCAAGACCGCACGGTGCGCGAGGTCGCCGCGCGCTCTCTGGACCTGATTCATTTCCGTTACGGCGATGCTCTGTTCATGGCCGGGCGGTTCGACGAGGCCGCGAAAGAATTTCTCGCCGCCGCCAGCGTCAACGGAGGCGAGCCGACCCTCGCCACCCTCTCACGCCTGCGCGCCGCACAGTCTTTGGACCTGGTGGGCAAGCGCAACGAAGCCTTGATACACTATCGCTCGGTTCTACAGAGACCAGACGTTGAGCACGCGCACGAAGAAGCGAAAAGGGGTTTGCGCGAGCCCTACAAAATTCGGAACGAGAAGAGCACATCGGAATGAAAGAGAACAGGGAAACACCATCAAGCGGTGCGGGCCGCACGCGTCCCAGACGTTTGTTACTGTGCCTGGACGGCGTGCCCCTGGAAGTGATCGAGGGTGCGAAAGGGCGCGGGTTGTTCGCCGCCTTCGGCGCTCCGTCGCGGCTGCTCTCGCCCTTCCCGACGCTGACGAACGTCGCGCTCTCGAAGATGCTCGGGGCGACGCCGCCGCTCGGCTACGAAAGCCTCTATTTCGACCGCACGATAAGAGAGCTGCGCGGAGGCGTGCGCAAGTACATAGGCCGCCGCACGCCCGACAAGATACCCTCATCCTACATGGACGAGCTTGATTACCAGGAGCCGCTCCCGTTTGAATTCCTTGTCTACGTCGCGCCGGAAACGGTCTGGCGTGCCGACATGCAGCGTTTCCGCGAGCGGTTTCGCGCCGCGCCGCAGACGCGCGATTTCTTCGCTTTCCTCAAGGGCACGGATGGGCTGCTGCACATTCGCGGGCGGCATCGCCTGGAAGCTGCGCTCGAATCCCTGGACCGGATACTGCGCGAGATACAGGAGTGGTGCGGCGACGAGACGGAGATCGTTCTCTTCTCAGACCACGGCATGAATCTGGAAGAGAATCATCGCGTACATCTACAGACGCATCTGCGCCGACACGGCTTCAAGGTCGCAGACCACCTGCGCGAGCGCCGCAACGTCGCCGTCCCGGCCTTCGGCCTGTGCGGCTATGCCGCGCTTTATTGTGCGGACGAGGCGAACACGGCGGCGGCGGCTGAGGCTCTCGTCGGGCTCAAGGGCGTTGACTTCGCCATCCATCGTGACGGCGCAGCGAGCGTCATGCTTCGCAGCGAGCGCGGCACGGCGCGCATTGAGAGGTACGAGAACGGCGGCGTCAAGTATCGCTACGAACAGCTTGCGGGCGACCCTTTACAGCTCGCAGCCGTCGCCCGAAGTCTTGAAGACGAAGGCCAACTGGACGAGCGCGGCTTCGCCCCGGACAACGCCTGGTACGAACGCACGTCCAGCCACATCTACCCGGACGCGCTCGCCAATCTATACGAGTCGCTCCACGAGCCTCGCGTGCATCACACGGCGGACGTGCTCGTCAGCCTGCAAGACGGCTACTACTACGGCGCGTCCATCTTCAGCCGCTTCGTGCGCCTCGCCGCCACGCACGGCAACGCCCTGCGTTCAAGCACCTCTGCCTTCCTCATGAGCACGCACCGCAACTTCAACCCAAACGTCCGCGCCAGCGAAGCCCAACCGCTGTTGAAAGGATGAAGGATGAAGGCGGAAGGATGAAAGGAAAGCTGCTCTATCTTGAATGCTTTTACTTCATCCTTCATCCTTCATCCTTCATCCTTGCCTTTCCACTTGACCACCGGCATCAGCCGAGCATAAAAGCTTGTGCATGACTGATGCTGGTGTGCTCGAAACGCCAGCGCCGCTCGCGGTCGAAACCCACGGCCTCGTGCGGCGCTTCGGCGATTTTACGGCGGTGGATAATCTGGACCTGCGCGTCGGGCGCGGGCGCTTCTTCGGCTTTCTTGGCCCAAACGGAGCGGGGAAGTCTACAACGATCAAGATGCTGACGGGCCTGCTTGCGCCGACGGGCGGACGCGCTCTTGTGCTCGGGCGCGACATCTGGGCAGAGCCGCTCGAAGTGAAGCGGCGCATCGGCGTCGTGCCTGAAGACCTGAACCTGTTCGAGCGACTTACCGGCAGAGAGATGCTGACCTTTACCGGGCGCATGTACGGGCTCGGGAAAACCGAGATCGCCGAGCGCACGGCGGAGCTGCTGGCCTTAATGGAACTCGACGCCGAGCCGAAGAAACTGGTCGTCGAATACTCGCACGGGATGAAGAAGAAGCTCTCGCTCGCCTGCGCCCTGATTCACCGGCCCGAGATGCTCTTCCTGGACGAGCCCTTCGAGGGCATTGACGCCATCGCCTCGCGCACGCTCAAGGACTTGCTCTCACGTCTGACGGCGCGCGGGCTGACGGTCTTTCTCACCTCGCACGTTCTTGAGATCGTCGAGCGACTATGCACGGACATCGCCATCATCTCGCAGGGCAGGCTCGCCGCCTCCGGCTCACTGGAAGAGCTGCGACAGGGTATCGAAGTTGCAGGCGACGGGCGCGACGCCGTTGGGCCCATGTCACTTGAAGACTATTTCATACAGGTCGTCGGCGGCAAGCATCGCACCGGAGACGACGTGCTCGAATGGCTCGGCTAAGCCGGGGAAGAAATCAACAGGGATGGAGAGAGATTGTCAGGATGAAAAGGGAAAGCAGGATAAGAACTAGAAGCGGGATGAAAGACAAAAGCATTGCTTGATGGATATTCTCTTTGCTTATTCTTGATCCTGACAATCTCTGTCCATCCCTGTTAAATTCCTTCTTTGATCAGACGGATGCCGAGCGCACGCGTTCAGTCTCGGGTTCAAAGATGAAGGCGAGCGATTTGTAGATGAGCTTGGCGCAGAGGAAGGCCGAGGCGTCGAAGCCCTCGACGTAGGAATATTCCGTTAAGTCCATACCGACGACGCGGCGGCTGCGCGCCAGGGTGCGAATGAGTCCCGTCACTTCATACCAGCCGAGGCCGCCGGGCTCGGGCGTGCCCGTCTGCGCGACGAGCGACGGGTCTAGCCCGTCAATGTCAATCGTCAAATAGACATTCTCCGTCAGTCCCGCGACGGCCTCTTCCCACCAGTCCGTGCGGCCCACTATGTCCTTGGCCCAGAAGATGCGCGTCGGCAGCTCGTCGAGCGCGCGCGCCTCTTCGGCGGAGATGGAGCGTATGCCGCATTGCACGGAAGGCAGGCGCAGGTCGCGCACGACGCGCGCCATGATGGAAGCATGCGAGTGCGGAGTGCCGTCATAGGTATCGCGCAGGTCTGCGTGCGCGTCTATTTGCAGCACGGAGAGATTCTCGTAGCGCTCGGCGTGAGCGCGAATCACAGGAGCGCTCACAGAATGCTCGCCGCCGATCATCGCAATGAACTTTCCCGTGGCGACCAAATCCCTGGCGCGCTGATAGAGCGATGCCATCATCCTCGACGGCGGCTCAAGCGAAGCGGACTCTTCGAGCGTGTGGATGCCCAGCTTGTAAACCTCCGCGTCGGTCTCCTCGTCGTAAAGCTCCATGTTGCGCGAGGCGTCGATGATGGCCTCCGCGCCGCGCCCCGTGCCCGTGCCGTAAGAGACAGTCCCCTCGTAAGCGATGGGCCAGACGAGGATGCGCGCCGCCTCGAAGGAGGAAAACTCTTCTTCGGCAATCCCGCCGAAGTTCATCGGAAGTTGTGCTGATTCTGACATACGGACAGTTTAAGGTGGCTGGAAAGCAGTGACAAGTGACGAGTGATGAGTGATGAGCGCGTTTAAGCCAGGCGCGTTTTAAGTTCGTCTGTTGACAGGCGAGGGGAGGAGTGGGCCCATGTGCGGGCTCACTCCTTCGGGCGCGCGGCCTGCGCTTTGTGGATGAAGGCCATCGTTTCATCCGTAAAGGGCTTCCGGGCATTGGCGGGCCAGTTGGCCTGGTCTTTGTAGAGATTGCCGAGACTCTCTGCGATCCCCGGATTGCCTCCCGTAAAACGCTCGATCAGCGCAGACCAGCGCCGGGCGAGCGACTGCGCTCTCTCGCTTGACGGGTCAACTCCTTCATTAACCGCCTCCGACACTTCCTTGAGCAGAACGGCCCAGTCCCGCTGCCCCTGTTCAAGCACTTCGGGCGTCCCCCTCTGGGCCAACTCCTGTAGCTGTTCTTCGGTGTAGTATTTCTTCACCCATTCCCAATCGTTTTGCATATTCATCACCTCGATTATTTTTGCGAACGTCTCCCAACCGGGCCCACCGTCCTGCGACAGCAGGCGCTCGGCCTTTTCAATCGCACCGATAGCCATTTCGAGCTGGCGTCGCTTCTCCCCTAAAATTTCCCTTTGGAGTCGAAGGGCCGTCGAAAGATCGAACGTCTCCCGGTCGAGAATGTTCTTGATCTGTTTCAACGAGAGGCCGATGAATTTCAACGTCACGATCTGTTGCAGGCGCGCGAAATCGCGCTCGCCGTAGAGGCGATAACCGCTCGCCGTGCGCCCGCTCGGCTTCAGTAGCCCGAGCCGGTCGTAGTGATGCAGCGCGCGAACAGTGACGCCCGTCAGCCCGGCAAATTCGCTCGCCTGATACAGCGTCTCCTCTGCCTTCATCGAAAGCCTCCTCCCTTCAAACCGCATCCTAAGCCCTGACGTTGCGTCAGGGTCAAGCGCTTTTGTTGAAAAAAATTCCCGACCGGCGTTTGAACAAAATAATAGCCGGCGGCCAGCGAGGATTAGCTGGTTGCCGGCTGTTCCCTTAGGTTAAAGACTTTTCTACTGGACTTCGATCATCAGGTCGCGCCCGGTGAAGGTGAAGTTCGGGCGCTTGCGGCCCTTCATGTATTTGGCGGCTGTCTGCGAGAGCGCTGTCACGAGGATGGGGAGCGCGATGGTCGAGTCGCAGTTGACGTAGGCCGTGCGCGCGCCGCGCGCGAGCTTGCCGTAGACGAGAGATTCGTCGAAGGCGACGGCGTTGCTGCGCCCGCCCGGATGCGGCGCATCGGTCGCAATCTGGATGGCGTACTTGTGGCCGCGCGTAGGAATCTTGACGATGTTGGTGGAGATTTCCGTCTGCTGGATAAAGCTCTTGGTCGTGCCGCCGCCCAGGTTGATGACGCCTGTGACGCGCGCGCGGGCGGCGATCTGCGTCATGTCCAGCACGTCCTGCACGATGTCGAACTGGAAGTTATTCTTCTTCTCGAAGCGCGCGGCGGCAATACCTATGCTGATGGCGCTGTCGGCTATGGCCGGGCAGAAGATGGGCACACGCGCTTTGTAGGCGGAGGTCAAAACGCCGTCTTCGGTGGCGATCTCGGCCAGCTCGCGCCCGAGCAGATGCAGGAACTCGCGCGTCGAGTAGGGGCGCGTTTGGTCTAGCTGGTTGGTGAAGCCGCCGACCCATTCGTCCGCCTCGCGGTATTCCTCATCGCTGGCGAGCAAGTCCCACATACGATTGATCTGTGAAGCCTCCAACTCGGCATCCGTCATAGAGGGGTGCGCCTGAAAGTGATGGCGGCCCAGGGTCTCGTGCAGGTCGTGAAAGAGCATCGAGCCGGAGAGCACGAGCACGTCGACGAAGCGATTCTTGATGACGTAGGCGAGGAGGCGGCGCATGCCTGCCGGGATGAGCGCGCCTGAGGCCGCGACCATAATCGTCGTATTGTCGCCGAGCATGTCGAGCCAGATGCGGTGCGCTTCGGCCATCTGTCGCCCGCCAAATCCCGTGCCCTCCATCTTCTCCAGCAGACCGGCGACGGAGCGGTCGCGGTCTACCTGCACGGGCCTGGTCGGCACGGTTAGGTACTTAGAGGGTTTCGGTTTTCGCTGCGTCACCATAGGAGTCTCTCTATCCTTTTCTATCAATAAGTAGCGAGTGACGAGTGATGAGTGATGAGTCATGAGCAAAAGCTTCTGGCTAGTCCTCATCACTCATCACTCATTACTCTCGGTTGCGCTTGCTACGACTCGGTTTTCCGTTGACGGCCAGGTACGTGTAGGCGTCAAAGCGCGACTCATAGAACTCTATAATCTCCGCCGCGTCCGCCTCCGATAACTCTTCATGCTTGACGCGCTGCGCGACCAATCGGCGGAAGCCGTCATGCAGCATGCTGCGGTCATAGCGCGCGCGCTCGACGGCCTCGCCGATGGACGTGCCGCGAATCACCTTCTTAATCAGGTAGCCGTCTTCGTCAATGTGTATGTGAGCTTCATTGGGCGTGCCGAAGAGATTGTGATTGTTGCCCATGACTTCCTGATACGCGCCGACGAGCATGAAGGCCAGATAGTAGGGCTCGCCCTGCACGAGCGGGTGCAGCTCCAACACCTGCTTGACATCGTGCAGGTCTACGAACTTGTCAACGACGCCGTCCGAATCACACGTAATGTCGCAGAGCGTCGCATACTCCGTCGGCGGGCGGTTCAGGCCGTGAATCGGCACGATGGGGAACAACTGATCCAGGGCCCAGTGGTCGGGCACGGAGCGAAAGACGGAAAAGTTGGTCAGGTATTTGGCGCACAGCAGCCGACGCAAATCGCCGAACTCTTCGGAGACGTACTTGGCCTGCTGCGCGTACTTGTCCGCGCGCTCGCAGACATCCCAGAAGAGGACTTCGCCCTTGGCGCGGTCTTCCAGGGAGATGATGCCGAGGTTGAAGAGCGTAAACAGCTCCTCACGATGTTCCAGGGCGTCGTGGTAATACTCCCGGTAATTTTTGACGCTGATGGTTTCGCGCAGATCGCCCAGCTCGACCACGACCTGCGGATCGTCGTCGTCAATGGCAATCGGCGTAATGTCTTCGACAACCGTTTCTATCTCGTCCACGACGTTGGTGACGACGATGGCGTGATAGGCGGCGAGGAAGCGGCCCGATTCCTGAATGATGGTCGGATGCGGGACGTTCTCGTCATCGCACACCTGCTTGATCGTGTAGATGACATCGTTGGCGAATTCCTGCGCCGTATAGTTGGCGGACGAATCAAACGCCGTCTTCGAGCCGTCGTAGTCAACGGCCATCCCGCCGCCGACATCGAGCAGCTCAATCGGGACTTTCATCTGTTGAATCTTGGCATAGACGCGCGCCGCCTCTTTCATCGCGTTCTTGATGCGCTTGATGTCTGTCAGTTGCGAGCCGATATGAAAGTGCAGGAGGCGCAGCATATCAATCTGCCTGGCCTCTTGCAGGCGATGAATGACTTCTAGAATCTCCGTCGTCGTCAAACCGAACTTGGCCGCTTCGCCGCCGGATTTCTCCCAGCGGCCAGAGCCCTTGGAGTAGAGCTTGACGCGCATGCCGACCATCGGCATCACGCCCTCTGCATACCTTTCGGCGACGCGCAGGATATGATCAAGCTCGTTGAGCTTCTCGATGACGATGACGACGCGCTTGCCGCTCTGCGCGCCGATGAAGGCCAGCTCGATGAACTCCTCGTCCTTAAAGCCGTTGAGGACGAGCAGGCTGTCCGAGGATTGGTCCAGGGCGAGGGCCGCGTACAACTCCGCTTTCGATCCGGCTTCGAGGCCGAAATCGTAGCGCGAGCCTTCGCGCAGATACTCTTCGACGACCGAGCGCGCCTGGTTGACCTTCATCGGGTAGACGCACATGTGCGCGCCCTGGTACTCGTACTCGCGTATGGATTTGCTGAAGGCGCGTTGAAGCTTTCTAACCTGGGCGGCGAGAAGCTGGGGAAAGCGCAGCAGCACGGGTGTGCCGATGCCACGGCGCGCCAGATCGTCTATGATCTCTTTCAAGTCTGCCGCGCGACTGTCGTTCTCGGTGGGGTGAACGATTAAGTTACCTTTCCGATTAACGTCAAAGTAACCGGCCCCCCAGTTCTCAATGCCATAAGTTTCAAGCGTTTGCTCGATTGCCGTGGTCAATTCGCGGTTTCCCCCTGCCTGCCGTTCCCGTGTAAGCAAAGCCTGCGGTATTGAGAGGTGCTATCGCCTCACGATACCGTTGCCGAAGTGGAGATTCGTGGCTGGAACACTAAGGCTGGCAATGTAACAGAAAAAGCGAGGAGGGTCAAAAACTATTTTTTCGGGCCGGAGTGGCCGCTAAACCGTCTAAGTCGGCCTCGTGTAAAGGTTTAAGAGGAGAAAGTGGCCTCGCCTCAAAGGGCGTCCGGCCCGCTGAGCGCCGAAAAGCTTGACAAGGCGTGGGGCCCGAATATAATGCAAAGCTTTTTACGCGCCGCATTCCATAGACGCACGCTCCGGTTTACCAACGCTCTCGGCCCTAAACCTTAACAGCCTGCTTGCTCATGCAGCGCGCTTGAAGAGCACCCCTTAACACTCCCTTTTCCTTTCAGGAGAACATGATGGACGCTAAAACCGCCTTGAAGTACGCCGCCGACCAGGGGGCGAAATTCGTCTCCGTTCGGTTTACGGATTTGCCGGGAGCCTGGCATCACCTGACCTTTCCGATTGAGCAGCTCTCCGAAGGCTCTTTTGAGGACGGGTTCGGCTTCGACGCCTCCTCTCTGCGCGGCTGGGCCGCCATCAACGAATCGGACATGCTCTTAGTGCCAGACCCGGTTCGCTTCTGGATGGATCCGTTCTCGGAAGAGCCGACCGTCTGTTTTGTCGCCAACGTCGTTGACCCGATCACGAAAGAGGGCTACGCTTTCGACCCGCGTTCGGTCGCGCGTCGCGCCGAAAGCTACCTGCGTTTTACGGGTCTCGCGGACACGGCCAACTTCGGCCCCGAAGCAGAGTTCTTCGTCTTCGATTCCGTCAAGTATCACAACGATCAGAACTCAGCCGGGTACACGGTTGATTCCGACGAGGGGCACTGGAACTCAGGGCGCGCGGCGGACGAGTTCAACGGCTCGAACCTCGGCTATCGCATCCGACCCAAAGAGGGCTACGTGCCCGTCCCGCCAGCCGATTCTTTAAGCGACCTGCGCTCGGAAATCTCTCTGATACTCGCCAAGTGCGGCATCAACGTAGAGTGTCATCATCACGAGGTCGCAACCGCCGGACAGTGCGAGATTGATTTCCGCTTCTCCACTCTGCTCGGCACAGCCGATAACCTGCAAATCTTCAAGTACGTCGTGCGTAACACCGTCTACCAGTACGGCAAGTCGGCGACCTTCATGCCCAAGCCTCTCTACGGCGACAACGGCTCAGGCATGCATTGCCATCAATCTCTCTGGAAAGATGAAAAGCCGCTCTTCGCAGGCGACGGCTACGCGGGACTCTCCGACATGGCACGCTTCTACATCGGAGGACTGTTGAAACATGCGGCGGCCATTGTCGCCTTCGCCGCTCCGACCACGAACAGCTACAAGCGGCTCGTGCCGGGA
>DASVQM010000057.1:0-3624 GCA_036389095.1 Pyrinomonadaceae bacterium
ACTCGCCATGATGCGTGTCAGCGAGAAGGCGGCAAGCAGTCCGATGCCGACGCCGATCAAGACGAGAGTCATGCCCTGACGGATGACCATCCGTAGGACATCACGAGTCTGTGCGCCGAGGGCGATGCGGATGCCTATTTCGTGAGTGCGCTGGGTGACGGAATAGCTCATCACGCCGTAGATGCCGATGGCCGCCAGGAAGAGGGCGACGAAGGCGAACGTGCCGAGCAGCATCATGTTGAAGCGTCGGCGGGCCACGGACTCTGAGAGAAGTTGATCCATCGTGCGGACGTTGAAGACCGGGATGTCCTTGTCTATCTGCCTGATCATGCCGCGCAGTGGTGTGATGAGGCTCGACGGGTCTGCGGTGTTGGTGCGTACGACGAGCGTCGCGCGCAGGCCGGTCTCCTGCGCGTAGGGCAGGTAGAACTCCGGGCCAGCCTCCACGTCTAGCCCTGCGTGGCGCACGTCGCCGACGACGCCGACGATTTCGCGCGGCGGCGCGTCCGGTACGTCGTCGAAAATGAGACGCTTGCCGATGGGGTCAACGTCCGTGAAGAAGCGGCGCGCGAAGGTTTCGTTAATGACGACGACGGGCGGAGCGTCCTTCACGTCGCGCGCGTCGAAGGCGCGGCCCTTGATGAGCGGGATGGCCATCGCGCGGAAGTAATCAGGGGTGATGGAGCGCCGGTCAGCCGAAGGCCCTTCGCCCGGATTAAACGGCGCTCGACCTTCGATGTTGAAGCTGTAGGCGATGAAGTTTCCGCCGAGCGGGAGCGGGTCAACAGCGCCGACCGCCTGCACACCCGGAAGCGATGCCGCGCCCCGCAAGATTTCGTCCAGCGTCGCCACCTTGCGCTCGTCTTCCGTATATTTCTTGTTGACGAAGACGACATCCGTCGTCAGCACGCCCTGCGGGTTAAATCCCGGCGACACGTCCATCAATCGCAGGAAACTCTGACCGAGAAGACCCGCGCCCACAAGCAGCACGAGCGAGACGGCGATCTCCGTAATGACGAGCGCGTTGCGCAGGCGGCCTCCGCGACCCTCCGTCGAGCCGCGCCCGCCCTCCTTGAGCGATTCCGTCAAATCCAGTTTGGAGGATTGCAGCGCCGGGGCGAGCCCGAACAGAATGCCCGTCAGGACTGAGAGCGCGGCGGTGAAGGCGAGCACGCGCCAGTCCAGAGAGACTTCGCCGGCCAGTGGAATGTCCGTCGGGATAGCAGACATGAGCAAGTCAACGCCCCACCATCCGAGCAGCAGGCCCAGACCGCCGCCCATCACAGACAACAAGAGGCTCTCAGTCAAAAGCTGCCGCACGATGCGCCAGCGGCTTGCACCCATCGCCGTGCGAATCGAAATCTCTCTCTGGCGCGCGGCGGCCCGCGCCAGCAGCAGGTTGGCGACGTTGGCGCAGGCGATCAGGAGCACGCAGCCGACCGCCGCGAGCAGCACGAAGAGCGCCATGCGCAGGTCGCCGACAAGCTTTTCGTGCAGTGGTGTGATGGAGAAGCCGATCCCCGTATTCGTCGCAGGGTATTGCGACTGAAGCCGCCTGGCGATAGTGCTGATCTCGGCCTGCGCCTCTTGCTCGGTCGTGCCCGGCTTGCGCCTGGCGACGACCGAGAGCCACTGCGCGTCGCGCCTGGCAATGTCCGTATCGCTCAGGTTCGGGACGAGCGGTTGCCAGAACTCTATGGCCTCTGCCTCGACCGGGAACTTGAAGCCCTTCGGCATGATGCCCAGCACGAGCGCAGGCTTTGTGCCCAGCGGAATCTCCTGCCCGACGATCTTCGGGTCGGAGCCGAAGCGTCGCTGCCACAACCCGTAGCTCAAGACGACGACTTTGCGCGCGCCCTTCTGATCTTCCTCGCGCGTGTAGGTGCGGCCCATGACGGGTTTGACGCCGAGCATGGGGAATATGTCTGCGCTCACGACCACGCCCCGCAAGCGCTCAGGGTCGTCGCCCACCGTCAGGAAGGCTGCGCTGTGGCTGTAGGCCGCCGCGTACTCAAGCGTCCGGCTCTGGTCGCGCAAGTCTGCGAAGTTCGCATATGAAAGCACACCGCCAATCGAACCCGTGTTCTCGCTCTTGGTCTCAATCGTAATCAGGCGCTCCTGGCCTTCAAACGGCAGCGGGCGCAGCAGCACTGCATTGACGACGGAGAAGATGGCCGAGTTCGCGCCGATACCAAGCGCGAGCGCCAGCAGGGCGACCACTGTAAAGCCGGGTCGCTTCAACATCATGCGGACGCCGTAGCGCATGTCCTGCAACAGATTTCCCATCACGATGCCTCCACTTTGGAAGGGATAAAACTATTGGCCGCGCATTTTGCGATTTGAAATTTCAAATCAACTCCAACCCTTGTAAATGTCTGGCAAGTCCTGCCGGAGAGAAAGCGCCCGGAAAGCACCTTCCTTTAATCCGATGTCGAGCCGAGCTGAGTCTTCTTCGCCACGACCGACAACACGCGTCCACGCTCATAATCGGAGGAGATCGAGTTGACCGCCTGCAAGAAAGCGGAGCGCAGCGAGGCGTCGCCTAGATAAAGCGTGGCCGCCTCTATCAGAAAGCTGGCCTTCTCGTAATCGGAGGAGATGGAGGCGGCGGACTCAAGCATTGGCGAGAGGACCGGCCTGCGCGGATGCCTCTCGACCACGGCGGAAAGAACGCGCCGGTGCTCGTAGTCGGAGCCGATTCTCCTGGTCGCTTCAAAGAAGACCGGAATCAGCTTGTCCTTGTCGAGGTAGCTGTCCACAGACTCGATGAGAAAGACCGCCAGCTCATAATCGGAAGAGATTTGTCGCGCCGCCTGCCTGAGAGCGCTTTCGAGAGTGGGCCCATCGAGAGCGCCGTCCTTAATCAGCGTCTCGAAATAGATTCGCCTGGCGTAGTCGCTCTTGAGCAGAGAGATTTCGTCGAGCACGCCGCGCCCGCCCCGCTCGCGTAAGAGACGCTGCACCCTGGCCTTCGCATCCAGCCCGCTCCCGCGCACGGCTTCGAGCAGAAATTTCGAGAGCCAGGCTTTAGCTTCCGCGTCGAACTCATGCGCTCGACCGTTGAGAGAATAAGAGCGTTGCAGCGTGCCGTCCGCGCCCCGCACCACGCGCAGCTTTCGAGCCACGCCGCCTCTTTCATCTCTGGCCAAAAACTGCCCGTCTTCAGAGACGCTCCTGATGTCCGTGTAATCATCCGTGAAGACGACCCCGCCCTCGACCTTCACCTCCTCGACCACACCGTCGTCCGTGTGCGACCACACCCATGTGCTGCGCTGCCCTCCCGTCTTCGCTCTCCCATCCTGCGCAGACGAATTGATAAAGAGCGCGACCGTCGGCGACAGCAGAAGCAGCAGCGTCGAGATAAAAACTGTAACCATCATTGCGAAACCTCCAAGACCAGGGATGAAAGAAAGGATGAAGGATGAAAGAGTGGCGACGTTAATCGAATCATTCATCTAACATCGCCGTGCTTTTATCCTTCCGCCTTCATCCTTTCACTCGTATCTAAGGGCGACCATCGGATCAACTCTGGTCGCCCGCCTCGCCGGAATCAAGCACGCCAGCACTGCGACCCCGGCTAAGATTATCGCCACCCCGCCAAACGTCACCGCGTCGGTCGGGCTC